>CAWAIV010000007.1:0-82870 GCA_963782145.1 uncultured Pseudomonadota bacterium
CGCACAGGCGCGGCGCTCGGAGACATGCATGACTTCCATGACCTGCTCGATACAGGCGCGTCGGCGCGCGGGGCTTAGATGGGGTATTCGGGGTTTCCTCTCACAACGCTGGTCACTGCGCTGCAAGACGACATCTCCGAACATTCAACATCGAAGGAGCTCACCATGTCTCTCTATGCTGGTCTGGATATATCCGTGAAGACAACTGCCATTTGTGTCGTAGACGGGGACGGTCGGGTTCTACTTGAGACGATGGTCGATAGCTCACCAGAGCCGAACGCAGAACGGCTACGCGAGTGTGAGCAGCCGCTCGAACGCATTGGCCTGGAGGCAGGGCCGTTATCGCAATGGATCTACGGCGGGCTCGTTGACATCGGACTTGCAGCAATCTGTGTCGAGACCCGTCACATGCACGCAGCCCTTTCCGCGCGGATCAACAAGACTGATCGGAACGATGCCCGCGGTATCGCCCAGATGATGCGCGTGGGGCTATTCAAGGCCGTGCACGTCAAGACGCCTGCGAGCCAACATCGGCGTCTTTTGCTGACCTCCCGCAAGCTCCTCCAGCGGAAGATTTATGACATCGAGAATGATCTCCGCGGGTCATTGCGCAATTTCGGGCTCAAGGTCGGCGTTGTTGGGGCGGTCAAGTTTGAGGACCGCATTCGCGAGCTCGTAGTTGATCATCCTTTGGTCGCCGCAATCGTTGGGCCGCTATTAGAGGCACGCGCTGTCCTGCGCGTCCAATTTGCTAAACTCCATCGTATGCTGCTCGAACTCGTGCGAACCGACCCAATCTGTCGTCGTTTGATGTCTGCGCCTGGAGTCGGGCCGATCGTGGCCCTCACATTCGGAACATGCGTCGATAACTCTGCAAGGTTCTCAAGATCTAAGTGTGTGAGCGCCCATTACGGGCTCACCCCGCGGCTATATCAATCCGGCGAGGTCGCCCGGACGGGAAGGATCTCCCGGTGCGGCGACGTGATGCTGCGATCCAGCCTTTATGAAGCAGCTCTTGTCGTGTTAACCGGACCAGGCCGCTGGAACCCGCTTAAGGCGTGGGGCATCGCGGTCGCTCGCCAACGCGGAATGCAAAAGGCAATAGTTGCGGTCGCGCGCAAACTTGCCATCGTTCTTCACCGCATGTGGCGGGATAACACCGACTTCCGGTGGACTGCGGCCACAGCCTGATCGAGGAGATCAAGTAATTCAACTTCCTCCGCAATGGAGGAGGCGTCCCGCGAGGACGACGGGATCGGGTGAGACCGAGGAAACTCGTGCGGCGTACTCACGACCGCGCGGCTTAGATGGCTCCACCCGTTCCTTCTGATCCCATCATGAGGCAGCCAAGTGTTGACCTCGGAGAGAAGCAAGAGCCTCGCAGGATGATCTCTGACATTGTGGATTTTAAAAAAGGGAGCTTGCGTCATGCGCCCCGAATAGAGAAAAGTTTCCCCGGCGACCTCCTGCAGAATGAGCTTGTCCAGTGTCAGATCGGAGACCGCCTTGCGCAGACGGCTATTCTCCATCTCGAGTTCCTTCAGGCGCTTGACCTGCTCGGTCTTCAGCCCGCCGTACTCCTGGCGCCACCGATAATAGGTCACCTCGCTTACGCCAATCTGACGGACGACATCGGCAATGTCCTGACCCTGCGATATCAGTACATCGGCTTGTCGTAGCTTCGCGACGATCTCTTCAGGCTTGTGCCTCTTCTTTGGCATCTCGGTCCTCCTTCACGTCAAAAGACATAGTTCAAGTCGGACCACTTCAAAGGGGGAGGATCAGACGGAGATCGGCCAAAGCCGGCAAAATCATCAGATCATTAGATGCTCGAGCGGGCCTTAGTGTCTGTCCGATGAGTTGTTGAATCATATGAATCATTTGTGATTCAAGGGTGGCAGCCTGATTCGGAGGGGCTGCCGATGTGGACGAACGAAAATCGCGGCCGTTATGACCGAAGCCGATTACGCTATCCGAGCGACCTGACAGACGACGAATGGAATCTGGTCGAACCCTTGATCCCGCCGGGCAAGCGTGGCGGCGACAAACGTACGGTGATCATGCGTGAGGTAGTGAACGGCCTCATGTACATTCTGTCGACCGGCTGCCAGTGGCGGGCGATCCCGAAAGACCTGCCGCCGCGCTCGACATTGTACGATTATTTCGACCTTTGGAGTTGGGATGGCACGCTCGATCTCATCCATCATGAGCTCTATGTGAAATGCCGTGAGGCGGCTTCCAGGGACGCAAGCCCCACTGCCGCGGTGATCGACAGCCAGAGCGTGAAAAGCGCTGAAAAAGGGGGCCTTCGATTGATCCGCCGGGTTACGACGCGGGAAAGAAGATCAAGGGCAAGAAGCGGCACATTCTCGTCGATACGCAAGGCTTGCTGATCCATGCCATCGTGCATGCCGCCGACATTCAAGATCGTGATGGCGGCGCGCTGGTCATGGCGACCATGTTCGGCATGTATCCGTTCCTGCTGAAACTCTACGCCGATGGCGGCTATCAAGGCCCGATGTTTCGCCGCGCCGTGTCGAAAATAATGGCGCAAGTGAATGTCGAAATCGTCAAGCGCTCGGATCGCGTCAAAGGCTTTGTCGTCTTGCCAAAGCGATGGGTGGTGGAGCGAACATTCGCATGGCTCGGGCGGTGCAGACGGCTCGCAAAGGATTGGGAAAATCTCAATCGCAAGGCGCTCGCGTTTCTGCGTCTCGCCTCCATCAGGCTCATGTTGAGAAAACTATGCAATCCAGTATGATCTCTCCGGACAGACACTAAAATCCGCAACAAGATTATCCAGAAAGGACTGGCATGTGTGGCCAGATAGAGCGGTACTATGCCGGCTTGAGGCGCAGATAGGCCTCGGGACCTGCCCCGCCGGGCAAATCGCTTGGGTGGGGCTGTGGCGGTGCGGCGGAGGACGCCGCGAGCAAGCCACGAGGATCCCATGACCAAGCTAGCATCCAAGCAATCCCGCAAGTCGCGAACTACGCCACGCAATCTCAAGCAGCGTAAGCCAGCTCGGCCCGCGCCTCGAGCCTCGGCTTCACCGCAGAGGAAGCGAACTGGCACCACCCCTTCCGAACCTGATATTGGCAAGAATAAGCAGCGTGCCGACACCAAACAGGCCCGGGTCATCGCCATGCTGCGCGCGCCGACCGGCGCCACGATCAGCGCGATGATGCAGGCGACGGGCTGGCAACAGCATTCCGTGCGCGGCTTCCTTGCCGGGGTCGTTTGTAAGAAGCTCGGGCTCAATCTTGTTTCTGAAGCCGCTGAGAGCGGCCGCGTCTATCGGATTGTTGATAACCCGGCGCATGCGATCGACGCGGCCTGACACGATGCGACGCTCCAGCCCGGTTGGCCGAGGGTCGAGCCGCCGCAGTGTGGAGGATGAGATCGTGCGTCTGCGCGGTCTCGCCCTTCCCGCGTTGCGGGCTCGGTGGCAGAGCATGACGGGGCGGCAGCCGCCGCCGCATCTGCCCCGGCATCTTCTGTTCGCGATGGTCGCCTACCGCCTCCAGGCCGATGCGATGGGGGACCTCGATGCACAGACCCTGAAGCTGCTGAAAAGAGTCGGATCGGCCCGGTCCGACTCTGATGTTGTACCATTGACCGATGCCTTCGACCAGCGGCGGCGAGACCTGTTGCCGGGCACGATCCTCACGCGGGACTGGAACGGCCACATCCACCGCGTGATGGTGGTCAAGAATGGCTTTGCCTGGGAAGGCGGCACCTACGACAGTCTGTCGAAGATCGCATTTGCCGTCACCGGCACGAAGTGGAACGGCCCGCGCTTCTTCGGCTTGCGCGACAAAAGACCGGCCGAGGTGAAGCCATGACGGCCACGAGCAAAGCCGTCCGCTGCGCCATCTACACGCGGGTCTCGACGGACTCCGGCCTCGACCAGGAGTTCAACTCGCTGGACGCTCAGTACGACGCGGCGTCCGCTTATATCCGCAGCCAGGCGCACGCGCATTGGACGCTGGTCCGGACCCGCTACGACGACGGCGGCTTCTCCGGCGGGTCGACCGACCGCCCCGCCCTGCAGCAGCTTCTCGCCGACATCAGGGCCCGCAAGATCAACGTCATCGTCGTCTACAAGGTCGACCGACTGACGCGGTCGCTAGCGGACTTCGCCAAGCTGGTGGAACTGTTCGACGCCCATGGCGTCTCATTCGTCTCGGTGACCCAGCAGTTCAATACCACCACCTCGATGGGGCGGCTCACCCTCAACGTGCTGCTGTCATTCGCCCAGTTCGAGCGGGAGGTCACAGCCGAGCGCATTCGCGACAAGGTGGCTGCCTCCAAGCGAAAGGGCCTCTGGGTCGGCGGCATGGTGCCGCTCGGCTATGAGCTCAAGGACGGCAAGCTCCTGATCGTTGAGGAGGAGGCCGAGCAGGTCCGGACCATCTTCCGTCGCTACCTCGAACTTGGAAGCGTCAACCGCCTGGTCGTCGACCTGCGCGAGCGCGGCTTCCGCACCAAGATCCGGAAGCTGTCGACAGGCGCCAGCAGAGGCGGCGGCGCGTTCACCCAAGGCCCCCTCTTCTACATGCTGCGGAACCGCTTCTATATCGGGGAAGTCCGGTACAAGAACGAGATCTGTCCCGGACCGCAGCCTCCGCTTCTGGATCGTGAGCTGTTTGACGCTGTGCAGACGAAGCTGACGGAGCAGTGGTCGCACCGGACGGTGACGCGAAACAAGTCGGCGGCTCTCTTGGCTGGGCTACTGTTCGATGATGCCGGGCATCCCATGGCCCCGACACACGCAACCAAGAATGGTGTCCGTTATCGGTACTACGTGTCGCAGCCTCACCTGCGCGGGCTGGCAAAGTCGTCGTCCGCCTCGATCGCCCGGGTGCCCGCAACAGACATCGAAGCCGCGCTGGTCAAAGCGCTTGCGGCGCACCTCGGCGACCGGAATGGATCGGCAACCGATCGAGACCTGACCGACCGCAGCAACATTACGGCCCACATCGTTCGCATCGACGTCGAGAAGAACCAGCTGATGGTTCGGCTGAAGCCGTCGGGCGCGGATGCGGCGACGGAGGTCGATCAAGGCTCTGAGCCAGTTCCGACAAGATCAAACGGCGACGACGCCGACGGGCCTATATTGCTGATCCCCTGGCGCAAGCCGCCGTCGAAAAAATCTCGCGAGATCCTGCTGCCACCCTCCGTGCCACGGCATACCGTCCGCCCCATCAAACCCGAGCGACGAAAGGCCCTGCTCAAGGCTATCGCGCGTGGCCGGGCCTGGCTGGACGAGATCGTCTCTGGCTCGGCGCAAGGTCCCGAGCAGATTGCTGCCCGCCACCGATGCAGCGTCCGTCATGTCAACATGACGATCTCGATGGCCTTCATCGCGCCAGGACTCGTCAAGGCTGCCGTCGAGGGCCGCCTGCCCCGCGGCATTGGGGTCGCTGCATTGCGCGATGCACCGGCGGAATGGTCGCTTCAGTTTGAGCGCCTTGGATTGCCACTGCCAGATTGAACCGGCTGTTGAGGTCCGAGCGGACCGTGCTGCCGGGCGACCATCGCAGTCGACCGCCATAGGCGCGTGCATGCTGATCGCCGATCGGCGCTCGCCGTCCATATACCGGGCGCATCCAGGACGGCGGCTCCCAGGAACGGGAATCTTGGCAGCGGAGACGGGTGCCCCAAACAGGTCCGGCGCGCTCGCCAGAGACCGGTCAGCCAAAATCAACGGCAAGAACGCCCGCGACACGCCGGCACTTCTGCCAGGTCTCTGCAAAGCCGCAAATAAGTGTGACTGCGTGGTGGAGCTGAGAGGGATCGAACTGAGTGCCTAGCACCCAGTCTGTCGAACCAGTCTCCCCGTTCCCAGGAACGGGAATTTTGCAGCCGGAGACTGGCGCTGAATTTTCCGAATTCTTGCGAACAGAGATTCAAGATGCGAATTCGAGAGTGCTAAAAACGCCGCGGTTGGCGGGCTCTTTCCGCAGTCTCCGATATGTTAGTAGGAATAAAAGACTGGCTGGTGGGCGCGACAGGGATCGAACCTGTGACCCCTACCATGTCAAGGTAGTGCTCTTCCGCTGAGCTACGCGCCCTTTATCCGGGAATGATGTATCGGCTCCCAACCGGGGAGGCAAGACCGCCCTTGCGGGCCGCCGCCGGCCTCAGGCCGCCAGCATCTTCTGCACTTCGGTGACCAGCTCGCGCAGGTGGATCGGCTTGGACAGCACCTTGGCCTGCTTGGGGGCGGTGGAATCGGCGTTCAGCGCGACCGCGGCAAAGCCGGTGATGAACATGATCTTGATGTCGGGGTCGAGCTCGGCCGCCCGGCGGGCGAGCTCGATGCCGTCCATTTCCGGCATCACGATGTCGGTCAGCAGCAGCTCGAAAGGTTCCTCGCGCAGCCGCTGATAGGCCGACAGGCCGTTGTCGTAGGAGGTCACCTCAAAACCGGCATTCTGCAGCGCCTTGACCAAAAAGCGCCGCATATCGGTGTCGTCTTCAGCCAGGAGGATTTTCGACATTACCCTTCAACCGCCCCGTCCCGGCCGCCCGAGACGGCCGGCCCCTTGCGGCCCCCATAAGACTTATGCCCGGTAAATAACGGGTGAACCAAAAGCATGGCTTGGCTTTGTCCATACCACCATGGACAATAGATAGTATAAGGGGGCCGCCGGCCCCGCCAACCGCGGATCGCATGCTCGCATGGCTGCCACGGCTCCACCGAAACGCGTCCCGAAGAAGTCGTCCCATGAGTGAAATCCGCGAAGAGCTCGATCCGCCCTTCGAGATCGTGGAACCGGCCGCCTGCCGCGGCCCGGTGCTGTTCAATTCGCCGCATAGCGGCTCGGTCTATCCGCGCGAATTCCTGCGGGTTTCGCGGCTCGATATCGGCACCCTGCGGCGCTCCGAGGACAGTTTCGTCGACGCCCTGATCGCCGGCGTGGTGGCGCAGGGCTATCCGCTGATGCGGGCGCATTTCCCGCGCTGTTTCGTCGACGTCAACCGCGAGCCCTACGAGCTCGACCCGCGCATGTTCGAGGGCCGGCTGCCCTCCTTCGCCAATACCCGATCCATGCGCGTGGCCGGCGGCCTCGGCACCGTGGCGCGCGTGGTCGGCGACGCCCAGGAAATCTACGACCAGCGCATCCCGGTCGACGACGCGCTGCGGCCGCATCGAGAGCCTGTACAAGCCCTATCACCGCTGCTTGCGCCGGCTGTTCATGCGGCTGCACCGGGATTTCGGCGCCGCCGTGCTGATCGACTGCCATTCCATGCCCTCTACCGCCGGGCAGCGCGACGAGCGGCCGCGGCCGGAATTCGTGCTCGGCGACCGCTACGGCACCAGTTGCGTGCCCGTGGTGGCGGAAACCGTGGAACATAGCCTGCGCGGCTTCGGCTATGGCATCAGCCGCAACAAGCCCTATGCCGGCGGCTTCATCACCGAGCATTACGGCAATCCGGCCGCCGGCCTGCATGCGATCCAGCTCGAGATCAACCGCGCGCTCTATATGGACGAGGGCCGCTACGAGCGCTCGGCGAATTTCGTCCGCCTGGCCGCCGACCTGGACACGCTGGCGCGGCGGCTCGGCGAAATCCCGCTGGAAGAACTGCGGCCCTATCGCGCCGCCGCGGAATAGCCTCGCGTTATGACCGCGGCCGCGCCCGCGGCCGGCGCAAAAAAAGGGCCGCTCGCGCGAGGCAAGCGGCCCAAGTCTAGGGAGGAAACGCCCAAGGAGGGCAGCGGTAACTCTCGCTACCGCATTGCAATAACTTACACTGCGTCGCACAAAAATCAAGGCCTATCGACGAAATTCACATGCAATTCTGCATGGCTGGAATTGGATTTGTCTATTTAATTCAATGAATTGAGCGAAACTCGTTGCCGAAAAATCACGTTCGCCCGTCATAATGTGCGAAATACCGGGCTTTTGCCCTCCTTTGTAATGCGTTTGTGG
The DNA here is from genome assembly GCA_963782145.1 of uncultured Pseudomonadota bacterium. Classification (GTDB taxonomy): domain Bacteria; phylum Pseudomonadota; class Alphaproteobacteria; order Rhizobiales; family Xanthobacteraceae; genus Pseudolabrys. Next base: position 7,941 of record CAWAIV010000007.1, read on the forward strand.
ACCGGCTCCGGTTGCCGGGTTCGGCGGGCTCCGGCCGCGCCTGGAGCGCGATCCCGCGACGCCGGTCGCCACCCGCGCGCGCAAAGCCGGTGCGAAACCGGAATTCGCAAAAGATCATGCGCACGCAAAATGTTAGGGAGCACCGTGATTCACTCCCATGGAACGCGCATCTAGCGACGCAAACCCACGGCGGGCAGCATGACGGCCATCGATTTCGCCAGCTTCGTCGACCATCTCGCCAGCGCCTCCGGCGAGACCATCATGCCGTTCTTCCGCACCGCGCTGGCGGTGGAGAACAAGCAGGCCGGCGGCTTCGATCCGGTCACCCAGGCCGACCGCGCCGCCGAGCAGGCCATGCGCACGCTCATCCGCAAGGCCTTCCCCGATCACGGCATCCTCGGCGAGGAATACGGCGCCGAGCACAACGATGCCGAATATGTCTGGGTGCTCGACCCGATCGACGGCACCAAATCCTTCATCGCCGGCATGCCGGCCTGGGGCACGCTGATCGGGCTGATGCGCTTCGGCGAGCCGGTGTTCGGCATGATGCACCAGCCCTTCATCGGCGAGCGCTTCACCGGCGACGGCGGCGCCGCGCATTATCGCGGGCCGGTCGGCGAGCGCGAACTCAACGTGCGCGCCTGCGCCGGGCTCGCCGACGCGCTCTTGTTCACCACCAGCCCGCTGCTGATGAACGAGGCCGACCGCGCCCGATTCGGCCAGGTGGAGAACGCGGTGAAGCTGTCGCGCTACGGCGGCGATTGCTACGCCTATTGCATGCTGGCGGCCGGCCTGATCGATCTCATCATCGAGACCGAGATCAAGCCGCACGACATCGTGCCGCTGATCCCGATCATCGCCGGCGCCGGCGGCATCGTCACCACCTGGGAAAACGAGCCGGCGCAGGCCGGCGGCCGCATCGTCGTCGCCGGCGACATCCCGCGTGCACCAGGCGGCGATGGAAATGTTGCAAGCCTGAGGAGTTTCCGTGCGCAAAATCGCCATCGCCGCGCTGTCGCTTGCCATCACCGCACCGGGCTGGGCCGCAACGGTCCATTCGCTCGACCAGGTTCCATCGCATCTGCAGACTCCGGAAGGCCAGCAATATTTCTCGGAGCAAATTCAGGGCAAAGCCGCGCCCGACCTGCTCGGGTCGCACTTGCCCGCGATGCTGTCGGCTTCCGCCATCGCCGCTCTGCTCGTTCCCGCCGGGGACAAGGCGACACCGACTGTCGTCGGCGCCAAGCCGTGGCGCGCGCGGCCCGGTCTCTATGTTGCGATCGTCTGCACCGGCGGCGCCGCGCCGTTTGATCCGCAGCAGCCGCAATGCAGCCGCCCCGATCCCGGCGACAAGCGGCCGCCGCTGCATGTTTATCTCGGCGTGATCAAACCTGGAGATCACGCGGCGCCCGCGCTGGTCGCGAAAAGCGGGCCGCTCGACTGCGCCATGCGCTGGGACCACGCCGGCCTGCCGCGACAACCGATGGCGGCGGACGAGGCGAATGGCGCGGGGATTACGCCCGATAGCTTCGACCGCTTCGATCTCGCGCCCTACACGATCGCGCCCGATCAGACCGCCTTCGGCCTGCGCGGCAACTGGATGGAAAGCTATTCCGGCGGCGGCGCCAACTATACCGGGCTGTGCCTGTTCATGCCCGTGGGCGGAGAACTGCAGCAGGTGCTGGCGGTACCGATGTCGGCCTATGCCGACATCGCCGGCGAATGGCACAAGGACGGCACGCGCGACCATGACATCACCGATGCCGGCAATGTGCTGGTCATCTCCAAGCATGTCACCGACGGGCATTTCGACCTCATCGTGAAGAACCGGAAGGGACACTGGCGGCGGACGTTCCGCTGGTCGAAGACGGCCTATCGGGCGGTCGGAAAATAGCGACGACGGCGCGCGCGGATCACTTTATCCCCCGCTTGCGGAGGGGCGATAAGCGGACATGCCTCATCGCCCGCGTTGTTTATCGGCGCCGGGTACGCCGTCATTCCTTCTCCGTCTCCCGTGAGGGGAGCGGCGCGCCGGTCAAGCGAGATAGGAAAATATTATTTTCGGCACGCCACGCGCACTCTCCCCTCGTGCGAGAGGGATAGAGTGATCGGCGCGCGACGGAAAGGCCGATAGGCTGGCTAGTTCACCCGTCCGAAGCGGTCGTCGAGCGCGTAGCCGGCGCCGCGCACGGTGCGGATCGGGTCGGCGGCGTGGCCGCGGTTGATCGCCTTGCGCAGGCGCCCGACATGCACGTCGACGGTGCGTTCGTCGATATAGATGTCCGAGCCCCAGACGCCGTCGAGCAATTGCTCGCGCGAGAACACCCGGCCCGGCCGCTCCATGAGGAATTCGAGCAGGCGGTATTCGGTCGGGACCGAGGTCGATCGGACGGCCGTTGCGGGAGACGCGCTTCTTCTCGCGATCGAGCTCGATGTCGCCGATGGTGAGGATGGTGGCGACCCGCTCCGGATTGGCGCGGCGCAACAGCGCGCGCACCCGCGCCAACAGCTCCGGCACCGAGAACGGTTTGACGATGTAGTCGTCGGCGCCGGTGGCAAGCCCCCTCACCTTCTCGCTCTCCTCGCCGCGCGCGGTGAGCATGATGATCGGCAGGTTGCGCGTCTCCGGCCGCGCCCGCAGGCGCCGGCACAGCTCGATGCCGGACAGGCCCGGCAGCATCCAGTCGAGCACCACCAGGTCGGGTGTCGACTCCTTCAGCCGCGTGTCGGCCTCGTCGCCGCGCGCGGCGCTGTCGACCTCGTAGCCTTCGGCTTCGAGGTTGTAGCGGAGCAGCATGGTGAGCGGCTCCTCATCCTCCACGATCAGAGATGCGCGGGCTCATGCGTTGGTCCGTTCAGCGATTCATCGCCGACTCGTGCACCGCGGTGATATTCGTGGTGTCGCCTTTCGGCCGCTGGTCGGCGATCGGCTTGCCTTCGATGATGTAATGCACGCTCTCGGCGATATTGGTGGCGTGGTCGCCCATGCGCTCGATGTTCTTGGCGCAGAACAAAAGATGGATGCAGAAGGTGATGTTGCGCGGGTCTTCCATCATATAGGTGAGCAATTCGCGCAGCACCGAATTGCAGACCGCGTCGATCTCCTCGTCGCCGCGCCACACCGCCAGCGCCGCACCGAGGTCGCGGCGGGCATAGGCGTCGAGCACCGACTTGAGCTGCTCGAGCACCAGGTCGGTCATGTGCTCGACGCCGCGGATCAGCTTGGGCGGCGGAAACTCGCCGTTGAGCGCGAGCACGCGCTTGGCGATGTTCTTGGCGAGGTCGCCGATGCGCTCGATATCGTTGGCAAGCCGCAACGCGCCCACCACCTCGCGCAAATCGACCGCCATCGGCTGGCGGCGGGCGATGGTGAGCACCGCCTTTTCCTCGATCTCGCGCTGCAGGGTGTCGATCTCGGCGTCGGCGACGGTGACCCGTTGCGCCAGGCCGGTGTCGCGCTTGGCCAGCGCGTCGACCGCGTCGGCGACCTGCTTTTCGGCAAGGCCGCCCATCTCGGCGACCATGCGCGACAAGCTCCTGCAGGTCGCTGTCGAATGCCTTGATCGTGTGGTCGGTCATTTCAGTTGTCCTTCGATCCGGGTCTCAGGCGTTGCGCATGATCGATTGCGAATTCCGACGCCCCTGTTTCGCGATCGTGCGGCATCAGCCGAAGCGGCCGGTGATGTAGTCCTGGGTGCGGCGATCGTTCGGGCTGGTGAAGATATGCGTGCGTCTCGCCGAATTCAACCAGTTCGCCGAGATACATGAAGGCGGTGAAGTCGGAGACGCGCGCCGCCTGCTGCATGTTGTGGGTGACGATGGCGATCGTATAGTCGGCCTTCAGCTCGTCGATCAGTTCCTCGATCTTGGCGGTGGAGATCGGGTCGAGCGCCGAGCACGGCTCGTCGAACAGGATGACTTCGGGACGCACCGCCACGGTACGCGCGATGCACAGCCGCTGTTGCTGGCCGCCGGAGAGCGACAGCCCATTGGCGTTGAGCTTGTCCTTGACCTCCTCCCACAGCGCGGCGCGCTGCAGGCAGTGCTGCACGCGGTCGTCGAGCTCGGACTTCGGAGATCCGCTCATACAGCCTGATGCCGAAGGCGATGTTCTCGTAGATGGTCATCGGGAACGGCGTCGGCTTCTGGAACACCATGCCGACCTTGGCGCGCAGCAGATTGAGATCCTGCGCCGGGCGCGAGGATATCGTCGTCGTCGAGCGTGACCTGGCCGGCGGCGCGCTGGTTGGGATAGAGGTCGTACATGCGGTTGAGAACGCGCAATAGCGTCGACTTGCCGCAACCCGATGGACCGATCAGCGCCGTCACCTTGTTCTGGTAGAGCGGCAGGTCGATGCTCTTGAGCGCGCGATTGTCGCCGTAGAAGAAATCCAGGTCGCGCACCGAGATCTTCTCGGCGAGCCCCTCGGCGCCGCCCGGTAGCGGCGCGGCGTTCGCAGTCGGAGTGGTGAAGCTTGCGAGGCTCATGATGATTTTCTCTGTGCCGCGAGGAGACGGGCGACGATGCTGAGCGCGAAGCACCGCCATCGTGATGATCAGCGCGCCGGTCCAGGCCAGGTTCTGCCAATCCTTGTAGGGGCTGAGCGCGAACTGGAAGATGACGACGGGCAGGCTGGCGACCGGAGCGTTCATGTCCAGGCTCCAGAACTGGTTGTTCAGCGCGGTGAACAGCAAGGGCGCGGTCTCGCCGGAAATGCGCGCCACCGCCAGCAGCACGCCGGTGATCATGCCGGCGCGGGCGGCGCGGTAGGCGACCTTCAGGATCATCAGCGAGCGCGGCAGGCCGATCGAGGCGGCCGGCCTCGCGCAGCGTGTCGGGCACCAGGATGAGCATGTCCTCGGTGGTGCGCACCACCACCGGCACCACGATCACCGCCAGCGCCACCGCGCCGGCCCAACCGGAGAAGTGGCCCATCTGCGCCACCATGATCTCGTAGACGAACAGGCCGATGACGATCGAGGGTGCGCTCAACAGGATGTCGTTGATGAAGCGCACGATGGTGGTCAGCCGATCGTAGCGGCCGTATTCGGCCATGTAGGTGCCGGCCAGGATGCCGAGCGGCGTGCCGATCGCCACCGCGATCGCCGTCATCATCAGGCTGCCGGCGATCGGATTGAGCAGGCCGCCGGCCGAACCCGGCGGCGGCGTCATCTGCGTGAACACCGCCACCGACAGGCCGCTGAAGCCTTGCCACAACAGGTCGGCGAGGATGAGCACCAGCCAGAGCAGCCCGAAGCCGGTGGCGGCGAAGGCGAGCGTCATGGTGATGACGTTGCGGCGGCGGCGCGTGCTGTAGAGCGCGGGCGAGTGGGTGAAGGCGACCATGTCCGTCAGGCTCCCACGCGGGCGTTGAGGCGCATCAGCAGCAGGCGGGCGACGGCGAGCACGATGAAGGTGATGACGAAGAGGATGAGGCCGAGCAGGATCAGCGACGAGGTGTAGAGGTCGCCGACCGCCTCGGTGAACTCGTTGGCGATGGTCGCCGAAATGGTGGTGCCGGGCGCCATGATCGAACTGGCGATGCGGTGGGCGTTGCCGATCACGAAGGTGACCGCCATGGTCTCGCCCAGCGCGCGGCCCAGCCCCAGCATGACGCCGCCGATGACGCCGACGCGGGCGAAGGGCAGCACCACATAGCGCACCACCTCCCAGGTGGTGCAGCCGACGCCATAGGCGGCCTCCTTGAGCACCGGCGGCACCGCCTCGAACACGTCGCGGGAGATCGAGGTGATGAAGGGCAGCACCATGACGGCGAGGATGAGGCCGGCGGTGAGGATGCCGATGCCGTAGGGCGGGCCGGCGAACAGGTCGCCGATGCCGGGAATGGTGCCCAGGGTGTCGATCAGGAAGGGTTGCAAGGTCTGCTGCAGGAACGGGGCGAACACGAACAGGCCCCAGATGCCGTAGATGATCGAGGGGATGCCGGCGAGCAGTTCGATGGCGATGCCGATCGGGCGGCGCAGCCACATCGGGCACAATTCGGTGAGGAACAGGGCGATGAACAGGCCGACCGGGACCGCGATCACCATGGCGATGACGGAGGTGAGGATGGTGCCGTAGATCGCCGCCAGGCCGCCGAACTTATCGGTCACCGGATTCCAGCTCTCGGTGACCAGGAAGGTGAAGCCGAATTTGCGCAGCGCGGGAATCGAGCCGTGGACCAGGGAGACGATGATGCCGGTGAGGATGATCAGCACGGCGATGGCGGCGAGGCGGGTCAGCTGGCGGAACACGGCGTCGCCGAGCTTCAGGCGCTGCAGCACCTTGGCGCGGTCGGTCGCGGCGGCGACCGCAATGGAACCGCCTTGCAACGCTACGTCAACCACGCCTTGCCTCCCCTCGGGTTGCATCCGGCTCTCCCAATGACGCGCTACAAGCGGGGTTGAGAGGCCACTCAAGCGGCCCGCGGGCCGCCTGGCAAGCCGCCCTGTGGGCGGCGGTGGACAAGGAAAAGGCGCCGTTGGTGGCGGCGCCTTTTCCCGTGCCGTGATGGATTACATCTTGGCTTCGAAGACGGGCTTGCCGTCCTTGCCCTTGATCTCGGCCTTCCAGGTGGCCTCGACCTCGTCGACAACCTTCGTCGGCATCGGCACGTAGTCGAGGCTTTCGGCCATCTTGCCGCCGTTCTTGTAGCACCAGGCGAAGAACTTCAGCGCCGAGGCGGTGGCAACCGGGTCGACCGGCTTCTTGTAGACCAGGATCCAGGTCGCCGTGGTCATCGGCCAGGACGACGCGCCGGGCTGGTTGGCCAGGATGACGCCGAAACCGGGCTGCGACTTCCAGTCGGCGCCGGCGGCCGCGGCCTGGAACGAGGCCGAGGTCGGGGAGACGGTCTTGCCGTCCTTGTTCAGCATCTTGGTGTAGGTCAGCTTGTTCTGCAGCGCGTAGGCGTATTCGACATAGCCGATCGAATTCTTGGTGGTGGCGACGTAGTTGGCGACGCCTTCGTTGCCCTTGCCGCCGAGACCGACCGGCCATTCGACCGAGGTGTTGTGGCCGACCTTCGACTTCCAGTCGGCGCTGACGTCCGACAGGTAGTAGGTGAAGTTGAAGGTGGTGCCCGAACCGTCCGACCGATGCACGACGGCGATCGCCGCATTCGGCAGCTTGGCGTTCGGATTGAGCTTCTTCAGCGCGGCGTCGTTCCACTTGGTGATCTGGCCGAGATAGATCTTGGCCAGCGTGGCGCCGTCGATGGTGAGCTCGCCCGGCTTGATGCCGGTGACGTTCACGACCGGCACGATGCCGCCCATGACCATGGGGAATTGCACGAGGCCGTACTGGTCGAGCTCCTTGCCCGGACGCGGGGCATCGGAAGCGCCGAAGGTGACGGTCTTGGCGTGGATCTGCTTGATGCCGCCGCCGGAGCCGATCGACTGATAGTTCAGGCCGATGCCGGTCTCTTTCTTATAGGCGTCGGCCCATTTGGCGTAGATCGGATAGGGGAAGGTGGCGCCGGCGCCGGAAATATCGGCGGCACTGGCGGGGATGGCGGGGACGGAAGCGGCGACGGCGAGGAAGCCGGCGGCTGCCCATGTCGTCCAATGTTTCACGGGTTCTCTCCTGAGGTTTGCGGCCAAAAGCGAAACGCGGGCCGAAAGCCCGATCTCGCCTTGCTGCCCGGGTTGCGGGCGACCGCTGTTGCTTTAAGACGCGTTCCAAGACTTCGCTTCGGATCGGTTTTTCTTGCCCGCAAGTCGGGTATTGCCGAAGCCGCGATCAGCCTTAGGCGGTGCATGTCACCGTTCTATAAAGCTTTGGTGACAGTCAGATGACAGTCTAAGGCATTGAGACTTATTGATTTTTCATCCGACGGCGGATTTTCCGCGGTGCGTAACGACACATACATTCAGAAACGCAAATCGGCGCCCGGCCGGGCTCTCGATGCCGAGGCGGCGGTCATGGCAATTGCCGGTAGTGTCTCAGTTTGAATTTCTTATGGGTCAAGAGTCAGGATCGTCTGGCAGCCGACAGCAACGAAAGCGCAAATAACTCCGACCCAACCGAGGACTCGTTGTCGTCGCTTGATCGCCAATTCTTCGGGGGCTTGTCCCTTCCATGATTGTTTCTCCCACGGAACGCCGAAGCTGGCGTAATAAAGCACCAAGACGGAAATCAGTCCGGTCACTTGGCTGATTAGCTGAAGCAAAGTTTGTCGCGTCATAAGACCCGCTTCTCATAAGGGCCGCGCGATCCGGCCTTCGGTGCCGCAGCGTCAACTATCTCGGCAAGGTCCGTCATAGACCAGAGGATATCAGACAGACCGGCAGCCATAGCAGGCGACAGGCCCCTAAGCGACTTGTGCTGCTTCACGTAGTTGTACCAGACAGTATAGAGCGCGACCATGTGCATGTGGTTTTCAAATTTCTTAGAGAACGCATTGGTGAGCCGCTTAAACCGGCGCATTTGCATGCGCATCGTGAGGTTCTGGCGCTCGGCAAATGACGTGCTGATATGCTTGGGGTCCGGGCTGCCCTCGATCCGTTCCTTGCGGGCGCCGATGCACTCTGCCGGGCTATAGCGGACCTTAGCTGCCTCTGAGGCCGCGCCGTACAGCTTCACAAGCTGCGCATAATCCACGTCACCGCCGAACGCGCCCTCGACTGCTTCCAGATACGCGCGATGACCGTCGGAGGTTAATTGCACGCGGTTCGCCAACCGGTCTCGCAGAGCGTCCATAAAAGCGATGGCGTAATCACTGTCCCGGCCGCCGACCAGCCATGAAATCAGCAGCTTTGTGTCGGCTTCCAAGGCCGTCCAGGTCCAGGTGTCGCCGGCACCCTCAACCGGTTTTTTCATGCTGGGGACGTTCTTTTGCTTGGCGGCGGTAAAGGACCAGATTTCGTCCACCTGCACCCTCCGAGCCTTCACGCCTCGGACCTTGGCGTCATGGAAGGCAACACAAGCCTTTCCCGCGTCTACCAGAAGCTTGGAAACCGTGTTGATCGAGACATCGACCACACGGGAGGTCGACCGCATGGACGACCCCTCGCAGAGCATGGAAAGGATTTGCACACGCGTTGCGAGGGGTAGTTTGTTCATGCCCTCAATATGGACCATATCGGCTAAATTAATAAGCATTTTTTTCACTTTGAAATGCGCACTAATTTCCCATATTTTTGAAACACAGCCTATAACATGGGTTTACGATGTGTGCAATTATTTCACATATCACCTTGCATGCAAGCGCCCGTTGCACTACTTTTTGAAACAGTGGAAGCTGGTTCCATGCCTCGCGTCCACCGGCTGAGCAACTCGAACGTCTACGTCCATGCACGTCGCGAGCATCCGCCACCGCATTACCACCAGCTCGGCCCCGACTGGGAGGTCTCAGTCTATATCCGCACCTTGGAGGTCAGGCGTGGCTCTGCGCCACGCGCCGACTTAGCCGAAGGCATTGCTTGGGCGGCAGCTAATCAAGCTTACCTGTTACAGAAGTGGGATGAGTACAATGAACGCGATGGCTAAACTGGAACTTACTATTCCAATGCCAAAGATCGCGCGTGTCGAGGCGCTTGACGATCTCGTCATTCGCGTCGAATGGTCTGCTGGCATTCGGGTAGGCCGAACAGATGTTGTTGATCTTTCTCCTATGATCAATACCCTGAAGCTCTACCGCCCCATTCGCGACAACCAAAGTCTATTCAGAACCATTCACCTAATTGAGAATGGCAGAATTGTAGCGTGGGGCGATAGTGACCAGATCGATATGGCGGCCGATAGCGTCGAAGAATTAGCAGAAGAAACTATGGCGCCCGACGATCTCAGAAATTTTCTCCGATCCAATAATTTAACCCAAGGCGAAGCCGCCGCTCTGTTGGATCGAAGCCGCCGCCAGATTGCAAATTATCTTTCGGGTAGCGAACCAATTCCGCGTGGTTTCGTGCTGTCCTGCTATGGCTTGATGGCCAGAAAGCAGATTTTACAGGGCCCTCTTGCTAACATTTATGGCAAGGCACTCATCCAACCAATCGATACTATTACATCTGCGGGAGTTAGCATTGAACCAGTGAGCCTAACCCAAGTGCCTAATGGAGCGATGCCGACTAAGACTAATGTATCGTCTGCGGTATAATCATGGCGCTCATCCCTACACCTGACATTTACGGATACACGATCTTCTGCGACGACATCCGCGAGGAGATTGGCGGGAAACACTCCTTCATCGGAGCGTATGGCGGATCGATGATTATTCATGTCCCTTTTCCTGCCACAATACCGACGTTTGCGGTTGCGGTGACAATCCTTCAAAGACAAAAGGTATTCGATCCAAATTTGAACTTATGGATTTTCTTGCCAGGCGACCCAGAGAATGAACCGTCCATTCAAGGAAAATTTGCTGAAACAAAAGAGGGCAAGATTGCTGAAGCGACATTAGCTGGGACGGAAGCCCTTCATCCCGACTCTCTTGGCGAAAAAGAGCCAGATGATAGCTATGTAGCCTTACATGCCCACCTGAGATTTTCTCAGATCATCATGAAGCAGCCGGGAATTATAAAAGTTCGCGCTGTCATTAGCGATAATATGTACCGATTGGGAGCGATGCGTGTTTCTCCGCCCGCTACTCAGACACAACACGATCCAACTAACGCCAACGCTTCTCAGCCGCCTTCTTAGCGATGGCGCGACGCTCTTCGGCAGAGAGCGCTTTTGAGCGGGCTTTCCCGCCGGCGCGGCCGCTGCGGACGCGGCCCGAACTTGGTGTTTCTTCAATCTCGCCTGTCGCAATCTGCATAACGCGGACCGCGTTGCCAATCACGTCGGCGGGGCGCTTCTCGCCTTTGGGGCCTCGGGGCATCAATTTCCCTTTGCTTTATCGGCGTCATACTCTTCCTTGCTAGGCAAGGAATCATAGTCGGGATGATAACCCTTTTGGCGATAAGTACCCTCTGGCACATCCATGCCGATCGTATCATCAGTGACGTAAGCCCAACCGGGGGTGCGATATAGCCCGCGCGCGATTTTTGCCATTCCGGTAGTATATGATCGTCTGCCTCAGCCTTCCAGTGGGGCTAAATTCAAACTGAGACACTACCCGTGCTTGACCCCAGGCGCGCGGCGGAAATGAAAGCAGCCAGGCGGCGACTTCCAATTGGCGCCGGCGGCAGCGTCCGGAAAGGCCGCCGCCGTTTGTGTCGTCCATAAAACTTTGATGACAATCGATTGCCGGATCAGCCAGCGGATTTTTCAGCCAATTCTACCTTGGTGCCGGCCGCCCCGCTGTACAACGGTATATGCATGCAGAAGCTGGCGCCGGCGCCCGGCGTGCTGTCGATGGAAAGCCTTCCGGTGTGGCGGTTGAGCACGTGCTTGACCAGCGACAGCCCGAGGCCGGTGCCGCCCTGCTGGCGGCTGTCGGCGACGTCGACGCGGTAGAAGCGCTCGGTCAGCCGCGGCAGGTGCTCGGGCGCGATGCCGGGGCCATAGTCGCGCACGGTGAGCCGCGCCTCCGCCGTGCCGGCGCGGGTCTGTCCGCGCGTCAGCGTCAGGTCGACGCGCTTGCCGGCGGCGCCGTATTTGAGCGCGTTCTCCACCAGGTTCTCCAGCGCGCGGATCAGCTCGTCGCGGTCGCCAAGAACGGTGAGCGGCTCGGCCGGCACCGAGACCTTGATATCGACGCTGCGGTCGCGCGCCAGCATCTGCAAGCCGTCGACCACCTGGCGCACGATGGGAGCGAGCTCGACCGGCGTGTCCGGGTGCAGATGGGCGTTGAGCTCGATGCGCGACAGCGACAACAGGTCGTCGATCAGGCGCGCCATGCGCGTTGCCTGTTGCTGCATGATGTTGAGGAATTTTTCACGCGCGACGGGATCGTCCTTGGCGCGGCCCTGCAGCGTCTCGATGAAGCCGAGCAGCGCGGCGAGCGGCGTGCGCAACTCATGGCTGGCATTGGCGATGAAGTCGGCGCGCATTTCCTCGACCCGGCGCAGCGGCGTCAGGTCGTTGAAGGTCAACAGCAGGATATCGGCGCCCTCGCCGGCCAGCCGCACCGGCTGCACGAAAGCCTCGAACCAGCGGTCAAGCGGCACCCGTTCGAAGAATTCGACGCGCTGCGGCTCGCGCCGCCTGCCGGCGCGGCGGATGGCGTTGACCAGGTCCGGCATGCGCAGCGCGATCAGCGCCGGCTCGCCGCGGCGCATGGCGGGCGCGATGGCGCCGGCCGGCTCGTTGAAGGCGATCACCCGGCCGTCGCGGTCGAGCACGATGGCCGGCTGCGGAAATCCGCCGATCAGCGATTCGATCAGCGCGGCCTGCGGATGCGTCACCGCGCGACCCATCGCCAAGGGTCCGCCGACCGACGGGGGTACCGGACTATCGCCGAGCAAGATGCGCCACGCCTCACGCAAGCGGCCACGCCAGCCGGTCGGGCGCAGCACGTTTCCGTATTCATCGCTGGTCATGTCAGCCGGCGTCTGTTTTCTCGGCCTCGATTTCGGTACGGATCGGGGCGGTCACGCTTACAATTGGGATTGCCGGCGCCGAGGGCAAGGGTCGCGGCCGCCGCGTATTGAGCCAGAGCTCGCGGGTGCCGAGCACGGCCAGCGCGATGACGAAGGGGCACAGGTAATAAAGCATCCTGAACAGCAGCAGGCCGGCGAGCAGGTCTTCCTTGTCGAACTGCCAGAGCGCTATCAACATGGCGGCGTCGAAGACGCCGAGCCCGCCCGGCGCGTGACTGGCAAAGCCGAGCAGCGTGGCGGTGACGAACACCACCAGCAAGGTGATGAAGCCGATATTAGGGTCGTCCGGCAACAGCATGTACATGGCCAGCGCGCAGAAGCCGAGATCGGCGATGCCGATGCAGATCTGCAGCAGCGTCGACGGCCCGTTCGGCAGCCGCACGGTCCAATCGCCCTTGCCGATGACGCGCGGCGCGGTCCACACCCAGCTCACATAGGAGATGAGCACCAGCAGGATGGCGACGGCGATGCCGCGATTGAGCCAGTAGGGAAGCTGGGTTATCGGCCGCGCCGCGTGCGGTTCGATGACGACGCTGAGGCCGAGCACCGTGGCATTGCCGAGCCAGAAGGTGAGGCCGGCAACGAAGCAGATCTTGGCGACCTCGACGGCGTTGAGGCCATAGGCGGAATAGATGCGGTAGCGCACGGCGCCGCCGGAAAACACGGTGGCGCCGATATTGTGGCCGATGGCATAGCTGGTGAAGCCGGACAGCGCGGCGATGCGGTAGCTGATCTCGTTGCGGCCGATGGTGCGCAGCGCGAACCAGTCGTAAAACGTCAGCGTGAAATAGGCGCAGGCGACGAAAACCGCGGCCATGGCGATCTGGCCGTGCCCGGTCGCCTTGATCGCGGCGAACACCTGGTCGATGTCGATGCCGCGCAGCGTGTGCAGCAGCACGACCAGCGCCACGGCGATAATGGTGAGGCTGAGCAGCACGCCGAGGCGATTCCAGCCGACTTTGTCCTGGAAAAATCGCGCCGTCGCGCGCAGCGAATTGAGCATTCTTCCTCCGGTCGGCGTGGGGTTGTGCGCCCCGGCCCAGACGCCCCCGACACCGCGCGCCCATCCGGGTCGCGTGGTGACCCACTAGCAGAACTCTTTTGCCGGCGCGAGGGCCGGGCCGCCGACGGCGGCCGCTTCCCGGCACAAGGGTGAACAATAATGACAAGGTCGCGACCAAAAGCGGCCGCTGCGGTGGTTTCACCGCCGGCCGGCGGCGCCCGCCGCCGTCAGCCGAGCGCGGGATTGGTAAAGAAGGCGCGCAGCGCCGCGGTGGTCTCGGCCGGCGCCTCGTCGGCAAGGTAATGCCCGCTGGGCATGGCCTGCGCGCCGACGATGTTGGTGGCGTAGCGCGGCCAGATCTCGGCCGGCTTGTGATGACGGCCGACGCCGCCGGTGGCGCCCCAGAGGATCAAGGCCGGGCAGGCGACGCGGCGGCCGGCGTCGAAGTCGACGCTATCCATGGCGAGATCGACCGTCGCGGTGGCGCGATAGTCCTCGCAGATGGCGTGGATGGTGGCCGGATCACGGAAGCAGCGCTTGTATTCGGCGAGCGCGGCGGGATCGAAGAAGGAAAGACCCTGTGCGGTCTTGGCCAGCTTCTTCTCGATGAACCAGTCGGGGTCGGCGCCCATCATGCGCTCGGGCAGGTCGTAGGGCTGGATGTTGAAGAACCAGTGCCAGGAGAAGGTGGCGAATTCGCGGGTGACATGATTGAGCAGATGATGCTGCGGGATGATGTCCATGAAGGCGGCGCGGGTTACCGCCTGCGGGTGGTCGAGGCACATACGATGCAGCACGCGGGCGCCGCGGTCGTGGCCGGCGGCGGCGAAGCGGGAAAAGCCGAGCGCCGCCATCACCTCGATCTGGTCCTGCGCCATGGCGCGGAACGAATAGCCAGCATGATCGGGCCCGCCCGGCACTTTCTCGGAATCGCCGTAACCGCGCAGGTCGGTCAGCACCACGGTGAACTCTCGCGCCAGCACCGGCGCCACCTTGTGCCAGTTGAGATGGGTGAACGGATTGCCGTGCATCAACAGAAGCGGCGGCCCGCTGCCGCCGGTCACGCTGACGATGCGGGCGCCGGCGGTCTGGATGTCGCGGCGCGAGAAACCTTCGAGCATGCTGTGAACTCCGAATTCGACCGCCGCAGCATGGCGCCACGGCGCGCAAAGCGGAAGCGTTTTGAGTAACGCGCGCTAAGCGCGGCGCAGGCCGGCGACGATCGACGCCCCGATGGGAACGCCGAGGCCGGCGCAGGCGTTCCAACCCGGCGCCGGTCCGGCGCTGAAGCCGATGCCGAACATCTTGTTGTCGCCGGAGACGATGGCGCGCAGCCATTGCGGGTTGGCATAGAGCAACGGGTTGACGAAGCCGAGCGCCTCGCCGCGCTGCGCGTTGAGCAAAGCGATGAACGCCGCCCACAGCGGCGCGGCGGCGCTGGTGCCGCCGGTGACGATCTCCTGGCCGTTGAGCACGACGCGGTAGCCGTTCGTCTCCGACGCGGCCGCGGCCACGTCGGGAAGGCCGCGGCGCGCGGCGCCGTCCTTGAGCGAGGGCGGCAGCGCCACCGTCTTCTGATAGCTTGGCACCGCGTAGAAATCGCTGATGCCGCCGCCGGTGCCGCGCGGCGCCGCCTTCCACACCACCTCGCCGGCGATAGCGGTGCCGGCGGCATTAAGCGCGATCTCGGTGCCGCCGCAGGCGAGCACATAGGGGCTCGAGGCCGGATAATCGACATGCGCCTGGCCGTCGCTGCGCCGCTCGGTGGCGAGGTCGTCGCCGGCGGCGGCGACGACGGTGACGCCGAGACGCACCGCATCGGCCAGCGTCGCATCGATCGCCGCGCGCGCCGGTGGCGGCCAGAAATCTTCCGACTCGCCCCAGGTGAACACGATCACGCTCGGCCGGTTGACGGCATCGTGCACCGCCGCCGCCACGCCGTCGGCATAGCCGGCCTCGGTGCCTTCGGTGAAATAGATGACGATGCGCGCGCGCGGCGCCACGCCGGCGCTCACCTGCAGATCGAGGCTGACTTCCTTGTCGGCCTCGGCGTCGGCACCGAAGCCGTTGCGGCCGTTGCCGACATTGACCTCGACCACGCGCGGCACCGCGACGCCCATGGCGGCGCAGGCGGCAGCGAGATCGGCGCGGCTGTAGCCGCCCTTCGGCGACACGATGCCGATGCATTGGCCGGCGCCCTGCCCCGGCGTTGTCATGCCGTAGAGCGCGGCCATGGCGGACGGATAAAGCCCGTCGCGGCCGTCCGCAGCGACCCGGCCGCGCAAGCGCGGGGCGACCGGCCGCTGATCGAGGCCGAGCACGGCGACGCTGACGCGGGCAAGCGCGCGCGGCAGGCGCGGGCGGCGCGACGGATGATGGCAGGCGGCGCCGTCAGCCTCGCTCTGCCGCATCGTGGTGGCGAAGGCGCGCGCGGCGTCGCGCGGGCGCGCGCTGAGCGTGACCCGGCATTGCACCGGATCGACGGCGACCACCCGCAGGCGATGCGCGCGGGCAAAGCGGCGAATGGCGGCGATCGGTTTGGCCAGCGTGCGTTTGCGCTCGGCCGCCAAGTCCTCGCGGCTGATGCGCTGCATCAGTTCGGCAAAGTCGGCGCCGCTGCCGGGGCGGCGGCGCTGACGCTCAGGCCGCTTGAGATGGAGCGTGAAGACGATGCGCGGGTCCGCCGCGTGCCCGCCGGCGGACGAAGACGTCGCTTTGCGCTTGCGCGTCATGGTCGCGCCCGCTTGCCCGTGGCGGCCTCACTTGGGCAAGGCCATGAACGGGATCGCCCAGACGAAATCGGCCTGCATGTATTTCCGCTTCTGCTGCGGCGTGCCGGGATTGTTCCAGAACCATGCCGGCTTCGGCGGGCCGTTCGGGCTGCAGGCGGTGATGCTGCTGTTGGGCTGCGGGCAGTCGGCGGGCACCGGCGGATCGAGGAAGCCGGCGAAGGGCAGGAACTGCTGGCCCTTGGCGTCGAAGGCGGCGCGCGAATGGCAGGTCATGCAGGACGAGGTATTGGCGAAGTGGTCCTCGGTGACCGAATTGCCGAGCCGCGTCGGCAGGCCGGTCGGGGTGATGAAATCGATCTGACTGCCCTTGAGACAGTAGTTGCGGAACTCCGGCGCCAGTTTCGCCTTGGCGAAGAGCGCGAGCACGGCGGGAGTTTTCTGGCAGGGCGGATAGACCTTGCCGAATTGCGCCGCTGGCTCCGGCGCCACATAGGACATCGTGGCGCCGAAATCGTCGCGGCAGCCGATATAGTCGCAGCGGCCCTTATTGTCCTGATGCTCGAAGGTCGCCCAGGTCCAGTTGGGAACCTGCTTGGAGATGATGTGCATGGAGACCAGCGCGTATTTTTTTCCGCCGGCACTGTTGACGTGATAGAGCGCGGGATTGCTGACCTGGTCGATCGGCACCCAATTCGCCTTCACCTCGATCGAATTGACCGGAAAGCTGATCTCCTTGCCGGCGGCGAACGCGGCGGCCAGGCCTGATTGCTTGTACAAGTTATTGTCGACGATGAAGTCGAAGGCGACCTTGTTACGGCGCACCTCCTCGCCCGGTCCGTTGAACGGCAAGACGCGCGGCTGCAGGCCGGGCCGCACCGGCGCGAATTGCAACAGGATCGGCGCGTGCAGCGCCAAGGGCGGCGGCGCGCTCGGCCACACCGGATTGTCGGTGAAGGTCTGCTGATCGGAAGCCCAGGTTTCGAACAGGACGTTGTTGTTGTTTTGCGTCGCCGCCGGGGCATTGACCATGGCGAACAATTCCCACGACACCTTGTCGGGCTGATTGAGCGCGGGTGCCGGATCGGCGGCATAGGCGCACGGCGTCGTCGCCAGCACGCATGCGAAGATGGCAAGACCGGTTCGTCGCATCGTCGTTTCCCCCTTCGTTGCGCCGTGGCCTGACGCGCTCAGGCGAGAAAGCCATCGGCCATCCATTGCTTGAAAAGGTCGAGCTGCGCGTCCGACCAATAGGGTCCGCGCATCGGCATGCGCGGCGTGGCGTCGCCGGTCAGGTGCGCGTAGACGTCGCGGGCATTGGCGTGATCGGCATAGCGGTCGTTGCCGGCCGGGTCGGACATATAGGCGTAGTCGTCGAGCAGGACGCCCTGGCGCGACATGCAGAACTTGTCGCCGGTGGAAAACAGAGGAGCGATGTCAGCGGCAAATCCGACCGTCATGACCGCCTCGGAACGTTACAAATACGCGAGTAGTGATATTCTACTACCAATATTAGGAATTGCAATTCGGCGAATTCCGCCGCCCGGGAGAGGCCCCGCCATGCCCCGGAAAACGCAAAGGCCCCAGCTCCGCGTGGCGCGAAGCCGGGGCTATTGGGGAGGCATCGTCTGCTCGGTCAGTCGCACACCTCGACACGGCGGACGCGCTTGCCGTAGGGCGTGAAGACGACGCGGCGGACGATGTAGCAGTCGCCGCCGGAAACGTAGCCGGGGCCGTAGCCGTAGAAGCCGAAGCCACCGTGCCAATGGTTGTGATGATGATGCCAACCCCAGCCCCACGGCTTGGCGGAGGCGGTGGTCGGGGCGAGCGCGGCGGCGCCGATGGTGGCGGTCGCGGCGGCGGCGATGATCAGCTTGCGGAACATGGGGGTCTCTCCTGTTGCGGGGGATGTGCCTGTCACATCCGCAACATGGGTCGCCGGCCGCCGCCGGAAGGTTCAAAGGGTCCGTTCTCCCCTGCCCGCCGCGCGCGGCTGCACGGCCGCCCCTGCATTATCGGGCCACCGCGGGGCTCCTGGGCGGGAGGCCGGCGCGGCGGTTTCCTCCCTGGGCCGGGGCTTTAATTGGCGTCCTGACTTGCCCCGCCGTGCCGGATAGAGGGAAACTGGCCATTCGACCCCTGAACGGGGTGGGCGCAATTTTCTTTGATTTCTCTTGAACCTGGGCGCCGTCTGCCGCGTCCCATGCATGAGCCGATTGGCCTGTCGATGCAAACGACTTCGGACGACGTTCTGATCGCAAGGATCGCAGGAGGTGACCGGCTCGCCATGCAGGTGCTGTTTGCGCGCCACCATGTCCGGGTGTTCCGGTTCGTGCTGCGGCTGGTGCGCAACGAGGCGACGGCGGAGGACCTGATCAGTGAGGTCTTCCTCGACGTCTGGCGCCAGGCCGGCAAGTTCGAGGGCCGCTCCGCGGTCTCGACCTGGATCTTGGGAATTGCCCGCTTCAAGGCGCTGTCGGCGCTGCGCAAGCGGCCGGAAGAGGAACTCGACGACGAGAAGGCGGCGCAAATCGAGGATCAAAGCGACGATCCGGAAGCGGCGCTGAGCAAGAAAAACAAGGGCGAGGTCTTGCGGCAATGCCTGACCGCGCTTTCAGCGGACCACCGGGAGATCATCGACCTCGTCTACTATCACGAGAAGTCGGTGGAGGAAGTCGCCAAGATCGTCGGCATCCCGGAGGCGACAGTGAAGACGCGTATGTTCTACGCGCGCAAGAAACTATCGGAGCTCCTGAAGGAGCGCGGAGTGGATCGAGGTTGGCCATGAACACCAAACAAGAAGAAGCGCCCATGCTGGACGAAATCGAAACGCTGCTGCCCTGGCATGCGGCGGGAACCTTGAGCCGGCGCGATGCCCAGCGCGTCGAGGACGCGCTGAAGCGCGACCCCGAGCTGGCGCGGCGCTACGCGCTGGTGCGCGAGGAGCTCAACGAGACCATCCACCTCAACGAGTCGCTGGGCGCGCCCTCCACGCGCGCGATGGAGACGCTGTTCGCCGCCATCGACGCCGAGCCCAAGCGGACGCCGGCCGCTTCGCTTAATCTCGCCGCGCGCGTCGCCGAGTTCTTCGCCAGCCTGACGCCGCGCACGCTCGCCTGGTCGGCCAGCGCCGCCGTGCTCGCCATCCTGTTGCAGGCCGGGCTGATCGCCGGCTTCGCGCTGCACGAGAAGGACGGCGGCGGCTACGAGGTCGCCTCGACGACGACCGACACGAAGGCCGGCGCCGGCAGCTATGCGCTGATCCGCTTCCAGCCGCAGGCGAGCACCGGCGACGTCACCAAGTTCCTCGAAGCCAACAAGCTGGCGATCACCGGCGGCCCTTCGGCCGGCGGCCTGTTCCGGGTGCGCGTCGCCGAGGGCAAGCTGAAGAAGGATGAGCGCGACGGCCTGATCAAGAAGCTGCAGGGCGACAAGGTCATCTCCTTCATCGCCACAACCGAGTGAATGAGCGAACATATCATACCGGGGCGCCGCGCCGCGGCGAGCCCGGAGCCCAGAACAGGCGCACAGGACTTTATCTGCATTCCGGGTTAGCGCCGTCGGCGCCTCCCGGAATGACATGAAAGAGAGAGGGCCCAAGCCATGCGCGCGCAACGCAACGCAATGACGCTGATCGCGGCACTCTCGGTGCTGATACTGGCCGGCGCCGGCGGCGCCGCCGCGCAAAACCGATATTACCATCAGATGCCCGGCGCGGAGCATCCGCTGCCGCCGCCCTCGCAGCCCTCGCCGCCACCCTCACGCGGCGGCGGCGACGGCGGCTATCACGGCGGCCACCGCGGCGGCGGCTTCCGCGGTCCGGGCTGGGGCGCCGTGGTGCCCGGCATCATCATGGCGATCCCGCAGACGGTGCCGCCCGACGGACCTTTCATCGACGACGGCACGATCGACGAACCGATCGACCATCGCCATGTGCGCCGCCATCCGCCGCGCCGGCAGCCGACGCGCGCGGCGCGTTCGCGCGGCCCGAGCGGCGCGCCGCCGGCCGGCGAGCACCGTTTCGTGCCCGACGAGGTGGTGATCGAAGTCGCCAATTCGGTGAGCCCGCAACGGATCAACACGCTGCAGCGCCGCTTCCGCCTTACCCGCCTCGAAAGCCACGCGTTCCAGCTCACCAACACCACCCTGTACCGCTGGCGCATTCCCGACCGCCGCTCGGTCGCCACGGTGGTGCGCGCACTCGAGCGCGACACCACGGTCGCTTCGGCGCAGCCGAATTATCTGTTCACGCTGCAGCAGACCGACGGCAAGGCGGTGAGCGAAGGCAACTCGGCGCAATACGAGCTCGCCAAGCTGCGGCTGCCGCAGGCGCACACGCTGGCCAAGGGCGACAATGTGCGCGTGGCGGTGATCAATTCCGCCGTCGACCTGCAGAATCCCGAGCTCGCCGACAGCGTCGCCGGCTCTTTCGACACGCTGACGAGCCCGCGCAAGGCGCACAAGCACGGCACCGCCATCGCCGGCCTGATCGCCGCGCATAAGCGGCTGATGGGCGCGGCGCCGGACGCCAAGCTGCTGGCGGTGCGCGCCTTCGATCCCGAGGGCAAGGGCGCCGGCGCGCGCGGCACCACCTTCAATATCCTCAAGGGCCTCGACTGGGCCGCGGCCAACCGCGCGCGCATCATCAATATGAGCTTCGCCGGGCCGCCCGATCCGGCGCTGCACCGCAGCCTGGAAGCCGCGCACAAGAAAGGCATCGTGCTGATCGCCGCCGCCGGCAATGCCGGGGCGAAGTCGCCGCCGCTCTATCCGGCCGCCGACGCCAATGTGATCGCGGTGAGCGCCACCGACGCCGACGACCACCTGTTCACGCTGTCCAATCGCGGCCGCTATATCGCGGTGGCGGCGCCGGGTGCGCAGATCCTGGTGGCGATCCCCGGCGGATACGAAGTGTCGTCGGGCACCTCCTATTCGGCGGCGGAAGTCAGCGGCATCGCCGCGCTGCTGCTGCAGCGCGACCCGAAACTGACGCCGGACAAGGTGCGGCATATCCTGCAGACGACCGCCAAGGATATCGGACGGCGCGGTCACGACGTCGAATTCGGCGCCGGGCTGGTCGACGCCTTCGCCGCGGTCAGCGCGGAAACCGTGCCGGTGGCCGCCGGCACGCGGCCGATCGAGCGCGTGAGCACCGGGGCGCGGTGAGTGTAAGGGTCACCGCTGGATGGTGCGCAGATAATCGCGCACGGCGCGGGCGTCGTCGTAGTCGAACTTGAATTCCGGCATCGCCGGATGCGTCGATGTGATGCCGCGTACCAGCGTGCGCGGAAAGGCGTCGAGATCGAAATTGCGGCCCATGGTGCGCAGCGGCGGTGCGTCGGCATGCGGACTGCGGCCGGTGCGACTGATCGAATGACAGGGCGCGCAGAATTCCTTCACCAGCGCGCGCCCGTGCCGCACCGGGTCCTGCGCCAAGGCCGTGCCGCCCGCGAGCGCGAGCAGCACAGCGAGCAGGGCAATCGGGAGTTTCGGCAGCCGCCGCATGGCAAGCGTCGTCCGTTCGGGGCCGGCGCGCCAAACCGATCACGCGGCGCGCCTACAATATTGAAATTACATTATAATTCGAATACGCGCCGTTGACCAGCAGCGGCGCTCAGCTGGCCAGCGCGAATTTGCGGCGGGCCTCGTCGACCGGCGACGCCGCCTGCTTGGCGAGGATGATGCGAGCGTCGACCGCCAGGCAGCCGTCGTCGAAGGCGAGGCAGGGATTGAGGTCGACCTCCTCGATCTGCGGCTGTTCCGCCATGAGCCGGCTCAGCGACACCAGCGTCGCGGCGATGGCGTCGACATTCATCGGCTTGCGGCCGCGCGCGCCGGCGATGAGCGCCGCCGGCAGCGTGCCGCGAATGAGCTCGCGCGCTTCTTCCATCCCGAATGGCGCCAGGCGGAAGCCGACGCGCTTGAATACCTCGACATAGATGCCGCCCATGCCGAACATGACCACCGGGCCGAACAGCCGGTCGCGCACCGCGCCGAGCACCAGCTCGGTCGCCGCCGGCATCATCTTCTGCACCAGCACGCGGGGAACGGCGATGCTCGGTGCCGCCTTGCGCACGTTCTCGACCAGGCGCGCATAGGATGTCTCCAGTGCCGCATCGGAGCCGATGCCGAGCATGACGCCGCCGATATCGGATTTGTGCAGGATCTGCGCCGACACCACCTTGAGCACGACCGGATAGCCGATGCCGTTGGCGGCCGCGCGCGCGGCGGCGACGCCCTCGACCAGCTTGAATGGCGGCACCGAAATGCCGTACTGGCCGCACACCGCGTAGGCTTCCGGCTCGAGCAGGCTGACGCGGCCCTCTTGTGCCGCGCTGGCGATCAATTGCGCGGCCGGCCCCGGCGTCGCGCCGATGGCCTCGGCGGCCGCCGGCCGCTCGGCGCGAATGGCGGCGTAGCCGGCGAGATTGGCGGCAACGCGGGCGACCGTGTCCGGATAGTCGAAGGTGGGCAGGCTGGCCTGCTCGAGGCCCTCGCGCAGGTGCTCGGCGAAATCGCCGAAGGTGATGACATTGAGCAGCGGCTTCTTGTCATCGCCCTGGGCCTGGTAGGCGCCGGCGACTTCCTTGGCGAGCAGCGGCTGATCGAGGAAGGCGCTGGGCGCGAGAATCTGGATCACGCCGTCCACATTGGGGTCCTTGAACAGGAGCTTGAGCACCTCGTGATGGAGATGCTCGTAATGGGCGGCGGTGAGATCGATATAGCCGGGCGGATGGCCGATATTGGCGGCCGGCGACAAAATCTTTTTCAGCGCCGCATGCGTCTCCTCGGCGAAGGTTGGCATCTCGATGCTGCCCAATTCGGAAATCTCGTCGATGCACATGGTGCCGGGCCCGCCCATATGGGTGAGCACGCCGAAACGCTTTCCTTTCGGCACCGGCTGCGTCGAGAACGCACGCAGGGTGTCGTAGAACTCCGCCACGCTGCGCACGCGGATCATTCCGTACTGGCGGAAGGCGCCTTCGTAGATCGCCTCGGCGCCGGCGATGGCGCCGGTATGGGACAGCGCTGCGGTCGAGCCCAAGGCGCTGCGACCGCTTTTCAACACCACCACCGGCTTGACCGCGGCGACGTCTCGGGCGGCCTCGAAGAATCGGCGCGGGTCGGACAGTCCTTCCAGATAGATGCCGATGACGCGCGTCGAGTCGTCGTCCTTGAGGAAGTTGAGCAGTTCGGCCATCTGCACGTCGGCCATGTTGCCCATGGAGACGTATTTGTTGAGGCCGACGCGGCCGGTGGTGCCGGAGGCGAACAGGAAGGAATTGCCGAAAGCGCCGCTCTGCGTGAGCACGCTGATGCCGCCGCGCGGATAGGAGCCGATGTCGAAATTGGTGTTGAAGCCGCTCACGGTGTCCATGACGCCGACACAGTTCGGACCGATGAGCCGGATCCCCGCCGAGCGCAGCGTCTCGATCAAATCTTTTTGCCGCTGCTTGGCTTCGGGTGCATCGATTTCGCCGAAGCCGGCCGACATGCAGATCGCGCCCTTGATGTCGTCGTAGCGCTTCTTCCTATCCGCCATGTCCTTGGCGACCGCCACGGTCAGCTCGGCGGCCACCATCAGGACGCACATATCGACCGGGTCGGGGATTTCCTTCACGCTGGTGTAGCAGGGCAGTCCCAAGATGCCCTTTTCGCGCGGATTGACCGGAAACAATTTGCCCTTGTAGCCCATGGAGATCATGTGGCGCAGCGCGGTATTGCCGGGCTTCTTCGGATCGGAGGAGGCGCCGACCACGGCGACGCTTTTCGGACTGAAAAATACATTCAACGCGGAAACGTCTTGCATTATTTGGCTCCCGAAGCCCGCCGCCTCGCCAGGAAAAACCGATCACGCCGATCGGGGCCGAAGCCTTTCGATCGTCGACGACGCCAAGCCGGAACTTGAGTTCTTGCTCCCGGCGTTCGTTAACAGCTGCTACAAGTCACGAATTTCAAAATGCATGGTATTTCCTCCGACCCGTTTTATTTTTTCATCACGCCCTGCCGTCGCATGGCGCGATGCACGCTTTGCGTCGACGACGGCATGAGCCGTCCGCGCCATTGCAATTCCGCGTTCCGTCCGCGCCGGCCGCAATCGATGGCCCAGCGCGTCACCGGCAATCGACGCATTCACGCAGGCCGCCACAAATTTGTGAGTGCCGCCAATGCACTAAAGCCATTGGCGCACAACGTTTCCTTGATGGAAATCAAGCTACTAGCGCGGCCAAGCGGGATTGGCGGCGCGACCCGCGCCGGCGCGCGGCCAGTCGCGGATCGTTCGCAATTGGCGCGCCGGTCGCGCCGTCGTGGCGACGGCTAGAGCGCCGGCACCACGGGAAGCAACAGACGTGAGGCGTGCACGGTGTCGTGGTGAATGGTGTCGGTACCCATCAAGGTCGGATGATAGGGATGGGTGAACACCGAGTCGGTCATTTGCGAATCGCCATTGGCAATTTCCAACCGGATGCGGTGGCCGGCCTTGAACACATAGGACACCGGCAGCACCTCGATCTCCAGCCGATAGATCTCGCCGGGGGTGAGCGGCTGCGGATTGGCGTGGGTATAGAACGGCCGCGTCGGCGTCGTGCGCGCCGTGTCCTTCTCGCGGTGCGAGGCCTTGAGCCAGCCCTTGGAGACGATGATCGAGGCCGGCTGCACTCCCTTGGCGCGCGCCTCCGCGCTCTGCGGCTGCTGGTCGGACAGCTTGACGATGAATTGCGCGTCGATCTGGTCGGACGACGCGTGCAATTCAAGCACGATGGGGCCGGTCACTTCGAGGTCGGCGGCGAGCGGCGCCGAGGTGAAGGTGAGCACGCGGCGGATCGGATCGGGCCGTCCCTCCGGATCGAGGGCGACGACGCCCTGACGCCACTCCCAGTCCGGATAGGTGTAGCTGGTGGCGCCGCCGCTTTCGCCCGGCGCCTCGGGTGACAGCGCCCCGTCATTGAGCGAGGTTACGCTGCCGCTCGGGCCGGCGTGCGAGGTACCAGGATGTATATTGCGCGCGTTCCAGCGGCCAGGCCGGTTCCTCGCGCCATTGATTGGCGCCGCGCACGAAAATGCGCACGGGTGAGCCATCCATCACGCCATTGTCGCGGCCCTTGAGCCAGTGATCGTAGAACGGCAGCATTTCCTTGGCGTGGAAGTCGATACTGTCGAACTGGTGATGCGCCTCGTGCACGGTGCGCGCGCCGGTGACCACCAGCTTCTTCGGCGCGTTCAACTGCTCGTATCCGAGGATGTTGCCGCGCAGGTGCAGGCCCATCTTGCCCCAATGCCCGATGGAGAGCACCGGCACTTTGATGTCGCCGAGCCGCTCGTAGGCCGAGCGCTCCTTCCACCAGTCGTCATAGAGCGGGTGGGCGACGATATCGCCGACCAGGTCCATGCTCATGCGCGGGCGGCCGACGCGGTTGGCCGGCCGGTGCTCACCGTTGGCCAGCAGGTTGATGTACCAGCCGGGCCGGTAGCCGCAGAAAATGCCGCCGTGGTAGTTCGAGCAACGATACTGATCGACCAGCCCGTCATAAGGAATGATGCAGGCGAGCGCCGGCGGATTGGCGGCCGCCATCAGCCATTGGGCCATGGCGTAATAGGACTGGCCGATGCCGCCGACCTTGCCGCTGCACCAGGGCTGGCGCGCGATCCAGGCGATCAGTTCGCCGTAATCCTCCTGCTCGACGCGATCCATGAAGCCGAAGTCGCCCTCGGAACGGCCGGAACCGCGCACGTCGGCGCGCACATAGACGTAGCCCTGTTCGACATACCAGGCGATCGGCCCGGTCTCGCGCCAGAGGAACAAGGGATAGGCCGGCACGTCGTCGAATTCATGCTGGTAGGGCGAAGCGGCAAACAGCGCCGGATGGCGGCCGTCGTCGTCGGGCAGATAGATGCGCAACGAAAGCTGGACACCGTCGCGCATGGCGACCTTGACATCGTCGAGAACACGCATGTGTCGCAAACCCCAACCGTTAAGAAGGGACCGATAAGAGCGCGACCGGGGAGTGGCGATCAAGTCCCCCCGCAAGGGTACAGTGACCCAAGCGAGCGGCGATGAATATTCGACGAGAAGTCGATCAATCGGGCGGCATCGCACCATCAACCGTTCGTCCCCGCGAAAGCGGGGGCCCAGGGCCGAATTTCAAGGCTTGAAATTGTTGCCCCTAGGTTCCCGCTTTCGCGGGAACGAACGAAGTCTATCTCGAATTGCAGAGATAAAACCTAGCCGCTTTACGACTTCGACAGCTGGTTGAGACTGTCCATGACCGCGTCCAAGCCGTACTGGTTGATCAGCAATTCCAGCCCAACCTCGATCTGCCCGCGCCGCTCCTGCGGCTTTTCCTCGCGCTGCACCTCGCGTTCGACATAGGTCAGCGCGTCGGCCTCGCAGACCTTGACGCACATCGGCTCCGGCAGCGCCGGCACGCTCTCGCACATGTCGCATTTCAGCGGAAGCCCGGAATCGGGTTCGATGAAATAGTCGCGCGACGGACAGGAGGCGCCGCAGAAGCTGCACTCGCTGTATTCCTTGCCGGCGATGGTATAGATGTGGCGGCCGTTGCATTCGGACGGCGTGTAATCGCCGGCACGGATCGGCACATATTCGTCGTTCAGCTCGTCGGTCACCACGCGGATGCGCGAGCGCGCCGGATTGATGCTCGAATATTTCGGCTTGGCGTGAAACGCAGAGCACGCCATCTCGCAGGCACGGCAGCCGGTGCATTTGTCGATATCGACCTTGATCTCTTTGACGATCTTCGTCGCTAGTGCGTTCACGGCCCTATCTCCCATGCGCCTTACGCCGGTGCCGGCACGGCGACGGCTGGCTCGGCGGCGACGGCACCGGCCGGCGCCAAGATGCCGCGCTCTTCCAGATCATCGGCCACGTAGCCCAGGTCCAGTCTGTCGAGAGTCTCGCGGGTCGGAATGCCCTCGTAGTTCCAGCCCTTGAATTCGTAATACTTGGTGAGCAGCGCCTGCTCGTATTCCTCGTCGCGCACCGCCCAGTGATCCTCGGGCGGCCGCTCATCCTTGCGCCGCAAGCCGCGCCGCACATTGACCGCGCGCACCAAGGTGCGGATGCGCTGGAACGCACGCCACAGCTTCTCTTTGTCGAATTCCACGCCGGTGGCGCAGGAAAGGACCTGCGGGATATTGTTCATGTGATAGGGAACGTCGCCGCCGAACTGGCCGCGGAACGACGACACAAATCCACAGGTGCCGATCGAAGTCGTCGATGTAGTGCATGGCCTCGTTCCAATCGACGATGTCGCAGGTGCGCTCGTCGGACATGTCGGCGCGCTTGACCCATTCCAGGAAGTATTTCTTGAACTTCTCGTCCGGCACCGCCTCCCACTTGTCGACGAAGGCCTGCCGCTGTTCCGGGGTCGGCAGCGGGTCCTGCGGGAAGGAGCCCTCGATCTGGGTGATGCTCATCTTCTCGCCGGTGGCGATCATCAAGAAATAGGCCGGGTTCAGCCGGCCGAGCTTGATCGGCAATTGCTCGAATTTCTTGGTGGTGTTGTGCTCGAATTTCTCGGCGCCGTTGCCGATCTGGCGCGAGGCGTGCCAGGTGCCGTTGGCCAGGATGTCGCCGATGCCTTCGCGGCGCACGATCTTCTCCAACAGATAGAAGAAGCGGCCCTTGCTATCGGCCGGCATGCCGGGAAAATCGCTGTCCTTCAGGATGCCGGCGTCGAGCAATTCGAGCGCCATGGCCATGACCTGCGGCGTCGAATAGGAGTCGACGCCGTATTCCTGGGCGAGGCCGAGGATCTCGTAGGTGAAATCCAATTCGAGAAACGCGGCCATGTGATAGGTGTCCTTGCCGAAGCACTTGTAGGCAAAGCGCGGCCGGCCCGGCCACTTGATCACGTTGCGGCACTTCTTCGGGCAGTTATAGCAGCCCGTCTGCCGATCCATGTGATCGTATTTCCAGTCGGTCCAGCGCCGCTGCAGCTCGGGGCTCCAGTAATCCTTGATGCGGGTGCGCGAATTGCCCCAGGCGAAATGGTTGTGGTGGAAGCTGTCGTCCTCGTCGACCGCCATCCAGTCGCCGCAGCCGTCGCCCTCGCCCATCTTGGCATGCAGGGCCTGGCACATTTCGAACATTTCGAGCGGTTTGGCGATGTTGACGTCTTTGGTGCCGCGCACCGCGATCGCCTTCAGCCGCTTGTCGCCCATGATGACGCCGACGCCGCGCGCGGCGCTGGCGTGGTTATGGTCGATCGAGGCCATGAAGACGCGGTTCTCGCCGGCTAGCCCGATGGCCGCGACCTGGACCTTGTAGTCGCCGAGCTCCTTCTTCAGCAGGTCGCCGGTCTCGGTGCAGCCCTTGCCGCGCAGATGGGTGGCGTCGCGGATCTCGACGGTGTCGTTGTTGATGTAGAGATAGACCAGGTCGGGCGCCTTGCCGCGGATGATGATGCGGTCGTAGCCGGCATGCTTCAATTCCGGCCCGAAAAAGCCGCCGAACAGCGAATGCGACATCAGATTGGTTTGCGGCGAAAACGTATTCACCACGGTGCGGTTGGCGGCCGGCGCCGGCGTCGCATGCAACAGGCCGGTCGAGAAGATCAGCAGATTGTCGGGCGAGAACGGATCGGTGTCGGGCGGCACCCGCTCGAACAGGATCTTGGCGGCGACCCCCTGCCCGCCCAGATAGTATTCGGCGAGATCGGGTTCGTTGGCGACCTTATCGATGCTGCCGCGCGACAAATCGATTTCCAGGTCAAATCCGGTTTCGGCGTATCTCATCGTCCTACCTCTCCGCGTTCGCCTGAAGCAGGGGCCTGTTCGCATCGTGGGCGGCAAGCGAATCGCTCAGCCCGGCGTCGGTCTGCGCCGGCGGCGACGTTTCGTGTCGTGCAGCCGGCGCCAGCGACCGCATCAGGACATAGGCGGCCTGCAGCGCCGATGTCGGACAGAGCGGGAAGCACTCCTTGCAATCCCAGCATTCCTGCGTGGCGATCTCCGGAATGAAGCTGATCTCGCGGGTGGGGCCGCGGTCGACGAAACCGACGGCATTCTTGCCCTTGATCTCGGCGCAATAGCGCACGCACAGCCCGCAGAGGATGCAGAACGATGGCTCCTTCTCGAAACGGTTCTTGTCGGCGTGATAGTCCTTGGCCAGCGCCTGCAGCACGTCGGATTCCGGCGCATGCGCCAGCAATTGCTCGGTCAATATCTTTCGTATTTTGTCGATCTGCTCGGTGCGCGTCTTGACCACCAGGCCCGGCTGCACCGGATAAACGCAGGCCGCGACCAGGCTGGTGCGGCCGCCGATCGTCGCTTCCACCGTGCACAGCCGGCAGCCGCCGAACGGCTCCAGCTTCTCGTGATGGCAGACCGTGGGGATGGCGATGCCGGCGCTCTGCGCCGCCGCGAGGACGCTCATCTCCGCGCCGGCCACGACCGTCTTGCCGTCGATCTCAAGCGAGATTTCGCTCATCCTGCGTTTCTCTTTTTGGCGCCCGACGCTGGCGCACGATGATGCGCATCTCCTCGGGGACCGGCGAGGGAACTTCCTCGCCGGAAATCCGGATCACCGCGCCGAAGCGCGAGGGGCACACTTCAAAGCAGGTGCCGCAGGCGTTGCATTTGGTCTGATCGACGTAGTGGATCAGGTTCTTGCCGCCGATGACCGCGTCCGAGCTGCATTCCCGGTCGCAGATGCGGCAGGCGGTGCACTTGGTCGGATCGATGTAATAGGAGACCAGGCCCTGGCAGGTGAAAGTCGGGCAGCGCTTCTCCTTGATGTGCGTCTCGTATTCGTGGCGGAAGTAACGCAGCGTGCTGAGCACCGGGTTGGCGGCGGTGCGCCCGAGCGCGCACAGCGAGGCGCTTCCGGTCGACATCGCCAGCTCTTCCAACAGCTCCAGATCGCCCTCCTTGCCGCGCCCTTCGGTGATGTTGGTGAGGATGCGGTGCATCTGCTTGATGCCCTCACGGCAGGGCGAGCATTTGCCGCAGGATTCCTGGGTAAGGAAATTGAGAAAGTAGCGGGCGACGTCGACCATGCAGGTGTCTTCGTCCATCACGATCATGCCGCCCGAGCCCATGATGGCGCCGACCTTGGTGAGCTCGTCGAAGTCGACCGGGATGTCGAGATGCTGCTCGGGGATGCAGCCGCCGGCCGGGCCGCCGGTCTGCACCGCCTTGAACTTCTTGCCGCCCGGGATGCCGTCGCCGATCTTGTAGATGATGTCGCGCAGCGTGGTGCCCATCGGCACCTCGACCAGGCCGGTGTTCTTGATCTTGCCGACCAGGGAAAAGATCTTGGTGCCCTTGCTCTTGGCGGTGCCGGACCGGCCGAACCAGCCGGCGCCGTTGGCCACGATCAGCGGCACATTGGCCCAGGTCTCGACATTGTTGATGTTGGTCGGTTTGCCCCACAGCCCGCTGGTCGCCGGATAAGGCGGCCGCGGCCGCGGTTCGCCCGGCTTGCCCTCGAGCGAGAGCAGCAGCGCCGTCTCCTCGCCGCAGACGAAAGCGCCGGCGCCGCGATGCACCTTGACGTCGAAGTCGAAGCCGGAGCCGAGAATGTTGCGGCCGAGGAGACCATAGGCGCGCGCCTGCTTGATGGCGATGCTGATATTCTCCAACGCCAGCGGATATTCCTGACGCACGTAGAAATAGCCCTCGTGCGCGCCGATGGCGTAGGCGCCGATGATCAGCCCTTCCAGGATCGAGTGCGGATTGCCTTCGAGCACCGCGCGATCCATGAAGGCGCCAGGATCACCTTCGTCGGCATTGACGATGACGTATTTGGTCTCGCCGGGCGCTTTGCGCGCCGCCTCCCATTTGATGCCTGCCGGGAAACCGCCGCCGCCCCTGCCGCGCAGGCCGGAGGCCTTGACCTCGTCAACGACATCCTGCGCGCTCATCTGAAAGAGCGCCTTGGTCAGCGCCGCATAACCGCCCAGCGCCAGATAGTCGTCGATGCGCTTGGGATCGATCTTGATGTTGTTGCCGATGATGTTGCGTTCCTGGTGCCGGTAGAACGGAATGTCGGCCTCGCGCACCGCCTTTACGTTCTTCACCGCATCGAAATAGACCAGGCGCTCGACGACCTTGTTCTCCTTGACGGTCTCGGCCACGATCTCGGCGACGTGCTGCGGCGTGATCTGCAGATAGCAAGTGTCCTGCGGTTCGACGACGACGATGGGCCCGCGCTCGCAGAAGCCGGGGCAGCCGGTGCCCTTGACCTCGACCTCCTCGCCCAGGCCCTCTTTCTCGATTTCGGCGTCGAAGGCTTCGATCACCTTGCGCGCGCCGGTGGCGAGACAGCCGGCGCCGGCGCAGACCGAAATGCACTTCTTGGTCTTCTTCGACAGGATCTGCTGCCGAAGCTGTTCCAATTCGGCGGGCGAGTTCAACAGCGGTGAACCGGCTTGCTCACTCATATTGCTTCAACAACTCGGCGGTCTTGGCCGGCACGAGTTTCCCGAGATGCTGTTCGTCAATTTCCATCACCGGCCCGATGGCGCAGCAGCCGAGGCAGTTGACGGTGTCGAGGCTGAATTTCATGTCGGCGTCGGTTTCGCCCGGCAGAATGCCGACGATCTGCTGCACCACTTCGAGCAGGCGCGGCGCGCCGCGCACGTGGCAGGCGGTGCCCATGCAGATATTGATTTCGTGGCGGCCCTTGGGGACCAGGCTGAAGGCGCGATAGAAGGTCGCCGTGTGCTGCACGCGGGCGAGCGGCACGTTCAATTTCTCGCTGACCATCTGCAAGGCTTGCCCGGGCAGCCAATGCAGTTCGTTCTGGATGTCGAGCAGGACTTAAATCAGCGAACCTTGTTCGCCGCGATGACTGTCGATGATCCGCTCGATCGTCGCTGTGTCCATAATCTCGGTCTCTGTCCGTCGCAGCATTCCGAGGTTTCGGCGGCACGGGCAGCTCACGAAGCCTAGGGAAACAAGGCCTTTCCGGACCCGGAGCCGCGCCTGGAACGAAGGCGGAACGTGCCACACCCTACCTACATCGCGGCCGCAAAAGCCCGCTTGATATTTGTCATTGCGGGCGCAGTTTTTTTCCAATTGTTACGCAGGTGATGAACGAGCCCACCGCGCCATGTCGATGAACGACGTTCGCAACGTGCTGGAGGCGCGTTGTCCCGGCCTGCACGATCGCATCGAGACGATGCTGATCGACGCCGAGGCGCGGTTTAATCGGCAAACCGAGCAAGGCGCATCGGAGTTTCTGCTGGAGCATACGCGGCGTACCGCGGCCATCGCCCATAGACTGGCCGAAAGCGAGGGGGTCGACGCGTTCCTGCCGGTGTTGGTGGCGCTCTACCACGATGCCGGCAAATTTCACGACGGCGGCTATCACCAAGACAACATCCCGGAAGAGGAGCATGCGGCGACGCTCGCCGGCCCCATGCTGGCCGAATTTGGTTTGAATACCAACGATATCGAGGCGGTCGGCGCGGCGCTGCGCGCGCTCTACAACGACAAGCTGCCCTGCGTCGGCGCCTGTCGCATCGTGCAGGATGCCGACCGGCTCGACAAGCTGGGAGCGCTCGGCATCAGCGCCTTCTTCACCAAGGCGGCCTTGCGCGGGCGTGGCCTGATCGAGGCGGTCGGGCAAGCAGCCAGCCGCGAATTGACTTATGCGCAGGCCGCCCCGCGCGCCATGTTTACCGAAACCGGCAGACGGCTGGCGACGGCGCAGGCGGCGAAAACCATCGCGTTTTTCGATGGGCTGCTCGACGATCTGGAGACTTGGGGGATCGCCGCCTTCGAACGCCGGACCATCGTGTTGCAGGAGGAATTCCGCACCCGCGACGGTGCCTGCGTGAACAGCATGGAAGCCACCATCGTCATGCCGCGCGCCTGCCCCGATTGCGAAACGTCACTCATGCTGA
This sequence comes from uncultured Pseudomonadota bacterium, assembly GCA_963782145.1. Classification (GTDB taxonomy): domain Bacteria; phylum Pseudomonadota; class Alphaproteobacteria; order Rhizobiales; family Xanthobacteraceae; genus Pseudolabrys. Next base: position 41,030 of record CAWAIV010000007.1, read on the forward strand.
CGCATTCCCGCGGCCGCGGCATCAAGTGCGAGAAACTGATGGCGCGCTTTGCCTGCACGGATTGCGGCTATGCCGGCGAGACTTCCTTTTGCCTGCCGGTGCTCGCCTGACGCGCTTGCCGGTCTGGCCCCCATGGGCAGCGGGCAAATCGGTTGGGGGCCCCACCAAATCGGAGGATAGGGCCATAAAATCAACTGGTTACCGGCAAGACCGGCGCGCGAGCGCGCGCGGCGGCAAGGGCCCGCGCGGGGCGCCGCGGCCGCCATCCATAGCTTTCGGCATTGACCGAACTCAAGGATGACGGCGCAAGCCTCGGCTATTGCTAGCGTCGCATTCTCGCGGAATCCGCACGCGCATCCGGCGGGCTCGTCAATTCAATTTGAGCGGAACAGGCGAAACGCGGCGAACTGAACGAAGAGGCCAGAGACCATCGTGGAAGCCGTGGCCCCCATCAAGGAAATCTCCGATCTCATCACCGAGAACGGCGGCGCTTCGTTTCAATACTGTTATCAATGCGGCATTTGCGACGTCGTGTGTCCCTGGAACCGGGTCACGCAGTTCAGCATGCGCAAGATCGTGCGCCAGGCGGCGTTCGGCCTCACCGATATCGAAAAGGAAGACATCTGGCGCTGCACCACCTGCGGCACCTGCCCGCAGCGTTGCCCGCGCGGCGTCAACCAGATCGAGCTCGGCGTCTCGCTGCGCCGCATCGCCACCGAATACGGCGTCTTCCCCGATCCGGTCAAACCCATCATCACCGTCAGCGGCAGCCTCGCGGCCGAGGGCAATCCGTTCAACATGGACCGCGCCAAGCGCGCCGACTGGGCGGAAAGCCTCGGGGTCAAGCCCTTCGTCGAGGGCATGGAGGTGCTGTATTTTCCCGGCTGCTATCTCAGCTACGACCCGCGCATGAAGAAAGTGGCCGTGGCCACGGTCAAGATTCTGAACAAGGCCGGCGTGGATTTCGGGATCCTCGGTGCCGAGGAGAATTGCTGCGGCGAAAGCATCCGCAAGACCGGCAACGAGCAATTGTTCAAACACCTGGCCAAGGAGAACATCAAGAATTTCATCGACAAGGGCGTCAAGAAGATCGTGGTGTCCTCGCCGCACTGCTACCACACCTTCAAGAACGAATATCCGGAGTTCAACGTCCACTTCGACATCGTTCACATCTCGCAATTCCTTTCCGAACTGATGCAGGACGGCCGGCTCAAGCCGCAACGCGACTACGACAAGAAGATCACCTATCACGATCCCTGCTATCTCGGCCGGCACAACAAGATCTTCGATGCGCCGCGCCAGGTGCTCAACAACATACCCGGCGCCGCCTTCACCGAGATGGCCGAAAGCCGGGAAAACAGCTTCTGCTGCGGCGGTGGCGGCGGCAGGATCTGGATGGAAACGCCCAAGGGGGAGCGCTTCGCCGACCTCAGGCTGCAACAAGCGGTCGAGACCGGCGCCGAGGTGCTGGTCACCGCCTGCCCCTATTGCATCACCAATTTCACCGACAGCAGCCTGAGCCTCCCGGACGGCCAGGCGATCGAGATCAAGGACATCACGGAAATCGTCCAGGAAGTCATTTGACATGACGATCGAACGAACGAAATCCGACGGCGCCAAGAACGAACTCTTGGCGACGTGCTGGTTGTCGGCGGCGGCATCAGCGGCATCCAGGCCGCGCTCGATCTCGCCGAAACCGGCTTCAAGGTCTACCTGGTCGACAAGTCGCCGGCGATCGGCGGGAAGATGTCGCAGCTCGACAAGACGTTTCCCACCAATGACTGCTCGATGTGCATCGAGTCGCCGAAATTCATCGAATGCAGCCGCCATCCCAATATCGAGATCCTGACCAATACCGAGATCGTTCGCGTCGAGGGCAAGGCCGGCGACTTCCGCGTCTCGCTGAACCGCAAGCCGCGTTACGTCAACGAGGACCTCTGCACCGGCTGTACGACCTGTGTCGAGTACTGCCCGGTCCAGGTTCCTGACCCGTACAATCAAAATCTGTCGCTGACCAAAGCGGTGCACATCCACTTCTCGCAGGCCGTGCCACTGATCACCTATATCGATCCCAACACCTGCCTCTTCCTGCAGGACGAGAAGTGCAACATCTGCGTCGGCGTCTGCCAGCATCACGCCATCAATCTGCATCAGAAGCCGGAGAAGCTGGAGATCGAAGTCGGCGCCGTCGTGCTATCGCCCGGCTACGAGACCTTCGATCCGGCGGTGCGCGGCGACTACGGCTATGGCAGCATGGCCAATGTCGTCACCAGCCTCGAATTCGAGCGCATCCTCTCCGCCACCGGCCCCTATGAAGGCGAGATACTGCGCCCCTCCGACGGCAAGCATCCGCGCCGCATCGCCTGGATCCAATGCGTCGGCTCGCGCCAGGTCATCCCCGGCGGCAACAGCTATTGCTCGTCGGTCTGCTGCGCCTACACGCAGAAACAGGTGATCCTGTCGAAAGATCATTACGCCGATATCGAAGCGACGGTGTTCCATAACGATATCCGCGCCTTCAGCAAGGATTTCGAGCGCTACTATCAGCGCGCCGCCAACCTTCCCGGCGTGCGCTTCATCCGCAGCTACGTCTCGATCGGCCGCGAGATTCCCGACAGCGAGAACGTCACCATCCGCTATGCGACCGACGACGACGGCGTACACGAGGAGGAATTCGACCTGGTCGTGCTGTCGGTCGGCTTGAGCCCGCCGAAGGACGCGGCCGACCTCGCCGCCAAGTTCGGCATCGCGCTCAACAAGCATGGCTTCTGCCAGACCAATCCGCTCAACCCGATCGAGACCTCCCGCCCCGGCATCTTCGTCAGCGGCGCCTTCCAGGGACCGCTCGATATCCCCGAATCCGTGGTCTCGGCCAGCGGCGCCGGCGCCCTGTGCGGGCAGATGCTGGCCTATCAGCGCGGCAAGCTCAGCCGCGAGCGCGAATATCCGCCGGAACGCGACGTCAGCAAGGAGGAGCCCAAGGTCGGCGTTTTCGTCTGCCATTGCGGCGCCAATATCGGCCGCGTCGTCAACGTCCCCTCGGTGGTCGAATACGCCTCCAAGCTCGAGCATGTGACGCATGCGCAGGAAAGCCTGTTCGCCTGCTCCACCGACAATGCCCAGCAGATCGCCGACGTCATCCGCGACAAGGGGCTCAACCGCGTGGTGATCGCGGCCTGCACGCCGCGCACGCACGAGCCGCTGTTCCGCGACACCGTGCGCGAAGGCGGCGTCAATCAGTATTTCATGGATATGGCGAATATCCGCGAGCATTGCTCCTGGGTGCATTCGCGCGAGAAGGACGACGCCACGGCCAAGGCCAAGGACATCGTGCGCATGTCGATCGCGCGCACGGCGCTGTTGCAGCCGCTGAGCGAAATCGAACTGCCGATCAACAAGGCTGTGCTGGTCATCGGCGGCGGGGTTGCCGGCATGACCAGCGCGCTCAACATGGCCGAGCAGGGCTTCGAAGTCTATCTGGTGGAGAAGGCGAGCGACCTCGGCGGCATGGCGCGCCGGCTCCACACCACGCTCGACGGCGTCGACGTGCAGGCGCATCTCGCCGAGCTCGTGGCCAAGGTCTACAAGCATCCGTCGATCCACGTCGCCACCGACACGATCATCAAGGAAGTTTCCGGCTATGTCGGCAACTTCGTCACCAAGGTGCGCTGGCGCGGACGCATCCGCGAGATTCGCCATGGCGCCGTCGTCATCGCCATCGGAGCCGAAGAATACAAGCCGTACGAATATCTCTATGGCCAGGACGAGCGGGTGCTGACCCAGCTTGAGCTGGAAGAGCGCATCGTCAAAAAGCAAGACACGGTGATGAATGCGCAGACGCTGGTGATGATCCAGTGCGTGGGCTGCCGCAACGCCGAACGAAATTACTGCAGCCGGGTCTGCTGTGGCCAGGCGATCAAGAACGCCTTGACGCTGAAAGCGGCCAACCCGGCCGTCGATATCTACATGCTGTTCCGCGACATGCGCACCTACGGCTACAAAGAAACCTATTACCGCGAGGCGGCGAGCAAGGGCGTGCGCTTCATCCGCTACGAGCCGGAAGCCAAGCCCGTGGTCGAAGCCGCCGAGGAAGGCGGGCGGCAAGTCCTGCGGGTAAGCATTGCCGATCCCATCCTCGGGCAGGAGCTGACGCTCGATGCCGACCTGGTGGCGCTCGCGGCCGCGGTGGTTCCCGCCGCCAGCAGCCCTGAATTGTCGAAGCTGTTCAAGGTGCCGCTGAACCCGGACGGCTTCTTCCAGGAGGCGCATGCGAAACTGCGGCCGGTGGATTTCGCCGCCGACGGCGTGTTCCTGTGCGGGACCGCGCATTATCCCAAGCACCTGCCGGAGACGATCGCACAGGCCTATGGCGCCGCCGGCCGCGTCATCGGCGTGCTGTCGAAGAATTCGGTGACCGCGACCGGCGCCATCTGCGATGTCAAGGAGGATGCCTGCGTCGCCTGCGGCGGCTGCATTTCCGCCTGCGCCTACGACGCCATCGACTTCCACGAAACGGCGCGCGGCAAGAAGGCGCGCGTCAATCCCGTGCTCTGCAAGGGCGACGGTCTGTGCAACGCCAAGTGTCCGACCGGAGCCATCTATCTCAAGCACTATACCGACGAAGAAATCTTCTCCCAGATCGACGCGGCGTGACCGAAGGCACAAACCGGTCACAGGGCCGAACGGCGACGACCGCCAGGAGTGACCAGAGAATGGCTGCAGTGCACGAATTCAAACCCCGGATTCTGGGATTCCTGTGCAACTGGTGCAGTTACGCCGGCGCCGACCTGTGCGGCGTCTCGCGCTACCAATTCCCGCCCAGCATGCGGGTGATCCGCCTGATGTGCTCCGGCCGGGTCGACCTGGAATTCGTCGTGCGCGCGTTCGCCAAGGGCAATGACGGCGTCTTCATCGGCGGCTGCTGGCTGGGCGAGTGCCATTATATAACCGAAGGCAATTACGACGCCTTGAGCACGATGCATCTGGGCAAGAAGCTTTTGGAGGCCGCCGGGATCAATCCCGACCGGCTGCGGCTTGAATGGGTGTCGGCATCGGAAGGCAATCGCTACGCCGAGATCGTGACCGATTTCACCGCCAAGCTGAAAGAAATGGGCCCGCTCGGCGCCAGCGAAGGCATGGACGCGAACGTGCTCAAGCTCAAGCTCGAGGCGATTCGGAAATTGCTGCCTTACGTCAAGCTGGTCGAACGGGAGAAGCTGCGCGTACGTTTCGGCAACAAGGCCGAATACGAGAAGTTCTTCGCCAGCGCCGAACTGAAATCCTTGTTCGACGAATTGATCGCCGACAAGCTCGCCATCAGCCAGATCATCGGGCTGCTGGAGAGCCAGGCCTTTTCCGTCGGCGAGATCGCCGACCGCCTGGGCATGAGCCGCTCCGACGTATCGAAACATCTCGATAGCTCGGCGCGGCAACGGCTGGTCAGGTTCGACGAGAACCAGATGCGCTACGCGATCGCGTGATGCTGAATTCGCGCAACCGGTGCGTCATTCCGGGGCGCCGCTGACAGGCCTGCATCGTGGCGTGACCCGCATCGTGGTTGCCGGCGCCGCCTGATGAAAAAGGCGGCAGCCGCTGGGCCCGCTTGGAACAAAGTCACAACCGCGTGGGACGCATGCGAGGCGCTTATAATAAGAGACACTTGAATTGAGCCGCTGCGCAGCGGCGGATTTCTTCATTTCGCGTGTGGGTTGGCGCCCCCGAAGGGTGACAAACTACCTCTTGTTCGCATAGAATGAACACGGGAAACGCCTGATAACTCAAAATAACTCAGAGCTGAACGCTTTGTATAAAGAGGGAGGAGACAATGGGGATGAATAGGTTGGCCAAGGCCTGCGCCTTGGCCGCGGCGCTGACGTTTGCCGCGGTCTCGGCACGCGCCGAAACGATCACGCTCAAGCTCTCGCATTTCGTACCGCCGCAGCATGCCTTCCATAAATGGGTCGTCAAATGGACCCAGAAGATCGAGAAGGAGTCCGGCGGCCGGCTGAAATTCCAGATCTACCCGAACGGCCAGCTGGTCGGGCCGCCGAACCGGCAGTTCGACGCCGCGCGCAACGGCATCACCGACATCGCCTTCTGCCTGCACGGCGTGACCCCGGGCCGCTATCCGATGACGGAATTGGCCAACCTGCCCTTCACCTGGCCATCGGACGGCGCCAATTTGCCGGAAATGGCCAAGCGCATGACCGAGCTGGCGCCGAAATATCTCGCCGCCGAGCATAAGGGTCTGCACATCCTGTTCATGGTGATGGCCAATCCGGTGGTGGTCTATTCGCGGGTGCCGATCCGTTCCGTCGCCGACTTCAAGGGCAAGAAAATCCGCTATGCGTCGATCACCAACAAGGAATTGCTCGACGCCATGGGTGCGGTGCCGATGCTGATCCCGCCCCCGGATTCGCAGGACGCGCTCGCCAAGGGTATCGTCGAGGGCGCCACCTTCCCGCACGAAGCCGGATTTGCCTACAAGCTGGCCTCGGTCGCGCCCTATGCGATCGAGCCGCCGGTCGCTTCGGCCACCTTCGCGCTGGTGATGAACCCGGCCAAGTATAATTCGCTGCCGCCGGATCTGCGCGCCATTCTCGACAAGGAATCCGGTGTCGCCGGCGCCATGTGGTTCGCCAAGGACTGGCAGGATTTCGAGAAATGGGCGCGCAACTTCGAGATCACCAAGAGCGGGCTCAAGATCCTCACCCTGCCGCCCGCCGAGGTCGCCAAGATGAAGGCGTTGTCCAAGCCCATCATCGAGAACGCGCTCAACGCGTTGGAGAAAAAGGGTCAGCCGGCGCGCGAATTCTTCGCAGCCTATACCAAGTAGCGGGCCGTCGTCCTTGCGGGACGTTCGCCGGCGCCTCTCGGGCGCCGGCAAACGGACCCAGGGTCCAGAAACCGCCGCAGGGCTTTCATCCGTCGCTGGATACCGGGTGCGCGCAGCAGATCCCGCGCCCGGACCGTCGGCAACAGCACTGGCGTCGATCATCGCATGAACCGTCAGCAAGCCTATTCCGCCCTCGACCGGCTGCGCGTCGCGCAATTGCGCCTGGCCTCCGTCGCGCTCATCGTCATGATGGGCGTGACGCTGGTCGACGTTTTCCTGCGTTACGTCTTCAACAACCCGATCCGCGGCAGCTACGAACTTGTTGAGGCGATGCTGGTGATCTTCGTGTTCAACGGCATGTCGACCGCGTTCCTGCAGCGGCGCAACATCTGCATTGACCTGATCGATACCATCGCCCATCGCGCGATCATCGCCGTGTTGATCCGCCTGTCGGATCTGCTGACGATCGTGGTCATCGTCATGTACGCCTACGCCATGATCACCCCGGCGATGCAGTCTTATAGCTACGGCGAGCTCAGATTGAATCTGCACATCCCGATCTGGTGGGAATGGGCCGTCGCGCTCATTGGCATAATCGGGGCCATCCTGTGCGCCATTGGTGCACTGCTCACGCCTGTGACAACCACCCATCATCACGACGAGCCACTGGAATGAGCGACTCGGCCATCGGCGCTCTCGGCGTCCTCGCCCTATTCTCGATGCTTTTTTTTCGCGTCCCGGTGTGGATCGCGCTCACGCTGGTCGGCTTCGTCGGCAATTCGATCATGTCCGGGGTGATGCCGACCTTGGCGCTCGCCGGTACGGTGCCGTTCGACGTCGGGGCAAGCTACAACCTGTCGGTGCTGCCGCTTTTCATCCTCATGGGCGAGGTCGCCTCGGTGACCGGCCTGTCGTCCGATCTGTTCAAGGCGGCGCGGGTGGCGCTGGCCGGCATCCGCGGCGGCTTGGCGATCGGCTCACTGGCGGCCTCAGCCTGCTTCGGAGCGGTATGCGGCTCCTCGCTGGCGGTCGCCGCCACCATGACGCGCATCGCGCTGCCCGACATGCGCAAGGCCGGCTATGATCCGGGTCTCGCCGCCGCTGCGCTGGCGGCCGGCGGCAGCCTCGGCATTCTCATTCCACCGTCGATTATCCTGGTGATCTATGCGGCGATCTCCGAGCAATCGGTGCCGCGCCTGTTCGCCGCCGGTCTGGTGCCCGGCCTGGTGCTTACCGCGCTCTACATGCTGGTGGTGGTGATCGTCTCTCAGGTGAGAAAGGATTACGCTCCCGCCGGCGGCACCGCGAGTTTGCGCGAGCGCCTCGGCGCCATGCTGGCCCCCTGGCAGTTCCTCGCCTTGTTCGGCATCACCATCGGCGGCATCTATGCCGGAATTTTCAGCCCGACCGAGGCGGCCTCGGTCGGCGCCTTCGGCGCCATCATGCTCGGCGTCATCGGTCGCCGGCTCAACATGGCGGCGCTGCTGCACTCGATCGAGGAAACGGTCAAGACCTGCGGCCTGTTGTTCGTCATCATCTTCGGCGCCAACCTGTTCTCCTTCTTCATGGTGCAGACGCAACTGCCGAACATGTTGGCGAACGGCGCCGAGGCGCTGAACCTGTCGGGTCCGGTGGTGATGACGCTGATCATCATCGCCTACATCTTCTTCGGCTGCTTCCTCGAGGCCATCGGCATGATGCTGATCACCGTGCCGGTGTTCCTGCCGCTGGTGACCCATTTCGGCTACGACCCGGTCTGGTTCGGCATCATTGTCGTCATCGTCGCCGAGGTCGGCCTCATCCACCCGCCGGTGGGCCTCAATCTCTTCGTCATTCAGGCGCACGCGCCCGACATCAAGATCACCAGCATCTATCGCGGTATCGTGCCGTTCCTGTTCGCGCCGCTGATCCTCATCGTGCTGATGTTCTGGTTCCCGCAGATCGCGCTGTGGCTGCCGAAGCTGTTCTACGGCTGAGCCACCCGCGCGCGGCGCCTTTTATCGGTCGCGGCTATCGTCGAGATGGGTGGCGCCGACCAGCATGAACTCGGCCGCGGTGCGCAACGTTACCGGATCCCAGTGCGGCGCCAGGGCTCGCAGAATGTCGATGCCGGCGCGCGACAGGTGCCGGGTGAGCAGCGACGCCGCCAGCACCGACTGCCGCTTCTTGCAGGCCTGCAGAATCTCGCGGTGCTCGATCGCCGCGCGGTGGAAAATATCGACCAGTCCCGACTGGATCGAATTGTACACGTAGCGTTCGCTGCGCTGGCAATCAACAACCATCCTTTGCTGCAGCCGCGGATTGGCGCCGGAAAACAGCATTTGATGAAAGGCGCGGTGATCAACGATCCAGCGGTCCAGATCCTTGCGCTCCTCGTCCTTGCGCATGGCCTCGAAAATAGCGGACAGCTTTTCGATGTTCGCATCGCTCAGGGCTTCGACGGTGATGGCCGCCGAAATCCCCTCATTCATGATGCGCGAGGCATACAACAGCTCGAGCTCCTCCGGATCGAAGCCGAGCACGCGACAGCGGTAGTTCGGCTCGGCGCTGATCAGGCCCTCTTCTTGCAGCATGCGAAAGGCCTCGCGCACCGGCGTGCGGCTGACCTTGAGGCAGCCGGCGACCTCGACCTGGGACAGGACGGTGTCGGCGGGCAGCATATTGGCGAGGATGGAATTGCGCAGATACTGATGGATGTCGACCGAAGCGCGCCGGTGGCTGTCGCCGACAAGCGGGCGCAACAGCTTGCGCAAGGTGAGCTTCTTCTTTGGTGTCTCGCGCTTTTGCGGAAACGGCTTGCGCGCAGACGGTTGCTGCGTCGGAGGGCGTTCCAGCGAAATTGTCTTCGTTGCCATAGCTTGCGCGTTCAACCGCCGCTGACGGCGTAACGACGCCGCCGCACCATTTCAAGCGCGGCGTATCTCCGCGCAGGGCGCGACCGCCGCAATCGGTCGGGCGCAAACGCGAGCCCGCGGCCGCCATCACCCGCATATGGACGGCGGCCGATGCGGGCGGTGACCCGGTTAATTCTGGGCACGCAGCGCCTTGGTCGCTTTATCGTCCACCTCCATGGTGACCGGATCGATGACGACCTTGTACACGTTCCGCGCCGTTTCCGCCGTAATGAACTCTTTCTTCAGGTCGTCGCGGACCATTTGCGGATCGCGTTCCGCCGGATGGCCGACACCGCCGCCGCCGGCCGAATGCTTGATCAGGATGTCCTTTTCCTTCACCGGCACCAGCCGGTGCGGCTTGACGCGGATATCCTCGCCGTTGCGGCGCAAGTAGGTGCGCGACAGCGGCGTCGGCTCGCCGCCGAGCGCGCCGACGCCCTGCACCACGTCGCCGTCCGAGCTGCCGGTCGCCATCTGGCCATCGGAGCCCTCGTTGATCGCCTCCCAATGAATGCCGGGGCCGCCGCGCCAGCGGCCATTGCCGCTGAGGTCGGCCACGAACTCCCACTGCAAGCCGCGCCAAGGCACACGCACTTCCATCTCCTCGACATTGTCGCGATGCGCGGCACCCAAGGCGGTCAGCGTGCTCACCGCCTGATAGCCGTCAAAGCCCGCCACCGCGCCGGCGCTGCCGTCGTAGTCGAAGCAGGTGCGCACATAACGCTCGCCGGTGCGCGGATCGACGGCGAACAGATAGTCGCCGCGATGCTTGCCCCAGCAGGCGATCGCGCGTTGCGGCAAGGCCTTGGCCAAGGCCTCGACCACCGCCTCCATGATCTGACAGCCGACATTGACCGGGGAGGCGCCGACCGTCGCCGGGTATTCGCAGTTCACCACCGATCCGAGCGGCGAGATCACCTTGATCGGCGTCATCGTGCCCTGGTTGTGGTAGTCGGCGAGCGCGGGATCGAAATAGAGGATCGCCGCGGCCACCGCGATGCCGTAGGTCACCGATTCAGTGCAATTGATGAAGCCCTTGCGCTGCGCGTCGCTTTCCGAGAGGTCGATGGTCATCTCATCGCCTTTCACGGTGATGCGCGCGCGCACCCACACCGGCTCGTCCAGCGTCGTGCCGTCATCGTCGGTGGCGGATGCGCCGGTATAGACGCCGTCTGGCATCTTGCGGATTTCATCGCGTACCGCGAGCTCGGTGCGACGGATCATTTCCTCGATACTCGCCATCACCACGTCGCGGCCATACATGTCGAGCAGCGCAAGGATGCGCTTTTCGCACATCGTCGTCGAGCCGATCATGGCGTGCAAATCGACGCGAACGCCGTCGGGAAACCGCACATTGCTGAGAATGAGATTGACCAGATCCTTTCGTTCCCTGCCGCGATCGAACACCTTGATCGGCGGGATGATCAGGCCTTCGGCGTGGATGTCGTAAGCGTTGGGGAAATAGCCGCCCGGGAACGAACCGCCGGTGTCCATCTGATGGCCGCGGCAGAGGGTGAAGAACAACAGCTCGCCCTTGTAGAAGATCGGGCGGATATAGCCCCAGTCCGGCAGATGCGTGTTGTGTCCGCCATGATAGGGGTCGTTGGTCAGGAAGACGTCGCCGGGATTGATGTTGCCCTCGAACATCTTGACCAGTTCCTTGACCGCGAAGGTCGTGCCCAGATGCTGATTGGCCAAACCGACCGGAACGGCAATGGTCGAACCATCGGCGCCCCAGATGCCGACGGAGAGATCCTGCAGTTCGCCGATCAGGTAATTCTGCGCCGTGCGTTTGACGAGGTGCCGCATCTCCTTGCAGATGGTCTGCATCGAGTGCCAGACGGTGGCGACGGTGGTCGGATCGATATTGACGTTGCTCATGGTGATCCTCCTCGAGCTCAATTACGCGTCAGCACGTAGTTTTTGTACTTGTCCACCGAGCAGACATAGGCATCGGGGACTACGACCGTTGTGGTCGTCTCCTCGATGATCGCCGGCCCGCTGATGATATTGCCGGCCAGCATCTTCTCGCCGTCATAGACCGGCGTGTCGACGTCGGCGCCGCCGAAGCGGCAGACGCGGCGGCGCTTCAGCGCGGCCGACGCATCGGCGCCGGCCTGCTTGACCTCCGGCAGGGCGAAGGGCGCGTTGGGAGTCGACGCCTTCAGCCGCAAAGTGAGGATTTCCACCGCCTTCCAGGGCATCGAGAAGGTGAAGAGTTCCTCGTGCTTTTTGGCGAAGAAGCTGGCCGCCGCGTCGATGGCTTCGCGCCCGAGCTTGCCGTTCGGCATGTCCGCCTCGACCTCGTGGAACTGACCGACATAACGCATGTCGGCGGTACGCTTCAGCGTGATCGCTTCGGGATCGATGCCGTGCACGCGGAACGATTTCGCCGCTTCTGCCTCCATCTCCTCATAGACGCGGTTGAGCGCCTCGAAATCGATATTGGTGACGCGGCCGACGAAGGAGCGCGCATAGTCCTGGCCGATGTCCATGGCGAACATGCCGAAGGCGCTGTAGAGCGCGGCGACCGGCGGCACCACCACTTTCCTGATGCCGAGCATGTCGGCAATAAAGCCGGCGTGGATCGCCCCGCCGCCACCGCCCGCGATCATCACGGTTTCGCGCACGTCGTAGCCGCGCTTGGTCGAGACCTCGGTGATCTTGTTGGCCATGTTGGCATTGACGGTGCGGAAGATCGATTCGGCCGCGCCCTTTTCGTCGGTGCCGAGATGCTTGGCCAAAGGCGCCACCGCTTGCTGCGAGGCCTTGACGTCGATTTCTATCTCGCCGCCGAGGAAATAGTCGGCCGGCACATAGCCGAGGATCAGGTTGGCGTCGGTCACCGTGGCCTCGGTCCCGCGGCCGTAGCAGGCCGGCCCCGGATCGGCGCCGGCGCTGGCCGGGCCGACGCGCAACAGGCCGAGCGCATCGATATTGGCGATCGATCCGCCGCCGGCGCCGATTGAGGCGATGTCGACCATCTTGATGGCGACCCGCTGGTCGTTTTCCCAGTGCTCGGTGGTGGTCGGAATTTCGCCTTTGTCGACCAGGCAGATGTCGAAGCTGGTGCCGCCCATGTCGACCGAAAGCAGATTATCCGCGTTGAGATGCTTGCCGAGATAGACCGCGCCCGACGGCGCCGCGGCCGGTCCCGAATGCAACAGGAACACCGGGTGGCGGATGCATTCGGCGATATTCTGCACCAGGCCGTTCGCCAGCATCATCAGGAAAGTGCCTTTGAAACCCGACTGTTTCAGCACCTCTTCGAGATTGGTGAGGTAACGCGCCACGGCCGGGCCGACATAGGCGCCGACCGTGGTGGTGTTGAAGCGCTCGAACTCGCGCCACACCGGCAGCGTTTCGTGCGAGGTGGAGACGAACACGTCCGGCGCCACTTCGCGGCAAATGTCGGCGGCGCGCCGCTCATGCGCCGGATTGATGTAGGAATGCAGGAAGCAGATAGCGATCGATTCGACGCCTTCCTTGTCCTTCAGGAGCGTGACCGCGTCGCGCACCTCCTGCTCATTCAGCGGGGTATGGATATTGCCGTTGAACAGCGTGCGTTCCTCGACGCCGAGGCGGCGCCAGCGCGGGATCAGCGGTTCATTCGGCGGAATGAACAGGTTGTAAAGCGAAACGTCGATCGGCTTGATGCCGCGCCTGATCTCGATCGAGTCGCGAAAGCCTTTGGTGGTGATCATGCCGGCCTTGGCGCCGCGGCCGGTCAAAATAATATTGGTGGCGAGCGTCGTGCCGTGCACCAGAATTTCGATTTGGCCGAGGAATTCCGCGATGTCGACGCCGTAGTAGCGCGCCGCTTTCTTCATCGCATCCATCAAGCCGATCGACGGGTCGCGCGGGGTGGTCGAGGCCTTGAACTTCTGCAACAGACCCAACTCGTCCATCACCAGGCAGTCGGTAAAGGTGCCGCCGACGTCGATACAAACGCGTTTCTTTTTCATTTCCTCACCTCTGGTCTCGGCTTGTTCCGCTCGCGATAACTTGCATGCAGGGCAATGCCGGAAGGATTTGACTGCCTGCAAAATCTCCGCTTGGCGCTATCGTGTGGTCGTGGCTCGATCCTTGGCGCATGGTTCTGGTTTGCTGCACCCGGCCGCAGGGCGATCGGCCGAAGACGCGCGCCGGCACCGGTGAGCCGGCGGCAGCCGGCGGCAGCCGGCAGGCCTGTGCGACGGATCAAAAATTGCGGCCAAAGCCACCTGCGGTGCCGCGCAGAATCCAAGTTTCCTTCCCATCAACAGCGGATCGGACGCCGAAAATCCGATCCGTTTTCTTCTTGAAAAAGTGGATACACTTTCGTACAGACGGAGTCAATCGGCCGCGAACGCGGCACCGCGCTTGCCGCCGAGCGCAGCGGACTCGGCGGCGCCGATGTGGTTAAGATCGGGATCCGATGAGGAAAATCAGCGCCATGGCGGCGATCGAGCACCGCGCTCGCCGTACGCGCGTCGGGGTTGGCGCAATAGATATTATCGGTGAGTGTACGGCCCGCCTCGATCGGAAGGCACGGATCATCGTCATGATCGAGTTCGGCTGCAAGCGATCGACTGTCGCGCTGTCGCGCGCGCGCTGGGGAGCACAGGCCGTGACGACACCGTTGCAGACAGCGACCGCCTCCGGCGCTGTTCTCTTGCGCTCCGCCGAGGAAGGCCTACAGCTGTTGCGCGCGATGCAATTGATCCGCACGTTTGAGGAGCAAGTGCGCAGTCTTTCCGCCGCCGGCGTCGTCCCCGGACTGGTGCATCTCTGTGCCGGGCAGGAAGCGGTGGCGGTCGGCATCTGCTCGCAGCTCAACACCGACGACCTGATCGCCAGCAATCACCGCGGACACGGCCATTGTCTGGCCAAGGGCGCCGATGTCGGCCGCCTGCTGGCCGAGATCATGGGACGGCGCACCGGCTACGGTCTTGGCCGCGGCGGCAGCCTGCACATCTTCGACGCGGCCAACGGCAATCTCGGCACCACCGGCATTGTCGGCGGCGGAATTCCGCTCGCTGCCGGCGCCGCGCTGAGCGCCAAGCGGCGCGGCCGCGGCCAGGTAGCGGCCTGCTTCTTCGGCGACGGCGCGCTCAACCAGGGGCTGCTGTTCGAGGTCATGAACATGGCGGAGATCTGGCACCTGCCGGTACTCTTCGTCTGCGAGAACAACGGCTTCGGCGAATTCACCGCCATCGAGGACGTCACCGCCGGGCCCGATCCCATCGCGCGCGGCCGCGCCTTCGGCATGGCCTCGCAAACCGTGGACGGCATGGATGTGCTGGCGGTGCGCGGCGCGGCGCTTGCGGCGATCGAACGCGCGCGCGGCGGCGACGGCCCGAGCTTCCTGATCTGCAATACCTACCGCTACGGCGGCCATCACGCCGGCGACAAGCAGGACTACAAGGATGACGCCGAGGCCAAGGCCTGGCGCCTCAAGGACCCGATCGAGCGGCTCGGCCGCGCGCTCATGGAGGCCAATATGGCGAGCGAGGCGACGATCGCCACGCTCAAGCGCGACATCGAGAAGCAAGTACGCGCCGCGGTCGAGCAGGCCAAGGCCGCTCCCCTGCCCGCCGCCGCCGATCTTAAGGCCCATCTCTATGCCTGGCCCGCGTAACCTCACCTATCGCGCGGCGGTGCTGGAAGCGCTGTTCGGCGACATGCGCCGCGACGGCGCGGTCATCCTGCTGGGCGAGGACATCGGCGCCGCCGGCGGCGTGTTCAAGCAGACCGAGGGCCTGTTCGCGGAGTTCGGCGCCGAGCGCGTGATCGATACGCCGATCTCGGAATCGGGCGCATTCGGCATCGCCGTCGGTGCCGCCATGACCGGACAACGCCCGGTGTTCGAGGTGATGTTCGGCGACTTCATCACGCTGATCATGGACCAGCTGGTCAACCAGGCGGCCAAGATCGACTACATGTCCGCCGGACAATTCAAGGTGCCGCTGGTGGTGCGCACCGCGGTCGGGGTCGGCGGCAATCTAGGGCCGCAGCACTCGCAAAGCCTGCACGCCTGGCCGGTGCACATTCCCGGACTGAAAGTGGTGATGCCGTCGACGCCGGCCGACGCCAAGGGCCTGATGGCCGCCGCCATCCGCGACGACGGTCCGGTGGTCTTTTTCGAGGACCGCATGCTTTACAATCTGCGCGACGCGGTGCCCGAGGGCGATCATGTCGTGCCGATCGGGCGCGCCGACGTCAAACGCGAAGGCCGCGACGTGACCATCATCGCCATCAGCCGCATGGTGCATACGGCGCTGGCCGCCGCCGATCTGCTGGCGCGCGAAGACATCTCGGCCGAGGTGGTCGACCCGCGCAGCCTGGTGCCGCTCGATGTCGACACGCTGGTGGCATCGGTGAAGAAGACCTCGCGCGCCATTGTGGTCGACGGCGGCTACCGACAATATGGCGTCACCGGTGAAATCGCCGCGACTGTCGCCGAGCACGCCTTCGATTGGCTCGACGCGCCGGTGCTGCGCATCGCCGGCGCCGATGTGCCAATTCCGTTCAGTAAAACGCTGGAACCGCTGGTGCTGCCGGATGCCCAGCGACTGGCGCAGGACGCCGCCGCGCTGGTGCGCGGCAAACGATGAGAAATCTTGTAAAGGGCAGGAACAATGACAGCCAAACCCCTCGACCGCACCACCAGCCTGTCGATCTTCGATCGCATGCTGATGATCCGCCATTTCGAAGAGGCGGTAATCCGCCTCTACGGCGAAGGCCGTTTCGTCAGCCATTACCATATCTATATCGGCCAGGAGGCGACCGGCGGCGCGGTGCTGGAGGCGCTGGGCGACAAGGACCTGATCAGCACCACGCACCGCAATCACGGCCACATCATCGGTCGCGGTTGCGATCCCAACCGGGCGATGGCCGAAATTCTCGGCCGCGCCACCGGCTTCAATGGCGGCCGCAGCGGCACGCTGCATATTTGCGATCCGAGCCGCGGCTTCCTGTCGACCTCGGGCATTGTCGGCGGCTGTCCCGGACTCGCCACCGGCGCCGGCTACGGCATCAAGGTCAAGCGCGAGCCGCATGTTTCCGTCGGCTTCTTCGGCGACGGCGCCCTCGAGGAAGGGCTGGTGATCGAGAGCTTCAATATCGCGGCGCTCTGGAAGCTGCCGGTCGTCTATGTCTGCGAGAATAATTCCTCCGGCGCCATCGGCCCGCAGCAGGGCGGCTATCCGACGGCGACCACCGCCACCGACAGTTTCACCCGCCTGCCCGCCGCCTATGGCATTCATTGTATCAAGGTCGACGGCACCGATATGGCTGCCGTGCATGCCGCCGCGGTCGAGGCGGTCGCACGCTGCCGCGCCGGCAACGGTCCGGTCTTCATCGAGGCCTTCACCACGCGCTGGCCGGGCAGCAGTCCGCTGTGGCCGGAGCTGGCGACCGTCACCGATCTCACCGAGGCCTGGGAGCCCGAACGCATTTCCGGGCCCAATGCCGACTGGGTGCGCCATCACGATCCGCTGCTGCGCGCGGCGCGCGAATTGGTGGCCGCCGGCCACGCCTCGACCGACGAGTTGATGGCGCGCGACAAGGCCGCGCGTGCGCGCATGGCGGCGGCGGCGGATTTCGCCGTTGCCAGCCCGATGCCCGATCCGGCCACCGTCGCCGACCACGTGTTCGCTTGAACAGGGAGCGAGTGATGAGAAAAATAAGCTACGCCCAAGCCATCGCCGAAGCCCTGCGCACCAGCCTGACCGAGGACCCGCGCGTCAGCCTGATCGGCAGCTATGTTCTCGGGCTCGGCCCGCAGCGCGTTCTCATGGACCCGATCCGCGCCGACTTTGCCGATCGCGTCTACGATCCGCCGATATCGGAGGCGGCGATCGTCGCCATCGGCGCCGGTGCCGCCATGGCCGGCGCGCGGCCTTTCGTCGATATCGGCACCGGCAGTTTCACCTATGTCGGCTGGTCGCCGCTGGTCAACGAGGCGGCGATCGCCTGCCACATGTCGAATGGTACGGTGCGCGTGCCGGTCGTCTATCATTGTCTGCACGGCTTGCGCGTCGGCGGCGCCGCCCAGCATAGCCATAGCCCGCAGGCCATGTTGTGGAATGCCGCCGGGCTGGAAATCGTGATTCCGTCGAGCCCCTACGATGTCAAAGGGCTCATTCGCAGCGCCATCAAGAGCGACAACCCGACCGTCTTCATCAACCATGCACGGCTGATGGGCATCGAGGGAGAGGTGCCGGAGGAGGATTATGCGATCCCCTTCGGCCGCGCCGACATCAAGCGGCGCGGCCGCGACGTCACCGTGATCGCGACCTCCTATGTGGTGCATGCCGCGCTGGCAGCGGCGGAGACGCTGGCCGGCGAAGGCATCGACGTCGAAGTGGTCGATCCGCGCACCTTGGTGCCGCTCGATCGCGACTTGATCCTCGATTCCGTCGGCCGCACCGGACGTCTGGTAGCGGTCGACGAGACCAATCTGAGCTGCGGCATCGCCTCGGAGCTTTCCGCCATCGTCGCCGAGCACGGCTTCAAGTCGCTGCGCGCGCCGATCGCGCGGGTCACGCGGCCGGATATCCCAACCCCGTTCAGCGCCCCGCTCGAACAGGCGGTCACGCCGACCGCCGACAAGATCTGCGACGCCGTGCGCCGGACCATGGCCTGGAGCTGACGTCGATGAAAGCCGTCCGCCTGTTCGAGTTCGGGGGACCGGAAAAGCTCGTCTATGGCGATTATCCGGATCCCGAGGTCGGAGCCGGCGACGTGCTGGTGAAGGTGTTCGCCACCTCGGTGTCGCGCTGGGACATCAAGTACCGCACCGGCGAGGTGCATACCTTCTACGGCAAGGCCACCGGGCACCATGGCGGCATCCACGGGCGTCCGGCCTTTCCCATGCCGATGCAATTGGGCCGCGATGTCGCCGGCGAGGTCGTCGCCACCGGCGCGGCGGTCGACGGCATCAAAGCGGGCGACCGCGTCATCGGCATCGTGCATCCGGAAAACCCGGCCTCGGTCAACACCATTCGCGGGCTCGGCAATCTGTCGACCGGCGTCGATCTGCCCGGCCACACCATGTTCGGCGGCTATGCGCAATATGTGTCGCGGCCGCAGCATTATTGGATCAAGATCGGCCCGGCGCTCGACTACGATCAGGCCGCGGCGGCGATGTGGGCCTGCTCGACCGCGCATCATATCGTCGCCGCGCGCCTGAATGTGCGCATGAACGACAATGTGCTGATCACCGGCGCCTCCGGCGGCATGGGCAGCGCCACGCTGCAACTGGTCAGGCTGGCCGGCGCGACACCGATCGCGACCACGCGCAGCGCCGCCAAGGTGGAGCCTTTGCGCCGCGCCGGCGCGGAATTCGTCGTCGATACCGGCGCGCCCGACGCCGTGCGCGCCATCCGCGAGTTCACCCGCGGCGAAGGCGTCGACGGCGCCGTCGAGTACACCGGCGCCACCGCCCTGATGCGCCTCTGCATCGATGCGATGCGCTTCGGCGGCACCTTCTGCCCGGTCGCCGGCGAGATGAACGAAGTGCCGCTGCGGGTGATCGATCTGGTCAGCCGCGAGCTCAATGTGCATGGCGTGCGCGCCTCCACACGCAACGACCAGCGTATCGTCGTCGAACTGCTGGAGAAGGGCCGCATCGTCATGCCGATCCATGCGGTGCTGCCGCTGTCGCAGGTCGGCGCCGCGCATCGTCTGCTCGAGGCCGGGAACGATCTCATCGGCCGCATCGTTTTGCATCCGTGGGACGACTGAACGCCAATTGCGTGCGCGAAACTCGCCGCGACTCTTGAACCGCTCGCGCGCTTACCGCTCGCGCAGCGCCTCCTGCTCGTACTGCACGAGCGGCGACAGCAGGTAGCTGATGATGCGGCGTGAGCCAGTCTTGATCTCGACGGTAACCGCCATGCCCGGGGACAGATTGACGAGCTTGTCGTCGATCCGCATTTTGGCGCTGTCGAGCGAAATGCGCGCGGCATAGACCAGCTCTTGCGAGGAGCGTCCACCGGCATCATTCGCCTGGCCCTCGGCATTCGCCTTCTCGGCCGGCTTGTCGCGCGCGATCGCATCCGGAGACACGTCCAGCACCTTGCCGTGCAGCAAGCCGTAGCGGCTGAAATTGAAGGTCTCGACCTTGATCTCCGCCTTCTGGCCGGCGTGCACAAAGCCGATGTCGCGATTGAGCACCATCGCATCGATTTCAAGATTGCTATCGAGCGGCACCAGCACCAGCAACACCTGCGCCGGCGTCACCACGCCGCCGACCGTGTGCACCGCCAATTGCTGCACCGTGCCGTCGATGGGCGCCCGCAACTCCTGCAGATTGGTGCGCCGCTGCGCCTTGATCAGGTCCTGCCCGAAATCGCGCGCCTTGCGCTCGGCCTCGGTGAGTTCGCCATAGAGCGTGCGCCGATATTCGGCCTCGGCCTGCACGCGCGAACTCGGTGATCGCGGCGAGCGCTGCCTCAGCCTCGTGGTGCTTACTCTTCTGCACATCGAGGTCGTGCTGCTGCTCGACGAAAACCTGCAGCAATTCTAGGTAATTGGCCTTCGACCCGGTGGCGTGGTCGTAGAGCGTCTTGCGGATAGCGAGACGCTCCTGCAGCACTGGGAGCGAGGCTTCGAGCTTGGCTTCGGTAGCGACAATCGTCTGCAGCTCGGCCTCTTTCTGTTGCCGCTGGCGATCGAGAACGGCAAGCTTGGCCTGGTGCTCGGTGACCGCGTCGACGAGGAATTTGCGCTGCACCGCGACCAGGCTCGCCGGCGCGCCCGCCGGCGGCGCGAAGCTCGCGAAGGCATCGGCTTCGTTCAGTGCCGCCTGCAGCCGCGCGACATCGAGGCGGGCCGACATGAGATCGCTGGCCAGATGCCGGCTTTCCGCCTCGTTGATGGTCGGGTCGAGCTCGATGAGCACCTCGCCGGCCTTCACGCGCTGGCCGTCATGAACATGAATGGCGCGCACGACGCCGGTCTCGAACGGCTGGATCAGTTTGGTGCGACCGCTGGGGATGATCTTGCCCTGCGCCGCGGCAACGATGTCGACCTTGCCGAGATAGGTCCAGGCGATCGCGGCGGCGAACAGCGCCATGATGGTGTAGGCGACAGCGCGACCGATCGGGGACGGCGGCGTCTCCATGATTTCCAGCGCCGCCGGCAGGAAGTCGAGATCCGTGCGGTCGCGACGGAGGGCGGCGGAATTTTCAACGGACTTCATGAATGCCTGCCTGGGAACGGTAGAGCATCGCATAACGGCCGCCGGTCTTGATCAACTCGTCATGGCTGCCGTCTTCCACCAGCCGTCCGCGGTCGATGGTGATGATGCGCTCGGTCCAGCGCACCGTCGAAAGCCGGTGTGCGATGATGAAAACGGTGCGACCTGCGGCGATCTGCCTCATATTGTCTTGGATGATGCGCTCGCTCTCATAATCGAGCGCACTGGTCGCCTCGTCGAGCATCAGGATGCGCGGATCGGTGATCAGGGCGCGCGCGATGGCGATGCGCTGGCGCTGCCCGCCCGACAGGCTGCTGCCGCGCTCGCCGACCATGGTGTCGTAGCCCTCGGGCAGTTCGAGAATGAATTCGTGCGCGCCGGCGAGCATCGCCGCCGCAATGACCTTCTCGATCGGCAAGGCCGGATCGACAAGCGCGATGTTGTCGCGGATCGACCGGTTGAACAGAATGTTTTCCTGCAAGACGACGCCGATCTGCCGGCGCAGCCAGGCGGCATCGACCATGGCGAGATCGACACCGTCGACCATCACCCGGCCGCTCTCGGCCACATAGAGCCGCTGGATCAGCTTGGCGAGCGTGCTCTTGCCCGACCCCGAGGGCCCGACAATGCCGACGATCTGGCCGGCCGCGACCTTGAAGCTGACGTCGTGGAGGACTTGCGGGCCGTCGAGGCGGTAGCGAAACGTCACGTGCTCGAAGGCGACGTCGCCGCGGATCGCCGGCAGCACCGCGCGCCCCGGATTGAAGGCCGGCTCCGGCGTGGTGTTGAGAATGTCGCCGAGGCGCTGCACCGACAACCGCGCCTGATGGAAATCCTGCCAGATCTGCGCCAGCCGCAGTACCGGCGCGCTGACGCGGCCGGCGAGCAGATTGAACGCCACCAGCTGGCCGACCGTGAGCTGGCCCTCGATGACGAGCTTGGCCCCGTAAAACAGCACGCCCGCGGTGACCAGCTTGCTGACGAGCTGCACCAACTGGCTTGCGGTATTGCCCAGCCGCAGCACGCGGAAGCTCGCCGCCACATAGCCGGCGAGCTGCTCCTCCCAGCGCCGCTGCATTTGCGGCTCGATCGCCATCGCCTTCAGCGTTTCCACCGCGGTGACGCTTTCGACCAGGAAGGCCTGGTTCTCGGCGCCGCGCTGGAATTTCTCGTCGAGGCGGCGGCGAAACAGCGGCGTCGCCGCGGCGGAAATGCCGATATAGACCGGCAGCGACGCCAGGACCAGAACCGTCAACAGCGTTGAATAAAGGAACATCACCGCGAGAAACACGAAGGTGAAGAACAAGTCGATGACCAGCGTGAGCGCCGAGCTGGTGAGGAAATTGCGGATGTTTTCCAATTCACGCACGCGCGCCACCGAATCGCCGACGCGGCGCGCCTGGAAATAGGCGATCGGCAGCGCCATCAGATGGTGAAACAGACGGGCGCCGAGCTCGACATCGATGCGGCTGGTGGTATGCGCGAACAGATAGGTGCGCAGGATGCCGAGGATGGTTTCGAAGACCGAGATCGCCACCAGGCCGACGATCAGCACGTCGAGCGTGCTCATGCTGCGATGCACGAGCACTTTGTCGATGACCACTTGGAAGAACAACGGCGAGACCAACGCGAACAATTGCAAGAAGAACGAGGCGACCAGGACCTCGCCCAGCAGCCTGCGGTATTTGCGGATGGCGCCGAGGAACCAGGTGATGTCGAAACGGCGGCCGACGTCGGACAGGCCGGCGCGGCTCGCCATCAGCACCAGGCGCCCGTCCCACAGGGCTTCGAACTCGGCGCGGGTCATGAAGACGGGCTTTGCCGCCAGCGGGTCCTGCACCAGGACCTGGTCGTCGCCGACTTTGCCGAGGAAGAGGAAGCGTCCGTCGCGCAGCGCGGCGAGCGCCGGCAGCGGCATCTTGGCGAGGCGCGCCCAGGTCACCGTGCGGGTGCGCGCCTTGAGGCCAAAATGGCCGGCGCAGCGCAGCATCTCGGCGATGCCGATCGAAGCGCCGGCAAAACGGTGGCGGATCTGCTCGGGATCGGCGGCGATGCCATGGAAGCGCAGCAGCACCACCAGAGCGGCAAGCCCGGGGTCTGACGGTGCGCTTTTTTCCGCTTCAGAATTCATCCCTGTCACGAGCGATCGGGCCTGCACACGTCATTGCTCGCGGTGGCCGTCATCGCCTGGCCGCCACCGGCCAAGCCCCGTGCCCGCGGACATTTTCCACGACCCGCGGCGGGGCTTCAATGGCTATTTTCCCGGACCCTGCGGTCCGCCCGCTCACGCATGCGGCTGGGTGAGCAGCGGCGGCTGCGCGGCCAAAAGCGCGGGATCGGTGGTCAGGCTGGCGCCGAAGCCATCGCTCGGCGTCACGAAGGACGACGCCATGTAATTGCTCAACAGCGCGATATTCACCGTGGGTCCGCCGCTGTCCGGGCTCGGCGCGCCGCCGCCGATGGACCCGATCGCCGCCGCGGAGCCGAATGTCGTACTCGATGCGCCGGCCAGCGTTTGCGTGCCGCTGGAGACGATCGACGGCGTGCCGTCGGAACTGCCGGGCGCGGGGTTGGCCGGCGCGAGACCGCTTATCGAGGCAATCGGGTCCTGCGTCGGGGTCGCGCCGGCGCCGGGCGATACGGATGACGCGCCCGATGGCGGCGTGGCGTCGATGGCGATGTTGAAGGTCTGCGGCGCGGTGCGCTGGCCGGCCGCGTCGGTGACCGTGAAGGTGAAGGCATCGTTGGTCGCGCTGTCGCCGTTCTCGCGATACTCCACATAGCCGTTGTCGATATCGGCCTGGGTGAAGCTGGTGACGACGACGCCGTTGTCGAGCAGCACGCCGTGCTGCGGCGCCGAGGTCACCGTATAGGTCATGTCGGCGGGCGTATCGCCGAGCGCCACCGTGCTCAGATGGTCGATCAGCTTGGCGCCATCGCCGGCCGCCACCGACAACAAGTAATTGCCGGTTACGACCGGTGCCGTGTTGTCGACGACCGCGATGTCGAAGCCCTCGGTGATCTGATGGCCGGACGGATCGGACACGGTGAAACTGAACTGGTCGCTCGCCGCGCCGTCGCCGCTGTTGCGATACTGCACCCGGCCATTGTCGACATCGGCCTGGGTGAAGCTGTTGGCCGCCGCGCCGTCGACCAGCAGCACGCCGTGCAGCGGCGTCGACACCGTGTAGACGATATCGGTCGAGTTGCCGGAGATGGCGGTGGTGCCGGTGTTGTAATCATACGACCACAGAAACGCATGCGAGACCGTCGCGGTACCGCCGCTTGCCACCGGCAGCGTGCTCTTGGGCTCGGTCAGCATCGTGGCGTCGGGCTCATAGGCGCCGCCATAGCCGAACGACTGGTACACGTTGTTGCTGAAGATGTAGTCGAAATCCGTATTCAGCCCGGTGGTGCCGGAATAGCTCTGATTGGCGTGGTAATAGGGCGTATAGGTCGTTCCGGTAAAGACGTCGTAGTAGGAGGTGTCGGACACCGTGCCGGCCGCCTCCGAGGTCGAGCCCGCCGAAGCATAGATATAGTAATAGCCCTTGGTGGTGCCGTTCACCGTCTCGCCGACCGCGTAGCCATAGGTGCCGTCGTCGGCCACCGTGCCGTAGTAGTAGCTGCCGTCGGGATAGACATAATAGAAATCGTACAGCGTATTCGATGCGGTCTGCGCCGTGTTCGGCGTCCAGCCGAGGGAGTCCATGATCTCGATGTCGGTTTGCGAAAGCACATTGGTCTCGCCGGGCGAGCCGGTGCCGAACACGTCCTGCTGGGTGAAGTCGGCGGTATCGCCGCCGTTCACTTTGTTGCCGAGGCTGTTGTACTGGTTGTTGAACGAGAGCGTCGAAAGCGTGGCGCCGCCGTTATAGGAGAAATAGGTCGTGGCCCCGTCGCGGCCATCCTGATAGTCGGCCACGCCCGCCGAGGTGTAGCGGAACAGGTCCATCGTACTCCAGAAGCTGTTCTGGTCGCCGAGGCCGCCGATGCGGCCCATCGCGCCTTCGCTGATCTCATGTTCGAGCGTGTCGATGACGTCCTGACCGTAATTCCAGCTATAGCTCGTATTCAGGGTAACGGTGTCGGCGGAATTCGAACTGGCCAGCCCCAGCATCTGTGCATAGGCTTGCGGCAAGCTCCACGTGGCGCTGCCGGCCGGATTGCTGGAAGGCAGCGCGGCGACGGCATCCTGGGCGTAGACGCTGCCGCCGTCGTTCGCGGCAAGCGCATTCTTCAACGCGGTATAGCTGTAGTCGTTCACATAGAAGGAATTGCTGGCCAATGTGCCGTTCTGGCCTAGCGCCGAGCCGATGAAATCCAGGTTGATGGTGATCGCCGTCGAACAGGTCCAATGCGCCTGGATGTCTTCTTCCGCAGACAGGATGCAGCTCTTGTAGGCCGCACTGACGCCGCTGCCGTAGGTATTGCTGAAGGAGATATTGGACCCCGATGAGGTCACCACGTCGGAGCTGGTGGCTCCGGTCGTGACGTCGAGTGAGGTGCTCGTATCGGCGCTGAAAGTGGTCGTGCCGTCCGCCCAATAGACGGTCTTCACGTTCCGACCGGCAGAGCCGGTCGTCGAGTCGCTGCTCGTCTGAACCATTCGTCGTCCCTGACATTATCGCGTCCGGGCGGGGGTTCGCTGCGGCACTGCCGGCGCTGCTTTTTTTCCCGACCGAAGCAACAAGTTTCCAACGAAGCGACGCGTCCTTCAACGCCGTCGTCGCTTCCCGCTCAGACACCACCCCACTGAATGTGAACTACAAGAGGTCGATCAAGCCGAGATTCGGTCGAATTTCTTCCGCCCGTGGCACGGCGGTAAATCTTCTTGTGTCGCTACTATCACAAAGGTCGCATGGGAACGCAATCGGGGGCGGCCGTCAGTGCCCGTGGCGAGCACAAATTTTTGCCGGCCCGGCCGGCGTGCGCGCGACCCCCCTTCGTCCCGAGGGCGTCATTCCTGTCTTGGGGCGGCTCCACAGCCATGGCTCTGGGCAGGAACACATACATTGGCGCGCCCTTAGGAATAAAACTGCGAACTCCTATGTCATTGAGATGGCGTTCTAATTCTGAGCGCGCTCGAACGCGCCGCCTCAAAGCGACTGAACAAACCTCCATGTGGCTACTTATGAACTCCGAAACGTACCGACGCCTGGAGTTGGCGAGAATGATTTGTGTCGTTTGGTTTTCATCGAATCCTCATTTTCGCCTGTGGACCACCGATCCTCCCCACAAACAGGCATCAGCAAGGATAAGAAGATGGCTACCATTCGCGTAAAATCGGCAGTCATCCGCCGAATGCCGGCTAACGTCGTCGACGGCAAGATAGAGGCGGCCACGGCCCTAGATAGGGCACACTTGGGAGGTCGGGCGATGACCGGGATTTCACGACGTCGCTTTGGGGTGAGTGTCGGAGCACTGGCTGTTTCCACCTTCGCTATCGGCAAGGTCAGCGCGACTTTTCAAAGTCAGCTAGGAGGATACCCAATTGCCTCCGATGTATTCACGACACTGCAGAAGACAGTCGTGCCTGGCCCGACACCATCGGTAAAGATCCAGCTTTATGAGATTTCAAAATACCGGCAATACGGATTCGGCAACTGGGCGCTTGGCGGCCCCCTCAAATCCGTGACACGGACCGACATCATGCCGGCCCTTTATGACGGCTCAGCAGTCACTAAAAAAGTAAAGCTGTTGAAATTCTTTACCATAACCGACGTCCATATTACCGACAAAGAATCTCCCAATCAGGCGATCTATCTTCAACGCGTGCACAAGACGTTGCCGGTTAGCGCGTCGCTATATTCAGGGATCATGCTGTATACGACGCATGTTCTCGATGCAGCCGTCCAGACGATAAACGCACTTCACAAAAAAGATCCGTTTGATTTCGGTATTTCTCTGGGAGATATCTGCAACAGCACACAGTACAACGAGCTGAGATGGTACATTGATGTGCTTGACGGCAGGACCATCACGCCAAGCTCCGGTGCTCACCTCGGAGCCGATACCGTCGACTATCAAAAACCTTACAAGGCAGCAGGTCTTGATAAGACAATTCCTTGGTATCAGGCCCTTGGCAACCACGATCATTTTTGGCTCGGTTCAATCCCTGTGGACCATAGCCTTCGAACTGACCTTCGGCAGTCCTACATCACCGACCAAGTCTTCGCCGCAGGAGATGTCCTCGCCGACCCTCAACAAATAAAGGGTCACACTTACTATATGGGCGTGCTCGATGGCTCGACCCCGTACGGGGACATCAAATACGCCGGGCCTGTCACAGACTTTAAGAGCCCTCCGAAGATCGTAGCCGATCCGGACCGCCGTTCACTATCGAGAACGGAGTGGATGAAGGAATTTCTTACAACATCTTCAAATCCGGTCGGTCACGGTTTCAACTTGGCCGATGCCAACAATGGCTTTGCCTGTTACAGCTTTCTACCGAAATCAGCCATCCCGACCAAAGTTATCGTGCTCGACGATACCCAAGGGGAAGACGATAACTCTGCCGACATCCACGGACATGGATTTCTTGACCGGACACGTTGGGCCTGGCTGAAAAAAGAACTTGCGGATGGCGATGCTGCCGGTCAGCTCATGATCATCGCTGCCCACGTACCGATAGGCGTCGAAGTGACTGCGCCTAAATCCGAAATGGGCTGGTGGACCGACCCTCAAAACGCTGTAACCCTACCAGATCTGATTGCTGAACTTCACAGCCATCCGAACTTGATCATGTGGCTCTCGGGGCATCGTCATTTGAATGCCGTTAAAGCATTCATATCGCCCGATCCGGTCAACGCTCCTGAAAACGGCTTCTGGCACGTTGAAACTTCATCGTTAAGGGATTTTCCCCAGCAGTTCCGCACTTTTGATATTTTCCTCAACAGTGACTATACGATTTCAATCGTTACGATCGACGTCGATCCGGCAGTCAAAGATGGAACGCCGGCTGCGACATCGCGCAAATACGCCATCGCGGCGCAGCAACTGGTCAATGCCAATATATATGATTTCAATCCAACGAAAGATCCAACCATAAAGCCAATGCCCAACGGTTCGTACAATGCGGAGATTGTGAAGAGCTTGAGCCCGGCAATGAAAACGAAGATACAGTCGCTGTTCCCGACACCATAGCGGACGTCGCCTTTGGCCAGTTCATGACCCGACGTCACGCGCGTCTAATGGCGCCGGCACAGACGCGGGGTTCGCAGTTTTGTTCCGATTGGTGGAAATTTGGCGCGCCGGTCGGAACAAAACTGCGAACACTTATGTCATTGAAATCTTGATATAATTCCAGCCGCCACCCCGCCCGATTCGCCGGTTCCAGCCACCCATTAGGCTTCCGACCGGGACAACCATCGCCCTCGAATATGATTCCAAGTCCCGGCTTCCCATGGACTATTGCCAGCGACAGCGTCGCGGATTTTTGTACTCATTTCTATATGATGGACGCGCAATCTTTTCTTGCTAGCAGTCTCTAACTCGAAAAGCGCTTCAGCGGCCCCTAACAGGAGACGATTGTAATAGCAGAAATCGATGGTCCAGATCGCAATCCAGAAAACGATTATGATGACCAAAGCGAAAGCGACCATTTCCCAATTGGTCTTTGCGTTAGCTTCGCTCTTCGCAAATATTCCGACGATTGTAGTGAGTGCCGCAACTGCGGCTAGCGCCTGCGTCCGGAGCTTGATGAGAAAATCATTGAAGTGCATTGCTATATCTTCGTACTTCGCCCGAAGATCATAGATAAGCCAGCCTTCATCGGTTGGCTCAGCCTGGTTGGAAGGCACTCGCTCGCTCATCGCGGCGCCCTCTGCGGCTTTTAGAAGTTTGGAATTGATGCCTATGGTTGCTAATTGGCAGCTTTATAATAATTTCGGTCAGGTGATCTTAATCAAGTGATCTAATTTTATTGGCGTGCCATTGGGGATGAAGATGGGCACTCAAACAACTGCGAAATTCTGATTATCAGATAGCTCATTCGACCTACAAACCTCGTCTTTCTGCTCGGTGCGACACTATTGTCACCCGACATTCGGTATTGGGCCAAACCGGTACGCGATGCGGATATGGCGGTATCCGCCAATGCACTTTTCGGACACGCCATGGCGTTGTCGGATGTCCGCTGTTGGAGGAAGAGCGGAAAACATAGGCTCGCAGTGAGTATTTCCCGCTTTTTGGACCCAACCCAAAGCCGACATATGACACGGCCAATGGATATGGGTCCTTGGCGAGGACGATCAGTAGCGCGCCTATCGAGATGCGGGTCGAGCCGGATCCGTTGATCTGCCGCAAAGCGCGCGCTGGCATAAAGCCCTGTTGTGACGGCCCATACATTCGGAGCTGTCATATGACCGACAAAATCGAAAGCTGGTTTGCGGGCTTCCTGCGGGTGCTGGCAAAGCTCGGCATCCTCCGGTACGGCACAAAATCTTACACTTATACCTCTGGTAAAGACCGCCCAGCGGAGTCTCTCATGCCGGGCGTCTTCAATGCCGAACGCGATCTGACCACGGTGCAAGACATCAAGGCGGTGCTGGGCCATGGTGCAGCCCCACCGACCAAGAAATGATCCGGCTACTTAGCCATCAACTTGGGACAGCTGGACTGTTGGCTGTCTTGCTGCTGTTCGGAGCTGCCCCCATCGCGCTGGCACAGGAACCGCCGTCGTTTCGGGCGGCGCCGCCACGGGAGCCCGACGTGCTGCGGGCAGCGCCTGACCCGGGCGCCGTCGCGCAGGAGAACCGCGACATCGCGAGCCGCTGGCTCGACGCCGGCGACGCGGCGATGCAGAGCCTCGCCAAGACCGGCGGTACGCTGACCAATATCGTCACCGGCAACTTCACCAGACTTTCCAGAACCATTGCGATTACCGGTGCGGCGTCCATGCTCGGCGCGGTGAGCGCGCTCGATGTGCGTGGTGCGGTGAGCGAAGCGGCGGCTACCGTCGTGGGCGGCAACGTCACCGCAGGCGGCGCAGCCTTGTTCGGCGAGATCGGCGCCGTAACAGGCGGGGCGGTTGGCTCGTTCTTTCCGGTGATCGGCAACATCGCCGGCAGTATGGTCGGCGGCGCGGTTGGCACGGCGGCTGGCGGCTTCATCTGCGCATTCGGTTATGACAAGTACGTCAAGGATTACGTCGCCAAGGGCGTTACCGGCATTGTGTCGGCGTTCGATACGGCGCCGCTGACCCGGGCAATGGAGGCCAAGCGCGCCTTCCTGTGGGCGACGATGGCGCCGGAGGAACGCGCGCAGTTGCAGGGCTTCAATCGCGAAGAGGTGACGCTGCTCGACTTCGGCACGCTGCCCTACGTCCTGGTGCCGAAACAACCGGCGCCGGATGCACAACAGCAGGCGGCACTGCCGCCGGCCGTGGTCGGTGATCTTTTAGTCGGCGTCAGGAAAATCATGCTTGATGGGCCTACCATCTGTACGATCGATAGCGGGCGAGTTGATTGCACCCAACCCCCGGCAAACATCGGGTCGGCTGTCCGCATCGTCTCCCGCTCGTTGGCTGGTGTTGTTGCCGGCAATATTTTGGAATTGGAGTGGAGGGACGTGTTCGAGTCTCACGACGAGAGGTGCACCAATCGAACCGTGTATCAGGGGCACCGGCAGTTCGCTCTTGAAGCCGATGGGCGCGCTCTCGACAAGGGATCCGTCACAATGACCAGTTCCGTATCCGGAAATCCGGGAATTTGCGGCAAGTCGATGACGAGGACCGGCAACGGCACGAACGTCGGCACCTGGCGGGTGCTCGAATGAATCGCCCCATTACTCTGATCATGCTCGCAATGTTGGGCGCCCTGCCTTCAATCGCATCGGCGCAGGAACCGGAGCCGGACGTGTTGCGGGCGGCACCTGACGCTGGCGCGATCGCACAGGAATACCGCGACATCGGTGGACGTTGGACCGGCGCCGGCGATGCGGCGATGCAGAGCCTCGCCAAGAGCGGCGGCACGCTGACCAATATCGTCACCGGCAAGTTCGCCGGTCTGTCCAAGGCTGTTGCGATTGCCGATTGGTCGGCCACGCTCGGCACTCTAAGCGCGGGCGACATGCGTGGCGGGGTGAGCGGGGCGGTTGCTATCGCCGTCGGCGGCAAGATCACCGCGGGTGGCGCGGCCTTTTTCGGCGAGGCCGGTGCGGTCGTGGGCGGGGCGGTCGGTACGTTCTTCCCGGTGATCGGCAATATCGCCGGCACCATGGTCGGCGGCGCGGTCGGCACGACGGCCGGCGGCTTCATCTGCGCCTTCGGCTACGACAAATACGTCAAGGACTACGTTGCCAAGGGCGTGCTCGCCGGCATTGCGGCGGTGATCGATCCGCTGCCGATGGCGGAGATGCGCGCCAAGATGGATGCCTTGATGTTGCAGGCGATGTCGCCGCAGGAGCGCGCGATGCTGGAGGCAAGCTCGACCTTCGGCGGCGGCGAGGTGCAACTGCTCGACTTCGGCACGCTGCCTTACGTGCCGGTGCCGAAGCAGCCGGCGCCGTCAGCCGCAACGCCGTCGCCGCAAGACCAAGCCGCACTCACGACCGGCAACGTACTCGCCGGCGTGCGCAAGTTCAGCATTGGGAAGATGGAGTGGGAGATCAACGGAGGGGTCGCGACCTATCGGCAAGTTTACCCTGGCGTCACAACCAGCGTCGTCACAGCGCGCGGGGCCGTCTCTCCCAATCGCATCGAGGGAACGATGGTGTGGACGTTTCCCGGCGACCCCAATTGCGATGTCCGAGAAAGCGAGCATTTTGTGTACCTGTTCGATGCTGAAAACGTCTCCGGAAAAAATCAGCCCGGCCCTGTCGAGTTGCGAGGGCCCTGCAAGGGCACCTGGGACAAGATGACTCGTGGCTCAAGCTTCACCGCGCCGTGGCGTAAAGCGGAATAGTTGCGATGCAGACGACGCAACGTGCACGAACGACAGGGCTCGGTGTCGCAGGCGCGTCGGCAGCGTTACGCGGCTTGATCCTTCCCACACGCGCCCTCCACCGTGCGTTGGCGGGTGCTCGAACGACGCACGGCTTTGTTCTGATCGCACCGATCATGCTCGCGATGCTGCTCGCGCCGTTCTCGGTCGCATCGGCGCAGACGGCGGCACCTGACGCGGGCGCGGTCGCACAGGAGTACCGCGACATCGGGGGACGTTGGACCGGCGCCAGCGATGCGGCGGTGCAGAGCCTCGCCAAGACCGGCGGCACGCTGACCAATATCGTCACCGGCAAGGTCGCCGGGCTTTCCAACGCCGTTGCGATTGCCGATTGGTCGGCCACGCTCGGCGCGGCGAGCGCGCTCGATGTGCGCGGCGCCGTGAGCGGGGCGGCGGCTATCGCCGTCGGCGGCAACGTCACCGCGGGCGGCGCGGCTTTGTTCGGCGAGATCGGCACCGTCGCGGGCGGGGCGGTCGGCTCGTTCTTTCCGGTGATTGGCAATATTGCCGGCAGCATCGTCGGCGGCGCGGTCGGCACGGCGGCCGGCGGCTTCATCTGCGCCTTCGGCTACGACAAATACGTCAAGGATTACGTCGCCAAGGGCGTCACCGGCATTGTGTCGGTGTTCGATACGGCGCCATTGACGAAAGCGATGGAGGCCAAGCGCGCTTTCCTGTGGGCGACGATGGCGCCGGAGGAACGCGCGCAGTTGCAGGGCTTCAATCCGCAAGAGGTGACGCTGCTCGACTTCGGCACGCTGCCGTATGTCCTGGTGCCGAAGACGTCGGAGGCAACACAGCAGCAAATGAACATCGACAGAGGGATAGCGGGGGGCAGCACATTTACGCTCGTCCAGAATCTGGAAATTGGTCACTCCATGGTCTGTACGATCACAGACGGGAAGGTCAGTTGCGCGGGCCAGCACAGCGTGAGCGGCACTCAATTCACTTCTCAATTCATGTATTCGTCGTCTGGAGTCGTCAATGGCGACACCATGGATGTGCAAGCGCGCACCATCTTGGAATTTAGAGGAACAAGTAAAGGCGGATGCAGCGCTACCGAAGAACATTTGGCGCGAGAGCAAATAGTTCTTGAGCAGGGTGGACGAGCACTCACGACTGGACACTTCACAGCGAGGCATTTGGGGGCATCGACATGCGGCGGCCCTGCAGCTTGGTCCGGCAACTACAGTCTTATCGGCACATGGCATTCGGCGAAATAGCGGGACGGATCAGCATGGGCGTTCGTTCAATTGATCTCGTGGTAATCGCAACGGTGCGGGCAGTTGTGATTACCATTGTTCTCCTGGCTCCGGCGCCTGATATGGAGCCACTAGCATTTCTTTCTAACGCCCAGGCGCAAGAACTGCGGGCAGCGCCACCAAGGGAGCCGGACGTGTTGCGGGCGGCGCCTGATCCGGGCACGGTCGCACAGGAGTACCGCGACATCGCGGGCCGCTGGCTCGGCGCCGGCGATGCGGCGGTGCAGAGCTTCGGCAAAGCCGGCGGCACGCTGACCAATATCGTCACCGGAAAATTCGACGGCCTCACCGGAGCTATTTCGAAGGCCGATTGGGCGGGCACGCTCGGCGCGGCGAGCGCGCTCGATGTGCGCGGCACCGTGAGCGGGGCGGCGGCTATCGCCGTCGGCGGCAACGTTACGACGGGTGGCGCGGCTTTGTTCGGCGAGATCGGCACCGTTGCGGGCGGGGCGGTTGGTTCGTTCTTCCCGGTGATCGGCAACATCGCCGGCAGCATCGTCGGCGGCGCGGTCGGCACGGCGGCCGGCGGCTTCATCTGCGCCTTCGGCTACGACAAATACGTCAAGGATTACGTCGCCAAGGGCGTCACCGGCATTGTGTCGGTGTTCGATACGGCGCCATTGACGAAAGCGATGGAGGCCAAGCGCGCTTTCCTGTGGGCGACGATGGCGCCGGAGGAACGGGCACAGCTGCAGGGCTTCAATCCCGAAGAGGTGACGCTGCTCGACTTCGGCACGTTGCCTTACGTCCTGGTGCCGAAACAACCGCTGCCGGATGCGCAGCAGCAGGCGGCGCTGCCGCCTGGCGGGCCATCGACCGTGACGGGCAACATTCAGATCCATCCAGATAGTGACATGCCGTTTAATTGCACCATTGCCGGTGGAGCAATGCGCTGCGAAAGTTCCTATGCACTAGGTTCGGAGCGGTGGCGTTATCAGTTCGAAGGAACCATCAGCGGTTCGACGGCCACTGGGTATCAATCAACGGTCCACGAGCAACGATATCAGTCCGGTTGTGGTTACCGGGATCTCATGCGCTTTCCGGCGCGCTACGATTTCGAGGATGGCGGGCGCGTGCGAATAACCTTGTCACCGGCGCCAGTGACCGTGCTTTCTAATACCTGTCCGGAGCCGCCGCCCATCGCCAAAACCTCACCGGGCGCTTCGGGCGTCGACACCTGGAGGGCGCGCCAATGACGCGCGGCTTTGTTCTGACCAAACCGATCATGCTAGCGATGCTGCTCGCATCGTTTTCGCTCGCATCGGCGCAGACGGCTGCACCCGACGCGGGCGCGGTCGCGCAGGAGTACCGCGACATCGGGGGACGTTGGACTGGCGCCAGCGATGCGGCGATGCAGAGCCTCGCCAAGGCCGGCGGTACGCTGACCAATATCGTCACCGGCAAGATCGCCGGCCTGTCCAACGCCGTTGCGATTGCCGATTGGTCGGCCACGCTCGGCACTCTCAGCGCGGGCGATGTGCGTGGCGGGGTGAGCGGGGCGGCGGCTATCGCCGTCGGCGGCAAGATCACCGCGGGCGGCGCGGCTTTTTTCGGCGAGGCCGGCGCCGTCGTCGGTGGGGCGGTCGGCACTTTCTTCCCGGTGATCGGCAACATCGCCGGCACCATGGTCGGCGGCGCGGTCGGCACGACGGCGGGCGGCTTCATCTGCGCCTTCGGCTACGACAAGTACGTCAAAGACTACGTTGCCAAGGGCGTGCTCGCCGGCATTGCGGCGGTGATCGATCCGCTACCGATGGCGGAGATGCGCGCCAAGATGGATGCCTTGATGCTGCAGGCGATGTCGCCGCAGGAGCACGCGATGCTGGAGGCAAGCTCGACCTTCGGCGGCGGCGAGGTGCAACTGCTCGACTTCGGCACGCTGCCTTACGAGCCGGTGCCGAAGCAGCCGGCGTCCAGCGTGCCAGCAACGCCGCCGCAACAGGAAGCCGTCCTCGGCGATGGGATTCCTGCGTCATTCGAGTTGAACCAGAACGCGCAAGTCAATTATCCGCTTGCCTGCACAGTCGTTGGCGCGCGCGTGTCGTGTTTCGGGCGGCATAGTCAAGGGCCCGGTATGACCTTGACCATCACGCTCAACGGAACGCATGCCGGCAACGTACTCGAGATGGATAGCTTTACGGTTTGGGAAGCGACAACTGGATGCACCAGCCGCGCCGAATATCGCGGGCATGAGACTATCGTGCTCGAAAAAGGCGGTCGTACGAACGTCCACGGTTCGATGACGGCACGGCAGACGCTGCGCGACAGTTCGTGCAAAGGGCCCCTGACTTGGGGCGGACCCTATCAGGGCACCGGATCGTGGCGGGCCAATTAAGGAGAACCAAAACATGACTGATCGCAAAATTGTAACGATCGTTGCGGCCGCGCTTGCCTTCGTCGCCTTGCTTGGGCCGCTGCCGCTTCGCGCCGACCCCGCACATCCGACGGCCAAGGAAGTCAACAGCGTGGTCGACATGCTGCGCTTCCGCAGCGGCATGATGGCCGATCCCGCCAAGAGCATATCGACCTATGCCGTCGGCACCGCACGCCGGCAATTCGCAGGCATCGACAAGCAAATGACCACGGCCAGCGGCGGCCTCGCGGGCTGGCGCTACCTGCTGGGAACGTCGGTGTTCACTGCGGCGGGTCTCAATCAGCCGCGCGCGCTGATCGTGTTTTACAATCCCTTGATCGATACCGCTGTCTTTACGGTGTGGGAGGCGCGCAAGGAGGGCCGGCGCATCGTCGACATCGACTGGGTGCCCGGCGATCTGGTGCGCCAGGCCAATGCGGCGATCGAGCCGCGTCCGCTCTGGCTGCGCGGCGAAGTCTACCGGCCTCAGGCGCTGGTGGATGAGGTGGTGGCCACCGTGAAGGCGATCGAGACGCGCTTCGGTGACTCCAAACAGATCGCAATGTGGCGCAACACGCTCGGCATCAAAGATGTCAGGAGCTACAACAAGAATGTGACTCCGATGCTGGCGACACGGCTGTTCGTGGCGCAGTTGCGGATCAATGCGCTGGCCAATCCTGCAAAAGGCGAGGATCCAAAATTGGCGCCGCTGCGCACGGCGATGGTGGCCCTCGTCAAGACGATCAGCAGCGAAGGTTTTGCCAAACCGTTGGCGGAAGCAACGGACACCAGCGCGCCAATGAAGCAGATGCTGGGCAAAATAAATCCCAAGACGATGCAGGGGCTTGGCCCGGTCGCATTTGTCGCCGGCGAGGGTCATGCCACCGTTTTCCTGGCCTCGACCTTGACCGCGGACTACATACTGTCAGCGCGTTTCGCCGAACGTGTCTCGGGTTACGCCCTACAGCAGTTGGAGTTTATCCCTTACGCCGCGACCTATCAGGCCACGATCAGCCAAACAACGAAAGCTGTCCGGCCGTGATCAAACGCTAGGAGAAATCGATTCAATCATAGCTCGCCGGTGAAGGCAAACAACAGCATGCCAAAAACAAAGGCGATTAACTCCTGCCTGGTCATTGTCTCCTTTGCACAATGTATGACAGCAATTACCCCGGTGATCCTCCCCCTTTGAAGTGGTCCGATCTGAACTATGTCTTTTGACATGAAGGAGGACCGAGATGCCAAAGAAGAGGCACAAGCCTGAAGAGATCGTCGGGAAGCTACGACAAGCCGATGTACTGATATCGCAGGGTCAGGACATTGCCGATGTCGTCCGTCAGATTGGCGTAAGCGAGGTGACCTATTATCGGTGGCGCCAGGAGTACGGCGGGCTGAAGACCGAGCAGGTCAAGCGCCTGAGGGAACTCGAGATGGAGAATAGCCGTCTGCGCAAGGCGGTCTCCGATCTGACACTGGACAAGCTCATTCTGCAGGAGGCCGCCCGGGGAAACTTTTCTCTATTCGGGGCGCATGACGCAAGCTCCTTTTTTAAAATCCACAATGTCAGAGATCATCCTGCGAGGCTCTTGCTTCTCTCCGAGGTCAACACTTGGCTGCCTCATGATGGGATCAGAAGGAACGGGTGGAGCCATCTAAGCCGCGCGGTCGTGAGTACGCCGCACGAGTTTCCTCGGTCTCACCCGATCCCGTCGTCCTCGCGGGACGCCTCCTCCACTGCGGAGGAAGTTGAATTACTTGATCTCCTCGATCAGGCTGTGGCCGCAGTCCACCGGAAGTCGGTGTTATCCCGCCACATGCGGTGAAGAACGATGGCAAGTTTGCGCGCGACCGCAACTATTGCCTTTTGCATTCCGCGTTGGCGAGCGACCGCGATGCCCCACGCCTTAAGCGGGTTCCAGCGGCCTGGTCCGGTTAACACGACAAGAGCTGCTTCATAAAGGCTGGATCGCAGCATCACGTCGCCGCACCGGGAGATCCTTCCCGTCCGGGCGACCTCGCCGGATTGATATAGCCGCGGGGTGAGCCCGTAATGGGCGCTCACACACTTAGATCTTGAGAACCTTGCAGGGTTATCGACGCATGTTCGGAATGTGAGGGCCACGATCGGCCCGACTCCAGGCGCAGACATCAAACGACGACAGATTGGGTCGGTTCGCACGAGTTCGAGCAGCATACGATGGAGTTTAGCAAATTGGACGCGCAGGACAGCGCGTGCCTCT
This sequence comes from uncultured Pseudomonadota bacterium, assembly GCA_963782145.1. Classification (GTDB taxonomy): domain Bacteria; phylum Pseudomonadota; class Alphaproteobacteria; order Rhizobiales; family Xanthobacteraceae; genus Pseudolabrys. The sequence continues at coordinate 78,742 of CAWAIV010000007.1, forward strand.
AATAGCGGCCCAACGATTGCGGCGACCAAAGGATGATCAACTACGAGCTCGCGAATGCGGTCCTCAAACTTGACCGCCCCAACAACGCCGACCTTGAGCCCGAAATTGCGCAATGACCCGCGGAGATCATTCTCGATGTCATAAATCTTCCGCTGGAGGAGCTTGCGGGAGGTCAGCAAAAGACGCCGATGTTGGCTCGCAGGCGTCTTGACGTGCACGGCCTTGAATAGCCCCACGCGCATCATCTGGGCGATACCGCGGGCATCGTTCCGATCAGTCTTGTTGATCCGCGCGGAAAGGGCTGCGTGCATGTGACGGGTCTCGACACAGATTGCTGCAAGTCCGATGTCAACGAGCCCGCCGTAGATCCATTGCGATAACGGCCCTGCCTCCAGGCCAATGCGTTCGAGCGGCTGCTCACACTCGCGTAGCCGTTCTGCGATCGCATCTGGTGAGCTATCGACCATCGTCTCAAGTAGAACCCGACCGTCCCCGTCTACGACACAAATGGCAGTTGTCTTCACGGATATATCCAGACCAGCATAGAGAGACATGGTGAGCTCCTTCGATGTTGAATGTTCGGAGATGTCGTCTTGCAGCGCAGTGACCAGCGTTGTGAGAGGAAACCCCGAATACCCCATCTAAGCCCCGCGCGCCGACGCGCCTGTATCGAGCAGGTTATGGAAGTCATGCATGTCTCCGAGCGCCGCGCCTGTGCGGCGCTCGGGCAGCACCGCTCGACGCAGCGCAAGGTACCGCGGGGCCGTGAAGACGAAGAGCCAAGGAAGCAGTACATGACCCGGCCTAAACGGAAATATACTCGCCTGTCGCCCTCCAAATGGGCTGAACTACGTGCCTATCCTATCGCTATACGAACGAAGAAGCCGGCAAGACGCTGCGGCGCTACTGGACAACCGCCTGCCTGGACTGCGCGCTCAAGTCTGAATGCACCACCGGACGTGAGCGGCGGATCACACGATGGGAGCATGAGCATCTGCTCGATGCCGTACAGCAGCGCCTCGATGCGAACCCGCAAGCCATGCGCCAGCGCCGAGAGACGGTCGAACATCCGTTCGGCACGATCAAGGCGCGCATGGGAGCGACGCACTTCCTGACCAAAACCTTGCCCAAGGGTGCGGCGGAAATGGCGCTTGCAGTTCTCGCTTACAATCTCACCCGGGTTATGAACATCGTCGGGACCAAGCAACTGATCGCGGCGATCATTGCCTGAGGCAGATGATCTGGTCTTCAGGGCCACCGAGCTCCGCCCGTCGCGTTTTTACACGACCAAGACCAACAGATGGGGTAATCGGCCGGCCCAGCTTGTGGATAGCGGAAGATTTTGGGTGCTGCGCTTCAGGCTGATGGTGAAACGAGGTCCGTGTGTACGGCCTCAAGCATCAGAAGGAGAAGCGCAGCATGGACCATTTTGCTGGACTGGACGTATCGGTCAAGGAGACCAGCGTCTGCATTGTGGATGACACTGGCAGGATCGTTCGGGAGGTGAAGGTAGCGAGCGAGCCGGAAGCTCTGCTGCAGGAACTCGCGAAGTCCGCCTATCGGTTCAAGCGGATTGGTCTGGAAGCCGGGCCACTGTCGCAATGGCTGTTCAGTGGGCTCGCCGAGGCCGGCTTGCCGGTGATCTGTGTCGAGACGCGGCACATGCGGGCGGTGTTGAAAGCACAGATCAACAAGACTGACCGCAACGATGCGCGCGGGATGGCGCAGATGATACGGGTTGGACTTTATCGTCCAGTGCACGTGAAGACGTTACGCAGTCAGAAACTGCGAATGCTGCTGACCCATCGCAAGCTTCTGCAGTCGAAGGCCATTGCCATCGATAACGACCTGCGCGGGACTCTGCGTAACTTCGGACTGAAGGTGGGCATGGTGGGGACGATGAAGTTCGAGGCGCGCATCCAGGAACTCGTCGAGAACCTTCCCGACCTGGCCGAGTTGGTCGAACCGCTGCTCATCGTCCGGCGGGTACTTCGCGAACAGCTTGTCATCTTGCATCGTCGTTTGCTGGCCATCGTGCGGGACGATGAGGTGTGTCGGCGCCTGATGACGGTCCCCGGTGTCGGCCCGGTGGTAGCGCTGACCTATCGTGCCACTGTCGATGTTCCGGCGCGCTTTCGTAGGTCCAAGGCGGTCGGGGTAGTGTTCGGACTGACGCCCTCCAAGTACCAATCGGGCGAGATCAACCGAACTGGCGCGATATCAAAGTGCGGCGACGAGATGATGCGGGTGATGCTCTACGAGGCGGCGCAGAGCATGCTGCGTACGAACAAATGGTCCTGGCTCAAGGCCTGGGCGATGCAGATCGCCACGCGTCGCGGAATGAAGTAGGCGATCGTCGCCTGGCGCGCCGGCTGGCCGTGATTATGCACCGCATATGGGTTGACGGCACCGAGTTCCGCTGGACCCGGGAACAGGCCACGGCAGCAGCATGAAAACCGTTCAGGATCAATGCGATAGGAGAAAACCCGAGCTCCACCGCACGGTGGAATGATGTCCCTTGCGGGACGATGGATGAGGTGAGTTCGTATGTCCGCTTGAACCTGCCGTCACTCAGACGGTAAGGCCGCCGCACAGATTGTTCCACCTCGTCCTCGGATCCCATAGTGGAAGGGCCCTGGCGCCAATTCCGGAGAGAAGCCGAGCCCGCGGCGACATCGACACTGCAGTGGTGGATAGTCTGAAAGCGCTTGACCCCAAACGGCCGATTAGAGAAGCGGACATGCCGGAGATGTATGGCGATCATTCTTTCGGTTTGACACCTCGAACAGCGAAAGCGCGTGCCGTCAGGTGAATGCGGCCGTCGGGGTCGGTTGGCAAAGTTGCCTTAAGGCGGTCTCTTCGTCTGGCGCGTCTCTCTTCAGACAACGATGCGCAATAGCTCGGCGCCGGGCCCTGGCCACCAAGGAACGGTGACCAGTAATCATCGAAATCCGTGAACTCGGAGGTACATCGATGATACGCAGCTCGGTACGTTCAAAGCCGGCGTCATTCGATGGTTCACGCAAGGCGAATGTTCGGCCGAGCAGAAACTCGCAAGCCTGGTCCAGTTGTCGCGCCGACGGATCAAGCGCAATGGCTGCCTCCGAGAAGTGACGCATCGATTGCATGCCATCGGCATAGTCCCAAACATAACGGCAACAGTGCCGCCCGGACATGCAACGCAGCCATTTCGACGCGGCCTTCCCGGACTAGGTCGAAGCCAGTACCAGCCGGAGACATCAGCATCGAACGCGCCGTCCTCAAGAGGGAGATGCTGCACGTCGCCTGTTTGAAAATTTGCGCGCGAATTGTCTGTCTCCGACCGGGCATGTGGGATAAAGCCTTCCGAGGGATCGACGCCGGCTACCTCGCGCGGATCGGCCGCCGCCAGAATTATCCTTGTAAGGGCGCCCGTACCACAACCCACGTCTACCCAGCGCAGGTTCGGTTTTAGCGCAAGCCACGGGATAAATTCCCTTGCTACCGGGTTACTCCAGCGGCCCACGTAAGCCTCATATGCTTCGCCGGCCGCCCAAGTGTCCGACGGATGGTTTTTCGTGGTGGATCGGATCGACATCGCTTCCTCCATCAAAAATCCGCCGGGCAGCATGTTTTCTTGGCGTGGGGGCGTCCAGTTCGATTCTAAATCGATATTTGGTGGCTGCTGCGGTAATTTCCCCGCCATGACCCGGTATGGCCAGTTTTGCCCAATGGCGAAGGCAGCGGAGATTGTAGCCGAGCGCTGGACGCTCCTAATCGTCCGAGAATTTCTCGCCGGCAGCACCCGCTTTAATGACCTACGAAGGGGGGTGCCGTTGATGTCGCCGGCACTACTGTCGCAACATTTGCAGCAACTGGAGCAAGAGGGAATCATCGAGCGGCAGCCAGTCCCCTCGCGTGGCACTCACGAATACCGGCTTACCGAAGCCGGACGTGCGCTCGCTCCCGTCGTCCGGCACCTCGGGGAGTGGGGTGGGCAATGGGCTCTCGGCCGTCTCGACGAGCGTGATCTCGACGTAACGCTGTTAATGTGGGCTATGCGTCGGCGAGTCGATCCAGCTGCGTTCGGTTCACGACGCGCCGTTGTCGCGTTCGATTTTACCGACGTGCCGCAAGCTAAGCGTTATTG
>CAWAIV010000008.1:0-259547 GCA_963782145.1 uncultured Pseudomonadota bacterium
CCGGCCCTGCTTGGAATTGTGCAGGTCGACATTGAGGCCGAGCGAGCGCATTTCCTTGACCAGCACGTTGAAGCTTTCCGGAATGCCCGCCTCGAAGGTGTCGTCGCCGCGCACGATCGCTTCGTACACCTTGGTGCGGCCGGCGACGTCGTCCGACTTCACCGTGAGCATTTCCTGCAGCGTGTAGGCCGCGCCGTAGGCCTCCAGCGCCCACACCTCCATTTCGCCGAAGCGCTGGCCGCCGAACTGCGCCTTGCCGCCGAGCGGCTGCTGGGTGACCAGCGAATAGGGGCCGATCGAGCGGGCGTGGATCTTGTCGTCCACCAGATGGTGCAGCTTCAGCATGTAGATGTAGCCGACGGTGACCTTGCGGTCGAACGTTTCGCCGGTGCGGCCGTCAAAGACGGTCGACCTGGCCGGAGTGATCGAGGCCGGCGAGGTCGAGCATCTTCTCGATGTCGGCCTCCTTGGCGCCGTCGAACACCGGCGTGGCGATCGGCACGCCGTGGCGCAGGTTGCCGCCGAGCTCGACCAGCTCGCTCTCGTTCAAGCTCTTGATGGTCTCGTCGTCGCCATAGACCTTCTTGAGCATGTCCTTGAGCGGCCGCACGTCGTGCTTGGCGTTATAGGCTTCCACCGCCTCGCCGATCTTGAGGCCGAGGCCGGCGCAGGCCCAGCCGAGATGGGTCTCCAGGATCTGGCCGACATTCATGCGGCTCGGCACGCCGAGCGGATTGAGCACGATGTCGACATGGGTGCCGTCCTCGAGGAACGGCATGTCCTCGACCGGCACGATCTTCGACACCACGCCCTTGTTGCCGTGGCGGCCGGCCATCTTGTCGCCGGGCTGGATCTTGCGCTTCACCGCGACGAAGACCTTGACCATCTTCATCACGCCGGGCGGCAATTCGTCGCCGCGCTGCAGCTTCTCGACCTTGTCGAGGAAGCGCTGTTCCAGGAGCTTCTTCGACTCGTCGTACTGCTTGCGGATGGCCTCGATCTCGGCCATCAGCTTGTCGTTCGGCGAGGCGAACTGCCACCACTGCGAGCGCGGATATTCGTCGAGCACCGCGCGGGTGATCTTGGAGTCCTTCTTGAAGCCCTTCGGACCGGCGATGCCCTGGCGGCCTTCCAGCAGCTCCGCCAGACGGCCGTAGACGTTGCGGTCGAGGATCGCCTGCTCGTCGTCGCGGTCCTTGGCGAGACGTTCGATCTCTTCGCGCTCGATGGCGAGCGCGCGCTCGTCCTTCTCGACGCCGTGCCGGTTGAACACGCGCACTTCGACGACGGTGCCCTGCACGCCCGGCGGCACCCGCAACGAGGTGTCGCGCACGTCGGAAGCCTTCTCGCCGAAGATGGCGCGCAGGAGCTTTTCTTCCGGCGTCATCGGGCTTTCGCCCTTGGGCGTGATCTTGCCGACCAGGATGTCGCCGGCATGCACCTCGGCGCCGATATAGACGATGCCCGCTTCGTCGAGATTCTTCAGCGCCTCTTCCGAGACGTTCGGGATGTCGCGGGTGATTTCCTCGGGACCGAGCTTGGTGTCGCGCGCCATCACCTCGAATTCCTCGATGTGGATGGACGTGAACACGTCGTCCTTCGACGATCCGCTCGGAGAGCAGGATCGAGTCCTCGAAGTTGTAGCCGTTCCACGGCATGAAGGCGACCAGCACGTTGCGGCCGAGCGCCAGCTCGCCGAGATCGGTCGAGGGACCGTCGGCGATGATGTCGGCCTTCTCGACGCTGTCACCCACCTTCACCAGCGGACGCTGGTTGATGCAGGTGTTCTGGTTGGAGCGCTGGTACTTCATCAGCCGGTAGATATCGACGCCCGGCTTGGTCGGGTCGGTCTCGTCCGGTGGCGCGGACGACGATACGGGTGGCGTCGACCTGGTCGACGACGCCGGTGCGGCGTGCGGCGATCGGCGGCGCCCGAATCGCGCGCGACCACGCCTTCCATGCCGGTGCCGACATAGGGCGCTTCGGCGCGCACCAGCGGCACCGCCTGGCGCTGCATGTTGGAGCCCATCAGCGCGCGGTTGGCGTCGTCGTTCTCCAGGAACGGGATGAGCGCGGCGGCGACCGAGACGAGCTGCTTCGGCGACACGTCCATGAAGTCGACCTTGTCGCGCGGCACCAGATGCACGTCGCCGGCCTGGCGGCAGACGATCAGGTCTTCCGTGAAGCTTGCCCGCGGTCGTCGAGCTCGCGCGTTGGCCTGCGCGACCGCGTAGCGGCTCTCTTCCATGGCCGAGAGATAGATCACCTCGTCGGTGACGCGGCCGTCCTTGACCTTGCGATAGGGCGTCTCGACGAAGCCGTATTTGTTCACCCGCGCATAGGTGGCGAGCGAATTGATCAGGCCGATATTCGGGCCTTCCGGCGTCTCGATCGGACAGATGCGGCCGTAATGCGTCGGGTGCACGTCGCGCACCTCGAAGCCGGCGCGTTCGCGCGTCAGACCGCCCGGGCCGAGCGCCGACAGGCGCCGCTTGTGGGTGATCTCCGACAGCGGATTGGTCTGATCCATGAACTGCGAGAGCTGCGAGGAGCCGAAGAACTCGCGCACCGCGGCCGCCGCCGGCTTGGCGTTGATCAGGTCCTGCGGCATGACGGTGTCGATATCGACCGACGACATGCGCTCCTTGATCGCGCGCTCCATGCGCAACAGGCCGATGCGGTACTGGTTCTCCATCAGCTCGCCGACCGAGCGCACCCGGCGATTGCCGAGATTGTCGATGTCGTCGATCTCGCCCTTGCCGTCGCGCAGGTCGACCAGCGTCTTGATGACCGAAAGGATGTCCTCCTTGCGCAGCACGCGGATGGTGTCGGGCGCATCGAGGTCGAGGCGCATGTTCATCTTCACGCGGCCGACCGCGGAGAGGTCGTAGCGCTCGCTGTCGAAGAACAGCGAGCGGAACATGGCTTCCGCCGTGTCCACCGTCGGCGGCTCGCCCGGGCGCATGACGCGGTAGATGTCGAACAGCGCGTCCTCGCGCGTCATGTTCTTGTCGACGGCGAGCGTGTTGCGGATGTAGGCGCCGACATTGACGTGGTCGATGTCGAGCAGCGGCAGTTCCTTGTAGCCGGCCTCGATCAGAACCTTGAGGTTCTTCTCGTCGATCTCCTCGCCGGCTTCCATGTAGATCTCGCCGGTCTTGCGGATTGACCAGGTCCTCGGCGACGTAATGGCCGATCAGTTCCTCGTCGGTCATGCGCAGGGCCTTGAGGCCCTTCTTCGGCGAGCTGGCGCGCCTGGCGCACGGTCAGCTTCTTGCCGGCCTCCACCACCACCTTGCCGGTGTCGGCGTCGACCAGATCGTTGATCGCCTTGTAGCCGCTGCAGCCGGTTGGCATCGAAGGGCACGCGCCAGCCGTCCTTGGCCCGCTTGTAGGTGACGTGCTTGTAGAAGGTGCGCAGGATCTCCTCGCCGTCGAGGCCGAGCGCATAGAGCAGCGAGGTCACCGGAATCTTGCGGCGACGATCGATGCGCGCATAGACGATGTCCTTGGCGTCGAACTCGATGTCGAGCCAGGAGCCGCGATAGGGGATGATGCGGGCGGCGAACAGGAGCTTGCCGCTCGAATGCGTCTTGCCCTTGTCATGGTCGAAGAACACGCCGGGCGAACGGTGCATCTGCGAGACGATGACGCGCTCGGTGCCGTTGACGATGAAGGTGCCGTTATTGGTCATGAGCGGGATGTCGCCCATGTAGACATCCTGCTCCTTGATGTCCTTGACCGAGCGGGCGCCCGTCTCCTCGTCGATATCGAACACGATCAGCCGCAGCGTCACCTTGAGCGGCGCGGCATAGGTCATGCCGCGCTGGCGGCACTCGTCGACGTCGTATTTCGGCGGCTCGAATTCGTATTTGACGAATTCAAGCTGCGAGGAATTGGAGAAATCCGAGATCGGAAAGACCGACTTGAAAACCGCCTGCAGGCCCTCGTCGGGCCGTCCGCCGACGGGTTCCTGCACCAGCAGGAACTGATCATAGGATGCCTTTTGAACCTCGATGAGGTTCGGCATCTCCGCCACTTCTCTGATTGATCCGAAAAACTTCCTTACGCGCTTGCGACCGGTAAATGTCTGCGCCATCGTTTCTTTCTCTCGATTCGATTTTGGCGGGCAGCGCGGGCGCCTCTCCGGTAAGCCGCCATCATCGCGACCGACCGGACAGGCGTCGGGGCTGTCCTATTTATGTGATTCGGACCACGCCCGAACCGCCGCACTCTTCACAACACTTCATCGTGACCGGACCGCGGCCGCTCACATCTCGCCTCTGTCGGGGCCCGGAGGTAGTCGGCCACCGATTTGAACCTGTCCGCGAACACCGGCGGATCGACCGCCCGCGAGCGTCGCTTGGCCTCGTCTGCCCGCGAACCGCCGCAACGGCCGGCCCGGGACCTTTGTCGCTTCCGCCTCTATCTGCCGCGCTCCCGAGCCCTGCTGCGCGCCCTTGGGCTCACGATTGCGGGTCGATATCCCCGGGCTGTGCGCAAAGCGCGCGCCCGGGGATTTCGCTCACGTAAGCATTCGCTTACTTAAGCTCAACCTTGGCGCCGGCCTTCTCGAGCTGGGCCTTGACCTTCTCCGCCTCTTCCTTGTTCACGCCTTCCTTGACCGGCTTGGGCGCACCCTCGACCAGGTCCTTGGCCTCTTTCAGGCCGAGGCCGGTGAGCGCGCGCACTTCCTTGATCACCTCGATCTTCTTCTCGCCGGCGGCGGCGAGGACCACGGTGAACTCGGTCTGCTCCTCGGCCGGAGCGGCAGCGGCGCCACCCCCCGGGCCGGCCGCGACCGCGACCGCGGCAGCGGCGGAGACGCCCCACTTCTCTTCCAGCATCTTGGCGAGGTCCGCCGCCTCGAGGACGGTCAGGCTCGACAATTCGTCGACGATTTTCTGCAGGTCAGCCATTGTTCGTTTTCCTATCGATTCGAACCAGAGATTTGCGTGTGTCTAAGAGCCGTCAGGCCGCTTCGGTCTTGGAGGCATAGGCCTGGATCACGCGCGCCACTTTCGCGGCGGGCGCATTGGCGAGCTGGGCGAGCTTGGTTGCCGGGGCCTGGATCAGCCCGATCACCTTTGCCCGCAACTCATCCAGCGACGGCAGTGAGGCCAGCGCCTTCACCCCGTCCGCATCCAGAGCCGTCTTGCCCATCGAGCCGCCGAGAATGACGAACGCTTCGTTCGCCTTGGCGAAATCGACAGCCACCTTCGGCGCCGCCACCGGATCGCCCGAGAAGGCGAGCACGGTTGGCCCCTTGAGCAGGGGCGAAATGGCGACGGCATCGGTGTCCTTGAGCGCGATCTTGGCGAGACGGTTCTTCGCGACCTTCACCGTGGCGCCAGCCTGCTTCATCTGCCTGCGCAGGGTCTGCATCTGGGCAACGGAGAGGCCGGAATAGTGAGCCACAACCACGGTGTTCGAGGTCTTGAAGACCCCGGCGAGTTCCGTGATCAACTCCTGTTTTTCCGCTCGATCCACTGCAAGCTCTTTCCGGTTTGACGGCTTGCCTCGCATGGAGACGGGAGCCGCCGGGTTGCTACCAGCCGTCCCGCTCGTTTGCCTCACGCGAAGCGATCCGGGCAGGACGACATCTTTGACGCCTTGTTGAAGGGCGCCGAGAAAGCCTGCCCCCCGGCAGCGGCGAAACGGCCGCCTTCGGGTCTCATCGAGGTTCGAACCAAACTGGCGCAGCTTTTGGCCACGCAAACTTGGGACTTGCCCCGTCTATGCTGGCCCCGATGCAGATGCCCACGCGGCTCGCGCCGCTGGGCCGGGATTAAGCCTTGGTCCCGAGGGACCGCGGCGCCGGCAGTCTTGGACAGGTTGGCCATGTCCCTCGCCCGCGAACGGGTTGCGGACCTGGCCAGCACACCCTTACGCCTGAAAAAGCGAACCCTGCCCTTCCTTTCAGATGTCCCGCCGGGATGTCCAAAAGGTCGAAGCCCAATCCACCATGACATTGTAAGGACGCGCAAAGGCGTGCCGACAAACTGGGCCGGCACGCCCGATAGAGCTCATTTAGACCTTCCCGTGCCCATTGCCAAGCCCCTTTTCGCGCCAAACCGTGGCGAAAACGGCCCGGTCGAGGCGGGATCAGTTGAACAAGGTCGCCGTGTCCACCTTCACGCCCGGGCCCATGGTCGAGGAGACCGCTACCCGGTTGATGTAGTGGCCCTTGGCCCCCGGCGGCTTCGCCTTTTGCACAGCGTCCGCGAAGGCCTTGATGTTCTCGACCAGCTTGTCCTCCGAGAACGAGGCCTTGCCGACGCCGGCCTGGACGATGCCGGCCTTTTCCACGCGGAACTCGACCGCCCCGCCTTTGGCCGCACGGACCGCTCCGGCGACGTCCATGGAGACGGTGCCGACTTTCGGGTTCGGCATCATGCCGCGCGGCCCGAGCACCTTACCCAGGCGCCCGACCAGCGGCATCATGTCCGGCGTCGCGATGCAGCGGTCGAAATTGATATTGCCGCCCTGAACCTGCTCGACCAGGTCCTCGGCGCCTACCACATCAGCTCCGGCGGCCTTGGCCTCGTCGGCCTTGGCGCCGCGGGCGAAGACGCCGACGCGCACGGTGCGACCGGTGCCATTGGGCAGATTGACCACCCCGCGCACCATCTGGTCGGCGTGCTTGGGGTCGACGCCGAGATTCATCGCGATCTCGATGGTCTCGTCGAACTTGGCCTTGGCGCGTTCCTTCACCAGCTTGACCGCTTCGGCGATGGAATAGGCCTTGGCCGGATCGATGCCCTCGCGGGCGATTTTGACACGTTTTGCGATTGCCATGACCGTTACTCCGCCACCGTGATGCCCATCGAGCGGGCCGAACCCTCGACCATCTTCATGGCCGCTTCGATGGTTTCGCAGTTCAAGTCCTTCATCTTCTGCTCGGCGATCTCCTTGACCTGCGCCTTGGTCACCGAGCCGGCGAAGTCGCGGCCCGGCGTTTTCGAGCCGCTCTGCAAATTCGCCGCCTTTTTGAGGAAATAGGACATCGGTGGCGTCTTCATCTCGAAGGTGAAGGAACGGTCCTGATAGGTTGTAATCACAACCGGAATCGGGACGCCCTTCTCCATCTTCTGGGTCTGCGCATTGAACGCCTTGCAGAACTCCATGATGTTGAGACCGCGCTGGCCGAGCGCCGGCCCGATGGGCGGCGACGGGTTGGCGGCGCCGGCAGGCACCTGCAATTTGAGGAATCCAGTGACTTTCTTTGCCATTTCACTACTCCGTTAGTGGTGCGGATGTTGACGGTTGGCGGCCGCCTCACCTCCCACGCCTCTTGCGCTTCTCACGCACATATCATGGCCGGACCCCGGCCATGGTCGAAAACTCTATAGCTTCTCCACCTGGGTGAATTCCAGCTCCACCGGGGTGGCGCGGCCGAAAATCGACACCGCCACTTTGACGCGCGAGCGCGCCTCGTCGACCTCCTCGACCGTGCCGTTGAACGAGGCGAAGGGCCCGTCCGACACCCGCACCTGCTCGCCGACCTCGAAGGAGACCGACGGCTTGGGCCGCTCGATGCCTTCCTGCACCTGCATCAGGATGCGGTCGGCTTCGGCGTCGGAGATCGGCATCGGCTTCTTGTCGGTGCCGAGGAAGCCGGTCACCTTGGGCGTGTTCTTGATCAGGTGGTAGACCTCGTCGGTCAGGTCCATCTTGACCAGCACATAGCCCGGGAAGAACTTGCGCTCGGCCTCGACCTTGCGGCCGCGGCGCACCTCGGTGACCTTCTCCTTGGGCACCATGATCTCTTCGAAATGGTCGTTCAGCCCGCGCTGCTTGGCCTGCTCGCGGATCGAATCGGCGACCTTGTTCTCGAAGTTGGAATAGGCGTGGACGATGTACCAGCGCTTGGGCCGGGCCGACGTCGTCGTTGCAGCAGCCATATCGCTCATAATGTCAGCTTTCACCCTGCAATGCCGAGCACGAAGGTGACGGCAATGCGGATCAGTTGGTCGGCGACCAGGAAGAAGACCGAGGCGATCGCCACCATGACGAAGACCATGCCGGTGGTGATCGCGGTCTCCCGCCGCGATGGCCAGGTGACCTTGCGGGTCTCCTCGCGCACCTCCTGGAGAAACTTGAACGGAGACAGTGCCATTCAATTAAGTCCTGATTCTAAGTCCTGATTCCACGCCGTGCGACCAACGCACGCCAATACATATAGTGTCGCCGCCGGCGCTGATCGCCCGCGCCGGGCCCGAACCGCTAGACCGCCGTCCCCGCCTGGCAGGAGTGGAGGGACTCGAACCCCCAACCCCCGGTTTTGGAGACCGGTGCTCTAGCCATTGAGCTACACTCCTCCGGAAGCGACAACGGCGGACCATATAATGGCCCGCCGCGCCGATGTCATGCATTATACATCGGCGCTTGGCAAGGGAATTGAGTCGTCAAAATCGCGGGTTTGCGGCCTGTCCGGACGGCGGCGGCCCACGTTTGCCGCCGATACGATTGGAGCGGTGAAGGCAAACGAACCCTCGTCATCAACTGGAAAGGCTACGGGGAAGCGCTGCAATTTCAACGTGATACTTTTTGAGTGCCAAGATCTGCCCCAAACCAGCTTTTTGTCGACCCTCGTTAGCTCGACGAGCCCGGCAGCCAAACGTAAATACCGTCGCGGACGGGCCATAACCGGGCTCATATTGCCGATTGCGGCCGCGATATCCGCGGTGACCCAGATGCTCGTCCAATCGGCGAGCGTCCCGTCACCTGGATCCCGAAATATCTCCGGCTCGCTTGACCCGCTCACGATAAAGCGACGACTGTGGCCGGACCCCTTGTGCCGGATTATCGAGTACTGACGCTCCTCATTTTGCACGCAATAGCCGGGCCTGCATTTGCGCGGCACAATGGATGGTGGATACCGAGATGAAATCGATTGCTACGGCGTCATCCGCCATCGGATTTGTCATCGCTGTTCTGGTAGCCGCGGGCGCAGTGACAGCGCAAACCTCCCTTGAAGATCGCCAAACCTCCCTTGAAGACCGCTATGTCGCGTCGCGCGACGCGGCGATCAAAAAACTCAAACCGCTCTACGACACCGGCAGGATGGACGATGCCGGAACGAAAGCCGAAGACGCAGCACGCGCCGACCTCGAAGCGCAGCTGCGCACCATCCTCGGTCCGCTCCACTACACGGGCTTTGGCTCTGGCAAGCTCAATCTCGGCTCATTGTACGAGGGGGATGAAGGTTTCGGCTCGCTCGACGGCCTGCGTTTCGAGGCCAAAATTGGGGTAAACGGCGAGACAGCCGGCGGCAAGGATAAGCATGGCAATTACATCGAGCCCAAGGCCCATATCGTCGTAACAACGCAGACGATGTTTGCGCGTTGGCTGCGTGCCCACAAGGACTGGTGGGATAAGAGCGCCAATAACGTGCCGCAACAAATCAGCGCGGCACTCGAGAACGAAAACTTTTACACCCAGGCGTTCTCGACCGGCTCCGCGGTGGTAAAATTCAGCGACCTGCCGATCGCCACGCCCGGCTCCACGACGTTTGCCTATGCGATGCTGGCCGCGCGCACCCAATCAGAAATCCCGGAGGCGGCGGACGAGGTGTATGTCTCCGCACTCGCGAACGGCAAAGTCTACGTCGCCTATAGCTCGATCGAGCCCAAGGTCCATATTCCGGCCTGCGATGCAGTCCGAACAGATTTCAGCAAAAAGTCCGAGGACGCGTTCAAGCGATGCTTCAGCGAGCGCGCGCCTAAGCAGGCAGCGTTCGGCGAGGCAAAAAAGCAGGCGCAATCGTTGCTTGAAATGGCGGTTGGAAGGTAGGATCGACACGCTATCGCGAACTCAAATCGCTGCCGCAATAGCTAAAATTATCAGACCTTGAGTCACTGACAAGAGCTTTGCGGCCGCAAATGATGCGCTCGCCAGCCCGGCGGCCAGCAGCCAAAGCACCAGGGCAAACGCGCGGCCTGCCGGTTTGAGCGTCGATTGGGTCGGGTCCAGCGGATTGTAGAACACCCGCACCATCGTCTCCGGCGCATATCGTTTGATGGCTCTTTCGGCATACGAGGGCGTGCTCGCGCTGCCCGACCAGCCGCAATTGTCGCCCTCGAATGTATTGCCACCAACCTGATAGGTGTAAACGATGCGCGGCACATACATCGTCACGTCATAGTCCCGGCGTCCCGAGTTGGTCCGAGTGTGCTGTTGCACGGTGGTCTCGACTTCGGATCGCGTGATTCGTCCCTCGGTCGTTGGCCAGGCTCGCATGGCGCGCGTCTGCCGACCGAGCATGCGGGCGAACAGCATCATCACAAGCGCGAATAGGCCGAGCACCGCGGCCAGCGGCGTCACCTTGCGCAGCGCGACGGTGCCGCCTAGCCAATTCACCTGCGGCCGCTCCCATTTCCGCGCCGGCACTATCAAATCTAATTATCCGCGAATGTGTATCGGCGCGGGGTTCTGGCGCCGACACAAAATTCGTCCGATACTGCTCAAGGTTACAAATTTTGTGTTTTGTTTATTTCGACCGCCATCGTCATAAGCGGACAGGGTGACAAGTTCGGCCGATATCTGCTTTACTCCAACGCCGAACATCGCTCGGCGCGAGTGGCGTATCCGCTTAGGTCCAACAGCCCAGCAAGGATCAACGCGGGGTAAACTACGACAAAGCGATTGAAGCCATTGGAACCGGCGAAGGGAATCGAACCCTCGTCATCGGCTTGGACAGCCGGCCGGCGCCACAATGACGGCAAAGACGCTTGTGTCAAAATCAGCCCCAAAACTGTCTCAATCGGTCGCGCGCGTGACGGCAGACATCAAGGTCGGTCAGCCGATGCCTTGATAAATTCGACGAACGCGCGCAGCGGTGCGGGCACGAGTTGTCGTCCCGGGTAGTACAGGAACGGCCCGGAGAAGCGCTGCCACCAGGGCTCAAGCACCGGTTCGAGCGTCCCGTTGTCGAAAAACGGGCGCAACCAGTCCTCGAACAATGCGACGATCCCGGTCCCGGCGATTGCCGCCTCGGTGAGGAGGTCGACGGCCCCACCGATGCTCACGATGAGCGGCCCGGTCGGCTCGACTCGCACCACCTCGCCGTCGCGCTCGAACTCCCAGGTCGGCGTCGCCCCGCTCGGGAACCGGCCTCGCAGATAGCGATGGCCGAGTAGATCGCGCGGGTGCTCCGGCCGTCCGTGCCGATCGAGATAGGCCGGGGCAGCGCCGACGGCAAAACGCTGGACGCGCGGCCCGATCGGTACCGCGATCATGTCCTGCTCCAGCCGTTCGCCGTAGCGAATGCCGGCATCGCACCCGGCAGCGACCACGTCGACGAAACTCTCTTCGACAATCACCTCAAGGCGAATGTCGGGATAGGCGGCCAGGAACGGCGGCACGATCGCCGGCAGCACCGACCGCGCCGCGCTGACCGGCACGTTGAGCTTGAGCGTGCCCGCCGGCCGATGGCGCATGTCGTTGACCACGTCGAGCGCGGCCTCGACCTCGGTCAGCGCCGGCGTGAGCCGTTCCAGCAAGCGCTGGCCTGCTTCGGTCGGCACGACGCTGCGCGTCGTCCGGTTGAGCAGCCTGACGCCGAGCTGTGTTTCCAGACGGCGGACCGCTTCGCTCAAGCCCGACGCGCTCAGACCGCTGGCGCGGGCGCCATCGCGAAAGCCGCCGGCGCGCGCCACCGCGACGAAGGAATTGAGGTCGCCCAGGTCAGCCTTCATTGTTCGTAAATCCGCACAGCCCGTACAGATTATGACCTATTATCGTGCAACCCGGCAACGTCTATCTGCGGACCGACACCAAAGGAGGTCCGTCATGTCCAATATCGACCAAGCCGGCACGTTCACCCTCGGCGACCGCAGCGTGAAACGGTTCGGCTACGGCGCCATGCAGCTCGCGGGCCCCGGCGTGTTCGGTCCGCCCAAGGATCGCGCCGCGGCCGTCGCGGTGCTGCGCGAGGCGGTGGCGCGTGGCGTGAACCACATCGACACCAGCGACTTCTATGGGCCGCATGTCACCAACCAGATCATCCGCGAGGCGCTCGCCCCCTATCGCGACGATCTTGTCATCGTCACCAAGATCGGCGCCCGACGCGGCGCGGACGCATCGTGGATCCCGGCCATGTCGCCCGCGGAACTCACGCAGGCGGTGCACGACAATCTGCGCAATCTCGGCCTGGATGTGCTCGACGTCGTCAACTTGCGCAGCCTGTTCGACGTGCATGGCCCCGCCGAGGGCTCGCTTGAAGTGCAGCTCACCGTGCTGGCCGAGCTGCAGCACCAGGGACTGGTGCGTCACATCGGCTTGAGCAACGTCACCCCGACGCAAGTCGCGGAAGGACGCCGGATCTGCAAGATCGTCTGCGTGCAGAATCAATACAATCTGGCGCACCGCGCCGACGATGGCCTGATCGACCACCTCGCCCGCGACGGCATCGCCTATGTGCCGTTCTTTCCGCTCGGCGGCTTCACGCCGCTGCAGTCGTCGACCTTATCCGCAGTCGCTCAACGCTTCGGCGCCACGCCGATGCAGGTCGCGCTCGCCTGGCTGCTGCGCCGCGCGCCCAACATCCTGCTGATCCCCGGCACGTCGTCGGTCGCGCATTTACGGGAGAACGTCGCCGCGGCCGAACTCGATCTGCCGGCTGACGTGACCAAGGAGCTGGAGGGTGTGGCGCGAATGGCGTCTGCCTGACGGTTGCGAGGTCGGCGAGCGAAGCGATTGCGCAGACAACAGCCCGGTTGAAACCCGCGCCGGCGCGGCCGAGCCGACGTGTTTGAAAAATTGGAGCGGGTGAAGGGAATCGAACCCTCGTCATCAGCTTGGAAGGCTGTTGCTCTACCATTGAGCTACACCCGCGCCGTACGCGTTCACTTAGAAGATTTGGCCGGCTTTCGCCACGGTCTGCGAAGGCCCGCCTGCGTGCTCAGCGGCCGCGGCTGGCGCGCCGAGCCAGGCGAGCGAGGGCTGGTGGGAGAGGTAGGACTCGAACCTACGAAGGCGTAAGCCAGCGGATTTACAGTCCGCCCCCTTTGCCACTCGGGACACTCTCCCCCTGAAAAGCCACGCCGCCGCCTTCGCTGCAGGACAAACGGCGTCGCTTGTCGGGATTTGCGCGTTTTATGGTCAGCCACCCCAGCGAAGTCAAGGAAGCGCGGCGATAATGCCGCGCGCCCTGCCCCGGCGCGTTTGCCAAGCCGGTTTGCGCGTGAGAAGTACGGGCATGGCCCGCAAACCCTGGCAGAAATCCCCACCCGACCGTCGATCGCATCCGCAGCGGCCGCCGCGCGGGCGCGGGCCGGCGCGCCCGGCGCCGCTTTCGCCCGACGGGCCGGCGATCCTCTACGGCTGGCATACGGTCAAGGCGGCGCTGGAAAACCCGGCGCGCCATTTCCGCCGGCTGCTGGCGACCGAGAACGCCGCGCGGCGGCTGGCCGAGGACGGCGTGCCGCTGCCGGTCGCGCCGGAACTGGTACGGCCGGACGTGATCGACGCGCGGCTGGGGCCCGATGCCGTGCATCAGGGCCTGTTGGCCGAGGTCGACCCCTTGCAGGCGCCGAGCGGCCGAGGAACTGACGCCCGAGGGCATCGTGCTGGTGCTCGACCAGCTCACCGATCCGCACAATGTCGGCGCCATCATGCGCTCGGCCGCGGCCTTCGCGGCCCGCGCGATCGTCACCACCGCCCGCCACAGCCCGGAGGCGACCGGCGTGCTGGCCAAGGCCGCCTCCGGCGCGCTCGAACTGGTGCCGCTGGTGACGGTGCAGAACCTCGCCCGCGGCATGGAGGCGCTGCGCCAGCGCGGCTTCATGCTGGTGGGGCTCGACAGCTCGGGCGACAGCGATCTGGCCGACCTGCCGCTGCGCGCGCCGCTGGCGCTGGTGCTGGGCGCCGAGGGCAAGGGTCTGCGGCAATTGACCCAGGAGACCTGCGACGCGCTGGCGCGCATCGACCTGCCGGGCGAGATCAAGAGCCTGAACGTCTCGAACGCCGCGGCTTTGGCGCTCTACGTGGCGAGCCGCCAGCTTTTTCCCGGTCGCGGCACGCGCGAGGCTAGAAATGCGAACGGCGGGCCCCCACCCGCCGTCCGCGTCCCACGAACCGTGCAGCGCTATTTCTTGTCGAAGGCGTCCTCGCTGCCGCGCTTGCGGATCAGGCGGATATCGATGCGGTCGGGCCCATGAATGGTGATCTCGGCATCGGCATGGATCACGCGCGTCCTGCCGCGCCGGGGCGGTGGCGCGATCGTGGCCTCGACCCGCGGCGCCCGCAGACCGCGCCTCGTCGGCGCCGGCGTGTCGTCGACATAGTGACGACGCTCGATCACGCGCGGCGGATCCTCCACCACGCGGCGATGCTCGACCACCAGCGGCGCGTCGCGCACGATCCTGACCACGGTGCGCTTGCCGGCGTGGCGGCGCACACCATAGCGCGATCGTGGCGCGTCGCGGTCGATATGACGGCGGACGACAGTGCGCGGGCCGCAGCCGTTCAGGCAGCGCACATAGGGGTAGTCGCGCGGCGGCGGCGGCCGATGGATCACATAGGTGCCCGGCGCGATTTCCATCGCATAGGGCTGCCCGGGCTGCAGTTGATAAGCGTAGAGCGGCGCCGGTTGCGCGCCATTGCCGGCGGACCATTGCGCCTGCGCCGTCATCGGCAACAGACCGGCGGCGCACAGGCCGAGCAGAGCAAGACAGCGCGGGAGATGTTTCATGGGACGCATTTCATGAGTTCGGGGGTTCGGGAGCCGGCGGAAACCGGTTGAGGCGTTCCCCCGGCGGCGGGAGCACGGCGCGTGCGGGCAGCCATCGGCAGTCGCAGGGGAATGCGCCCGCGTTCGACCAGTAGCGCACATAGGTCTCGGCCGGACGCGGTCGGCGCCCCACCGCCGATCCATGTTGCCGGCGGCCGAGCTTGGGCACCCGGCCGGTCGCCGGGAAGTAATGCCGGTGATGCCAGGGCGGCAGCCAATAGGCGCGCATGGCGACGCCCGGCTCGAACTGATAGACGATCAGCGGCTGCGCGCGCCAACCGGCGTCCGCCTCGCGCGGCGCCAGCTCATAGGGCAGATCGGCAGCGGCCGCCGCGGCGGTGCCGCCGAGAACGCCGATGACCGACAATGCCAAAAAGAGCGGCAGGCGCATGCGGAGAGAGTCCCATCTGCGACAAAATTTCAGCTCATTTTATACGAATGTTTTGTCGAGCCGCGCGCAATCGTGAGGTAACATTAATCGCGGTCGGCGCTTGGACCGCGCGCACCGAAAATGCTTAATCGCGCGGCGAGCCAGGCGCCGACGCAAAGGTAAAGTTAATCGAGACCGTGCCGCATCGTCGAATGACCAGTACCGGCGCTCCATCGGCGCCGCGCAAGAGTTTCCGCCGTCGTTACGACGAACTGGAAGCGCGCCGGTTCGAGTTGATCGCGCGCCTGACCACGCTCGGCGAGAACGCGCGCCAGCATCCCGCCTATAAGCGCTCGTTCAAGCTGCTCAACGAGACCTTCCGTCGCGGCAAGCTGGCGCAGCGGCTGGCGGTGCTGGAAGCGGCCACCTTTCTCATCGACGTCCTGGAAAAGCTGACCGCGCTCACCTGAGCGGGGCGGCCCGGCGCCGTCCGGCACTTCCGATTCGCCGGCCGACCCCCTCGGGCGCGGCGGCCGCCGCTTGTGGGAGGGCGGCGGGGCTGGTAGCTGTCCACGCGCAAGCCGGGTTAGCTCAGGGGTAGAGCAGCGGTTTTGTAAACCGTTGGTCGGGGGTTCAAATCCCTCACCCGGCACCACGGGGGCGCTTGTCCGGCTTGCGGAAAATATGGCGAAAGTCGGAGCGAGTGGCCTTTTCGGCCCCGGCGGACTGTGTCACACTGCCCGCGTTGTAATACCTCGGAGAAACTAAAATGCCGCAGGGCACCGTTAAGTGGTTCAATCCGACGAAGGGCTATGGCTTCATCCAGCCGCAGGAAGGCGGCAAGGATGTGTTCGTGCATATTTCGGCGGTTGAGCGTGCCGGCCTGAATACGTTGAACGAAGGTCAAGTCGTTCAGTTCGAACTCGTCGAGAACCGCGGGAAGACATCCGCGGAGAACCTCAAGGTCAAGTGACCGCGGCGCTCGCGCTTACTTTCGGCCTCTAATTCGAACTGTCACCGCCGGGCGGCACAAGCCCGGTCGGTGTGGCGCGTCCGTGACTACAACGAACGCGTTCGGTCGTGCACGCGTTAAACTCGCGCGCGCGGGGCCTTACTGTGTTCGTATCGCCTCAGCGCTGCAGTGCCTCAAGCTCGGGGAACGGCGCGAAGACGGCGTCCTTGCACAATTCCTTGATGAGGGGCGGCTGGTCGATATAGCGGTCGAGCTTGCCCGACACATAGACGGCGACGCCCTCTTTCATCCCGGCATAATGATTCTGGGTGTCGCGCGCGTTGTAGCGCACACAGGCAATATAGCGCTCGCCCGCCCCCACTTTCTTCAGCGCCGGCGCCGATACCGCGGCGCTGCGGATATGCTCCGGATTGTTCAGATAGGTGCGTAGGAACGCCAGCAGGTCGTTCTTGTAGGTGGTCGGAACGACGTTCTGCGCCTCCCAACGCGCCCTCAGTTCCGCCGGCGTCGGCCCGAGATCGGTCGAGCAGCCGGCGAGGATCAGTGCGCCCAACAGCGCCAGCCAACGCATGCGTCAACTCCTTCGCATCTTCTCAGGGCAGAACCGTCGCGATCGCATCGCCGGGCTCCCCTGGCATCGTCGTCGCCCACGCTATTTCCCCGCGCGCGGTCCCGTTCCGAAAGCCGGCTCCGCTCCCAATAGGATCGGGAGCAGGCTTTTTCGGGATCGGGCGCCGGCGATTCCGCCGGTGCGATCATAGCGGCTCGCGGCTGCCGGGCCAGTGACCGCCACGCCGCGCGACATTTGGCGTCGCCCCTGGGTAATGCGGCGGCGCCGGCAATGAACTAGACTTGATGCAATAGGCTTGGGGCGCGCGGTGTTTGTCATCGCGGGCGGGGCGGACAAGCTTCATCCTGCGCGGAACACTGCCAATGACCAAAGCCCTCACCCGCCGCTCCCTGCTGACCGCGGCCGCGCTCGGTGCCGGCGCCGCCGCGCTGCCACGCGCCGGCTTCGCCAAAGCCCCCATCGCCAAGGCGCAAGGTCCCGGCGCCTATCGCTACCGGCTCGGCGATTATCAGCTCACCGCGCTTTATGACGGCACTTGGTTTCTGCCGATCGACGACAAGTTCATCCGCAATGCCAGCGGCGACGCCGTGAACGCGGCGCTCACGGCGGCGTTCCTGCCGCCGCGCGTGCTGCCGGTCACCTTCACCGCGCTCCTGGTCAATACCGGCAGGCAACTCATCCTCATCGACACCGGCACCGCCGGCCAAATCACCGATTCGGCCGGCGTCATGCTCGACAATCTCAAAGCCGCCGGGATCAGCCCCGCCGACATCGACACTATCATCATCTCGCATTTCCATCCCGACCACATCGACGGCATCAAGACCAAGGACGGCGCCAAGGTCTTCCCCCATGCCGAGATCTGGGTGCCGGAACCGGAATGGGCGTTCTGGATGGACGACGCCACGATGGGCCACTACAGCGGCTCGGTGCACCGCTACTTCCTCAATGCGCGGCGCATCTTCAGCGACATCGCCAAGGACGTGCATCGCTTCAAGCCCGGCGTGGAAGTCGCGCCCGGCGTGGTCTCGATTGCCGCCTTCGGCCACACGCCCGGTCACACCGCCTTTTCGGTGCATTCCGGCACGCAGTCGCTGCTGGTGATGAGCGACACCGTGCGCAACCCCTATCTGTTCGTGCGCCATCCCGACTGGCAGCCGATCTTCGACATGGACGGGCCGATGGCCGTGCAAGCGCGCCGCGCCATGCTCGACCGCGCGGCGGCCGACCGCATGTTCGTGGAGGCCTATCACTTCCCCTTCCCGGCCTGTGGCCACATCGTCAAGAGCGGCAGCGCTTACGAGCTCGAGCCGGTGATGTGGGCGCCGCTGTAGCGCCGGCAAATGAAAAGGCCGCCCCGCAGGGCGGCCCTTCCTCTCTTCGCGGGAGCCGTCAGCGCACGGGAGCGAGCTCGAGGCTGCTGACCGCCACCGCCAGATTGAGACCCTGCTGCGCGCCGACCGACACCGGCTGCAGCGTGATCGAATGCTTGAAGCCGCCGATCAGCACATTGGCGCCGACGCCGGCACCGACGGTCGCCTCGCCGCTGGCGCCGCCATAGACACCGGCGAGCGCGCCATGCCTGCGCTGCGCCGGCGCATAGACGGCCCAGGCCACGACCCCGCCGCTGGTATAGCCGACGTCGAGGCCGACATGGGTGATGTGACCCGCATAATGCTCGCTCCAGCCGCGCACCGACGTGAAGGTGCAGGTGACCGATTTCTGCGAGCCGACGATGAAGCCCACGCCCGGCGCCACCTGGCAACTGAGCAGCCCGGCGCGCACGCGCGCTTGCGCCGGAGCGGCCAGCACGAGCAGTGCAAGCGACGCCAGCACGACAACGGATTTCTTCATATCAATTCTCCCGGCTGAGTATTCACCCCGCCATCCATAGTAGACAGCGATTGTGGGAGCGAATACATCGACCACATTGATCTAGATCAGTGACTACCTTGCGACGGCGGCGGGGCTCAGTTGGTCCACCGCAACCCGCCAAATATGCCGAGGCCGGGCCGCTCGAAGCCGATCGGCACCTCGTAGTGCCGGTCGAACAGGTTATCGACGCGGCCGAAGGCGGTGATGTGCTCGTCCACCTTGTAGCTCGCCGCCAGGTTGACGGTGACATAGGCGGGCGCGTCGATGCGCGGAGATCGAGCCGTCGCGGCTGATGTCCACCCAGGAACCGACATAGAGCACCGTGGTGGTGAGCATAAAGGGCTCGACCGGCGACCAGATGGCGGAGACGCTGGCTTTGTTGCCCGGACGGCGCAGCAGGCCGAGATCCGTCGTTTCGTCGCGGGTGAAGGTCGCCGTGTAGTCCGCGCGCAGCTTCAACTGGTCGGTCACGGCGAAGGAGGCGAAGGATTCCACGCCGTTCATTTTCCCCTCACCGACATTGACATAAGTGTAGGCGAAGCTGACCGGATCGAATTTATTCACGATGAGATTGGTGATGTCGTTGCGGAAATAGGTGGCGCCGAACCTGATCCGGTCGTGCCAGAGCGGCTGCTCGAAGCCGAAATCGTAGCCCTTGCTCTCCTCCGGCAGCAGGTCCGGATTGCCGACGACCATGTAGGACGGGTTGCTGACATAGAGCTGCGTCAGCGTCGGCGCCTTGAAGCCGGTGCCGTAGCTGGCCTTGAGCTTGGTCTCGGTCACCGGAACGATGACGGCCGGCGCGACGCGCCAGGTCGTGTGCGGCCCGAAGCTCTTGTTGTCGTCATAGCGGATATTGGCGACAAGGCTGATGCGCTTGCCGAATTGCGACTGCAGTTCGAGATAGCCGGCGTCGTTTCCGGTGTCGGCGGTGGTCGTTTCCTGCGTGTAATTATAGAAGGCATCGACCGTTCCGGTCGAATCGGTGCGCAGCGTTTCGCGCTCGTGCTCCAGCCCCATGACCAGCGTCTGTCCGGGCGCCACTTCGGCGACGCCACGCCAGTCGAATTTCGTACGCACACCGACATTGGTGGTCGGCGGCGCCACCAAGGGCGAGGTGAAGAAGCTGTCGCGCGTTGGGATCGAAGATCCAGGTCCATTGATTGGAGTAGTTGACGCCGAAAAAGTTCTTGAGCTTGCCGTCGAACAGCGACCAGGTGACCTCGCCCCGGCCGAAAAACTGATGGTTGCGTTGCGTGCTCTGGAATTGCTCGGGCGCCGCCGGGAAGAAATTGAGATAGTCCTCGCCGGTGAAGCCGAGCCGCGAGTCGATATAGCGGGCGACCAGATTGACCCCGACGGCATCGGTGAGCTTGGCGCCGAGCCGGGTCGAATAGGTCCAGTTGTTGTAGCTGTCGTTGATCCGCTTTTCGCCCGGCGCCAGCAGGTTGAGCGGCGTCACCGGGTTGCTGGTCGATTGGTAGTGCAACACGTTGAAGGCGTAATCGACATTGCCCTGCGAGCCGCTCAGGCCCACGGTCTGGTTGAAGGTCTTGAACGAGCCGCCTTCCACCGACGCGGTGACCTTGGGCGGGCCCTCGCCTTTCTTGGTGGTGATGGAGATGACGCCGCCGATGGCGTCGGAGCCGTAAAGCCCGCTTTGCGGGCCGCGCAATATTTCGATGCGCTCGATATCGCCGGTGAGCAGATGGGCGAAATCGAAGGCGCCGGCGGTCACGCTCGGATCGCCGGCGTCGATGCCGTCGATCAGCACCTTGACGTGGTTGGAATTGGTGCCGCGCATGAACACGGCGGTCTGCCCGCCCGGCCCGCCGGTCTGCACCACATTGAGGCCGGGAACGGTGCGCAGCGCGTCCGGCACCGTGCGTATCTGCTCGCGCTTGATGTCGTCGGCGGTGATGACGGTGACGGCATTGGCCACCTGGTCGGCGGGCGTCGGCACCGTCGTCGCGCTGACGACGATCTGCGGCAGCACTTGCGGACTTTGCGCGGCATCCTGCGCGCCTGCCGCCCATGGCAGCGCGACCACAGCGGCCGCCGCACCGGTCAACCGGATAAACCTTCCCATGACTCCACGTTCCTTCGTTGGCGCCCGCCGTAGCGAAGCGCCTCGGGTGAGACCAAACCCGGTGCGAAGGTCACGTGCGCCCCAACGTCAGCCGACGCCGAACTCACGTGCAAAATGTCGTGGGAGGTACCACTCACACGGCTTTCGCACCGGCATTGACGTCACCGCTGCGAAAGACCGCTCCGTATGGACGCCCCGTCCACCGGTTGGGTGACCGCGCTGGCAGGTCTCCTGGCTCGCGGGTCGTTGCCTTTATCCGGCCTTCCCAGTTTCCCAGTGGCCGTGTTGGACGTAAGGCTCGCCGCTTACAGTTGCGGGGGCAGCCACGGATGGCCGCAAGAACTTCGTGAAAAGCCTCGCGGATTCCGCGTTCCCTCTTTCGTCCCCGGTCTGACCCGGGGAACCAGCACGGTTAAAATGTTCCCCGGAAGCCGCTGCCAAGTCAAGCGCGGACGTCCCGACGCAGCGGAATGCCAGCGCCGGTGCGATTTATTTGCCGGCGGCGGGAAGAGTGCCCGCTCACCGATTGTTGTCTCCTCATCGGGCGATTCCGGCTTATCCTTCCCCCAGCCGACCGCTCCACAGGAGAGTTCCGCCATGACCCTGACGCTTCGCCATATCGGCGTTCTCGCCGCCGCCGCCCTGCTCGTCACCGCCATCGGCATGAAACCGCTCTATGCCATGGGCACCGATAATCCGACGCCGCCGACCGACGACGGCAGCAAGAAGAAGAAAAAGAAGCAGAACAACGTGATCGAACAGCAGGAACAGAAGCAGGCGGCGGAGAAATTCCTGCGCGAATACCGCGCCGCGCGCCAGCTCATCGTCACCGGCCATTATCAGGCCGGCATCGCCGCCATGCACGCCATCGGCCACGACGAGAACGCCGACGTCGCCAATTACATCGGCTACTCCTATCGCAAGCTCGGCGACTACAAGGATTCGCAGATCTGGTACGAGAAGGCGCTGGCCGCCGATCCCGAGCACGTGCGCACCTGGTCCTATTACGGCATGTGGCAGATGGAACAGGGCAACCGGCTCAAGGCGCTCGACGATCTCAAGAAGGTGCGGCTCATCTGCGGCACCACCCATTGCGAGGAATACCGCGAGCTCAAGGCCGTGATCGACGGCAAAGCGAGCTATTGATCGCGGCGCAGCCCTAGAACCGCTGAACGTAGCTGGCGCGAATGGCGTGGTCCCGCGCATGCTCGGCGAGTTGCCCGTTATAGGCGATGTCGAGCGTGGCGCCGGGCGCAATCGCGCCCTCGAATCCGACCTCGACCGCCGCGGCGTCCCGCGCCAACGGCACGCCGGCGACGACGAACGGTGTCCCGCCGGAGGCGAACATAAACTGCGTCGTCGGCGTCACGGTGCCGTATGCGTGCCGCCATCCAAGCGACGCTTCCGCGGTGAGCCACGACACTCCGGGCAACGGTGCGGCGGTGCGCAAGCCGAGGGTGGAAAAGGTCGTATCGCTGTTGGCGGACGCTGCGACAAGCGCGGCCGCCCCGCCCGTCTCGGTAAAGTCGTCGGTGCGGACGTCGACATGGGCGAGGTTCGCGAATGGCTCCAGCGCCACTTGTCGCCAGTTCAGGCCATAACCGACCTCCCCGAAGACCTGCGCTGTGTGAGCGCCGTAGCCGGCATGGGCGGCATCGCTAAATCCGGTGAAGACGATGGTCCGGTCGGTGGCAATGTCATGCCAGCCATAGGCTGCGCCCAGGCGCAGACCGATCGGCCCGTTTTGGGTACCTGCATAGGCAGCGAGCTGGTAGGTGTCGATACGGCCCGATGAGCTGCGGTCGTCGCCATTGACAAAGGTGCGCTGGTAGCCGCCGGCCAATCCGAAACGCCAGACGTCACGCGAAGCGCCGGCGAAAGTCGCATCCAGACCGCTGATGAAGCCGGCGGTCTTGCGCGTCAGCGCAGCGGCATTACCGTCGCTCGAGCTGCGTCCCCAATCGCCGAGCGCCTGGGCCCAGGCGGTGTAGGCAGGGCCGGCCGAAGCCCGCGCCGTCCACGCCCGGTCCATGCCGGGTGCCGGCTTGCGGCCGACAGGCCCATAAGCCAGCGCGTCGGCGCCGATTTCGATACTCGCAATTTGCGGCGCAAATGCCGATGCGGGGCCGCCGAGCGACTGGCGCAGGCGTCCCAGGGTCGCGTCGCGAATATAGCGGCTCTCGTCCAGCACGGTGCCGACGAGGCTCGCATGAATCTCGCCCGAGAGCAGATCGAAAGCCTGCCGCGCGCTCGGCGCGTCGAGCATGAGCACCGCGTCGTACAGCGGATCGGCGACTCCGAGCGACTGAAGGCCGCTAGCGGCGGCCCGCTGGTTCGGTGTCTGCGCAATTTGCGGGAAAGGCACCCCACTCAGAATGACGTCGAGATAGACATTGTTCGGGTCATAGCTGAGCTCGAAGTCCACGAACGGCGCATCGTCCGTCAGAGTTGTATAAGTTCCGATCACCCCGCCCAGAGCGGTAAGGATCGTGTAGCGGTAGCCGAGCGTGTAGGACCCGGGCGCGGCCTGCACGACGACCGTGCTGCCAGGCTTGATCGTCGCGGATCCGCTGACATTGAGAAGATCGGACTTGGTGAGGTCGACCTGCGTCGTCAAGGTCGAGCCTGCCGTCTGGGTGTAATTCCCAGTGACGTTGAGCGTGCCGATGGAATTGCCGGGCGCGACATTGCCGTTGTTGAATACGTCGCCGATCACGGTGCCGGTGCCGCCGAGCGTTGCGCCCGCTGCGATGGTGACGGTGGGGCTGGTCAATTGACCGTCGACGCCGAGCAAACCGCTGTCGACCGTGGTGCCGGTTGAGAACGTACCACTGCCGGTCAACGTCCAATCGACGCCCTGCATCGATAAGATCTCGAAGCTGAGGAATTTGTCGATCGATTCGACGCCAGTGCCGGACAGCACCAGATTGTCGGTACCGGTGCCGCCCTGCACGTTGCCGCCGAGCACCGAGCCGGTGCCGAGAGTGAGCGTATGCGTGGCGCTGCCGATAAAATCGATGGCGAGCCCGCCGTCGGTGCTTTCGATGGTGCCGCTGTTGGTGATCGAGCCGGCACCCTTGAAGCTGATGCCGACATCGGTGGACGTGCTGTTGGAGGTGAACGACCGGATGATGCCGGTGTTGACGATGGTGCCGCCGGCGTCGACTTCGATCGCCGCGCCACCATTCTGCGCCTTCGAGGCTTCGAGATAGCCGTAATTGGTGATCGAGGTCGCGCCCGAGCCGTTGGCCCAGACCGCGTTATAGGCGCCGAGAATCTGGCCGCCGACATTGTTGGTCAGTGTTCCATAGTCGAAGGCGACACCGGTGCCGTATCCGGAATCGTTGCTTTGGATCAGCCCGCTGTTGATGACGACATGGCTGGTGCCCAGCACCATCGACACGGCATTGCTTTGCCCATGGCCGATGATGACGCCGGTCGCCAGATTGGTCACGATGCCGTCGCCCGAAATCCCGATCGCCTGACCGTCGCTGGTGATGGTGCCGGCATTGGTGACCGTGCCGGTGATTGGTACGGCGAACGAGCCGATGACGATGGCGCCATAGGTGCCATGGATGGTGGCGCCGAGTTGGTTGTCGACCGTGCCGCTGGTGCCGCCCTCGATCCAGATGCCGTTGCTGCCATCGGGGCCGGCGTCGATGGTGCCCCGGTTGATGACGGTGCCGCCGGCGGTGAAGAATACGGCATCGCCGAAATCGGCCGGCCCGATGGTGCCGTTGTTGGTCAAGGTCCAGGCCTTGGTCGAGGCGCAAACCGCGGCGAGGCCCAATGCGCCGGGTGGCGGCGGCGACGGACACAAGAAATTGAAGTTGGTGTTGGCCACCGTGACGCCGGCTTCGACCTGCACGGTCGTGCCGGAATATGAGTCGAGCAGAATGCCGTCATCGGTGTTGGTGGTGATGTCGACATCGGCGGCCCGCGCTGGGCCACCGGCGCCCGCGACTGCGAATGCGGCGAGCGACGCCCCTGCCAACAAGTGCGCGATCCGGAAGCGCCGCTGCGCCCACGGAGCGTATTTCGTCAGCCGCGCTCCTCGTACTCCATTATCTTGCACTCGTGGCCCCCGCCGCAGCATCTCGTCGGCCAAAACCTCGCATGAGGGCTGTGGCGGAGGCGCTATTCAAATGAATAGCGTTGCGTCTAAAATCTCATGCCATTGCTGTGTTTCCACAGCCGACGGGGGCGGACGTCGCGATGGATGAGGCCGAAAGTCGGTTTCTCGATTTGCTTTACCGCGGCGTGACCGACGGGTCCTCGTTGACGCAGGCACTCGATCTCGCGCGTGACCTATTCAACTGCCGAGGCGCGGCCCTGGTGTCGCTCGACGCGCAGGTACCCGCGGTCGATTTCGCCATGACCGCCGGCATCTTCAAGGAATACGGCCAGAGCTATCTTGATGATTTCTCCAAGATCGATCCGGCACCGGCGATTTTCGCCGGCCTGCCGGCCGGCACGGCGTCAACCACCGACCGGCTATTTACCGCAGAGCAACTCAGACGCGGCGCCTTCTTCAACGAATTCTTCCGGCCGATCGGGCTCGTCGAAACGCTCGGCGGCAAGCTGTTCAGCGATCAGGCCCGTTTTTCGCTGATCGGCCTGCAGCGCGGCAATGACCGGCCCCAGTTCGACAATGACGATATCGCCAAGGCCGAGCGGCTAATGCCCCACATCACCCGCGCGCTGCAATTGCGCCGGGCGTTCTTCCGGATGCAGACCGAGAATCTCGGGCTGCAGGCGATTGCCGGCCGAATCGCCACCGGCGTCGTGCTGCTCGATACCGAGGGCAGCGCCGTCTTCGTCAATGGTGCCATGAACGCCATCACCCAACGCGGCGACGGCATATCGCTCGATCGTTCGGGCCGTCCGCTCCCGGCTAACCTGGTGGCGCGGCGGCGTCTCGATGCCCTGCTGCGCGATGTCGGCAAGGGCGGCGCCGGCGGGCTCCTCACCGCGCCGCGCATCGACGGCTTGGCGAGTTATGTCATGTTGGTCGCACCCCTGCCTCCGGCCATGACCGAACTGCACTGGGAGCGCAGCACGCACGCCGGCGC
The DNA here is from genome assembly GCA_963782145.1 of uncultured Pseudomonadota bacterium. Taxonomy (GTDB): domain Bacteria; phylum Pseudomonadota; class Alphaproteobacteria; order Rhizobiales; family Xanthobacteraceae; genus Pseudolabrys. The sequence goes on from CAWAIV010000008.1 coordinate 25,685, forward strand.
CGTCGTGCTGGTGCACGATCCGGATAGCCGCGCGCAGGATGCCATCGAGATTTTGGAACAGGGCCTGCATCTTCCGCGCGGCGCGGCGCGCATCGTGGCGGCGCTCGCGGCCGACGACGACCTCAAGAGCTTTGCCGAGCGCGCCGGCGTCACCATCCATACCGCGCGCTTTCACCTGCGCGCGGCCTTGTCGCGCACCGGCGCGCGCACGCAGGCCGAACTGGTGCGGCTCGCCGTCCGGATATTGCGCGATTTCGCCCTGGCCGAGCGCGACCGTTGAGCCGGTCGCCAGCGGTGCCGAGAAATTGGGGGTGACCGGAAGCGAACCCGCCAAGACGACACTTCGCGTCTTTTACCCGGCCGTAATCCGCTATGGCCTCGGGTCGCCACTCGTTTCCGCCACGATCCAGCGCTGGTAATCTGCTTCAGCGCTTTCCACCGGCAGCACCATGATCGCCGGCGTGGCGTAGCTGTGCATCTGCTTTACCGCCGCCGCCACCGCCTCGGCGAGCGAGGCGCGGGTCTTGACGATCATCGCCACTTCTTCGGCGCGCTCGATTTTGCCCTGCCACCAGTAGTGCGACACCATTCCCGGCAGGATATTCACGCCGGCCGCCAGCCGCCGCTCGACCAGGGACCGCCCGGCCCGCTCCGCCTCGACAATCGAGGGCCAAGTCGTATAGACGAGCACCGCGCGTTCCATCGTTCAGGTCCCCAATTCCATGAGTGAGCCGGCCCAGCGCTACGACAACATCGCTTTCGTCGCCGCCACCACGCCGGAGGCGCGCGAGGCCTATGATCGGCTGTCGGCGCGCTACGGCAATGCCGAACCGCGCGCGGCCGACGTCATCGTCGCGCTCGGTGGCGACGGGCTGATGCTGCAGACCCTGCACAAGTTCATGAATTCCGGCAAGCCGATCTACGGCATGCATCGCGGCACCGTCGGTTTCCTGATGAATGAATTTGCCGAGACCGGCTTGCGCCAGCGGCTGGCGGATGCGCGCCATACCATCATCCATCCGCTGGTGATGCAGGCGCGCGACGGCCGCGGCGTCATGCACGAGCACCGCGCCATCAACGAGGTCTCGCTGTTCCGGCAGACCGCGCAGGCCGCGCATCTGCGCATCCTCATCGACGGCCAGGAGCGGCTCGCCGAATTGATTTCCGACGGCGTCCTGGTGTCGACGCCCGCCGGCTCCACCGCCTACAATCTCTCGGTGCAGGGCCCGATCATCCCGATCAACGCGCCCCTGCTCGCGCTCACCCCGATCAGCCCGTTCCGGCCGCGACGCTGGCGCGGCGCGCTGTTGCCCGACAAGGCCAAGGTCACCATCGAGGTGCTCGACGCCGACAAGCGTCCGGTCGCCGCCGTCGCCGACAGCGACGAGGTACGCTCGGTGCACGCGGTCAATGTCAGCATGGACCGCGGCATTTCGCTCAACATGCTGTTCGATCCCGGCCACAATCTCGACGAACGCATCCTGCGCGAGCAGTTCGGGTTCTGACCCATGGCGCATGCCTTCGACTTCACCGTCAACGGCAAGCCGGTACAGGTCACGCTCGACAACGAGGAGACGCCGCTGCTCGCCGTGCTGCGCGACACGCTCGGCCTCATGGGCACGCGTTTCGGCTGCGGCTTCGAACAATGCGGCTGCTGCATGGTTCTGATCGACGGCGAGGCGGTCAAGTCCTGCGCCAAGCCGGTGTGGAGCGTCGCCGGCAAAAGCGTCACCACGGTCGAGGGCCTCGGCGACGCGGCCGCCCCTCACCCGCTGCAACAGGCATTCCTCGATTTGCAGGCCGGCCAATGCGGCTATTGCCTGTCCGGCATCTTGATCTCGGCCAAGGCGCTGCTCGACCGCAATCCGTCACCCAGCCGCGCCGAGATCGCGACGGCGCTCGATGAGAATTTCTGCCGTTGCGGCGCGCATAACCGCATCCTGCAGGCGGTCGAGCAGGCGGCGGCGGCGCTGCGCGGAGAGGCATCATGAATGCCGTCCCCGTCGCCCCACTGCCCGGCCCACTTGCCGACAATCCGAGCCTGGCGCGCTGGGTCGCCTTCCCGGCACCGGACCAAGTGGCAATCTACACCGGCCGCGTCGAATTCGGTCAAGGCGTGCTCACCGCCATGGCGCAGATCGCCGCCGAGGAACTCGACGTTGCGCTGGCGCGCATCACTGTCGTCTCCGGCGACACCGCGCTCACGCCCAACGAGGGCTATACCGCCGGCAGCCAGTCAATGCAGTTCGGCGGCGTGGCGTTACGCCAGGCCTGCGCCGACGTGCGCGCGCTGTTCCTCGCTCAGGCGGCCAAGATCGTCGGCTGCGCGGCGGAGGCGCTCGGGATCCGCGACGGCCAAATTCTGCGCGACGGCAAGAGCACCGGCCAGGACTACTGGACGCTTGCCGCCGCGGTCGATCTCAGCGTCAATGCCAGCGGCACCGGCCCACGCAAGCCGCCCGCCGACTACACCCTAGTCGGCGCCAACAGCCCGCGCCTCGACCTGCCGGGCAAGATATTCGGCGCGCCCGCCTTCATCCACGACCTGAAGCTGCCCGGCATGAAACACGCCCGCGTGGTGCGCCAGCCGAACCGCAGCGCCTCGATCGCGACCATCGACGAGGCCGCCATCCGCCGCGCCGCCAAGGCGCCGGTCGGCTTCGTGCGCAGCGGCGACTTCCTCGCCCTGGTCGGCGACGACGAAACCGCGGTCGAGGCGGCGGCCGTCGCCGCCGTCGATGCCGTCACCTGGCAGAATGTCGAAGCGCCGATGCGCACGCAGCAGGAAGCGACCTGGCTGCTGCAGCGCCCGGCACTCGACCGCATGTTCGGCGCCCGCGAAGCTACCGACACCCAGGGCAAGCAGCGCTTCGAGGCGACCTACAGCAAGCAATATCTCGCGCATGCCTCGATCGCGCCGTCCTGCGGGCTGGCGCTCTACGACAATGGCCATTTAACGGTGTGGACGCATTGCCAGGGCGTGTTCCCGCTGCGCGGCGCGCTGGCGCGCACGCTCAAGCTCGACCCATCCGCCATCACCGTGCATCACCTGCAGGGCGCCGGCTGTTACGGCCACAACGGTGCCGATGACGCCGCTGCCGACGCCGCCATCACCGCGCTGCAAATGCCGGGCGTGCCGGTGCGCGTGCGCTGGCGGCGCGCAGGAGGAGTTCGTCTACGAGCCGAAGGGCTCGGCCATGGTGGTCAAGGTGCGCGCGATCGTGGACGCTGCCGGCAGGCCGAGCGACTGGACCACGGAAATCTGGAGCGGCACCCATCAGGGCCGCCCCGGCGGCGGCGCGCCGCTGCTCGGCGGCCAGGCGCTGCCCGACCCGCTGCCGCTGCCGCCGCCGAGCGACGTGCCGGAGGCAAACGGCGGTGGCGCCACGCGCAATGCCGAGCCGCTCTATGACATCGCGCAGAAGCGCATCCTGCATCATCTGGTGACCGAGACGCCGGTGCGCGTCTCTTCGCTGCGCGGGCTCGGCGCCATGGCCAATATATTCGCGCTCGAAGGCGCCATCGACGAATTGGCCGAACGTGCCGGCCAGGATCCGGTCGCCTATCGGCTGTCGATCACGTCCGATCCGCGCGCCCGCGCGGTGATCGAGAAGGCGGCCAGCATGGCGAATTGGCAAGCCGGCACGCCTGGCGGCACGGGCAGCGGCCGCGGCTTCGCCTTCGCCCGCTACAAGAACCGCGCCGGCTATGCGGCGATCGTGGTCGCACTCGATATCGACGAGGACATCCGCCTCGCCCATATCTGGTGCGCGGCCGATGCCGGCCTGGTCATCAATCCCGACGGCGTCCTCAACCAGATCGAGGGCGGCATCATCCAATCGGCGAGCTGGGTGCTCAAGGAGCAGGTGCGCTTCGATAGTGGCGTCGCCTCGTTCGACTGGGAAACCTATCCGGTGCTCAAGTTCAGCGAAGTGCCGGAGATCGACATCGAACTGATCAATACGCGCGCCGAGGCTCCGCTCGGTGTCGGCGAGGTCAGCGCCGGGCCGACCGCCGCGGCCATCGGCAATGCGGTGGCGCATGCGCTGGGCGCGCGCATTCGCGACCTGCCGCTCACGCGCGAACGGGTAATGGCGGTGCTGCTGAAGACGTGAGAGCGGCGCTGAGAGGCGTTTGACGTAGATTAATGCGCCATGGCCTGAATATGCGAAGAAATAACTTCCGGCTATGCTGATGGGGACATATCTGAAATGTCGCCGACCGTCATCGCGATGGAGTTCATGATGAAACGCGTTTGTATCGCACTCGCAGCGCTCCTGATCGGCGTGGCTGCGGCCGCGGCCCAGCCATACCCGCCCGGCCCGATGATGCCAGGTCCTTATCCCGGGCCCGGACCCGGACCCATGATGCCGGGCCCCTATCCCGGTCCCGGACCCTATCCGGGTCCCTATCCGGGACCCGGCCCCTATCCCGGCCCCGGACCCGGGGTTGTGATCGTGCCCGGTCCCGACATGGGGCCCGCGCCGCCGGAAGTCATGCAAGCCATCGCCTGGTGCGCGCAGCGATATCGGTCATACGATCCGCGCACGATGACCTATCTCGGTTATGACGGACGGCGGCATCGCTGTCCGTGAACAAGTCCTAGGCCCACCGCGCTCGATTGAACGCGGTGGGCCCGACTAGTTTCCGATTCCTGCGCTGTCGCGATGCAAGGCCAGCAGCCCTTCGCGATAGCTCGGATAGCGCAGGGTCACGCCGAGGACTGACTTCAGCTTGGCATTGCGTACGCGCTTGACGTCGGCATAAAAGCTCGCCGCCATCGCGCTCATCGTGGCCCGCGCCTGGGCGAAGGGAATTTCCGGCGGCGGCGCGATGCCGAGCAGATGCGCCGCAAAGACGATAGGCTCGCCTTGCGGCGTCGGTTCGTCGTCGGCCACGTTGAAAATCCCATCGGTACGACGTTCGAAGCAAGCCGCAATGGACTGCGCGATATCCGCGACGTGGATGCGGTTGAAGACCTGGCCGGGCTTGTCGATGCGGCGCGCCGTGCCGCTCCGGATCGTCTCCAGCGCGTTGCGGCCCGGCCCGTAGATGCCGGCAAGCCGGAGAATGGCGACCGGCACGCCGCAGCGCGCGCCGAGATCCTGCCAGGCCCGCTCGGCGGCGAGACGCCGTTTGTCGCGTTCCAAATGCGGACGGCATGCGCTTTCTTCGTCGACCCAGGCCCCGTCATGATTTCCGTAGACGCCGACGGTGGAGAGATAGACGACGGAGCCGAGCCGCGCCGCACGTGCGAGCGCCTCACCGCACGTCGCCAGTACCGGATCGCCGGCGGCATCCGGCGGCACCGAGACCAGTATCGCCTCGGCCTGCGCGATGGCCTCGCGCAGCGCCTCCGCCATCGCCGTGCCATCGAAGGGGAGCGCGGTGAAGCCGGCCTCGGCACGCGCGTTCAACGCCGCCGCGCGGTCGGCGTCGCGCACGGTCGCCCCTACCCGCTCGAACGGCGCGCCATGCGACGCCAGCCAGTGCTGCGCCGAGTAGCCGAAGCCAAAACACAGCACCGTCGCCATTGCCGTCAAATCCGTCGCAGCGGATGGCTGAGCGCGAGGAAGAAACCGGCGCCGGTGAACGCCGCGATCAACAGGAAGGCGGCACGGAAGGCCTCGGTGATATCGGCCTGGATGGCGGCGCGCTGCGCGCCGGCGAGCGCCGGCCCGGTATTGCCGGCATGCTCGACCATGGCCGTGAACACGCGGGCGGCTTCCGGGTTCTTGATCGCCAGCACCGAAAACAACATCGCCGCCACCAGCGCGGTGCCGAAGGCCGCGCCGATCGAGCGCGAGAACTGCACCGAGGCCGCCGCCTCGCCGAGCCGCTGCGGCCCCGAGACCGTCTGCACGGTGACCTGTACCACGCCCATCACCGTGCCCATGAACAACCCATTCCACAGCAGCAGCGCGGCGAAAGCCGTGGTGCCGAGCGTCTCCGCCCACAAGGCCAGCACCACCAGATTGGCGGTGACCAGCGCCAGGCCCACCACCGGAAATGCGGCGGTGAGGCCGGTCCGGTGCACCAGCCGCCCGGTGATCACCGAACCGGAGGCGACGCCGACGGTGAGCGGCACCAGGATCAGGCCGGTCTCCGATGGCGAGGCGCCGCGCACCGCTTCCAGATAGACCGGCAAAAAGGTGATCAGCGACACCAGCGCGGCGCCATGGCAGGCGGCCATGGCGTCGCTGCGCCAGATCGCCGGCATGCGCAGCAGGCCGAGCGGGATGAGCGGCGAGGCGGCGCGGCTCTCCTGGCGTATCAGCAGCAGCAGCGCGATCAGGCCGACGGCGCCCATGCCGACGGCCAGCGGCAGCGTGTCGAGCCTGACATGCTGGGCCTGCTCCAGCGCCAGCAGCGTCGTCGCCACGAACAGCGTGAACAGGAACAGACCGGCGGGATCGGCGCGCCATTCGGGCCGCTCGGCGCTTTGCCGCAGCGGCAGCCGGAAGGTGAGCGCGACGGCGATCAGACCGATCGGCACATTGACCAGGAAGATCGACTGCCAGCCGAAATGCTCGGTCATGTAGCCGCCGGCGACCGGGCCGAAGGTGTTGGCGGAGACCGCCACGGTGGCGATATAGCCCTGATAGCGCGCCCGCTCGCGCGGCGGGATGGCCTCGCCGATCATCGCCTGCGACAGCGTCATCAGCCCGCCGCCGCCGAGACCCTGGAATACGCGCGCCAAGGTCAGCCATTCGATGGTCGGCGAGGCCGCGCAGCCGAGCGAGGCGACGATGAACATCGCCAGCGCCACGAACATCAGCCGGCGGCGGCCAAAGACATCGCCGAGCCGGCCATAGATCGGCGCCGCGATGGTCGCCGCGATGAGATAGGCGACCACGATCCAGGACGCGCGCTGCACTTCGCCGGTCGCCGCCGCGATCGCCGGCAGTGCCGTGGCGACGATGGTCTGATCCACCACCGCCAGAAACATCGGCAGCATGAGCGAGGGAAACACGGAAAGGAAAGCCGGCATCTTCGCCGGCTCCGGGCTGGGCCCGCTCACATTCTGGTCTGGCCCGTCCGACAAGGAAGGTGGGTTCCGTTTTGTGCGGGGGTCAATGCGCCATCAAAACCGGCAGGCCGGCATTGGCGAGGATATCACGGGTGACGCCGCCGAAGATCATCTGCCGCAACCGGCTCTGGGTATAGGCGCTCTTGACCAGGAGATCGCAACCGAGGGCGGCGGCCTTTTCGAGGATGCAATCGCCGGCGCTGCGCGTTTCCGGCTTGACCGTCAACGCCTGCGCTTTGATCCCGTTCCGGCGCAGGTGGCGCGCGGCCTCCTCGCCGGTCGGACCGGGCGTGAAGCTGCCTTCGACCGTGATCACGGTCACCTGCTCGGCCCGGCGCAACAAGGGCGAGCGCGTAAGCATTGGTGTGCGCCTGTTCGGTGGAGCCGTTCCAGGCCACCAGCACGTTCTTGCCGATCACCTTGGGCGCCTCGGGCGGAACGATGAGCGCCGGCTTGCCGCTCTCGAACAGCGCCGCTTCCAGCGGCGCCATGCGCGCGTTCTCCGGCGCGCGGCCGGGCCGGCCGAGCACGATCAGATCGAAGACGCGGCCATAACTGCCGATGAAGACATCGTCGGCGGATTCCGCCATCGGCCAGCCATAGGAAAGACCCGGCGGGTCCTGCCCGGCCACCGCCGCCGGCACGTTATTGTCGTGCATGAACTTCTCGAACATGGCGCGCGCCAGCTTCGGCGCGTCGCCGTCATAGGCGCCGGAGATCGCCAGGCTGGAGACCGGCTCCACCGTCACATAGGTGCCGGCGGACGGACGCACCGCGAAGCCCTCCATATAGCTGTCGAAGGCGCGCGCCATGAGCAAGGCGGTCTGCAGCACCGCCGGCATGGCGTCGTGATCCTCGGTCGGGATCAGGATGGTTTTCATTGAGTTGTCCCCTCACTGACAATGTCGTCGAAGTCGTCGGCGTCGTCGCCGCGGCGCAGGTTTGCCGGTCTCCCACTGCCGACCGGCCCCGCACCGCCGCTATCCTAAACCCTTCCTTAACGGCGCACCGCTAGGCTTGGCGGAAATTTTCGGGCGATGGCGCCCGAGGCAGGACGCCATGGTCCGTATCGATTTCAATCGCCTGCGCTTCCTGGTCATCGACGACAACGCCCACATGCGCCGCATCCTGCGCACCTTGCTGCACGGCTTCGGCGCGCGCGAGGTCTATGAGGCGGAAGACGGCGCCTCGGGCCTGGAGGCCTTCACCCATTACCTGCCCGACATCATGATCACCGACTGGGCGATGCCGATCTTCGACGGCCTCGAACTCACCAGCATGATTCGCCAGCCCGGCGCCAATGCAAACCCCTACGTGTCGATCATCATGCTTACCGGCCATTCCGAGAAAAAGCGCGTGGTGGCGGCGCGCGACGCCGGGGTCACCGAATTCCTCGCCAAGCCGATCTCGGCCAAGGGTCTGTATCAGCGCGTGGTCAATGTGGTCGCCAATCCGCGCCCCTTCATCAAGACCACGACCTATTTCGGCCCCGACCGCCGCCGCAGCGTCAACACCAACTATGTCGGTCCCGAGCGCCGCAAGGGCGGCAAGGCCGATGTGATCCGCCAGGCGCCGTTGCTGGATAAAGTGCGCGCGCCTGGATAACCCGAGGAAGACAGCTCCCATGGCCCCCCGCAAGAACACCGCTGCCGTCGCCACCTATGGCGACCACGAGGTGATCACGCCGGAAAACAAGTTGCGCAAGGCGATCGCCGTCCGACCGCCGGAGCCCGGCGACGAGGACCCGATCGCGCGCGCCGAACAGGCACTCGCCGAGCTTTCCGGCGAATTCGCCACCTGGATGGATTCGGAATGCGAACGCCTCGACCGCGCGCGGCACGCGGTCATGCGCGGCGGCTTCAGCGCCGCCAACAAGGAAGCGCTGTTCCACGCCGCCCACGACCTCAAGGGCGAGGCCGCGACCTTCGGCTACCCGGCGGTGGCGGCCGCCGCCGACAGCCTGTGCCGGCTGATCGAGCTCACCCCCGACGTCACCCGCATTCCGATCAAGCTGGTCGATCAGCATGTCGACGCGGTGCGCGCCATCTACCGCGAATATGCCCGCTCCGACGCCAAGGACCTGGCGGCGCTGCTGACGCGCCGGTTGCGCGAGGTCACCGACGAATTCCTCATTCAAGAGAACCGCGATCGCCCGGACGTGCTGGAGCAGATCCAGGGCCCGCCGCTGGCGCCGGGGTGATTGAGACGCCTGTCCCGGGCAGCGCGCAGCGGAACATGGCGCGCCGCATACGCGGCACGCCGGCTCTGCGCTAGGCCACCAGCCTGATATCTTCAATCGGCAGCATCGGCGGCAGCAGGTGATCATCCACCACCGGTTCCTCGTGGTCATTTGCCACCAGGTCCATGTGGTCCACTGCCACGAGATGCACGTGGTCTTCCGCCACCAAGTCCTCGCAGAACATGCGCGCTTCCTCGCGCGCGGCCTCGACCGCGAAGCGCCGCAGCAGCGCCAGCAGCGAGGTGGCATCGGGCCCGCGCCCGAAGCTTTGCTCGCGCGCGCAGGCCGCCAGCACCCGCTCGACCATGCCGCGCTTGAGCCGCCCCACGCCGCCCCGCTCGCCGATCAGCACGCCCTCGCGCATCGCGACGATGGCCTCGCGGAAGGCCGCATAGGCGACCGCGGGCAGCTCGGCCTTGGCATAGAGCGCGCGCAGCCCGGAAATATTGCGGTCGTGGATATAGCCGATGGCGCGCTCGATCGGCATGCCGGACAGTTCCGCCAGCGCCGCCTCGAACAGCGCAACGTTGCCGGACAACAGCGCACGCAGGACCATGCCGGCGGTCAACTGTCCGCTCTTGCGCAGATGTTGCACCAGGTCGCCGAGCTCCTCGTCGGGCGTGTCGGCGGCGAGCGCCACGGTCGCCTTTTCGCAAGCCTCGCGCGCGGCATATTCGGCGTGCTCGGACCCTAGCCATTGCCGCGCGGTGACAAAGCCGGCCAGCGTCTGCGACAGCTTCGACAGGGCGGCCTGCCGCGTCGTCATCGGCAGATCGTCGCGCTCCAGCAGGGTTTCGCGGATGGCGGCCAGATGGCCGAAGCGCTCGACCAGGCGGTCGAGCGAGAAGGGCGGGATATCGGCGTCGGGATTTTCCAAAAGCACGAGGCAGGCGTCCGGCGAACCGACCTCGGCGAGCGCGGCGGCGAGCGAGCACGGCAGCAGTGCGCGGCCGGCGATCGCCACCTGCGTCGACGCCGAGCCGGTGGCGATGAGATCGACCAGATCGTCCTCCAACAGCAGCGGCGAGCGCTCCAGCAGCGGCAGCGCCACCTCCGGCTGATCGGCGGCGAGCGCATGCACCACCACGCGCGGCGCTTTCTGCGCGGACGCGAACACCTCCGAGAGCGCGCGGCGCACCAGCGGGGAAGGATCGTCGAGCAACATGATCATCGCGCCTTCGGCGGCGGCGAGATCGTCGTCGGAGAGTTCGGAATAGAGATAGGCGCGCGCGAGCGCGCAGGTGGCTTCCGCCCGCTCGCCGGGCGCTGCATTGCGGATCCACTGCAGGAACTGACGGACAATCATGACACCACGACACTCGACAAAGGCAACTACGCATTAACCGTAACGCATGAGACTTAACAAAGCGTTCACCATAACCGGGACCGGCGCGGCGTCATCGGTCATCAGCGAGCGGGTCAATTCCACAGATGGAATGCGCGAGGCTCACCCGCCGCCGAACAACGAGCGCGGGTTGCCGGTGGCGTCGGTGAACAGATTGAGCGGCTGCGACGGCTCGCCGCCGCCTGCGCGTCAGGCGCGGCCGACGTCCACAGCGTGCTCACCGTGCCGGTCAGCGCCCCGCGCGCCGGATCGCTGAACATGCTCTGGAACAGCGGCCGGGCATCGTGCCGTGGCGGCGGCGCGCTCACCGCCTGCGCCAGGGCCTGGGTGACACCGGCGGTATCCGGTGCCGCGGCGCCTTCGGCGGCGATGGTGCCGCGCAGCCCGGTGGTGCCGGCGGCGCGTGCGGTGGCGAAGCGGCCGACGAGCTTGCTGTAGACATCGCGCGCGCCCTGGGCGCGGCCCAGCGTGTCGTAGAAGATGCTGCGGTTGGCTGCCGCGGCCTGCGGAAACATGTCCGCGGCACTGCGTTGCGGATCGGTGGCGGCGGCGCCGATCAGGCGCGAGGCGCCATCCGGCCCGAGGAAATGCGCGATATAGAGTTCGCCCTCGGTCGGCGGCCGGCCGATGGCGCTTTTGAGTTCCGCGGCATTGTTGCGCGTGAAGGCGCCCGCCATCATGGCGCTCACCGCCGGATCGCTGCGCAGCTTCATGATCGCCGCGCGCGCGGCGGGATCGGGCACGTCATAATGGCCGTCCGCGCTCGTCACGATGGCCGCGGCATAGCTGCCGAGCCCGAGCGACGGGCCGGACCGTTTGACGGTGGCGAGCCAGGTCTGGTCGATGAACTGGTAGAGCCCCTTGGCCGAGGTGGTCGGCGCCTGCGCGGCGGGATTGAGATTGGATTCGATGCGCGCCGTGGCGAGCAGATATTCGAAGCTGGCACCGGTCGCGCGCGCTGCCCGGCTGATCGCGCCCGCGATCTGCGAGGCCGCGTTGGCGGCGGCGGTGACGACCGACATCAAAGGCCTTCCGGGCCTTGCCGGCCCACGGGTTTCGTCCTAATCGACGCGACATACAGGGAAGATGCGGGCGATCCTGGGCAATTATGGTAAACGCTCCGTTAACAGCGGGCTAAGCCCCTGCCCGCGCGGGCAATTCGAGGAGGCTGCGATGGCGGAGACGATGCAGCGGCACAAGCGCGGCGGGCTCTATTTCGAGGATTTCGAGGTCGGCAAGCTCTACGAGCACCGCTGCACCCGCACGGTGACGCAGATGGACAACATGTTGTTCTCCAACATGACGCTCAATCCGCAGCCGCTGCACATCGACCGGCACTTCTGCGAGACAGGAGACCGAATGGGGCCAGCCGCTGATGAACTCGCTGTTCACCCTCGGCCTGATGATCGGCATCCAGGTTTCCGACATGACGGTCGGCACGACCATCGCCAATCTCGGCATGACCGACGTGAAATTCCCGGCGCCGCTGTTCGAGGGCGACACCGTGCATTGCACGACCGACGGTGGTGTCGAAGCGCGAGTCGAAATCGCGAGCCGGGCGCCGGCATCGTCGAATTCCATCACCAGGCCTTCAAGCAGGACGGCACGCTGGTCGCCGAATGCCACCGCAACGCCTTCATCGTGATGCGGCCGAAGTGAGCGGCGGGAAGCGCCATGGCGAAGCGGATCGAGATTATCGGCGAAATCTCGAACATCGAGACCTTCGCCAGCGGGACCGCGATCCGCGAAATCGCCCGCTTGCGGCGTATTTACGGCCGCGGCCGCTGGCGTAAACGCAAAGGCGTGGCGCAAATACGTTTACCCGATGGCTCAATTCGCAAAGCTGAGCTACACTGGTACGAAGCAAGCGGCATCGGACGCCGCGAGTTCAAGATCAAGTATCTTCTCTGAACATATGAAAGCCATGGCAAAGACTACAGCGAAGCAATTGGTCGTTTGCGTCAACAATGACGGCTATTCGGCGTCCCTCGAGAAGCGCAAAATATATATTGCGTTGCGCGACGAGAAGGCGATCGGGCACGGTCTCATGCGTATCATCGATGAGTCCGGTGAAGATTATCTCTATCCCAATGCCTTGTTTCGTGCGATCGCATTGCCCCAGGCCGTCAAGAAGGCCGTTCTGAACGCTGCGTGACCTTGCCATGCGCTCACTTCTCTTCGTTCCCGCCGACGGCGGGGCCAAGCTCGACAAGGCATTTGCCAGCGGCGCCGACGCCGTCATCATCGATCTTGAGGATTCGATCGCGCCCGAACGCAAGGTGCCGGCGCGCGCCATGGCGCTGGATTTCCTCAAGGCGCACGGCGGCAAGAAGGACCGCCCGCGCCTCCTGGTGCGCATCAACGGGCTCGATACCGGCCTGACCGACGCCGATCTCGATTGCGTCGTGGCCGGCGCCCCCGATGCGGTGCTGTTCCCCAAGGCGGAAGGCGGGGTCACGGTCGCCGCGCTCGACGCCAAGCTGGCCGCGCGCGAGGCCAAGGCCGGCCTGGCGGAGGGCACGATAAAAATCCTGGCGCAGTCGGTGGAATCGGCGGCGGGCCTGTTCCTCGCCGGAACCTTTCGTGACGCCAGCCGGCGGCTGATCGGGCTGACCTGGGGTCCGGAGGACCTTGCCGCCGAGCTCGGCGCCGAAGCCAACCGCGAGACGGACGGTACGCTCACCGAGCCCTATCGGCTGGCGCGCGCGCTCTGCCTGTTCGGCGCGGCGACCGCCAAAGTGCCGGCGATCGAGACGGTCTATGTGGACTTCCGCAACAGCGAGGGCTTGCGCCGCGATACCGAACTGGGACGCCGCGACGGCTTCAGCGGCCGGCTTGCCATCCATCCGGCGCAGGTGGCGGTGATCAACGAGGTGTACACACCGACGCCCGCGCAGATCGAAAAGGCGAAAGCCGTGGTCGCCGCCTTTGCCGCGCAGCCCGGCGCCGGCGCAGTCGGCATCGACGGCAAGATGTTTGACCGGCCGCATCTCGCCCGGGCGCAGGCGCTGCTGGCGCGCGTTGCCGACTAGGATTTATTCCGCCGCCTCGAGCGGCGCCGGTTGCTCGGCGTGGCCTTCCTGCGCCTCTTTCACCCGCTTGCGCTGCGCGACATAGGCGCGGGCGGCCTCGGTGCCGAACAATTCGTGCGTTTCAGCGTCCGCGGCAGCCACCGGTGTCATGGCAAGATCGCGATAGGCGAAGCGCTGCGGGTCGCGCTTGATGCGCAGGTATCGGCGGCGCAGTCCGACATAGAGCGCGGCCCAGCGCACCGCTTTGCTCACCGTCTCGGCGAGGTATTTCGGATAGAACGTCCAGATCGGCTCGATCGCCAAGCCGGGTCGCCGGTCGCGCCGATATTTCAGGCGCAACAGCCCGCTTTCGAGCGGATGGATGTGCTCGATATTGATGCTGCCGATGAACCAGGTGATCAGGAACAGCGCGTTGCTGGCGTTCGCCCGCGTCGCCGCCACCCGCCGCATCACCGTTTCGGCATGCTCGGGCGTGTAATAGCGCTGCCAGGCCAGCTTGTAAGCGCGATCCCACTCCGCGCGCGACATCTTTGGATGCGTGGTGCAGATGTGGTTGAGATCGTATTTGTTCAGATCGGGATCGAGCGGCGCGCCGGCGCGCACGAGCTTGAGATGATCCTCTGAACCGGGCAGCGGCGTCAGATAAAAGAACTCCAGCAGATCGACCGGCAATTCCTGCTTGATCACGTCGATATCGCGCATGATCAACTCGACCGTGTCGTTGGGGAAGCCGAGGATATAGCCGGCATAGGTGATCACGCCCGCGTTCTTCCAGGCGAGCAGCATCTGCCGGTATTCGGTGATCTTGTTCTGCCGCTTCTTGGCGCCGAGCAGATTGTCGGGGTTGATGTTCTCCAGCCCGATGAACACGCGCTTGACGCCGGCGCGCGCGCATTTCTCGATGAAGTTCGGCAGCTTGTGGCACAGCGTGTCGACCTGGATGATGAAGCTCAGATTGAGCTTGTCCTTTTCGCGCAGCTGAATGATGCGGTCGAGGATCAGCTCCCAGTCCTTGTTGCGGGCGAAATTGTCGTCGGTGATGAAGAATGCGCGCAGGCCTTGCGCGCAATTCACGCGCACGATGTGCTCGATATCCTCCGGCGAGCGGCGGCGCGATTGGCGCCCCTGTACATTGATGATGGTGCAGAACGAGCACTGGTAGGGGCAGCCGCGGCCGGCATCGAAGCTGGTGGTGCCGGCGATCGTGCGTTGCGCGCGCTCGACCGCCATCAACGGGATCGGCGTCCCCTCGATGCCGGGCAAGTCGTCCATGAAATTATAGAGCGGCTTGAGCGCGCCCGCCGCCGCATCGCGCAGCACCAGTTCGAGCCGGCCTTCCGCCTCGCCGGCAAACAGCGACAGACCCATGGCGCGCGCGCGGTCAAGATCTGGATCGGCGCCGGCGAGCATCGCCAATACGCCGGAGACGTGGAAGCCGCCGATGGCGACCGCAATGCCGCGTTCGCGCAGCGGCCGGGCGAGGTCGAGCGCGCGCGGGAACTGGTTCGATTGCACGCCGGCAAGCATCACCATGCCGGCGCCGGCCTCGTCGATCAGTGCGGCCAGCCGCTCGGGGCGAATGCGCGTGTTGATCTCATCGAATGCATGGATGTCGATATCGACGTCGGCGCCCAGCACGCGCCGCTCGGCGCAATCCTTGGCGAGACCGTAGAGCGCGGCCAGCGAATTCGATGGCACCGGCGAACGCACCCATTGGATGACGTAGCCGTCGTCGTCATAATGCGATGGCTTGACCAGCACGAGGCAAAACCGCCTCCGTTCGTCAAGCCGCGCCGTCGCCCGCGCACCCATCACACACCGCCGCCCACCGAATGTAAATTTCAGTGTATCGATAATAAATGCGTTGGGAAGCCGCTTTTGCGGTTAGCGCGGTTTTGCCGCGTTCGTGCCGTAGGTGGCGTGCGGATCGAAGGTCTTCTCGGCATCGCGGAACTCGAGCCGTACCGCGCCCTTCTGCCCCAGCGGTATCCCGCGGTAGAAGCACGAGCGCCGGCCGGTGTGGCAGGCGCCGGGGCCGGACTGCTCGACCTTGAGCCAGATCGCATCCTGGTCGCAGTCGACGCGCAGTTCGATGACGCGCTGCACGTGGCCGGAACTTTCGCCCTTTTTCCACAGCTTTCGGCGCGAGCGGCTGTAGTACCAGGCCTCGCCGCTCTTCGATCGTCTTGGCCAGCGCCTCGGCGTTCATATGCGCGACCATCAGCACGTCGCCCGACGCCGCATCGGTGACGACCGCTGTGACCAGCCCGTCGGCGTCGAATTGCGGCGTGAGGGACAGGCCTTCTTCGATGTCGCGTATTGGATGATGACAAGGCGGACTCCTGCCTTTCTCCGACACCCTGAGGTGCGAGCGCGAAAGCGCGAGCCTCGAAGGGTGATCGGCCGAGTCAGTGCCCGTCATCCTTCGCCGGCCGTTATCGCGGCCACCTCAGGATGACGGAGAGACGCTACGGGATGATATGCGTCGCTTACCGCTGCCCGCCGCGCAGCATGGTCATGAAGCGCACCTGCTCGCTGGCGTCCTCGCGGAAGACGCCGGTGAAATGCGTGGTGACGGTGAGCGCGCCCGGCTTCTCCACCCCGCGCAGCGACATGCACATGTGCTCGGCCTCGATCATCACCGCCACGCCGCGCGCCTTGAGGATCTCCTCGATCGCGGTCGCCACCTGCGAGGTAAGATGCTCCTGCGTCTGCAGCCGCCTGGCATAGACGTCGACCAGCCGCGCCAGCTTCGACAGGCCCACCACCCGGTCCACCGGCATATAGGCGACATGCGCCTTGCCGAAGAACGGCATCATGTGGTGCTCGCAATGCGAGTTGAAGGAAATGTCCTTGACCAGCACGAAATCGTCGTAGCCGCCGGTCTCGGAGAAGGTGCGGTCGAGCACCTCGACCGGGCATTCGCGGTAGCCCTGGTAGAGTTCGTCATAGGCGCCGATCACGCGCTTGGGCGTCTCGATCAGGCCCTCGCGGTCGGGATCGTCGCCGGCATAGGCGATCAGCGTGCGCACGGCGGCTTCCGCCTCCTCGCGCGAGGGCCGCGGCGCCACCGGCGCCGGCGCCGCGCGCACATGCTCCGACAGGCCCTGCTTCGGCCACGGCTTGACATTGGTATTGGTATTCTTGGCGTCCATGGACGGGTCTCTCCGTTCGACCGGCATGTGCCCCGCACGGGCCGTGCCGGATGTGTCACCGGGGTGGCCGCGTCTGATCCCGCTCCGCGCGGAACTCTGGACGCTGCATGCCCTTACGGCATGGCTGAAATCGGCCATGCTCGGCGCTACGAACCCCTTCTCGCGCCGCCGGGCTGATCCCTATATATTCGTTTGCCGGGCCGAGGCAATCAGGGGCATTCCCGGGTGATCGAGCAAAAATGCAATGCTGAACGACGTCTATAACGCCCAAATCCTGGAATTGGCGGGCAATATACCCCGCCTGGGGCGACTTTCCGCCCCCGATGCCAGCGCCACCGCCCATTCCAAGCTGTGCGGCTCCACCGTCACCGTCGACCTGAAAATGGACGGCGGCGCGGTTTCCGATTTTGCCCATGACGTAAAGGCCTGCGCCCTCGGCCAGGCCTCGTCCTCGATCATGGCGCGGCACGTCATCGGGGCCAAACCCGACGAGTTGCGCAAGCTGCGCGAGACCGTGCGCAAGATGCTGAAGGAAAACGGTCCGCCGCCGACCGGCACATGGGCCGACATCGCGGTGCTGGAACCGGTGCGCGACTACAAGGCCCGCCACGCCTCCACCCTGCTGACCTTCGACGCGGTGGTCTCGGCCCTCGACCAGATCGAGGCCAAACGGGCGCAGGCGGCGGAGTAGCCTTATTTCGCCGCCGCCGTCCCACCGGTCCGCCGCGGTGCCAGCTCGGCGCGGTCTCCGATCGCCTTGCGGCAGCTCGCGGCCAGCCGCGGCAGGTTCTGCCGCGCGCCGGTATTGCCGACGCGAATGCCGGTGATGAGCGACGCGCTCCTGGTCTCGACCGTGATCGAATGATTGCCGGCGGCGGCGAAGGCATCGATCAGCGCGGCCGGCACCGTCCCGGCGGCATAGCTCACCAATTCCTCCGGCTCGCCGCGACGCTGCGACGACAGCACCTTGAGCGTGGCCGAGCCGGCACCGACATTCACCGTCACCGTGCGCAGCGCGGCGAGCGCGCCTTTGTGCCCGCCGTGGCGGCGCTCGCTGTAGCCGACGTCGTAGCTGTCGCTGCCGGCGCCGCAGGAGACCATGAGATTGAAGCTGCCGATGTCCTCGCCCTCGATGGTGAGCGGATGGCTGCGCGCCAGCGCGACGCTGCCGGCGCGATCGACCATGGCCCAGCGCCGCCCGCTGATCGCGCTTGCGCGCAACCCGTCGGTGGCCGGCGCCGGCTACCGGCGGCGCGACGGCGACCGTGGCGGCGCTCGGCTTGCCGATGTCGATGGTGGCGACGCGCGCGGCGCGGATTTCCGCCGGCGACATCACATGCATCGGCTCCCAGGGCGGAATGCGCAGCGCCAGATCGAGCACCTCGATCGAGGCGCCCATCTCGACGGTGTATTGCGCGAGCTTGCCGATGTCGCGCTGCACCAGCACCAGGTCCTCGGCGGAATAATTGGCCGCGGTCGGATCGTCGCGGCGGTCGCCGAGCCAGATCTGATGCACCATGATGCGCGCGCGCGGCGACACGGTGCGATGCACGCCGGCGAGCAGCACGAAGGCGCACATGGATTCGCAATCGGCTTCGCCCGAGTAGCTGGCGCGCCCGGTCGCGGCGTCACCGCTGCGGGCAAGATCGGTCAGGCGTCCGACCGTGGTATCGAGGCCAAGCGCGCGGATTTCGCGGCCGAGCTTGATGGCGCCATGCACCGAGCCGCCGTCGGAATCGAGCACCACGGTGGCGCCGGCGAGCGCGCGGCCTTGCGCGAAATCCTCGAAATCGCGCGGCGTGTCGGCGGTAATGGACGCCGCTCGCCTGCACGAACAGCCGGCAATGCGCGCCGCAATCCTTGGCCGGGCCTTCCCGGCGCAGCGCAAACTGCATCGGCAGCGTGCGGTCATAGGCCTGCAACGGGACCGGCAACAACAGGATCGGCGCCGCCAAAGCCAGCGCAATCAAAACCGCAAGGGAGCGACTCATTTGACCCCCGTTTATGTTCGTCCGATCCGTTTTGTCAGGCGTGGTAAGCCCACGTTCTTGCTATGACTCGGACGACCTGTACCCCCGGCAATTTGCCTATGGCAATTTGCGTAGCTCATTTTTAAGTCAGCGGACGCGGCGCGGTCCAGCGTAAAAAAGTCGCTGTCGACCGGGTTTTTTGCGTATGAGAGTGGCAGTTCCACCGGCCGGGAACTTATGAACAGGGAACTTCTTGCCGGCGCCGCGAACGGAGCTTCGACCGAAGTGACGCGCGAACGACAGACAGAGCCCTTTGCGATCGCCCGCCTGCCGCGGCTCGCCGGGCGCGGCTTGGTGCTGCTCTATCGTTACACGCTATCGCCGCTGATCGGTCCGCGCTGCCGGCATCTGCCGAGTTGCTCGGATTATGCCGACGAGGCGATTTCCCGCTTCGGCCTGTGGGCCGGCGGCTGGATGGCGCTGGCGCGCATCCTGCGCTGCCACCCTTACGGCACGCACGGCCTCGATTTCGTGCCCGGCGCCCTGCCCGCCGGCACGCATTGGTGGACGCCCTGGCGCTATGGGCGCTGGCGCGGCACCAACGAAACGCCGCCGACGCGGTAGTTGCGCGGTTCCGCGCGCCTGCTATATCCCTCCCCGCAAACGCTTACCTGCGCTCGTTCGCAGGAGTGAGCCACAGGAGAACCCAATGGCGCCGAATGTCGCGCTGACCTTCCCCGACGGTGCGCGTCGGGACTACCCCCAGGGCACAACAGGGCTCGACATCGCCAAGGGCATCTCGCCCTCGCTGGCCAAGCGCACGGTGGCGATGGCGCTCGACGGCACGCTCGCCGACCTCAGCGATCCCATTGAGCACGACGCCAAGATCGAATTCGTCTCGCGCGAGGACCCGCGCGCGCTTGAACTGATCCGTCACGACGCCGCCCATGTGCTGGCCGAGGCGGTGCAGACGCTGTGGCCGGGTACGCAGGTGACCATCGGACCGGTGATCGAGAACGGGTTCTATTACGACTTCTATCGCAACCAGCCGTTCACGCTGGAAGATCTGCCGGTCATCGAAAAGAAGATGAAGGAGATCATCGGGCGCGACAAACCCTTCAGCAAGGAAGTGTGGTCGCGCGAGCAGACCAAGAAGACCTTCCGCGACATGGGCGAGATGTTCAAGGTCGAGCTGGTCGATGCCATCCCGGAAGACCAGCAGATCAAGATCTACAAGCAGGGCGACTGGTTCGATCTCTGCCGCGGTCCGCACATGACCTCGACGGGCAAGATCGGCAAAGCCTTCAAGCTGATGAAGGTGGCTGGCGCCTATTGGCGCGGCGACGCCAAGAACCCGATGCTGACCCGCATCTACGGCACCGCCTTCGCCAGGCAGGAGGAACTCGACGCCTATCTGAAGCAGATCGAGGAAGCCGAGAAGCGCGACCATCGCCGGCTCGGTCGCGAGATGGACCTGTTCCATTTCCAGGAAGAGGCGCCCGGCTCGGTCTTCTGGCATCCGAACGGGTGGACGCTGTTCCAGCAGCTCGAGCAATACATCCGCCGGCGGCAGAAGGAGGCCGGCTATCAGGAGGTCAACGCACCGCAGCTCATGGATTCCTCGCTGTGGGTCGCCTCCGGTCACATGGCGACGTTCCGCGAGAACATGTTCCTGACCCAGCCGCGCGAGGACGATGAGCGCGTCTTCGTGGTCAAGCCGATGAATTGCCCCGGCCACATCCAGATCTTCAAGAACGGGTTGAAGTCGTATCGCGATCTGCCGTTCAAGCTCGCCGAATTCGGCAAGGTGCACCGCTTCGAGCCGTCGGGCGCGCTGCACGGGCTGATGCGCGTGCGCGCCTTCACCCAGGACGACGCACATATCTTCATCACCAATGCGCAGATCGCCGAGGAGTCGCTGAAGATCAACAATCACATCCTGTCGATCTATGCGGATTTCGGCTTCGACGACGTGCGTATCAAGTTCTCCGACCGGCCCGACAAGCGCATCGGCGACGACGCGGTCTGGGACCAGGCGGAAGCCGCGCTGATGGCGGCACTGGAAGCCTCCGGCCGGCCGTGGACGCTCAACAAGGGCGAAGGCGCCTTCTACGGGCCCAAGCTCGAATATGTGCTGCGCGACGCCATCGGCCGCGACTGGCAATGCGGCACCGTGCAGGTCGACCTCAACATGCCGGGACGGCTGGGCGCCTTCTATATCGACGAGCATTCCAACAAGGTGACGCCGGTGATGCTCCACCGCGCCATGTTCGGTTCGCTCGAGCGCTTCACCGGCATCCTGATCGAGCATTACGCCGGCCATCTGCCGCTGTGGCTGGCGCCGGTGCAGGCGATCGTCGCCACCATCACCTCGGATGCCGACGACTACGCCCGCGAGGCGCTGGCCGCCGCGCAGGCGCGCGGCCTGCGCGTGACCGCCGATCTGCGCAACGAGAAAATCAATTACAAGGTGCGCGAGCACTCGCTCGCCAAGGTCCCGGCGCTGTTGGTGGTCGGCAAGAAGGAAGCCGGCGAACGCCTGGTCTCCATCCGCCGGCTCGGCAAGGAAGGCCAGCAGGTGATGCCGCTCGACACGGCCTTGCAGGCGCTCGCCGCGGAAGCGGTGCCGCCGGATGTCAAGCGGGCGATGACGGCAGGGTAATCCTACTTCCCCTGCGTCTCGATATAGGCCGCCAGATCCGCCGCCTCGCTGCGCGAGAGGTTCATGTCGGGCATGCGCGGGTGCGGCGCCAACAGGAACAGCGCCAGCTTGCCGGCGTCGAGACCCGGCTGATTGGCGATCTCGGAGAATGGTCCCGCCGTCGTGCTCCCACGCTTCTGGTCCGTGGAGACCACGTGGCAGGATGCGCACCAGCGCTTGGCCAGCACGCCACCATTGCTCGCATCGGCGGCGGCCGCGCTGCCGGCAAATGCGGTAAGCAAACTCACGCAGAACAATGCGGTGATCGCGCGTTTCATGGCAGACCTCGATCGCAGACTGTCAACTTGATTACCGCGTCGTAGCGATGAATGCCGTGACCTAGATCAATGCCGTTGACTGCCGACGACGCGGCGTTCGCCCGGCTCGTGGTCATGCGACGGCGGCACTTCCAGGATACCGAGGAAACGCTCCGCCCAGTGCGTGATGTCGTTCTTCACCAGCACCATGTAATTGTGCTCGTGGCGCTGACGCCGCTCGACAAGCGGCATCGATAGCGCGCGGTTGATGGCGGAGCCGACCGCTTCCGGATCGTAAGGATTGACCAGCAGTGCGGCGGCGCATTCCTTGGCGGCGCCGGCAAAGCGCGACAGGATCAGCACGCCCGGGTCCTCGACATTCTGCGAGGCCACATATTCCTTGGCCACCAGATTCATGCCGTCGCGCAAGGGCGTCACCAGCGCCGCGCGCGCCGCGCGGTAGAGGCCGGCGAGCGCGGTGCGGCTGTGCGCCTTGTTGATGTAGCGCACCGGCGTCCACGAAGCCTCGCCGAAGGCGCCGTTGATGCGCCCGACCGCGCTGCTCACCCGCCGCGCCATGTCGGCATATTCCGGGATCGAGCTGCGGCTGCGCGGCGTGATCTGCAGATAGGTGACGTGGCCGCGCCAATTGGGAAAGCCGGTGAGGAATCGCTCGAAGGCGTCCATGCGCTCGGGGATGCCCTTGGTGTAGTCGAGCCGGTCGACGCCGATGATCATGGCGCGGCCCGACAGGCTGCCGACCACCTCCTGCACGAAGGTCGACTCGATCGCGCGCCGCGCCAGCCGCGCGAAGGCCTCGGTCTCCACCCCGACCGGAAATACGCCGACCTCGACCTTGCGGTCGTCGAAGGCGAAGCTGTCGCCGTTGATGCGCTTGAGCCCGCATTCATTGGCGAGATAGCGGGAGAAATTGGTGGCATCGACCTCGGTCTGGAAGCCGACCAGGTCGAAATGGCCGAGCGCGGGGATCAGCCGCTCATGATTGGGCAGCGCGGTGAGAATCTCCGGCGGCGGAAACGGAATATGGATGAAAAAGCCGATGCGGTTCTTGTGACCGCGTTCGCGCAGCGCCTTGGCAAACGGGATCAGATGGTAGTCGTGTACCCAGATCACGTCGTCCGGCGTGAGCTGCTTTTCCAGATTGCGCGCGAAGAACTCGTTGACGCGCAGATAACCGCCGAGATCGCGGCGGGTGAATTCGGCGAGATCGAGCCGGTAATGCAGGATCGGCCACAGCACCCGGTTGGCGAAGCCGTTGTAGAATTCGTCGTAATCGTCCTCACGCAGATCGACGGTGACATAGGAGGTATTATCCTGTGTGACCATCTTCGGCGGGCCCGGATCTTCCTTCGCCACCCGCCCGCTCCAGCCGAACCAGAGACCGCCCCGGCGCCGCAACGCCGCCCGGATCGCTACTTCCAGGCCCCCGGCCCGCGCGCTGCCGTCGGGCACGCCAACCCGGTTGGAGACGACTACCAGTCGCGACAATATAAAACTCCTCAAATTGGCGACGTCGCCGTCACGAAACCTATCACTCTTTTCGATTTTCCGCGGAATTGCCTCCCGCTGCTTCGCGCAGACTGGGCGGCTAAAACTCTGCCTGCATTAATCTCCGTCGGCAAATCAAAATGTCGCAAAAACCAAGCCCAAACCGCTGCGGCATCATGACATACAACGCCTAAGTGCTCCTGAAGTTCATCCTGGCGCGCAATCGGCGCCAAGGCAAAGCGCCAATCGTCGCGTGACGGCGTCAGCGCGCGGCCAAGACGCGCAAGGCGGCGCGCACGTCGTCGGGCGAATCGAAAATGCCCGCCAGTCCGGCGAAATGCCGATGCACCGAAAAACCGATGCCGCCGAGCGCCGGCAGCACCGCGAATACCGCTTCATCGGTCACATCGTCTCCGATGAATACCGGGCGGCGGCCGGCAAACGGCGCATGGGTCATCAGCACGCGCACCGCCGCGCCCTTGTCGATGCCGGGACGCTTGATCTCGAACATGGCCTTGCCCGGCAGCACCTCCAGCGCCTCGCCGGGAAATGCCGTGCGCGCATCGGCGATGTGCGCGCGCAATTTCTCTTCCTGGTGCGGCGCCTGGCGGAAATGCAGCGCGACCGAATAGCCCTTGTCCTCGACAATGATGCCGGAACCGGGCACGGCGACATCGACCAGGCGGCGGCGCAGCGCCGGCGGCAGGGCTGCGACCGTGCTGACGTGTTCGCCGTCGGTAAGACGCATCTCGGCGCCGTGGCCGCCGACCACCGCCAGCGTCAGCGGCGCGAACAGCCGGTCGAGATCGACGATCGGACGGCCGCTTACCAGCGCCAAGGCCCCGCCGGTGAGCTCGGTCAGCCGCGCCAGCGATCGGCACAGTTCGTCGGAAACATGTACTTCGTGCGGCGTCGGCCCGAGATCGATGAGGGTGCCGTCGACATCGAGCAGCAGCGCGATGGCGCGCGGATCGAGACGCGTGAAGGCCTTCAGCGCCGCGTGATTGGCCGCCGCCGCATCATTCACCGCGCCTGCACCTCGACGTCGCCGTCGACGCCGGCAACCACTTTGAATTTGTGCTCGTAAACTTTGCCTTCGTTGCGCGCGATCGCCGTGTATTCGCCCTCGGCCAGGATCACGCGCGGAAAGGCGCCGAGCACCTCCTTGATCACGTCGCCACCGGGGTTGAGCACGGCCCAGGCGGTATTGGCGAGCGCCTCGCCGCCCTTCTCGGTGACCAGCTTGAGCGTGATGGCGGCGGCGCGGTGATTGACCGTGATGTCGGTGAGCTTGCCGGCCTGCACGCGGATATCGGAGCGCACCACGGCGTTGGCATCGCCGTAATTGGAGACGATGTAATAGATGCCCTCGGGCAACACGACCACGCCGCCGGTCATCACATGCTCGGCGATCGGTCGGCGATTGCTGTTGGGCTCGAACTGGCTGCCCTTATAGATGTCGAAGGAAATCTGCCCGGCCGGGATGCGGGCATCGCCCACCCGGCCCTCCAGCCGTAGCGCGCCCGCCGGCAAGTCGAACACCTCGTGCACGGTCGGACCGCGCAAACTGACCGGCCGCACCGCATTGGCGAGGCCGAAGCCGACATGCACGATATAGTCGCCGGCCGGCAGCACCAGCGTCGGTGACGCCGCCTTATCCTCCTTGACCAGCCGGAAATCGCCGTGCGCGTCGGGCTTGGCGACATAGACGCGCCAGGTCAGCCCAGAGGTGATCGGCGGCGCGGTCTTGCCGTAACGCGCGCCGAGCTCAAGCGCGACCTGCCCCGCCGGCACCATCGGGATCGCATTCGCCGGCGACCGGCCCGGCGGCATGATCAGCGGCGTCTGCATGGGGGCCAGCACGTCGCCGGGCGTGAACATATTGCCGCGCGTGCCGGCGTTGGGGGCGATCATGCCGGCCGAAGGCGCGGCGGAGAACAGCGAGTTCTCGCCCGCGCTCTGCGCCAAGACCGCCTGCGCGTCGGCGCGCGGCGTCAAACTGAAAAGCGGTGCGCCCAGCACGCACACGACCGCGAGCAAACGCACACATGCCGGCCGTAGCCGGCCGCGGCGAGCGGCGGTTGTGGATTCTCGGCGCATGATGAAAGAATTTTTCCGCCTAAAACGCGGCGATTTCAAGCCGGGCCAGCCAAACGCGCGGCAATCGGAGCGCCGGGCGCGAATCGCGCAAGCCGGAGCGGCACTTCAGGGTTTGCCGGTAAGCGACAGCGCGAAAATGACCGCCATGATTTGTCGGCCAACTCCGCTGATCGCGATACGTGCAATCCGCGCAGTGGTTGTGTGAAATCATTGCGATCTTTCGCCACATGACTGCGTTGCGTTCCATGCGGTTCCGGGTGTGGTGTTCCCGCGGCGGAAACACGGCAAATTCATGTTTTAGTTGGGTTTTTCATTTGTTTCGACGACCCGGACGAAAATCCAAATCAAGAAAATATTTGATTTATATCAATTGGATAGGTGTGATCAGCGACGGGTTTTTCCTTGCGGCCAATGGCAAATCGCGGTCAAATAATAAATCGAACGTAAACTTTTGGTCGCTTGCGGGGGGTCAGTGCATGCAGCATGAGCGCAATCGTCGCGCCGGTCGGCGGATTGGGGCTGGTTATCAACCGCGCGCCAAATTCCATCGTAAATGGGTCAAGTTTGTCGTGGCGGGGGCCTTCGCCGGCCTCCTTTTTGGTGCCGGTGCTCCAGCCCAGGCCACGCAATCGCTTCAAGCCGGTCAACCGCTTTCGGCGCTGCGCAGCTACGCGCAGCAGCTCGACGCCGCACCGACTGCCTCGCTCAAGGGCGCGGTGAAGCTGGCGGATGCCGACAGCCTGTTTGACGCGCTGAAGCAGAGCAGCGGCGGCGGCGCGCCGCCCGCGGCGATGCCGGCGCCGAAGTCGCACGGGCCGGCGCGCGAAGCGACCTATGTCGGCTCAAAAGTCTGCCTGGGCTGCCACACCGGCGTGCAGAAAGTGTTCGAGCGCACGCTGATGGGCCGCCTGCAGAAGCAGGGCAAGATGCAATGCGAGAGCTGCCACGGGCCGGGCTCCGAGCACGTGCGCCTGGGCGGCGGACGCGGCGTCGGCGGCATCATTTCCTTCAACCCGAAGGATCTCAGCCGCACCGCCGAAGAGAACAACGCGATCTGCCTTGGCTGTCACGAAAAGGGCGATCGCACGTTGTGGCGCGGCAGCATCCATCAGACGCGTGGTCTGATGTGCTCGAACTGCCACACGATCATGAAGGAAGTGTCGCGCAAGTTCCAATTGAAGACGGCGGCGCAGCCCGACACCTGCTTCCAGTGCCACAAGGACATCCGGGCCAAGGTCATGCGCTCGGAGCACATGCCGATCGAAGAAGGCAAGATGGTCTGCAGTGACTGCCACAGCCCGCACGGCAGCTACACCGAGCATCTGCTCAAGCAGGCGACCGTCAACGACGTGTGCTTCCAGTGCCATGCGGACAAGCGCGGACCGTTCCTGTGGGAGCATCCGCCGGTGGTCGAGAACTGCCTGAACTGCCACGACCCGCACGGCGCCATCAATGACAACATGCTGAAGGTCTCGCGGCCGCGGCTGTGCCAGCGCTGCCACAACGTGGCGTCCCGGCATCCGGCCAATCCGCGCAACCCGCTGCAAATCCAGGCCGTCAATGCCGGGTGCTTGAACTGCCACTCGCAGATCCACGGCTCGAACAGCCCGGGTGGCAAAGCCTTCCTGCGGTAACCGAGGGGCAACCCGTGCTCCGCGGCTACGGCTCGCGGAGCACGGGAGAAACAAATCTGGACACGAAGCGGATTAAGGGTTGTTGGGGGTAGCGAAATGAAAGTCCGACGTGAGGTTCTCAAGGCACGAACCATCATCTTGCTGGCAAGCGCGATGGGCATCGTCGCCGGATCGGCGGCTGGTGCCAGCGCGGCCGACTTGAAGCCGATCCTGAAGGCGCCACCCCCGGAACAGGGCTGGTACTTCAATGGCGGGTTCGAAGCGGGCGGGCGCTGGTATGCTGAGCGGCCGGGCACGGGCTTCGGCTACGATCCGAACGGCGCTTTCCTGCTGCCGACGCAGACCGACAGCCGCGCCAAATACGAGGAGTACGGCAAGGTTCCGCCGGGCGTGTTCCTCGATTGGATTAACCTCGACTTCGGCTCCAATGACGGCCGCTATCGCGTCAATATCTGGGGCCACGACGTCGGCTACAATGCGCAGAGCTACAGCCTCGATTTCTCCGAGGCCGGCAAGCAATATCTGAGCTTGGGCTGGGACCAAACCCCGCATCTGTGGAGCTACAGCGCCAAGAGCCTGTTCAGCGGCGTGGGAACGACCAATCTTACCGTCAGCGACCCAGTACAGGCGCTGTTGCAAGCACAATGGGCAGCCGCCTCCGCCAATACCGCTGCCGGTTTGACCGCTCGCCGAGCCATCAACAATATCATCAACACCAACGCCTCGCAGATCGACGAACTGAGCGTGCGCCGCGATAAGTTCAGCGCGGCCTATCGGATCACGCCGACGCCGGACTGGGACTTCAACGTCGGCTATGCGCACGAAGATCGCACGGGAACGCGACCGGGCACGCTGAACTACACCTACGGTCCGCCGACTGGCGGCTTCCCGAGCAACACCATCGGCGTTCCCGTCCCGGTGGACGACACCACGCAGACGCCGAAGGCGTCCGGCGAATATATCGGCTCGGGTCCCTGGGGCCGCTATAACTTCAAGCTGGCCTATGCCGGGTCGATCTATACCGACAATCTGACCCAGTTGAACGTCGAGAACCCCTACGGCAACACCGGCGCCACGATTAGTTCGGGCAACGGCACGCTGCGGCTGCCGCTGCCGCCGAGCAACCAGGCGCACGCCTTCACCGGCAGCGGTGCGATGGACATTCCGGTGTTCAAGAGCCGGTTCATGACCACGAACCAGTACAGCCGGCGGACGCAGAACGAGGCCTTCATCGACAGTTCGAACAATGGCCTGGTCGCTTCCGCGCTTCCCGCCTCCAGCCTGAACGGCGAGGTAACGACATTCCTCACCAACAACGTGTTGACGTCGTCATTGACCGACAAGCTGCACAACAAGGTGCGGGTGCGCTACTACGACTATAAGAACCACACCAGCGACCTGACCTTCGCCGACGCGGTGCTGGCGGATTCGGAACTGAGCACCGGACCGTTCACGACCGAATACCTGTCGTACAAGAAGACCAACATCAACGAAGACCTGACCTGGTCGCCGACACGCTGGTTCACTTTGGGTGCGGGCTACGGTTTCGAGCGCTGGAACCGCGAGAACCGCTTCACCACGGTGACCAACGAGAACGTCGGCAGCATGTTCGCCAACACCCAGCTCACCAAGTGGATGCAGTGGCGGGTCAGCTACTCCTACGGGTCGCGCCGTTACGAGGGCGAGTACTTCATCGACGACGGTGCCTGGCTGAACTCGCGCATGTTCGACCTGGCCAACCGCAACGAAAACAAGATGCGGACCTTGCTCGATATCTCGGTCAACGACGCCATCTCGATCACGCCCACTGCCGGCCTGCGTTGGGACAACTATCCCGATGATGCGATCAATCCGGCGGGCGTGTCGTCCGAGCACTCCTGGAACGCCGGCGTCGATATCGGCGTGGTGGTGAGCCCCACCCTGCGGCTGTCGGCCGGTTACAATTACGAGCAAGACAAGCTCGACATGACCGCGATCGTCGCCGACGCCGACGGCACCGCGGCGGGGAACGCCTGCGGCTTCCTCGGCTATGCCTATGCCGGGTCGCCCTATACCTCCGCGGCACAGTGTGGCTGGAGCGACAATCTCACCCAGACCTACCACACCTTCGTCGCCTCGGCCGATTGGAAAGCGATCCCCGGCAAGCTGGACTTGCGGCTCAACTACGTCGCCTCCTGGGGCCGCGAGTCGCATGACTTCACGCCCTGCTCGCTCGGCGGCGCCAACGCCCGGAACTGCGACGGCACCGTCAATGCCGGTGTGACGCCGGCCCAGGCGGGCCTGCCCTGGCCGGACAACACCAACCTGTACCAGCGCCTCGACGCGACCGCCCGCTACTACTTCGACAAGGACATGCTGCGGAAGCTGGGCTGGACGGGCCAGGTCATCGCCAAGCTGCGCTACACCTGGGAGCATAACGACGGCTCGTACTGGCAGTCCGATGCGCTCAACGCCTATTTCGGCACCGTTACCGGCAATACGGAGCTGACCGGCACCAGCCGTTCGACCTTCCTTGCCTATGACAACCCGAACTATACGGCGCAGTTGATCGCGGCCTCGCTCATCTTCAAGTGGTGAGCGCGGCGACCGGCCGGACAAAGGAAAGGAACCAAGACCCGCGGGCGGCGACCTGAATCCTGGAGTTAATGGCCATGCTCTTGTGCACGAAGCTTGAGAACACGAGCAGAGATCAGGACGGTGAGCGATCAAGCCCAACCGGGAAACCGCGGGACGCAAGCAGTCGCGAGCGCATCATGGAGATCAATCTGTTTGATCTGCAGATTCTGCTCGCGATTGCATCGTTGCAGCCGGAGGCCTACGGCACGACGATCCTGGAGGAAATCAACAAGCACACGCAGCGTCTGCATTGGCCGGGCCGCGCCTATGCCGCACTGGAACGCCTGCAGACCGAAGGCCTGGTCAGGAAGACGCTCGAGAGCAGTCCGACCCCCAAGCGCGGCGGCCGCCGCAAGACCATGCTGCATCTGACCACGGCCGGCAAATCGACGCTGGCTCATTCGCTTAACAGCATCGATGCCCTCAGGGGCGTGAAGGTGACGCCGACGGGCTGACCGGGCACGCGCCCGCACCGACGACCCCGCTCTTGCCGACAGCCGCGCCGCGGGTGCAACCGCGGTCGTGGCCTTTGCCGATTTCCCGCAGCATCGATCGCCGCGCCGGAAATGCGGCGACGATCCCGCTTGCCTCGCTGCGCCGATTGCGCATGATCCCGGTCCGCCGATCGGCGCCGTCCCGATCCCCGCTCCCGGGACCGACTTTTTGACGACCGCAACGAGGACACGAATGCCCGACGCCTTGCAGCTCTTGCAGACCCGCCGCTCGGTGAAGCCGATGGAACTCGCCGGCCCGCCGCCGAGCGCCGCCGAGATCGACACGCTGCTCACCATCGCCGCGCGGGTGCCCGACCATGGCAAGCTCACGCCCTGGCGCTTCATCGTCTTTGCCGGCGAAGCGCGCGCCGCCGCCGGCACCATCATCGCCGACATCTTCCGCGCCGCCCATCCCGAGGCCACGCCCGACCAGATCGAGTTCGAGGGCAAACGGCTGACCCGGGCGCCGCTGGTGATCGCCGTGGTCAGCCGCGCCGGCCCGCATGTCAAAATCCCGGAATGGGAGCAGCAATTGTCGTCGGGCGCCGCCTGCATGAACCTGGTGACCGCCGCGCATGCGCTCGGTTTCGCCGCCAGCTGGATCACCGAATGGTACGCCTACGACGCCCGCGTGCTCGGCGCGCTCGGCCTCGCCGCCAATGAGCGCATCGCCGGCTTCGTCCATATCGGACGCCCGGCCAAGCCGCCCGAGGACCGCGACCGCCCCAAGCTCACCGATATCGTCACCTATTTCGGCGGCTGAGCCCGAAGCGGCCCGCCGGCCGCCGCATTTAGCATTAATGCGACGACGCGAACCGGTCGACCCGCGCCGAACGGCGCCTGTCGGGCGGCGTACGTCACGTTTTAGTCATAAGACTCCGGCAGCAAGACTTTTCATCCTATTTGTCCGTGATGCTTGTTTCCGGGGCCGGCCCGGTTCGATCATGACCCGGGACCAGGGGAGAGACGATATTGGTATTTGAGGGCCTGTTCACGCGTGCGCGCAACGGCGACCGTTCCGCCGATGCCAGCGGCGCGCCGATGAAGCCGGCCGTCACCCGACCGAGCATCGGGCTCGCGCTCGGCGGCGGTGCCGCGCGCGGCTTTGCCCATATCGGCGTGCTGCGCACCCTGCTCGCCCACGGCATCGTTCCCGACGTCATCGTCGGCACCTCGATCGGCGCCGTCGTCGGCGGCTGCTATGCCGCCCGCCATCTCGATACGCTGGAGACCTGGGCGCGCGCGCTGACCGTGCGCGGCGTGCTCGGCTATCTCGATATCAGCCTGTCCGGCGCCGGCCTCATCCGCGGCAACAACCTCGCCAAGCAGCTCGAGGCCCAACTCGGTGACGAGCGCATCGACGACCTGCCGCTGCGTTTCGCCGCGATCGCCACCGAATTCAACACCGGCCACGAGATCTGGCTGACGCGCGGACGGCTGGCAGAAGCCTTGCGCGCTTCTTACGCGCTACCCGGTATTTTCCCGCCGGTGCGCCTCGGCGGGCGCTGGCTGGTCGACGGCGCGCTGGTCAATCCGGTGCCGGTCTCGGCGGCGCGCGCGCTCGGCGCCCGCCTGGTGATCGCGGTCAATCTGAATTCCGACCTGTTCGGCCGCGGCACCATCATCGCCAGCCATGGCTCCGACGACGAGGACGATCTGGCGCTGACGCAACCGAAATCGAACGGCTTGCGCGGCATCTTCAGCCGCGACCGCGCGCTGCGCCGGCAGTTCCTCGGCCGCCGCGGCCGACCCGGCATTCCGACGGTGATGATCGAGGCCTTCAATGTGATGCAGGACCGCATCACGCGGGCGCGGCTCGCGGGCGATCCGCCCGACGTGCTGATCAGCCCGCGGCTGGGCGGGGTCGGCTGGTTCGATTTCCATCGCGCCGCCGAAGCGATCGCCATCGGCACCGAAGCGGCGGACAGGTCGATCGAAGCGGTGACCGAGGCGATCACCGCGCTGTCGCAGCCCTATGGCGCGGGCGGCGGAGCGACGTAATGCCGCTCAGGCGCTGCGGATATAGTCGCGCATCGCCTCGGATTCGCGCTCGAACTCCTCGACCCGGTGCTTGACCACGTCGCCGATCGAGATCAGCCCGATCAGCCGGCCCTGCTCCACCACCGGCAGATGGCGGAACTTGCCCAGGGTCATGCGCTCCATCAGGCTGGCGACGCTGTCGTTCTCGCCGCAGGTCTCCACGTCGCGCGTCATCACCTGCCCGACCGGCAGGCCGAGCGCCTCGGCGCCGTGTTCGGCGAGCGAGCGCACGATGTCGCGCTCCGACAAGATGCCGGCGAGGCGCCCTCCGGCGCCGCGGATCACCAGCGCCCCGATGCGGTGCGCGGCGAGAAGCCTCGCAGCCGCCGCGAGATCCGCCGCCGGTTCGATGCTGACAATGTCGCCGCCCAAGTTCTGAGACTTGGCGGCCAGAAGCGTTTTCACGTTCATGGCAGCCTCCCTAAGCCCGGCGCTCGTCGGCTGCGTCACCCATCGAGTTCCGGGCGAGAGAGAACGATCCTGCCGCCGCTCCGGTTCCGTCAAGCGAAGTTTTGCGTCAGCCGCGACTGTCGCGTCGGTTGTGCCTAATGATGCATTGCATCAATCTCGCCGGATTGTGGAAAATCCGGCGCTGGATCGAACCAGGAAAACAGCAGCAGACCGGCGAGAAAGCCGCCGATATGCGCCTGCCAGGCCACCACCTGGTTGGCGCCGACGCCCGGGATCGGCAGCGTGCTCACGCCGAACAGCAGATTGATGCCGAACCAGACCGCGAGGAAGGCGAGCACCGCCGGATCGCGCAGCACGCCGACGAGCGGAATCGCCGGCACCTGGTAATCGGCGTGGCCGCCGCTGCGCCAGAAGCTGAGCGGGCCGCCGCGCTGGAAGGCAAAGCGCATGGCCCCGGCCATGGTGCCGGAGATCGCCGCCGAGGCGCCGATCATCGGCGACGGCCTCGCCGGCATGGGTGACCAGATGCGCCAAGGCGCCGGCGACCGCGCAGACCGCATAGAAGGCCATGAAGCGATAGGCGCCGAAACGGCGCGCCATGGCGCTGCCGAAGGGCAGGAGCCAGATCGCGTTGACGCTGTAATGCATCCAGTCGGCATGGATCAGCGAATAAGTGAGGAAGCTCCACACTTCGGCGCCGCCGCCGCCGGGCAGCGGGCCGCCGAGCACCAGCGAGGTGTCGTAGCGCGCCGGGATGAAGGCGAAGCTGAGCAGAAACTCGATGTTCTGGTCGCTGCTGAACAGCAGCGTGCGTCCGGCGTGGATCAGCGCCATCGCCACCAGCAGCGCCACGACGATGGTCGGAATATTGAAGATGGGTTCGCGTTGCACGGGCGCGTCCACTGTGCCTCTTGAGTTACGCCGCTTGGCCGCCCGACCGCAAGCAGGACCGTTCCTGCGCTAACCCAAGTCACCGCATAGTGCAATCGGCCCTGGCAAGAAAAAAAGGAGGGCTTGCGCCCTCCCTTGAGCCACGTTGCAGGATCGCTGTCGCGCCTTGCCGGCGCTTGTCACGTCCCCCGCCTCCCCGTGGTTTTAACTCAGTTGCGGTGCCGGCCGATGAAACCGACGCCGCGTGTGGATCGCCGACAATCCTAGGCAAGTCCGCGCACGCTGCCAATACGATTGTGCGCTTAACACTAATTCGCGTCTCCACGCGCACGGGTGCGCGCACGGCACGGGCTCTGCTCCGATCACCCAATCGCGGCGAAAAGTCGGCACCGCTGTCCCGAACGGACACAGGAGAAGGCCGGCGCCGTCTCGCCATGGAACAGGTGGGGCTCATGAAGCATCCTTCGACACGCGCCGTCTTCAAATATTGGGACGAACAGCGTGGAACTCGTCTCGCGCCACGGAGAAACGACATCGATCCTGCTGCCATCCGCAGCGCGCTCGGCGACACGTTCATGCTGGCGGCGGATTTCGTCGACGAATTGCGGTTCCGCCTTGCCGGCACCCGCGTCTGCGCGCTGTTTGCTCGCGAGATCAAGGGCGAGCTGTTCAACGCGCTATGGAGCGAGCCGAGCCGCCAGGCGGTGGAGGAATTGCTCACCGCCCTCGTCGGCGATAATGCCGGCGCGGTCGCCGGCCTCAGCGGCCGCACCGAGCAGGGCGAACAGGTCGAGCTCGAACTGCTGCTGCTGCCGCTGGCGCCGCAAGGCGGCCACACGCGCGTTCGCGCCCTCGGCGTGCTGGCGCCCACGGTGCCGCCTTATTGGCTCGGCGAGCGGCCGGTGACCGACCTCACGCTCGGCACCCTGCGCCATGTCGGGCCGGCCTTGGACAGCGCCGGCGCACGGCGATTGGCCCCTGCGGCGGCCGGTCACCGGGTGCGGCACGGTTTTACCGTCTATAGCGGGGGCCGTGAAACACCGCATGGCGAGCGGACCGGCTAACGCCGCGTTAATCTTAGGACCCTAGGGTAATTGCTGCTGGCGCATGCACATTTAAACACTGCCCCAATCATGGCAATACCTTTGACCAAGCCGAGGATTCTGCCGCTCGCGGAGGAGCGCCGGCGCCATCAACGCGTCAAGGTTAATCTGCTCGGCCGCTATATGCTCGCCGACCGGCGCGAATTTCCCTGCCAAGTCATCAACATGTCGCCCGGCGGCATGGCGCTGATCGCACCGGTTGCGGGCGAGCCAGGCGAACGCGTGATCGCCTATGTCGATCATCTTGGCCGGCTCGAAGGCAAGATCGCGCGTCTGATCGACAACGGCTTCGCCATGACTATCTCGGCGACGCTGCGTAAGCGCGACAAGCTCGCCGCCCAGCTCACCTGGCTTGCCAACCGGCAAATCCTCAATCTGCCGGAAGACCGCCGCCATGGCCGCTTCACGCCGCGCAATCCGATGGCGCAACTGATCCTGCCCAACGGCAGCAATGTCGCCTGCCGCATCATCGACATATCGCAGTCGGGCGCCGCCGTCGCCATCGCGCCCGACCTGCGCCCGGCGGTCGGCGCCGCCGTCACCATCGGCAAGATCACGGGCCGGGTGGTCCGTCATATCGACGATGGCTTCGCCATCGAATTCACCCGCCTGCAGCATCCCGACTTCCTCGAAGAAAACCTCACCGGCGAATAGCGTCAGCCGCCGGTTAACGCAGCCGCTCAAATTGCGCGCGGCCGGCGTCCGCTCGCGCGCGCGGTCAATGGCGCGCGCCGTCCTCATCCACTCCGCCGTGGTAAACGTCGCGCGCGCGGCGGCGCGCCAAGGCACGC
Source organism: uncultured Pseudomonadota bacterium (assembly GCA_963782145.1). GTDB lineage: Bacteria > Pseudomonadota > Alphaproteobacteria > Rhizobiales > Xanthobacteraceae > Pseudolabrys. Next base: position 61,003 of record CAWAIV010000008.1, read on the forward strand.
TGCCATCGGCCTTTAGATGATTAATCGTTACAATTTGAGCTAAAGTGTCTCTTGTAAGATTTTAATCGAATTTGTCTCTAAGTTATACTGTATTCGTCTCTCTATTTATTCTGGTTCTTCTAAACATTACTTGCTTGATTTAGCGGCAGTGCAAAAACTTTGTGGCAAATGTGGTCCCAACGAGACGGGGAAGGGACCGCAAATGGTTTGGCGTCTTAAACAGCTCCTTGCCACGGGAAGTCTGCTGATCCTGGCCGGCGCGGCATCGTTCGCCGTGTCGAGCCAGGCAGCGGCGGCACAACACGCGGCCTTGCGTGCCAGTCTTACGGCGGAGCAGCCCACTTATATCGCCGTCGGCAATGTCACCCGCGCCCCGATCGGCTGGATCGAGTTCTGCGTCGAATACAAGAACGAATGCAACACGCATCCGTCGACGCCGCGCGACATCGTGCTGTCGGCCAAGGCCTGGCGCGACCTCAACAAGGTCAACCTGTGGGTCAACGACACGGTCAAGCCGATGACCGACATGGAACACTGGGGCGTGGTCGAACGTTGGAATTATCCTGATGACGGCTATGGCGACTGCGAGGATTACGTCCTGCTCAAGCGCCGCATGCTGATGCGGGCCGGTTGGCCGCGCGAGGCGCTGTTGATCACCGTGGTGCGCGACAAGAAAGGCGACGGCCACGCGGTGCTCACAGTCAAGACCGACCGCGGCGAGTTCATCTTGGACAACGAGGTGAATGAGATCGTGTCCTGGAACAAGACCGGCTACCGCTTCGTTAAGCGGCAGTCGCAGTCCGACCCCAATCTCTGGGTTGCGCTGGGTCCGCCGCGCCTCGCACCGCCCACGGTTTCCGCGCGCTGAAGGCGCGGACGCAAACGAAACAAGGAACGCGAATTCGCGCTCCCGGTCACGTCCCCACCCCTCCCCGTCCCCAGACCGGGTTCGCGAGCGGCCGGCTCTCCCCCAGGAGCCGGCCGCACCGTTTTGCATCGGATGCGCCGCAGGCAGGCCATGGGGAATGCTACGCAGGCGGTACTACGAATATCGCGCGCATTTCACTTACGATAGCACATCCTCGATTTATCAGAACGAGGGTTGAGGAATGTTACGCCGCCTTGCTGTGCTGGCCGTGACCCTTATTGGCGTCATCGACTATTCCACCGCCTTTGCCGCCGACTTACCGGCCAAGGCGCCCGCGCCCATGATGGCTCCGGTCGCGGTGTGGATTCCGATCTGGAGTGGCTTCTATGCCGGCGTTAATGCCGGCTATGGCTGGGCCAGCGTCGGCACCGCGGACGTTTCAGATTCACTCACCGGCGCGATCGGCGGCGGCCAGATCGGTTACAACTGGCAGACCGGCGCCTTGGTGCTCGGCGTCGAAGGCGACATGCAGGCCTCCGGACAGCGCCGCAGCGACACCGCCGTCGTCGGCGGCACCACCTACACCCTCGACCAGAAAATCCCCTGGTTCGCCACCCTGCGCGGGCGCATCGGCTATGCGGCCGGGCCCTGGCTGATCTATGGCACCGGCGGTGTCGCCTGGGCCAATTACAAGCTCAGCGTCAGCGCGCTCGGCGGCGAGGTAAGCAACGACAACACTAAGGCGGCCTGGACCCTCGGCGGCGGCGTCGAATGGATGTTCGCGCCGCGATGGAGCGGCAAGCTCGAATATCTCTACATGGACACCGGTTCAACATCGGTCACCTTGTTCGGTGTGCCGTTCGAAGCCCATGGCAAGGACAACCTGGTGCGCGTCGGCTTGAACTATCACTTCTGATCGTTAATCCTGCGCAACCCCGTCGCATACTGCCGTGCGCGCCGCACATAGATGTCGGCGCCGTCGCGAATCATGTCGGCCGCCTTCTCGTCGAGCGTGCGGATGGCGCGCGCCGGCGCGCCGACGATCAGTGAATTGTCGGGAAAGCTCTTGCCCTCGGTCACCACCGCACCGGCCCCGACGATGCAATTTTTCCCGATACGCGAACCGTTCATCATGATCGCGCCCATGCCGACCAGGCTCTCGTCGCCGATGGTGCAGCCGTGCAGCACGACATTGTGGCCGATCACGCAATTGGCGCCGATCACCATGGGAAAACCCGGATCGGTGTGCAGCGTGGCATTGTCCTGGATCTGCGAGCGTTCGCCGAGCTCGATCCATTCATTGTCGCCGCGCAGCACCGCGCCGAACCACACGCTCGCCTGGCGCTTGAGCCGCACGCGGCCGATCAATGTCGCGGTTTCCGCCACCCAATAGTCGCCGGCGCCGGGAAATTCCGGCTGCACGCCATCGATTTCGTAAATAGGCATTTGGCCTCCTCTTGTCGGAGGCCACCATCGCAATCGGCGCCGAAAATTGGAAGGCCGCTCAGGCCAGCAGCAGCCCACAGGCCTGCAGGCTCATCACCAGCACCATGCCCGACATCAGGCTCCAGAAGCCGGCAATGAGCGTGGCCATGAACACGAATTCGAAGCGGCGGCCTTCCTGCTGGCGCCCGCGCAGCGTGTTGCGCATGATCAGGAACGGCGCCGCCAGGACCAGCACCGGCACCATGGCCAGCGTCGTCGTGCTCGGCCCGGCGCTGAGCATGCTGAAGCTCGGCAGCCGGCTGGTGGCCAGTCGGTAGGCGGAGGCGATGAGGCCGGCGACGGCAAAGCCGAGCGCCAGCGCCAGCAGCATTTGCAGGGATTGCGCCGTCATGGCGGACCTCAACGCGGAACTGCGCGCATCTTGGCCAAGACGCCCGCCCGCGCCAGCAAATCCTTAACAAAAGGTTAACGCGCACCGACACCAAGGCGCCCCGGCGCTCGTGCCATAATCGCCCGCGATTCGTGGCGAAGGACTGCCAAGGACTGTCATGGCTTATTCCCAGGCCGAACATCGGCGCGGCGCGCGCCGCCGTGGCGCCGGCGGTAATCCGCTGATCGCACCGATGCTGTTGTTCGGCATCCTGCTGCTCGGCGCCGCGGCTTTTGTCGGCTATCTGCTGTGGCCGCGCTGGCCGGAGGCGCCGGTCGCGCTCAACGCGCCGTCGCTGCCGATCGTGGTGGCCGGCGCCAGCTTCAATATCGAGCCGGCGGCCATCCGCATGGCGGTGCAGCGCCGTGCCGGCACGCAAACGCGCGTCGATCTCGTTTATCTTTGGCCGGGGCTCAACCCGCCCGGCCCCGGCGCCAAGCCCACCGCCGCCGCCCCGCTCGACCCCGACAAGCGGCTGTTCGTCACCATCGCCGCCAGCGACGGCACGCTGCCGCTGCTGGCGCGGGTGCAGGAGATCTATCCGCGCTATCTGGCGGCGCAGCCGGGCGCCGCTCCGCCCGGCCTGACGGTGCAAGGCTTCCGCGACGGCACGCCCTATCAGGGCGAAGAGCTGGTGTTCGAGTCGCAGGCGCCCACGCATTTCCTCGCCCGCTGCACGGTGAGCGGCGTAAGCAATGACGGTACCTGCCTGCTGGAGCGGCGCATCGGCGCCGCCGACATCACCTTCCGCTTCCCGCGCGATTGGCTCGAGGATTGGCGTGGCGTCGCCGGCGGCATCGATAAACTAATCAAGCAGTTGCATCCGAATTAGCGGACTTTCGTAGCTCTCACGATCAGGCGCCCTGCGTTTTTCGTTTCCGACGCCAGCCAAGCAGGCCCAATGCGCCCAACCCGCCGGCGAACAGCGGCAATGCCGACGGCAGCGGCGTAGCGGACACCGGGGCAGCGCCGGTGAGCGTCACATTATCCAATATCCCGTAAGCTCCAAGGTTGCTCGGATATGGCGTCGTATCGGTAAACGTTAAATAGATCGATGACGTCGGCGCCGTGAAAGTCACACTGGAAGTAAGGAAAGTAGCGGCCGAGAGAGGGTACTGATCCCCGGGCGGAGGCGGATGCCCATAAATCGCTATATATGAGCCGAACCAGATACCCCCGTTCAACCAATTTCCGTTGACATAAGGCGTCAGTATGTGGGCACCTGAGCAATCCCCGCTATAAGAGCATCCGCCTTCAGACGCGAATTGGAGCGTCAGAGTGTATACAGCCCCCTGAACGACCGCGATCGCAGGTGATAAGGCGCTGGTACTGTTTTGGTTGCCGAGATCGAATGCGAGGGCGTTACCGAAGCCGCTTATACCGGTGTCAACCACCGCTGTGCCCGACAATGTCCAACCCGGTACGCTGGCATTGGAGAAGTCCTCTGAAAACACCGTTGCCGCCTGCGCGCCGCTGGCAAAAGTGGACAGTGAAACGGTGGCCGCCAGCACGGCCAGTATGGCTTTCTTGATTGACACGATTGCGCCCTCCAAGCCGAATGCTTTGATATTCCTTGAACATTGCGGCCCCACGCCACGGCACCCAAGCTACGATTGAATGTACAAAACTGTCGTCATCAGAACCGATGACGACACGCCTAGCTGTCCGGCGATCTATCGGCCCAGCTGCCCGCTTGGAGCGCAACCCCGGATATATTATAATAGAAATAAGCGACATTACGGTCGCGTGGGGACGAGCCGGGCGCCATGCCTGGAGCCGACGAGTTTTTATTTGCAATCGAGGCAATCTACACCGCCGGCCTCGAAGCGAAGCTTTGGCCGCAGGCCCTCGCCGGCGTCATGCAGTGCGTGGGCGGCATTGCTGCAACTTTGGAAATTTACAACCGCGCTCCGATCAACCTCGTCGAGTTTCACTCCATCGGCATACCGCCGATGAATGAGGTTGCCTATGTCGCTGATTTTTCGGCGCTCAATCCGCGCGTCCCCGTGTTGCTATCGCAGCAGTCGGGCGAGCTCACCTGGGATTACATGGTGAAGGACGAGCAGCAAATGAAGCGTGATCCGTTTTATTCGGATTTTCTAGCGCCCGCCCGCTTCCGCTATTTCATTGGCGCCACGCTGACGCCCACCGAACAAGAGCACACGCTGTTTTCCGTACAGCGCTCAATCAAGCAGGGCCATATCGATAAATCTCATATGGCGGCGATGCGGCGCTTTATGCCGCACATGCAGCGTGCGGTGGACATGGCGCGACGTCTTAGAGGTTTTGCAGGCGCCCGCCATTCGCTCGAGCGCGCGCTCGACTGGCTCGCCGATGGCGTCGCCCTGCTCCGTGCCGACAACAAGGCCGTGTATGTCAACGAAACATTGCAGCGGATTCTACGCGGCGATGACGGCATTCGCATGCGCAATGGCTTCATCGAATTCCATACAGCCAATGCGGAGGGTCATTTTAGCACCGCGCTCAAATCCGTGCGCCGCGTCCGTGATGATCCGCAAAATACTGTTGCCGATTTCGCCTCACCACGTCCATCCGGCAATCCACCCTATATTGTCTCGGTACGGCCGCTCCTGGTCGGCGACGGTCTGAAGCGGTCGGATAAGACGGCTGACGCCATTATCTTTATCCGTGACCCGCTTGCTCAAAATATCGCAGCAATCCAGGTTCTGCGCGAAGCATTCGGCCTCACAGCGGCCGAGGCGAACATCGCGCAGGCATTGCAGCTTGGGATTCCACTTGACGATTACGCCCGCAAAAAATCAGTGACGATCAACACCGTCTACACGCATTTGCGGCGGATCAAGGAAAAGATCGGCAGCAGTCGCATGCCCGAACTGATCCGCAAATTGAACGACGTCCAGCTACCGCTAAGGACCAAATAACGCGGCCGAATTCTATTCAGCCAAATCCACATCCAGGATCGGCAATTCGAAAATATATGAGCGCCGGCCCTTCTCGTTCTCGACGAAGAGCACGCCGATGAATTCGTCGCCCATATAGGCTTCCAGCAAATCCATCTTCTTCGGCCGCGTCACCACGCGCAGCTTGTCGTTGCCGAAGCGGCGGCGCAGGTAATTGGTGAGCGCCGGCACCGGCTGGATCGACGGATCGTTACCGAGCTGGATCACCATGCGGAAATTATAGGAGCGCTCGCCCTCCTCGTCGTCGACGGTCAATTCGCCGATATCGTCCTCGCCGACGAAAATCTCGGCGGTGTCGTCCTTGCGCGGCACCACGCGCAGCTGCGCGTTGTCGAACAACTTCTTCAGATAGGCGTCGAGTTGCCTGACTTCTTGCACGTCCAACGGGCCGCTCCTCTTAACATTAGGCGAGGCTTCCTTGCCCCATCGGGCGGCGCGGCGCAAGCGCTGCAGCGCACGAATATCAGCCGTCGAGCATAACCCCGTAGAGCATCTGGTCCATGGCGCGCGAGGGCTCCGGGCAGCCGGCCTCGCCGACCACCTTGGCCGGCACGCCGGCGACGGTGACATTGTTCGGCACCGGCTTGATCACCACGGAGCCGGCGGCGATGCGCGCGCAATGGCCGACCTCGATATTGCCGAGGATCTTGGCGCCGGCGCCGATCATCACGCCGCGGCGGATCTTCGGATGGCGGTCCTCGTGCTCTTTGCCGGTGCCGCCGAGCGTCACGTCATGCAGGATGGAGACGTCGTCGTCGATCACCGCGGTCTCGCCCACCACCAGTCCGGTGGCGTGATCGAGGAAGATGCCGCGACCGATGCGGGCGGCCGGATTGATGTCGCACTGGAACACCACCGAGGAGCGGCTCTGCAGATAGAGCGCGAAATCCTTGCGTCCTTTGCGCAGCAGCCAATGCGCCAGGCGGTGGGTCTGGATGGCGTGGAAGCCCTTGTAATAGAGCACCGGCTCGATAAAGCGCGTGGTCGCCGGATCGCGGTCGACAGTGGCGACGATGTCGGCGCGGAAGGCGTCGCCGATCGCCGGCTCGTCCTCGAGCGCGCCGGCAAAGGCCTGGCGGATCAATTCGCCGGAAATGTCGCCGTGGTCGAGGCGCTGGCTGACGCGGTGGGTCACTGCGGCTTCCAGCGTGTCGTGGTGCAGGATGCACTCGTAGATGAAGGTGGCGAGCTCCGGCTCGTCGCGGGCGATGTCCTCCGCCTCGTGGCGGACGCGTGCCCAGACCGGGTCGACCTTGTCGAGGGCCTTGGAAGCCTTCGTCTGACTATGGGCCATGGCTTTCTCCCGGCGCCTCTCGCGCCATTTCCCCTTCGCGGCCGGCTTTTATCACACTTCCGGGGCGGTCGCGAGACGGGCTGTAGACGGCTATCTAGGGACGCTGCTTGAGAAAATCGAGCACTCCGGCTTTGAACACCCGGTCGCCGACCGCCACCATGTGGTCGCGGTCGGGGATGGCGAGAAAGCGCGCGCCGGGGATGATCGCGGCCAATTCGGCCCCGGAACCGGCCACATCGTCCTTGGTTCCCACCGCGACCAGGACTGGCGTGGCGATGCCGGCGACCTGCTCGCGGCTGAGCACCTCGCGCGGGCGGCTCATGCAGGCGGCAAGCGCCTTGAGGTCCGACTTGGTCTGCTCGGCGAAACTGCGGAAGACGCGGCCGACCGGGTGGCTGACGTCGGCGAGCGCGGGCGCCTCCAGTGCCGCGACGATGACGCCGGCCATGGCGCCGGAATGCCCCTCGATCAACCTGATGCCGAGGCCGCCGATAATGGCCGAGCGCACCCGCGCCGGATGCTCGACGGCGAGAAACGCGGTGATGCGCGCGCCCATGGAATAGCCCATGACGTCGGCGCGCCCGATCCCGAGGTGGTCGAGCAGCGCGCGGACATCCTCGGCCATCAGCGTGGTCTGATAGGCCTGCGGGTCATAGAGCTTGCTCGACGCCCCGTGCCCACGATTATCGAGCGCGATGACGCGGCGGCCGGCGCGCGTGAGCGTCGCCACCCAGCCGGGATTGACCCAGTTGATCTCCTTGGTGGAGGCAAAGCCGTGCACCAGCACGATGGGCTCGCCCTCGCCCTCGTCGAAATAGGCGATCTCGACGTCGCCGTGATGAAATGTCGGCATTGTTCCGATTGATTCCGTTATCCTTCGCGCGTCGCGCGGCTGCCTCAGGGTGACGCGCGATAGCAGAGGACGCCGCGGCGCGAAAGCGTTTACTGCCCGCGATACCAGGGCGCCAGCCAGTGCCTGAATCGGATCATGCCTGCGCGCACGCCCACCGCGAAGACGCCCAAACACACCACATAGACCAGCGAGGCGTTCTCGTTGAGCTCGTTCGACTTGGTAAACACCGACATGCCCATGCCCGGCACGCTGGCCAGCACCTCGACCGCGATCGCATTGGTGATGCCGCGGGCGAAGCCGAGCTCGATGCCGGCCACGATATGCGGCATGGCCGAGGGCAGCGCGATGCCGAACCACATATTATGCGTGCGCGCGCCGAACATGCGGCCGACGTCGAGATAGTCCTTGGAGATGGCGCGGGTGCCGTCGGCGGTGGTCACCGCCACCGGCAGGAACACCGAGATGATCACGATCACCAGCCGCGAGGTCGGCGAATAGCCGACCCAGATGATGACGATCGGCACCAGCGCGATCAGCGGCAGCGCATAGAGCGCGCGAATATAGGTCGACAGGAACCAGTTGATCTCGCGCACCCGTCCCATGGCGACGCCGATCAGGATGCCGGCGAGCGAGCCGATGACCACGCCCTCCAGGATCGAGCCCAGGGTGACGACGACGTCGATCCAGAACTCCTCGCTCGCCACCGTCGACGGGAACGCCATGATGATGCCGCTCGGCCGCCCCACGAAGCTCGGGCAGTTGCGTGCTCACCACCACCTGCCAGACCGCCAGGATCACCAGGCCGGTGACGAACGGCGCGACGCGCTCGCGCGTCAGCCAGCGCGGCAGCGCCACGCGCGGGCGGCGCGCCATATCCGTCTCTAGCCCACTGCCGAATGACGCCATCGCACCAGATACCGTTCGATGAGTTCGCCGACGCCGACCAGCACCACCGCGATCGCCGCCACGAACACGGTGATCGCCAGCACCCAGGCCGAGTCGACGATGGTGGTGCCCTTGCAGCATCACCGCCGCCAGCCCGTCGGGATTGAGGAAGAACTCCGCCACCAGCGTGCCGACCATGGACAGCGCGACCGATTGCTTGATGCCGGTCATCGCGTAAGGGGTGACATAAGGGATGATCACGTCGCGCCAGAGCTGGCGCTCGTTGGAGCCGAAGATGGCGGCGACATCGAGATGCTGGCGCGGAATGCTGCGCGCGCCTTCCACGGTGCCGAGCAGCACCGGGAAAATCGAGATCAGCACCGAGACCAAGACGCGCGGCCAGAACCCGAAGCCGAACAGCACCGACACGAACGGGACCAGCGAAATGGTCGGCGTGGCGTAGAGGATATAGACGTAAGGCTCGAAGGCGGCCGAAACCAGCTTGCTGCGCGCCAGCAGGAGGCCGAGGGTGACGCCGACGACGATGTTGATGACAAGCGTCACCAGATAGAGCTTGCCCGACACCCACAGCGCCGGCGGCAAGGTGCCGTCGGTGAGCATGGTCCACAGCGCCGCCATCGTCTTGGTGAAGGGGACGAACAGCACGCCGAAGCTGTTGCCGAACGCCTGCCAGGCGGCGAGCAGGAGCAAAATGCTCGCCGCATAGCAGGCGATCCGGATCCACCAGGCATTGACGATACGGAAACGAGCGACGCGGGCGGCGAAGGTCTGCTTGCCTGCATGTGCGCCCGCCCGTTTCCGACCGTCATTACCGCTCGTTTCTTCTTGTTCCGGTCACTTCATCGTGGCGACGCGTTTGGCCGCTTCGGCATAGAGCGAGGTGTCGACGAGCTGCGCATAGGTCGGCGGCTTGGCCTTCATCGAGCCGACTTTGACCAGTTCCTTGACCTGGCTCATCATCTGCTTCTCGTTGAGGCCGTTATTGTCGACCCAGTAGTTCTTGGCCTGGAACGCCTTGATCGCGGCGAGTGCCACCGACTTGTCGACATTCTTGGCCTTGGCGGCGATCTCGGCGACCTTCTCCATGGTCTTGGGATCCTTGCTGCCCATCATCTTCTGGGTCTCGATCCAGCCGACCAGGAAACGCACGAGGGCTTCGCGGTTGTTCTTGATCGCGTTGTCGTTGGCGACCAGCACCGCGTAGTGCAGGCCTTCCGCGATCGAGGCCGGGACGTCCATGATGTTCCACTTCTTGGTGGCGTGCTCGACCTGCGCCAGCTCGTCGATGTGGAACACGCCATCATGGACTTGCTTGGCGATGCCGGCTTTCACCAGCGGCGTGTTGGCGAGGTCGATCGCCTTGACGTCGCTGATCTTCAGCCCGCAGGTCGCCAGATACGACTGCAGGTACAGATAACGCGTGTTGTTGATGCCGTCCGCGGCCACCGTCTTGCCCTTGAGGCCCTTGCAGTCCTTGACCTCGTCGGAGGCGATGACCCAATCCTGGTTGGGCATGCCGGCCACGATCTTGATCTTGGCGCCGGAGGCGATCAGGTTCGCCGCCGGTGGCGTCGCCGTGAAGCCGATGGCCGCGTCGCCGGTCACCACCGCCTTGGCGGTATCGGAGCCGCGCTGGAACCAGCGGAAGGTGACGTCGAGCCCGGCCTTTTTCCAGAACCCCATGGCCTCGCCGACGTCGGCGAAGGTGTTGGAGAAGATCGGCGGACGGCCGATGGCGGTCGCCGTCAGCTTCATGTCCGCGGCACTGGCGCCGCCGGGCGCCAGCATGGTCACGGCCGACAGCGCGGTCGCGAGAACGAAAAGCGACTTCCTCAGCATTGTCAGTTCCTCCCTGTTGGTGAGCACGTTGTTATTGCTGGATGCGTGCTCCGTTGCTTGTTAGGCCACTTGCCGGTTGATCGAACAGGTCGTGCCAGACCTGCTCGCGCAGTTCGATGAAAGCCGGGCTCGCCACCACGCTGCGCTCGCGCGGGCGCGGCAGCGCGACGGTGCGCACCGCGCGCACATGCGCCGGCCGTCCGGCCAGCACGACGACACGGTCGCCCATCAGCACCGCCTCGTCGATCGAATGGGTGACGAACATCATCGCGGTCGGCCGCCGGTCCCAGATGCGCAACAGCTCGAACTGAAGCTGCTCGCGCGTCTGCGCGTCGATGGCCGAGAACGGCTCGTCCATGAGCAACAGCTTCGGCTCCATCACCAGCGCGCGCGCCAGGCCGGCGCGCTGCTGCATGCCGCCGGAAAGCTGATGCGGATAGGAACTCTCGAAACCCTTGAGGCCGACCATCTCGATCGCGGCGCCGACGCGGCGCTCGATCTCATCCTTGGCCATGTGCTTGAGCAGCAGCCCATAGGCGATGTTGCTGTAGAGGTTCTTCCAGGGAAACAGCCCGAAATGCTGGAACACCATGGACACGATCGGCAGCGGCTTCTCCACCCGTTGCCCGTCGATGCGGATCTCGCCGCCATTGAGCTGGTTCAGGCCGCCGACGCAGCGCAAAAGCGTGGTCTTGCCGCAGCCGGACGGGCCGACAATGCTGACGATCTCGCTACTGCCGACCGTGAGGCTGAGCGCGGAGAGCACGTCGAGCTCGCCGTAGCGCAGGCTGGCATTCTCCACCACCAGGCGTGCGTCGCCGTTCATCGGCCGCAGCCCGAAAAACGCCGCGGCTTCACCGCATCCTCCCACGTCTGCCGGCTTGCCCGCAAGCGCTGCGGGTGCCGGCGCTTGTCGTTCTTCGTTATCGACGGCGTTTATCCGCCGCGGACGGCATGATGGATGGCACTAGGACCTTTTTCAAGGGAGACGCGCGCCGCATGGTGCCGTTTTCATATGGTGGAAAGGATTGCTCGCGGGTCAAATCCGCACCGCGGTCAGCGCGACGAGGCGCCGCTGCTCCTGCAGCCGGCGGCGTTCCTTGCGGTGGCGCAGGACACGCAGCGTTGCGCGTTCGGTCGCGCTCTTGAGCGAGGCGACGAAGGTGACCAGCGTGAACAGCGCGCCCAGAATCCAGATGCCGAGATCGAAGGCGCCGGCGCTGAGCATGATGGCGCCGCGGCCGAGCCACTTTGAGGATGGCGCGGGTGCGGCTGCCTTCTTTTTCGGCAAGCTTGGCCACGCGCGACATGTCCTTCGGGCTCTCGGCGATCTTCAAGCCGTCGAGCGCCGCGCGGGTGCCGGCCTTTTCCTGCACCCGGCCGGCGTCGCGCGCCAGATCGAGCAGGCCTTCGGCGCGCTCGAGCTTGACCGCCTGGCGCGCCGCGCGCACCGCCAGCGCCGGCTCGGCGATGGAGGCGCCGGCGATCGCCTTGCGCAAGCGAGCCCAGTCGACCACGCCGCGCAGCATGCGTCCGATGCTCACGGCCAGTTCGCCGCCGAGCCGCCCGGTCTTGCGCGCCGCCTTGGCGAGCGAGAGCCCGACGCGGACCGGCGCACCGATGCCGAGCGTCGCATAGGTGCCGGCGGTGATCGCGAGACCGACGCCGGCAAGGCCGAGGATCAGCTTGTCGGTCGGCTCGCCCAGCGCCAGGTGCGAGCCCTCGCGCGCCGCATCGCGGATATCGCCGAAAACGAACAGGTCGCCGAGCGCGGTGCCGGCCAACGCCGCGCCGTCGCTGGGCACGCCGGTAACGAAGCCCAGGGCGAAGCTTTCCGCCGCGTGCCTGGCGGAGGAGGCGTCCGCCACCGCGGCGGCGACCTTGGCGCGGCGCGCCGGATCGAGCGCCACATGGCGCGCGTCGGCCAAATCGACGAAGCTCCGGGCGAGGTCGGCATCATGAGCGGCGAGCGCCGCGTCGATACCGCGCGCGGCGACATCGGCATTGAACTTCTCGTCAAGCGCGCGCTCGGCGATGCGCACCGGATCGTCGGCGATGGCGAGCGTGGCGCGCGCCGCCAGCCCGCGCGGCACCACATAGAGCGCGAGCGCGGCCAGCAGAATCACCACGAGCAGCGCCGGCCCGAGGCGCGGACGCCGCATCATCGACCGATCCCGTGGCGCCAAACCTTGCGCGCTGCGCATGCTATCGCTCCACCGCCTCGAGCTGCTCACCCCGCCCACATAGCTGTCCTTCGCGTCAGCAATGTGATGGAAAATCCGAGCGATTCCAGGGCCTTTTGAGCGTCCACCCCGGCGGCGTGGGGCGCGGCGATGCACTAGGCATGCCCCCGCCACCCCGCTATGGTGCGCCCGAATTCGTGCGCCGCAGCCCGCGGCATTCCGAGGCGGCATTTACGAGGTCACGCATGGCCGAACACGTCATTCCCCATTTCCACAACGATCCCGGCCTGCCGATGATCGAGATCGGCGCCAAGAAATTCATGTGCGTGGGCGCGACGCCTCCGTTCGATCACCCGCATGTGTTCCTCGACATGGGCGACGAGAACGAGATCGTCTGCCCCTATTGCTCGACGCTCTACCGGCACGATCCGACGCTCGACGCGCATGCGGCCCGCCCGGCCGAATGCGCCCTGCATATCGCCGAAACCGCCTGAGCCGACCGCCTTGGCGGCCGCGCGTCACGTCATCGTCGCCGGCGCCGGCATTGCGGGGCTGACGGCGGCGCTTGGCGCTGGCACGCGCCGGCTTGCGCGCCAGCGTGCTCGAGCAGGCGCCCGAGCTGCAGGAGGCGGGCGCCGGCCTCCAGCTCGGCCCCAATGCCACCGGCGTGCTGATCGCGCTCGGCCTGCGCGAGCGTCTCGCGCCCGCGGTGGTGGTGCCGCAGGCGATCCGCGTGATGAATGGCGGCTCCGGCCGCGAGATCGTGCGCATCCCTCTCGGCGCGGAAGTCGAGCGGCGCTACGGCGCGCCCTATTGGGTGATCCATCGCGGCGACCTGCAGCGCGCGCTCGCCGCCGCCGCCGAGGCCGATCCGGACGTCAGCGCTCAAGCTCGGCACCCGGGTCGAGGACTTCGCCACCCATGTCAACGGCGTCTCGGTGCTCGGCCATCGCGGCCAGGAGATCGTCGACGAGCGCGGCATCGCGCTGATCGGCGCCGACGGCATCTGGTCGAGCGTCGCCGCGCGCCTCGGCGTACGCCGCAGAGCCGCGCTATGCCTATCGCACCGCCTGGCGCACGACGGTGCCGGTCGACGCGGTGCCGGAGGAATTCCGCGCCGGCGTGGTGCATCTGTGGCTCGGGCTCGACGCCCATCTGGTGCATTACCCGGTCAAGGCCGGTCGCCTCATCAACATCGTCGCCATCGTGCACGACCAATGGCGCGGCACCACCTGGTCGGCGGCCGGCGAGCGCGCCGAGATCCTGCGGCAATTCCCCCGCTTCACCTGGCACGAGAAGGCGCGCGCGCTGATCGCCCTGCCGCAGCAATGGTTGAAATGGGCGCTGTATGAGCGCCGCAGCGCCTTCCGCGGCGGCGACGGACCGGTGACGCTGATCGGCGACGCCGCCCATCCGATGCTGCCGTTCCTGGCGCAGGGCGCCGGCATGGCGATCGAGGACGCCGCCGTGCTCGCCGACATGCTCGGAAAATATCGCGACGATCCGGCCGACGCCTTGCGCGGCTATGAAGGCGCCCGCCGCCACCGCACCGCGCACGCGCAGGACGCCTCGCGCAAGCAGGGCAAGATCTACAGCATGAGCGGCCCGGAAGCGCTGGTCCGCAATCTCGGCATGCGCCTGCTGGGCGGCGAAAAGCTGCTCGAACGCCAGGATTGGATTTATAGTTGGAAGCCGCCCGCGCGCTTCACCGCCACCGAGAGGATGTCGACATGATGTTTCCCGCGACCGTCGCCGGCAGCCTGCCGAAACCGTCTTGGCTCGCCGAGCCCAACAAGCTGTGGCCGCAATGGCGGCTCGCCGGCGACGATCTCGCGCAAGGCAAGCTCGACGCCACGCTGTTGGCGATCAAGCTGCAGGAGGATGCTGGCATCGACATCGTCTGCGACGGCGAAATGTCGCGCCAGCATTTCGTGCACGGCTTCCTCGAATTCGTCGACGGCATCGACTTTGCCCACAAGGTCGAGATGGGCATCCGCGCCGACCGCTATAAGGCCATGGTGCCGGTGGTGCGCGGCGCGCTCAAGCTCAGGGGCCGCGTGCATGCGACGGAAGCGCGCCACGCCCGCGCCCATACCCAGAAGCAGTTGAAGATCACCTTGCCCGGCCCGATGACCATTTCCGACACCATCGCCGACGCCCATTACGGCGACAAGGTGAAGATGGCCTTCGCCTTCGCCGATCTGTTGAACGAGGAAGCGCGCGCACTGCAAGCCGACGGCGTCGACGTCATCCAGTTCGACGAGCCCGCCTTCAACGTGTTCATGGACGAGGTGACGACGTGGGGGATCGAGGCGCTGCATCGCGCCATCGCCGGCCTCACCTGCACCACCTGCTGTGCATATCTGCTACGGCTACGGCATCAAGGCCAATATCGACTGGAAGAACGCGCTCGGCGCCGAATGGCGGCAATACGAGAAGATATTTCCGGCGCTGGCCAAGAGCCGCATCGGCCAGGTCTCGGTCGAATGCATCCACTCGCATGTGCCGCTGGAGCTGTTATCGCTGCTCGAGGGCAAGGACGTGCTCGCCGGCGTCATCGACGTCGCCACCGACACGGTGGAGACGCCGGACGAGGTCGCCGGCGAGATCGAGAAACTGCTCCGCTTCGTGCCCAAGCAACACCTCGTCGCCTGCACCAATTGCGGCATGGCGCCGATGCGGCGCGAGGTGGCCGAGGCCAAGCTCAAGGCGCTCGGCGCCGGGCGCCGCGCTGGCGCGCCAACGCTTCGGCTGAGGCCCACGCGCGTCATGCTCCGGTCAGGCATCCGGCACCCCGGCGAGCGGCCGGCGACTTTCGTCATTCGCCCCCGTCAGCGAACTTAAGCGCGGGTCCTTGATTTCGATCAACTCGGCCGTGCGGCCAGCCACTAGAATATTCTAAAAAGAGAATGCGTGAATGAAATGGCTTGGAAGGAGGACCTGATGTCCCTGAATGTCGGAGGATTCGATCGGCTGGCGCGCATCGTGGTCGGGCTCGCCTTGCTCGCTTTTGCCCTGGGATATCTGGCGCCTGGCACCGGCTGGAACTGGGTCGGCTGGATCGGCGTGATCCCGATCATCACCGCGGTGTTCGGCATGTGCCCGCTCTACAGCATTCTCGGCGTTTCCACGAAGTAAGGTCGCGCGCGCTCCGCCTCGCCCCTCGGGTCGACGGCCGCGAGCGCGCAAGCCCGTCGTCCAATCTAGCGGCTGGCGCGGCCCATGACGTCCATCAATTCGGCGACCTTGCGCCGCTGATCGATCTTGTCGCCGCTGGCAATGGCGTGCTCGACGCAATGGGCGACGTGCTCGCGCAGGATTTCCTCCTCGACCCGCCGCAGCGCCGCCCGCACCGCGCCGATTTGCGTGACGATATCGATGCAATAGCGCTCGTCCTCGACCATGCGGGCGAGGCCGCGCACCTGACCCTCGATGCGGTTCAGCCGTTTGAGCGTCGATGCCTTGCTGTCTTGCTTCATGTGCGTTATATACCCCCTACCGGTATAGAGTACAAGCCCTGACAGAGAGCATCCCCATGAGCGACGCCACCGCCCGCACCCACGACCATCCGTCTCACGCCCCGGCGGCCGGCAGTGCCACCGATCCGGTCTGCGGCATGAGCGTCGATACCGCCACCGCCAAGCACACCGCCGACTACAACGGCACCAGCTATTATTTCTGCTGCGGCGGCTGCCGCACCAAGTTCACCGCCGATCCCGAGAAATATCTGGCGCGCGCCGCAGACGCCCAGCCGGCGCACGACCACCACGATCATGCCCACGCGCCGGCCACCGCCGGCGCACTCGATCCGGTCTGCGGCATGAGCGTCGATCCGGCGAGTGCCGAGCACAAGGCCGATTACAAAGGCACCACCTATTATTTCTGCGCCGCCGGCTGCCGCACCAAGTTCATGGCCGATCCGGAAAAATATCTCGGCCCGCGCGCGCCGGAGCCGGTGATCGAAGGCGCCATCTACACCTGCCCGATGCATCCCGAGATCCGCCAGGTCGGACCCGGCACCTGCCCGATCTGCGGCATGGCGCTGGAGGCGGAGGTGGCCACCGCCGACACCGGCCCCAATCCCGAACTGGTCGACTTCACGCGCCGATTCTGGATCGGCCTGGCGCTGGCGATACCGGTGATGGCGCTGGAATGGGGCGGACATTTCGGCCTGCATTGGTTCACGCCGACGGCGATGAATTACATCCAGTTCGCCTTCGCCACGCCGGTGGTGCTGTGGGCGGGCGCGCCATTCTTCGTGCGCGGCTGGCAGTCGCTGCTCACGCGCAACCTCAACATGTTCACGCTGATCGCCATGGGCGTCGGCGTTGCCTACATCTACAGCCTGGTCGCCACCTTCGCGCCGGGCATCTTCCCGCCCGCCTTCCGCGGCACTCGGCGCGCCGTCGGTCTATTACGAAGCCGCCAGCATGATCGTGCTGCTGGTGCTGGTCGGCCAGATGCTCGAATTGCGCGCGCGCGAGGCGACCTCCGGCGCCATCAAGGCGCTGCTCAATCTGGCGCCGAAGACCGCGCGCCGCGTCAAGGATGACGGCAGCGACGAGGAAGTCTCGCTCGACGTCGTCGCGGTCGGCGACAGCTTGCGCGTGCGCCCCGGCGACAAGGTGCCGGTCGACGGCACCGTGCTGGAGGGCCGTTCGGCGCTCGATGAATCCATGGTCACCGGCGAATCCATGCCGGTCGCCAAGGAAAAGGGTGCCCGCGTCATCGGCGGCACGCTCAACGGCACCGGCAGTTTCGTCATGCGCGCCGACAAGATCGGCCGCGACACGCTGCTGGCGCAGATCGTGCAGATGGTGGCCAACGCCCAGCGCAGCCGCGCGCCGATCCAGCGCCTGGCCGACCAGGTCGCCGGCTGGTTCGTGCCCACGGTGATCGCGGTGGCGCTGATCGCCTTCGCCGCCTGGGCGAGTTTCGGTCCCGAGCCGCGCTTCGCCTATGGCCTGGTCGCCGCGGTCAGCGTGCTCATCATCGCCTGCCCCTGCGCGCTCGGGCTCGCCACGCCGATGTCGATCATGGTCGGCGTCGGCCGCGGCGCCCAGGAAGGCGTGCTGATCAAGAACGCCGAAGCGCTCGAACGCATGGAAAAGATCGACACGCTGGTGGTCGACAAGACCGGCACCCTCACCGAGGGCAAGCCGAAAGTGAGCGCGATCGTCGCCCTGCCCGGCTTCGAGGAGAACCAGGTATTGCGTCTGGCCGCGAGCGTCGAGCGCGGCAGCGAGCATCCCTTGGCCGCCGCCATCGTGGCCGCCGCAACCGAGCGCAAGCTCGATCTGGCGCCGGTGCGCGGCTTCGATGCGCCGGCCGGCAAGGGCGTGCTCGGCATGGTCGAGCGCCAGCGCCTCGCGCTCGGCACCGCCTCCTTCCTCAAGGAGCTCAATATCGACACCTCGGCGCTCGCCGACGGCGCCGAAAAGCTGCGCCGCGACGGCGCCACCGCCATGTTCCTTGCCGTCAACGGCAAGCCGGCCGGCCTCATCGCCGTCGCCGATCCGGTGAAGGCCTCGACGCCCGCAGCCTTGCAGGCGCTCGCCAAGGACGGCATCCGCGTGGTCATGCTCACCGGCGACAACCGCACCACCGCGCAGGCCGTGGCCGCGCAAGCCTCGGCATCACCGAGGTCGAGGCCGAGGTGCTGCCCGACCAGAAGGGCGCGGTGATCGAGAAACTCACGCGCGAAGGCCGCATCGTCGCCATGGCCGGCGACGGCGTCAACGACGCCCCGGCACTGGCCGCCGCGCAAGTCGGCATCGCCATGGGCTCGGGCTCCGACGTCGCCATCGAGAGCGCCGGCATCACTTTGCTCAAGGGCGACCTCAACGGCATCGTCAAGGCGCGCGCGCTGTCGGCGGCGGTCATGCACAATATCCGGCAGAACCTGTTCTTCGCCTTCCTGTATAATTCAGCCGGCGTGCCGATCGCCGCCGGCATTCTCTACCCGGCCTTCGGCCTGCTGCTGTCGCCGATCATCGCCGCCGCCGCCATGGCACTGTCGTCGGTGAGCGTGGTCAGCAATGCGCTGCGGCTGCGTCGCGTCAAACTTTGACCGCGATGGCGCGGCAGACGACGGGGATGAAAAACGCCCCCCTTGCCGTTTCGCTCGCATTGGCGCTGACCATCGCGTTTTCGTCGTCGGGCGCGCGCGCCGCCGAATGGCAGGCGCAACGCATCGACACCCCGGCGCGCGTGAGCGCCATCGACACCGTCGGCGGGCAAATCCGCATCGAAGCCGGCGGGCTGTGGTATGCGCTGGCGCCGAGCGGCGACAGCGTCGCGCTCAAATTCATCGACGCGCCGGGCAAGCCCAAGTTGCCCGACAAGGCACTGCCCGACGGCCGCGTCGTCACCGGTACGCATGACGTGGCCCGCGTCTGGCTCGCTGAACCGACCGACCGCTACGACCACGGCATTCTCGGCGACAAGATCGAGGCCGGCAGCCTGGTGATCGAAACGCGCGATGGCGAGCGACACGTGGTGCGGCTCAAGCACAACGCCGTGTTCGAGGATCTTAAACCCCGCCTCGCCGATCTCGACGGCGACGGCCACGACGAAATCGTGGTGGTGAAATCCTATCTGCGGCGCGGCTCGGCGCTGGCCGTGATCGGTGCGCGCAAGGGCCGCTATGAGATATTGGCGGAGACGCCGCCGCTCGGCGCCCCGCATCGCTGGCTCGATCCCGCCGGCATCGCCGACTTCGACGGCGACGGCAAAGCCGACATCGCGCTGGTGCGCCAGCCGCATGTCATCGGCGCGCTCGAACTGTGGAGCTTCCGCGACGGCCATCTGCGCAAGAGCGCCGAGCTGGACGGCTTCGCCAACCACATCGCCGGCACGCGCGCGATCGACATGGCCGTGCACGCCGACTTCGACGGCGACGGGATCGCCGATCTGGCGCTGCCCTCGCTCGACCGCCAGCGCCTGCGCATCGTTTCCTTCGCGCCGCAGCCGCGCGAGATCGCCAGCGTGGCACTGCCGGCCAAGGCGGTGACCAATCTCGGGCTCATCGCCGGCACGCCGCCGCGCATCGTGCTCGCGCTGGCCAATGGAACGCTGCTGCTGGTGAGCCGCCGCTGAGCGACCGCGCCGCCGATCAGCGGCTGGCTTTGCCCTTGCTCTTCGCGCTGCTCTTGGCGCTGCTCTTGGCGCTGCCCTTGACGGCCGCGGGAGCGGCGGCGGGGGCAGCCGCGCTCGGCGGGTTCTCCGGCGCTTTGCATTGCCGCTCGCGCGCGGCGCGCCGCAATTCGTTCCGCTTGCCGACCTCGACCAGATAATCGGTCTGATAGGCGGCGGCACCGACCAGTTTGCCGCTGGCGCTGGTTCCCGCCTTGGCCTGGAGTTCCTCCAATTCGCGCAGGCGCTTGTCGTTGGCCGTGACCGCGACGGCGATCTGCGCGCAATTGTAGACCGAATAGGCGCCGGGCCCGACCAACAAGCCCGCCATCTGCTCGTTCGAGCCGGCGCAGCCGGACAGCAACGCGGCCGCCAGCATCGCGGTGACGGCCGTCAGCATCGTCGTCTTCTGCAAAGGCATCCTCACATTCGGCATCTATGCGCAGGACTGCGCCACGCAACTGGTGCGGACGGAGGGACTCGAACCCTCACGGGATTACTCCCAACGGATTTTAAGTCCTGCTTCAGCCATTGTTTTCATTTAGTTATTTTATCATATGTCGCATTTATGTCGCGCCTGGGCTCGTCAGAATGAAAGATGCCGCCAACTGAGGCAGCCTTTCTCCTTAAATGGGCTGGGGTGCTACGCCAGCCCTAATGTCCGGCTTAGGTTTTGTGAACCGTTACCGTAATATTGATTCGGATATAAAACATCTGGACCTCCTTTCCGCCGCTATGCATCGCGGCTGATCGTGCGGCCGTCCGCGCTCGCTATTGTTTCCAACATGGCGGCCATCGTGTGGCAAAAACCAAATCAGGCCACTGCCGATTTCAAAACCGGCCACTGGGATCAAAGCTGGCCAGTACCGAAAAGGGACCACTGCTATTTTCAAAAGGGGCCACTCGCGGAAAGAGGGGGTCAAAAGGGGCCAGAACCCCCACCGGGTACTCGCCTAAATGAGCCACTTCAAAAATCAAAATAAGCCACTGCCGAAAAGGACCGGATCGGACCTTTTTCTTAACGGTTTGAAGTCGCGATTCTGCAACTCAATTTTGATCTGCTTGGGTCTGGAACAGACAACTCGGAATGTGCTTAAATATAGGAGGCTTTGATGATACGAGGTTTGGCTATGGGCACCGATGGCGGCGCTATGTATGGCCTGCAAGGCTTTGCCGGCTTGCCGCAAGATCAACAAACTTGGTCCGGTTTAGTTGATGAGAAGATGAATATTGCCGCCAACGGGAAAGGCGAAGTCGCTGATCGCCGTGGCAAATCCCTTATTGAGAGCCCATTGGGCGTTCCGAGTTCTCTGCTCACGAAATAGCTTCATTCCCTGTGGGACGCTTGTTTTGCCACCAGTTCGGTCGGCAAATATTCCAGATATTCGTTTGTGGTCGGCAAGTACCGTGTCGAGCATCGCCTTTAGGCTATTTTCATCTAGTCGCGCGCCTCCCATTTGTGCGGCGTTAAAACCTACACCGTGAAACATGAAAGTAGACGCAGGGCACGCCGTTCGATTTGCACCGCCAAGAAATACGACATTTGCAATGGAATCTACGTTGCCAACATTATGCGTATTGATCTCGAAAGGCATCGCGCGCATCGCATTATACATTGCGATGCCGTGAACGACCTCGCCGCCGCTGGAATTGATACCAACTATGACTTTTGTTGCCTGATGCGCGATTAGATTTGTCAAAGTCGCCACGAAATTGTTTGCGCTGTCGGCTTTGATTTCTCCGGTAAATAGAACGTGGTGTTCGGTCATTGAAATAACTCCGTTCAAATCGAAGAAGCTATTAAAGTTGCTTTATTTACTCATTTCAACCCACCCTCAATTACTTTTAACCGCTTGCGCCGATCGGGCGCGGTGGTAATCGGCGTAATTGGCTGAGTGGCCAATGCCGCATCAATCAAATCGGCAAGCGTCCAAACCTGGTCAGCAATGCCAAGCGCCATTGCTGGCGTGCTGCGCAGGCTTTCATGCACGCGGCAGAGATTGTAATGCGCGACGTATAGCGAGACGGCGGCGCAGTGGTTTTCCAGCCGCTTGCTGAAACCATTGCTGAGCCGCGCGAACCGCTTTGAAGACATGCGCAAGGTCAGGTTCGACCACTCCACATAACTGGTCGAAATGTCGGCCCCGAGCGACCTTTCGCCTGAAAGCTATAAAGAACTTAAGGATGGACTTGAGTTCGCGCTTCGCCGTGCACAGCGTCGGGCGCGGCTACAGGATATTGGTGAAATGAAAATCAAAGATGATGAGCCGCTCTAGTCTAAAATGAAAGAGGCCGCCAACTAGGCGGCCAAAAAGGGAAAGCGCCGCAGCCCGTCACCGGATACTGCGGCGCCTCTGTCCCCAGGGCGGACTCGAACCGCCGACCTTCCGCTTAACCAGCCCCCTGCTCTTGTGCGGTGCATCCGGGCGCTACATTATTTCGAAATGTGCGGCCGCTTCACCCAGCACTATACCTGGCGCGAGATCGTCGCGCTCTACCGGCTGACCCAGCCGGCGGTGAACCTGCAAGCGCGCTACAACATCGCGCCGACCACTACTATTGATGTTGTGATTCCACGCGGCACCGACCGCCTTGAGCTGGTTAAGATGCGCTGGGGACTTATCCCTTCCTGGTGGAAGAAATCCGCCAAGAAGACGCCCTCCACGTTCAACGCCCGAGCCGAGACGGTGGCGACCAAGCCAATGTTCCGCGCGGCCTACAAGCGCAGCCGCTGTGTAATTCCGGCCTCGGGCTATTACGAGTGGAAATCGACCGCTACCGGCAAGCAGCCCTATTACATTTCGGCGCACGACGGTTCGATCCTGTCCTTCGCCGGCCTATGGGACGAATGGCATGACGTCGAGAGCGGCGAGCAATTGAAGTCCTGTACCATCATTGTCACCGCAGCCAACGCATTCACCAGCCAAATTCATGACCGCATGCCGGTGGTGCTCGACGGAAAGCAATTGGCGACATGGCTGACCGGCGCTACGGGCACTGAGATGCTGATACCGGCGCCCTGGGGCGCTCTCCAGATGTGGCCGGTATCACGACGGTCAACCGGGTCGGCAACGACGCTGATCCGACTCTGATCGAGGCAATACCGTAGCACTTAAGTCGGAAAGCGGGGGGTGAAGTGGACGCTGATGGGAGCAATAACGCCACCGTAAAGCGATCCCGAGGCATTACCGGCGGAGTTCAAGCGCAACATTCAAGACGATTGACCGCATCAAGCCTCCGGGCCTGCAATCGCATTAACAACGTCCACGATGCTGCGTCGCAGCTTGGCGTTCTTGATTTGCATGAATGCTTTGATCAGTGCGTGCCCGTCCTCTGTTGCGACGAATTTGGACATATAGGCAGGAGAGGGAGCATCGCCTTTCACCTTGACGTGGCCCGGGGCGCCCTCGAAGAAGAATGTCACGGGCACTTGCAGCACATTCGCAATTTGCATTAATCTGCTCGATCCCATGCGGTTCACGCCGCTCTCGTATTTCTGTACCTGCTGAAATGTAAGACCGATTGCGTCGGCTAGTTTTTCTTGGCTCATGTTGAGCATCTTCCGCCGCATGCGGACGCGATCACCCACATGCACGTCAACCGGCTTAGGGGGTTTCTTGGCCATGACGGTCTAGCTTTCGAGTATGGTGTGGCACGTCCCGAATGGAAGTGCAGCACTGGCGCATGATGTGGTCAAGCTGGCTTATGCGGGTCATCATGACCGCTTCTTCATCGGGCTGCAGCTCCGGGTATCGACTCTGGCGTAAATTCATAGCCACAGAAATGGCACGGCCCGCAATGGCTAATCTAACCCATGCTAATCCTCAAACGCGCCTCCAAATTCCGCCCGGCCGGTAAATGGTCGGATGACGACTACGACGTTTTCGATGATTGCCGCCACATCGGCCGGACGGGAAGCACGCCGCCGGGGGCGGACGCCGTCCACCAAATCACAAGCGGGCATGACAAAAACAGAAAGACCGTCTTGCGGCGAGTTCTGCGAATGTCCGGCGTCACCAATCTGTATGTGCCTTGTATATCCAGCGGTCGCAGTCCCACCGGCGCCATATCGTTCCCCAAACGATTTGACCGGCAATTGACCGCCTAGGAATTATCACGGTCGTGGATGCCAGACGGCGATACAAGCGAGGCTTGGCTTCTGCAAAGTGAGCATTTTCAGATCCAGCCAAAAAGACGCAACCAAGGGAGTGCGAAACCGAACGCAAAGCCAGCAGCGGCTTGCACCAAGTAAATGAGGATTGCGTTGCGGACGGTGGTGCTCATGTGAGGCTTCAAGGGGCCAACACAGTTCACGCGAAAAACAAGGCCAAAGAAATTTTAAGCCGCTCGGGTCTCTACGCCAATCTAATCCGCTGCTTAACCTGACGAAGTAACGTTAAGGGCGAGACAGTAAGGAGATGATCGACCGTGCACACGACCTGCCAATCAGCAAGCAGGCGAAAGCTCTGAATATCAGCCGCGGCAGGGTGATGCTCCACTACCCACGAAAGACATTTCGCTTCAAAAAAGAAAGACCACCTTCCGGCGGTCTTTTGGTCTGGCGTTGTTGTGCATACCGCATCGGTTAAGCCGAGCTGGCGCACAATCACCGACGAAAACGGCGGTGGCCCCGGAGTATGGCTGAGCGAGCGCCAGAGGCCAAAAAAACGCAAGTAGCGTCAATCGGCCTATACCGCACTGGCCGAGAGTCGGCGCGCTTCACCTCTTCGGAAGAACAAAGATCTGGCCAGGATAGATCAAATCTGGATTGCGGATTTTATTTCGGTTCGCTTCAAAAATGGAAGGATACCGGCGTCCTTTGCCATAAGTGGAGCGGCTGATGCGCCAGAGGCTGTCACCGCGGACGACCTTGGTGGTCGTGATTTTGGGCACAACGACTGCGGAGGGTGATCCTGTGTCAGCCGGAAGAGCTCGTGCGACAAAAAGCTGTTGGTTTTGTCCGTTATCGGCCAGCTCAGCTTGCGCACGGTCCTTCGTTGCCGAGGACGCGGCAGCCGGGCCAGGTACCTTGAACGGCACCTCCAAGCCTGTGCGGACCACGCCAGATTTCGGCTCGACCGCATCGACCCTAACCCGATAGGTGCCGGGCGTGATCCCGTCGTTGATCGTGAATGAAAAATGTTGATCTGTACCCGCGGTTGCTGATGCAACATTGCTATCATTGAGATAGAGCTTGACGGAGGCACCTGGCTGCGCGCGCCCGCTCACATGGAGCTGGCCAGGCGGTTCCATCCCGACGGCATCGAGTATAACAGCCTTGGCCGTCGATCCGACCGTAGCTTTCTGCTGCATAGCTGGCGTAGCAGGTGATACCAGTGCGGCGCTCGGCCGTTGGTCCATGGATGGCTGTAGGGAAACGGGTATAGTTTGATCTGAAATCAATTGCTTTCCATCCACCTCCGTAGATCGCAATGCCAGCTTATATGTGCCCGGTGGAAGCTGGGGCGGCTCCATAACAAATTCGCCGGACTGATTTGCCACCGCGCGACCGTGCACTTTGCCGTTGCCCAGAAGCTCCACCGTCGAACCTGGAGCGGCCCGACCGGCGATTACTGCTTCGCCCGTCGGTTCGATGGTGGCGACATCGAACGTCGGGATGCCGCTGTCCTTCGGCGGGGCGGGTGAGGAGTCCGTTTCGGCTCGCGATGACGTGAGACCAGCCGGGCCTAGATGCTTCGTCGCCGATGCTGGATTTGAGACTCTGCTCGGGGGGCTTGAGGAGTCCGTTTCGGTTCGTGATGACGCGAGACCAGCCGGGCCCAGATGCTTCGTCGCCGATGCTGGATTCGACACTCCGCTCGGGGGGCTTCCGGCGTGGATAACGGCCGGCGGTTCGCGATGAAGTAACTGTATGGCAAAGACCATGGCCATGCCGCCGGCCGCAACCGACGCGATGACCGGCACGACCATTCGGCGCATCGATGTAGGATACATAATGCCCATCCGTCGCTTTATCCATTTACAACATCAATATGATACGACATTTCTCGGCGGTGTGGGGAGCCAGCCAAGCCACGCCGCCGAACCATTAAGAACTCGCTAAGGACGCTTGTCAAAGCAGGATCAATCGCGTCGCCCTCGGCGACAGGCCGCTGCGTTTCAACTTCCGTTATGCCCCGATTGCGACCGGAATTTAGCAGCGATGCAACATGTCGCGAAGAGCAGTTGCTGCTTTTAGCCGTGCCTCAATGGACCTGTCAGCTGAAAGGTAGTTCTGTCGCTGAGAGTAACGATTTTACGTCGGGACGCGTCGGATTCGGGCGGCGACTGCAACGGCTCCCGTGAGCGCTCGAACAGAGAAACACCAGCATTGCCTCCGCAAGAGGCAAGATCGTCTTTCTCGCACGTTGCGGCTATCGCTACCCCGATTGAAGCGAGGTGAGCGCGACGGTAGCAATACACGGCAAGCAATGCCCTTGCTGTTGGCGTAACCGTCGAAATAAGTTCATCCAGTTCACGCGTATTGGCTCGATATATTTCTCCGAGAAGTTTTTCGGGAACTGGACAGGTATCATCTTCAAAATGCAGGGTTCGTTCCGATAGCATCGTTCACCTCCGATGCGGCCATTCCCACGATGCTTATGAAACACCACCCGTTAATGCAGCGTTAACCAAACGAGCGCCCGATATTGTACCCGTTCGCGCGCATGCGATGACGGCGGCGACCTCATCTCCTGATAACCTTTCGTGGATGAGCAGCGCGGCGGCGACCGCTATGACCTCGGTCCAATGTGCGTCGAGCAACTGCCGCGCCCGAACGCGGAAAATCTCGAGCTGCGCGGCTGGATCCTCAACCAAAATTTGCCCGACAATTTCAGTCGCGTTTTGCAAATCGATGCCGGCGCCCCAGTGGGAGCCGGGACATGCGCGCCGCTCGGCAATGTCTCCGGCAAGCGCGGTGATAGCGGCCGTCGCGGGCGTGGCGCGGCGATGGAGGCATCGGGTCAACGGCGGATCGAGCGTGATGCTGCGCACTCGGTCGCCAAGCGCCAGCGCGACGACGGCGTGGCCGGCTTCGTGGTAGGCACAGGCTTCGGCGGTCGTCTCGCTCATGCGGCGCGCTGCCGGCGAGTTGCACGTCGCACCCAGATGTCCGCTTGCGTCGCCGCCAGCGCCCACAGCAGATCGGCTTCGACCGCGACCGCGTTCGCGGTCGACTGTAGCAAATGCGCGCGACAGTTCGGCGAGGCGCTGATCTATTTCGTCCTCGCTCAGGCCGGCACGCTTAAGGGTTTTGCGCAGGCGCGATGAAGTGTCGCTGAAAGCAAGGTCAGGCGCATCATCGTATGAACATAACGGAAGCCGTTCGGCAGGCTATTCCAAAGCACCCGGATTGGACAGGCAGTCCGTTGCAGCCGCTCTACGACAATACCGGTCACGACGAGGAACGGGCGGCCCGTCTTTATGGCAACTTGGTATGTCGTATTGGAATCCAACGTCCAGAAACGTGGTGGTCAGCGAGACGGTCGTGCCGGATGTCACGCGGCGTCGGCTTTTAGTCGAGATTGAACCCCGTCAAGGCGCGCTGTCGCATCCTGGCAAAGAGATCGAAAATAATCACGCCAATGTCCCATTTCGACCGTTTCAGGAGCGGGGTCGCAAACTGCTCGCTGCGGACGCTGAGCATGTAAAATCTCAATCACTTCGTGAGGCAACTTGACCAGCCTCGGGCCCTTATCGATGGCCACCCACACCCCTGCCAATCCCTTAAGCTGATCGGTACAACGCCACGTCGCCTCCCGTGCCTCTTGCAGCGCGGCAATAAGTGGCATCGCATCTTCAATCATCACGCGTTCTGCATTTTGTGCGACCACGACTTCGGCATCAACGAGCGCGACCTTTGCTTCGTCCAACTCCCCTGCCAGCACATCGCGAGCTCCTTTGGCCATGACCACCGCTTCCCGTGCCTCAGCGCGCTCAGTTTTTTGCCTTTGCAGACGTTCTGGCACTTGCTGACCGGCTGTCGCTGCCTTGATCGCCGCGGCGTGATAACGGGCAATCTCGGCATCGAGGTTATCGAACGCTGCGAGTTTTTCCTTCGCCTCGGTCAACAGAACGCCGGCCCGGTCGAGCGCGCGCGCGGCTTTGTCGTGCTGCTTCTGCGCAGATGACTTTTGACTGATCGCCTCGGCCAACTGGCTCCGCGCCGCCGATGGCGATGGTGATGGCGATGGTGATTTGAGGGCTAAGACTTTGCTCATCGCTTGCTCCAGAAATTGCGATTTTGCTGTTCCATCGCCGCCACCGAGCCGGGCACGCCCGTCACGCGCCGGTCATCCGCAGTTGTCGCGTTTTCTACCGTCGCCGGCATGCCGTTCTCATCGGTGACGGCATAAATACGAAGCTCGCCGCCCTCGCGCTCGGCGATGTAGTGCGCGCCAGGAAAACTGGCGATCAACGTTTTTTCGCCTGATCGCGGGTGCGCAGCGGCGGGGCGTCGTGGGTCATGTAGCGGCCAAGGTGTCTGGTCATTGCATCAGTTCCTTCCATTTGAGTTGCGCTTGGGTATTGCCGATCCTGGCCCGCACCGACGGGTCCGCCAGCCTGTTCCAGATTTCCATGCTGTCCTGACCGGCGACCTGCACCAGCACAGCGGCAACGGCATTGGCCAAATCATCGTGGCCCTGGGGCGGATGGCTGATGTTATCGCGCCCGCTCCTGGAGGTCCGCCGCTCAAGGGCGCAGAGTTGAGCGGCCAAGCGGGGATGGTCGAGCAACTCGACGCGACGACCGTTAATCAATGGCAGAAATTCGCGATAGAAATCGGATGCTGACTTTTCAGCAACATCATAGCGGATGCCGTGAACGCGAAATCGCTCACGCGGCCACTCGCCGGCATATCTGTCGCCGACCACGGTGGTAACGCCATAGGTTTTCATCAACGCCGCAAATTCGGAAACCACTGCTTCCGGGCTGAAAGGCGGGCGACACTCACGGGTAGCACATAGCACGCCGGCTTGATTTTCCATGCGAGCAATTGCCAGCGTCATGCTGTCTGCCGAGCCGCCGGATGGATCGACGTGGGCCGAATATTGCGCGCCCGCTACTGGCGGCAGTTCATACCGGCCGGGAATTGTTACCGCTTCAATCGCCTCGCGCGCCAACAGCGACTCCACGTCGGAGCGGAACTGGGCCAGATATTCCGCGCTCGCCGCCGCATGATCGCGGGCTAGCGCTCGATTGATGACCGCCTGAGATAGGGTGGTGTTGAAATCCCGCGTCGTGCCCTGCGCGATCAGGATCGCCGGGTCACCGGCTGGGCCATAATGCTTCCGGTACAACTCCCAGACCTCGCCGCGCCGCGCGTAGGGCGTGGTAATGACGATGAGCGGGCCGCCCGTGGTCGCCAATGACGGCCGAACGGCATTCAGGATTTCGGAGTCCGGGTTGCCGCTGGTTTCATCGGAGAGCCAGAACGCCGCCTCAGTCGCGATAACAGCAACCGCCGTCACACCG
The DNA here is from genome assembly GCA_963782145.1 of uncultured Pseudomonadota bacterium. Lineage (GTDB taxonomy): Bacteria > Pseudomonadota > Alphaproteobacteria > Rhizobiales > Xanthobacteraceae > Pseudolabrys. The sequence continues at coordinate 90,375 of CAWAIV010000008.1, forward strand.
CGCAGGCGCCGGAAGTTGGCGGCCCTCACCTCGATTGAAATGCCGTTGGACAATTCGAGCGTGTCGGCCGTCCGGTTTACGACGAGGCCGGACAAGACGGGGGACGAGTTGAACACGCCCTCGATGTAGTCGCGGCTGATCTTTGCTTGCCGTTGATCGGGGCCGATGCACAGCACCATCGCCCTTTCGCCTTTGGCCAGCACCGGCGACCAGTCCACCAGCGCGCCCAGATAGGTGGCCACGACGCTGGCCGCGCGGTCTTTGCCGCCTCTACGTCCAATTAGGAATAGCGCCTCTTCGACGCGCTGATCCGGCGACTTGTCGCGCCCGGTCACCGCCTGAAATGCGGCGAGTTCATCGGGCGTCAGCGGCTCGCCCATTGCGGCAATCAGCACGATGCGCCAGAGACGCCAGCTCTCGCCGGCCAGCGCCGAGCCGAGCAGCTGGGGGTCCGCGAGAGCGCGCCGCATGCTGATGACGGGCTCGATCATACGGCGTCCCCTGGGCCAGAGTTGAAGGAGGCCGGCGCCGCACTGGATTCGCGAGAACAGGCGGCGCCGGCTTGCGCGTCACCCGCAGGAGCGTCGGGCTGGCGCTGGGCTGGCGGCATAGGATCAGCGTACATGCCGTCAGCGCGCGCGTGGTCGGACAATGGCCTTTCGGCGACCTCGCGCGAGGGATCGAGGGGGCCCTTGTCGAGGCCGATGAGCGCGTCAGTGGCCTCGGCCGCCGTCTCGGCAGGGTCGGCCTCGGCGGACTCATGGGCGGACATTTCTGGGCGTTTGCTGGCGAGGTAGTCGGCCAGGGAGGGCGTCACGTCGTGCGCGCGGCGTTCAAGGCCGACGGCTTCCAGCAAGCGGCGCAGACTATTCGCCGTCCTTTGATAGAGGTCGATCTGATCAGGCAGCGCTTCGCCCGCGATGGCAAACACGCTTTCCATCCGTTCCAATTCGACCGTCAACGTCGCAATGCGGCGAACGATACTGCGCTCGGCCTCGGATACCGCATCCTCACCGCCAAGATCGGACAGATGAAGTGCAATTAGATCGCGTAGGCGGCGGACCCAAGTCGAGCGGCCATCAACCCCAGCTAAGAGGGCGGACCCGTTACTAATCCGAGATCGGCCATGCGACTTGGTGGTGTCTAGGGCGGCGCTTGCTGCGGGCATTCAAAAATCCTCAATGCGACATGAATGCGACATGGCGCTGAACTTTAAGTGATTTCAATCGGTTCGCATACTGCAAAGGATTGTCAATCCGTTGCATCGAATGCCACGCACTCCGATTAAATCCATTGCACGGTTTAAAATGAATTCGACGAAGAGGAATTCGAGAAGAGAGCAAAAAACTTCCTGAGTAGGAGTTGATTTTTTACACAGTTCCATCCACCCCCTTCTGTGACATTGTGACGTGACGTGACTTTTTGTGACTTTTGTCACGGACAGATTGTGTGACGTGACGTGACACACCCCTTTAGGGGTGTCACAAGTGTCACGCTGTCACAGACCATTGAATGATGAAGCCGTAAGCTCAAAACGGCAAAACCTCGCAGTCCTCATCGACGGTCGGCGCCGGTTGAGGCGTCGGGCCATAATCGTAATACCGCCTGAGCCGCCGCACGGCGCGTTCCAGCACGAGAAGTGTTGCGCCGATGACTTCGGCTCCGTGCCAGTAACCGTCGCCATCGCGGACGCCGGACACTTCAAGCGAGGCGACCTTGATGACCTCGTAGGCTAAATCCTGCAGATTGCACCAAAGTGCCTGAATTTCGGGCTCGGGCACCGCGATTCCGCTTCGCGCTCGGAAGTCAGCAATTTCCCAGTCTGTAACCATTCCCATTAGATTTTCTCCTTTTGATTTCGGTTGAACTAGACATCACGCAGGCCAGATGATTTCACGGTCATTGATGACTGCGCTACCAATGAGGCCGCGCTTCCGGGCCTCTTTGAGATTTCGGCTCCATCCTTGCCTTTCGGCAGCATCGCGACTGCCATCACCGCCATGAACGTAATGTTGCCGGTGGTAAATCCGGACATCGGCGACGTAGACCGCGCGGACCGTCGGACCGTCTGCCTCTACCCGATACTCAATTGCGGCATCGTCGTTGATCGCGGCCGTGATGGCATCGTGAATGAGCCGCAACCCTCGGCTCCATTTTGGCCTCGATTTGGGATTGGGCACATGGTCAGCCTGCACCACCACCGGGGCGGTCGTGTTCTGACCTTCGTCATCGGTGCCAATGACCACGCTTTCGAGGGTGAAACTAATGGCCTCACCTTCCTCGGAGTCGTTCGCCTTGACCACGGTCGCGGTGCGCAGCCCGTCTGTCAGCTTTTCGACGTTGACGGTGCTGTCCATCGCCCCAAGCAGCGCGCCGTGGCCTCTGAGGCGTTCCGGGCCTTCCTGCGGGGTATGGTGCACGGCCAGGACGTGCGCCTTAGTCTTGGTCTGGATCCTGCCGACCGTGTTCACAAACGCGCCCATATCCCTCGGCGAGTTTTCGTCGCCACCGGCTAAGCCGCGCGAGATGGTGTCCACGATAATCAACGCCATCTCGTCGCGGGTTTCTGCTTCAACCTCGGCGACGATGCCGGCAACAAGATCGGCGGTACGAGCATCGCGGAAATCCATCACGCCGCCGATGATCGCGAAGGGCAGCCGATTTACGCCATAATGAATCCGCCATCCTATGGTTCGGCGTTCGACCAGCTTGCACCGCTCGAGCGCGACATAGAGCACCGCTCCTTGCTTCACCTTCCGGCCGTGCCAGTCTCGGCCGGCCGCAACGTGCAGGCCAAGATCGCCGACCAGGACCGATTTCCCGCTGCCCGGCTTGCCGTAGAATGCCGATTGCTCGCCTGCCCCTAATAACCCCTCGACGAGCCAATCTTTGGGGGCGGCCGAGTCCAACTCCGCGTATAGGGTAAACTTATGCCGTCGCCCCTGGAGCGCAGCGACTTGATCCAGCATCGCGTCGGTGGCGGGCCGGTTCATGCTGTTGCCCTCGCGCCGACGAAAGCGGCCGCCAAAACTTGTTGCACCGCGTCGGGCCCAGCGGCATCAACGAGGCCGCTCCATTCGGCCGCCGACTGGGCCATATCGACCGCGTCGATCAGGGCCAGTTCACCGGCCCGCACGCGCTCGACCAGCACGACGGTGCGCTCGCGCAGGAGGTCGAGCCGGCGCTCGACCGCTTGCCGCGCGGGGATTGGTCGGTTAATTAATTGGCCATCGTCGTTTTTTTCTGTTACTGTTGAGGCCTTCGCCGCACCGATCGGCGGGGGCCCTCTTTTTTCCGTTGGCATTTCACGCCGCGCCCCTCTCGCTGTCGCGCGTAGCGAGATCGGCGCCGCTGCCGACCAGACCGGCACGCAATCGGCGCGGCGTCGAAACCCACTGCCTGCCAATTTTGGTGGCATCGAGCCGACCCGCTTCCAGGAGGTAGTGCGTCGCGCGCGCCCCTTTCCCAATTACCTTGCCGATCGCCCGGGCGCCCCAGATGGGGCAGTCCAAGTCATCCTCGGCCGGTCTAGCGCCGGCGCCGTCTTTTGCTTCCATAGGACATGCTCCTCGAATGGCGATTTCGCCATTAACGTTATATTTTGCGAATTAGTGCCTTGCAAACGGCAAATTCGCCATTAAAATGCAATCAACTGATTTTTCGGGCCGGGGCACACATGTTGACCTATCGACACGTCGAAGGGGCGCTTTCCCGCGTTCACCGCGTCAATCGTGACGAGGTTGGAGCATTCCGTGGCCGCATCCGATATTTCCAGCGCATCGGTTTGGTCCCTGCCTCCCCCGGCAAGGGCAATAAAATTTCATATGAGTTAGAGCACGTCTTTATTTGGCACTTTTGCCTGGAGCTTGCAGAGTGCGGCATTGATCCGGCAGCGATTTTGCTTTTGCAAAAGGAAGCGTGGCCAAAAATTCGAGCACATCTAAAGAAGATGGCCGATGAGGATATTTACGTCGTCATCACTCCACGGCTTATGGCGAGTTGGCATTTTGGCCACCATGCTGCCGAGCACATCGTTCCGGTCCGCATTCAAACCGCACGAAAATCTGAAATCTCGGACTTGCTCAGCAAAAACAAAAAATCATCAAATTTTATTTTGCTCAACGTGAGCGAAATGCGCCGGCAAATCATCGACGCTCTTAACGAGGTCACTGGCCTCAATTGTGAATAACACCGGAGGGTATCATGTCATCCATTCGTAAGCGCATGTGGAATTGCGGCAAGCCGAATGAGAAAACCTGTTGGATCATCGACTATCGCGACCAGCACGGCAGGCGCCACATCAAGAGCTTCAAAACCAAGCGTGAAGCCGATCAATGGGCAATCACGGCACTGCACGAAGTACGGGAAGGCACCCACACGCCGATCAGCACCAGCAAGACCGTGGCGGAAATCGGTGCGCTTTGGATTGCAAACGGCGAGGCGGATCGGCTCGAACGCAGCACGATCAATCAGCGCAAGGTCCATTTGAAGGTGCATATTGTGCCGTTCCTTGGTGACGAAAAGCTCTCAAGCCTCAGCACACCGCGAATTTACCAGCTCGACAGTGACCTGCGCACAAATGGCCGCTCAGTTGCCATGCGGCGAAAGATAATCGGCAGCCTCAAGGCGATGCTCGCCTTTGCGCAGTCGCAAGGCTTTGTTGCGCAGAATGTTGCGCGGTCTGTGAAGGTGAAATCTGATGCGCGCAATCAGACGTCACCATTACGCGAGGGTGAGAACTTTCCGAGTAAGGCCGAATTACGTGCCATGATGGACAGTGCACCTGACCGCTGGCGTGCGCTTTTGATAACGGCGATTTTTTCTGGCTTGCGTGTGAGCGAGCTGCGCGGCCTGCGCTGGCAGGATGTCGATTTTGATAATGATGCCGTCCCGATGCTCCATGTTCGGCAGCGTGCCGACAATTGGGGAAAAATCGGCCCACCGAAAAGCAAGGCCGGCAGCCGCGATATTCCCTTGCCCCCACTGGTCGCCAACACGTTACGGCAGTGGAAGGCCGGATGCCCGGCCAGCCCGCTCGATCTCGTCTTTGCGGCGCCGGATGGAGCGGTCGAAAGCTATTTCACCATTCGCAATAGCTTCTGGATTCCGCTCCAGATCGCCTTAGGCATGACGACCGTAAACGCGGCGGGTGAGACAACGGGGCGGTATGGGTTTCACTGCCTGCGGCACGCGGCGGCGTCCCTTTTTATCGAGCACCTGGGATGGACACCAAAAAGGGTTCAGACGGTGCTCGGCCACTCCTCCATACAAATGACCTTTGATCGCTACGGGCACCTATTTGAGGATCGAGAGAGCGACCGCGAGGCCATGAAAAAGCTGGAGGCCGCAGTGGTCGCCGCATGAGGCTTTTGTCGCATTCTTGTCGCACGGAGTCCCCGTCACTCATTGGAAATCATTGAAACGAAAGGGAAACATTTGGCAACACAGGCAACATGACCATGAGACTAGAAAATCCTCTAAGTGCTTGATTTTATTGGTGCGGACGGCGGGACTCGAACCCTCACGGGATTACTCCCAACGGATTTTAAGTCCGTTGCGTCTACCATTCCGCCACGTCCGCGTGCGGCTTGCCGTCAAGCGCCGCGCCACGCGCGGCATGAGGCCCACGCGCGGCGCGGTCGATCTAGTCCGATAACAGATGGTCCCAGGCCGCGTCCCAGTCCTTGCCGGCCGAATCGGTCACCCGGCCGTCCTTCTCGTAGAACTTGTTGGGGATCTGGAAGATGGCGATGAAGGTGCCGCCCTTCGGCGCCCAGGCGCTATGCCGGCTGCCGGCCGGGCGCCAGACGAATTCGCCGGCGCCGACCTCGGTGCCGGCATCGGGCCCTTCTTTGTCGACCAGCGAGCCCTCCAGCACATAGGTCTGCTCGATCAGCACATGTTCGTGGTCGGGCAATTCGGCGCCCGGCTCCATCTTGATCAGCAGCGTCGCCAGCCCGCTCTGCGGCATCGACCATCAACGGCTTCATCGCGCAGCCGGGAAACCGCGTCGGCTGCCACGGCATGTCCTTCGGCCGCACCACGCGCGAGAGCAGGTCGTGCGGCGTCGGCCTTGCGGGCGGCGGCGGCGGTCATGGCGTGTCCTCCCACTCCTACGTTCGGGCTTGTCCGGTTCGATCATTAGCCGATTTTGCGGCCGCCTGCCTGCCTCAATCCCCGCCTCGCGGATCGGCGGCTGGAACGCCAGGCCGGTATCCCAGGGGAAATAGATCCAGGTGTCCTGCGACACTTCGGTGATGAAGGTGTCGACCATCGGCCGCCCCATCGGCTTGGCATAGACGGTGGCGAAATGCGCCGCCGGCAGTATGTCGCGCACCATGCGCGCGGTCTTGCCGGTATCGACCAGGTCGTCGACGATGAGCACGCCCTTGCCCTTGGCGCGCATCGAGGTCACTCCGGGCCCGACGCCCTTCATCACCTTGATGTCGCCCTGGTTCTTGTAGTCGTGATAGCTGGCGATGCAGACGGTCTCGATGATGCGCACGTTCAATTCGCGCGCCACGATCGCCGCCGGCACCAGCCCGCCGCGGGTGATGCAGACGATGGCCTCGAACGGCCCCGCCTCGTGCAGCCGCCAGGTCAGCGCGCGGGTGTCGCGGTGGAACTGGTCCCAGGAGACGGGGAAGATTTTTTCCGGACGGGGTGCGCTTTCGGCGGGTGATGTCATTGCGGTTCCTCTGTCCTGGCGGAATTCAGGCCGCGCCGGCAAGCTTCGCCTTGACCGCGGCCAGCATCGTCTCCACCGCCGCGGTCGCCGCCTTCAGCTTTTCCGGGTCGCGCGCGCGCACCACGATATTGGTGTTGGGCCCGAGCTTCTCGTCGAAGAACGGATAGCTGCCGATCAACGTGTCGGGATGCGCCTTGGCGACCAGCGCCGAGCTCGGTGCCGACATCGCCTTCCTTGGCGTCGGCGCGCACGGTCGCCGATATCAGCTTGGCGCCGGTCTTCAGCTTGGGCGCCACCTCGTCGAGCATGGCCTGCATGATCGAGGGCACACCCGCCATGGTGATCACATTGCCGATCCAGAAGCCGGGCGCGCCGGAGACCTTGTTGGCCACCAGCGACGCCCCGTGCGGAATGCGCGCCATGCGCAAGCGCGCCTCGTTGAGCTCGCCGCCGATCTTGGCCATGCGCTCCTTGAGGATCGCCACCGCCTCGGGATGGTAGTCGATGCCGACGCCGAAGGCCTTGGCCACGCAGTCGGCGGTGATGTCGTCGTGGGTCGGCCCGATGCCGCCGGTGGTGAAAACATAGGTGTAGGCGGCGCGCAACGCGTTGAGCGCCGACACGATGGCGCCCTCGTCGTCGGACACCACGCGCACCTCCTTCAGATCGATGCCGATTGCCGTGAGATAGTCGGCGATATAGCCGATGTTCTTATCCTTGGTGCGGCCGGAGAGGATCTCGTCGCCAATGACAAGGACCGCGGCGGTCACGAGGTCGAGACTGGCGCTGCTCATGCTGTCACGGTGTCCTTCACGCGGCGGGGGCCCCCGGAACTCCTAGCCCGGGCGCCCCCCGCGCTCAAGCAAGCGCGGCAACGGTCCCCAGGCAGCTTGACCCCGGCCGCTTCCGCCCAAAAATTGGGCAAAAGGTCACGCTCATACCTGATCCGCCGCCACGAAGGGGTGTTTTGCGGCGGTTCCGCTTGGCCTGAAGCTTGCAGCGCAATAGCACTGTTGAACCGGGAATCGCCTGCGGCCGGAAACTTCCCAGGCCACAGGCGTTACCGGTCGCTGCTGGGGAGTTGGCGATGGCGGGCGCCTTCGACGAGATGAGGGGGACCAACGGCGGCGTGCGGCCGGCCTATGGCGAGCTGTCGCATTGGCTGGAGGAAGTGCCGCCCGACGTGCTCGACTACCATCGGCGCGAGGCGGAGCTCCTGTTCCGCCGCATCGGCATCACCTTTGCGGTCTATGGCGAGGCCGACGCCCAGGAGCGCCTGATCCCCTTCGACGTGATCCCGCGCATCATGTCCGGCCCGGAATGGCGGCTCTTGGAAAAGGGGCTCACCCAGCGGGTCAAGGCGCTCAACGCCTTCATCCAGGACATCTATCACACGCGCGAGATCCTGCGCGCCGGCATCATCCCCGACGATCTCATCTTCCGTAATCCCGCCTTTCGCCCGGAGATGAGCGGGCAGACCGTGCCGCACGATATCTATGTGCATATCGCCGGCATCGACATCGTGCGGGTGGATGCCGACACCTTCTACGTCTTGGAAGACAATGCGCGCACGCCCTCCGGCGTCTCCTACATGCTGGAGAACCGCGAGATCATGATGCGGCTGTTCCCGGAGCTGTTCGCGCGCCACCGCGTGGCGCCGGTGGAGAACTATCCGGACGAATTGCTGGCGACATTGAAGTCGGTGGCGCCGCTGTCCGCCTCGCGCGAGCCGACGGTGGCGCTGCTCACGCCCGGCGTGTTCAATTCCGCCTATTACGAACACTCGTTCCTCGCCGATAAGCTCGGCGTCGAATTGGTCGAGGGCCGCGATCTCTTCGTCAAGGACGAGGTCGTCTATATGCGCACCACGCAAGGCCCGCGCCGCATCGACGTGATCTACCGCCGCATCGACGACGACTTCCTCGATCCCTTGACCTTCCGACCCGAATTCGATCCTCGGTCTGCCCGGCCTGATGTCGGCCTATCAGGCCGGCAATGTGACGCTGGCCAACGCCGTCGGCACCGGTATCGCCGACGACAAGGCGGTCTACAGCTACATGCCGGAAGTGGTGAAATTCTATCTTGGCGAGGAGCCGATCCTGAAGAACGTGCCGACCTGGCGCTGCCGCGAGGAGGAGCATCTCGCCTATGTGCTCGACCACTTGCATGAGCTGGTGGTCAAGGAAGTGCACGGCTCCGGCGGCTACGGCATGCTGATCGGCCCCACCGCCAGCAAAGTGGCGATCGAGCAATTCCGCGCCAAGCTGAAGACGGCGCCAAAGAATTTCATCGCGCAGCCGACGCTGGCACTGTCCACGGTGCCGACCTGCGTCGAGCAGGGCGTGGCGCCGCGCCATGTCGACTTGCGGCCCTTCGTGCTCACCGGCCGCGACCGCGTGCGCATCGTGCCCGGCGGATTGACGCGGGTGGCGCTGAAGGAAGGCTCGCTGGTGGTCAATTCGAGCCAGGGCGGCGGCACCAAGGACACCTGGGTGTTGGACGGATGATGATGGTGATGCGCAGCCACATGCTCTCTTCACCTCCCCCTGGAGGGGGGAGGTCGCCCGCCGTAGCCCGCAGGGCGAAGGCGCGGCGGGAGGGGGTGACCTATTCGAACAGCTTTTCACCCCACCCCGGCGCACTTTGTGCGCCGACCCTCCCCCTCCAGGGGAGGGTAAGAGAAAGTGCTGGTGCTTCGTAAATGCTCTCCCGTACCGCCGATAATCTGTTCTGGCTGTCCCGCTATATCGAGCGCGCCGAATATCTCGCGCGCATCCTCGATGCCACCCAGCGGCTGTCGGCACTGCCGCTCGCCTATGTCGGCGAAAGCAACGAGTGGGAATCGGCGGTACTCACCGCCGGCTGCGCCACCGCCTTCTTCCGCACCTATGACGAGGCCAACGAGCAGAACGTCACCGATTTCCTCGCCTTCTCCAGCGCCAATTCCTCCTCGATCCGCTCCTGCTTCGAGCTGGCCCGCAGCAATGCGCGCAGCGTGCGCACCGCGCTCACCATCGAGATGTGGGAGGCGATCAACGGCGCCTGGCTCGAGCTCAAGCGCTACGGCAATGGCCCCACCTCGCGCGAGGAATTCTCCCGCTTCCTGCGCTGGGTGCAGGAAACCTCGCTGCGCTATGACGGCTCCGCCTACCGCACCATGCTGCGCAACGACGCCTATTGGTTCTCGCGGCTCGGCGTCTACATGGAACGCGCCGACAACACCGCCCGCCTGCTCGACGTCAAATACCATCTGCTGCTGCCCTCCAACGAGCGCGTCGGCGGTCCGCTCGACTATTTCCAGTGGGCGGCGATCCTGCGCTCGGTTTCGGCGCTGACCAGCTATCACTGGGTCTATCGCGAGAGTCTGAAGCCCTGGCTGGTGGCCGACCTGTTGATCCTGCGCGAGGAAATGCCGCGCTCGCTCGCCTCCTGCTACGAGGCCATCGTGCGCAACCTCGACTCCATCTCCAACGCCTATGGCCGCCAGGGTCCGGCGCAGCGCCAGGCCCGCGGCATCCGCACCCGGCTGCAAAACAGCCGCATGGACGGCATTTTCCAACGCGGCCTGCATGAATTCATCAGTGAATTCATCACCGAGAACAACCGGCTGGGCAGTGCCATCACCGAGCAATTCCTGCTATGAGCCCGGTCGACCCGTTTTTTCGCACGTAGCGGGCCTTGCAGCATCATGCGCATCCGCGTCCACCATGTGATCGCCTACGCCTACGACACGCCGCCCACCGGCGTGACGCAGATGCTGCGGCTGACCCCGCGCAATCACGACAGCCAATATGTGCCCGCCTGGCGCATCGACCTGTCGAACGATTGCCGGCTGCACCAGCATGAGGATGCCTTCGGCAATATCACCCATTCCTTCACCGCCGACGGCCCGTTCAACGAGCTCGTTATCAGCGTCGACGGCGAGGTCGACACCCAGGATGCCAATGGCGTGGTCGGCGGCACGCTGGAGCGGTTTCCGCCCAGTCTGTTCCTGCGCGAGACCGCGCTCACCGAGCCCGGTGGCGGCATCGCCGAATTTGTCGAGGCGCTGCGCGCCGACGCGCCCGCCGAGCCGCTGGCGCTGCTGCACACGCTGCTGCGCGAACTCGACGACGAGATGACCCTGGATCCGGGCCATGCCGCCGCCAGCGCGGCGGAAGCCTTCACCGCCCGCCGCGGCTCCGACCGCCAGCTCGCCCATGTCTTCATCGCCGCCGCGCGCCAGCTCGGCATCCCGGCACGCTATGTCAGCGGCCATTGCCTGCGCGACAATGGCGCCGCCGCGCAGGACGCCGGCCAGGGCTGGGCGGAAGCCCATGTCGAGCGCCTCGGCTGGGTCGGCTTCGACCCCGCCAGTTGCCTCTGCGTCACCGACGCCTATGTGCGGGTGGCGGTCGGGCTCGACCAGCTTGGCGCGGCGCCGGTGCGCGGCCAGCGCTTCGGCGGCAGCGGCGAAACCGAGAAAATCACCGTGCAGGTCGCGCAAGCCGGCCAGCAGAGCCAAAATTAGCCTTGCGCATGATCTTTTTCCGAAAGCCGGGATGCATCTCCGCTCACGTCGGGGACCGGCATTTTCGGGATCATGCGCCGGTAACAATTGGCCATCATCTGCCGTCGCCGCTATAAAGCGCCGCCGGCCCGGCCAAGCGAGCGAACCAGGATCAAAACATGACCTATTGCTGCGGAATCCTGGTGCACGACGGTCTGGTCATGATCGCCGATACCCGCACCAATGCCGGCCTCGACAACGTGTCCACCTTCCGCAAGCTGCACGTCTTCTCGCAGCCCGGCGAACGCGTGATGGCGCTCGCCTCCTCCGGCAACCTGTCGCTGAGCCAGACCGTGCGCTCGATGCTGACCGAAGGCATGGACAATCCGGAGACCGGCGAATGCGAGACGCTGATGAATGCGCCGACCATGTTCAAGGCGGCGCAGCGCATCGGGCGTGCCGTGCGCGCCATCCAGAACGCCGAAGGCCGGGCGCTCGCCGCCGCCTCGGTCGAGCACGAGGTCGCCTTCCTGTTCGGCGGCCAGATCAAGGGCGGCCGCCTGCGCCTGTTCATGATCTATTCGGCCGGCAATTTCATCGAATGCACCACCGACACCCCCTATTTGCAGATCGGTGAGCATAAATACGGCAAGCCGGTGCTCGACCGCGCCATCAGCTTCGAGACCGACCTCTATGACGCCCTCAAGATTGGCCTGATCTCCATGGATTCGACCATGCGCTCCAATCTCGGGGTCGGGCTGCCGATCGATATCCTGGTGGCGCGCCGCGATGCCCTGAATCCCGAGCTGAATTACCGGATCGAGCCGGGGGAACCCTATTTCCAGGACCTGCGCGAGCGCTGGTCGGCGGCGCTGCGGGCCGCCCATATGGACATTCCACGCCCGCCCTACCACGGCGATTAGGCTGCTCCCCCCGTCATTCCCGCACGGATCGATCGCTCCGAACCATTCTTTGGCTGTTTTTTACCACTGGTTAACAGCACCGGCAGAATTGGTGCACTTGTCTGCACCCTTTGCTGCAACCGAGCGGATTGAAAGTGAATCGCAAGTTTTGCCGCCTAGGGTCGGGATTGAAAAAGTCCAGCCGCCAGGAAGCCTTAGGGGGAACTATTTGCCGGCCGCTGCGCGTTGGCGCGCTTCCGAGGAAGGCAAATATACCAGTTGGGACCGCGCTCGCCTGAGCGTGGTGGTCCCGATCGGCGTCATCGTCGCCGTCGCCATCATCTGCATCGTCGTCGCCGTGCTCTCCTCCGCCGAGCGCGCCGACACCGTCGCCGTCCAGCACGAGCAGCAGATGCTCGCCGGCGCCTTGCGCAGCAACGGCGAGCGCGTGCTGCGCGAGGTGGAAAGCATCGCCGCCTCGCCGTCCGCCGTCGCGCACATCCGCGACACGTTCGACCAAGCCTGGGCGTCGCATCGTGTCGGATCGTGGCTGCAGACCTATTTCGACCACGACGCGGTCTTCATCTTCAACGGCGACGACCATCCGCTCTATGCGCTGGTCAACAGTCAGGTGGTAGCGCCGAGCTGGCTGAGCAAAGTGCAACCCGACATCGGGCCGATCCTCGATTTCATGCGCGGCCGTACCGCCACTTTGCGCAGCGGTATCCGCCTCGGCGGCTTCGACACCAATGAGGGCGACACGCGTTCGCGCGCCGCAATCATTGGCCGCTTCCTCGGCCAGCCCGCAATCATTGCCGCCGCCGCCGTCGGCCCCTCACCTGTTGCTCCCGTCCTGCTCGACCGCCACGCGCCGATCCTGATGTCGGTGAAATTCATCGAGCCCGGCCTGCTCGCCGAGATAGCCGCGCAAATGAGTTTGACCCATCTGCGGCCGATCGGCGGCGGACCGCTGCCTGCCGACACCCACAGCTACACGCTCGCCGACGCGCAGGGCCACGCCATCGCTCGCTTTGCCTGGGAACCCAAGCAGCCCGGCGCCGAGATCGTGCACAGCGTGATCCCCTTCATCGCGGTGGCGCTCGCCGGCTTCGCGCTGCTCGCCGCCTTCGTGCTGCGCTATATGCGGCGCACCGCGGTGGCGATCGCCGCCGGCGAGTCGCGGCTGCGCCATCTCGCCATGCACGACCCGCTCTGCGGGCTGCCCAACCGCATCTTCTTCGGCGAGCGGCTGGAGGCGGTGATCGACGAGGTGCGCGCCGGCTCCTCGCCGTCGGCGGTGTTCTATATCGACCTCGACCATTTCAAGGACGTCAACGATACGCTTGGCCATCCGACCGGCGACGAATTGATCCGCAACGTCACGCTGCGGCTGTCGCGCGTGCTGCGCGGCGATGATCTGGTGGCGCGCCTGGGCGGCGACGAATTCGCCGTGCTCACCGCGGCCAGCGACAACCCCGACGACATGATGGCGGTCGCCCAGCGCATCATCAGCGCCATCTGCGCGCCCTATTCGATCAACGCGCAGAACATCGTCATCGGCGCTTCCATCGGCATCGCCCTGATCGACCAGAACTGCGGCGGCGCCGCCGACGTGATGCGCTATGCCGACATGGCGCTCTATCGCGCCAAGAACGAGGGCCGCAACCGCGCCTGCATCTACGACGCGGCGATGGACGCCGACCTGTCCAACCGCAAGCTGCTGGAAGCCGATCTGCGCGAGGCCATCGAGAACAACCGGCTGAAGCTGGTCTACCAGCCGATCGTCAACAAGAGCGGCGACATCATGATCGGCGTGGAAGCGCTCTGTCGCTGGACCCATCCGCAGCGCGGCGTCATCGAGCCGAGCGAGTTCATCGCCGCCGCCGAACATTCCGGTCTGATCATTTCACTCGGCGCCTGGGTGCTGCGCCAGGCCCTCACCGACGGCAAGGCCTGGCCCGGCCTGACCGTGGCGGTCAATGTCTCGCCGCTGCAATTCCGCCATTGCGAATTCGTCGAGGCGGTCGAGCGCATCCTCGACGAGACCGAATTCGATCCGGCCCGGCTCGAGCTCGAACTCACCGAAACCGTGCTGCTCGGCAATACGGACACCGCCGAGGCCGCCATGAACCGGGTGAAGGCGCTCGGCGTCAAGCTCGCGCTCGACGATTTCGGCACCGGCTATTCCAGCCTGCTCTATCTGCGCCGCTATCCCTTCGACAAGCTCAAGATCGACCGCAGCTTCGTGCGCTCGATCGAGAAGGCCGCCGACGCCGCGGCTATCGTACACGCCGTGGTCAGCCTCGGCCGCGGCCTCGGCATGCAGGTCACCGCCGAGGGCGTCGAGACCGCCGATCAGCAACTGTTCCTGCGCGCCGCCGGCGTGCATTCCATGCAAGGCTACCGCTTCGGCAAGCCGGTGAGCCCGGCCGAGATCAGCGCACGCCTGCAGTCGCCCGAACTCCTTCCGCATCGACGACGCCACCGCGCTCGCCGGCTGACGCCGGTGCCGCGGTAAGGCTGCCCCGGCTGAACGCCGACAAACCGTCGCCGGCCGTGGCATTCTAGCAATTTCCTACACCGTTCGTTTCACACTTCGGCTCAGCGTGCCTTGTCGCCAAAGCGTAAGGAAACGACCCGATGTCAAAGCACGCCATGCTCGATACCTTCAAGAAACATGTCGATGCCGAGCTTGCCGGCGACCTCGACACGACCATGGCCACGATGACGGCCGACCCGCATCTGCACAACGTGCCGAGCATGGTCGGCGGCGTCGGCCGCGACGGCGTGCGCAAATTCTACAAGAACCACCTGGTCGGCAAGTTCTTCCCGCCCGACGTCACGATGACGAATGTGTCGAACACGGTCGGCGACACGCAGATCGTCGACGAGCTGGTCATCAGCTTCACCCACACCACGATGATCGACTGGATGTTGCCGGGGATCGCGCCCACCGGCAAGCCGGTCGAGATCGCCGTGGTCGTCGTTGTCGGTTGCGAGGACGGCAAGATCGCCCACGAGCACATTTATTGGGATCAGGCCAGCCTCCTGGCGCAGATCGGCCTCATCGATCCCAAGGGCCTGCCGATCGTCGGCGCTGAGAGCGCGCGCAAGCTGCTCGATCCCATGCTTCCCGCCCGCGTCATGTAGCCCTGCCGGTCCCGCCTATGACGTGCCGGCGCATTTATGATATGGCGTCGGCTCTCCAAAAAACGTCTGGGAGGGACAACCGATGACCGCGAAAATCGCTCTTGTGACCGGCGCCGGAACCGGCGTCGGCAAGGCCGTGGCCATCGCGCTGGCGCAGGCCGGCTACAATCTGGTGCTGGCGGGACGCCGCCCGGCGCCGCTCGAGGAGACCGCGGCCGCGGTCAATGCCGCCGGCTCGCAGGCGCTCGCGGTGCCGACCGATGTGGCCAAGCGCGAATCCATCCTGGCGCTGTTTACCAAGGTGAAAGCGAGCTTCGGCCGGCTCGATGTCCTGTTCAACAATGCCGGCATCGGCGCGCCGGCGGTGCCGCTCGAAGAATTGCCGTTCGAGACCTGGCAGAACGTGGTCGCCACCAACCTGACCGGCATGTTCCTGTGCACCCAGGAAGCGATCAAGATCATGAAGGCGCAAACGCCGCGCGGCGGTCGCATCGTCAACAACGGCTCGATCTCCGCGCACGCGCCGCGCCCCTACTCGGTCGCCTATACCGCGACCAAACACGCGGTGACCGGGCTCACCAAGTCGACCTCGCTCGACTGCCGGCAATACGACATCTGCTGCGGGCAGATCGATATCGGCAACGCGGCGACGCCGCTGACCGATCGCATGGTGCAGGGCGACGGCGTGCTGCAGCCGGACGGCCGCAAGATGATCGAGCCGCGCATGGCGGCCGACGATGTCGGCCGCGCGGTGGTCTACATGGCGAGCCTGCCGCTCGATTCCAACGTGCTGTTCATGACCGTGATGGCCAACAAGATGCCGTTCGTGGGCAGAGGCTGACGGCGCGCCGGCACAGGCCCCGGATGAGAGGAAGGCGGCATGGAAAGCCCGGCGCGGGTCCTTGAACATTGGGGCGATTTCTATCTGCTGATCGGCACCGCGGCGGCCGCGCTGCTGGCCCTGCTGTTCGTCGCCGTCTCGCTCGGCACCGGCTATCTGACCGAGCAAAAGGCGACCGCGACGCGCACCTTTTTCAGTCCGATCGTGATCCATTTCGCCGTCGTCCTCTTCCTCGCGGCGATTGCGCTCGTTCCCTCGCACCATCGCCTGTTCTTCGTGGTGCTGATCGGCGGCACCGGACTGGTCGGGCTCATCGTTTCGGCGGTGACCACCGTGCAACTCCTGCGCAATAACTGGACGCGGTATCTGGTCGACCGCCTCGGCTATGGCCTGCTGCCTGCCATGGCCTATATCGCGCTGCTCGTCGCGGCGGCGATGATGCAAGGCGGACACGAATTCTCGCTCGACACCTTTGCCGGTGCGCTGCTGCTGCTGATGATGGTCAATATCCGCAACGCCTGGGATTTGATGCTGTCGATGGTGCGCCAGCACGGCGAGTGAGTGCCGATCCGCCTCGACCGGGCGCCGGCGGAACTACGTAACATATTGATTCAAAACAACACTTAAAATCGCGCCTGACAATCCATTGCAATAATTACCCGATATAGTTGTAATCTCGTGCTAATCTATCGATCGGTCCGACGGGGGGCATCATGTCGGTCGTGGCGACAGAATTCCGTCAAATTGTCGAGCAGTCGCGCACCGCGCGCCAGGAAGTGCGTGCGCTCGTCGATGCGGGCCGCCCGCTCGACGCCGAACAAGATCAGAACCGCGCCGCCGAGTATGTGTCGCGCGAGATCACGATGAACCTGCCCGGGCCCGAAGCCCTGGTCGGGCCGACCAATGATCTACAGGCGGTTTGGTTTCTCGTTCGCGGCGCGCAGGTGCGGCGCGCGGTGGCGATTGTCGACGTGACGCTGCCGGGGTCAAGCGACCGCGGCACCGGCTTCCTGATCAGCCCGCGCCTGTTCCTGACCAACCAGCACGTCATCCAGGATGCCGAGACGGCCAAGGCGGCCCAGGTCAGTTTCGATTTCGAGCGCGACGAGCGCGGCCTGCCGCTGACGCAGAGCGTCTACAAGCTCGATCCCGACCGCTTTGCCCTGTTCTCGCCCGAGACCGAACTCGATTATGCGCTCATCGCGCTGGGCCCGCGCATGGCCGGCGCGGCCGACCCCAGCACACTCGGCTATTGCGTGCTCTCCGACCGATCGGACAAGCACGCCATCGGCATGAACGTGAACATCATTCAACACCCGAGCGGGCTGCCGAAAATGGTCGCCTTGCGCAACAACATCCTCACCTATCGCACCGCGCGCACGCTGCTCTACGAAACCGACACCGAGCACGGCTCGTCGGGCTCGCCGGTGTTCAACGATTTCTGGGAGCTGGTGGCCCTGCATCATTATGGTGAGCCGTTTCTCGAACTCACCGACGACAGCGGCAAGAAGATCCCCAACAATGTCAACGAGGGCGTGCGGATCAGCTCGATCTATACCGATCTCGACGCCAAGATTCAGAACCTGCCCGACCCGCAACAGGCGCTGCTGCGCGAAGCGCTTGCCTTTGACAAGCAAAGCGCGCCGCCGCCCGGCGTGCGCGAGCTGACGCCGCCGCACGCGACGACCGAGGCCGCCGAGAGCACAGCGATCACCGGAGATCCAGCGATGACAAGCTCCGACAATGCCAGCGAAATGCGCGTCACCATTCCGATCGAGATCACCGCCGTCAGCGGCGCGGCGGCGGGCGTCAAGGCGCTCAGCGCCGCCCCGGCGCCGCCGCCGGCGAAGGTGCTGACCAGCGCCGCCGAATCCCTGCATGTCGACCAGGATTATGAGAACCGCGCCAGCTACGACGCCAAATTCATTCCCGGCGTCTCCATCCCGCTGCCCAAGCCCAACACGCAATTGGCCAAGCAGGTCGCGCCCTTGCATTCCGACCAGCCGGCGGCCGCCGATGGCGAGCTGAAATACGAGCATTTCAGCCTGAAACTCAACAAGGGAAAACGCGTCGCGATCTTCACCGCGACCAATATCGACGGCAAGACCTTCCTGAATGTCGACCGCGCGACTGGCCAGGTCACCGACGCCGAGGAAGGCGACAAGTGGTTCCTCGATCCGCGCGTCGACGGCAGCTTCTATCTCGATCAATCCTTCTACAGCGACTGGTCGGACTATTTCGATCGCGGGCATCTGACCCGACGCACCGACCCGACTTGGGGCACGCCGGCGGACGCCGAGCGCGCCAATGCCGACACCTTCCATTTCACCAACTGCTCGCCGCAACATTTCCGCTTCAACGAGAGCGCCAAATACTGGCAGGGCGCCGAGCGCTACGTGCTGGAGAACGGCGTGCTGTCGAGCAATTCGAAGACCCATATCACCGTGTTCCAGGGTCCGATCTACAACAGCCAGATCGACATGTCGGCCGGATCGGTGCAGATCCCCTCCTCCTTCTTCAAGGTGATCGTGTGGAAAGGCAAAGGCGGGCTCAAATCGGTCGGCCTCGTCGTCGACCAATTGCCGCTGTTGTCGGAAAGCCGCAAGAGCCTGGGCAAACCGAAGGATCTGCCGTCGGTGAATGTTTCGCATTGGCGCGTATCGGTGGCCAGCATCGAGGAGCGCACCGGCTTGAACTTCGGCACGGCGGTCAAGGATGCCGACACCATCAAGAGCGGCCCGCAACCGAGCGTCGGCGAAGCCATCATCGCGGTGAAATCCTTCGACGACCTGTTGCCGAAGCCGACCTGACCGCGCTCAGTCGGCGAGACTGACCGTCACTTTGCTCCCCGCCCGCACCGATTTGAGCGCCTTCACGTCGGAGCGCGCCAGCGCGAAGATATTGACTGGGCTGGCCAGCCTGATCTCGTCGCCTTGGCTGACCGGGGTGCGGCCGAAGCCGATGGCGATGGCCGGGCCCTGCGGCCAATAGGCGATCTCGCCGGCGTTGACCACGGCGCGGGCGTCGCGCTCGCGCGGTACCTCCACCATGACGTCGAAATAGACCTCGTCGCCCCAGGTCATCACCGATGCGCTGACCGGCAGTATGGCGGCGATGGCGCGGGCGGTCGGCGTATCGAGCAGATCGGCCTCCAGCGTCAGCGTGCCGAAATCGAAACGGATGCTGGCCATCCGATCCCCCGTTGCCTTGCGCGTCCCCATCGCGCAATTTCCATGACGGCGGCGCCGTTGACAAGACGGGTGCCGCCGCGGGGGAAATCGCGATGGACCAGTTGCAATCCGCGCTCGGCGTCTTCGCCCTGCTCGCCTTCGCCTGGCTGATCCGCGAACGGCGCGGACAGGTGAACTGGCGGCGCGTCGGCGCCGCGCTGCTGGTCACGCTGGCCACCGCCGTGCTGCTGCTCAAGATCCCGCAGATCAAGCTCGCCTTCGCCCTGGTCAACCGCGCCGTCGACGCCATCAGCGCGGCGACGCTTGCCGGCACCGGCTTCGTCTTCGGCTATCTCGGCGGCGGCCCGCCGCCCTACGCGGTGACCAGCCCGGCCAATGAATTCGTGCTCGGCTTCCAGGCGCTGCCGATCGTGCTGGTGATGAGCGTCTTGACCACGCTGCTGTTCCATTGGCGCATCCTGCCAATGGTCGTGCGCGGCTTGTCCGCCCTGCTCGAGCGCATGATCGGGGTCGGCGGCGCCGTCGGCTTGTCGACCGCCGCCAATATCTTCCTTGGCATGGTGGAATCGCCGCTGTTCGTCCGGCCCTATCTGGCCAAGCTGACCCGCGGCGAATTGTTCATGATCATGACCGGCGGCATGGCCACCATAGCCGGCACGGTCTACGTGCTCTACGCCACCATCCTGCGCAATGTCATCCCCGATGTCGCCGGCCATATCCTGATCGCGTCCATCATCAGCGCACCGGCGGCACTGTTGATGAGCATGCTGATGGTGCCGGACGCGCCCGGCAAATCAACCGACATGGACGCGATCGAGATCGGCCCGGTCGCCGACAACACCATGGACGCCATCGTGCGCGGCACGACCGCCGGGCTCGACCTCTTATTGAACATTATTGCCATGCTGCTCGTGCTGGTGGCCTTGGTGCATCTCGCCAATTCCATTCTCGGCCTGCTGCCCGATATTGCCGGCTCCACCATCACCTTGCAGCGCCTGCTCGGCTACGTCATGGCGCCGGTGTGCTGGCTGATGGGCGTGCCCTGGCATGAGGCCGTCACCGCCGGTTCGCTGATGGGCATCAAGACCGTGCTCAACGAACTGATCGCCTATCTCGAGCTCGCCAAGCTGCCGGCCGGCGCGCTCGATCCGCGTTCGCGGCTGATCATGCTCTATGCCATGTGCGGCTTCGCCAATTTCGGCTCGCTCGGCATCATGATCGCGGGGCTCACCGTGATGGCGCCGGAGCGGCGCGCCGACATCATCTCGCTCGGCGGCAAATCGATCGTGTCGGGCACGCTGGCGACCTGCCTCACCGGCGCGATCGTGGGAGTGTTGACGTGAATGACACGGCGGTCGTCCCCGCGGAAGCGGGGACCCAGTACGCACCGAGGGTCTTGTGGTTACTGGATTGCCCGCTTTCGCGGGCAATGACAGCAGTGCGACTCGCGTCACCCTTGCGAATCATCGCGCTTGCCATTTTGCTGCTTCTCTCTTCATCTCTTGTTGTTCCCGCCGCCGCCCGCCCCATCCACATCGTCGCCTTCGGCGACAGCATGACCTATGGCTGGCTGCTGCCGCGCACGCAGGCCTATCCGGCGCAATTGCAGGCGGCCCTGCGCAAGAAGGGCTACGACGTCGCGGTCAAGAATGCCGGCGTTCCCGGCGACACCGCCCGCCGCGCGCTGCAACGCTTCGACCAGGCCATCGATCCGGGCACTGACATCTGCATTCTTGAATTCGGCCTCAACGACCGGGCCCAGCGCGCCTCGCTCGCCACCGTGCGCGCTCGCATCGCCGATCTGATCCGCGCGCTGCAAACCCGCCATATCGCGGTGCTGGTGCTCGGCCTCGGTGGCTTGCGTTTCGCCGATCTCGCCGCCGCGCAGGGCGCGCTGTCGCTCGACTTCACCCTGCCGCCGCACAAATTCCGCGCCCGCGACGGCGCCCATTACAACGCGCGCGGCAACGCGATGCTGGTTGCGCGCCTGCTGCCGCCGCTCGAGCGGTTGATCGCGCGCATCGACGCACGGTATCCCGCGCACCGATCCATTGGCGATGAATCGGATAAGCCCGGTCCAGCAAAGACCCGGTAGCGCGTAGCCCGGAACAGCCTGTCGCCCGGGCGGCGCCCAGCTAAACCCGGGGCTGGCCCGAGACGCCGTTTCCCGCATTGCGCGGAGTTTATCCTTGGGCGCGCCGTAGGCGCGACCCGAGCGCTCCATGCGGGCTACAGCTCCTACGGCGACAGCGGGCTACCGACCTCAACCCGGGGTGCGAAAATATATATTCCTAGGCCTCTTGACCAGATCTGCCTAATAGGACATTATTCCAGACATCCCGCCTCGGTACCGAGGGGTGTCTGATCAGCATCTTCAGATACGGGGCGGGGAGCGGTGGCCGGGCAATGACGCTCCGCTGGAGATGCGGCGGAGCGGCCCGGCGGTCCAAGCCGCAGGCGTCCCGGCGCGCCAGCCGCGCGTCGCGTGGCCCCGCTGACGGCGGCAGCCGGCACGGTCAGAAGTGCTGGGCACCGTTTGGGCCGAGAGCGGTGGATAGGTGGCCTCGCCGAAAGGCAGGACGCCTGAAATGGACGGTCCACCGGGGGCGCTGCGGAGCAAGCCTATAAACACCGCGCGCGGGACGCCTTAGGAACGGCGGCCTTGCGGCTTTACGGACTTCGACAAGCCTCGATGTCGCGAGGCGTCGAGGCCCGCGGGTCCGGTCGGACCCCTGGCGTCCCGCGCGCCCTCGGTCTTATTCCGGGCGAGCGGAATAAATGAGCGGCGGCCTACCCGGGGCCGATCAAACAACACGGGCGATCCTGCATGCCCACGCCGAGCGATCGGTTAATCCGCTCAGTGCAGGCGGAATTCGCCGTTCACCGTCTTCAGCTCGGCCGGCTTGATCAGCTTGCAATGGGCGACCTGCACGGAATGCAGCGGCCCTTCCAGCTTCTCCTGCCAGAAGGCGAGGAATCGCTGCAGCTCGGGGAATTCGGGAAACAGGTCGTAAGACTGCCAGAGATAGGACTGCAGCAGCCAATGGTGATCGGGACGCCGGTACAGGATATGCGCCGTGGTCAGACCGTAGCCGTTGACCTGCTTGAGGAAATCCGTCGAAACCATGCCAAGCCCTCCGTCTGTCGGACTTTCGAGTTTCCATTTCCGGCAACCCCCATTGCAAGCGCAAAAGGTAAACATGTTGTTTAAAATCAAGGCGTTAGCAGCAATTGCGATCTATTGCTAACAAGCTTGGCGGCCCGACTTCGAGGCGGCAGCCGGTTGGCGCGGCGAGCCCACGCGGTGGCGCCGTTAACCATGCGAGCGGCGTGCCTTTTGTTTGTTCTTGGCACTCCGGCACGGTGAGTGCTAAAAATTTTTCCGCATCCCCTTGCGGGCCAAAAATCGGCGCCCATCTGCACCTCAGGCCTGGCAGGGGATCCAGCCAGACACCAAAAAACGCAAACTGCCCCAATTATTTAGGAGGACTGCCATGAAGTTCCGCCCGCTTCACGACCGCGTCGTCGTCAAGCGCATCGATGCCCAGGAAAAGACCGCCGGCGGCATCATCATTCCCGACACCGTCAAGGAAAAGCCGAGTGAGGGCGAGATCGTCGCCGTCGGCCCTGGCGGCCGCGACGAAGCCGGCAAGCTGATCCCGATCGATCTGAAGGTCGGCGACACCGTGCTGTTCGGCAAGTGGTCGGGCACCGAGGTCAAGATCGACGGTCAGGATCTCCTGATCATGAAGGAAAGCGACATCATGGGCGTCATCGAAGGCGGCGCCACGGCCAAGAAGAAGGCCGCCTAAGGCAGCGCCGTCATCCTGAGGAATCTGCCGCAGGCAGACGCCTCGAAGGAAGACCGCCCCACTCATGTCACCCTTCGAGGCTCGCCGCCGAAGCGGCCCGCTCCTCAGGGTGACGGTCGAAACCCGAAGGAAACGAAACTATGGCTGCGAAAGACGTCAAATTTTCCACCGACGCGCGCGACCGCATGTTGCGCGGCGTCGACATCCTCGCCAATGCGGTGAGGGTGACGCTCGGCCCCAAGGGCCGCAACGTCGTGCTCGATAAATCGTTCGGCGCCCCGCGCATCACCAAGGACGGCGTGACGGTGGCCAAGGAAATCGAGCTCGAGGACAAGTTCGAGAACATGGGCGCGCAGATGGTGCGCGAGGTCGCCTCCAAGGCCTCCGATGTGGCCGGCGACGGCACCACCACGGCGACCGTGCTGGCGCAAGCGATCGTCAAGGAAGGCTCCAAGGCGGTGGCCGCCGGCATGAACCCGATGGACCTCAAGCGCGGCGTCGATCTCGCCGTCGAAGCGGTCGTCGAGGACCTGCAGAAGAACTCCAAGAAGGTCACCTCCAATGACGAGATCGCCCAGGTCGGCACCATCTCGTCCAACGGCGACCAGGAGATCGGCCGCTTCCTCGCCGAGGCGATGAAGAAGGTCGGCAACGAGGGCGTCATCACGGTCGAAGAGGCCAAGAGCCTGGAGACCGAGCTCGACGTGGTCGAGGGCATGCAGTTCGACCGCGGCTACATCTCCCCCTACTTCATCACCAATGCCGACAAGATGCGCACGGAGATGGAGGACCCCTATCTCCTCATCTACGAGAAGAAGCTGTCGGGCCTGCAGGAGCTGCTGCCGCTCCTGGAGTCGGTGGTGCAGACCGGCAAGCCGCTGCTGATTGTGGCGGAAGACGTCGAGGGCGAGGCACTGGCCACGCTCGTGGTCAACAAGCTGCGCGGCGGCCTCAAGGTCGCGGCGGTGAAGGCGCCGGGCTTCGGCGATCGCCGCAAGGCCATGCTGCAGGACATCGCCATTCTCACCGGCGGCCAGGCGATCAGTGAAGATCTCGGCATCAAGCTCGAGAACGTCACCATCAACATGCTCGGCAAGGCCAAGAAGGTGATGATCGACAAGGAAAACACCACCATCGTCAACGGCGCCGGCAAGAAGGCCGACATCGAGGCGCGGGTGGCGCAGATCAAGGCGCAGATCGAGGAGACCACCTCGGACTACGACAAGGAGAAGCTGCAGGAGCGGCTGGCCAAGCTGGCCGGCGGCGTGGCGGTGATCCGCGTCGGCGGCGCCACCGAGGTCGAGGTGAAGGAGCGCAAGGATCGCGTCGACGACGCCATGCATGCGACTCGCGCCGCGGTCGAGGAAGGCATCCTGCCGGGCGGCGGCGTCGCCCTGCTGCGTTCGGTCGAGGCGCTCAAGCGCGTCAAGGTCGCCAACGACGACCAGAAGCACGGCGTCGACATCGTGCGCAAGGCGTTGCAGGCCCCGGCCCGTCAGATCGCCCAGAACGCGGGCGCCGACGGTTCGGTCGTGGTCGGCAAGATCATGGAGAAGGATCAGTATTCGTTCGGCTACGATGCGCAGTCGGGCGAGTACGGCAACATGGTGTCGAAGGGCATCATCGATCCGACCAAGGTCGTGCGCTGCGCCATCCAGAACGCCGCGTCGGTGGCCGGCCTGTTGATCACCACCGAGGCCATGGTCGCCGAGCTGCCGAAGAAGAAGGACGCCATGCCGGCCATGCCGCCGGGCGGCGGCATGGATTTCTGAGGAAATCCATAAAAGCCGCCACCCACTTAACATGATCGAAGTCGGCAACAGCCGACTTCGATTGGCGGCGGCATGGATTTCTAAGTCCGGCTCACTTGGTATGAAATGCGAAGGCCCGGGAGCAATCCCGGGCCTTTTGCTTTTGGCCATTCCGGCGCGGCGCGAAGCGAGCAAATCCGGAATGGCAGTGAATTGAAATGAAAACGACCACCACGAAAAGGCGCGGTTACATCCGCCGTCGCCTTGCCGTCAGTGGCCGTCGGCGATGGGAAAGCCTCTTCCCTCGCCACTTGCGCATTTGATAATCGCGTTGCGTGACAACACGATGACAGCCGCCGGGTACCGGCTGCCGCGCGGCGTTAACCTTGGCAAAAGGCCTGCGTATTTCCCCGAACAGATTTCGCGCGCCACATTGGTAAACACTTCCTTAACGGGAGGCGTCTCGACGAGCGCAAAGCGCGGGGGACGTGATGATCACATTGCACGTAAGGCGGCGCCTGCCGCGCCTGGGGCTGATCGCGGCGGCATTCGCGGCCGGTATCGCCGGACCCGTGGCGCCGGCGCGGGCCGACGACGGCTGGCTGTTGTCGTCGATCCCGCTTGCCGAGATGACGCCGGCCAATATGCCGAAGCCGACCGGGCTCAACAGCTTCGCCTTCGGCGAATATGCCGTCGCCAGCGGCGATAACAGCGCCGCCTTTGGTTATGCCAGCCAAGCTTCCGGCGCCAATGCCATCGCCTTCGGCGCCTACAGCATCGCCAGCGGCGACAACGCCACCGCCTTCGGCGTCCAGGCGCAGGCGAGCGGCGCCAATGCCACCGCGCTCGGCAATCACGCCAATGCCGCGGGCGCCAATGCCTCGGCCTTCGGCGTGCTCAGCCAGGCGACCGGCGACAACGCCACCGCCTTCGGCAATCTCAGCGAGGCCTCCGGCCGCAACAGCACCGCGGTCGGCATCCTCAGCGTCGCCTCGGGCGAGAACGCGGTCGCGCTCGGCAACCAGGCGCAGGCGACCGGGGCCAATTCGACCGCCATGGGCACGCTGGCGCAGGCGATCGGCGACAACACGACGGCGATCGGCAACCAGGCGGTCGCCACCGGCTTCAATGCCGTCGCCATCGGCGCGGGTTCGGTGGCCAGCGCCGACAATTCGGTGTCGTTCGGCGCGCCCGGCGCCGAGCGCCGCCTTACCCATATCGCCGACGGCATCGATGCGACCGACGCGGCAACCGTCGGCCAACTCACCAATCTCAACGTGTCGGTCAACCAGCGCATCCGCTCCGCCTTCAACGGCGATTCGGTCACCGTCGGCAGCGCCGCCACAGCCGATCCCTCCGGCGCCATCGCCACCGGCATCGATGCGATGGCGACCGGGCCCAATGCCATTGCCATCGGCACCGGTGCGCTGGCGACCGGCTCGGTCGCGGTCGGCACCGCCGCCACCGCCAGCAATGGCGGTGCCGCCTTCGGCGACGGCGCCACCGCGACCGGCAGCAATTCCACCGCGCTCGGGCCTAATGCCGTCGCTACCGCCGCCAACGCCACCGCAATCGGCGCCGGCTCGGTGGCCAACCAGGCCAACACCGTCTCGGTCGGCGCCGCCGGCAGCGAGCGACGCATCACCAATGTGGCCGACGGCGTCGACGCGACCGACGCGGTCAATCTGCGCCAGTTCCAGAGCGGCATGGATACGATGAACAGTCGCATCGACGATGTCGACAGCCATGCCAAGCGCGGCATCGCGGCGACGGCGGCGCTGGCGCCGCTGATCATGCCCTCGGCCGCCGGCCGCACCACGGTGTCGCTGTCGAGCAGCATTTACCGCGGCGAAACCGCGGTCGGCATCGGCATCGCCCACCGCTTCGATTTCTCGATCCCGACCGTGGTCTACGGCTCCTATGCCAATGCCGGTGGCGTCGAGAGCGTCGGCCGCGTCGGCGTGGCGATGGAGTTCTAGCGCGCTGCTCCGCTATAATGCGCGACATGAAACAG
Source organism: uncultured Pseudomonadota bacterium (assembly GCA_963782145.1). Classification (GTDB taxonomy): domain Bacteria; phylum Pseudomonadota; class Alphaproteobacteria; order Rhizobiales; family Xanthobacteraceae; genus Pseudolabrys. Next base: position 117,213 of record CAWAIV010000008.1, read on the forward strand.
GCGCCGCTGTTCACCATCGGCTATGAGCAGGCAACGCCGGCCGCCGTGCTCGGAGAGCTCAAGCGCGCGAAGGTCGAGCTCGTGGTCGACACCCGCGCGGTGGCGGCCTCGCGCCGTCCCGGCTTCTCCAAGCGGGCCTTGGCCGCCGGCCTCGACGCGGCCGGCATCGGCTATGTCCACCTGCAGAAGCTCGGCACCCCGGCGGAAGGACGCCAGGCCGCGCGCGCCGGCGATACCGACCGGCTCTGGCGCATCTACGACAAGCACATCAAGACGCCGCCGGCGCAGGAAGCGCTCGACGAACTGCTGGCGCTGATCAAATCGGGCCAGCGCATCGCCCTGCTCTGCTACTGCCGCGATCCCAAATCCTGTCACCGCAGCCGCATCGTGGCGCAGGTGCAGAGCCGCCGCCGTCTCAAGGTCGAGGACCTGATCCCGCCCCTGTTCTGAGTATCCCGTCATTCCGCACGCGCGCGCCCCGGAATGAGCGAATGATGCGCTTGACCTAGATCAAGGCAACCGGGTGTCGCGGCAACCAGATTGGCCCGGCAACAACACAAATCGACAAATGGGAGAGCGTTTCCATGCTCGACGTCACGCGCAAGGCCGAGCAGCCCGCCGCGGTCAAGGACATCCTCAATTTCATCGCCGGCGACGCCGTCGCGGCGGCCAGCGGCAAGCGTTTCGACAAGCGCTCGCCGGTCACCGGCGCGCTGATCGCGCGGGTGACGGAAGCGGGCCAAGCGGAAGTCGATGCCGCGGTTCAGGCGGCGCGCGCGGCACTCGACGGCCCTTGGGGCCGCATGGCGGCGGGCGAACGCGGCGACATGCTCTATGCGGTCGCCAATGAGATCAACAAGCGCTTCGACGATTTCCTCGCCGCGGAAGTGGCCGACACCGGCAAGCCGGTGAGCCTGGCGCGCCATCTCGACATCCCGCGCGGCGCCGCCAACTTCAAGGTGTTCGCCGACACCATCAAGAACGTCGCCACCGAATTCTTCGAAATGGGAACGCCGGACGGCGCCGGCGCCATCAATTACGCGGTGCGGCGGCCGATCGGCGTGGTGGCGGTGATCTGCCCGTGGAACCTGCCGCTGTTGCTGATGACCTGGAAGGTGGCGCCGGCGCTCGCCTGCGGCAATACCGTGGTGGTCAAGCCCTCCGAGGAGAGCCCGCAGACCGCGACCCTGCTCGGCGAGGTGATGAATGCGGTCGGCGTACCCAAGGGCGTCTACAACGTCGTGCACGGCTTCGGCCCCGGCTCGGCCGGCGAATTGCTGACGCGCCACCCGGGCGTGAGCGCCATCACCTTCACCGGCGAAACCCGGACCGGCGCCGCCATCATGAAGGCGGCGGCCGACGGGGCCCGCCCGGTGTCGCTGGAAATGGGCGGCAAGAATCCGGCGGTGGTGTTTGCCGATTGCGATTTCGAGGCGGCGATCGAGGGCACGATGCGCTCGTGCTTCGCCAATTGCGGGCAGGTGTGCCTGGGCACCGAGCGCGTCTATGTCGAGCGGCCGATCTTCGAGAAGTTCGTCGCCGCGCTGAAGGCGCGCGCGGAAAAACTCAAGCTCGGCGCGCCGGAGGATGCGGCGACCAATATGGGCCCGCTGATCAGCCTGGAACACCGCGACAAAGTGCTGTCCTATTACGGCAAGGCGGTGATCGAGGGCGCCACCGTGGTCACCGGCGGCAGCGTGCCGACGATGCCGCACGAACTCGAAGGCGGCGCCTGGGTCGAGCCGACCATCTGGACCGGGCTGCCCGACACCGCCGCCACGGTAACCGAGGAGATCTTCGGCCCCTGCACCCATATCGCGCCGTTCGATACGGAAGAGGAAGTGATCAAGCGCGCCAATGCGCTCGACTACGGGCTTGCCGCCTCAGTGTGGACCAGCAATCTCGCCCGCGCGCATCGCGTCGCCGCGCGCATCGAAGCCGGCATCGTCTGGGTCAATAGCTGGTTCCTGCGCGACCTGCGCACGCCGTTCGGCGGCATGAAGCAATCCGGCATCGGCCGCGAAGGCGGCGTGCACTCGCTCGAGTTCTATACCGAGCTCAAGAACGTGTGCATCAAATTATAGAAACCCGTCATTCCGGACGCCGCGCAGCGGCGATCCGGAATCCAGAAACGAACACCGTGGAAATGTCTGGATTCCGGGTTCGCGCTTCGCGCGACCCGGAATGACAGCAGGAGAAAGACAATGGCACGCATCATCGGAGCGGTTGCCGCGTCGCACACGCCGACCATCGGCTTTGCCTATGATCGCAACAAGCAGAACGACCCGGTATGGGCGCCGATCTTCGAGGCGTTCAAGCCGGTGCAGCAATGGCTCACCGACCGCAAGCCGGACGTGCTGTTCGTCATCTTCAACGACCACGTCACTTCCTTCTTCTTCGATCATTACTCGGCCTTCACCCTCGGCATCGGGGAAAGCTATGCGGTGGCCGACGAAGGCGGCGGCGCGCGCGATCTGCCGCCGTTGAAAGGCCATGCCGCGCTCTCGCATCACATCGGCGCTTCGCTGGTGGCCGACGAGTTCGACATGTCCTTCTTCCAGGGCAAGCCGCTCGACCATGGCTGCTTCTCGCCGCTGTCGATGATGTGCCCGCATGAGCCGCAATGGCCGACTCCGATCGTGCCGCTGCAGGTCGGCGTGCTGCAATTCCCCATCCCCTCGGCGCTGCGCTGCTACAAGCTCGGCCAGTCGTTGCGCAGGGCGATCGAGAGCTATCCGGAGGATCTGAAGGTCGCGCTGGTGGCGACCGGCGGGCTGTCGCACCAGGTGCATGGCGAGCGCGCCGGCTTCAACAATTCCGCCTGGGACGAGCAGTTCCTCGACCTGATCGAGAAGGACCCGATCGCGCTCACGCGCATGACGCTTGCCGATTATGCGCGGCTCGGCGGCATGGAGGGCGCGGAAGTCATCATGTGGCTGGTGATGCGCGGCGCCATGTCGGCCAACATCAAATGCCTGCACCGCAGCTATTACCTGCCGTCGATGACCGGCATCGCCGCCGCCGTCTACGAGAACGAGGCGATCGAACCCATGGCCGATATCGACAGCGAATTCCGGCGCCACGTCGGCCATCAGCTCGCCGGCGCCGAGGAGCTGCCGGGCACCTATCCGTTTACGCTCGCCCGCAGCGTCAAGGGCTTCCGCCTCAACACGTTCCTGCACGACCTGGTCGAGCCCGACAAGCGCGCGCTTTTCCTCGCCGACTCGGAAGCCGCCTTCGCGACGACCGATCTCAGCGACGAAGAGCGCGCCATGGTGCGGCGGCGCGACTGGCGCGCCATGATCCAATATGGCGTCAGCTTCTTCATGCTGGAAAAGCTGGGCGCGGTGATCGGGGTATCCAACCTGCACATCTACGCGGCGATGCGCGGCGAGACGCTGGAGGAATTCCAGAAGACCCGCAACGCGCCGGGCGCGCTCTACTCGGTCGCCGGCAAGGACGCGCCGAAGCTCGCCTGGGACAAGGAGCCGGCCAATTGAGCGGGTGCCGCGGCCGGCAATGACGGGGCGGACTATTCCGCCGGCTGCGCCGACGGCTTCCGCGCCTCGACATTGGTGACGAGCAGCGCCAGCGCGGTGGTGGTGACGAACATGACGAAGGCAATCGCCGCGTTGACCGCGAGCACGAGATTGAAGCCGCCGTTCTCGTGCAGGATCGAGATCATGCCGATGGCGACGGCGGCGCTGATGAACAGCAGGAAATAGCGCACGGCATAGATGCGGCCGCGCCAGGCATCGGCGGTGTAGCGCGCCAGCACGATGTCGTTGACGGTGACCTGCGCGTAGATCGCCGCGATGGCGATGGCGAGCGCAACCATCAGCGCCACGCCGTCGGCCTGCGCCGCCCACAGATTGCCGAGAAAGCCGAGCGCGGTGACCGCGGCGAACAAGCTATGCGCGGAAAAGCGCTCGACCAGGCGGCCGATGCAGAGCTGCGCCACGCCGCCGCAGATCAGCACCAAGGTCGCCACGCTGCCGGCGAGCAGCAGCGGCACATGCGCGGCAAGCCGCTCGTCGACGATCTTCGGCAGCGCGATGGTCAACAGGTTGAACACGGTGCCGCCGGTCAGGGCGATGACGGTAAGCATGCCGAACAGATAGATGGCGAGACGCGGCGTCAACGCCACCGCCGGCTTGGAGACGCGGCTCTTGGCGTGATGGCGATCGTCGGGCGTCAGCCAGACAAAGGCGACCCCGACCGCAAGCGCGACCGCGGCAGGCGCCAGGAAGGCGGCGCGCCAGCCCAGCCAGGTCGCCAGCAGCGCGCTGACGCCGGCGGCGAGCGAGACGCCGAGATTGCCGCAGACGCCGTTGAAGGCGAGCGTGCGCCCGCGCGCCTGGCTCGCCTCGATCAGCATGGCCATGCCGACCGGGTGGTAGATCGAGGCGAACATGCCGAGCGAAAACAGCGCCACCGCCAGCATCGGCAGGTTCGGCGCGAAGGCGGCGCCGGCGAGCGACACGCCGCAGCCGAAATAGAACACCGCCATCATGTTGCGCCGGCTCCAGCGATCGGCGAGCAGGCCGGCCGGCAGCGAGAACACGCCGAAAGCGACGAAGGCCGCGGTCGACAGCGCAATCAGCTCCGAATAGGGCCGGTGATAGATCACGTCGAGCCCGATCACCACGGTCGGGTAGATCAGCAGCACGAAATGGTCGATCCCATGCGCAATATTGAGGAAGCCGATGGAAAGCCGGCGGGCGCTGGCATCGGCGCTTGGGCCGGGCATGGCGGTCGGGGTCATGAGGCCTCAAATCGCTTGCGGTAGTGCCAATATACTCTTGCCTTTTGGCGATGTTCGGTCGAATTTCGTCGTGTTCAGGCCAAGGCCGCGGATGGAACCATGGACCAGCGCACCCCCGTCTATCGCCGCAACATGGACAACTCGCCGCGCGCGGTCGCGGTGCTGGCGCGCACGCTTGAGCCCGGCCACGTGATCCCCTTCCACATGCACCGGCGTGGCCAGTTGCTGCACGCGATGAGCGGCATCATGCGCGTGGAAACCGCGCAAGCGGTGTGGATCGTGCCGCCGGCGCGTGCGCTCTGGCTGCCGCCGCAATGGCCGCACAGCGTGGCCATGCGCAGCCATGTGGAGATGCGCACCGTCTATATCGCGCCGCCGGATTGCGCGGCACTGCCGCGCCAGCCGGCGCTGGTGGAGATTTCCGGGCTGCTGCGCGAACTGATCCTCGCGCTGCTGGAGGAACCGGTGGCCTATGACGAGGGCGGACGCGGCGGCATCGTCGCCCGGCTGATGCTGACCGAGCTCACGCGGCTGCCGGAGCGGCGGCTCGAGGTACCGATGCCGCGCGATGTGCGCGCCTTGCGCGTGGCCCGCGCACTCATCGAGGATTCCAGCATCGACCGCGATCTCGATGGCTGGGCCGATACGGCCGGCGCCAGTCGGCGCACCCTCGCCCGCCTGTTCCGCAGCGAGACCGGCCTGGGCTTCGCCGAATGGCGGGCGCGGCTGCGCGCCATCGACGGGCTGGCGCGGCTGTCGGATGGCGCCTCCGTCGCCGAAACCGCAGCCTCGGTCGGTTATGCCAGCCCGAGCGCCTTTTCCGCCATGATCCACCGCACGCTCGGCGGCTCGCCGCGGCGGCTGACGCGGCCATCGGCCTGACCCCATCGCACTACAACTATAAGTAGACAAAGCGGGTTGTGGACAGCATAGGTCCACTTCGCTTTAGTTGTGTTTGCAATCCAGAGTTTGGGGCGGGTTGAGGGGCCTCGATGGGTGGCGAGAGGCGTATCAACGCGGCGACGGCGGTCGCCGCGGTCTTGTTGTTTTGTGCGTTGTGCTCCTTGTCGCGCCAGGCCGTGGCCGGCGACGACGACGATGAGGCACATGTCATCCTGTTTTCCGGCCGCGATCTCTGGCGCAACGGCGCCTTCCTGTATGGCGGCCTGCTGCTGGCGCCCGGCGGCTTCGAACAGGACGGGCTGATGCTCAAGCTCATCACGTCGAGCGGCCTCTACCGCTATAACGCCGGCAGCCTCGGCGGCGACGAGGTGGTCGGCGCCGAGCTGCTGGGCGCGGCGATGCCGGGCTTTCGCATCAAGCGCGGGCCGCTGGAGATGAAGTTCTTCTTCGGCCCCGAGCTGCAAATTCATCGGCTGTGGCCGGACGATCCCGACAACCGGCTGCGCGGGCGGCAATTCGGGTTGCGCTTGGCCGCCGAACTATGGGCGGAGCCGACCGACTCCACCATGCTGGCGGCGGAGGCTTCGCTCACCTCGATCGGCAGCAATTATTCCGCACGACTGGCGTTCGGCTGGAAGATGTTCGACATGTTCTATGGCGGACCGGAAAGCCAAGTCTATGGCGGCGACGGCTACGCGCAATGGCGCGTCGGCCTGCACGTCACCAGCCTGAAGACCGACGACCTCACCGAATGGTCGGCGGCGGTCGGCTGGGCCATCGACAGCGACCGGCGCGCCAGCCCTTATGTCCGGCTGGGGCTGATGCAAAAGGCGAACTAGCTCCCCTGCACGCGCGGGCGGGCGCGTCGACGCGCTTATTGCCATCTGGGCCGCGCAACGCGCGCGCTAAAATCCAGCGACGGCTTCGAGTGTCTTGCCTTCCTGCGCCTGCGCGCGGCGGGAGGCGTCGAGCTCGGCCTGGGCCGCGGGCGGCATCGCGATCTCTTGGGCGAATTCCGGCCGCGCCGCCAGCCGTTCCTTCCAGGCGAACACGTGCGGATGCAGCCGCGCGAACGGATAGCCGGCGAGCGCAAGCCGGTGGGCGTAAATCAGCCAGGCGATATCGAGCACGCTCAGTTGCTCGCCCATCAGATAGGGCTGCCGCGCAAGTTGGCTGTCCATCGCATCGAATTCGGCGCGGAATTTCCGCGCCAACTCGCGCGCCCGCGCGTCGGGAAAGCCTTCCACAGCGGCACGCCGCCAATAGTCGATCTGGATTTGCTTGTCGCGGTCGAGCGCGCCTTGCACGGTGCCGGTGCCGTTGGCGGCGTAGTTTTGCAGCGCCTCGGCCGATTTCGGCGGCCCCGGCGCGGCAAACACGAAACGGAAACTCAGCGTGCGCAGGTCGAAATGCAGGTCGTCTTCGTGCTTGAGCAGGGCCGCCACATCGTTCTCATGGCCGGCCGGAATAAGTCGCGGCGTCGGAAAGGCCTTTTCGAGATAGGTGATGATGTCGTTGCTTTCGATGTGCACGGCGCCGTCGTGCACCAGCACCGGCACCAGGCCGCGCGGATTGATGCCGAGAAACCAGGGCTGGAAGTTTTCCGAGCCCGGCACATCAATCGGGTGCGACTGCCAGGGAATGCCCTTGAGGTTGAGGAAAATGCGCAGCTTCTGCGAGCACGACGAGCCCATGAAGTGCAGGACATGCACGCCCTTCCAGTCGAGCACCTCACGCGTCTTGATGTCGCTGTCGACGAGCTGAACCATTCCGCCTCCCCTGCCTGACTGCGGAATTGAGCTAACCCCGAAAGGCGACCGACGCAACCCGCGTCGCGCGAGGCCAGGCCGGCCTCGCGCGGGCGTGTAACAGCGTTGCGGCTTACAGCACCGGATTCCAGGCGATCGGCACCAGCCGATATTCGCTGCCGACCTTCTCGACATGGCCGGCCGAGGGGAACGGGAAATGGAACCCCTGCACCATGAACTTGTCGGCGGCCGCCATGTCATAGAACTTTTTGCGCGTCTCGGCGGCCGTGAGCGGGTCGACGTCGTACATCACCTGCCAGGTGGGATGGCGCAGGAACAGATGCGGGATGTTGGTGACATCCGATTGCACCAGCACCTTGCCCGCGCCGGAGGCGACGACGAAGGAGGTGTGTCCGGGCGTATGGCCGGGCGTGGCGATCGCCGTGATGCCGGTGATGACCTCCTTGCCCCAGTCGTATTTCGTCACCTTGTTCTCGAGCCCGGCGAAGATTTTGCGGATGCCCGGATAGACCGACTTGGTGTAGCCCGCCGGCAGCTTGTTCATCTCGGCATCGCTAAACCAGTAGGCCCAGTCGCGCGCCGGCACCATGACTTCTGCATTGGGGAAGGCGAGACCGCCGTCCAAGGTGCGCAGCCCGGAGACGTGATCGAGATGCAGGTGCGAGATGATGACGACATCGACCCGTTTCGGATCGATGCCGGCGGCGGCGAGATTGGCCGGAAGCTGGCCGACGCGGCCCTTGGTCTTCACATGCATCTGCGGCCCGTAGCCGGTGTCGATGACCACTAGCTTGCTTCCGGTGTTGACGACGATCGGCGTGAACGGAACGGTGACGGTGCCGGTCGGCTGGTAGGCGGCGGCGAGCGCCTTCTGCACTTCATCCTTTGAATGGTTCTGCACGAACTTGTCGGGCAGCGGAAAAGTGGCCGCGCCGTCGGTCACCGCGCTGATCTGGAAATCGCCGACCTTGTAACGATAAAAGCCGGGCGCCTGCGCGCCGGCGGGCGGCGCCGCGGCGCGCGCGGGTGAAGCGGCAAGCGGCATCAGCGCGGCGGCGGCGCCCGCGGCGGCGGTACCGGTCAAAAGATGACGGCGGCTCAGGTTTGTCATGGTGTCTCCCCCTTATTGATCCGAGATGCGGTATCCGGATGGGGGCCGACAGCGCCCCGTTCTCCGAGCACCTCGCGGGCAAGCCAGGCGCATTGCCCGCGCGCCATGAGTATAGCGTCGTCGCCTCAGCAGTCCGCAATAGGGGTGTCGCGGAAGCAGCGCGGTGCGCGACGCGCCCCTGGTCGCAAACGCGATCGGCTCATTCGCCGCGCAGCCAGCGCAACTGCGGCGCCGCCAGCGGCGCCAGAGAGCGCGAGCCCGCGCGCGACAGATGCCCACTATTGGAATAGAGGATAATGCCGTCGTGCATCGGCGGGCAGCTCTGTGCACTGCACAGCGTGGCGAACGGATCCCACAGCCACGCATTGGCGAAATCGCCGACGATGCGGGCCAACGCGCCATCCGGCGGCTGGTGCATCTCCTGCAAGCTGGCCCGGCTGTCGCCGCATCGTGCGGCCGATGCATAGGCGAGGCATTGCGGCAGGGCGAGCTTGAACACCGGAATCGGCGCCACCAACAGCACGCGCATGCCGAGCCGCCGCGCTTCGCTCAGAATGGCACGCAGGCTGTCGCGCCAGACCGCCAGCGCCGCCGCGTCCCCGCGCCACGGGTATCCATAGGAACGCGAGGCCAGCAGGATGCCGGTCACTCCGGCGCGGGCGAGCGCCGGCAGTTCGGCCATCACCGCATTGTTGAAGCGGACGCAGGCGGATGCCGCATGGGCCTTGCCATAGGCGCCGTGCAGAAACGACGGGCAGGCGCGCATCGAACGTCCGATTGCGGCGTAGCCGGCCCGCGTGCCGTCGGCGCGCAGCAGGTCGCCGAATTGCTCGGCTTGCGAATCGCCCCACAACAGAATCCGCGGCGGCCCGTCGCGGGCGCCGAGGCGGCAATCTTGCGCCGGCAGCAGCGCGGAAAAACCGGCATGGACATTACAGCCGGGCGGCAAATGCACGCGGTCGCGCGCGGCGGCGACGACCGCCTGCAGCCAGGGATCGCGCCGCAGCACCGCATTGGCTTGCGCGAAGAGCGCGGCGGCCAAGGCCATCACCGCGAGCGACACGCCGACGCCGGCAAACACGGTCGCCCGCGCGCCGGCAAAGGGCCAGGGCCGGTGCCGCCGGATCGGATTTTCGATGATGCGGTAGGTCAGCGCCGCCAGTCCCAAACTGGCGAGTGCCACCAGCAGGTCGCGCCCGAGCCTGCCGCCGTCGAGCGCCTGCAAGCGCGCCAGCGCCAACAGCGGCCAATGCCACAGGTACCAGGAGTAAGACAGCTTGCCGATGACGACCAGCGGCTTGATCCGCAGCAATCGCGTCAGCGGCGACGCCGGCGCGGCGGTGAGGCCGGCGATGATCAGCACGGTGCCGACCACCGCCGGCACGATGTTGACGATGAGCGACAATATTGCCCACGACGTGGTCACCGTGACGGCGATCAGCACGAGGCCCAGCGCCGCGGCCACTGCGCCCAGTCGGTGCCGGCCGTGCAGCGATGGCTCCAGCAGCGCCAGCGCCGCGCCGAGGGCGAACTCCCAGGCGCGCGGCGGCGCCAGATAATAGGTCGCGATCGGCTTGGCGCCGGCGCCCCACAGGAACATCGCCAGCGACACGACGATCAGGAGCACGAGCAGGATGCCGAGCACCGCCGTCAGCGAGCGGCCGATGCGACGCGCGTACCATGCCGCCGCCAGCATCAAGACCGGCCAGAGCAGATAGAACTGCTCCTCGATCGACAGCGTCCACATGTTGCGCAGCGCGATCCAATCACTCGGTGGGGCGAAATAATTGGCCTGCGTGTGCCAGAAATAGATGTTCGATACGAAACCCATGGTGGCCACGGCCGATTGCGACAGATCTTGCCGGTCGCCGGCCGCGCTCAGCAGCATGCTGCCGACGATCAGCGTCGCCGCCACCACGGTCGCCAAGGCGGGGAACAGGCGGCGGATGCGGCGCGCATAGAAGGAGAGGAAATCGATGGAGCCGGTCTGCCGCAGCTCCGTCAGCAACAGGCGGCCGATGAGAAAGCCGGAAAGCACGAAGAACACGTCGACGCCGACAAAGCCGCGCTGGAATATCCCCCAGCCGGCATGAAACAGCACCACCGGGATGATGGCGACGGCACGCAGGCCGTCGATCTCCGGCTGATTGCGTGCGCCTGCGTCCATGTGACCGCCCCGAATACCGCGGCGCGCAGCCTAGCCGACAAGCGCGGGCGTCTCCAGGCGACCGGCGGCGCGGCTCAGTCCAGCGTGCGGCGGAAGCGCGTCACCGCGATGGTCATGTACACGAGCATCAGCACGAACATGGCGGCCGCGTCGTAATGCAGGTCGGAGACCGAGGCGCCCTTGAGCATGATGCCGCGCACAATACGCAGATAATGGGTGAGCGGCAGCGTCTCGCCGATCCATTGCGCCCAGACCGGCATGCCGGCGAAGGGAAACAGGAAGCCGGACAGCAATATATTGGGCAGGAAATACATGATCGACATCTGCATGGCCTGCAGCTGGTTCTGCGCCACCGTCGAGAACGTGTAGCCGATCGACAGGTTGGTGGCGATGAACAGCGTGGACAGACCCGCGAGCACGCCGAGATTGCCGAGGATCGGCACGCCGAACAAGACAACGCCGATGCCGATGATCATCGCCGCCTGCACGAAGCCGACCAGGATATAGGGGATGATCTTGCCGAGCATGATCTCGAACGGCGTGATCGGCATGGCCAGCAGGTTCTCCATTGTGCCGCGCTCGATCTCGCGGGTGACCGACAAGGCCGTGAAGATCAGCATGGTCATGGTGAGGATGGTGCCGACCAGGCCGGGCACGATGTTGAGCTGGGTGACCCCGGCCGGGTTGTAGCGGGCGTGCACGCGGATGGCGAAGGGCGCCGGCGCCGGCGGCGGAATGGCGTGGTCGTGGGTCAGCGCGGTCTGCACCAGCGTGCCCAGCGCGGAGAGCGCCGAGCCGGCGGCGACCGGATCGGTGGCGTCGGCGGCGACCAGCAGCGCCGGCACGTCGCCGCGGCGAACGCCGCGCTCGAAGCCGGCCGGGATCTCGACCGCGAACAGCACCTTGCCGGCCAGGATCAGATGGTCGAGCTCGGCCTCGTTGCGCGGCAGTTGGGTGACCTTGAAATAGCGGGTGTTCTGCAAGGCCGCCAGGATCGAGCGGCCGACGTCGTTGTGCTCCTGCAGCAGCACCGCGGTCGGCAGATCGCGCGGCGTGGTGTTGATGGCGTAGCCGAACAGCATCAACTGCACCAGCGGGATCATGATGATCATGGCGAAGGAGACGCGGTCCCGCTTGAGCTGGATGAACTCCTTGACCAGCATGGCCCAGGTCTTGCGCCAGAAGCCGTTGCCGCGGATGCGCGGCTGCGGCGCGGCCATGGCATGGCTCTGCGTCATTGGAAATTGTCCTTGGCGCGGCTCATGAGATCGATGAACACATCCTCGAGCGAAGGCTGCGAGTGCTTCCAGTCGAGCTCCTTGTGCGCGCGATAGGGCGCGATGGCCGCTTCGAGCGCCGCCGCGTCGCGGCCGGAGACGTGCAGGCTGGTGCCGAACGGCGCCACCATGTCGACGCCCGGTCTGTCGGTGAGAGCCTCGGTGAGCGGCGCGAGGTTCTCGCCGTTCCGGTTGCTCACCACATAGGTGGTCAGGTGCGCGGCGGCGATCACCTCGTCGACGGTGCCGCGCGCGAGCAATTCGCCATAGGCGATATAGGCGATCTCGTGACAGCGCTCGGCCTCGTCCATGTAGTGCGTCGACACCAGCACGGTGAGGCCTTCGGCGGCGAGCGCGTGGATCTCGTTCCAGAACTCGCGCCGCGCCTTGGGGTCGACGCCGGCGGTCGGCTCGTCGAGCAGCAGCAGTTGCGGGCTCGGCAGCGTGCAGGCGCCGAGCGCCAGCCGCTGTTTCCAGCCGCCCGACAATTCGCCGGCGATCTGCTCCTCGCGGCCGTGCAGACCGAGCCGGTCGATGGCGGCGCGCGCCGCCGCCGCCGGTTTGGCGAGGCCGTAGATGCGGCCGACGAATTCCAGGTTTTCGCGCACCGAGAGGTCCTCGTAGAGGCTGAAGCGCTGCGTCATGTAGCCGACATGTCGCTTGATCTCGTTGGTGCCGGTGCGGATGTCGTAGCCGAGGCAGGTGCCGTCGCCCTCGTCGGGCGTAAGCAGTCCGCACAGCATGCGGATGGTGGTGGTCTTGCCGGAGCCGTTGGGGCCGAGGAAGCCGTAGATGGTGCCGCGCCTGACCTGCATGGACAGATTGCGCACCACCGTGCGGCCGTCGAAGCGCTTGGTCAGGCCGTGCACGTCAATGACGATATCGGCGTCGGGCGCCGCGTGTTGCACGCTCATTTCGCTGCCTCCGGCAGCGTCACCGTGACCGGCTGGCCGACGCGGAAGTCTTCCGGCTTTTCCGGGCGCGCCTCGATGAGGAACACGAGCTTGGCGCGCTCCTCAAGGCTGTAGATCACCGGCGGGGTATATTCGGCGCTTGCCGCGATGAAGCTTACCTTGGCGGTGAGGCCGGAGGCACAGCCATCGCAACTGACCGCGACCGTCTGGCCGATCTTGATGCGGGCGAGCTCGGTCTCCGGCGCATAGAAGCGAACCTTGATATTGGCCGGCGGCAACAACGCAATCACCGGCTTGCCCGGCTGCACGGTCTCGCCCGGCCGGTAATAGACTTCCTGGATGGTACCGGCGGCCGGGCTGACCACGCGCCTCCGCGCCAGCCGCGTGCGCGACCATTGCAGATTGGCTTTGGCCTGGCGCAGAGCGGACCAGGCATCGTCGAGCGCCTTCTGCGTGCCGGCGTGCGATTTCAACAGCTCGGTGGCGCGATCGAAAGTCTGCTGCGCCTTGGCAACTTCGGCCTCCCGCACCACCACGTCGGCGCGCTGCAGATCGTCGTCGAGGCCGAACAGGGGATTGCCCTTGTCGACGCGGTCGCCCTGGCGCACGCGCATAAATTCGACGCGGCCCTGCTCGTCGGGGCTGACGAAGACGGTGTCGGCCTCGACCCAGCCTTGCAGCGTGTGCGTATTTTTGACGTCGCAGCCGGCGAGCGTGACGAGCGCGAGCGCCCCGAACAGAAACGCGGACCAACGGGTCATGGGGCTCTCCCGGATGCAAACAACAAGGCAAAGTGAGCTTTCATCATGGCGCGCACGTCGAGCGGCTCGAAGCGCTCGAACAGTCCGTTCCAGACGATGGCGACGAGGCCGGGCGCGGCGATGAGTTGCGGGAATTGCGCCAGGCCCGGCGCGATCTCGCCGCGCGCGGCGGCGCGCGTGAGCAGCGCGCGCACGGCGGCGATGATGCGGGCGAGCACCTCGCGGTAGTAGAACTCGGCGAGCTTGGGGAAACGGCGGCCTTCCGCGATCATCAGGCGGATGACGTCCTTACGCCGCGTCTCATAGACCTCGCGCACGAACAAGTCGACGAAGTGATCGCCGAGTGCGGCCAGCGGCACATCGGTCTGCCCCAGCGTCTCGATGGTGCCGACCAGCGGCGTCAGCATGGCGCGGATCAGCTCCTGGAACAGGCTCTCCTTGTCGCGGAAGTAGAGATAGATGGTGCCCTTGGCGACGCCGGCGCGTTTGGCCACGTCGTCGAGGCGCGCGGCGGCGAAGCCGCGCTCGGAGAACTCGTCGAGCGCGGCGGCCAGGATCGCTTCGCGCTTGGCCATGCTGCGCGCTTTGCGGGCGGCCGTCGGCCCGCTGCCGGCGGCATGGCGGGCGGCGGCATGCGGCGCAGCGACATGCGAGGCCGATTTGGCGGCCGACGCGCCGTGCGGGGAAACCGCGGCGGCCGTGCGCCGGCGGCGGGACGAAGGCTGAGCGGAACGCGGGTTTGCTTTCATGGCTTCAATCTAAATGACTGACCGGTCAGTCATTATCTAAGGCAAAACCCGGAGCCCTGCAAGGGCAAATAAAACGCCTCATATCAATAGATTGAGGGAGACCGGGGTTCCAGCGAGGCGCCGGGGCGTCACCGACGCTTGCGGTCGTGGATCGCGCGCGCCGCCCTCAGCCCTTGGCGTCGCAGAAGAAAGCGCGGATCACGCAGTCCTTGCCGCCGTCATTGTAACAGGAGCGCAGCGCCGCGTTCTGCGCGTGGCCGAGCTTGCCCGCCCTGCCCCAGCCATGAGCGCCGCAGCCATTGGCGTAATCGACGGCGAAGGCGGCGCAGCCGCGCCGGATCGTCGCCACCACGCGGCAGCCATTGCCCTGGCATTTCGACAGCGCGCTCTGGCGCGCCTGCGGCAGCGAATGGAAATCATACGCCTCGCCATAGGCGCCACAAGCGCCTATGGCCAACGCGCCCGCAGCCGGCGCGCGCGTCACGGTAACCAGCATCACCGCCGCCGTGGCAAACAGCAGCGATGCGGCGACCAACGCCCGCAATCCCGGCGTGATGCTGTCGGTCATAACGTCCCTTACCCATGCGTCCGCATGGAATAAGGAGGTGAGTTGCCGGCGCGATCAATGATTTCGAGTCTCAGGCGCGTTCGATTTCCGCCTTGACGGCGGAAAGCGACTCGGGCGTGTCGACATCGGTCAATGCCGCCTCGCCGGCGACCGGCACTTCCGTGACCGCCTCGGTGTAACTGCCGATCAGGTGGCGGGCGCCGATGTCGCCCTGGATCTGCATCAGATCCGGAAAGAAGCGGCGCGACCACAACACCGGATTGCCGCGCCGGCCGGCGATGCTCGGCACCACCACCAGCGCGCCGCGCGCGGGGTCGAAGGCGTCGATCAGTTTGTCGATCAGCTGGCTGTCTACCTGCGGCATGTCGCCGAGACAGACGATTGTCCCGTCGGCATCCACCGGCACCGCGCCGATGCCGGCCTTCAGCGAGGTGCCGAGGCCGTCGGCATAATCGGGATTATGCACGAGGCGCACCGGCAGCCCGTCGAGCGCGGCTTCCACCTGTTCGCGCTGATGGCCGGTGACCACGATCACCGGGCTGGCACGCGAGGCCAGCGCCTGCTCGGCGGCGATGCGTACCAACGGCTTGCCGCCGATCTCGGCGATCAGCTTGTTGACCGCGCCCATGCGGGTGGAACGGCCGGCGGCCAGCACCAGCGCGGCGATGCGTTGATCTTTCTTGGCGGCCTTTTCCGGCGCCGGCTCGCTGCGCGGCTGCGGGCGGGTGACGATCTCCATCAGTAGGCCGCCGACACCCATGCCGGTGATGTCGGCGCGGCTGACCGGCAGTCCGGCGAGCAGACGCATCAGCACCCAGTCGAAGCCGTTCTCTTTGGGCGAGCGCGCGCAGCCGGGCGCGCCCAGCACCGGCTGGCCGGCGAGGCGGCCGATGAGCATCAGGTTGCCGGGATCAACCGGCATGCCGAAATGCTCGATGGAGCCGCCAACCGCCTCGATCGCCGCCGGGATCACGTCGCGGCGATCGGCGATCGCAGAGGCGCCGAATACGATGACCAGTTCGGCACCGGCAGAACGCACCTCGTCGATGGCGCGCGCCAACGCGGCCGTGTCGTGCGGCACGCGACGCTCGGCCACGATGGTGGCGCCGGCGGGCGCGATGCGCGCCTCGGTGATCTTCAGCGTCTTGTCGATGACCTTGGGCGCCAGCCCGGGCAGCAAGGTCGAGACCACGCCGATCTTTTTCACGGTGTAGGGCGCGACGCGGATCACCGGCTTGGCTTTGCCGGCTTCCGCCACCGCCTTGTCGCGGGCAGCGCCGGCGACCGCGAAGGGAATGATCTTGACGGTGGCGATCATCTCGCCTTCCACCACCGGCTTGTAGGCGGTAAGCGTCGCCAGCGTTACCGCCTCGTCGATGATGTTGAGCCGGTCGATCGCGGCGCGGTCGACCACCAGCACGCCGGCGGCATCGGCGAAAAGATTGCAGCGTCCGGTGAAGGCGCGGTCGGCGCGCACGCCGGCGCCGGCGATGGCGGCGGCGATATCGGCGGCGGCCTGGTCCTCGGAGATGTCGCCCGGCTCCAGCCGGGCCACCACAATCTCCTTGACGCCGGCGGTCTGCAGCGCGGCGATTTCATTGTCGGTGATCAACGTGCCCTTCTTGAGCACCAGCGCGCCTTGGCGGATCGAATGCACCGCGGTGGCGCCGAGCGCATCGCCGATGGGAACGGCGCCGAATTTCATGGCACGCTCTCTATACCTCCCCCTGCAAGGGGAAGGTCGGATCGCGAAGCGATCCGGGTGGGGGTCAGTGCAATGGCGAAGGATGACCCCACCCGGTCCGGGCTTCGCCCGGACCACCCTCCCCTTTCAGGGGAGGGATAAGAAAGGTGAGGGACGGCGCCGAATTTCATGCCGCCGCCTCCGCCTGTTCGGCCTTCAGCCGCAGTGTCGCGGTGATCTCGCCCATGATGGCGACCGCGATCTCGGCCGGCGATACTGCGCCGATGGGCATGCCGATCGGCGCATGAATGCGCGCGACGTCGCGGTCGCTGATGCCGGCGGTTTTCAGCCGCTCGACGCGCTTAGCATGAGTCTTCCGCGAGCCGAGCGCGCCGATATAGAAACAGTCGCGCGCCAACGCGTGCAGCAGCGCCGGATCGTCGATCTTGGGATCGTGGGTGAGCGCGACGAAGGCGGTGTAGTGGTCGACATGGAGCGGCGGCAGCGCCACGTCGGGCCATTCGGCGATCACCTTGACGTCGGGAAATCGTTCGATCGAGGCGAAAGCGGTGCGCGGATCGACGATGGTCACGTCATAGCCGAGCAACTGCCCGATCGGCGCCAGCGTCTGGCTGATATGCACGGCGCCGGTGATGACGAGCTGCGGCGACGGCACATGCACGGTGAGGAAGACGCGGCCAAGCGCCGTCTCCTCCATGCCGCTCTTGCCCATGCGCACGTGCTTTTCGATCAATTCGCGCAGCGGGTCCTTGGCCATGTCGGCGGATTTCACCAGCCGCTGCGTGCCGCTGGCGACGTCGGTGACGACGACCACGGCGCGGCGCGCGGCGCGTTCGGCGTTCAAGGCATGCAGAATGTCGAGGTTCACAGTAGTCTCTCCCGGATTTCCGTTTCACCCTCCCCTGGAGGGGGAGGGTCGGCGAGCGAGGCGAGCCGGGGTGGGGTGATGGACAAGATCACCCCCTCCCGCCAGCCTTCGCTGTGCTTCGGCTGGCGACCTCCCCCCTCCAGGGGGAGGTGAAGCGAGATCGTTGCGCGTCTTGTGCCTAACTCACCTTCTCCACATAAACCCGGATGGTGCCGCCGCAGGAGAGCCCGACCTTCCACGCCGTTTCGTCGGCGACGCCGAATTCGAGCATGCGCGGCTTGCCGTCTTCGATCACGTCCATCGCCTCGGCCACGACCGCGCCTTCGACGCAGCCGCCGGAGACGGAACCGAGAAAATTGCCCTCCTGGTCGATCACCAGGTTGGAGCCGACCGGGCGCGGCGCCGAGCCCCAGGTCTCCATCACGGTGGCCAGCGCCACGCCGCGACCGTCCTTGCGCCAGTCCTCGGCGGCCTTGAGGATGTCTTCATCGCGCGAGAGCATCATGCACCTCCGTTGTTCTCGCTCTCCCCGTTTGCGGGGAGAGGTGAAGTGAAACTCACGCCACGTCTCGCAGCATCGCCTTGGGATCGTAGCCCTTGGCGGGCGCGCCGGACAGCGCGCGCACCAAAGCGCTCATCGATTCCAAATTGTGGATCGGCCGCAGTTCGTCAACATGCGGCAGCATGGTGCGCACCCCCTTGGCGCGCGCCTCGAAGCCCTCGAAGCGCAGCAGCGGATTGAGCCACACCAGCCGGCGGCACGAGCGGTGCAGCCGGTCCATCTCGAAGGATAGCGTGTCATCGGCATCGCGCTCAAGCCCGTCGGTGATCAGCAGCACCACGGCGCCCTGCCCGAGCACGCGGCGCGACCAATGCTTGTTGAACTCGCGCAGCGAGCTGGCGATGCGGGTGCCGCCCGACCAGTCGACCACATGCGCCGAACAGGCCGCCAGCGCCTCGTCAGGATCGCGGTGGCGGATGGCGCGGGTGACGTTGGTCAGCCGCGTGCCGAACAGGAAGGTGGCGATGCGCTTCTCGCGCTCGGTCAACGCATGCAGGAAATGCAGGAACAGCCGCGTGTATTGACTCATCGAGCCGGAGATATCCAAGAGCGCCACGATCGGCGGCTCCTTCTGGCGCGGCCCGAGATATTTGAGATCGATGACGGCGCCGCCGGCTTTCAGGCTGGCGCGCAGCGTGCGGCGCATGTCGATCAGGTGACCGCGCCGACTGGCGGCAAGGCGACGCGTGCGCACCAGATCGACCGGCAGCGACAGCCGCGCGATCGCCTGCTTGGCGGCGGCGATCTCGGCCGTCGTCATCTGCGAGAAGTCCTTCTTCTGCAGCACCTCGCGGTCGGAGACGGTGAGGCGGGCGTCGAGCTCGACCTCCTGCTGGTCCTGCGCGCGCTTGTCGAGCCCGGAGAACAGCGCCTCCTCGATGCGCTGGGCGCCCGGCGCCGGCGGCTTCGGCTCCTGCGGCAGGGTCTGCGGCAGCATGGACGCGATCATCTTGTCGATCAGCCCGCGCTTGCGGAAGAAGATGCGGAAGGCCTGGTCGAACAGGATCGAATGCTCGTGGCGCTTCACGAACACCGCATGCAGCGTCCAATAGAAGTCGGCGCGATCGCCGACGTGGGCGACGGCAAGCGCTTCCAGCGCCTCGAGCACCGCGCCCGGCCCGACCGGCAGCCCGGCCGCGCGCAGCGCGCGCGCGAAGTAGAGGATGTTCTCGGCGAGGCGGCCATCGGCCATGAATTCTACTCCGCCGCCCGCATGTCCGCCTTCACCTCGTCGAGCAGCGCTTTCACCTTGCTGTTGTCGAGGCGGGCGATGTCGTCCTGATATTTGAGCAGGGTGCCGAGCGTGTCCGACACCGTCGCCGGATCGAGCGCCACCACGTCGAGCTCGGTCAGCGCGGAAGCCCAATCGAGCGTCTCGGCGACGCCGGGCACCTTGAACAGGTCCTCCTTGCGCAGCGCCTGCACGAAGCCGACCACCTGCTCCGACAGCTTCTTCGGCACGCCGGGCACCTTGGCGCGCAGGATCTGCAATTCGCGCGCGGCGTTGGGATAATCGACCCAGTGATAGAGGCAGCGGCGCTTGAGCGCGTCATGCACTTCGCGGGTGCGGTTGGAGGTCACCACGACGATCGGCGGATGCTCGGCCTTTATCGTGCCCAGCTCCGGCACGGTGACCTGGAAATCGGCCAGCACCTCGAGCAGGAACGCCTCGAAGGCTTCATCGGTGCGGTCGATCTCGTCGATCAGCAGCACCGGCGCGCCGGCGGGATCTGGTTCCAGCGCCTGCAGCAGCGGCCGCTTGATCAGGTAATGCTCGGAGAAGATGTCGTGCTCGATGCGGGCGCGGTCGTGCTCGCCCTCGGCCTCGGCGAGGCGGATGGCGATCATCTGCGCGCCATAGTTCCATTCATAGACCGCGGCGGCGACGTCGAGACCCTCGTAGCATTGCAGCCGGATCAGCCGCCGCCCCAGTGTGGTCGCCAGCACCTTGGCGATCTCGGTCTTGCCGACGCCGGCCTCGCCCTCGACGAACAGCGGGCGGCCCATTTTCAGCGCAAGATAGAGCACGGTCGCCAGCGAGCGGTCGGCCACATAATCGGCCTTGGCCAGCAGCGCCAAAGTGGCGTCGATACTGTCGGGGAGCGGTGTCAGGGACATAAGTTAGTTACCTCGATGGCACTTTAACCCGCGCGGGGGCCGGGTTACATCTAGCCCCCGATAGCAAAGGCCACCAGCCCAGGATAGCTGCCATGTCCGCCTCCGACACCCTCGAAAATGCCGCGCTGCGGCTGCCGACCATCGATCCGCGGGTGCGGATCGGCCATGTGCACCTGAAAGTCGCCGATTTGCAGCGCGCGCTCGATTTCTACTGCGGAGTGCTCGGGTTCGAGCTGACCACCAGCCGGCCGGGCGCCGCCTTCATATCGGCCGGCGGCTACCATCACCATATCGGGCTCAACACCTGGGAAAGCCTGGGCGGCTCGCCGCCCCCGCCGGGCAGCACCGGGCTCTACCATACCGCCATCCTCTACCCGACCCGGCGCCTGCTGGCCGACGCGCTGCGCCGGCTGATCGTCGCCAAGATCCCGTTGGAAGGGGCGAGCGATCACGGCGTCTCCGAGGCGCTCTATCTGCGCGACCCGGACGACAACGGCGTCGAGCTTTACTGGGACCGGCCGAAGGAAATGTGGCCGCAAAAACAGGACGGCTCGCTGCAGATGTTCACTCATCCGCTCGACCTGCACGATCTCTTGGGCGAGTTGGACAAGAGCTGACCGGCCGCCGCCAAGCTTGGCGCCAATTCAGCGCGTGACCCCGATGAGCGTGAAATCCGGGGCAATCTCGCAATAGTCAATCCCGGATGTTTCTTCACTCCGTCCGGGCTACACTCACCGCATCCGCGACAAAGACAGCCGCAATCACATCAACTCGCCGCCATCGACTAAGATGCTCTGGCCGGTGACCGAGCCCGATGACGGCGCGCACAGCCAGCCGACGGTCTCCGCCACTTCTTCCGGCTTGATCAGCCGCCCTTGCGGATTGTGCACGGTCAGTTCGCGCCGGGCCTCCTCGGCCGTACGCCCGGTCTTGGCGACGATATTTCCGACCGCCTGCGCGACGATGTCGGTGTCGGTATAGCCGGGGCAGACCGCGTTGACGGTCACCGCGCTGCGCGCGAGTTCGCGCGCCAGCGACCGCGTCAACCCGATCAGCGCATGCTTGGCCGCGCAATAGGCGGTGCAATAGGCATAGCCGGTCAGCCCCGCGGTCGAGGCGATGTTGACGATGCGGCCGTAGTCGGCCTTGGCCAGCGCCGGCATGACGGCGCGGATGGCGAGGAACGGCGCGGTCACGTTGACCTGCATCACGCGCTCCCAGTCGGACAATTCGGTGCGGCCGATCGGCGCCGCGGCGGCGATGCCGGCATTGTTGACCAGGATGCGCACCGGCCCGAGGCGCTGCGCCGCCTCGGCGAAGGCCGCGGCGATGCGGTCGGGTTCGCTGACGTCGAGCGGCACCACTTCCGCCTTGCCGCCATGCGCCGCCTTCAGCGTGGCGGCCTGCTCGCGCAATTGCGCCTCGCTGCGGCTCATCAGCGTGAGGTCGGCGCCGAGCCGCGCCAAAGTGGCGGCGATGGCGGCGCCGATGCCGCGCGAGGCGCCGGTGACGACGGCGTGCCGGCCGCGTAGCGAGAAACTGCCGGGGTCTTGCTTGGTTTCGGCCATGACGGTCATGCCACCCTTATACACATTACTCATTATACTCGGGATGCGCGCGCGGCCGTTATGGCGCGCGCGGCCGATCCGCTCCTTGACCGAAATCTAGGCAGACGGCCGGCCACACGCCTTTTCACACATCGAAATTGTCCCTCCCGCGCCGCCCCATGGACGGGGGCTTTACATCCTGCAACGCCAAGGCGATGAAAGGCGTCAAAAGCAAGAAAGCGGCGCCGAAACAGGCGGCGCGCACCACGGGGAGCAAACGACCGGCATGCTTCAGAAATTCGGGCGGCTCGCCCTGCATTTGTGGACGCTCGACACCACCCCCTTGGCCACCGCGCTCGACGCGGCCAAACAGGGCGGCTTCGACGCGGTCGAACTGCGCCGCACAGATTTCAAGCGCTGTTTCGAGGCCGGTATGAGCAACGGCGCGGTGCTCGACCTGATCCGCGCCGGCGGCATCCCGGTCGGCGTGCTCGGCGTTGAATATGGCTGGCTGTTCGCCACCGGCGAGGAAAGCGAGCGGCTGTTTTCGGTGTTCCGCGAGTCTTGCGAGAACGCGGTGGCGCTCGGCTGCAAAATGCTGATGAGCGCGCCCGGGCAGGTGCAGGGGCCGATCCCGCAGGCGATCGAGTTCTTGAAGCGCGCCGGCGACATCGCCGGCGAATACGGGCTCAAGCTCGCCATCGAATATAATTCGCAGCACGACGTGCTCAACAGCCTGCCGGTGCTGTGCGAGCTTATCGAGGGCGCCAATAAGCCGAACTGCGGCTATCTGATCGACGCCTATCACTTCCAGCGCTCGGGCTATGGCGGGGCGAGCTTCCAGGACTTGCCCGCCGACAAGATCTACTGCTTTCAGTACAGCGACGTATCGGCCAACCCGGTGACCGGCGTGCGCCGCCCAACCGATCGGCTAGCGCCCGGCAAGGGCGTGGTGAAATGGCGAGAGGTGCTGCGGCTTCTCGCCGAGAAAGGCTACACCGGCTATCTCTCCTATGAGGCGCCGAACCCGGAGCTGTGGGCCCGCTCGCCCTATGAGGTCTGCCGCGAAGGCGTCGAACTGACGCACGCTTTGTTGCGGGACGCGGTCCCGAGTTATGTCAGCGCGTGATCCCGAAAAAGCCTGTCCCCGACCCGATCGGGGATGGGAACCGGTTTTCGGAAAACATCATGCGCAATGAAAATTGAGGTGCACCATGGCAGAAGAACTCCCGCTCTTTCTCGGCCTGCGCGACCCAGCGATCACCGACATCCCCAAGACGGTCGATAAGCAACGCTACATGGTAAGCGTCGCGCCGCCGGCCGCCAATCCCGGCCGCTGGATCGAGCAGCCGCGGCTGCCGATCCCCACCGGCGAGCACGCCGTGATCGAATGCGGCGGCAAGATCCATGTCGTCGCCGGCTATGCCAAGCACCGGGTCGACGGCAATTTCCATCAGGTGTTCGATCCCGCCACCGGCACCTGGCAATTGAAAGCGCCCTACCCGGTCGCCTGCAATCACGTCGCCGGCTGCTCGGTCGGCGGCAAGCTCTTTACTTTCGGCGGCTTCATCGAGCAGAACCGCTGCCCCCATTCGAACTGCTTCGTCTATGATCCGGCAAGCGACAGCTGGGCGCCGATCGCCGGCCTGGCGCGTCCGCGCGGCGCCATCTCGGCGATCCCCCTCAACGGCCAGATCCATCTGCTCGGCGGCCGTGATGTGCGCTCGGTGGAGTGGCACGAAATTTATGATCCTTCGACCGACAAATACACCTTCCTGCAAGGCATGCGTGGCTCGACCGCGACGCAGCCTTTCGTCGGCCAGCGCGACCACATGGGCGTCGCCGTGGTCGACGGCAAGATCCACGCCATCGCCGGGCGCATGGACAGTTACGACTTCAACACCTCGCTCAACGCCGTCTACGATCCCAAGACCGACGCCTGGTCGTTCCGCGCGCCGCTGCCGACCGCGCGCTCGGGGCCGTCCTGCGTCTATATCGACGGCAAGATCGTGGTGTTCGGCGGCGAGGCCACCGGCAAGGTGTTCGGCACCAACGAGATCTACGACCCCAAGAGCGACAGCTGGGAGGCCGGCACGCCGATGGCGATCCCGCGTCACGGGTTGCATGGCGCGACCTGCGCGGTGATCGGCAACAAGGTGCATGTGCCGGGCGGCGGCCCGGTGCCCGGCGGCAGCGTGCAGGGCGCCTATCACGACGCCTTCACCTTCGCTTGAGTCAGGTACGGCTCTATGGCCCTCATTGATATCAAGGACGTCAGCAAGTCCTACGTGCTGGAGAATGACCGCGAATTGATCGCGGTCGACCGCGCCCAACTGACCATCGGCGACGGCGAGTTCGTCTCCATCATCGGACCGAGCGGCTGCGGCAAGTCGACGCTGCTGCACATGATCGGCGGCTTTGTGCCGGTGAGCGGCGGCGAAATCCGCGTGCGTGGCGAAGTAGTGCGCGCGCCCGGCCCCGACCGCGGCATCGTGTTCCAGCATTTCGCGCTGTTTCCCTGGAAGACGGTGCTCGGCAATGTCGAATACGGGCTCGCCGAGCGCGGCATCGGCAAGGCGGAGCGCCGGCGCACCGCGCAAAACTTCATCGACATGGTCAAGCTCTCCGGCTTCGAGAACACCTATCCGAGCCGGCTTTCCGGCGGCATGCAGCAACGCGTGGCGATCGCGCGTATGCTCGCCTGCGAGCCCTCGATCCTGCTGATGGACGAGCCGTTCGGCGCGCTCGATGCGCAGACGCGCAAGATCATGCAGGAGGAGTTGCGCGAGTTGTGGCAGCGCTTCCGCAAGACCGTGGTCTTCGTCACCCACGATGTGCGCGAGGCGGTATTCCTGTCGCAGCGCGTGGTGGTGATGTCGGCGCGGCCGGGCCGCATCAAGACCATCATCGAGACCGGGCTCGGCCCCGACGCCAGCCGCGCCGCCATCGACGAGAAGGCCGACGAATTGTGGGACATGCTGCGCGACGAGGTGGTGCGCTCGATCGCCGCGGAAGGTCACGGCCCATGAGCAAAGCGCTGCAGGTGGCGACCTTCTATCTGCCGATCTTCGCCCTGCTGGCGCTGTGGGAGTTCGTCGGCAAAGCCGGCCTGCTCGACCCCTTGCTGTTTCCCGCGCTCGGCGCCGTGCTCTCAGCCTTCGTGCGCCTGATCGAGCACGGCCACCTGATCGAGAACGCCGGCATCTCGCTGTTCCGCCAGTCGAGCGGCTTCTTCCTCGCCGCCGTGCTCGGCATCCTCTCCGGCATGCTGATGGCGGAAAGCCGCCTCGCCCGCAACATCCTCGAGCCGCTGCTGCGCGCCAGTTTCCCGCTGCCGAAATCGGCGCTGATTCCGCTGTTCATCCTGTGGCTCGGCATCGGCGACCAGACCAAGGTCGCCGCCGTGTTCCTCGGCTGCCTGCTGCCGATCGTGGTCACCACCTTCAACGCCGCGCGCGGCATCAACAAGCAACTGGTCTGGTCGGCCTGGAGCTTAGGGACACCGAAATGGGTGATCCCCTGGAAGGTGGTACTGCCGGCGGCGCTGCCCGAGGTGATGAGCGGCCTGCGCATCGCGCTGGCGCTCTCTTTCACGCTGATGGTGTCGGCGGAATTCCTCATCGGCCAGCGCGGGCTCGGCTTCCTCATCGGCACGCTCGGCGAGGACGGCGACTATGCCGGCATGTTCGCCGCGGTGCTCGCGGTCACCCTGCTCGGCTTTGCCGCCGACCGGCTGTTCCTGTTCATCAACGATCGGGTGCTGGCATGGCGGGCGTGAAGACGTCGCCGCTGGGCTGGCTCAAGCGCGCTCTCGCGCGCAATGCCTCGGTCGTGGTGGTGCTCATCCTGTGGGAAGCGACCACGCGTGCCGGCGTGTTCAACAATTACCTGCTGCCGCCGCTCTCCGACGTGCTCTGGCGCGGTTGGCTCGATATCGAGAGCGGCGACATCCCGCGCCATGTGCTGCAAACCGCCTATTGCGCCATTGTCGGCTTCGGCAGCGCCACTCTCCTCGGCGTCGCCGCCGGCGCGCTGATGTCGATGTCGGCGATTGCCCGCCGCATCATGGAGCCGCTGGTCTCGGTCGCCTTTCCCATCCCGAAAATCAGCTTCCTGCCGATCTTCATCCTCTGGTTCGGCCTCGGCAGCCTGTCCGAGATCAGCATGATCGCCTTCACCTGCGTGGTGCCGATCGTCAGCGCCACATATTTGGGCACCACCAGCGTCGACAAATATTTCCTCTGGTCGGCAAGCAATCTCGGCACCCGCCCGCACCGGCTGTTCTGGAAGGTGGTGATCCCCGCGGCGGCGCCGGAGATCATCAGCGGCCTGCAGGTTGCGTTCCCGCTGGCGCTGATCATCGCGGTGGTGACGGAAATGCTGTCAGGCGCCGACGGGCTCGGCGGCTACATGATCCACGCCGTGCGCTTTGCCCAGTCGGCCAAGATGTTCGCCGGTCTGCTGGCGACGCTGCTTCTCGGCCTCGTCTTCATCCAGGGCTTCGCCATGCTGCGCCGCCGTCTGCTGGTCTGGCACGCCGAGACCGCGCCCGGCGCCGGCGCCTGAGGCGTCGATTATGTTGCCACGCGTGCGGTAAAATGCGCTAAACTTCGCAAGCCGGTTCGCCGCTCGGCAGCGCTTCGAGCGGAACAAGGCCAACAAGACTGGGAGGACGACATGTTCAAAGCAAGCATCAAGCTCGGCCTGGCGGCCGCGCTCGTGGCCTTTGCGGCGACGGCGCCGGCATCGGCCGAGCCGTTCAAGCTGCGGGTCAGCTACGACACCATTCCGACGCATCTGGCACCGATCATGTTCAAGATGCCGGACCAGATGAAATATTTCGGCAAGGACTACACCATCGATTTCATCCGCTTCAAAGGCTCCTCGCTGGTGCTGCAGGCGCTCGCCGCCGACCAGGTCGACGTCGGCGTGCTCGCCTTCTCCACCTTCGCGTCTGGCATCCTCAATGCCCATCAGCCGATCGTCGGCATCGCCGACGTGGCGCAGGATGGCCCGAGCTTCTCCACCATCTATGCCGTGAAGGGCGACTCGCCGATCAAGACGGTGAAGGAGCTCAAGGGCAAGACCCTTGCCGTCAATGCCTTCGGCGGCGCGGTCGACATGGCGGCGCGCGGCGTGCTGCGCAAGAACGGGCTCACCCCAGACAAGGACGTGCGCATCATCGAGGCGAGCTTCGGCGCCATGGAATCGATGACCAAGGCCGGCAAGATCGATGTCGGCGCTTTCCTCGCGCCGTTCTGGGCGAAGCAACTGAAGGACAAAGCCGGCTTCCGTCCGCTGTTCCAGCAGAAGGATGCCATGGGCACCACGCAGTTCCTGCTGTTCTGCGCCAAAGATTCCTTCATCAAGGCGCATCGCGCGGTGCTGGTGAAATTCCTCGCCGACTATGCGCATGGCATCGGCGTCGTGGAAAATCCGAAGAACCGCGACCGCGTGGTCAAGATCATGTCGGAGCTGACCGGGCGGCCGGCCGGCGCCTTCGCCTCCTGGGCGCTGCTGCCGGGCAAGGATTTCTATCACGACCCGCACGGCATGGTGAACGTGAAGGCGCTGCAGAGCAATATCGACACGCTGGCCGAACTGAAGATGATGCCGAAGTCGTTCGACGTCAGCAAACATGTCGACAATTCGCTGGTGCAGGACGCGCTCAAGGGCATGTAAAGACCCGGCGGCGCCGCGCGCCGCACTCACGCACCGCCATCACGGGCGCCGGCCGACACCGCCGGCGCCCTTTTCGTTGGGCCGCCCGTCGTCCGCATCAGTATGACTGCGCAGCGGCGCAATAGCGCATAAGTAATACTGCGCATCATCGCGGCAATCCACCAATATCCTACCATTTATACTTTATTCTACGTATCAACATCCGCAATCTTTCAATGCTACAAAGTATTCGCGAGAGGACTTCTTAACTTGCGCATGCAAGCAATAGGCCCCTGCAAAGCAGGGGGAATAAGCGGTGGAACAGGACGAATTCGAAAAACGCATCGCGCATGTGCGCCAGCGCTTTGCCGCCGCACTGCCAACCAAGATCGACGACAGTCTCGCGATCTTGCCGCGTCTGTCATGCGCCGACGCCAACGCTATCGAAGCGCTCGTCGTCACCCACCGCAGGCTGCACGAGTTGTGCGGCATCGCGCCGAGCATCGGCTTTCCGGCCGTCGGCAAGGCCGCACGCGCGGCCGAAACGGTGTTGCGCGCGCCGGCCAAGGCGCGCCGACCGCTGTCGACCAGCGAAACCGAGGTGCTGCGTATCGAGCTTTCCGGCCTACGCGAGGCCGCGCAATCGGAATTGCGATCCGTGGCGGGATGAGTTGCGAGAATTTGAGCAAGTGTGGGGGATTTGAGTAAGTCTGGGGGTTGAGTAATGAGTTAGCGCGTTCGTGTAGCCGCCGTCGTGGCAACCATGACGGCCTTGATCGCTCCAGTTTTGGCGCAAAGCCATCGCGCCTTCCAGCCGCCACTGCCGCCGCGTTTCCATCCACCGCACTCCAGAACGGTGGCGCAGGCCGCGGCGCAGCCGCTCCCGGCGCCGGCGCCGCCGGCTTTGTCCAAGGACCTGGTCGCCACCGTCACCCTCGCCGATATCGGCTTCCGCAACGGCTTGCGCTTCGCCAATCTCGGCGGCCGCCGCCAGATATTCATCCCGGTACCGCAGGGCGCCGCCCTCGCCGCCACCGAACTGTCGCTGGTGCTCGACGACCTCACCGCGCACGAAGCGAAACGCAATATCGAAGTGCTGCTCAACGACCGCAGCGTCGCCGCCATCGCGCTCGACGGCAAGACCGAGAACCGCGTCGTGCGCGTGCCGCTGCGCGGCGTCAAGCCGCGCGACGGCTTCTACAAGCTTGCCTTTGTCTATGGCGGCGCCGCCACCCAGGACCGCTGCATCGACGTGCGCTATGTCGGCGACAGCCTGACGGTGCTGCCGCAGACCGCGCTCGAACTGACCTTCGACCCCGACAGCCTGCGCGACGTCGCCACCATCGCCGCGCTGATGCCGCGCGAGGTCTCGGTGCTGCTGCCGGGACGGCGGCTGTCGGCCACAGAATTCGCCACCGCCATCGCCGTCGGCCGTTCGCTTCAGGCCATGGGCCGCAAGCCCGAATTCCGTTCCGGCTATGCGGCACCACAGGAGACGGTCGATGCGAACGGCCGGCGCCACTGGAGCCGCGGCGTCGTGGTCATCGGCTCGCCCGAGGAAGTCACCGGCACCGTGCTGCCCGATCTCAAACCCGGCGCCGCCGGCCGCAGCGACGAGATCGACGCCATCCGGGTCGGCGGCTACCCGGCGCTGCTTATCTCCGACGGCGCCGCGGTGCGCGCCGCCCGCCTGCTCGGCGATCCCAATTTCGCCGCCGCGCGCAGCATGACGCGCGCCTCGGTAGTCGGCGTCGGCGCGCCGAAATTCACCGGCGACCGGATCACCTTCGACCAGCTCGGCCTGGTGCCGCCCTCGGCCGAAGTCTATGGCCGCGCCGATATCGGGCTTGCCATCGACACCCGCCGGCTGCCGCTGGAGACCAAACTCGACCGGCTGCTGTTCGACATCATGGTGGCGCCCGACGGCGCCGGCGAAAAAGCCGTGGTCAGCGTCTTCGTCAACGAGCGCCTGATCGCCAGCGCCGTCGCCGCGCAAGGCGAGCCGACACGCATCGACGTGCCGCTGCCCGCCGGGCTGGTCGGCACCGTCGCCAATGTGCGTGTGCTGGTGCAACGGCGTAGCGCGCAAGGCGATTGCCGCTTCGAGCCGCAGGGTTATCCGGCGCAGATCCTCGGCTCCAGCGCGGCGATCCTGTCGCCGGCCGGCACCGTGCAGGATTTCTCCGACATGGTCGGGCATTGGAGCAATGGCATCGAGGTCATGGTGCCGACGGCGGCGGCGGAGCGGCCAGACCGTTATCTCGGCCTGTTGACCGACATCGTCGGCGACCTCTCGGCCGGGATTACGCCGCTCAGCGTCAAGTTCGTCGACGCCATGGCGAGCACGGCACCGGAAGCGCCGTTCCTGGCGGTCGGCGCACAGGCGCCCGATGGCGTCAATCCTTATGTCCGCTTCGACCAGGGCCGCGTCGCCGTCACCGATCGTTCGGGCAAGACACTGCTCGATCTCGCCGGCTTTTCCAGCGGCGCGGTGGCGCAACTGGTGAACGCGCATGGCCATCCCGGCATCTGGCTGCACCCGCTATCGGCCGACGGCTCGCTGCCGGCGTCCCCCGACCTGCACATGTCGCGCGGCGACGTCGCCTTCATCGACGGCAAGGGCGTGGCGCTCGCCATGTCGACGGCGCGCGACACGCTGATCCAGGTCACCTATCCCGACCAGGGCTCCTGGACCACGGTGGCGGGCCGTTTCCGCTCGTGGATCGTCGGCGCCATCTGGCTGTTCGCCACCGTCGCCTTCCTGTTCATCCTGCAGCGGATGCAACGGAGGCGCCGCCGCCGGCCGCACGCGGCGGATGAATAGCCGTGTCGCTATCGCCGTCCGATCGCGCCCTCGGCGACCTGCTGGTGGGCCGCAAGATCATCACCCTGGCGCAGCTCGATGAGGCCGTGGCGCTCGCCGAACGCTGGAACGTGCGGCTCGGCGACGCCATCCTGTCGCGCAACTGGATCGAGCCGGCGGCCTACTACCGGGGCATCTCCTATTATTATGAGCTGCCCTTCGTCGACCTGATCGGCAACGCGCCCGATCCGCGCCTGCTGCGCGCCGCCGACGCCGAGCTCTATGCGCGCCAACTGACCATGCCGTGGCGGCGGCAGGAGGGCCGCCTGCTCATCGCCACCGCCGAGCCGGGGCCGGAGACGGTGCTGTTCGCGCGCCAGCGCTGGGGCAACGAAATCGATTTCGTGGTCGCCCCCAAGTTCGATATCGTGTGGGCGGTGCAGACCGCCTTCGCCGGCGCGCTGTCGCATCGCGCCGTCTACGACCTCGCCGAGCACGATCCCGACATGTCGGCGCGCACGGTGATGACGACAACGCAGATGATGATCTGCTACGCGCTGGCGAGCGCGTTGATGGCCGGGCTGGCGCTCGCTCCCATAGCGACGCTGATCGCGCTCAACGTCGTGCTGGCGACGTTCTATCTCGGCAACTTCCTTTTCAAGGGCGTGCTGGTGGCGGCCGGCGGCGGCCGCTCCACCGAATGGAACTACGAAATAGAGATCGCCGCGCGCGCGCTGCGCGAGGAGGAACTGCCGGTCTTCACCGTGCTGGTGCCGATGTTCCACGAGGGCAAGGTGCTGCCGCGGCTGGCCGAGGCACTGCGCGCACTCGACTATCCGCTGGGCAAGCTCGACATCAAGATCGTGCTGGAAGCCGACGATAGCGAGACCATCGAAGCGGCGCGCCTTCTCGGCCTCGAAGGCGTATTCGAGGTCATCCGCGTGCCGCCGTCGCAGCCGCAGACAAAGCCGAAGGCCTGCAATTTCGCGCTGCGCTTTGCCCGCGGCAAATATCTGGCGGTCTATGACGCCGAGGACCGGCCGGAGCCCGACCAGTTGCGCAAGGTGGTGGCGACCTTCAACCGCGCGCCCGAGGACGTCGCCTGCCTGCAGTGCCGGCTCAACTACTACAATGCCAATGAGAATTGGCTGTCGCGCATGTTCACGCTCGACTATTCGCTGTGGTTCGACCTGGTGCTGCCCGGGCTCGAACGGCTGAACATCCCGATTCCGCTCGGCGGCACCTCCAACCATTTCAAGATCGACGTGCTGCGCGAATTGCACGCCTGGGATCCGTTCAACGTCACCGAGGACGCCGATCTCGGCATCCGCCTTTACGAGAAGGGCTACCGCGTCGCCATCGTCGATTCGACGACCTACGAAGAAGCCTCCTGCCACGTCGGCAACTGGGTACGCCAGCGCTCGCGCTGGCTCAAAGGCTATATGCAGACGCTCCTGGTGCATACGCGCCGGCCGCTGCATCTCATCCACAAGACCGGACTTCTCGGCTTCCTCGGCTTCGTCTTCTTCATCGGCGGTACCGTGCTTTCCGGCCTGTGCAATCCGCTGTTCTGGCTGTTCTATGCGGTCTGGCTGGTGATGGCATCGAGCGGGCTCGATGCGGTGTTTCCGCAGTTCCTACTGCTCATCAGTCTCGGCAATCTGCTCGCCGGCAATGGCGCCTTCATGTTCCTGTCGATGATCGCGCCGCTGCGCCGCGGTTGGCTCAATCTCATTCCCTATAGCCTCACGGCATTCGGCTATTGGGTGCTGATCTCGATTGCCGCCTATCGCGGCCTCTGGCAGCTCGTGCACGATCCCTTCTATTGGGAGAAGACGCGCCACGGCGTATCGCGCCATGTGGAAGCCGCTCCGCTGCCCGCCGATGGCGTCTTGCCATGAACCGCGCCATCGACGCCACGCCGATCGCCGTATTGAGCGCCATCGCCGTGCTGATACTGGCAAGCCTGGCGGTGCACTCGGGGCTCATCCCCAACGACACACTGTCGCTATGGGCCGGCGCCATCATCGCCGGCGACGGCCAGCAGTCGATCGGCCGCACCGTCGCCGCCTATCCGACCATCCCCTTCATGGCGACCGCGGCGCTGGCCTATCTGACGCCGGCCGGCACGCCGGTGCCGGCGCTGATCGCGGCGGCGCTGGTCGCGCTGCTGGCGGGCCTATGGTTTACCGCCTTGCGCCGCGTCGGCCTCGCCTTCTGGCTCGCCGGCGTGGCCACGCTGCTGCTCGTCTTCCATCCGGCGCTGCTGCGCGCGGCGATGGCGGGGCCGGCGGAAATGCTGGTCGCGAGTTTCCTCTTTCTGCTCGGCAATGCGCTGTTCGACCTGCGCAGCCGCGGCACGGCGCCCGACGTCATGGCGGTGAGCCTGGCGCTGCTCGGGCTTGCATTCTCGCATCCGATGGGCGCGGCGATCGCCTGCGCGGCGGTGCCGTTCCTGGTGTTCGCGGTGCGCCCGGCGCTGGTCGCCAATTCGGCGCTCAACGTGGTGCTGGTGCTGATCTTCCCCACGGTATTCTCGGTCGGCGCCTTCACTTACGTGTCGTGGGTGTTTCCCGGCAGCGGCTGGAGCTTCTACAGCGCGCCGTCGGCGAGCCTGTCGGCCTGGACCGCCGGCATTTCCGATCTGTTCGGCGGCGGCCTCACCGGCATTCAGTCGATCGACGCGGCGCTCGCCTTCACCGTGGCGCTGGTGCTCGGTGCGCCGCTGGCGCTGGCCGCGGCCTACCGCATCCGTCTGCGCCGACCGCTGCTGGCGCCGCTCCTGGTGCTGGCGGGAACCAGGTCACCGCCGCCGCCATCAGCGTCGCCACCGGCCTGTTCGGCGATCCCGCCACCGTCGCCGTGGTGGCGCCGATCCTCTGCGTGCTTTGCATCATCCGTATTCCAGAGGCGCGCGAAAGCGTGGCGGCAATGCTGGCATTGCTCGTGATCGGCTGGCTCGGCGGCGTGCTGGCACTGGCCTTGGTCGATCCGCGCGCGGTCACGCAGGTGACCGGCATCGAGCCCGGCATCGGCCGCGAGCGGCTCGATGCCATCAGCCTCGGCCATGCCAGCGCCGGCGACAATGGCGTGCTGGTCGACACCGACAATGCGCCCGCCGTCGTGATCGGACGCGGCAATGCCCACGGTCTGTTGCCGCCGAGCGATGAAGCCTTCACGCTGGCCATTCTGCTGTCGCGCATCGACGCGCCCTTTATCGCGGTGCCCAATCCGCAGAGTCCGACCGGCGCCGAGGACCGCCTCGCGCACAGCTTCCCACTCCTATACC
The DNA here is from genome assembly GCA_963782145.1 of uncultured Pseudomonadota bacterium. GTDB lineage: Bacteria > Pseudomonadota > Alphaproteobacteria > Rhizobiales > Xanthobacteraceae > Pseudolabrys. The sequence goes on from CAWAIV010000008.1 coordinate 150,750, forward strand.
GCAACGGCGCGCCTGGTTATCGGCTCGTTTACCAGAACGACACCTGGCGTCTCTATGCGCGCAATTTGGCCAAGCCGGTTCACCAAGCCGCGACAACAAACCCCTAAGGTCCGAGCCAAACAAGTCAGTCACACGAGGCGAGCATGCGCATTCTCATCGTCGACGACTCCGAAGATTCCCGCGACATCACCGAAGCCGCGCTGGTCAGCGCCGGTTATCAGGATGTTGTCGGCGCCGACTCGGCGTGGTCCGCCTTCAAATATCTCGACATCGGCAATGCCAGCAACACGCCGGCACAGGATGTCGACATCATCCTGCTCGACATTCTGATGCCCGAGGTGGACGGCATCGAAGCCTGCGCCCGCATCCGCGGCGACGAACGCTATGCCGACGTGCCGGTGATCATGGTCACCGCGCTCGCCGACATGGACAGCCTGTCGAACGCCTTCATCGCCGGCGCCAACGACTACATCACCAAGCCGATCAACCGCATCGAGCTGCTGGCGCGGGTGCGCGCCTCGCTCAAGCTCAAGGCCGAACTCGCCCGCCGCCAGGAGCGCGAGCGGCAACTGCTCAGCTTCGTCTCCAACTGGGGCGACCGCCGTTCGGAAATTTGGATCGACGAGGTCACCGGCCTGTTCGTCGGTGAGGTGGCGGAAGCCTATCTCACTGCGGCGCCAACCGAACACGGCCGCGAGCCGCTGTCGGTGATCACGCTGGCCGTCGACCAACTCGAGGCCTGCCGCGCCGCCAAGGGCGATGCAGCGGCCAATGCCATCCTGGCACGCGTCGCCGCTGCCATTCGCGGCACCGCCACGACCATGGGTGCGATCGCCGCGCGCTATCGTAACGGCATGTTCGTGATCGTGGCGCCCGGCTATGACGGCACCGCCGCGCTCAAGCTCGCCGAGGCGCTGCGCGGCGTGGTGGCGCGCGTCGCGCTCGCGAACGGCGAATCGACCGGCGCCGATCACGTCACTGCCTCGGTCGCCGTCAACAGCGGTTTCGTCACTGAGGACGTCGACCGCATCAAGCTGCTGACGCAGGCGATCGGCACTGTCCTAAACGCGGCGGGGCACGCCGGTGACAAAGTCATTGCCATGCATGCTTAAGACAATTGTTGCGTTGCGAATTGCCGACCGTGGGCGTGCGGCGGCGCGGACCGAAAAGGTGGGGAAAATCATGCAGCGGATCATGGGGAGTCCTGCAACATGTTTGCCCGTCACTGGTCGCTTCTGGGGATATTACTGCTGACGGCGCCGAGCCCGGCGCTCGCCGGCGCCTGGACGCTGCCCAAAGACCACGGCCAAGTCACCGTCTCCGGTCTTTGGAGCCAGGCCACCGAAAGTTTCGACGGTGGCCGCAGCACCACCTCGACGCCGCGCTACCGCAAGTTCGAAGCGGAAGCCCTGCTCGAATACGGGCTGAGCGACAGCCTGACGGCGATGGTCGCGCCTAGCTTGCAGTCGATCGATATCGCCGCGCCGACCGACGCCAAGCGCAGCGGCCTCGGCTATAGCGAGCTTGGTGCCCGCTACCGTTTCCTCGAGACCGGTGGCTGGGTGATCTCCGGCCAGGGCCTGATGCGCATTCCCGGCACCAATCAGAACAACAATCCGGCGGCAATCGGCTATACCGATCCCGAGCTCGACATGAGGGCCCTCTTCGGCCACGACTTCGGCGCCTTCGGGGTGCCGGGCTTCGTCGATCTGCAAGTGGCGCAGCGCTTTCGCTTCGGCGATCCGCCCGATGAATTCCGCCTCGACGCCACCCTCGGCCTGCGGCCCTGGCCGCGCTGGCTGCTGCTGATGCAGTCGTTCAACGTGATCTCGGAAGGCGGCGGCAGCAACGTGCTCTATCGGAGCTACGATTACGAGAAGCTGCAGATCAGCGCGGTCTACAGTCTGACGCCGGCGCTGTCGCTGCAGTTCGGCGGCTTCACCACCTATAGCGGGCGCAATGCGCTGCAGGAGAACGGCCTGGTCGCCGGGCTCTGGTATAACTTTTGAGGCGGCGGTCACTCAAATTCCACCTCGCACCGATTGAACCATTCGCTCATTCCCGAACGGATGACGGCGTGATTCAAATCAGTCGGACCAGGCCCTAATGGGTGCGGGCGCGACCCGGGCTATTGTCGCCGGGGTCGCGACACTCTTGCGCGATTGCTTCGACCAGATCGTCGATGGCGCTTTCCACCGTGCCGCCCTTGCCGTCCGCTTCGGCCAGGTCCTCGGCGGCCTGCTCGAGGCGTCCGGCCGCGGTGGCGACGGCGTCGAAGCGATGGATACCGGCGCTGCCAGCGAGCGCATGCGCGATCTGCCCGATGCGCCGTGACACCGGCTTGAGATCGCCCGCCGCATCCGCGCTCAAGGCGGCAAGTGTCGCCGCATCGTTGCGCGCGCGCAGCACGAACTTGGCTTTCAGCGCGTCGAGGCCATTGGGCCCGCCGGTGAGATAGTGGCGCACCGTGCCGGCGAGCGAGATCGGATCGAACGGCTTGGGGATCACGCCGGCGGCACCGAGCGAGAGGAAATGCGCCAGCTCGCGCGTCTGCGCCCGCGCCGTCATGAACACCACCGGGATTTGCGCGGTGGCCTGATTCTCGCGCAGATGGTTCAGCGTCTGCGGACCGTCCATGACCGGCATCATCACGTCCATGAGGATGATGTCGGGCGACCATTCCGCCGCCGCGGTCAGCGCTTCGTTGCCCGATGAGCAACTACGCACGCTGAGATCATTGTCCATCAGCAGCGAAATTTCCACCAGTTCGCGGATGTCCGGCTCGTCGTCGACGTGAAGCACACGCAATGCGCTCATGCGACCTCCTTGTCATTGTGGCCATGCCTATCGGGTGTTTCCTCGCCGACCGGCGCCGCGCCGAAGCGCCGCTTCAGCGCTTCGATCAGCCGGTCGGGCGTATTGGAAGATTTTTCCAGCGCCCGCTGCATCCGATCGGCATAGGCGAGATCGGCGCCTTGCGCCGACAACAACACGATCGGGATCAGGCGGCTGTCGCTGCCGCACAGTTCGGGCAGCAATTCTGGCCCCTCGCCGACCAACATCGCCAGATCCAGCACCGCCAGATCGAAGGATTTCTTCGCCAAGGCGGTGCGCGCCTCCGCGAGGCTGGCCACCGAAACGACATGGGCGTGGGGCCGCATGGCCTCGGCCACACCTGCGCGCCGCGTCTCGTCCTCATCGACATGGAGAATGCGTGGGCGCCGGCTTGCCATTGCGGGTTTTGGGCAGGTTGAGCACGCGCAGCAGCCGTTCGATATTGACCGGCTTGTCCAGCCAATCGAGCACGTCGAGTGTGGAGGCGCGCGTGTCGCCGCGCCCCCGCGCCGAATTGCCCGACACCACCACAATCGGCGTGTCGTGATAGCCGGGCCGGTCGCGCAATTTCTGGATTAATCCGATGCCGTCTCCATCGGGCAGCTTGAGATCGACCAGCACCGCCGAATAGGTGCCGCCATCGGCGCGCTGCAACGCCTCGTCCACTGTCCCCGCGACCTCGACCTGGAACCCGCAGGTGGACAGGCGCGCATTGAGCCAGGCCGCCACGTCGGGATCGTCCTCGCACAGCAGCACATTGGAGCTGGGCCGCGCGACCAATTGCCCGCCGTCGGCGCGCCAGCGCGGCAGTTCGACAAAGAAAAGTGTGCCGACGCCGACCTCGCTCTCGAAGCCGATCTCGCCGCCGAACCGTTTGACGATCTGCTCGACGATGCTCAGGCCAAGGCCGGTACCGCCTTTCTGCCGGGTGTCGGTCGAATCGGCCTGCGCGAATTTCTCGAATACCCGCGGCTTGAACTCATCCGGAATTCCGGGTCCGTGGTCACGCACGGTGACGCGGATCGCGTCGTCACGCTCGCTGACGCCGACGACCACCTCTTCGCCGCGAGGCGAGAACTTGATGGCGTTGGACAAGAGATTGCCCACGACTTGCGCCAGCCGGTCGGTATCGGCACGCACCTCGCCGACGACCGAGTGGGGATCGAGCCGCACCGACACGCCGAATTCTTCCGCATAGGCCTTGCTGGTCTCGATCGCTTGCTCGACCACGGCGACGCGCGTTCAACCGCTCCAGGTGGAAACTCAGTGTGCCCGATTTGATCTTCTCAATGTCGAGGATGTCGTTGATAAGCCTGATCAGCCGTTGGCCGTTGTTGTGTGCGATGTCGACCAGCCGCGCCGCTGGATCCGGCAATAGTCCGCCGCCGCCGGCCGCCAGCAGCGCCAGCGAGGCGGTGACAGAGGTCAAAGGCGTGCGCAATTCGTGGCTGACGGTGGCGACAAACTCGTCCTTCATGCCGTTCGTTGCGCTTGCGGTCGCTGATGTCGACCACCACCGCGAGGATGAGCAGCCCGTCGCGAATTGGGATCGGGTTAAGCTCGATCTCGACGGGAAATTCGCCGCCATCGCGGTGCAGGCCCACCAGTTCGCGGTTCTTGCCCAAGTTGCGGATATGCGATTCCTTGGTGTAGGCGGCGCGCAGCTTGGCATGGCCGGCGCGCATGTCGTGCGGCAGCAGCATCTCGACCGGCCGGTTGATCAGTTCCTCGCGCCGGTAACCGAACAGATGCTCGATCTCGCTGTTGACCATGACGATGCGGCCGCTGCGGTCGACCATCATCATCCCGCTGGGACAGGCCTCGACCGCGAGCTTGAACAGTTCCTCCACCAACCGCTGATCGGTGACGTCGCGCGCGATGGCCGAAGAGCCGACCAGCTCGTCGGTGGGCGTGCGTAGCGGCGAAATATCGAAAATCACGTGGATCGGCCGGCCGCCCTTGGCAACACGCACGGTATTCATATTGTCGATGCGCTGACCAGTGCGAAACCTCTCGCGGATTATCGGAATTTCGTCGCGGCGCTCCGGCGGCACCAGCATTTCCATGTCGCGGCCAATCGCCTCCCCGGCGCTGTAGCCGAACAGGTTTTCGGCCCCGTGGTTCCAGCCGGTGATGCGCCCGTCGCGATCGGTGGTGAGAAAGGCGAGGTTGGAGGAATGGACCGCGGCGGCATAGAGGCTTTCGCGCTTGGCATAGCCGGCGAGCGCGACGGAGCGGCTCTTGATGTCGGCCACCAATTGCTCGAAAGCCTGCACCAGCACGCCGATTTCGCCGGCAGCATTGGCGGGAAGCTGCATCGGCTCGTTGCGCCCGAAGGCCTGCACCGCGGCGGTCATCTGCCGCAGCGGCCGCGTCAACGAGCGCGCAATCGCAATGGCCATGATCACCGCGCCCGCGGCGGCGGCGAGACCGACGAGCAGCGAAGGAATAGCGAAGCCGCGATAGTTGATGAATTCGACCACCAGTGCCGTGACGATGACCATCACCATCATGGCCAGCGTCAGCCGGCTCGAAAGCCGGGACACCACGCCGCGCCAACGCATGGGCAACAAATGTTCGATGCGGTTGAAATCCCGACGGAGCAGATCCCGCATACTTGCCCCTTGGCAGGATAAAAAAACAGTGCCAATGCGTCGCGACATATAGGGCTAGGCTTTCACGGTATATATTGCGTGAAGGCGCGGGCGAATTGGCTAAGTACAAATACGCAAATCCGTACAGGTGTCGGTGCACGAATACCCGCGCGGCCGCGCGCCAACACACATCGAGTCAAATGATGCAAAATAATTCAGCGGCCGCCCCGCGCGGGCGGCCGCTCGAAATTTCGACATGAATGTCGATCGTTACTGACCAGCGTCAGCCGGCGATCAGCGCGCCGGCCGCAGGTCGAGGCCGGCAACGCCGACCGCGAGATTGAGCCCGGTCTGACCCTGCACCGAAATCGGCTGCAGCGTCACGGTACGATTGGAACCGCCGATCAGCACATTGGCACCGACGCCGGCGCCGACCGTCGCCTCCGCGCTGGCGCCGCCGTAATGACCGGCAAGCGCGCCGAAGCGGCGATTGGTCGGCGCGTAAACCGACCAGACCATCTCGCCGCCGGTGGTGCCGCCGATATCGAGGCCGAATTTTGTGATCGACCCAGTGTAGACCTCGCGCGCACCCGACCGCAGCGGCGTGAACATGCAGGTCAGGTGCTTCTTCGAGGTGACGATGAGGCCGATGCCGGCGGAAATATCGCAGGTCAACGTGCCGACCTTTTGCCTTTCGACAGAACGATCGACATGTCGGGCTCGATGCGCCGCCATGGTCGGGGCCGGCGCCGCGACGGCCGCAACCACCGCGAGGGCGGCAAGAGCGCTCAGAGACCTATGCATGTCATACTCCTTATGTCGTGGTTCATCGTTGAATAACGCGGGGACCACGCCGGGAGTTCCATCGTCGAAAAGCATGCGCGACGTCATGCTTCCGACGATTATCGTGGCCAATCTGTCACGTTGTCGGCCCGTTTCAATCCGGGTCCCCTTGCGCGCTGGCGCGCGGCCAGATCTGCTTGGCGGGAATGACGACGCGGCAGCGCAATCCTTGCGGATCGAAGCTCAGATCCACGTCGGCATCGAGCGCGCGCGCCAGATTGCCCTCGATCACCATGCTGCCAAATCCGCGTTTGCGCCGCGGCTTCACCCGCGGGCCGTCCCGCTCGCGCCAATCGAGCGTGAGCGCGGCATCGGCGCCGTCGCCGCGTTCCCAGGTAACCGAGAGGTGCCCGGCGGGCACCGACAGCGCGCCGAAGCGGGAGGCGTTGACGGCAAGCTCATGCAGCGCCAAGCCGAGATTCTGCGCCGCCTCCGGCTTGAGCGCGACCGCCGGACCCGCGATCGCCACCCGCTCGGCGGCGCGCGCGATATCGGCGGCGAGTTGCGAGCGCACCAGTTCGTCGAGCGCGGCGCCATGCCAGCCTTCGCGCACCAGGATATCGTGCGAGGCGGCGAGCGCCTGCAGCCGGGCGCCGAACTGGCCGAGAAATGCGTCGATGGAGCCGGCGTGCCGCGCGGTCTGGCGCGCCATGGCCTGGATCACCGCCAGAAGATTCTTCGAGCGGTGCGTCAATTCGCGCAGCAGCAGCCGCAGATGCGCTTCGCCCTCCTTGCGCTCGGTGACCTCGACCGCGGCGCAGGTCAGTCCAACCACCTCGCCGCCATCGTTGTGCAGCGGCTCGATGTGCAGATCGTACCAGCGCTTGCCAGGCGACTCGTCGACGGAGATTTCCGCGCGCCTGGACCGGCCGCTGGCGAGCACCTCACGCTTCAAGCCGGTAACGGTGGCGGCCGTACCCGCCGGCATGATCTCCTCGTCGGTGCGGCCGAGCGCGTCGTCGACCGAATGGCCGAACCAGGCGCTGCTGATCGAGGTGTAATGCAGGTGCCGATCCTGGGTAAAAACGGTGACCTGCGAGCCACGCAGCGCCGTCTCATACCGGGCAAAGCGCGCGTTGAGCAGGCTCAGTTCCAGCGCTTGGGCGTCAAGCTGCGCTTGCAGCCGCCGACATTCGGATTGCAGGCGGTCCAGGTCGCGCACTTCCGCCTCGGAACTTTCGCTCGCCATAGCGGTGCTTCGGTTAGCGTTGCGGGTACGCCCCCGCCCGCGGCATTCGGCGGCTCCGGCGTCCGGTTCCAATGAATACGTTCCTTGGCTGCGCTGTCAAATGACCAGACGACGCGGTCGGGGGCACCGCCCAGGCGGGCTTACCGTTCGCCTTCGTCCGAGAATCTATCAACGCGGGCGCAAGCGAACGGTTGCCTTGCCCGGCAGCCGCGGTCGTCTCCCGCATGAATCCGTTTTGAATCATGCTTTCCGCGTATTTCCGCCCACGATAGGATTACCCCAATGGCGCTGTGCCGCGGGGGGGAAAACGGACGGATGCCCAAGACTTTGCGCATTTTCATTTCCTCGCCCGGCGACGTGCCGGACGAGCGGCTGCGCGCGGCGCTCGTCATCGACAAGCTCGCCCAGGACTATCGGCGCTATTTCAGCTTCGAGGTGATCCGCTGGGAGCATGAGCCGCTGTTGGCGTCCGGCCATTTCCAGGACGCCCTCGACCCACCGAGCAAGGCCGACATCGTCGTCCTCATCCTCTGGTCTCGTCTGGGCACGCCACTGCCGGAGAAGACGGCGGTCCGCGAATATCACGGCATCGACGGACGCGCGCCGGTGACCGGGACGGAATGGGAATTCGAGGATGCGCTGAGATCGGCACGCGAGCACAAGGCACCCGACCTGCTTGCTTTCCGCAACACCAGCCCGGCACCGGTGGATCCGCGCGACCCGACGGCACGCGCGCGCAGCGTGGCCCAGCTCGACGCACTCGATGCTTTCTGGCGCCGGCATTTCGCCGACCGCGGCGTGTTCCTGGCGGCCTACGACGAATATTCCACGCTGGAAGCTTTCGCCTTGCGGTTGGAACAATCGCTGCGCGCGCTGATCGAGCGGCGCATCAAGGAAATGCCGGCCGGCGCCGAAGCGCCGGCGGCGACCTGGTTCGGACCGCCCTTTCGCGGATTGCAGGCCTACGGTTTCGAGCATGCGGCGATCTTCTTCGGCCGCGACGCGGTGGTGGCCAAGGCGGCCGAGCAGCTTGCCGCCCGCGCGCGGGCGGGCACCGCCTTCCTGCTGGTCTCAGGCGCAAGCGGCTCGGGCAAATCCTCGCTGGTACAGGCGGCGCTGGTGCCGCGCCTGATGCAGCCGCAGCGCATCCAGGGCATGGCCTTCCTGCGCCGGCAGGTGTTCCGGCCGGGCGGTGGCAGCGATCCCGTGCTCGGCCTCATCGAATCGCTCACCCGCGCGGCAGGCGAGGATGTCGGCCTGCCGGAACTGCTCGGACCCGGACAAAGCGCTGCGGACCTCGCGGCGCATTTGCGTGCCGCCGCCGACAAGCCCGGCTTCGTCTTCACTGGCGCCTTGGGCCGCCTGACCGAGGCCGGACGCGCCTCCGGCCGCCTGCTCGGCTTCGAGGAGGCCAAGCTGATCCTGGTCGTCGACCAGTTCGAGGAGCTGTTCACCTCGGCAACGATCAGCAGCGACGACCGCGCCTTGTTCATGCGCCTCATCGCCGGCTTGGCGCACTCGGGTGCGGTCTGGGTGGTGGCAACGCTGCGCGCCGACTTCTGGCACCGCGCCGCCGAAAATCCCGAGCTGTTGGCGCTGGCGGAAGGCGATGGCCGCATCGACGTGGCGGCGCCATCCGCGGCGGAGTTGGCCGAGATGATCCGCAAGCCGGCGCAGGCGGCGGGGATCGGCTTTGAGACGCATGGCAAGAGCGGCCTCGGCCTCGATGCGGTTCTCGCCGAGCATGCCGCGGCGGCGCCGGGCGTATTGCCGCTGCTCTCCTTCACCCTCGATGCGCTTTATGCCGAGGATGTCGTCAAACGCGGCGGTAACCTGCTGACTTTCGCCACCTACGAGGCGCTCGGCGGCCTGGACGGCGCCATCGCCAAGCGCGCCGATGAGATCGTGGCGAGCTTGCCGGAGTCGGCGCAAGCGGCGGTGCCACGCGTGCTCCGGGCATTGGCGACCGTTGCCCAGGGTACCGAGCAGGTGGCGGTGTCGCGCGTGGCCCCGCTCAGCGCATTCCCGCAGGGAAGCCCGGCGCGCGCCGTGGTCGATGCCTTCACCCAGGCGAGGCTGCTGGTCGCCGCCGACGCCGGCGATGCCCCCACGGTGCGGCTCGCGCACGAGGCGCTGATCGGCCGCTGGGAAAAGGCGCGGGCGCAGCTTGCCTCCGATCGGCGCGATCTGGAGACGCGCGCCGTCATCGAACAGCAACAGGCGCGCTGGGAAAAGGCGAGCGGCCGGGCGCAAAAGCAATTGCTGCTGCGCGATCCCGATCTCGCCAATGCGGTGGACCTGGCCAAACGCTGGAGCGACGAACTCGGCGACAAGACCAATGACTTCATCGCGGCGTCGCGGCGGCGGGCGCGGCTGCGCCTGCAACTGACCGCCGCGGCGGCAGTGCTGTTCGCATTCGTCGCGGTTGCGGCATCGGTGCTCGGCGTGATCGCCCATCGCGAGCAACAGCGCGCCGAGCAGGCGCTGCATGCGGCGACGGCCACGGCCAACGGCCTGGTGTTCGATCTGGCGCAGCGCTTCCGCAACGTCTCCGGTGTGCCCACCTCGCTGATCAAGGACATGCTCGACCGCGCACGCGCGCTGCAGGAACAACTCACCCAGAACGGCGACGTCCCGCCCGAGTTGCGCCGCAGTCAGATCGCCGCCTTGACCGAGATTTCCAACACGCTGCTCGATCAGGGCGACAGCAAGGGCGCCTTCGAGGCCGCCGACCGCGCCCGTCAGCTCGTGGAAACGCTGCTGAAACGCGAGCCGAACGTCGCGGATTGGCAGCGCATCCTGTCGATCTGCGACGTCAAGCTGGGCGACGTGCGGGTGGCGCAAGGCAATCTGCCGGCGGCGTTGAAATATTATGAGACGAGCCTGGCGATCGAGGAACGGCTGGCCAAGGCCAACCCCGAATGGGCGCGCGGTCTTGCCGTCACGCAACAAAAGATCGGCAATGTGCAGGTTGCGCAAGGCCATCTCGCCGAGGCGCTCACCTCCTACCGGGCCGATCTCGCGATCACCCAGCGGCTCGCCGCGGCCAATCCCAACAATTCCGATTTCCAGCGCGACGTGTCGCTGTCCAACAATTCGGTCGGCAGCGTGCTGATGGCGCAAGGGCATCTCGACGAGGCGCTGAAATATTTTCGCGACGGACTGGCGCTCGCCGAAAAGCTCTCCAAAACCGCTCCGGGCAATGTGTTATGGCTGCGCGACGTTTCGGTGTCGCAGGACAAGGTCGGCGACGTGCTGCTCGCGAAAGGCGAGCTCGCCGGTGCGATGGCCTCCTTCAAGGCAAGTCTCGCGATCCGCGAGAAGCTTGCCAAATCCGATCCCGGCAACGCCGGCTGGCAACGCGATCTGCTGATCGGCTACAACAAGGTCGGCGACGTGCTGAAGGTGCAAGGCGACCTGCCGGGCGCGCTGCAAGCTTATCAACAGCACCTTGCCATCGCCGAGCGCCTGGTCAAATCCGATCCCGCCAACGCCCGCTGGCAGGACGACCTGGTCACCGCCCATAATCGGATCGGCGATCTTCTGATGGCGCAAGGCAAGCCGGCGCAGGCGCTGCAATCCTTTCGCGCAGGCCTGTCGATCGCCGAACGGCAGGCCAAGGCCGATCCCAGCAGCGCGGATTGGCAGGATGAGCTGTCGCTGTCCTTTAGCAAGATTGCCGACGCCTTGGCGGCGCAGGGCGATCTGGCCGGTGCCGAGACGGCCTATCGCCAATGCCTCAAGATCGGCGAGCATCTCGCCCAATCGGACAAAGCCAACGGCGCCCGCCAGCGCGACCTGGCGGTCGATTACGAGCGCCTGGGCGATATCCAGAAGAGGCAAGGCAAGCTGCCCGACGCGCTGGAGTCGTACCGGAAGGCGGTGAGCCTCATGCTGACGCTTGCCGCTCTCGAGCCCGGCAATCCCGCCTGGCAGCGCGACTTGGCGGTGGCCGATAACATGGTCGGCGATACGCTGATCTTGCAGAACAGCCTGCCGAAGGCGCTCGAGGCCTATCAGGCGGCGCTCGACATCGCCAAGACCCTGGTCAAGGCGCAGCCGGACAACGCGTTGTGGCAGCGCGATCTCCTGTTCACCTATAACCGGGTGGGCATGCTGCTGGCGACGCAAAACAAGCCTGCGGAAGCGGAGGCCGCGTATCAGGCCTCGCTCGTCATCGCCGAACGGATGGCCAAGCTGCAGCCCACCAATATCAGGGCGCAGCGCGATCTCGCGCTGGGCTACGACCTGACCGGCGAAGCGCAACGACGCCAGGGCAACTTGGCCGGTGCGCTGAAATCCTTTCAGGCGGGCGCGGCGGTCAGGGCCGCGTTGCTCAAGACCGATCCCGCCAACACCGCCTGGCAGCACGAGCTGGCCGTGACGGAAGACAAGATCGGCGACCTGCAGCGCAGGCAAGGCGATCTGCCGGCGGCGCTTAAGTCCTATCAGCAAGCGCTGGATATCCTGCGCCAGCTTGTCGCGCGCGATGGCGACAATGCCGCTTGGCAGCGCGATCTCGCCATCGCCTACAACAATGTCGGTGACGCGCTCACGGCGCAGAAAGATATGACGTCGGCGCTGCAATCCTATCAGGCGGCGCAAGCCATCGCGCAAAAACTCGTAAAATCGCAGCCGGGCAATTCGCTTTGGCAACGCGATCTGGAAGTGTCCGACAACCGGGTCGGCGTGCTGCTGATGCGGCAGGGTCGGCTGGCTGAGGCGGAAGCATCTTTCCGCGCCGCTCTCGCAATTGCCGAGCAGCGCGCCGCGCAACAGCCCGGCGATACCGGCGCACAACGCGATATCGCATTCGCTTACGACAAGATCGGCAATGTGCTGCAGGCGCAGAAGAAGAACGCCGACGCCCTAGCATCCTATCGCGCCAGCCTGGCGATCAGGGAGCAACTCGCCAAACTACATCCCGAAAACGTGCTCTGGCAGACCGATCTTGCGGTCGCGCTCGACAATGTGGGCACGCTCAGTGCGCCGGCCGAGGCGCGCGCGACGTTGACGCGCGCCCTGGCCATCCTGGAAGCTCTGGCACAGGCTGGCAAGCTGACGCCGGCACAACAGAGCTGGCCGCGCATCGTGCGCGAGGCTCTGGCCAAGCTGCCGCCGTAAACCGGGCCTCTGCGTGCCATTGCGCCAGCACGGCCGCCACTATTGATTCCCGGCACTGGTGGGGATTGACGATTGCAGGACGATTACGGCTGTCCCGTTTGCGGTACGGTGCCGCGTTTGACGCGGAGGCGTTCGGCAAGGTTCAACAGCGGCCCGGTCATCAATGTCGTCGCCAGCGCCATCAGCACCATCATGGCGAAGATGCGCGGCGGCAGAATGCCGAGATCGTAGCCGATATTGAGCGCGATCAGCTCGACCAGGCCGCGCGTATTCATCAGCGCGCCCAGCGAGAAGGCGTCGATCCAGCTCATCCCGGCCAGACGCGCCGGCACCATGCTGCCGCCCACCTTTCCGACGGTGGCGACGGCGATGATGCCGAGGCAGATCAGCCAACTGATGGGTTCGTCGAGCAATCCGATCTGCGTGCGCAGTCCGCTGAAGGCGAAGAACAGGGGCAGCAGGAAGATCGTGCTGAAATGATCGAGGCGGACGATGAGGGAGTTGAGGAACTCCTCCTTGCGCGGCATGACGGCGCCGCCGAGAAAGGCGCCGAACAGCGCGTGAATGCCCATCAGATGTGTGGCCAGCGCCGCGGCGGTCAAGAAGACGAGCACCAAGGCGATGATGCCGCGCGATGTCGTCGCCTCCGGTTGTGCCGCGTCGAGCCAGCGCGCCAGCAGCGGCCGCACGCCCCACAGCATCAGCGCCACGAACAGAATCACCAGCCCGAGGCTGATGAATGACGAGGCGATCCCGGTCGCGCGCGCCAGCGCGACGATGAACGCCAGCATGGCCCAGGCCGTGGCATCGCCGACCGCGGCACAGGTGAGCGCGGTCGCGCCCAGTTCTGTCTTCGACATTTGCCGGTCGGTGAGAATGCGCGCGAGCACCGGAAACGCCGTGATGGCCATGGCGATGCCCATCAGCAAGGTGAAGGAGACGAACGAGGTCCCGGCGCGGGCATACAAGGGATAAAGCAGCATCGCCAGCGCGACGCCGAGCAGGTAAGGCACGATGATGCTGGCTTGGCTCACCACCACCGCGGTCTTCGCTTTCCGCCGCAATTGGCCGACATCCAGCTCCATGCCCACCACGAACATGAAGATGCAGACGCCGAGTTCGCTGAACAATTGCAGGATCGACAGCGAATCCGCGGCAAACACGAAGCCGAAGCCTTGCGGCCAGACCCATCCGAACAGCGAGGGCCCGAGCAGGATGCCGGCGGCGATCTCGCCGACCACCGCGGGATGGCCGAAGTGGGAAAACACCCGACCCACCAGCCGCGTCGCCAGAATAATGACAATGAATTGCAGCAACAGACGGGCGAGCGGATCCTTCAGGTTTTGCGCGAAAGTATCCGTCAGCAGGGCGACGCTCGGCGGCTCGGCCATGGCCTGCAACGCGGCCTGGAAGGATACACTTTCAGATGTGTAGCCCAGCAGACTCTGGCCCAGGTGGAGAATGGCGGCGACACCGAGCACGAATACGATCATGCTCCCGACGTAAATCGCGGCGGCAAGCCTCATGAAAAGGACGTGATCGGTGTTTTAACCGCACATGGACGCGGGCTTCGCGACATCGCAACCAGGACTTTCCGTAGAACCGTCACGTTGGACGGTAGCGATTTTCCGCTTTGCCCGATAGGCCCAACCGCCTGTCGCAATCGCCGCAGGCATTATGAACGGCTAAAATTGTTGGCCCGCCGCGACTCCATCGCATCAACACGGGGTCCGCCGCTTAGCTGTCAACTCGCCTGCCGTTCGCGCCGCCGCGCATTGCGCTCGAAGAACAACGCCTGGCTGAGCACCGCCGACACCGTCGACGGCTGGAACGGCTTGGCGATGAGGAAGGCCGGCTCCGGCCGCTCGCCGGTGAGGAAACGCTCGGGATAGGCGGTGATGAAGATCACCGGCACTTCGAAGCTGCGCAGCAACTCGTTGACGGCATCGAGACCGGAGCTGCCATCCGCCAATTGGATGTCGGCGAGAATGATGCCCGGCCGCTTGGCGTGCGCCAGCGCCACCGCTTCAGTGTGGGTGCGGGCAACGCCGAGCACGCGATGGCCCAGACCTTCCACCAGGCCTTCGAGATCGAGCGCGATGAAGGCCTCGTCTTCGATGATCAGCACGTCGGTGGCGATTTCGGCGGCGAGCTCGCGCCCTGAATCCTCGACCAGCTGGCGCAGGGTGGGCGCGTCCACGTCCAGCACCTTGGCTGCGTCGTCCTCCGACAGGCCCTCCAGCGCCACCAGCAGGAACGCCTGGCGCGGCTTGGGCGCAATGCGGGCGAGGTGCCGGTCGACCGCCGGCCCCGGCGGAACGACGCCCGGACGCCCATTAACGCTGACCGAATTCCAGATCTGGGTGAACAGCCGATAGAGGGCGATGCGGGTGGAGGCCCCCGTGTCCAGCAGGCTGGGGTCCTCGACCAGCGCCTCGAGCGTCGCGGCGACATAGGCATCGCCCGAGGCCTGGCTGCCGGTGAGCGCCCGCGCATAACGGCGAAGATAGGGCAAATGCTGCGCAACCGATTGCGATATCGACAAAAATCCCTCCCGCTGATGAACTCGGTCAACCGCCCCCATGTGCGCCCATGGCGGACCAGCCAGATTAGCCCAGACAACGTTTGCGGGGTAAAAAAGTTCCCATTGCCGGGAACCAACTGCCATTTCATGGGTTTTGCATGCACACCAGGGGGTCCCGTGCCGCGTGGGGAACAAATGGTACGGGGCTACGGGATTGGATGATGAACGAACGCAAGCCAGTAGGGCAGCAAAAGCCGATGGAAACCGCGGCCACTCGCACCAAGAAGAACGGCGCCAAGCCGGCCAAGCTGACGCGCGACGTGCAGGTGCGTCTCGGCCAGCAGTTGCGCGCCATGTATGACGACGTGGTCAATCAAGGCGTGCCAGATCGTTTCGTCGAGCTGCTCAACCAGCTCAATGGTGACGGGAACAAGGAAAGTCAGTGATGGCCATGGACGAGTCAGTCCGCAAAGCCATTCTCGCGGCGGTCCCCAGCCTCCGCGCCTTCGGCATTTCGCTTAGCGGCAATGTCGACCGCGCTGACGACCTGGTGCAGGAGACGCTGCTGCGCGCGCTCGCCAATATCAACTCGTTCCAGCCCGGCACCAACATGTCGGCCTGGCTGTTCACCATCCTGCGCAATCATTTCCGTTCCGAATACCGCAAGCGCCGGCGCGAGGTGGAGGACGGCGATGGCCGCTATGCCGAGACGCTGAAGTCGCAGCCCACCCAGCACGGCCAGATCGAGTTCAACGAATTCCGCGCCGCGCTGTCGCATCTGCCGTCCGACCAGCGCGAGGCGCTGATCCTGGTCGGCGCCTCCGGCTTCTCCTACGAGGAGGCGGCGCACATCTGCGGCTGCGCCGTCGGCACCATCAAGTCGCGCGTCAACCGTGCGCGCACGCGGCTCGCCGAATTGTTGTCGATCAACAGCGCCGACGAGTTCGGCCCCGACGAGCAAACGCGCGCGGTGCTGGCGAGCGGGGAGTGATCGCGTAAGCAACGCGCGTTCCGCGCCGACCAGGCTTGCCGCGCGTCAATCCTGGCAGATCACATCTTTCGCCTTGTCGGTAATCGACTGCGGCGTTTCGTCCTCGTCGCCGACCGGGCCGATCTCCTTCTTACCCGCGCTATCGAACAGCCAATACCAATTATAACTGCCGCCGCCGATGAAGTAGCGGTGCTGGTTGAGCACGAGTTGGTCGCGATGCTCGCCTTTGCAGAAGTTCAGCACGATCACCGCATTGGCCGGCGCCACGAATGTCACCGCCCGCGCGGCGAAGTCGTAATAGTGCAACGCAGCCGACGTCGCATAAGCCGGCGACAGAAAATAGAGCCGGCGCCCGTCGGAGGAGAATTGCTTCTGATCGAAACCGCAAAGCTGCTGCGGCGGCGCATCGGCGTTGCGGCCGGTGATGAGGATCTCGTCCTTGCCGCTGGCAAGATCGAAGCGGTGGAGTTGATCGGCCCGGGCGCCGGTCAGGCAGGTCTGCGGGTCGTCGGGCGGCTTGGCGTTATTGCGGGTGAAGACGACGAAGCGGCCATCCGGCGAAAGCGCGGCGTCGGCGTCGCGGCCGAGCTTGGTCAATTGCCGTTCGCCGCCGGATTTCTTGATGAAGACATTGCCGGCCTTGACCGTGACGGATTGCGCCAGCGCGGCGCCGGTTGCAAACAGCGAAAGAACGATCGCCAACACTATCCGCATAAGCCTGCCCCCCTGCCCGTCGGGACAAAGCTTAAGCCTATCGTCGGAAAAATGCATCAGCGCGTCGGCGCGCGGCAGCGGGCGCCGACGACTAATGCGTCAGCGCCGCCAGCCAGGTGACCGTCCCCGGCACCAGCATGAGAAAGATCAGCACGCTGAGCTCCATCAGGATGAAGGGGAACACGGCGAGATAGATCTCCTTCATCTTCGACTCGGTCGCGATGCCCTTCATCACGAACAGGATCATGCCGAACGGCGGCGTCACCTGGCCGATCTCGAGCGCGAGCAGCAGCAGGACGCCGAACCAGATGAGGTCGAAGCCGGCGAGCTTGGCCAACGGAATGAAGAACGGCAAGGTGATGAGCAGGATGCTGTAGGGATCCATCAGGCAGCCCAGCAGCAGGACCACCGACATCATCAGCACCAGCAGGGCGAAGGAGCCGGGATTGAGGGTCTGCACCAGTTGCACGATACCCTGGGTGGCGCCGGAGAACGACAGGATCTGCGAAAAGGTGAGCGACATCGCCGCGATGAACAGGATCGGCACCGCCACCTTGCCGGTGCCGAGCAGCGCGTCGCGCAGCACCGCCCAGCTCAGCGAACGATAGCAGGCGCAGACCACGACGGCGCCCATGGCGCCGACCGCGGCGGATTCGGTGGGCGTCGCCCAGCCGAACAGGATGCTGCCAATGACCAAAAGGCAGAGCGAGAACAACGGTGCGATGTGCACGAAGAACAGTTTGAACTTCTCGGCGGTGCCGACGGAATGCGTCTCGTAGCGCGGCGCCAGCGCCGGATTGAGGGCGCAGCGGACGAGGATATAGAGGGTATAGCAGAGCGCGATGAGCAGGCCGGGAACGGCGGCGGTGACCAGGATGCCGGAGATGGAGATGCCCGACAAGCTGCCCAAGAGCACGGCCATGCCGGACGGCGGGATCAGCATGGCGATGCCGCCGGTGCCCATGATCGGGCCCATCGACATGCCGGGGTGATAGCCGCGCCGGCGCATCTCCGGCAGCACGGTCGAGGCCAGCACCGCGGTGCTCGCCATGCTGGAACCGGTGAGCGTCGCAAAGACCGCGCCGCCGCCGACCGTGACCAGCGCCAGCCGCCCGGGGATATCGATCATCAAGCGTTCGACGGTGTCGATGGCGCGCACCGCCACCCCGGAGCGGAACAGCACCTCCCCCATCAGGATGAACATCACCACCGGCGCCAGCGTGAAATTGGCCAGGCCGTCGACCGCATTGCGCACCGCCTGCGCCAGGCCGACCTCGCCGCCGAAGAAGATGAGCGCGCCGACGATATTGGCGCCGAGGAAGGCGAGCGCCACCGGCACGCCGATGAACATCAGCCCCAGCGCGGTGCCGACGAGCAGGGCCAATGCCCAATACCATTCCATCGGCTGAGATTCCCCCGTCGCGACCGGTACCGCCGGTCCCGGCAATGGCGCCCTCGCGCAGAATGATGACCAGCCGGCGGATCAGCTCCACGCTGAGAAAGAAGAAGCCGATCGGGATGGTCGCCACCGGCAGCCATTCGGGAATGATGAACTCCTTCTGAATGGTGGCGCCGCTTTGATAGGAGTTGATCGCCGTCAGCAGGCCGATATAGAGAAAGATGAGCGAAATGACGGTGGCGAGCAGCGTGGCGAGCAGCAGCACCGGGCGGGCCACGCGCGGCGGCAGATATTCGGCGAGAACGTCGACGGTGACATGGCGGCCGATGCGCATGATGTAGCCGACCCCCGCCATGGTCAGCACCAGCAGGCTGAACTCGATCACCTCCAGCATGCCGTAAAGGCCGCTGAAGCCGAGATTGCGCAGCAGCACGTCGGCGCAGGTGCCCACCGCGATCACGGCGACCAACAGCCCCGGCACCAGGCCGAGGCCCATCAGCAGCCGCTCATAGACGATCGAGAGCGCTCGCATGCTCGGCTCCGAAATCTCGGGCATCGGCGCCACCGCGGCGCCGATGGGTGATAGTGGTGGCGCCGTCCGCGCCGATCAGTGCAACATCAGCTTCTTCAGCGCGGGGCCGAACTCCGGCGCTTCCTTGACCACGCTCGTCCAGGTCGCCTCGTTGGCGAGATCGACGAAGGTCTTGGCCTGGTCCTTCGGCAGCGTGATCACCTTCATGCCGCCCGTCTCCAGCACCTTGAGCTGCGCCGCGCTATCGGCATTGACGCCCTTGTTGCGCTCCTCTTCCAGCCACTGCGCCGCCTCGCTCAGCACCGCCTGCTGCTTGGCGTCGAGCCCGTCCCAGACGGTCTTGTTGATCATCACCACCACCAGCGCGTCATAGAAGCCGGGATTGATCTGGTACTTGGTGATGCCGGCCCAGCCGGCCTGCTTGATCTCGACGGTGAGGTTGCCATAGCCCTTGACCACGCCGCGCTCGATGGCGGTGAAGGTCTCGCCGCGCGAGATCAGCACCGGCTGCGCGCCGAGCGCCTCGAAGAAGGCCTTGTAGGTGCGGCTCGAGCGCAGGCGCATGCCCTTGAAGTCGGCAAGCGAATTCACCGGCACCGTGGTGAAGATGTGGAACTTGGTGCCATAGCCGAGCTGGCCGAGATAATGCGCATTGGCGCGCTTCTCGAAATAGTCGTTGATCAGCTTGTAGGCGCCGTTCTTGCGCTGCTCGGCCGGCGTCACATCGTTGGAGGTCATGCCCTCGACGCCCGGCGCGAGGCCGGCGAGATAGCCGGGCGGCGTGACGATCATGTCGACAATGCCGTTCTTCAGCGCATTGCCCGCCTGCCGCGCCGGGATAGAGGCGGGGTCGAGCAGCGGCGAGGCGATCTGCACCAGGCCCTTGCCCTTCTCGTCGACGCGCTTGATGAAATCGAGCGTGGCATGACCGATGCCGACGCCGCGCGAGGTGGAGAAATAATAGAGCTTCAAGGACCGCTCGGCCGCGACCGCCGGCGTGGTGGCCGCGATCAAGAGAACCGCGATTGTGCATTGCATCCAGCGTGACATGATTGTTTCCTCCCGCGTTGCTCTTCCAATTCGTGAGCCGCTTTCGTTATCGCGATCCGCACACATGCACGGATGTGACCGTCACTCTCCCCTTCGTAGCGCCTATCCGTGTCGCGGCCGGCGGCCGCTCATATCGACAGTTTGAGCAGGCGCGCCGCGTTCCCGGCAAAAACCGCTGCGCGGTCGGCCGGCGACAGCCCGAGATCCTCGACCAGCTTGATCGCGCGCGGCTTCAGCGAAGTTAGCGGCGGCGCGTCGCTGCCATAGATCAGATGATCGGCGCCCACCGTTTCCAGCACCATGCGCGTCGCCGGCAGGTGGTAGGAGACGGTGTCGAAATACATCTTCTTCATATAGTAGCCGGGCTCGTGCTTGATCTTCATCGGCGTGTAGGGGCCGAGGAAATAGCATTCGTCCTGCAACTCGTAGGCGTAGTTGAGCCGGCCGATCACCTCGCAGAGGCCGCCGCCGCCATGCGAGCTGACGATGGTCAGGCGCGGGAAATCCTCGAGAATGCCGCGCACGATCAGCCGCGACAGCGCCAGGCACAGATCGGCGGGACGGCCGACGCTCGAGGCCAGCCGATATTCGCGCAATCGCTCCTCGCCGAAGCCGACATGCGGCGGATGGATGAAGACCGGCACGTCGAGGTCCTGCATCAGTTCCCAGAACGGGCGCGCCTCGTCGTCGTCCGGATAATGGCCCTTGTGGTTGGAATGGATGAGCACGCCCTTGAGGCCGAGCTCCTTGATCGCGCGCTCGGTCTCCTTGACATAGGCCGGCCCGCCGCAGGGCAGGATGGTGGCGAAGCCATACATCGTGCCGGGATATTGCGCCTGGATCTCGGCGGCGTAATCCGACCAGCGTTGGACGGCACTGAGTTCCTCGGCTTCCGACTTGCCGCGCATGTAATGCGCCGCATTGCTGAATACGGTGATGTCGATATTGCAGCGCTCATGCGCGGCGCGCACGTTCTCCAGCGTCATCGGGCAGCGCCCATCCCAGGTCGGCCCCGCCTTGCCGTCCCACGTGCGCACATCCGCCGCCGCCTCTTCCGGCGGATAGATGTGGGTATGCCATTCGATGATCACCCGGCGTTCCTTTCCCAGTCGAAATTCGGCATGTCGCCTGCCGCCGCGGCCATGGTGAGGCTTCGCAGATATAAGTCCAATTGAATTATTTGCGTCCTGTCATGCCGGTCTGTTATGCCTACGGCGAGGTTCGAACAGCATGAATTTCACGCAGTTGCGCTATTTCGTGACGGTTGCACAGAACCGTAATCTCACGCGCGCGGCGACCGAGCTCCGCGTCGCGCAACCGGCGGTCAGCCGGCAGATCAAGCTATTGGAGGACGAGCTCGGGACGCCCCTACTCGCCCGTCATCATCGCGGCGTCGAGCTCACCGATGCCGGCGTGCTGCTGCAACGGCGCTCGGAATTCCTGCTGCGCCAGCTCGACGAGACGCGCACCGAGATCATGGATCTGTCGGAGGCGCCGACCGGGCAATTGCGGCTCGGCTGTCCGCCGTCGCTGACGCGCAACCTGGTGAGCAAACCCTTGGAACGTTTCCTCAGCCGCTATCCCAAGGTACGCGTCGAACTGCAGGAGACGATCAGCGACCAGCTCTGCCATGCGGTGCTCGCCGACCAGCTCGATCTCGCGATCATCAGCACGCTCTACGCCGAGCCGCATCTGAAGACGACGACGCTTTATCCCGAGCCGATCTGGCTGTTCGGTCCGCCGGGCAAGCTGAACCGGCGCGCGCGCGTGCGCCTCGACACCATCGCCAGCCTGCCGATGCTGCTCGCCATGCGCGGCAACGCCACCCGCGTGCTGCTCGACCGCCGCATGGCCGACGCCCGGCTGCCGCTCAACGTCATTGTGGAGACGAATTCGATCCCGCTGATCCACGAGCTGGTGCACAAGGGGATCGGCTACACCGCCGCGCCGTTTTCCTCGCACCAGAACTCGATCGCCGACGGCGCCATGTCGGGCGCGCCGATCGCCGACCTGAAGATCGAGCGCTCGCTGGTGCGCCGCTCGGACCGGCCCATGACCGGCGCGATGCAGGCGTTTCTCAGCATTCTCGAGGACGAGATCCACGCCATCCGGCACTCGCTGGAGCGCGGCTTGACGGGCAGGCGGGCCGAAAGGGCCAGGCCAGAGAGAAAGTCCGCCGACCCGAACCCATGAGCGTGCGGTTTCACGAACGCCCACTTGCCTCGCGCCCTTCTCCATGCTGCCTTGCGCCGCGCGAGGCCGGTGCCGCCAAGGACACCGGCCGCCGGATAAGTTGAGGGGAATGGAATGAGCATGGAGCGGAAGCCGACGGCGTTTGGCGATCTGCGCGGCTGGATCGCGGCACTCAAAGCCGCCGGCGATGTGCGCGAGATCGACGCGGAAGTCGATTGGAACATCGAGCTCGGCACCATCATGCGGCTGGCGCAAGGGCCCGGAGTCGGACCGGCGCTGCTGTTCAACAACATCAAGGACTACAACACGTCGGCGACCGACTGCCGCCGCGTGTTCGGCAATGGGCTGTCGAGCTATCGCCGCGTCGCCATGATGCTGGGCCTGCCGCCCGACACGCATCCGCGCGAACTGGTGAAGATCGGCCGCAACGTGCTCACCGGCAGCATCCCGCCGCGCATCGTCAAGAGCGGGCCGGTGAAGGAGAACGTCATCACCGGCAAAGATATCGATCTCACGGAGCTGCCGGTGCCCTATTGGAACCGGCTCGACGGCGGCCGCTACATCCTCACTTATGGCGGCGTGGTCACCAAGGACCCGACCACCGGCGTGATGAATGTCGGCATCTATCGCGGCATGCTCGGCGGCCCCGACAAGATCCCGATCCTGATGTGGCGCGCCCAGCATATCGGCCAGCATGCGACCGCCTGGCAGAACGGCGGCAGTTCCAAGATGCCGATCGCGGTGGCGATCGGCTGGGAGCCGGTGCTCGGCTTCGTCGGCGGCACACCGGTGGCCAAGGGCATCTGCGAATACGACGTGATGGGCGCCATTCGCGGCGAGCCGGTCGACCTGGTCAAATGCGAAACGAACGATCTCTACGTGCCGGCCACGGCCGAGATCGTCATCGAGGGTTAGCTCGACCTCGATCCCGCTACCTTCGTCATGGAAGGCCCGTTCGCCGAGTTCACCGGCTATCTCGCCGGCGACCGCTCGCCCAAGCCGACCATCACCGTCACCGCCATCACCCATCGCAACAATCCGATCCTGCGCGGCAGCATCGAGGGCTCGCTGCCGGGCTGCTTTTCGGAGAACGCGATCTGCTCCTCGATCATGCGCGCCGGCACCGCCTGGAACGTGCTCGACCGCGCCGGCGTGCCCGGCATCACCGATGTCTGGTGCCCGCCGGTGCATGCCGGCATCAACCTGCTCATCGGCATGAAGCAGAGCTATCGCGGCCAGGCCAAGCAGGCGGCCAACGCCATCTGGGGCTCCTCGGCCGCGCATGTGCGCTACAAGCACATCACCGTGGTCGACGACGACATCGACATCCATGACTATGCCGCGGTCGACTGGGCCATCGCCTACCGGGTCAATGCCGGCGAGAACGACATCGTCATCATGCCGTCGACCTTCGGCGCCGGGCTCGATCCCTCGACGCGCCGGCGCGACCGCAATCCGGCGCTGTTCGGCACCGGCAAATGGAACCGCGTGCTGATCGATGCCACGATGAATCTCGATTACGATCCCGATCCCGAACTGGGCGGCGCGCGCTTTCCGCCCAAGGTGTGGCCGGAGCCGAGCGATATCGAAGCAGCCTTCGCGCGCTTTGCCGAGCTCGGGTTGAACAAGCCGGGGGAGTAAAGCTCAGCCGCGCGCCCGTGGCCCGGTTTGCTCAGGCCGCGGGCGGACCGCGCAATATCTCGGCCAAATTGTCCGGCAAGGGCCGTGCCCGCACCCGCCCCGCATTGGCATCGAGCGCGGTACAGACCCGCGTTTCGCCGCAGTCGACGGCGAGCACGCCTGCATTGAAGACGCGGTGTTGGATGTCGAAGGCGCTGCGGTGCAGGCCGGTGACGCTGGTCTCGATCGACAGCGCGTCGCCCCAGCGCGCCGGCGCCAGGAAGCGGGTCTTGTATTCGACCACCGGGATGCCGTCGATGCCGAAGTCGGTCATCAAATTCTTCAGCGCGATGCCGCCGCGCGCCAAGCAGCGCGTGCACCGAGCGATCGAACCAGATGAAGTAGTTCGGATTGTAGACGATGCCGGACGGATCGCAGTCGCCGAATTCGACCGGAACGATGCGGGTGTTGGCGAGCATGAGACGCCTTATGCCGCCCCGGCCGCGCCGCGGCAAGTGGTCGCGCCGGCGATCCTGCCGCGGTCGGGAGCCGCGCGCCGGCTAGTCCCGCCGTTTCATGAAATTCAGCGCACAGACCACGCTGAGGACGCCGGCGGCGGTGACGGCATCGAAACGGATGGTGCCGCTGGGCACGCCCAGATCGGTGTGGATAAAGTGCCCGGTCAGCAGCGCAATCACGGCTGCCAGGCCCAAAAGGACGATGACGTTGAGCATTCGGGGCATTTAAGGGGTCCGCGCGATGAACCCCATTTTGCCAAGAGCGGGCGGCAAAGAAAAGCCCGGCCGCGCCGGGCCGTTCCGGCCGGTGATCAAATGGCAACAGGCGCTCCCTCGGCCGCCACCGTCCTGGCTTGTCCCCCTCAACCAGCCGCGCCCGGCCGCAACAGGACGCCGCGGCGGCCGAGATACGCTATCGGCACGCTCCATAGGTTCACCAGCCGGGTGAACGGAAGCACAAGGAAGATGGTCATGCCGTTGATCATGTGCAGCTTGTAGATCAACGGCGCATGGGCGACCTGGGCGGCGGCCACGACCGGTCTGAAGGTGAGGATGTCTTGTGCCCACGTCATGAAATTCAGGGTCGCGCAGCCGTCGACATGTTCGATGAACGCGGTGACGATCGTGCCGAGGCCGAGTCCGAGCTGCACGCCGATCAGGGAGAGGATTGCATGATCGCCGAAAGACGCGCCGGCGCGGATGCGCGCGTCGAACAGGCGGCGATGCAGCAGCATGGCGATGCCGATGAGGGCTATCGAGCCGGCCGTGCCGCCGATCACGATGGCCATCCACTGCTTGAAGTTATGCGACATGCCGGCGGCTTCGAACACGCGAATGGGCGTCAGCAAGCCAATTAGATGGCCGAGGAAAAGGATGAGGATGCCGCCATGAAAGAGCGTCGCTCCCCAGGTCATTTGCGGGCGACGCAAGAACGGGCCCGAATCGCTCCCGGAAAAATGCTGCTCCCCGGCAAAGCGCAGCCAGCTTCCGAGCGCAAAGACGGCAAGGCTGACGTAAGGGTAGACGCCGAACAGGAGATAGTCGGACAAATCGCGCATGTTCATTTCCTCATACCGACGACGGCGAGCGGCCCGCGCGCGAGGAGACTCGCGCGCGGGAAGCCGGTCTAGTTGGCGCGCAGGGCCGGGCCCTCGTAACCGACGAGCCACTCGGCATTGAGCCGCGCCACGGAGATCTTCTGTCCCGGCGCCAGGCACGGATTGCGCGACATCTGATGGTTGTGCACCACCTCGATGCTGCGGCCGTTGCCGAAGTCGATGACGTTATGGCAGTGGCTGATGCCGAGCGCGTCGGGCTCGCAATTGGAGTCGCTGGCGACGACGCCGACCAGGCGCTCGCCCTCCGCCGGCGCGCGGCCTTGCCAGATCTGCAGCACGTGGCGTCCGCCCTTGCCGTTGTCGAACCAGGAATTCAGTTGCGCGCCGGTCGGGATCGCCGGCTCGGCCACCGCCGGCTGCTGCGTATAATAAAGCAGCGCGAAGGCGCCGAGACCGCCGACGAGGGACAGCGCCAGCGTCACCAGCAGCATGCGGGTGGTGCGGCCGGTCGAGGATTTCGTTTCGGGTTTGCGCGTCATGGTCATCTCCATTGTCTCTTTGCGTTGAACGTTGCGTGTCGGGCGCGAGCGGCCGCGGCCGCTTGCACGCGCTACTGCTGCTGCAAGCTGCGAACCAGCGGCAGGATCTTCTGTTCGATGATGTCGGCCGTGAGCGGCCCGATCTGCTTCAAGGCAATGCGGCCGTCCTTGCCGATCACGAAGGTTTCCGGCACGCCGTAGACGCCCCAATCGATGCCGACGCGGCCATTGCTGTCGGCGCCGGTGCGCGAATAGGGATCGCCCAGCGTATCGAGCCAGCGCGCCGCGTCGTCCGGGCGATCTTTGTAGTTGAGGCCGTGAATGGTCACGACGCCCTGCGCTTTCAGTTGCATGATCAGTGGATGTTCGAGCCGGCACTCGGCGCACCAGGACGCGAACACGTTGACCAGCGAAACCTCGCCTTGCAGGTTTTCGCTGGCGAGGCCGAGCGTGCGCCCCTTGACCGGCGGCAAGGTGAATTGCGGAACGGGCTTGCCGATCAGGTTCGAGGGAATTTCGCGCGGATCGTGCGTCAGTCCCCAGGCGAACATGACCGCGATGGCGACGAAGACCGCGACGGGCACGAGGGTGAGGACACGCTTGGCGTGGGGCTTGTCGACGCGTGGCGACGGCGCGCTCGCCGTCAAGTCGGAGCTCATGGTCGCCTCTCACTGAGAAACAAGATGGAACGGTTTGGCGCGGCGCCCCCGACTTGCCCCGACAGGGCTCGAGCCGGTTCGACGGGCGCGTGCGGTGAAAGCTGGCGAGCGTCGCGGCGGCAAACCGCCCACGGCTCGTCGCGTGACGGCGCTCAGACGTCGAGCGCGAAGCGGCTCGACCCGCGGCGGGTCACGTCAGCTCAATGAGATCTATTTCGGTGGATGCGGATCGGGCCGAATGCTGCGATCGACCAAGGCGAGGTCGAAAGACGGCGCCAAGACGGCTTGCGCGGCTGCATAATGGAAAATCGCCGCCACCGGCGGCAATACGCTCACGCCGCCGCAGGCGACGAAGCAAGAGCCGTGCATATCCACGTTCTGGTCGAGCGGACAGCCGTCATGTGCGCAAGTGCCGAGGCCATCCATGTTCATGGCGACCGTCGCCATCATGGGGCCGTGCGCCGGCATCGCCTGCGCAACGGGCACGGCAAACCCCGTGGCCACCGCCACAATGAGCATGATCATCGTCAGTCGACGTGCAAGCTCGCGCGCCATGGGCTAAGGCACCGCTTCCGGATTACCGCACGCCCTTTTCCGCCATCGGCGGGAATTGATGTTGATATAGATCAAAACGCCACCGGCCGCGCCCTGCGGCGCGACCGGATCGCGTGAATCTTGCATCAACCGAGCACGTCGGCCCGCTTCTGCAGATATTCGTCGCGGTTGATCTCGCCGCGCGCGTAGCGTTGATCGAGAAGGTCGAGGCCGGCCGAGGCGCGTCCGGAGGCGCGGCGTGCGATCCCGCGGGCGCAGGATCGCGCGCACGAGCCAGATCAGCGCGACGACGACGAGGACCACGATGAGCAGGCCGAAAATCCCCGAGAATGGGAACAGTCCGCCGCCGCCGCCCCAGCCACCCATCATGCCGAAGCCCGGACCATAGCCGCCGCCAAAGCCGCCCATGGCTCAGTTCCCCTGCTCGGGACGCGGGTAGCCGGTGTGGCGATTGATGTCGAAGCGCTGCACCAGCGAGTTGTCCACCGTCACGATGTCGGCGGTGATGGTGTCGGCATCCTTCTCCTTCACGTCACCGACCTTGAGGCGCGGATTGTTGCGGAACGAGAGCCAGCGCTCCATGCGGGCTTTGACGTCGTCCACGGTCAGCTTCTGGTCGGTCTGCTGCGGCGCGGCTTGCCCGGTTTGCGGTTGCGCCGGCGTGCCGGCGTTGGCCTCGTCACGGTTATTGCCCCAGCACCAGCCTGGGCCGTTGCCACCCTGGCCGTGCATCCAGCCGGGGCCGTAACCCTGGCGGCCATGCATCCAACCGGGGCCGTAGCCGCCGCGGCCGTGCATATAACCGGGGCCATAGCCCTGGCCGCCGTGCATCCAACCCGGGCCATAGCCGCCCATCATGCCGGGGCCGTATCCCTGGCCGCCGCCGCCGTAGCCGCCCATCATGCCGGGGCCATAACCGGGCCGCCGCCATAAGGCTGGGCGAAGCTCGACGCGTTGAAGGCGAGCGCTGCCGCGCCCACAGTGGCGACGACTGCCGCCGCGATGATGATGCTCTTACGTTTCATGATTACCTCCATCCTTGTCTGCCGAAGCAATAGCCGTTGCCGCCCATCCAGCCGGGGCCGTAGCCCGGACCGTTGTCGCGGTCGTCGCCGCGATAGCGCGCGCGGTGTCTGTAGGCCGGTCCGGTGCCGCGCCGCGGCCCAGGTCCGTAGCCCGGCCCGTCGCCGGGGCCGCCGTAACCCATGTGGTAGCCGGGGCCGTAACCGCCCATCATGCCCCAGCCGCCGCCATAGCCTTGCGCCTGGGCGCTGGCGCCGAACCCCAGCGTCGCCGCTGCCAGGCCGGCCACGACTGCGGTCGCCAGAAGCGTCGATCTGCGTGTCATAGTTGACCTCCATCTCGAACTCGCGTGTTCCGTAACGCGTGTCGGTATGGAGCCGAGGTGTCTCTGGAGTTTGTCGAGCCTAGGCCGATTTTGTGACAAAGTGTGGCAGGCGCCGGCAGCTGCCAAGCTTGGTTACATCTTCGTCCGAACTTATTGACGGAACTGGATTATATTGAACTTCATGCAAGGCGGCCCGCACATCCTGATCGTCGACGACCATCGCGAGATCCGCGAACTGGTCGCGCGCGTGCTTTCCAAGGAAGGCTTCCGCGTCAGCGCCGCCGCCGACGGCCGCGCCATGCACAAGACGCTGGCCGACGGCCGCATCGACCTCATTCTGCTCGACCTGATGCTGCCCGGCGAGGACGGGCTGTCGCTGTGCCGGGGCTCTGCGCGCGCAATCCGACATCCCGATCATCATGCTCACCGCCAAGGGCGATGAGGTCGACCGCGTCATCGGCCTGGAAATGGGCGCCGACGATTATCTGCCCAAGCCGTTCGGCAGCCGCGAGCTGATCGCCCGCATCCGCGCGGTGCTGCGCCGCGGCGGCCATGAGCGCGCCGAAGCCGCGCACGCCGCCAAGCCGAAATTCTACCGCTTCGACCGCTGGACGCTCGATGCCGGCGCGCGCGCGCTGCTGCGCGACGATGGCGTCACCATCCCGCTCTCCACCGGCGAATACGATCTGCTGCTGGCGCTGGTCGAGCGGCCGCAGCGGGTGCTCAGCCGCGATCAACTGCTCGATCTCGCGCGCGGGCGCTCGGCCTCCGCCTTCGACCGCTCGATCGACACCCAGATCAGCCGGCTGCGCAAGAAGATCGAAGCCGATCCCGAGCGAGCCGACGATCATCAAGACGGTGTGGGGCGGCGGCTACACGCTGACGCCGCCGGTGAGCGTCGAATGAAACGCCTACTGCCCAACCATCTGTTCGGCCAGATGCTGCTGATCCTGCTCGGCGGCCTGGTGGTCTCGCATGCGATCGGCGCCTGGATCTATTCCAGCGACCGCGAGGCCGCCGTTGCGCGCGGTCGGCGGGCTGGCCACCGCGCAGCGCATCGCCAATCTCACTCATCTGGTCGAGGACGCGCCGGCCGACTGGCGCCCGCGCCTCGTCGCCTCGCTGAGCGACCAGAATTTCCGCGTCGACGCTGACTGCCGCAGCAACCGCAGCTCCCGACCGGCGACGACGCATGGCGCCGTCGCCGACGCCATCCGCGGCTATCTGGTCGACCGCCTGGCGCTCGGCCCCGACCGGCAGCCGCTGGTCGCCGCCGCTTTGCCCGACGGACCGCCGTTCGGCTTCGGCCGCCTCGCGTTATCCGATGATGATGATGCATGGACCCGACGGCATGATGATGGGCAGGCCGGACGGTGCCATGATGATGGGCGGGCCCGGGACTGCTCGGCCTTGCCGTCGCCATTCCGCTGACCGACGGGCAATGGCTGTCGTTCAACGCCGCGGTGCCGAACGCCTCGGCCGACCTATTCCTATCAGTTCATCATCGCCATGATCGTCATGGCGCTGGTCATCGTCGTCGCCTCGATCTGGGCGACGCGGCGGGTGACGGCGCCGTTGACCGCGCTCGCCGGCGCCGCCCAGCGCCTCGGCCAGGACGTCAACGCGCCGCCGATCAAGGAAACCGGCACCATCGAAACCCGCCAGGCCTCGCGCGCCTTCAACGAGATGCAGGTGCGCCTGCGCGAATTGATCGAGAACCGTACGCGGCTGTTGGCGGCGATCTCGCACGACCTGCGCACGCCGCTGACGCTGCTGCGGCTGCGCGCCGAGAACGTCGCCGATGTGGAAGAGCGCGAGAAGATGCTGGCGACGCTCGCCGACATGGACGCCATGGTCGGCGCCACGCTCGCCTTCGCGCGCGACGAGATGGCGAGCGAGCCGGCCCGCCGCGCCGACGTGACCGCGCTGGTCGAGAGCATCGTCGACGACATGGCCGACACCGGCGCGCGATGTGGCGCATGGCGCCGGCCGAGCAAATCCTCGCCGAGTGCCGCCCGATCGCGCTCAAGCGCGCCATCACCAATCTGATCGACAATGCCTTGAAGTACGGCAAGAGGGCGCAGGTGGCGATCGCGCGCCGCGCCGAAGTCGGTGGAGATCACCGTCGACGACGAGGGCCCGGGCATCCCCGAGGAGGAACTCGCGCGCGTGTTCCAGCCGTTCTATCGCGTCGAGGGTTCGCGCAGCCGCGAGACCGGCGGCGTCGGCTTGGGCTTGGCCATCGCCAAGTCGCTGATCGAGCGCCACCACGGCAGCTTGACGCTGAGCAACCGCGCCGGCGGGGGCTTGCGCGCGCGCATCGTATTGCCGGCGTGACGCCGCCGCTGGCATAGAGGCTCGAGCGGCGGCGAGATTCGCTTGCGACGGTCCTACCGGCGTCTCGAGCGGTACGTTGCGCCGCGTCATAGATCGCGACTTGAAGCATGGGAAAGCTTTGCTTGAGTTTTGCGCCTTCGCTCGCGGCTTCTTCCGCGGTCTCGAAACGCCTCTTCAGCTTGCCATCGACCGACAATAAATAGCCGTCGGTCGGCATCACGTCCACCCGCAGATTGGCGGGCTTCTTGGTTTCCTGGCGCATGACTCGTTCCTTTGTCGTTTGATTGAGATGCGGCGCGGCCTGCGCTGCAGGCGGCGCGCCGCGCGAATGTTTCGTGAAGCCGCCGCGACCTTTGCGTACGAAATCGCGCGGTCAAAAGTCGGCGGCGACGACGTCGTAGGAGCCCCTGCGGCCCCGCGCATAGACCTTCGCAGCCATGGCGCAGATGCGCTCGCGGTGGCTATCGAACGCCCGCAGAATATCCGCCGCGTCGAGCTGCAGGTTCGGTTGAATGTGCTGGAGGGCAGCCACCGTTACAAAGAACGAGCTTTCCATGGAGCGGTCATAGCCCCAGAAATGAACCGCGTGCCGCGTCACATCGTAGCTGCGGCTTCGATTGGGGAACCCGATAGCCATGCTAGAGCCTCGCGGTCTTCGACGGTCGCGGCGTTCATCGAGGCCGTGCCAACTTTGACGGGCAATGGATGCATCATCGCCACAAACTTCATTTGAATGGGCATCATTCAAAGAGCCCCCTATGTAGGCACAAATAGCGAGAAGCACAGGGGGCTGGCGGCCGTTTGCGCAAAATAAAGATCGGCTGCGTTTGCCCCAAATGCCGGGCACGCTGCAAATAATTGCACCGCCAAGGCACAGGAGCGCCTGGTCGATGGCCGGTCAAATGGCGCCGGCCGTGTTACCGCCACTTAGTAAGATTGTAACGCAAGACGCCGTCGTCGCAGCAATCCTCGCCGCTCCAGGCCTCGCGCGCCTCGCGCAGGAGGAACCAGACGATCGCCAGCGAGGCCACGGGATCGATCCACCACGTCGGAAACGCGAGCCGCGCCAGCGCGAATTGCGCGGCGAGCGCGGCGACCACGACAAAGGCGAGCCAGCCGCAGGCGATGCTCTCGACCGCGTCGGCGCGCAGCGCGCGGCTGCCGAGCGCCTCGGCAAGGCGCAGCTTGCGCCGCGCCAGCACAGGTCATGATCGGAATCGCCGCCAAGCTGAGCACGAAGCCGGCGGCTGAGAATTCCGCCCCGGCGCGCGTCCATAGTTTCCAGCCGGCGGCGATCACCACATAGGCGGCGAGCGCGGACGAGCAGCGCGCCGCCGATCCGCGCGGCCAGGCGCTCGGCGCTTTCGGCGAATTCGTCGTCCGTGGCGCAGTTCGACATTGAGCCGCCAGACCAGCACGCCGGCCGAAGCCAGCTCGATCAGACTGTCGGCGCCGAAGGCGGTCAGCGCCAGGCTGCCGGCGGCAATTCCTGCGCCGATGCCGACCGCAGCTTCGACCGTCATCCAGGCGAGCGTCAGAATTCCAGCCGGAAGGCCTGGCGGACGAGGCCGGCGCGCGCGGCGGCTGGCGACGGACGCGGCGGCTGCCGGCCACTCAGCCTTTCCCGGCCATGGTCGCGGAGCTTGCCCTGGAGATAAGCGAGCGCCGCCTTGAGCTGGGCGTCATTGTCGGTGCCGATCAGTTCGGCCTTGATCGGCGCCGAATATTTCGCCTTGGCCTGCGGCGCCGGCTTGCTCTCGTCTTTTGCCATTTGGCTTGCGCCCGGTTTGCCATCGAGCGCGCCGGGATTGTGGAAGGCGCCGCGCAACGCGCTCTCATGCGGCAGGATAGGCGCCGGCGATCTGCTGGTCCTTGGGCGCTTCGACCACGACGTCGGGCGCGATGCCCTGGCCCTGGATGGAGCGGCCGCCCGGCGTGTAATAGAGCGCGGTGGTCAGCCGCAGGGCGCCATGGCCGTTGAGCGGGATGATGGTCTGCACCGAGCCCTTGCCGAAGCTCTGCGTGCCCATGATGGTGGCGCGGTGGCGGTCCTGCAGCGCGCCGGCGACGATCTCGGAAGCCGAAGCCGAAGCGCCGTTGATGAGCACCACCATGGGCGCCTTCGGCTCGACGGTGTCGCTCGGGTCGGCCTTGTAGGCCTGGTTGTCGGTGGCCAGCCGCCCCTTGATGGTGACCACGGTGCCGCCCTTGAGGAAGTCGCCGGCAATCGCCACCGCCGAGGTCAACAGCCCGCCCGGATCGTTGCGCAGGTCGAGCACCATGCCCTTGAGCGCGCCGCCGGCCTGCCTTGTTCATTTGCCTGAGCGCGTGCTTGAGATCCGTCGGGGTCGATTCGCCGAATTCGGTGACGCGCGCATAGCCGATGCCGTTCGGCTCGAGCTTGGATTTCACCGTCTGCACCTTGATGATGCTGCGGACGATGGTGACGTCGAACGGCTGCTTGCCGCCGCGCGCGATGGTGATGGTGACCTTGGTGCCGGGCTTGCCGCGCAGCACGCGCACCACCTTGTCGAGGTTCATGCCCTGCGCGCTCTCGCCCTCGATCGCCACGATCAGGTCGCCGGGCTGCAGGCCGGCATGCGCCGCCGGCGTGCCTTCGATCGGCGCGATCACCTTGGGCACTCCGCCCTGCTCGGAAATCTCGATGCCGAGCCCGCCGAAGCGGCCGGAAATGTTCGATTGCGATTCCTTGAATTCCTGCTCGTCCATGTAGTCGGAATGCGGATCGAGCCGGTTGAGCATGCCCTTGAGCGCGTCCTTGGTCAGCTCGTGCGCGCTGACCGGGTGCACATAATCGTGCTCGACCAGTTGGATCACGCCGTCGATCAACGCGAGGTCAGTGGCCGATGGCTCTCGAGCGCGCCCCGATGGCGACCGCCAGCGGAATCGCGGCAAGAGCGGCGGTAACGACGCCGGCAATAAGGAAACGCGCGTGTTTCATGGAAGTGGCCTCTTTATCCTGCCGCCCACAACGAGAACGTAGCACGTAATGCGATGTTCCCGGCAGCTCAAGGGTGGCACCGCGGCCACCGGAATCCGCACCTCGACCCGGCAGCCCGGCCGCGTATCCTCGCGCGCACTGCGCCCGCCGTGCTGGACGGTCAGCCCCTGGATCAGCCTGGTGCCGAAGCCTTCGATGGCGTCGGGCGGGCAGCCGATTCCGTTATCGGCGACCGCCAGGACCAGTTCGCCGGCCGGAGTCCTCGACGAAAGTGATCGCGATTCGGCCCGGCCGCCCGCCGGGGAAGGCGTATTTGATCGCGTTGGTGACCAGTTCGTTGGTGATGAGGCCAAGCACCATGGCCTTTTCCGCGCTCACGGTGACCCGCTCGATGGAAAGGTCGAATTCGACCGACAGCGCCGTCCCCATCGAGCGGCTCAGATGGGCGCAGATGCGATTGAGATAGCATTTCATCTCCACCAGCCCGGCGCCTTCCGGTCGCAACTGCTCCTGCCCCTCGACGAGGATGGTGAGGCGGTCGACCGCATTGCTCAGCGCCGCCCTAACCTCCGGATTGTCGTGGGCGCGTCCCTGCATGTCGAGCAACGACACGGCGATGGCCAGGTTGTTGTGCATGCGGTGCGCCAGCTCGCGGAACAGGCTGTCCTTGGCGCGCTCGGCGGCGATGGCGCGCTCCATCGCCAGCCGCAGTGCCTCGCTGGCCACCGCGAGCGCGATGCCGATGCCGAACAGGACCAAGAGCACCGGTGCGCCCGGCACCCGCGGGAACATGTGGCGAATGAAAAGATAGGCGGAGATCGTGCCGACCAGCGTCGCGTAAAAGCCGGAGACGCGGTCGAACACAACCGAGGCGGTGAAAATACCGACCAGCAGGATGAACAGTCCGGGCAGGCCGGTCACGCGCGCGATCGCGAATTGCGCGCCGACGCAAACCGCCATGATGGCGGTGGTCACCGCAAAACGTACCAGGAAAGGTTGCGGTCGCTTCGGCAGCCGCAGTAAAAGCTTTTCCATGGGGCTAGAAGGCTCGTCCCGAGGATGTTGCCGGAAGCGGCTGGACCGGTTCACGATTCACTAGGCGAAGATACTATCGGTTTTCCGCCGCCGTCTAATCTGGAATCATCGCGCAACATACATCGCACTCTTGTTAATTCCATTTTTCTGTTGATGAAATAGACGTCACGCAAACGAGTACAACCATGCAACCGGCAAACATCATCGAGCGGTCGCTCATTACCTGCCCGCATTGCGGGACCGCCAAGCTCGAACGCATGCCCACCGATGCCTGCCAATTTTTCTATGTCTGCAGCGGCTGCGGCGCGCGACTCAAGCCCAAGCCGGGCGACTGCTGCGTGTTCTGCTCCTATGGCTCGGTGCCCTGCCCACCGGTGCAGGCGAAAAGCGGCCGCTGCTGCTGACGAAGGCCCCGCGCGGCACCGACCGCACGGGGCCCATCGACACGCTTTGACGCGACCGTACGCTCACAAAACCGTTGGCGAGCGGCCACGCACCAGTCCGGTGATGGCCGAGATGGCGAACAGAATGATCGCCACGAAGAACACGAGTTTCGCCGCCTAGACGGCGACGCCGGCGATGCCGCCGAAGCCAAGTACGGCGGCGATCAGGGCGATGATCAGAAATGTAAGGGCCCAACCCAACATGATATGTCCTTTCTGCTTTACCGTTGCTGCCACTGCCGGCAGCGAATGTGTCACCGGAAAACGCGAAACTTTGCGTAATGGTTCCGCGCACCGGCCGAGAAAGAGCTCTCGGCGCGTGCCCGGAACGACTTGGAAAGCAACGTCATTTCATGCGGTTGCCGCAGATCAAGGCGGCCGCGCGGGAACCGGTTCCATGCCGCATGCGTTCGACTAAGGTAGGGTTGCGTTCGACCAAGCGAGCGTTCGTGTGTGAAGGGAGCCGACATGGCACCGCGTCCGAGCTGGAAGGGACATCTGAAGCTTTCATTGGTGACCTGCGCGGTAGCGCTCTACCCGGCGACGTCGACCAGCCAGCGCATCCATTTCAACATCATCAACCGCAAGACCGGTGACCGCATCCGCAACGACATCGTCGATGCGGAGACCGGCGCAGCCGGTCGAGCCGGAAGATCGCGTCAAGGGCTACGAGATCGCGAAGGGCCGTTATGTGCTGGTCGAGGAAGACGAGCTCGACAATGTGGCGCTCGCAAGCACGCATACCATCGAGATCGAGCAATTCGTGCCGATGAGTGAGGTCGACCGCATCTATCTCGACGAATCCTTCTATCTGGTGCCGCAGGACGATATTTCGCAGGAAGCCTTCGCGGTCATCCGCGAGGCGATGCGCAAGGAGAACCTGGTCGGGCTGGCGCGGCTGGTGATCTTTCGGCGCGAGCATCTGTTGCTGCTGGCGCCGCGCGGCAAGGGGCTGATGGCGACCGCGCTGCGCGCCAAGAGCGAGGTGCGCAACGAGAAGGACTATTTCGGCGACATCGACGCCATCAAGGTGCCCGCCGACATGCTCAAGCTGGCGGTGCATATCCTTCAGAGCAAGAAGGGCCACTTCGATCCGCGCAAGTTCGAGGACCGCTACGAGAGAGCGCTGATGGCGCTGGTCAAGGCCAAGCGCGCCGGCAAGGCGCCGCCGGTGGTCAGCGAGGAACGGCCGAGCAATGTGATCAACCTCATGGATGCGCTACGCCGCAGCGCCGGCAATGACCGGCGCTCGGAACCGGCGCGCAGGAGCGGCGCGCGCGCCAAGCGTTCGACTGCGCGGCGCAAGGTCAAGCGCGCGAGCTAGACGGGATCGTCGCATGACGGGCCTCGCGACCTATCGCAAGAAGCGGCGCTTCGACGCACGCAGGAGCCGCGCGGCACGGTCGGCGCGCGCGGCCACGCTTTCGTCATCCAGAAGCACGCGGCCCGGCGGCTGCATTACGATCTGCGCCTGCAGCTCGACGGCGTGATGAAGAGCTGGGCGGTCACGCGCGGCCCCAGCCTGGTGCCGGGCGAGAAGCGGCTGGCGGTGCAGGTCGAGGACCACCCGATCGACTACAACAAATTCGAAGGCACCATCCCGCGAGGCGAATATGGCGGCGGCACGGTGATGGTGTGGGACCGCGGCACCTGGAAGCCGGAAGGCGATCCGCAGCAGGGCCTGGCCAAGGGCCATCTGTCGTTCCACCTCGCCGGCAAGAAGCTCGCCGGCGGCTGGCACCTGGTGCGCATGCGCCGCCGGCCCGGGCGAGAAGCGCGACAACTGGCTGCTGATCAAGCAGGACGACGCGGCGGCGCGCAGCGCGCGCGACAAGGATATCCTGCTCGAGCGGCCGCTGTCGGTGAAGAGCGGGCGCAGCATGGAGGAAATCGCCGCGCACAAGCGCAAGGCGGTGCGCAAGGCAGTGCGCAAGACCGCGCGAAAACGCCAAGGCGCCGGAGCGAAACGCAAAGCCAAGTCGGCACCGCCGACCCGGCGGCGGAGTCAAGCGGGCCAAGACGCGATGACGCGGGCGGGCCAAACGCTGGCCGCCGCGCTCAAGCAAGCGCCGCGCGCGGCGCTGCCCGCGTTTCGTCACGCCCTGCCTCGCCACGCTGGTCGCCAAGGCGCCCGACAGCAAGCGATGGGAGCCACGAGATCAAGTTCGACGGCTATCGCATCCAGGCGCGGCTCGACCGCGGCAAGGTCAAGCTGATGACCCGCAAGGGCCTCGACTGGACGAAGAAGTTTCCCGCTATCGCCCAGGCCGTCGCTAAGCTGCGCGCCAAGACCGCGCTGATCGACGGCGAACTGGTGGTGGAGGACGCCAAGGGCGTTTCCCGCTTTTCCCTGTTGCAGCAGGACCTCAAATCCGCGCGCCACGGCCGCCTGCGGCTTTACGCCTTCGACCTCCTGCATCTTGACGGCGCCGATCTCAGGCGGCTGCCGCTGTCGCGCCGCAAGGCGGCGCTGTCCGCCCTGCTCCGGCGCGGCCACGACCGCGCGCATCTGCGCTTCAGCAAGTCGCTGCACGGGAGCGGACCGCAATTGCTCCGGCATGCCTGCAAACTGGGCCTGGAAGGCATCATGTCGAAGCTCGCCGACGCGCCCTATCATTCGGGACGCGGACGCGACTGGCTCAAGGCCAAATGTTCGGACCGGCAGGAACTGGTGGTGGCTGGGCTTTGCGCCCTCGTCGGCCGACGCGCACGCGGTCGGCGCGCTGGTGCTGGCCTTCTATGTGCGCGGCACGCTGCGCTATGCCGGGCGCACCGGCACCGGCTTCAGCCATGAAACGCGCGCGCGCGCTCTACCGCACGCTCAAATCGCGCCAGCGCAAGACCTCGCCGTTCAAACCGGTACCGAAGGAAGAGCGCGGGCGGCGGCGCCCGCTCTGGGTCGAGCCGAAAATGGTGGTGGAAGTCGACTTCCACGGCTGGACCCATGGCAACCGCGTGCGGCAGGCTTCCTTCCAGGGCGTGCGCCGGACAAAGCGGCCAAGGACGTGGTGCGCGAGGTGAAACACTGATGGCGGCCAAGCGGCAATCCCTCACGCAACGGCGCGCCGCGCGCGGCACGCGGCGCGCAGGCGATGTTCGGCCGGGTCAGGCTCAGCCATCCCGACCGCATCTATTGGCCCGATGCCGGCGTCACCAAGGAAGAGCTGGCGACCTATTACAAGAAAATCTGGCCCTCGATGCGCCCGCACGTCACCGGCCGCGTGCTGGCGCTGCTGCGCTGCCCGGAAGGCGCCGACGGGGCACTGCTTCTTCCAGAAGCACGCGCGCGCCGGCATCCCCACCGAATTCCTGCAGCGGTGCAGGAGAAGGGCGACAAGATCATCGCCATCGACACTCTCGACGGGCTGATCGCGCTGGTGCAGGGCGGCGCGCTTGGAAATTCACGCGCGCGGCAGCGCCGTCGACGACCGCGAGCGCGCCAATCGGCTGGTGTTCGATCTCGATCCCGGGCCCGGCACCGATTTCGCCGACGTGGTGGAGGCCGCGCGCGAGGTGCGCCGAGCGGCTCACGCGCCTGAAGCTCAAGAGCTTCGTCAAGACCACCGGCGGCAAGGGCCTGCATGTGGTGGTGCCGATCAAGCCGACGCCGCTGGGACGAGGCCAAGACCTTCGCCCATGCGCTCGCCGCCGGCATGGCCGCGGACGAACCCGCCCGCTATACCGCCAATCCGATCAAGAGCCGGCGCCACGGCCGCGTCTTCATCGATTATCTGCGCAACAGCCGCGAGGCGACCGCGATCGTGCCCTATTCCAGTCGCGCGCGTGCCGGCGCGCCGGTGGCGATGCCGCTTCGCTGGGCCGAGCTCGGCACGCTGACCAGCGCCCACCAGTATACGGTGCGTAACGCGATGCAGCGGATCGGGCGCTTGCGCCGCGATCCATGGGCCGGCATCGGCGGCGTCAAGCAAGCGTTGCCGAAGCTCGGTTGAGCCTGCTTTCCCCCTGACCCGGCGCCGCGCGCTGTGTTAGGCAGGGGCCCCGCCCACGTCGCATCCTCCGAGGCCCCGTGAGTTCCGACGTCGACCAGCGCCCCGCCGCCCCCGCGCGCCGCGACCGCGTGCCGCTCGGCATCGTCTTCATGCTGGGCGCCACGCTGATGTTCGCCGCCTCCTCCGCCATTTCGAAATGGCAGGTGACGAGCTTCTCCTTCGCCGAGGTGCTGTTCTTCCGCGCCGTCGCCTCGCTCGCAACCTGCATGCTGCTGATCCTGCCGCGCAGCGGCCTCATGGTGTTCCGCACGCGGCGGCTCGCCGCTCATGCCGGGCGCAATTTCACGCAAGGCATCGCGCAGAGCCTGATCATCATCGCGCTCGGGCTGATGCCGCTCGCCGGCGCCATGGCGATCAATTTCTCGGCGCCGCTGTTTGCCACGCTGTTCGCGGCGATCTGGCTGCACGAGAAGGTCGGGCTCGCGCGCGGCCTGGCGCTGATCATCGGCTTTATCGGCGTGCTGGTGGTGGCCTCGCCCGGCGCCGACAGTTTCCGCATCGGCGCGCTGTTCGCCATCGGCAATGCGGTGCTCTACGGCAGCGTCACCACCGCGGTGCGCGGCCTGAGCGCCACCGAGAGCGCCGAGACGCTGACCATGTACCAGATGGTCCTGCTCATGCTGTTCTTCGCCGTGGCCATGCCGTTCTTCGGCTTTGCCTGGCCGGAGCGCACCGACCTGACGGCGATGCTGATCAACGGCGTGTTCAACGGCTTCGGCCAGTACTGGTGGACGCGCGCGCTGTCGCTGGCGCCGCCCGCCGCGGTCGGACCGTTCTATTATTTCTCGCTGGTCTGGGCCATGCTGCTCGGCTTTCTGTTCTGGGGCGACGTGCCGACGCTGACGCTGCTCGCCGGCTCCGCCATCGTGGTCGGCTCCGGCCTCTATCTGCTCTGGCACGAGTCGGGCAAGAAGCCGATCGCCGCCGACTGACGTCAATAACCAACAGGAGAAAGAACCGATGAGCCTGAAAATCCGCCGCGTGGTCACCGGCCACGACGCGCAAGGCCGCGCCAAGGTGCTGATCGACGAAGAGGTCAAGAACGTGTTCTCGCAGCGGCCGGGCGCGCAATTCAGCGTGATCTGGTCGAGCGAGGAGCTGCCGGTCGACAATGACGGCAACGAGGACCCTTCGGGCAAGAAGATCGGCACCACCATTCCCGGCGGCTCGGTGTTCCGCGTGGTCAGCTTCGG
Organism: uncultured Pseudomonadota bacterium; assembly: GCA_963782145.1. Lineage (GTDB taxonomy): Bacteria > Pseudomonadota > Alphaproteobacteria > Rhizobiales > Xanthobacteraceae > Pseudolabrys. The sequence goes on from CAWAIV010000008.1 coordinate 191,015, forward strand.
CCCCGGCGTCACCCCGCGCAACCACCGCACCGATTCGATCGATTACGCGGTGGTGATGGCGGGCGAGATCGACATGCATCTCGACGACGAGACCGTGCATCTGAAGGCCGGCGACGTGCTGGTGCAGCGCGGCACCATCCACAACTGGGTCAACAATGGCAGCGTCCCTTGCATCATCGCCTTCGCGCTGATTTCGGCGAAGCCGGTGACGGTCGACGGCAAGACGCTCGACGCGCACGGGTGAGACGCAATTCGGTTGTCATCATCCGCGAATGCGGATGATCCAGTAAACACGACGATGTCGGCGGGTGCTGGGTCCCCGCCTGCGCGGGGACGACACTATCAATTATTCATCCAATTCCGGATAATGCCGGAACACGCCTGACGTGTTGAACGCGATCCGCCGCGGCGAGGCGAGATATTTCTTGATACCAGGCCGCTCCGCCACGAGGTCGCGCACGCCGACGACGCGCGCGACATCGGCCTCGATGCGCGTCATCGCCCTGGGAAAGGCGTAGCGCAGGCCTTCGACGATCTGGAACAGCGACAGGTCGACATAACTGAACCGCCGCCCGAGCAGGTAAGGCCCGCCGCTCTTCTTCAACACCCGCTCGAAATAGCCGAGATATTTCGGCGCCCGCGCGGCCAGGAAGTTCTCGCTGAAGCGCTTGGCTTCCGGCTTGGCGTCTTCGTAATAGAACTCGCCGCCGAGCGGATGATGGGTGTCGTGGATCTCCTTGACGAAATCGGAGACGGTGAGCTGCAACTGGTTGCAGCCACAGCCGGTCGACCTCGGCGCGCGGGCTGAGCTTCAGGCGCGGGCCGAGATAGAACAGGATCTCGGCGGTCTGCGCGATCAGCAGCGGACCCGCCTTGAGGAACGGCGGCGCGAAAGGCGGGCGCTTGTCGCGGCCGCCCATCATCGCCGTCATGCGCGCCATGCCGCCCTTTTTGCGCGCCACGTCGTCATACGGCGCGCCGGCCTCTTCCAGCGCCAGCCGCACGAATTCGCCGCGGCCCTGGATGCTCGGCCAGTAGAAAAGCTGATAGCGCATAAGTGTTTCTCGACGGTTGTTGCGAGGTCATGCGCGGACTTGACCCGCGTATCCATGATGAATTGCAGCAAATACCGACCTTGGTCGGCTGGTCATACCCGACAGCATCATGGATTGCCGGGTCAAGCCGGGCAATGGCCGAGTTGGGCCCGGCCCCCTGGCGCAGACGCGGCGGAATGCCCGAGTTTCAACTCGATCAAATATTTTCAGCGCCGCAGGCGCGTCTTTGCGACGCGTCTAAGCGTGCGACTTTTCAACAAATGTCCCAGAGCGGACATTCCCATCTTTTTTCAGTTGCTAAAACGAGCGGAAGGTTAGACCGATCAAACGCGGATAGGCTCCACCGATCAGAGGATGAGAAGCCGCGGATTAAAACGAATCCTTGCGCCGTTCGCCTCGATTCAGAAATGAAAGCACCAATGTTGGATTTACCTAATCTATTGAAGCTGCGTCGAGCGAAGCACGACCAAGGATTTGATGGGGCCGCACCGGTCACAGACGTATCCGTGAATTTCAAACTTGGGGTGCAGAGGGTGCGGCTCAATCTCTGCAAGAGCGGTCTCGGTGCCGCATACGGGGCACGGGTTTATAGACTTGAGCTTGAGCGGCTTCAGCGATGCATTTTGAATGCGCATGGATGCTCCCTTCGCCCGACGCTTGCTCGGTGCGGTTAGAGGAGCCCCGTTCAACTGACTTCTTATTGAAAGTTAAATCGAAAAACCGGTGCGCTTTGCTAAGGTATCTCGATACGTTGTTTTAGCATGTCGATAGAGTGCTTTGGTATCTCGGTACAGTGGCTTGGTATATCGATAGTGCTTTCGTATCTAAAATCCGAAAAAGAGGTCTGTAAAGAATTGCACACTCGACCTCATTGCCCACAAGATTGTCCACAGATTTGGCACGCGCACTTATTACCGGCGGTGCGCTCGCGGCGCACCTCGCCGATGACATTGCGAACAGCCAACCATCCGGATTCTCTGCATTCAATCTTCGCTTTCGCAGCGGCATCATTAAGATGACAAGTGCCGCGCTAAAGGCGCTCCGCCGATGTTCCTAAAGCCTATGATGGCGATCAGCGGACTGCGGCTCTTGTTCACGGCGCAAGCGGCGACGGCCGCAACCCGCCCATAGTCTCGCCGGTAACGATCAATGGCTGCGAGGCGGCGCCAAGGATTCCGCATGCCGTTCGCGGTATTTCGGCCCGGGGCCGCGCATGTAATGCCGTTCGGGACGATAGGCGACAGAGACCGGCATCAGTTTTTCCAGCAGCCAGCGCCATGGGGAACGGCGGGGCAAGTGCTGCTTTGCGGTCAGGAATACCATGACGAACTTTCCACACTCACGCGACACGCGTTGCAGGGGCGCCATTTCCTGGCGCATGGACCGGACCGGCGCGGCGGCCCGGCGACCCGCTCCCGCCGGTTCGGCCGGGAGACGGCGGCGGCCGTGCCTAGAAGCCGAGGAACATGGGAATGAGGATGGCGCCGCAGGTCGCCACGATCAGATACGGCAGCACCACCAGGACGAAGGTCGACGTTCGCTCCAGCATGGCAAGGCTCCCCTGGGTTTCCATTCCGCGACTGCTCAAACGCATCGTCCACCCGTTTCATACGCCCAGATCAAATTCAAACAGCCGTTTGAGGCAGAACCATGACCTTTGGCGCCGGCGCTGCCACACATAAAGTTGCATTTTGTTGCTGAAGCGATTAGCTTTGCGGTTCAAACACTTGTTTGAATTGGGAGCCCGATGACCCGCCCGGCCGAGCATACGCGCCAGTCCATCATGAAGGCCGCCATCCGCCTGTTTGCGGAAAAGGGCTACAAGGGCGCCAGCGTTCGCGACATCGTGGCCAAGGCGCGGGTCAACCAGGCCGCCATCAACTATCATTTCAAGGGCAAGGACGGGCTCTATTTCGAGCTGCTGGGCATGGCCTTCGAGAAGCTGACGGAACAGGCGGGATTCGATCCGGACAAGCTGAAATCCCTTTCCCCCGAGGACGCGCTGCGCAGCTTCGTGCATCAGCAATTGCGGCCGCTGCTGTTCCGCGACGAGCTAAGCCTGTACATCCGCATTTTCGCCTGGGAGGGCGCCCATCCCAGCAAGATCTTCCTCAAATTCATGGCGAAAAGCACGGTCTCCTATCTGACCGCCGCCGTCGATATCGTGCAAAGGTTCCTTCCCGCCGGCACCGATCGGCGGGTCGCGGTCTGCGGCGCCATCTGGCTGATGGGGCAATGCAGCACCTTTGTGCGCAACCGCGAGCTGTTCGCGCAGGAGCCGTTCAAGATCACCCCGGACAGTCCATTCGTGGATGAGCTGAGCGATCTTATCTCGCGTCTGGCGCTCGGGGGCCTGCGTCAGGCATCGCAAGCAGCCTGACCCGCATCGACGTCCGACGCGAATAGATTTCCGCTCCTACCCTACCCCGCCTCGCGCAGGCGCAGCGGCATCTCGCCGGCCGGAAGCTGCGGCCGGCCGACCACGCAATCGCGGCCGGCGGCCTTGGCCTCATAGAGCCGCCGGTCGGCCAGTTCGAACAGCCGGTCATAGTCGAGTGCATCGTCCGGACAACTGGCGATACCGATGGAGGCGGTCACCCGCGCGCCGGGATCGCGCCCCGGCGCCACGGCGACGCGGCGGCGGATGCGCTCGGCCAGCGCCAGCGCACCGTCGCCGCTGATGCCGTCGGCGATCACCACGAATTCCTCGCCGCCATAGCGATAGACAAAATCGGTGGCGCGCGCCGCCGCCACGATCTCGCCGGCGATGGATTTGAGCATGGCATCGCCGGCGGCATGGCCGAAGCGGTCGTTGAACTGCTTGAAATGGTCGATGTCGAGCAAGAGCAGCGTCAGCGCCCTTCCGTCGGCGGCGGCATGCGCGACCACGCGGCGGCCATGCCCTTCGAGCGAATGGCGGTCAAGCGTACCGGTAAGCGCATCCGAGCCGGTGCGCGCCAACAGGTCCTCGTAGCGCTCGCGATAGGTGAGGACGTCGAACACGTCCCAGATGCGCGGCTCTTCGCGCTGCCGCTCCGGCGGGCGCTCGAAATGTACGAGATAGACGGCGCCGAGCACGCTGTAGAGCGCGACCGCCCCCATCTTGGCGACCCAGCCGCCGATCAGCACGTTCACGCCGGCGCCGGTGACCATGTGCAGCCCGACATAGAACGCCGCCTGATCGAAACTGAGAATAAGGACGCCGGTCAGCGCCAGCCGCGGCAGCACCCGGTCGCCGAAAAGCCCGCGCGTGCGCTCGTAGAGCAGGACCATCAGGATGCAGTCGAAGAACAGGATGGCCGTGCCCCAGACCATCAGCGCGCCCATCTGGTCGAGGAAGGCGAAATCGGCGGCGCGCCCGGGCGACAGCGGCACCAGCGTGTGGTGGCGCATGAGGAAGGCAAGCGCGAACAGCAGCACATTGCCGAACAACAGCCCGTAGATCGGCTGGCGCACCACCACCGCGTCCTCGCGGATATAGAGCAACAGCAGCATCATCAACTTGCCGGTGAACAACACCGTCGAGCCGGGCGAGGTGACGATGCCGAACGGCAGCGAGACGTAGAAGATGCTGGCGAGATAGGTCTCGAGGAAATGCATCACGCCGAGGGCGCAGAAGAAAGCGCCGAGGCCGATGCGGCTGCGCGCGCGCAACAGCGCGGCGAGCGCGGCGAAATAGATCACCGCGTCTCCCATGAGCAGTAGGACGTTGTTGAATTCGGGCATCGCGCTCTTGTCGGCCTCGCGCCAGATCCAGCGCCGCGTTCTCAGCCGCTCGAAGTGGTATGAAAGCGGCAAAGGGTTAAGAATTTCGTTCGCTGCCGCCGTGCATTGGCGGCGGCCGCATCGGTCTTGATCGGTGGCGGAGGTGAGCGGCGGCGCAAATGTCGCAGCGGGAACCCGGGGCGCCTGTCCGCCTCGGGTTCCCGCCCTGCCCGGGACGAGATGGTGGGGTGGCTATCGGCCCGCCGCCGGATTCGTCAATTCACCGCGAAACAATAAAGCAAGCCGTCACCCCCGGTCGAGCGCAGGTCGGCCTGGCTGCAACCGCCGTCCTTGCCGCGCGAGGGATGCGAGGAGTTCCATGAATGGGAGGCGGCGTCGTCGCGCAAGCCGATGCGGTCGGCATGGCCGAGCATGGCCGAGCCCTGGGTGCTGCTCGTCCAATTCTTGCAGGTGTGATCCTTGTCATCGGCAAAGGCGGTGCCATCCGGCTGCGAGCCGGTGAGGATATCGTGACGATTCGGCTTGTCGCCGCGGCCGTTGTTGATCTCGCCCTTTTCGGTGAGCGCGGTCTGCTTGGTGAGGTTGTTGGCGCCGTGCAAGGTGGCGACGTCGGCGGCGACCACCACGCCCTTGACGTTCATCCAGGGACCCTTGCCGATGCGGTCGCGCGCGTTCACCGCGCCCGCCCCTTGCGTCGACAGATAGGCGTGCCAGGTCTTGCCGCCGGCACCGACCGAGGTGGCAAGCTTCTGGCAATGCGCGTCGGCGCCGGCAAGACCACCGAGATCGGCGCCCTTGCCCGGCCCCACGCTGGTGATGAAGAAACCCATCTGCGCCGGATCGGCTGCAACCGGTCCCACCGCGCCGAACGCCAAGACCGCAGCGCATGCCGCCACCGGCACGCCCACCCGCAGGAACCTCATCTGTCATTCTCCCGACTTGCGGCCAGGACCCGTCGCCCCGCCGTCGTCCTCACAACACCCGCAAGCCGTGGCTATTCCACGGCTCACAGCGCTGTGATCGCCGCTTACACGCTGCCGAGATATTGCGCGTCGGAAACCGGCTCCAGCCAGGCCACGTGTTCGCCGCCCACATGCTCCTGCATGGCGATGTGTTCCATACCGTGTTCCGGCGTGGCGCCATGCCAATGCTTCTCCCCCGGCGGAATCCACACGGTGTCGCCGGCACGCACCTCGCGGATGGGGCCGCCCCAGGTCTGCACCCGGCCGATGCCGGAGGTGATGTGCAGGGTCTGCCCGAGCGGATGGGTGTGCCAGGCGGTGCGCGCGCCCGGCTCGAAGCGCACCCAGGCCGAGCGGATGCGCGCGGGATCCGGCGCCTGGATGATCGGATCCTGCCACACCGTGCCGGTGAAGCTCGGCGATGGCATGCGGCGCGACGGCCGCGCGCCGCAGGCGATAATGTCCATGGTGCCCTCCCTGGCGAATATTCGCGACATTATACAAGCGAAAAGCCCGGCGTCACCGCCGGGCTTCATGTCAGCGAAGTCCTTCGCTCTTTGGCTGGCGCATGATCGTCGCGATCATGCGCGGGAGGTCAGGCCGGCTGCAGATTGCCGGCGGCCTGCTTGCCGCGCTCGGTGACAATCTCGTAGCTCACCTTCTGGCCCTCGACCAGCGAGCGCATGCCGGCGCGCTCGACCGCGGTGATGTGCACGAACACATCCTTGGAGCCGTCATCCGGCTGGATGAAGCCGAAGCCTTTTTGGGTATTGAAGAACTTCACAGTTCCGACAGGCATCAGAGTTCCTTTCACGCTTTTCGTTGTACGCCCGCGCGCTCATCGCACTGGCGGCAACAAGCCGAGTTTTGGGAAATCACTTGAGCAGCTTGCCCAAAGCCGGGTGCGTGGCAGCAAGTTGAACCGAAAACCAGGTTGCGGGCGGCGAGATAGACTGATTTCGGCATTTGGTCAACGGCTCACGAGCGCCCCGCGACGCTAGGTCCCGCACGCTGCCGCTTTATGAATTGGTAATGGGCGGCGGCCTATAATGTCGCCATCGCCGCCCGACTATTAACAGACGGTGAACGCGAAATTCCGCGTGCCCAAATCCGCGGCAGACTGTCATGATCACCGACCACCGCAAGGATCAACGCCGGCTGTTGCGCTACAACGCCTGGCTGATGCTCGGCCCCGAAGCCAAGCACTGCTGCATGCTGTCGGACGTGTCCGACTCCGGCGCCTGCATCGAGGTCGAAGATTCCCGCGTCTTCCCCGACCAATTTTTCCTGCTGCTGTCGGCGAACGGCGCGGTGCACCGCAATTGCCATGTGGTCTGGCGCAAGCCGCAGCAGCTCGGCGTCAAATTCGAGCGCGCCGCCGAGGGCGACAAACAGCCGGCCGCGCCGCCGCGGCCCCAGGCCACCGCCACGCCCGAACCGGAGCCCAACCCGGAGCCGGAGCCGGCGCTCGCCGAACAGGAATGACGCCGCCGCTCACCCGGCCATGGTCTGCTTCACCGTCGAGACCAGCTGCTTGAGCGTGAACGGCTTGGCCAGGAAGCCGTAGGCCGGTTTCCCGGCCTCATCGCTCGGCAGGTTCTTGGCGAAGGCCTCCTCGGCATAGCCCGACACGAAAATGATCTTCACCGTGGGATCGCGCCGGCGCAATTCCTTGAGCAGCGTCGGCCCGTCCATCTCCGGCATCACCACGTCGGACACCACCAGGTCGACATGGCCGTGCTTGTCGAGCACCTCGATCGCCTCGACGCCGTTCGAGGCTTCCAGCACCGTATAGCCGCGCGAGCTGAGGCCGCGGGCATTGAGCGCGCGCAAGCCCTCCTCGTCCTCGACCAGCAGGATCACCCCCTGCCCGGTGAGATCGCTCGAGGCGGCTTTCGCCGCCGTTTCCGCCGCCGCCTCCGCCGCGGTCATGGCATTGGCCAAGGCCGGGGCTTGCGCCACCGGCACGTCCTCGACGCCCGGCACATGGCGCGGCAGGTAGATGCGGAACGCGGTCGCGCCCGGCGCGCTCTCGGCATAGATGAAGCCGCCGGTCTGCTTGACGATGCCATAGACCGTCGACAGGCCGAGGCCGGTGCCCTTGCCCACTTCTTTCGTGGAAAAGAACGGCTCGAAAATCTTGTCGATGATCCCGGGCGGAATGCCGGTGCCGGTGTCGCTCACCTCGACCAGCACGTAATCGGCGCGCGGCATGCCCTTGTGGCCGAGCCGGGCGCTTTCCTCGGCCACCACATTGGCTGTGCGCAGCGTGAGCTTGCCGCCCTCGGGCATGGCGTCGCGCGCATTGACCACGAGATTGACGATCACCTGCTCGAACTGCGACAGGTCCGCCTTCACCGGCCACAGGTCGCGGCCGTGCACGACCTCCAGTAACACCTTTTCGCCGATCAGCCGCTTCAGCAGCATGCCGATGTCGCTCAGCACCTCGCCGAGATCGAGGATCTGCGGCCGCAAGGTCTGCTTGCGCGAGAAGGCCAGCAGTTGCCGCACCAGCGCCGCGGCGCGGTTGGCATTCTGCTTGATCTGCATGATGTCCTTGAAGGACGGATCGGTCGGCCGGTGCGCGTTGAGCAGGAAATCGGTCGCCATCATGATGGCGGAGAGCACATTGTTGAAGTCGTGGGCGATGCCGCCGGCGAGCTGGCCGACCGATTCCATCTTCTGCTGCTGCTGGATGCGCGTCTCCAGCGTGCGTTGGGCGGTGGTCTCCAGCGCATAGACGATGGCCGCCTCGCCGTCGCGGTCCTGCTCGTCGACCGCCGAGACGAAGAAATTGGCGAAGCGCTCGCCCGCTCCGGCAAGCGCCGCCTCAACCGGCGCGATGTCGCCCTGCCCCGCCGCCGCCTTGGCGATGGCGGCTTCCAGCGGCGCCCGCTCGCGCTCGGCCACCACCGAGAGGATCGAGTGGTCGTCCTTGAGCAGCCCCTCGAAAGCGGTGACGAAACGCGCATTGCTGCGGGCAATGCGCCCGGCCTTGTCGACGGTGGCGATGGCCATGGGCGTATGCTGGAAGAAGCGCATGAAACGCACTTCCGCGGCCCGTCCGGAATCCTCGCCGCCGTCCTGGGAGCGGTTGAGCACCAGCGTGCGCGAGACGCCGGGGGCGCCGTCGGCGCCGAAGGCCACCTTGTGGAACAGCCGCACCGGCACCGGCTTGCCGGTCCGCGTCTTGAGGTCGAGGTCGAGCACGTCGGTGCGCACCTCGCCCGGCGCCGCATTGAGCGTGGTCAGCAGCACGGCGCCCTCGCCGGCGACGATGTCGTTGAGCTTGAGCGAGCTGGCGCCGCCTCCGGTACCGACTTGGGCGAGATCGTGGTCGAGCCAGGTGGCAAGCGTAGCATTGAGATAGACGATCGATCCCTTGGCATCGACCGAGAAGAAGCCGGCCGGCGCGTGATCAAGATAGTCGATGGCGTGCTGCAGCTCCTGGAACACGTTCTCCTGGCGCTCGCGCTCGCGCGTCACGTCGGCGATCGACCACACCGCCATGCGGGTGTCGCGCGTGCCCTGGTGCAGCGGGCGCACGCGCAGCCGCAGCCAGCGTCCCTCCAGGCCCGGACCGGCGGCGACGCGTACCTCTTCCTGCAACCGGCGGCCCTCGCGCGCCGCCTTCAACAGCCGGTAGATCGCCTCGGAAACGTCGGGATCGCCGATGAACACCCGCTCGATCGGCCGCACCTCATCGGCGCTGGCCGCGCCGATCAGGTCGAGATAGGTGGCGTTGGCGTAATAGACGCGGCCGTTGTGGTCGGTGACCACGATGCCGTCGAACCCCTCGTCGACCACGGACTTGAGCAGCGGATTGCCCTGCTCGCGGCCGCCAAAGCGCATGATGCCGGCGGCGAGCGCGAACAGCGCGAACACACCGATGGTTCCCAGCACCGCCAGCAGCCCGAGAATATAAGTCTGCGCGTAGGGCCGTCCGACCAAGATCAGCCCGGCGGCGGCGGCGACCAGCGCCACCGCGATCGCCAGCACAAATACGATCGAGCCGCCGCGCGGCACGCTGGCGCTATTGTCGAAGACCGGCCGCCCCGGCCCCTCGGCGCGCGCCGCCGTCCGCGTGGTTCGATCCTGACCTGCCATGCCAGACCCTTGTCTCGCCGCGGCGGCGAGCCTACCCCCCAAGTGCCTCAAGCCGCCCCCAGGGGCAAGGGCCGGCCACCGTCCATCCCATCCAATTTACCGGCGTACCGTCCGCCGCAAGCCGCAGCACATAACCGATCACTTCCGCTACGGCTTTATAATGCTCGGGCGGGATCGCCTGGTCGATCTCGACGGTGGCGTGCAGGGCGCGGGCAAGCGGCGGGTTCTCCACCACCGGGATCGCGTGCTCGGCGGCGACCTCCTTGATCTTCAGCGCCAGCGCGTCGACGCCCTTGGCGACGCAGACCGGCGCCGGCATGCCGCGCTCGTATTGCAGGGCGACCGCGAAATGGGTCGGGTTGGCGATCACCACCGCCGCCTTGGGCACCGCCGCGATCATGCGCTTGCGCATGCGCGCCTGCCGCATCTGCTTGAGCTTGCCCTTGATGGTGGGATCGCCTTCGCTCTGCTTGTATTCCTCCTTCATTTCGCGCAGCGACATTTTTTGTTTTTCGTACCAGCTGCGGTATTGGAAAAGGTAATCGGCCGCCGCCACGAAGGCCATCATCGCCACCACCGCGCCGAGAAGCTTGAGCGCCAAGGCGCGCGTCAACGGCAGCACGTCGGCGAGATCGCCGCGGGTGAGCGCGATCATGCGCAGCCGCTCCGGCCACATCAGCGCGGTGAGCACGGCGCCGATCAGCGTCATCTTGATCAGGCCCTTGGCGAAATTGGCCAGCGCCTGCATCGAGAACATCCGCTTGAAGCCCGCGGCCGGCGAAATCTTCGACAGCTTCGGCGCCAGCACCTCGAACGACCAGACCAGCTTGTGCTGCACCAGATTGCCGGCGAGCGCCGCCAGCATCAGCAGCAGGAACGGGATCGCCAGCGCCGCGATCAATTCGAGCCCCAGCTTCTCGAACAGGCCGGGCAAGCGCTGGCCCGTCGGCCCTGATCTGGAAGGAATTGGCGATCAGCCCGCGCATGGTGGCGCTGAGGTTGCCCGCCATGCTGCCGGAAAAAGCGACCAGCACCAGCGTGGCGCCCGCGATGACGAACCAGGTGGAAACCTCCTGGCTTTTGACCACGTCGCCGCGCTTGAGCGCCTCCTCCAGGCGCTTTTGCGTCGGGTCTTCTGTTTTTTCCGATTTGTCCTGTTCTTCGGCCATGGCTTACCCCGGCGCCGCCAGCGCGCCGAGCACGCCTTCCATGTAGCCGACGAAGGTGCCCATCATGGCGCCGATCACCAGCACCAGCAGCATGAGACCGAGCAGGATCGACAGCGGCAGGCCGATGAAGAACACCTGCATCTGCGGCATCAGCCGCGACAGCACGCCGAGGCCGAGATTGAACAGCAGGCCGAACACCAGGAACGGCGCGGAAAGCTGGATGCCGATGCGGAACGAGGTGGCGATGACATTGGTGATGTGCTTGGCCACGTCGCCGGTGAGCGGCAATTCGCCGGGGCGGAAGATATTGTAGCTGTCGTTGAGCGCGCGCGATGACCAGGTAATGCAGGTCGGTGGCGAAGATCAGCGTGACGCCGAGCACGGTGAGGAAATTGCCGACCAGCATGCCCTGCTGGTTCTGCGTCGGATCGATCGCGGTGACGAAGCCGAGACCGAGCTGCTGGGCGACCACGGCGCCGGCGACCTGCAAGGCCGACATGGCGAGCCGCGCGGTCATGCCGAGCACCGCGCCGATCAGAATTTCCTGCACCGCCACCAGCAGCACCGGCGCCAGCGCGTTGAGATCGACGTGATAGGCCTTCTCATGCGCCGGCAGCAGGACCGCGGTGAGCACCAGCGCCATCGTCAGCCGTATCCGCGCCGGCATGTTCTGCTCGCCGACGCCGGGCAGCAGCATCACCATGGTGCCGATGCGCGCGAAAGTGAGCAGGAAGGCGGCCGCCAGCGCCGGCAGGAAGGAGATGTCGATCTGCATTGACGTGCTGGCCCAGGAGAATTGAGAGAGGCGGCGACGCGGTAGGGCGGGCTCCCTCTCCCCGTTGGGGAGAGGGCTGGGGTGAGGGGGTTCCTGATTCTCATTGATTGTAACCCCTCACCCGACGCGCTTCGCGCGTCGACCTCTCCCTATGGGAGAGGTGAAGCGAGCCTGTGGCGCTAACCCGCGACGATGCGGGCGGCGATACGCAGCATCTCCTCGTGCAGCTTCTCGGCCATGAACGGCAGCGCGATCAGCAGCGAGATGAAGATCGCCAATATCTTCGGCACGAAGGCGATGGTCATTTCCTGGATCTGCGTCAGCGCCTGCAACAACGAGATGACGACGCCGACGGCCAGTCCCACCAGCATGATGGGCGCCGCCACCACGATCAGGGTGATGATCGCCTCGCGCGCGATATCGAGAACTTCCGGACCGGTCATGATGTCTTGCTCAGATCGGCATCTTCATGATTTCGTCGTAGGCGGCGATCACCTTGTCGCGCACCGCCACCACCGCATCGATGGCGACCTCGGTCTCTGCCACCGCGGTCACCACGTCCACCATATTGGACTTGCCGTTGACCATGGCGCGGGCGGCGACGTCCGACTTGTGCCCGATCTGCTCGATCGCGCCGACCGCCTCCTTGAGCACGGAGGCGAAGCTGGTGTCGCTCGTCTGCGCGGTGCCGGGCGGCGGCATGGCGCTGCGCGAAATATCGGCGGCAAGCCGCGCGATATTGGCATAGGCGCCGGCGGCGGCGAGCGGACTGGCCATGATGATTGCCTCTTTCATTGGCGCACGAGCTCTGGCGAAAAGCGATTGCCGCCCGTCGCGATCGTGCGCGTCAAGCCTTGAGAATATCGATGGTGCGCTGGAGCATGCGCCGCGTGGCGGTGATCACGTTGATATTGGCTTCGTAGGTGCGCTGCGCCTCGCGCATGTCGCTCATTTCCACCAGCGCATTGACGTTGGGATATTTGACATTGCCGTTGGCGTCGGCGGCGGGATGGCCGGGCTCGTATTTGAGCTGGAAGGCGGAATTGTCGGTCTCCGACTTGCCGAGCTCGACCAGATTGACGCCGAGCGAGCGGTCGAACTCGAGTTTGGAAGGTCGGGATTTTGCGCCGGTAGGGATCGGCGCCGGGCGTGGACGGCGTCGAATCGGCGTTGGCGATGTTCTCCGAGATGATGCGCATGCGCCCGGACTGCGCGCGCAAGCCGGCGGCGGCGATCGCCAGCGTCCTGAAAAATTCCATGGCCTGCTCCCTTACCCGATCGGCCTTGCCGAGCGCGGTCTTCAGCAGGCCGAGGCTGCGCGTGTAGAGCGCGGTCACCGCCTGGTAGTCCATGGTGTTGGCGGCGACCTTCATCATCTCCTGCTCGAGATTGACGCCATTGCCAGTCGCCTGCACCTCGTAGTCGCTGGCGCTGGTCGAGCGAAACCCGGTGTCGCCGGTAGCGATGCCGGCGAGATGGCCCTGCTCGGTGCGCGCCAGCGTGACGCCGGGAATGCTGGCCAGCGTCGCCTCGCCGGGAGCGTCGAATTTCGGCGGCACCAAGTCGCGCGGACGGTAATTAGGGGTGTCGGCATTGGCCACATTCTCGGCCAGCAGGCGTTGGCGCTGCTGCGCCCAGTCCAGGCGGGTGCGCAGCATCGAAAGGATCGGAAGATCGGTCAGTCCCATCGCTCCCCCCAGCAAAGCCCCCGCGCGGACCTCCCGCCGGCAGACTTTGCCGAGCCTATGGTTAATGGCGGGTAAAAGAGGTGTGGTGAAACCGTTCGGGGCGCGATTTGTTAACCATGCCGACCCGCATGGAACCGCACTAGCCGTCAGACGCCTCCTCATTTATTAACAGTCTGTTAGTATCTGACCCGGCAAATAGTGCCGACGGGATTAACCATTCGGGCGATTCCGTTTCCGCAAGCCGCAGCACGACGTAGGAGCACTTTCATGTTCGATCTGTTCGGCTCGGGAATGCCGCTGGCGGCTCGCTTCTTCATCGCCTTCCTGGTGGTGCTGGCACTGATCGGCGTCACCGCCTGGCTGGTGCGCCGCTTCGGCGCCAACCGGCTCGGCGGCGCCGGTGCGCGCGGACGCCAGCCGCGGCTCGCCGTCATCGACGCGGCCAGTGTCGACGGCCGCCGTCGCCTGGTGCTGATCCGCCGCGACAATATCGAACACCTGCTGATGATCGGCGGTCCGACCGACGTGGTCATCGAACCCAATATCGTGCGTGCGCTCGGCGCGCGCGAAGGCGCGCGCGAGCCCGGCCGCGCCGAACCGAATATCCGCGCCGCGGCCGCGGCCGGCGAAACCGCCTGGCCGCTGCAGCCCGCGCATGAGGCACCGCCGGTGGCGCCTGCTGCGCCAATGGCACCGATGGCGCCAATGGCGCCAATGGCACCCTTTGCATCATCTGCCCCATCTGCCCCGCCCCGCCCCACCCGCGCCAGCGCGACCGAGGAACCTTGGCTGCCGGGTGAGCCGGGCGCGCGCCCGCCGAGCGAGCCGAACGCGCGGCCGCGATCGGCCGACAGCCTCACTGGGCTTGCCGCCGAGCTCTCCAGCAAACTGGCGCCACCTGACATGCCGCCGCCGCCCGCGCGGCAAGAACCGCGGCAAGAACCGCGACAAGAGCTGCGACCTGAACCGCCGCTCGCGCCGCCGCCGCCACCTCAGTCGGTGGCGCAGAACGATCGCAACCTGGCGGAGATGGCCCAGCAGCTCGAAGCGGCGCTGCGCCGCACGCCGGAAGGCCGTCCGCCGGTGACCGATCCGCTCGCCGTGCCGCCTGCAATCACGGGCCGCCCAAGGCGGAAATCCCGCGCCCGCCGCCGCGCGATTTCAAACCGCGCGCCGAACCCAAGCTCGACGCCAGGCCTGAGCCCAAATTCGAGCCGAAACTCGAGCCTAAGCCCGAAGCCAAATTCGAACCGAAGTTCGACGCGAAATTCGAGCCCAAGCCGCCGTCCATTCCGGAGCCGAAACCCGCCGCCAAGGCGGAGCCGAAGCCCCAACCGGCCGCCACCTCGAAGAACCTCTACGACAATCTCGAAGAGGAGATGGCCAGCTTGCTCGGCCGTCCACCCGGCAAATCGTGACATTCGGTTCCGGCCGCCGTGTTCGCCTGTGGGCGGTGGTGGTCGGTGTAGTCGGACTGATGATCGCGCTCACGGCGAGTCCCGCCGGCGCGCAGGAGATCAGCGTCAATTTCCCGCAAGGCGGCGGGTTGACCGAGCGCGTGATCCAGATGATCGCGCTGCTCACGGTGTTGTCGTTGGCGCCGTCCATCCTGGTGATGATGACGTCGTTCACCCGCATCGTGGTGGTGTTGTCGTTGTTGCGCACCGCGCTCGGCACCGCCACCGCCCCGCCCAACGCGGTGATCGTCTCGTTGGCGTTGTTCCTCACCGCCTTCGTCATGGGCCCCGCCCTGCAAAAAGCCTACGACACCGGCATCCGCCCGCTGGTGGCCAATCAGATCAATGCCGAGCAGGCCTTCGAGCGCAGCACGCTGCCCTTGCGCGCCTTCATGCAGAAGAACGTCAGCGAGAAGGACCTCAAGCTGTTCGTTTCCATGGCCAAGGAAACGATACCGGCCAAGCCCGAGGACCTGTCGCTGCGCGTGCTGGTGCCGGCCTTCATGATCTCCGAGCTCAAGCGCGCCTTCGAGATCGGCTTCCTCCTGTTCCTGCCGTTCCTGATCATCGACCTGGTGGTGGCCTCGGTGCTGATGTCGATGGGCATGATGATGCTGCCGCCGGTGGTGGTGTCGCTGCCGTTCAAGCTGATCTTCTTCGTGCTGGTGGACGGCTGGAGCCTGGTGGCGGGATCCTTGATCCAGAGCTACGGGACGTAGCCGCGATCCGCGTCCCACGATTCGCCGCGCTCAATCCAATCCGCCGGGTCGACGCCGCTACCAACCTGCGTTGCCCATCGCGTAGCAATGCGTCCGTGGGCAGCGCTCCTCGCCAAAGCGACGCATGATCCGCAATAATTGACACCGCCGTCGGCCTGCCGTCAGATCAACAAACGATCAATTCCGGCTGGCCGCTCGATCATGGAACGAAATGCCCAATGAAAATTTCTAAGGATCGAATTTTGACGACGCACACCGGCAGCTTGCCGCGGCCAAGCGACCTGGTGGCGGTCCTCAACGACAAGGAATTGGGAGAGGACTACGATAAATCCGCTTTCGATGCCCGCGTGCGGCGGGCGATTGCCGAGATCGTGCGCCGGCAGGCGGATGTCGGCATCGACATTGTCGACGACGGCGAACACAGCAAGGTCAATTGGATGGCCTATGCCCGCACGCGGTTAAGCGGTCTCGAGGAGATCGACAGCCCACCGCGCTTTCGTGGGGCCACCCGCGATTCGCTCGCTTTCCCGCAGACCTACGACGACATGCGCACCATGCTGGCGGCGCGCTCCGGCGCGCTGGTGGCCAAGCGCAAAGTGCGGCCACGCGCGCAAGTCTGCAGCGGCCCGATCAATTATGTCGGTCAGGATGAGCTGTATGCCGACATCGCGAACCTCAAAGCCGCGTTGAACGGCGTGAAGACCGAAGACGCCTTCATGACGGCCATCTCGCCGTCCAATCTCGAACTCTACTACGAAAACCGCTACTACGCCTCCGACGAGGAATATCTCGCGGCCCTGGGCGAGGCGATGCGCGTCGAGTACAAGGCGATCGTCGAGGCGGGCCTGCTGCTGCAGGTCGACGACCCGCGCATGGCCACGCATTACAACCGCGCGGTCGACGCCTCGATCGAGGACTGCCGCAAATTCATCGCGCTGCGCGTCGAGGCGGTGAACCACGCATTGCGCGGAATCCCCGAGGACCGGATCCGCTTTCACACCTGTTATAGCGTCAATATCGCGCCGCGCGTGCACGATTTCGAACTCAAGCTTTTCGTCGATCTCATGCTCAAGGTTCGCGCCGCGGCTTACGTGATCGAGGCCGCCAATCCGCGTCACGAACACGAATGGCAGCTATGGCAGGAGGTGAAGCTGCCGGACGGCAAGCTGCTGATCCCCGGCGTCGTGTCGCACTGCGTGCATCTCGTCGAACATCCCGAACTGGTGGCGCAGCGTATCATGCGTTTCGCCGACGTCGTCGGGCGCGAGCGCGTGATTGCCGGCACCGATTGCGGCTTCGGCACCTCCGGCGCCGGCGACGAAGTGCATCCCGAAGTCGCCTGGGCGAAACTACGCTCGCTGGTCGAGGGTGCGCGGCTCGCCAGCGAGCGTCTCTGGCGTTAGCGCCATAGCCGCCGGCTCGCCTCCGCCGCGCCGGCAACCAGGGCGCCAAGCTTCAGAAATGCGATTTCCGGATCGAGCTTGCCATAGCCGGCCGACGTGCCGAAACCGCAATCGGTCGACGCGACGACGCGCTCGCGCCCGACGACGTCGGCGAAACGCACGATCCGCTGCGCCACCAGTTCGGGATGCTCGACATAGTTGGTGGAAGTGTCGATCACGCCCGGCAACAGGACTTTGCCGTCCGGCAGCTTGACGTCCCGCCACACCGCCCATTCGTGCTCGTGGCGCGGATTGGCCGCCTCCAGCGATAATCCTTGCGCCTTCACCGCGAGCACGATCTTGAGGATCTTGGCAAGATCGATGTCGTGGGTATGCGGCCCTTCGTAATTGCCCCAACACACGTGCACGCGCACCCTTTCGGCAGGCACCTTGGCCAGCGCGCCATTCAACGCCTCGACGTGAAATTGCGCGCGTTTAAGGAATTCGGCTTCGGACAGGTCCTGAAAGGATGCGTGCCGCGACATGGCGAGATCCGGACAATCGACCTGCACGACGAAACCGGCGGCGACGATCGCCTCATATTCCTCGCGCATCGCCGCGGCCACCGCTTCGACATAGGCCTCGTGCGAGGGGTAGTACTGGTTGGGCAGAAAGCTCGCGACCACGCCGGGGGATGCCGCGTTGAGAAACGCATCGACCGGGCGGGCAGCTTGCGTCGCGCGCCGCATGCGCTCAAGGTCGCGTTCGAGCCCGGCGCGGTCGCGCATGGCGACCGGTCCGATGCAGGCCACCCGTTTGAAGCGCCTGGCGCCGGTAAGCAGCGCCATTTTCCGCCGCAAATCCGGATATGGCTGCAGATCGAGGTGCGGCTTTGCCGACTCGGTCGATCCCTCCTCGGCAAAACCGCTCAGCCGGTCCTTCACATAGGTCGCGTAGCTGATCTTGCTGGTTTCGCCGTCGCTGACCGCGTCGATACCGATATCGACCTGCCGCTTGACGATGTCGATGACCGCCTGCTGCATCACGCGATCGAACAAGGCCGGATCGATCTCGATTCCGGCCTCGCGTTTCTGCAACAGGTCGACCACCGCATCGCTGCGCGGCAGGCTGCCGACATGCGTCGTCAGGATGCGGTCGAGACTCGTCTTCAAGTCGCTCTCGTCGGCTGCATATGATGTTAGAGCGGCTTGCGCAGATCGGCGGGAAGGTATTGCTGGTCGATCACCTTCTTCCAGTCGACTGGGCCTTTCAACTCGCCGATCAGCTCCAGTCCGTCCGACATCTTCTTCAGCGCCTCGGTATCGAAGCCGCCGCGCGACCATTCTCCCTTATAGCCGAAGTATTTCGGGAAATAGGTCGCGACCTCTTTCGGATCCTGCTGCCAATATTTCGCATAGATCCGCATGGCTTCGTCGCGATGCGCGTAGATGAATTCGACACCTCGCTCATGAATTTTGACCAACTTGCGCACGGTGTCCGGATGTTCCGTCGCGAACTTGCGCGTGGCCACGCCGACCAGCCAGGTCATGCGCGGGATGAGATCGGCGAAATGGAAGATGACCCGGTACCGCTCGGGCTTCAGCGTGAGAATGGGATCGATCAACGGCGCGGCATCGATGCCGCCATTGCTGAGCAAGGTAAGACCGCCGCCGAAGCCGCCGGTGGCGACCGGCTCCACCTTGCCGGTCATGCCGGCTTCCTTAAGAGCAAGTCGCAGCAGCATCTCGCTGGTCGATTTCGGATTGGTGAAGCCGGCCTTCTTGCCGGCCAGATCCTCCACCTTGTGGATGTTGCTCTTCGGATTGGCGACCAGCGCGATTTCGCCGATATGATCGCTTGCCGTGTTGACGATGACGAGGTCGACGCCATTGCGAATGGCCGCCAGCGCCGCCGACGTCGCCACTTCGCCATAGGGCAGATCGCTGGCGAGCATGTTGCGCAGTGTCGTGCCACCGCCCGCGCCGGCGAGGATGCGATCGACATTGACGCCTTCCGCGGCGAAATAACCTTTTTCCATCGCAACCGCCCAAGGCAGCGTGGCGGTGACGCGCGCATATTGACTGACCGACAGGCTGCTGCCTTGCGCGGCGTATGAATTGGCCAAGGCCGCGACGGCAAAGGCCAATGCGGTTGCGATGTGCCGAATACGCATCTCGTCCTCCCCGATAATTTTCTGTTGATCGACTATGTCATACTTGCGCGCGCAACCGAAGAAAGATTCCTTTGCGCCGCGCATGGGACGCGTCCCACTACGTGGCTGACAGCCACGCGAGCATCGCGACCAGTCGTTACATGCGGTTGAACCTCGCCCGTCACGGCGGTTGCGGTTGGCCCGCCGTAACGACACGCCGGCTTCGACCGGCGGCGCGCAACGGCGCCGGATTGCGCCGTCACCGGACCGTTTTGCCTAGACCTGCCGAAGCGCACGACAACCCGCGGCCACGAACGGGTGACCGCGCAATTGGCGCATTTTTAGGGGGTGAAAATGCTTTCCCACTCCTTGCGGTATTTCTTCAGCACGTCGGCGTTGAGCTTTTCCCAGTCCACCGGAATGATTTTGAGCGAGCCGAGGTCGGGCGCGTATTGCGGAACCGGACTCTTGAATCCGGCGCGTCCGGAGATCAACGCCTCGCGGCCGCACACCAGTTCCTGGCCCTGCTGCGACAGGATGAAGTCGATCCACAGCTTGGCCGCGTTCGGATGCGCGGCATTCTTCAAGATGAAGGTGGATTGCGGCAGCAGCGCAAAGCCCTCGCTGGGATAAAGCACTTTGAGTTTCGCCCCCTTGCGGTCAGCCTGCATGACGCGCGCGGCACCGCCGCTCAGCGCCAGCACATCCTGCCCGCTGACCACGCGCTGCGCGGAGGTCTCGGAACGATAGATGAAGGTCGGCTTCTTCTTGGCGATCGCCTTGAAGAAGTCGACGTCGAAGATCTGCCGCAGCCCGACATAGGTCGTCAGTTGCGATTCCGAATGGACGGCGTCGCCGATGCTGAAGCGACCCGGCACCGCGGCGGCGACGATGTCCTTGTAGGACTTGCCATGGAAATCGAGAATCTCGCTGTTCCAGATCGGGATCTGCGAATAGCCGCCGTCGAAGGCGAAATAGCCCTCGATGCCAAGACCGGCGGCGAACGCCGCCTTGTAATTGGCATATTGCGGCGAGTGATATTCGAGGAAATAGCCTTTGCGATGGGCCGCGAACACCCAGATGGGCGAGGCAACGGAGGCAACGTCGAAGGTCACCCGATTGGCGCTGAAGCCCTGCTCAAGCCGCGTGACCATGGCGGAGCTGCCGAGCAGCGTGAAATTGACGGTGAACAATTCCGGCAGCCCGTAATATTTGTGGAACGCCGCGACCAGTAGCTTGTTCGTCGTCGGCTGAATGATCGTGTCGGCATAGGCCAACGTGCCTTCCTTCTCCGCCGCGCCGATGAGCTGCATCAGCTTGGCCTTGGCTGGCGCATCGAGACCCTTGGCCGCCGGAATATCCTGCGCCCAGGCGGCGCAGGCCGTCATCCAGATGGCTATCGCCAGCGCAAAACGCTTCATCATGACGTTTCCTCCACTTTCTTGCCCAATTGAGACGCCCCTTCATCACTCCATACGACGATGTTTTCCGGCGCGATCACGATCTCGACCTCGTCACCGCGTTTCGCATCCAATGCCGGATGCAGCGCGCGAATGGAAAGGCCGCCGCCGATATCGACGAGGTACTCGTTGTGCAGGCCTTGAAACGAACTGGTGTCCAGGGTTCCTGTGATCCGGTCTGCCGCCGCCGTCGTCGCCGCCGCCGGGAGGGTGCGCATCAGGACATGTTCGCGCCGGATGCCCACCTCGACGTGCGTGCCGGGCCGCACGTCGGAAACCTTGAGCCGCAGCAGGTTTGTGCCGATTTTGACCGTCGCGCTCTGCCCGTCGGCAGCGATCTCGGTGACCGTGCCGGGGACGACATTCCACCCGAAGAAACGGGCCGAAAATACCGAGTTGACGCAGTTGAAAACCGTCCGCGTCGCGCCGCACGCATTGACCCGGCCGCGATCCAGCAAGACCAGAGAACCGGCAAGGCCGAGCGCCTCGTCCTGGTCATGTGTCACATAGATCGCGGTGAAACCCAGGCGGTCCTGCAACGCCTTGAGCTCCAGACGCATCTGCTCGCGCAGCAGCTTGTCCAGATTGGACAGCGCCTCGTCGAACAGGACCACGCTCGGCTCGTGTACCAGCGCGCGCGCCAGCGCGACGCGCTGCTGCTGGCCGCCGCTCAATTGGGTGGCCGGCCGGTCGGCGAGCCCGCCCAGGCCGACGGCATTCAACACGCGCTGAACCTGCGCCGTGTGCCGGCCCGCGTCGATTTTCCGGATGCGCAAGGGAAAGCCGACATTTTCCGCCACCGTCATATGCGGCCAGACCGCATAAGACTGGAAGACGACGCCCAGATTGCGCTGCTCAGGCAGCAGATTGATTCCTGCCGCGGCGTCGAAAACCGTCCGCCCGGCAATGGTGATGCGCCCGTCGTTCGGTTTTTCCAATCCGGCGATACAGCGCAGGATGGTCGTCTTGCCGCAGCCGCTCGGCCCGAGCAGCGCCAAGGCCTCGCCCTCGGCAACGGCGAAAGAGACATTATCGATGGCGGCGGTGTCGGCGAACCGCTTGGTAAGCCCGGAAACGACGACCGCGGGGACGGATGTGTCCGGCATGTTCAGCGCTCTCCCGGCATCGGCGGCATCACCGTGTTCATACGATTTGCGTCTTGGTCAGGCGGGAGACGGTGAAGGCCCCGAGCAAAAGCACGAGCTGCACCAGCGCAAGCGCTGCGACATAGCCGGCGCTGTTTTCGCTGAGCAGCACCATCGCCACGCTCAAGGTTTCCGTCCCGCTGGAATACAGCAAGATGCTGGCGCCCAGTTCGCGGATGAAAATGACGAACAGCATGATCCAGGCGGCGGCAAGCGCCGGCTTGAGCAGCGGCAGCACGATGAAGCGCATGGTCTGCAGCCAACTTGCTCCGTTGGCCCGCGCGCTTTCTTCCAGCTCCGCGTGCAAGGCCGCCATCATCGCGCCCACCGTGCGCGTCGAGAACGGGAAGAAGCGCGCGACATAGGCGATCAGCATGATGGTCAGCGTGGCGTAGAGCGGCGTCCGGATCGCCAGGATCAGGAAGAAGAGTGACAGTATGATTTCCGGAATCCCCAAGGGCAGCGACAGAACGATGTCGGCCGTGGTGCGCCAACGCGAACGCGTGCGCTCGAGAAAATAGGCCTGCAGCGCGCTCAGCGCCACGCCGATGCAGGCGCCGCTGACGGCAAGGATCAGGCTGTTCATCAAGGCGTTCTGCGTCATGCTGTATTCGAACAGCACGTAATGAAAGTTCGCCAGCGTCGCCGAGGCGAGATGGAAGCGCCCGGTCCACAGCGGGGAAATCGCCACCGCGATAAGCACGAGGACAGGAAGGACGACGCCGGCGGCGATATACGTGCACTCGATCGCCAGGGCGGCGGCCTTGCCGCGCCATGACAGTTCGATGGGGCGCGCGCGGTAACCCTTGCCGGTCACGATCGTGTGCCGGCGCCGGCTGAGATGGCGGCGCTGCAGCAGCGTCAGCCCGATGGTCGCGGTGACGATGACGATCCCGTAAGCGGAGGCGCGGCCGAGATCGGATGGATAGTTGACCAGGGAGAAGATTTCCGTCGGCACCATGCGGATGCCTTTGGTCGCCGTCAGCGCCAGGGGAACGTCGAACAGGCCTGTGCTGGTGATGAAGACGATCAGGGCGGACGAGAGGATGGCCGGCTCCATCAACGGCAAGGTGATGACGCGGACCGTCGTCCAGAACGAGGCGCCGTGTACGCGCGCGGCGTCTTCCAAGGCCCCGTCCATCTGCCGCAGCGGCGAAATCACCAGGAGATAGACATAGGGCGTATAGAAGAGGGACAGCACCCAAATCACGCCGCCACGGCTGTAAATGTTCAGCCAGGCGGCGGAAACATGCAGCGTGTCCTGTAGGAAATTCTGCAGTAGCCCGCTATAGGGCGCGACCAGGAAGGTCCAGGCAATCGCCCCGACATAGGGGGACATGAAAAACGGCACCAGGTTCAGCGTCTCGAACGCGGACTTGCCGGGCACATTGGTGCGAGCGACGATCCATGCCAGCGAGATGCCGAGCATGGCGCTGATCGCGGTCGTGCAGATGCCGCAAAACAGCGTGTTGCCGACGGCTTCATAAAATCTGACATCACTCAACAACCCGCTAAAATGCGCGATCGAAAGGTGGACGCCGTCGGCGCGCCAGAGCAGCAGGCTGCGCGCCAGGCCGCACAAGAACGGTCCGATGATGAGCAGGAAGCCGATCAGCACCCCAAGCGCCGGCAATATGAATTGCAGGTTTGCCGAGAGTCTTTGCAAACCACGAACGCGGCCGGCGTCCCCGGTCTCGCGTCGCCAGGGCGCGGCGGCCGTGCTGCTCATCGCGCGATCCCACGGCGGGACGCGACGGCCATCGACGTGCTTTGCAGCCTCGCGTTACGCATCCTCGGCGTCCGGCCTGTCGGCATAATGTCGCGTGGGTGGGTGCGGTGCCGGCGACCAGTTCGGGAGCGCCTGGCAGCGGGCGAGCCAGGCGCCGATGGCCGGATAGTCGTCCAGCGCCAGACCGGCCTCGGGTGCGTGGTAGACGTAGGGGAAGCAGGCAATGTCGGCGATGGTGATGCGATCGAGCGCCAGCCATTCATGATCGCGCAGGCGGGACTGCATGGCCGACAACGCCATCTGCCCGATCGCCTGAAACTGTTCCTTGTTGGCGGCCGATCCGATGACCCAGCGATCGCGCATCACGCCGCGCCGCGTGTATTGCAGGCCGAACTGGATTTCGGTTTCGGCCATGAACACCCATTGCAGCACTTCCGCCATGGCGGCGGGTTCGATCGGCAACCAATCGAGGCGATCGAACTTGCGCGCGAGATAGACAAGGCAGGCCCCCGAATCCCAAAAGCGGTGACCGGCATCCTCCAGCACCGGGACCTGCCCGCGCGGATTGACAGTCGCAATGAATTCTTTCGATTTGTGCTCCCAGGTCAGGAGATCGATCAGCACCTCCTCATAGGACACACCGAGCTGATCCAGCAGGATACGGATCTTCCAGGAATTTCCCGACTCCGCGCCCATATAGAGTTTCATCCGGAATTGCCTCCGCTTGCTTGGTCAAGGAAATTTCCGGTCACGATCGAGCCATCGCGCTGATTTTGTGCGCATCGTCGGCGGCGACAAGACGCGCTGCCGCGCGGATGCGCCTTACGCGCTCCGCGAACGCCATGGCGGGCCACGATCGATTTTCAAGCACATGAAACAATCCTCCCGGGAGGTCGCGCATGTTGGGCTGCGCTGACGTTCAACGTGTTTGCTGCCGCGCCCCGTCGCGCGGACAGGCAGCTTACCGGGTTTTTCATCGGCAGCACGGTTCATTGAGTTTCAATAGCAAGGTTGACAGTCAATGAAATGACCCAGGGGCGCAAAACTTGAGGCGGCAACTTGGGCTTGCGGAGCGTGGCGCCTGCGCCCAACCGGCTACGGTAGGATCGACGAGGGTTTGCCTTCGTCCGCCGCGGGTTGCTTTCGTTGATAGCCGCGGCGGCTCGATCTTAGCGCGCGCTCGTCCGCGATATCGACCCGGTCGGCTGCGTGTCGGCTTTGGCCGGCTGCACCTGCGGCTTGGCCGGCTGCGGCGGCGCGCCCGGCTTGGTTTCAGCCTTGGCCTGGGTAACCGGCGCCTCAGGATAGCGCGCGCGCAAATCGCGCAGGAAGGCGTCGAGCGTGCCGATGCCTGCCACCCGGCGCGCCACGTTCTGGAATTCGTCGTTGCCGGTGCCGATCGGCGCGCTCACCACCTCGAAGGCGCGGCGGTCCGGCCCCTGCGCCATCTTCGGCATGTAGCGGTCGCGGAAACGCGTCAATGCCAAGGTCTCGTCGGCCAGCGCGTAGCCGATGCCGGCGCGCAGGATGTCGAAGCGTTCGCTCGCCGAAAGCGGCGCGAACTTCTTCCAGCGGTCGCCGTAAAGCGCTTCAATCTGTTCGGCGGCTTCGCGCCAGCGATGCGCCGCCCATAGGATATCGGCGCGCAGGCGGATCGCGGCCTGGCTCTTGAGGTCGGAGATGATCTCCAGCGCCAGATCGTGCCGCCCGGCATCGGACAGCGCGCGTGCCTCGATCAGCCGTCGCTGGTCGCGCAGCGCGTCGGCGAGCCCGGCCGCGCGCGTCGCCCGCAGCGTGGCCACCGCGCGCTCGGGCTTGTGATTCATCAGATAGATGACCGCGAGATGGGTGGCGACCTGCGCGCGCGCGGCGCCTTGCAGGCGGTGGTCGACCTGGTGCTGCAACAGCTCGGCCGCCTGGTCGAGCAGATCGACCGCCACCAGCCGGTCGGCCAGCCGGCGGATCATCTCGTCGCCGCGCGGCCCGATCGGCGTCAACTCGCGGTAATCGTAGAACAGCGCCAGCGCGTCGAGCGGCGGCAGCGAGTCGCCCTTATGCGACAGGAACAGCGCATCGAAGGTCGCCGCCGCCTCGTCCTGGATCTGCCGTGTCAGCGTCGGAATTTGGATGCACCAGCAGCGCCGTACGCATGACATGGAAGG
The DNA here is from genome assembly GCA_963782145.1 of uncultured Pseudomonadota bacterium. Classification (GTDB taxonomy): domain Bacteria; phylum Pseudomonadota; class Alphaproteobacteria; order Rhizobiales; family Xanthobacteraceae; genus Pseudolabrys. The sequence continues at coordinate 216,703 of CAWAIV010000008.1, forward strand.
CGTCGCGATAGCGGCCGTCCTCGGTGTAAAGATGCGCCAGCAGCTTCAAGCCTTCGGTCTCGGTGGCGTCGCCGCGCCATACCGTGGTCAGCGTCTCCAGCGCGGTGATCGTTTTCTTACGCGGCATGTCGCCGAGCGCGAAGCGTAGTTCGATCTCGCGCAGGCGCCCTTCCGCGGCGGCGGGCCGATTGTCGGAGGCGGCGGCGGCGCGGTAACGGGACAGCGCGTCGGCGGTGCGGCCGAGCGCCTGGTCGAGCCGTCCGACCAGCACCGCGTAGGACGGCGCCAGTGTCGCCGTCACACCCATGCCGTCGAGCGCGTCGGCGAGGCGCGAGGCGGTGTCGTAATTGCGCACCTCGACGGCGCTGCGCAGCGCCGCCAGCATCGCCATGCGCTGCAGCTCGATCGGCAGCGTGGCGACGGCGCTTTCGACATCCTTGAAGCCGGCGCTGGCCTCCACCCATTTGCCCTCGCGGGCATAGGCGATGGCGCGCCAGATCGGCGCGTTGAGCTGGTTGCCGATCTGCGGCTGGTTCAATTGCGTGAGCGCCTTTTCCGGCCGGTCGAGCATGACGTCGGCGACCGCGCTGAGCACGCTGCCGGTGACGTCGGCGGGGCCGCGATCGTCGCTAAGCGCGACGTCGAGCACGCCCTTGGCTTCAGCCGACATGTCGCGGGCGAGATAGAAACGCGCGAGGTTGAGCCGCGCCTGCATCCGTCGGCCTAAGGCCGCGCCGGCGGCGGCGCCGATCAGCTCGGACTGACGCTGCTCGAAATCGGTCTTGCGGTCGAAACCCCAGATCTGGGCGTCGAAGGCCCGGTGGCGCAGGCTGCCGCCCGCGTCCTGCACACCGACCTCGGCGCTCGACAGCGACAGCCCGCCCGGCCGGCTGAGCGTGATCCTGTCGGCGCTCAGCGCGGCGGCGACATCGTCGGCGATCGGCTGCACCACCACGCCTTGGGCGGAGCTGAGCAGGCGCAATTCGACATAATCGCGCGGACGCACGAAGCCGCGCGCCGGCCCCAGCGCGGTAACGACCAGGAGGCGGTCGCCGATATCGGGATCGCCGATGGCATGCAGGCTCGCCGGATGCTCGATGGGAATGACGATGTTGGCCCGGTTGCGCCCGACCACATTGCGGGCGACGCCGAGCGGATGCGGCGGCACCGTGACGATATCGCCGACGTTCACCATCCAGGCCGGCCCCTCGCTGTCGAGGCTGACCAGCTGCGGCCGCTTCAGGCGGATGCGCAGGATCGCTTCGCCTTCGGCGCCGCGCGCTGAGCGCGACCGAGCGGATCGCATCGCCGCCATGCGTCTTCAGCGGCGTGAGATCGATCTTGGCCTTGGTATCGAACACCAGCCATAGCATGTCGGCGCGCATAAAGGCGGCAGCCGGCGTCGGCAGCGCGAAGGGGAATTCAAGGCGTAGCGCCTCACTGCCCTGGTGCAGGCCGATGATGACCGGCGCGTCGGGATTGGGCGGTGGCACCACGCTCTGGGTATCGGGAGCGGCTTGCGCAGAGTCCTTTGCCACGCGCGCCGGTGGCGGTGGCTCGCTCGGCGCCGGCACGGCCGCTGGTGCCACAGCAGGCGGCATCGCCGCCGGCATGGGCGGCGGCGCGGACAGCGGTGGGGCCGCCTTGGCGATGCGCGGCGGCGGCGCCGGCTTGGCGGCGGGCGCCGACGGCGCCGGCGTGTCGATCAAGGGCGGCATGCCGGCACTGGCAGCCGGCCGCTGCGACGTTCCCTCGTCGACGGCCGGCACCGTGTCGGGCGGCGTGATCGCGAGCACCGGCGCGCTCTCTGCGGGCTGCTGCGCGGGCTGCTTGGCCGCGGCTTTCGGCGCGGCATCGTCATGACTGATATCGACGACATAGCTGCCGTCGTCACGGAAGCCGTGCACGCTCGGTGTGCCCTTGAGTGTAAAGCTGATCGTGCTGGCCTCGTCCCCGCTGTCGCTCTTGATCGACCGCAAGGTCGGCGGCAAGGCGGCCAGCGCGTCGGCCAGGTCCCAGGTGATGGCGCGGTCGAAGGTGAGCGTGAAGGTCCCTGCCCCATGCGTGGGCACCACTTTGATGGCGTCCGGCAGATCGAAGACAAAGCGGGTGAAGGTGGGCTCGCTGGCGACCTTGACGCGAATATGCGGCGGCGACCGCAGATCCTTGGCGCGCTGCCCCTGCAACAGCCGCTCGGCCGCGCGCGCGCGCTCGGCCAATTGCTCGACCACGTCTTTCGGCAGACCGGGCAACATGCCGGTCCAGCTCTCCGGCAAGCAGGTCGACATAGAGTCGCTCGGCGGCGGGCGTGGAGTTGATCTTCAGCTTGCGCGCCAGCGCGATGCGGATAGCGCCGCCGTCCGGGTCCATGCGCGCGGCGCCGATGTAATCGGGGGCGCCGGCGTGGAGGTGGTCGACCGCGACATCGACCGGCTTGGCGAACTTGATGACCAGGACCGGCCAGGCAAGGTGAACCTGCGCCGGCACCGGCTCGGCCAACTTGAGCATCAGCCGCGCATAGCCGTCGTCGGTCGACACGGTGACGGTGCCCTTGACCGGCCCGTCGGCGCGTGCCGGCGCCGCCAGCGCGCCGGCCACCAGCGCCGCCCCGAGCACGGCGAAACCGGCGCGCCGCAGACGGGCACCGAGCGTGTTCGGAGTATGGGGCAAAGCCGTCATGACGCGTCCCAGCCGGCAAGACTGCCGCTTGCGGCAGCCTAGGGCGGGCCGTTTAAAGGCGCGTTAACCGTAGCGCTCACAGCCCGTTCGGTGTGCCCTGGATTTTGGGCAATTTATCGGGCGAACTCGGCTTGACCGCGTTGCTGCGGCTGGCGAGCTCGACGGTGAGCCGTTCGGCGGAGTCCGGCGCCATCAGCGCGAGGATGGCGGACATCTTGCGCGGGTTTATCGCGGTGGCGACCTCGATCAGGATGTTGAAATCGAGCCGGTCGAAGATGCGCGCGGCATCCTTCGGCTTCATGTTCTCGTACATGGTGACGATGCCCTTGAAGCGATCGGCTTCCTGCTTGTCGCGGGTGCCCATGGCCGCCTTGACCCGCGCCTCGATCGTCTTGAGCTCGTCGACCTTGGCCTCCACCCGCTTCTCGGCCGCCTTGAGCAGGCTCTCGCGCATGTCGAGCTCGCGGCTACGCGCGTCGAGCTCCTGGCGACGGCCCTGCAGGCTTTTCAGCAGCGCGCGCTCGCCGGCCGAGGCCATGCGTCCGGGCGCGATGGCAATCGAGGTGCCGCCGGCTTCGATTGTCGGCGGCGGCGGCGGCTCGCTGGTGACCTTGAGCGGCGAACCCTTCGCCGGCGGCGCCTCACCGAGCGAGCCGGTGATATCGCGGCCGGCATCGTCGCCATTGAAGTTGAACATCTCCTGCGCCCAGGGCCGCTTGGGGCCCGGCGCGCCGACCGCCGTCGTCGCGGGTCTGCTGTCGGCGAGCACGATCTTGGGATAGTCCGGCACCTTCTCGTCGCTGACCACCGCCATCTTCGGCTTGTAATGGCTCTGCATGCGCTCGGCGAGAGTGTAGCCGCCGTCGAAGACGAGCCCGGACACTTTGAGCACGAACAGGCAGATCGTGGCCAGCAGCACGATCGGGATCAGCCGGAAATCGCGGGCGAAACGGATCATGCCGCCAGGCCGCCTAATCGCGCGCGTGTGCGTTCGGCGAAGGCTTGCGCCGCTGCCGCGACCGCCTTGGCATCAGGGACGGCGGCCGGCTCGGGCGCCGCGCGCGCGGCGCCGACGATACGGTTGAGCTTGGACAGCAACGCCTCGCCGGCGCCGAGCTGGCGCTCAAGCTCGTTGGAAAGCCCCTCCACCCGCGCCAAGCGCGCGCTCAGCGCCTGCTCGCCCTCGCGCATGGTCGATTTCAAGCCGGCAATGGCACGCTCGGCGATCTCGGTCGCCGTGATCAGCTCGGAAATGGTCGCGCGCAGCGACTGCTCGTCGGCCTTGAGCAGGCGAAGCTGCTTGTTGAGCCGCACGCAATAAAGGATCGTGAGCAGCAGCAGCACCGAGACCATGCTTTCGATCAGGAAGCCGTATTGATGGTTCACGGTGCCTCGCGTGGTTTGGTCGGATCCTCGGCCTTCTCGAACATGGCGAAGGTGGTGCGCGGCTTGCGCAGCGCTTTGGCCACGCGCACGGCGACACGGTCGCCGACGCGGCCCATGCGTCCTTCCGTCAGGGTGATGTCGCCGCAGCGCACGCTGACCAGCGCGTCCGGCTTGACCTCGAGCGTGAGCGTGTCGCCGACGTGCAGCCCCATCATCTGCCGCAGCGACAGCCGCGCCTCGTAGAGCACGGCGTCGACGCTGATCTGCGCCCGGGAGATTTCGGTCGCCAGATGTCCTTCCCAGATCGGGTCGCGGCCGAACTTCTCGCCCATGAACATCTGCAAGAGCACGGCGCGGATCGGCTCGATGGTCGCATAGGGCAGCAGCAATTCGACATTGCCGCCGCGGTCTTCCATGTCGATGCGCAGCCGCACCAGGATCGCCGCATTGGCGGGCCGGGTGATGGCGGCAAAGCGCGGATTGGTCTCCAGCCGGTCGATGTTGAATTTGACCGGCGACAACGGCTTGAAGGCGAGCTCGGCGTCGGCCAGCACCACCTCGATCATGCGCTTGACCAGATTGGTCTCGATGGTGGTGTAGGGCCGCCCCTCCACCCGCACCGCGCTTTGCCCGCGGCGGCCGCCGAGCAGGACGTCGATGATCGAATAGATCAGGCTGGAATTGACCGTAACGAGGCCGAAATTGTCCCACTCCTCCGCCTTGAACACGGACAGGATCGCCGGCAGCGGGATGGAATTGAGATAGTCGCCGAAACGCACCGACGTGATGCGATCGAGCGAGACTTCGACGTTGTCGGAGGTGAAATTGCGCAAGCTCGTCGTCATCAGCCGCACCAGGCGGTCGAAGACGATCTCCAGCATCGGCAGGCGCTCGTAGGACACCATCGCCGAGTCGATGATGGCGCGGATGCCGGAATTGTCGTTCAGCGTGACGTCGGCCGTGCTGAAGCCGAGCAGGCTGTCGATTTCCTCCTGATTGAGGATGCGCTCGGCACCGCCCTTGGACATGTGCAGGCCGCCGTCGTCATCGACCATGGCGGCCCATTGTGCCGACGACTCCTCGGCGCCCGCCGCCGGTGGCGCGGCCGGCGCCGGCACGCCGGATTCGGCTTTCAGCGCCATGCCCCATTCGGCCGCCAGCGCGTCCTGGTCGATCTGTTCCTTCTGCGACATGGGCTAGGACCTGTCCCGCTTGCCGCACCTGTGCGCGCTCACTGGACGATGATCTCCTTGAACAGAACGGCGGTGATGTGGTTGGGCGCGACCGCGACATTGACCCGCCGCGTCAATTCTTCCTTGAGCCGGTAGATGCCGGCGGAGCCGTCGAGATCGGTCGGCCGCAATTCGCGCAAATAGGTCTGGAAGGCGTCGACCACTCGCGGCATCAGCGGCTGGATCTGCGTCGCCAGTTCCTTTTCCGGCAGTTCCAGTACGATCTTGACCTTGAGATATTGCGTACGGTCGCTGCCGTTGTTCGCCAGGTTGACCAGCACGTCGGGCAGATTGACGAAGACCGGCGGCTTGGCCGCGGCCTGCGCCGGCTTTTGATGCGTCGATTTGCCGAAATAGAGATAGGCGCCGGTACCGCCCCCGCCGACGACAAGCAGCGCGGCGGCGGCGATGATGATCAGCTTGAGCGGCGGCAGCTTTACCTTCTTTTTCGCCGGCGGCTGCGCTGCTGTGTCTTCTTCCGCGTCGTCGTCGCGCTCCGCCTGCTTTGCCTGCTTCGCCTTGGCCGCCATCGGAAATGACCCCGGATAACCCAACTGTCGGCGGGCCGATGGACGGCGAGGCGCCCCGGATGCGCGGCCCGCGCCCCCCAGGACTTGAAGGTAGGTTGGTATGGTTAACAGTTCCTTGCCGGGTTCCATTACTCGGTAAGTTTTGCCGGGAGCACGCCGGCAGCGGACGGTTTTTGCCCAGCCCCGGGTTCGGTGATTCTCATTAAGGCTATGGAATAATTAAGTTTTTTGTCTTGGCACGGCGACTGCAATAGGGAACGCGGCGGTCGGCTTGGGAGAGCCGGCGGCCAAAGCGCAAGGCAGGCCTCGGGAGGGCCGGCGCCTTGGCTTCAGCGCATGGGGAGCTACCGATGCAGAATACCCTTCTGATCGGACTATCGCGTCAGGTCGCGCTCGGGCGCGAGCTCGACGTGGTTGCCAACAACATCGCCAATATCAACACCACCGGCTACAAGGCCGACGGCTCGTTGTTCGAGGAATATCTGTCCTCCGCCGCGCGCGGCGCGGTGGGCTCGCCGGTCAGCTTCGTGCGTGATCGCGCCACCTTCGTCGACATGAGCCACGGCCCCATCGAGCATACCGGCAACCCGCTCGATCTCGCCGTCGACGGCGACGCCTTTTTCGCGGTGCAGACCGCACGCGGCGTGCGCTACACCCGCGCCGGTTCGTTCCAGCTCAACGCCTCCGGCCAGATCGTCACCAGCGAGGGCGACCCCGTACTCGGCACCGGCGGCCCGATCACCTTGCAGCCGAACGACCGCCAGATTTCGGTCAACCGCGACGGCACCGTCAGCGTGCGTAGCGGCACCTCAAGCGCCGACGTGCAGCGCGGCAAGCTGCGCCTGGTCAGCGTCCCCGACGTCAAGCAGATGCAAAAGGATGGCGGCGGCACCTTCAATTATGTCGGCAGCGGCGCGCCGCAGGACGACACCACGTCGCACGTGACCCAGGGCGCGCTGGAGAAGTCCAACGTGCGCGGCGTGGTGGAAATCTCGCGCATGATCGAGATCAGCCGCAGCTACGCGCAGGTCGCTAGCCTGCTCACTCAACAAAGCGACCTCGGACAGACGGCGATCGACAAGCTCGCCGACGTGCCGAACTGAATGGCGAAGGAGGATTGATTAATGCGTGCGCTCTCCACCGCGGCGACTGGCATGATGGCGATGCAGCTCAATGTGCAGGTCATCGCCAACAACCTCGCCAATATGAGCACCACCGGCTACAAGCGCCAGCGCGCCGAATTCCAGGACCTGCTCTACGATCACGTCAGCCGCATCGGCACGCAGGCCTCCTCGCAGGGCAACATCCTGCCCGTCGGCATCGATCTCGGCTCCGGCGTCAAATCGGTGGGCACGCCGCGTCTGATGACGCAAGGCACGCTGACCAAAACCGACGCCAAGCTCGACGTGGCGATCCGCGGCGAAGGCTTCTTCAAAATCCAGATGCCGGACGGCACCTACGCCTATACGCGCGACGGCTCGTTCCAGATGGATTCGCAGGGCCGCATCGTCACCGCGCAGGGCAATGTGGTGATGCCCTCCATCACCATCACGGCCAACAGCACCGGCCTCACCATCAATGCGCAGGGCGAAGTCTCGGTAATTCCGCAGGGCGCGACAAAAGCGACAACCTTGGGCCAGCTCACGCTGACACGTTTCGTCAACCAGGCCGGACTGCTGCCGATCGGCGATAACCTCTACACCGAAACGCCGGCCTCGGGCACGCCGCAGGACGGCTATGCCGGCACCGACGGCGCCGGCGATCTGCTGCAGAACAATCTCGAACAGTCGAACGTCGACTCGGTTTCCGAGATCACCAACCTGATCGCGGCGCAACGCGCCTATGAGATGAACTCAAAAGTGGTCACCGCCGCCGACCAGATGCTGCAAACGACCTCCACCATGATGCGCTGAGGCTGAACCATGATCCGCAAGCTGTTCATCGCATTCGCCGCGCTCGCGGCGCTCACTGGAGCGGCCGGCGCGCAGACCGTCGCCGCGCTCGAGCCGCCGCATCCGCGGCTCAAGGCCGAAGCGATCGTCAATAGCGACATCGTGCGCATCGGCGATCTGGTCGCGAATGCCGGTATCGTCGCCAATGTCGCGATCTTCCGCGCGCCCGATCTCGGCTCCACCGGTACGGTTTCGGCCGAAGCGGTGGTCGAGGCGGTGCGCCCGCACGCGCTGGTCGGGCTCGATACCGGCGGCGTGACCGAGGTGATGGTCACCCGCGCCGCCCGCACCATCGAGCCGCAACAGATCGAGGAAACGCTCGCCGCCGCGCTGTCGACGCAATACGCGCTGGGGCCGCGCCAGAACGTGGCGCTGGCGTTCGACACGCCACCGCGGCCGCTCGAGGTGGAGCCGACCGTCACCGGCATGCCGCGCGTGCAGCGGGTACGCTACGACGCGCGCAGCGGCCGTTTCGACGCCACTGTCGAGATTCCCGGACACACCTCGCTGCGGCTGAGTGGTCAGGCACGCATCATGGTCACGGTGGTGACGGTGGCGCGCGCACTCACGCGCGGCGACATCATCAAGCATGCCGATATCGTCACCGAGCGCCGCACGCGCGCCGAAGCCGGGCGCAATTTCATCGCCGACAGCGCGCAGGTGATCGGCCTCGCCGCCCGCAACGAGATACAGCCCGGCGTGGTACTGCGCGCCACCGACCTGATGAAGCCGGAACTGGTCCACCGCAATCAGGCGGTAACGATTATCTACGAAGTGCCAGGCATCACGCTGACGGTGCGCGGCAAAGCGACCGAGGGCGGCGCCGAAGGCGACGTCATCGGCGTGCTCAATGAGCAATCCAAGCGCGTGCTGGAAGGCGTGGTCGCCGGTCCGAACCGCGTCGTCATCAGCAGCACGCCGCAGCTTGCCGCCAATATTCCGGCGGCCGGCGGCGGCGGCGCGCAGCGCTAGCGCCGTGTGCTCAGGGTCGTAGAAATTGGCAGCAACGTAGCGCAGTTCGTGTTCGGCGTCCGTTAGTCAACCGTGAAGGCCATGTCGATGAAAGTCTCACCCGTGCTGCATCGCCTCGTGCTGGCGTCGATGGCGGCCTCCCTGCTCAGCGGCTGCGCCGCGCTCGAGCGGCTGAAGAACATCGGCCAACCGCCGTCGCTGACCGCGATCGACAATCCGACCGCGCGGCCGGGCTACAAGCCGGTGCAGATGCCGATGCCGGCGGCGCAGCCCGCCTCCTTCAATCCCAACTCGCTCTGGCGCAACGGCGCGCGCGCCTTCTTCAAGGATCAGCGCGCGCATCAGGTCGGCGACATCCTCACCGTCACTGTCAACATTACCGACAAGGCGATCATCGACAATGAGACGCAGCGCACGCGCACCAGCAAGGACGACACCGGGATCGACAATTTGTTCGGCTTGAACAAGTTCCTGAACACGGCGGTGCCGGGGCGCCTCGCCACCACCGATTCGAGCACCTCGCTCGACGGCAAGGGCTCGGTCAACCGCTCGGAGGCCCTGGTAACCAATGTCGCGGCGGTGGTGACGCAGGTACTGCCCAACGGCAACCTGGTGGTCGAAGGCAAGCAGGAGATTCGCGTCAATTTCGAGATGCGCGAACTGGTGGTCGCCGGCATCGTGCGGCCGGAAGACATCCAGAGCGACAATACCATCGAACTCGTCGAAGATCGCGCAGGCGCGCATCTCTTATGGAGGCCGCGGCCAGATCACCGACGTGCAGCAGCAACGCTACGGCTCGCAGGTGCTCGACGTGCTGTTGCCGTTCTGACCAGGGGATAAGGGTCCATCATCAGTCTTCGGAAAGTCGCTTCCGATCGCTGCGCGCCGATGATCGACCCAGGGCTCCCGCGCCGTTCGCGGTCGCGAACGTGGACGGCGTCAACGACGCGGCCTCCGGCTGCTCCCCGGCCGGAGGCCGCGTGCGTTTTGATCCTTGGCGGAGGAAGCGCGCGAGCGCTATGCGCGCAGGCGGGCGAGCGAGGCGTCGCCGGCAAACACGCTCTCGAAATGCGCCAGCGTGCCTTTCGCCGGCTGCTGCGCGCCTCGTCGGCCGGGCGCGCGCCAGGCGGTGCCGGGCAGGCATTGCGTGGCGACGAACCAGTCCGCCGGGCTTTCGCCGAGCGCCGCGCGGAAGTCGCAATGGCGCGGCTCCTGGCTCAGCAGGCCGAGCCAGAGGATCATGAAATCCTGCGCTGCGCGTTGCGGCGTCCGGCTCTCATTGACATAAGCGACAGCGTTGCCGGAGATCGCCGCCCGCAAAGTTGGCGACACCAGCATCATCTGCAACAGCGAAGCGCATTCGTCGATAGAACGCGCGACAAAGCCGGTCTCGCCGTCGCGAACGATCGCGAGTTCCGCCGCATTGTCCAACACTACGGCGACCAGGCCGAGCGACATGGCTTCGATGAGCGCGTTCTCGGCGGTGCCGTAATGATCGGGTTGCAAGGGATAAAAGAAGATGTCGGCGGCGGCGAGCGCAGCGCGCGGGTCGGCGGTCGCGCCGTGCAAGACGACGCGCTCGCGGTGGCGCATCGCTTGCGCCCGCGCGGCGACCGGGCCGGACGGATCGAACCCGCCCCAGACCGAGACGCGGATATCGTCGCCAGCCAGGCGATCGACAGCGTCGAAGAAGCCCGGATGCATCTTCACGAAGTCGACGGTGCCGAGATAGGCAATGGCCGGCTTTTCGGCCGACGCCGGTCGCGGCGCGCGGGAAAACCCAAAGCCGCTATTGACCACCGCCAGCTTGCTGCGCGACGGCGCCGCCAGGCCGGCGATCGAGGCCATCTCGAGCGAGGCCTCGGTGGTGAAGACGAAGCGCATCGCCTCCTGCATCAGACCGAGCGGGATCAGCGGCGCGTGAAGGCCGGAAATATGCGACCAGAACAGGCTGCGTATGGCGGGAAAGCGGCAGCGCGCGAGGCATTCGAACAGGCGCGGATGATTCCAGAACTCGAATTGGACGATATCGGCACCGGCAGCGAGCTGCGCCACGTGGTCGAGACTTTGCGCCAGGATGACATGCGCCCCGCTTTGCTCGATCGCCGTCACGTAGCGGCGATCGCGCGGCGCTTCCAGCAGCACAAAGGTCTGCGCTATCTCGTCCGGCAATGCGGTACACAGCGCCGCATGCGCCTTGCCGACGCCGCCGCCGAGATGCGGCGTGACATGCAGGATGTTCATTCGGCCGCCACGGCCGTGAAGCTGCGGTTGGTGCCGCCCGGCGGTTCGACACTCGGATCTACGGCGACTTGCGTCTTGAACTTCTGCAACAGCGCTAGGCGATGCGCATCGATATTGTCGGGCAGGCAGTGGCTTAACTGCCCGCAATTGCCGCAGACGCCGTTCTGCCGCCGTCGTCCCTCGAGATGCTGCAGGCGCAGCGCATTCATGCGCTCGGAAGTCCAGATCGCGCGCATGGATTCCACGCGTGCGTCGCCGATCACCAGCTTGCGGCCCCAATCGAGGAAGCAGGAGCTGACCAGCCCGTCGGCATTGACCGAATAGCCGTAGAAAATATAGGGGCAAGTGTCGGTGTCGCCGATATCCTGCTGGTAGATGCCCTTGCTGATCTGGACGCCGGTATGCGCCTCGATGTCGAATTCGGGCCAGCACGGCGCGAAATTTTCCACGAAGATGCGGTCGCAGTGATCGCCGAAGGTGTCGAAGAAGCGCGCCCGCTCGTCATCGCTGATCAGCTCGCCGGGAACCTTGATCGAAATCTCGCAGGCGCCCTTGTTGGCGTAGATCCATTTGACGTTGTCGATGAAGGTCGCGAAATCGAATTTGAACCCGGTAAAGCGCTGGTAGGTGTCCTCGCTCATGCCGTCGACGGAGATGTTGATCTTGTCGATGCCGGCTTCCAGCACCGGCCCAACCCGCTCGGGCGTCAGGAAGGTGCCGTTGGTGGTGGTGTCGATATAGTCGACGCGGCCCGAGCGCTTGGCATAGCCGACCATCTCGGCCAGCCGCTTGTTGAGGAACGGCTCGCCGTCCTTGTACATGCGCAGCACTTTGATCGGCCGGTCGAAGTCGCCGAGGTCGTCGACGATCTTCTGGAACAGCTCATATTTCATCACCCCCTGGAAACGGCCGGTCTCCGCGATCATGTCGCGGTGGCCGGTGGGGCAGAAGCTGCATTTGAAATTGCAGGCGCTGGCCGGATCGACGAAGACGATGAAGGGCGTCGCCAGCGGAATGACCGTTTCCAGCGGCGTGCGTCCTTCCAGATTAATTCGCGGCTGCAGACGGGCTTTCACGCGCGGATGTCCTGCAATGAAAAGCGGTTAATTTCGGTTAAGCAAATTACGCGGTATTGGTTAACCAAGCCTTTGCGGGCGTGGCTTCGCGTGATGCGGGCTGGAAAAGATGCCGGCGGTCAGCGCAGGCCGACAACCACGGGCGGATCGACGAGATTGTCGGGACGCGCGCCAAAGCGCAGCAGGTCGCGGCGGCCGTATTCGTCGGCAATGCGCTCGGCCAGCGCGCGCACCATCACCGGCTCGCCGGAGCAGATATTGAGCGGCCCCTGCACCGTGCCGCGCGCGGCCTCGGCGATCATGCGGCCGGCATCGCGCACATCGAGATAGTCGCGAATTTGGGTGCCGCTCGTCAGCTCGGCCGGCTCGCCGGCGCTCAGCCGGGCGCGCAAATAAGGCACCAGCCGCCGCTCATCCTCGCCCTCGCCGTAGAGATAGAACAGGCGCGCCCAGGCGAATTCGACGCCCTGTTGCGGCAAATATTGCGAGAGCGCCAGGAACGCGGCGGCCTTGGCCGCGGCATAGGGCGTCGAGGGCTTGAGCGGCGTCTGCACGCCGAGCATGCCGGCGGCAAGGTCGTATTCGAAGCAGGTGCCGATGCCGACGAAGCGGCGCACCCTGGCGCGGCTGGCGCCCTGCGCCAAGCGCAGCGTGCCGGCGAGGCAATCGAGATTGAGCGGCGACTGCAGATAGCGGTCCCGGCTCCGCATACCAGGCAATGTGGATCACGGTATCGACATCGCGGCAGGCGTCGGCGCACCAGTCGGCGCTTTCCGTCCACAGGTCCGTGCTCGTCACCACGTCGACGCCCTCGGCGTCTGCGATACGCGCAGGGTCGCGCACGATCAGGCGCAGCGCGCAATCGCGCGTGACAAGCGCACGCATCACCTGGCGGCCAACAAAGCCGGTCGCGCCGGTGAGCAGGATCAATCGGCGAGCAGCGGCCATGCCGCATCCTTTGGCGAAATTTCCGTCACCGCGCGCGGCCATTCGATGCCGAGCCGTGGGTCGTCGAAACGCAAGCCGCCTTCGGCGTCCGGCGCATAGAAGGCGCTGACGAAATAGAACAGCGTGGCGCCGTCGCTGAGCGCCTGATAGCCGTGGGCGAAGCCCTTCGGCACATACATCGCCAGCCCATTTTCCTCCGACAGTTCGGCGCCGAAGCTGCAATATTGCGTCGGCGAACCGGCGCGCATATCGACGATCACGTCATGCACCGCGCCCTTGCTGCAGCGCACGAGCTTGATCTCGGCATGCGGCTCGTTCTGGAAATGCATGCCGCGGACGGTGCCGGCAAATGTGTTGCTGCTCACATTCGCCTGCACGAAGGAGGTCACGAGCCCGTGCTCGGCGAATTCCCGCGCGCAATAGGCGCGGGCGAACGAGCCGCGCCGGTCGAGGCGCGGCTCGAGCCGCACCAGAAAAGCGCCGGCGAGCGGGGTCGGTTCAAACTGCATGGCGCAAACCGGCAGCCGACGGCGCGCTTAATGTTGCGAAGGCAGCGATGTCGGCCTCGCACAGGTGCCGCGCCTCGGCGCCCTGCCCGTGCGCGCGATACCAGGCCATGCTGCGCTCGACCGCTTGCTGAAGCGACAACACCGGCGCGACGCCGAGCACTTGGCGCGCCTTGCCTGTCGCCAGAGCGAGCCAAGCGGATTCGTGCGGGCCCTCATCGCCCTCGCCATACTGCACCGCGCCCTGCCCGTACGCCGCGCGCGCCATTTCAACGACATCGTGGACGCTGGCGGCATCATCGGGACCGAAATTGTAAGCTTCAGCCGGCGCGGCGCGGTCCGACAATTTGCGCGCCAGCGTGAGATAGCCGTTGAGCGGTTCGAGCACATGCTGCCAGGGCCGCACCGCCTGCGGCCGGCGCACCTGCAGCACCTCGCCTGCCTGCCAGGCGCGCACCGCGTCGGGGATCAGGCGATCCTCCGACCAGTCGCCGCCGCCGATCACATTGCCGGCGCGCGCACTCGCCACAGCCACGCCTTGCGCCGCCAGGAACGCGTCGCGATAGCTGGCGATCGCCATCTCGCAGGCCGCCTTGCTGGCGCTGTAGGGATCGTGGCCGCCGAGCGCATCGTCTTCACGGAACGGATGCGTGGCGTCGCCGCGATAGACCTTGTCGGTCGTCACCATCACCGCGGCGCGCACATCGTCGAGCCCGCGCAGCGCCTCTAGCACGTTGACCGTGCCCATGACATTGATGGCGAAAGTCTCGCGCGGCTCGCGGTAACTTGCGCGTACCAAGGGCTGCGCCGCCAGGTGAAAGACAATCTGCGGCCGCGCCGCGCGGATAATGTCGCCGAGCGCGCCTGCCTCGCGGATGTCGCAGAAATGGCTGGCGCATAATTCGTCGATCCGCGCCGCGGTGAAAAGGCTGGGCACGCTCACCGGCGGCAGGCTGATGCCCGTCACCGCGGCGCCCAAACGAGCGAGCCATAGCGTCAGCCAGGAACCCTTGAAGCCGCTATGGCCGGTGAGCAGCACCCGCTTGTCGCGCCAGAACGGGTCGCTCGCGCCGCTCACTGCCAGACCTTCCACGGCGCCTTGCCGGAGCCCCACAGGTCTTCCAGCATGTTCTTGTCGCGCAAGGTGTCCATCGCCTGCCAGAAGCCGCGATGCTCGAAGGCCATCATCTCGCCGACCGCGGCGAGGCGCGACAGCGGCGCGCCTTCCCAGCCGGTGTCGTCGCCGTCGATATAATCGAGGCAGCGCGGCGACAGCACGAAGAAGCCGCCATTGATCATGCCGCCGTCGCCGCGCGGCTTTTCGGCAAAACCGATGACCTGGTCGCCGGCGCGCTGCAAGGCGCCGTAACGGCCGGGCGGCTGCACCGCGGTGACGGTCGCAAGCTTGCCGTGCCGGCGATGGAAGTCGATTGCCGAACGGATATCGACATCGCCGACGCCGTCGCCATAGGTGAAGCAGAACGCCTGTTCGTTGCCGATGTAATCGGCCACCCGCTTGAGCCGCCCGCCGGTCTGCGTCTGCTCGCCGGTGTCGACCAGCGTGACCCGCCACGGTTCGGCGTGGCGCTCATGCACGATCATGCTGTTGTCGGCCATGTCGAAGGTCACATCCGACATGTGCAGGAAGTAATTGGCGAAATATTCCTTGATGACGTAGCCTTTGTAGCCGCAGCAGATCACGAAATCATTGGCGCCATGCGCCGAATAGATCTTCATGATGTGCCAGATGATCGGCCGCCCGCCGATTTCGATCATCGGCTTCGGCTTGAGATAGCTTTCCTCGGAAATGCGGGTGCCGAGTCCCCGGCGAGTATGACGACTTTCATGGAACGCCTTGTCGCGTAATCCTGGCCCTAACAAACGGGACGCGAACGCAACGCTGGTCAGACGGCACGCTTCTGCGCCGCCATTGCGGCCGCGAGCGGCGCCGGCTGGCGCCGGTTGATCGCCGCATCCCAGAAGTCGAAATAGCGTTGCGCACCGTCCGCGGAAAACAGCGCGATCAGCGCGCAAATCTCGGCGAGCATGCCCTGAAACGCCAGTTGCCCGGTCGAGGTCAGCAGCTTGCTGCATATCTTCTGCGCCTCGCCGGCGAAGGGCGAATTGAAGGTCAGCCGCGCATGGCCCTTGAAGCGGATGAACATGGTCGAGAACCAGCGGTCGGCGATGGCCTGGCGCTGCGCCAGCGTATAGTCGGGAAACGCGTCGGCGTGACGGGCGAGCACCGCGCCCTCGAAGCCGCACAGATACCAGTGCAGCGTGTTGATGGCGGGATCCAATCCCGCGCCGCGATAGAAGTCGAGATCGCGCAGTTGTGCGGAATCGCGCTGTTCCCAGGGGCCAAGGTCGTAGAGATAAAGCAGCCGCTTGAGCCGCACGAACTTTCCGTTGAGCAGATAGAGCAGACAGATGATCTGATCGTGGAACGACAGGTAGAACGGCAGCGTGTTCATCAGCGCGACGACGCGATTGATGATGTCGCGGCGTATCGGCGCATATTGCATGATATTGGCGCCGCCGTAGCCGAGATATCCCGCCACGCGCGCCACCACATCGTCGGATTCGATATTCTGATAGGCGACGATCGCCGACCCTTGCGCCGGATTCGACGACATAGCCGCCGGTCACCCCGGCAACCGACGGGTCCTTGCCGAACTGCTCGAGCATGGCCGGCATGGCGGCGATGGCATGATCGAAACAGAAATCGTCATCGGCGAGCAGGAAGACGAAATCGCCGGTCGCCAGCCGCAACACCTCGGTGAAATTGGTCAGCGCATCGCAGGGCTCGGCCAGGATGATGTTGCAGTGTTCGCGGCGAAACAGCGCCAGCAGTTCGCGCTTGTGCGCATCGCCGGAATTGTCGCGCACGATGACTTCGATATTGGGCGCCGCCCAGGAGCAGGCTTGGGCGATGCGGGAGCAGGCCAGGAGGCCGGTCCGGTTCGTCGTGATCAGGATGGAAAGCTGCATGGACCTCGCTGCCGGTCGACGGCGCGACCACGCGGGCGCCGCTTGGAAGCCTTCGGCACTGCGCGGTCCGTGCCGCCGCGAACGGTCGTTCTAAGCCTGATTCGCCGCATCTCGGAAAGACTACAGCCTGATCGCGCTGATTTGCTCGCCCTTGCTCCGGCTACGGCGGGTGGACCGACTTGCGCGTGGCCGCCGCCGTTCCGACATTGAGCGTCTATGCCGACGGCCGCTGGCCGGCGCGATCCGCGTTTCCCGCGCAAGGAGAATGCCTTGTTTCCCTTCACCGACACCGCCCCGCGCGCGGCACGCCCGGGAGCCGTGCTCACGCTCATTATCATCAACGCGGTGGTGTTCCTGTGGACCGTGAGCCTGCCGACCCGCGAACTCAACGCCGTGCTGCTGCAATACGCGCTGGTGCCGTTTCGCTACACGCATCCCCTGCTCGCCCGCTCGGTCGGTCTTGACCCCGACAGTTACTGGCCGCTGATCACCGACGCCTTCCTGCATGGCGGCTGGCTGCACATCATCTTCAACATGTGGTTCCTGTGGATCTTCGGCCCGGCCATGGAGGCGCGCTTCACCCGCGCCGGATTCCTCGTGCTCTATGTCGGCGGCGCGATTGCCGCGAGCGCGGTGCATGTCGTCACCCATCCGGAGTCGTCCGAGCCGGTGCTCGGCGCCTCCGGCGCCATCGCCGCCGTGATCGCGGCCTATGCGGTGATCTACCCGGCCGAGCGCGTCATCACCATCGTACCGATCCTGTTCATCCCGCTGTTCATCCCGGTGCCCGCGATCGTCTTCGCCGGCCTCTGGTTCGCCCTGCAGGTGCTGCAGGGCAGTCACGAACTCGGCCAGCATCAGATGGCGGCCGGTGTCGCCTGGTGGGCGCATATCGGCGGTTTCGGCTTCGGCGCGCTGTTTGCGCTCATCGCCCGCGCGTTGATGCCGGTGGCGAGGACGCCGATTTCGCGCTGGAGCGACATGTATGACCGCCGCACCCGCGGCCGCCGCGTGCCGGATATCAGGCCGCGCGGTGGACCCGGGTGGTAGTATCGCCGGCGCCGATAGGCTGTTACGATTGAGCGGAATCAATGCACCTGCCCGCAAAAGCATTCATGCTTTTGTGAAATCCGAAAGGAGCCCTGCCATGCGCACACGCAAGCTCACTGGAATAATCAGCGTCGTTGCCGTGATTGGCCTGCTCGCATCCACCGCAGCGCCGGCACTGGCCGCGCCCGTGCCATCGAGCACCGCCTCGCTCCACTCCGCCATCGCCAGCCCGGTCACCCAGGTGCGCTGGCGCGGTCATCGCGGCGGTGGGGTCGCGGCCGGCGTTCTCGGTGGCCTGTTGCTCGGCGGCATCATCGCCTCGCAGGCCGGCGCCGGCTATTACGGCCCGGGGCCGGGCTATTACGGCCCGGGGCCGGGCTATTACGGTCCGCCTCCGGGCTACGGCCCGGGCGACTGGATGGCCTACTGCTCCTCGCGCTATCGCTCGTTCGATCCCGCGAGTGGCACCTATATGGGCTATGACGGCTACCGGCATCCCTGCCGATAGCGCGCGCACGAAAATGACGATGCCCGGCGCAGAATTTGTACCGGGCATCGTGAACAGGTGCGTTTGAAGGACGCGTCTACGCCGCCGTCAATCGTCGCGATAGACGCGCTCGCGCCGCGCTTTGTCGCGTTTGAGCGGCGCGCCGGCGCCGCCGTCAATCGTCGCGATAGACGCGCTCGCGCCGCTCGTGGCGCTCCTGCGCTTCCACCGACAGCGTCGCGATCGGGCGCGCTTCCAGCCGGCGCAACGAGATCGGCTCGCCGGTCTCCTCGCAATAGCCGTAGGTGCCGTCGTCGATGCGCGCCAGCGCCTCGTCGATCTTGGCGATCAGCTTGCGTTGACGGTCGCGCGCCCTGAGCTCGATGGCGCGGTCGGTTTCCGACGACGCGCGGTCCGCGAGGTCGGGATGGTTCTGGTTCTCTTCCTGCAGATGCTGCAGCGTTTCCTTGGCCTCTTTCAGGATATCTTCCCGCCAGGCGAGCAACTTAGCGCGAAAATAGTCGCGTTGCCGCTCGTTCATGAACGGCTCCTTGTCCGACGGCCGATAGCTCTTAGTCTTCGCCAACATCCCACCGAACTCCCTGTCTTCTTATCGTTTTTGGATCGAAGTCCACCCTCTGTGCGGCAGGCTTATATACGCCCGCCCGCCCCCGGACAATATCCGTGTGCAGGCCGTGGCAGTGCCAGAATATAATGACAGGCCAATGACTTGAGTCGGTTTGCCGCCGGCGGGGCCGTGCGCCCCGACCTAGGCGGCCCCGGCTTTGGCAAGCTCAACCGCAAGACGCAGGTCGATCTCCTGCATCACCGCGTCGAGGCCGGCGTCCCCGGTCGTCTCGGTCAGCCCCTCGGTCGCCACCTTGAGGCGGGCGAGCGTACCGCGGTCGACGCTGCCGTCGAGCAGCGCCACTTTCAGGGAATTCGAGCGCATCGAGCGCGTTGCGGCCTTTGACCACCGCGCGCTTCTTGCGATGGGTGAAATCCTCCACCCCTTGCAACGCCAGCAAGGCATCGAGCGAGGAGATCGCCCGCAAACCGCCGGCCGGCCCGGCGGAGCGCGAGGGCTCCTGCTCGCCGAGGGTAAATGTGCCGCTGGAGGCACGGCGCGCGCCGCTCGGCGCGCTCGCATGGGCGGCTCCGTTCGGACCGGTAATGCGCATGACCTGAAATCCCCGACCGGCCCCCTTGCCGGTCCCCCAATACCCACCAAATTGGGGCCCTCATGGTTAATCGACGGTAAAGATACCGGCAAAAACTGCCGGCCTGGACCATTCCTGCCGGCCGAATGCGCCCGCTATTTTCCAAACGATTGCTAAAACAGTAAGTGCGCCAGTGGCTTGGGCGCCTACTACCGCTTGGCACGGGCTTCGCATTGGGAAGCGCAGTCACGTCACATTGGGGAGCAGTGATGACGAAGACGTTGCGAGTCGCATTGTTGGCAGTGCTTATGACCGTGTTCGCCGTGGCGAATGCGCATGCGACCTCGCGCATCAAGGACGTCGCCAATATCGAGGGCGTGCGGCAGAACCAGCTCATCGGTTATGGCCTGGTGGTCGGCCTCAACGGCACCGGCGACACGCTCAACAACATCCCCTTCACCAAGCAGTCGCTGACCGCGATGCTGGAACGGCTCGGCGTCAATGTGCGCGGGCAGACGCTGCGCACCGGCAATGTCGCCGCCGTGATGGTGACCGCCAACCTGCCCGCCTTCGGCACCCAGGGCACCCGCATCGACGTCACCGTCTCCGCGCTGGGCGACGCCAAGAGCCTGCAGGGCGGCACGCTGCTGGTGACGCCGCTGATCGGCGCCGACGGCAATGTCTATGCGGTCGGCCAGGGCTCGGTGGCCATCGGCGGCTTCCAGGCCGAGGGCGAGGCCGCCAAGATCACCCGCGGCGTGCCCACCGTCGGCCGCATCGCCAACGGCGCCATTATCGAGCGCGAGATCGACTTCAACCTCAATCGCCAGCGCCAGTTGCGTATCGCGCTGCGCAATCCCGACTTCACCACCGCCCGGCGCATCGCCGCGGCGATCAACGACTATATCGGCGCCCCGACCGCCGAGCCGCTCGACCCCGCCACCGTCGGCCTGACCATCCCGACCACCTATCGCGGCAATGTCGTCTCCCTGCTCACCGATATCGAGCAGCTCCGGGTCGAGCCCGACGAACCCGCCAAGATCGTCATCGACGAGCGTTCCGGCATCATCGTCATGGGCCGCAATGTCCGCGTCTCCATGGTCGCGGTGGCGCAGGGCAATCTCACCGTCACCATCACCGAGACCCCGCAGGTCAGTCAGCCCTCGCCGTTCTCGCGCGGCGGCTCGACCGTCAAGGTGCCGCGCACCCGCATCGGCGTGCAGGAGGACGGCAAGAAGCTGGCGCTGGTCAAGGACGGCGTCTCGCTGCAGCAGCTCGTCGATGGGCTCAACGCGCTCGGCATCGGTCCGCGCGACCTGATCGCGATTCTACAGGCGATCAAGGCCGCCGGCGCCATCCAGGCCGATATCGAGGTGATGTAATGAGCGCCAGTTTCTCCCTGCCCGCGCCGGGCCTGCAGGCGATCGACCTCATGACGGCCGCTCAGGGTGCCGCGCCCAAGCCGACCGCCGACCACGCCAAGGCCCGCGCGGCAGCGAAGGATTTCGAAGCGGTGTTCCTCAACTCCATGTTCCAGCAGATGTATACCGGCATCGATGGCGACGGCCCGTTCGGCGGCAGCGGCGCCACCGGCGTGTGGCGCTCGCTGCTCACCCAGGAATACGCCAAGAGCTTCGCCAAGGCCGGCGGCATCGGCATATCCGGCGAGGTCTATCGCAGCCTGATTGCGCAGCAGGAGGCCCGCTGATGAGCCAGTCGCCATCCGCCATCAGCAACCGCGCCGACGCCGAGCGCACCATCGCCATGCTCAATGCCATCATGGATGGGCTGGAGCGGACCTTGGCCGAAGAGACCGCGTGCGTGAGCGCCGGCCGATTGAACGAGGCGCTCGCGCTGGAGCCAACCAAGACCGACCTCGCCCGCCGCTTCACCGTCGAAAGCGAGCGCCTGCGCGCCGCCCGACGCCTGGTCGCCGGCGCGCCGCCGCAAATGCTTGCGGCTCTGCGCGAACGCCATACGGCGTTCCAGGCGCTGCTGCAGAAGAACCTCACCGTGCTGGCGACGGCGCACGCGGTGTCCGAGGGCATCATCCGCGGCGTGTCGGGCGAACTCGCGCGCAAGCGGGCGCCCTCGACCTACGGCGCCTCCGGCCGCGCCAACGCCCTGAGCCCGAAGGCATGCCAACCGCTGGCGCTCAGCCGCACGCTTTAGCGCTTAGTTGGGTGTTGTTCGATGCGCGTAAACAATCGGGACCCGGGTCGTGCCCCGCGCCTCAGACGAGCTGGGAGACCTTGAGCCCGGTCACCGTGTCGATCTGGGTGCCGTTGGCCATGGTCAGAATATTGTTCTGGGTGTCGAGATAGGCGCCGCCGGCCAGTTGAATGACTTTGGCGGGATCGACGATATTTGGCGCCGGTGGTGATGTCGTATTGCGTGCCGTCCGGCTTGGTCATGATATTCGAATTGGTATCGATGGTCGTCCCGTCATTGAAATAGATGACGGGGCTGAGCACGTTCTTCGCCTTGACCATATTCTGCGATGCCGACAGATCGTTCAGCACCTTCTGCAGCACCCCGGCATTGTGGTCCTTGCTGTTCTGCGCCGCGAGTTGGGTATAGAACGTCGTGGCGCTCGACACGCCGGTCTGCGCGATGGTCGCGAAATTATTGGCCGAAGTCGTGCCCTGCCCGAGGAACGAGCTGAGACTGCCGTCGCTCGTGGTTTGCAGCGCGCCGAGAATGCCGCCCAGGTTTTGTGAATTCTTGATCGCGGTCATGGTGTCCGCGAGCCAGTTCGAGCCTGAGCCCGAGCTCGACGTCGAGCTGGTACTGGCTCCGACCCATCCAGCAGCAGTGGCACCGGCGACAAGCATCACGCACACACCATCGAAACTGACGAAAACTATCGCGGCAGCCTTAACAAAGCGTACAGCGCGCTGAAACGCCCGCGTATTGCGCAATTTCGGCGCTCGCCGACAATTCGATTCAAATGCAAAGACGCCGGGTAAGTTGTTGATGACAAATTAACCATACCTTTTTACGGGGCGTTTGGACGCCTGTGCGAAGACGGAGGCCGATCCGACGGATCGAAACACCAACGGCCAGTACGGCAGTTTGACCAGAAAGGTAACTGTAAGATGTCTGACATCGTCCTCTCGGCGGGCGTGCGCTCGAACCTGCTCCAGCTGCAGCAGACCTCGAACCTGATCACGTCCACCCAGACCAAGCTCGCCACCGGCAAGCGGGTCAACTCGGCGCTCGACAATCCGCTCAACTACTTCACCTCGCAGTCTCTCGACAACCGCGCCAGCGACCTCAACAACCTGCTCGAACTCGATGTCGACGGCCATCAATACCATCCAGGCCGCCAACAACGGCATCTCCGCCATCACCAAGCTGGTCCAGTCGGCCCAGTCGCTGGTGAGCCAGGCGCAGCAGACGAGCGATGCCGCGACGCAATCGAGCCTCGCCGCCCAGTTCAACGACGTGCTTTCGCAGATCGGCACCGTTGCCGGCGACTTCGGGCTTCAACGGCATCAACCTGCTCGGCGGCAACGACCTGAAGGTCACGCTGAACGAAACCGGCACCTCGACCGCCACCATCAGTTCGGTCGACTACACCAACGCTTCCGGCACCGATCTCGGCATCGCGGCCTCGGCCAACAACTGGGGCTCCGCCTCCGACATCTCGGCAGCGGCCGCCGATCTGACCAGCGCGCTCTCCACGCTGCGTTCGGAATCGCAGACGTTGGGCTCCAGCCTGTCGACCGTGCAGATCCGTCAGGACTTCACCAAGGCGACCATCAACACCCTGCAACAGGGGTCGGACGCCCTCACGCTGGCCGATTCCAACCAGGAAGGCGCCAACCTGCTCGCCCTGCAGACCCGTCAGCAGCTCTCCACCACCGCGCTGTCGCTGGCTTCGCAGGCCGACCAGAACGTGCTGCGGCTGTTCCAGTAAGCCGACGCAACGACAACAAAACGGGCGGCGGCCTTCGGGCCGCCGCTTTTTTTGCGTCCGCGCCGCGGTTAACAAATCGTTACGACGGTAATTTTAACCGTCCGTCAACCTTAACAATTCATTGTCGCTCAGACCCAACGTTCGGGTCCCGTCGAATAAGGGATTGCCATGAGCGACATCGTCCTTTCCCCAGGCGTTCGTTCGAACTTGCTGCAATTGCAGCAGACCTCGAACCTGATCACGCAGACGCAGAACCGGCTGGCGACCGGCAAGCGGGTCAACTCGGCCCTCGACAATCCGATCAATTATTTCACGGCGCAAAGCCTGAGCGGCCGGGCCAACGACCTCAACGCCCTGCTCGACACCATGTCGACCGCGATCAACACGATCCAGGCCGCCAACAACGGCATCACCTCGATCACCAAGCTGGTGCAGTCGGCGCAGTCCTTGACCAGCCAGGCCAAGCAAAGCAGCGACGCCACCACCCGCGCCGATCTCGCCACCCAATACAACGACCTACTCAACCAGATCGATCAGCTCGCGGCGGATTCCGGAATTAACGGCGTCAACCTGCTGACCGGCGACACGCTCACCGTCACACTGAACGAAACCGGCACCTCAACGGTGGCTGTCACCGGCGCCAACGATACCAGCGCCGGCACGCTGGCGATCAGTGCCTCGGCCAACAACTGGGCCAGCGACACCGATATCGCCGCGGCCACCACCCAGTTGACCGCCGCGCTGAGCACCCTGAAGTCGCAGTCGCAGAGCATGAGCGCCAATCTGCAGACCGTGCAGATCCGCCAGGACTTCACCAAGGCGATGGTAAACACGTTGCAGACCGGCTCCGACAACCTGACGCTCGCCGACTCGAACGAGGAAGGCGCCAATCTGCTCGCCTTGCAGACCCGCCAGCAGCTTTCCACCACGGCGCTGTCGCTTGCCGCACAGGCCGACCAGAACGTGCTGCGGTTGTTCCAGTAACATCGGCGCGGCGCCGGCGCGGCGGGCGCAAGGATCGATCCGAGATGGGCCTCAAAGTCGAACTCAAAGCCGGCGAGCGCATGATCCTCGGCGAATGCCTGATCACCAATGGCGAACAACGCACGCGGCTGTTCATCGAGGGCCAGGTGCCGATCCTGCGCGAAAAGGAGATCATGACGCTGGACCAGGCCGACACGCCGGCCAAGCGCATCTATCTCGCCGTCCAGATCATCTACACCTCGCCCGATCCGCGCCCGCACCACGAAACCTATTTCACCCTCACGCGGGAACTGGTGCACGCGGTGCCGAGCGCCTGGCCTTATATCGAAGCCATCAGCAACAACATCATGGCCGGCGCCATGTACAAGGCGTTGAAAAGCGCCAAGGCGCTCATCGCTTACGAGAAGGAATTGCTCGATCATGCATCACGCAGCCAAAGCCTACGGCGCGGTCGCGAAACAAACGCAGAGCCCGCGTAAGCTCGAAGCCGATCTTCTGCTCGACGCGGCCGCCCGCCTGCAAGCGGTGCGCGAGCGCTGGGACGAAAAGCGCTGCGAGCTCGAGGCCGCGCTCACCAATAACCGCAGGCTGTGGTCGATCTTCCTGACGTCGGCCACCAGCGCCGAAAACCCATTGCCGACCGGATTTGCGCCAGAACGTCGCCAATCTCGGCATCTTCGTCTTCAACGAGACGCTCTCGATCCAGGCCAATCCGCGGCCGGATGCGCTGGCCGCCCTCATCAGCATCAACCGCGAACTCGCCGCCGGGCTGCTCGGCCACTGAGTCCGCACACCACGCCCAGTACGCAAAAAGCCGCGGTTTTGCCGCGGCTTTTTCTTGGGCGACGATCGGCCGTCTATTTGATGTAGTTCACCAGGCTCATCTGATAGAGCATGCGACGTCGTCTGCATCGAGGCCTGCATGCGCGTCTGCAGCGCCAGCAGTTCCGACCCGACCTCTTCGTTGCTGACGCCGGTAATCTGCGACAGCATGCTGTTGAGCGTGGTGCTGGTCTGCTGGTGATTGGTCTTCATAGTTGTTCATCGAGGTCTGCGCGCCGGCGAGTTCGGCCTCGATGTCGGTGATCGTTTGCGTGCCGGCGGTGCCCTTGAGATTGCCGGCCAAGCCGCTGGTCGAGCGCGGCGCTGAAGTCCGCGCTGTTGGGATCGCTTGCGGAAGTCGTCACTGCCGCCAGCGTGGCGACGTTTTGCACGATGGCGCGGATGCCGTCCTCGTTGGCGCGCGTGCCATAGTTGACGACCAGCGAGGGGTCGATGCGCGCGCTGGCGGTGGAGCGGGCCGAACTGGTGCCGGCCTCGCCAGTGTACCAGATCACCGTATTGGCGGCCGTGCCCGCTGTCATGCTGGTGGCGGTGTCGAAGGGTGGGCCGTTCACCCGCTGCGGCGGATTGTTGGCGTCGGCATCGAAAAAGTCGTTCGAGGCCGCCACGGCGGAGGCCGCCTTGAGCGACGTGCCGGCGAGCTTGCCGATCGCGGTACTCAGCGCGCTTTGCAAATTGGCGGCGGTCGCGGCGGGCGTCGCGCCGACGGCGAACTGGTTGGCGCCCAGCGGCGATTGCGTGCTCGCCGTCAGCGTGAGGTTCTCGCTGCTGCCGTCGGGCAGATTGAAGCTGAGCGTCAGCGTATCGCCGTCGCTGGGCTGGCCGGTGAAGTCGACCGACAAGGAAGCGGGCGAGCCGCTCGGCCCGCTCACCGTGGCGTTGCTCATGTTCGACGTGGCCGACGCAAGCTTGAAGCCGAAGGGCGAGGCGGCATCCTCGGCAACCGACACCGAGGTCGACGTCGGCGCGCTGACGACGAGGCGGCCGAGACCGTCGGCGCCGAGGTCGGCCTGGCTGCGCTCGTCGATGAGCTGCGTCAGGCCGGCGCGGGCGCCGTCGCCATTGAGGATGTGATCGTAGCTCTCGACCGCGGGCTTGTCGGTGGACAGACCGGAAAACAGATAGCGATTGCCGGCCTGGGTATTGAGCAGGCCGAGCAGTTGCTGCAGCGAGGACTGCGCGGTCAATTGCGCCGTACTGGCATTGCCCGAACCGGCATTGCCGGTCGCCAGCGTCGACTGGGTCGAACTGCCGATATTCGCCATCGCGGTCAGCGCGTTCTGCGTCAGATCGATGCGCGTCGAGGCCATGGCGATGGTGTTGTCGTAGCCGCTGAGCGCCGCCAGTTGCGCGTTCAGGCTGACCGTAAGGCCGCTGCCGAGGCCGAGCCCGGCATAGGTCGCCGATTTCTGTCCGCTGCTGAGCTGCGCGACAGGTCGTTGAATTGCGTGCGCATGTCGATCAGCGACTGCACCAGCGTATTCGTTGTCGAACCGATCGAGCCGACGGCCATGATCAAATCGCCATTTGCATGAGTGCGGTGAGCATGTTGTTGACCGTGGTCATCACCCGGGCATTGGCGGCGTATGAATTCTGCAAATTGAGCAGGTTCGACATTTCCTGATCGATATTGACCCCGGCGGCCTGATTGAAGCGCTGCTGCAGAGAGCTGAGCACCACGTCCTGCCCCTGCTTCAGATTGCTGGCATTGCTCGCCGCCGAAGCCTGCAGGCTGGTGATCTGGCTCAGATAGCTGCTGGCGGTGCCGCTGAACGGGGCCGCCGCGGTGCCGATCCCGGCCGAAGGCGCATAATCGAGGCTGGCATTGACCAGCTGATCGTAGATGAAATTCGGCCGCGTCGGATCGGCGGCCGCGGTTCCGGCCTGATAATTCACCAGCAGGGTGGGATTGCCGATGAGATCCTGGTTGACCGCGATGCGCCCGGCGAAGCCGACGCTCTGCGACCCGCCCGCGGTGGTTGCCCCGGTATAGGGGGTATTTCCGTCGACGAACAACGGCAGTTCGACGCCGCCGCTGAACGAGGTCGCCGCCACGGTGGTCGAGACGCCGTTCACATCGACCGTATTGGCGGCTCCGTCGTCGAGAACGCGCAAGGTCGTGCCGCTCGGATTGGATGCCGTCATGCCGGTGCCGGCGAGCGCGGCATTGATCTGTGCGAGCACCGAGGCGGTGCCGCCGGAGAAATCGAGGCCAACCACGGTGTCGTTGGGATTGACGGTGGCGCTATTCGACAAGGGCAGCGCCGCGGGATCGTCCACGCGTACGAAAGTGAAGGTATTCTGCTTGCCGGTCGCAGTGTCCGTATAGGCGACGTTGATGGAATTGCCGGCCGACTGCAGCGAGCCGATATCGACGTCATAGCCGCTCTGGGCGCCCGAACTGGCCGCCGTACCCGTCGTCGTGCGCTCCGACAGCGCACTCGCCATGGCGGCGGAAAATTGATCGATCTGGTCCTGCGCTTGCACCAGCGTCTGGTCGCGCATTTCCAGATAGCCGGCGATTTCGCCGGAACGGATCGCCTTTGTCGCCACCAGATCGGTGGTGCTGCCGTTGGGCGAGGTCAAGGTGATCGTGCCGACGCCGCTGAGTGACGGATCGGCGTTCCATTGCGCCTGCGGCGACACCGTGCCCTGGGTATTGAAGCTCAGGGTCGACGCCTGCGTGCCGCTGACCAGTTGCACGCCGGAGGTGGTCTGGATCGACAACTGGTTGCCGTCGCCTTGCATGACGCGGATATCCATCAGCTTGGCGAGCTGATCGATATAGGCGTCGCGCTGATCCTGAAGCGAGGCGGTGGTGGAATCCTGCTGTGGCGAGGCGTTGAGCTGCTGATTGATCTGCGCGATCTGTTGCAGCGCATTGTTGGCCTGAGAGACGTCGTTGGAAAGGCCAAGCTCGGCTTCGCCGCGCAACGACTGAATGCCGCTGGACAGGCTGTTGAGTTGCTGCACGAGCTGCTGCGCCGCACTCACCACCGCGGTCTGCGTCGGCGAGTCGTTGGGACTGGTGGTCAGCGCCTGCAACGAGCCGGTGAAGCTGTTGAAGGCGCTTTCCAGCGTGCTGGACGAGCCGGGCGTACCGTAGATGCCTTGCAACGCGTCATAGAGGTTGGCGCGCAGATCGGCATAGGCGGCACCCGATGATTCCGTGCGCAATTGCGACTGCACGAATTGGTCGAGCATGCGATTGATCGAGGCGACCTGCACGCTGTTGCCGGTGGCGCCGGCGGTCGTCGTGACCAGAGTCGCGGTCTTGCGCACATAGCCCGGCGTCTGCGAATTGGCGACATTGCCCGCCACCAGCGACAGGCTGGTCTGCGTGGCATTCAGCCCGCTCAAGGCCGTGCTCAGTGCCTGGGTGAGACTCATGCGCTCGACTTCATGTCATCCGCGATTCCGACCGGGGCCGCGCTAGCGCAGGATGTTGAGCAGATCCTGCGACATCTGATTGGCGGTGGTGATCACCTTGGTGTTGGCTGAATAGGCCTGCTGGGTGACGATGAGCTTGGTGAATTGGCTGGCGATGTCGGCGTTGGATTCTTCCAGCGAGGCGCCGACCAGCTTGCCGGTAGCCCCCTTCAGCGCCGCCCCGGAAGTGCCGGTGACCTTGTAGGCGCCGCCGTCGAGACTTTGCAGGTTATTGGGACTGGCGAAGGAATACAGAGGGACCTCCGCCAAGTCGATATCCTTGCCATTGGTGAAAGTGCCGGTGATGCGGCCGTTCGTGCCAACCGCGATCGACTCCAACTGACCGGAAGCATAGCCGTCCTGTTTCAGCGTGGTAGTCGACACCGACCCATCGGTGGAAGAGTACTGCGTCAACCCGCTGAGCTTCAGCGTGAGATTGCCGAGCGAGGTGTTGTCGACGGTCACGTTATTGAGGGTCACGGAGCCCGTTGGCGCCGTGAGCTTGCCGGACGAGTTGAAGGTGAAGTCCGTGCCCGCATTCTGCCAGGCGACCGTCGAACCGGTGGCGGTGGAATTGGTCTGGTAGAAAAGCTCCCAGGTATTGGTGCCGCCGGAGGCGGAACTGTCGACCTTGGCCCAGCGCATCTCGATGCTCGCCGACTTGCCGGCGCTGTCATAGGCGGTGACCGTGCCGCCATCGAGCGAGGAGTTGAGGAAGGTGGTCACGTCGCTGCCGACAACCGTTCCGGTGCCCGCAACCGTGGGATCGACGGAGAAGGCGGTCGGGTCCAGCAGTTCGGATTTGGAAACGGTTGTGTCGGAATTGGTGGTTTTCGGATAGGAAGGCAGGTTCGCGCCATAGGTGATTGTGGTCGTCGCGGTCGCTTGCAGCGTGGTGTTGTCGAATTGCAGCGGCTCCAGCGCGCTGCCTGTCAGATTGCCGGTCTTGGTGTCGATCGGAATGCCCTCGAGATAGTAACCGGCGCCATTGACCAGGTAGCCATTTGCATCGAGCTGAAAGTCGCCGCGACGGGTGTAGAGATCGCTGGCGTTGAATTTCACATCGGAGCCGGAGCTGCTGGTCGGCTGCTTGACGGCGAAATAGCCGTCGCCATTGATCGCCATGTTGGTACTGATCGAGGTATCCTGGATCGTACCCTGCACGGTGTTGGTCGAGACCGAACTCACGATCACGCCGCCAGCGACTTGCTGGGCCGCCGGCGAATGTCGGGGATAAGATCGACGAAGTTCGTGTCGATCGCCTTGTAGGCGATGGTCTGCGAGTTCGCGATATTGCCGGAAATGTTCTGCATGGCGAAGGACTGGCTCTGCAAACCGCTCACGGCAGAGTTAAGAGCGCACTGAACAGACCCATGACAATTTCTCCACAGTCGCACCACGCAACAGCCCCGCCATGGGGCGCGGACGATCCCGTGGCGGGAGCGCAGCAATCCCCATGCCAGGGAAATAATGCTGATATTTTAGGTGGTTAGCGGAAGACGCCGGGCCGGCGGGGCGGCCTTTTCTGCCGCCGCGCGGCAGATTTTGCCGGGCGCAAACGGCTAAAGACTGAAGTGGGCGTAGGCCTTCAGCTTCTCGATATGCCGGGCGACGGAGAACGAGATCCAGGCGCGGTCGCGCAAATGCGGCACGCGATTGACGTCGATGATCTGCGCCAGCTTGCGCAGATAAAACAGTTCTTCCTTGGATTGGACGTTGAAGGCGGCGAATTCCGCCTGACCGTCGCGGAAGTCCCGCTCGGAAATCGCCGCATCGAAACGTCGCTTCCACGCCGAATCCTGCGGGCTGACGTCGAGGCCGGCGCCTTCGCCGAACGGCACCTTGCCGCGATCGCGAATGCTGCGTCGGCAATTGATCGGGATAGAGATCGTAGAGTTCGCGCAGCGGCATCTTGCCGGTCGGGATGCCGTTCACGTCGCGCACCAGCGCCGGCGCCGGCAGGCCCAAGGCGTAATTGACCACCGCCGGATCGAGGAACGGCTCGCGCGTTTCCACCTGGTGGCGCATCGAGCAGCGGTCGACGCGCTGCAGGCTGACGCGGTGCATCAGTTCCAGGCACTCGTCGCGGATCGGCGCCGGCGTCCGTCGCTATCCTCGCCGAAGGCGACTTCGAGCGGCGGATAACCGCAGAACAGCTCGTCTGCGCCCTCCCCGCACAGCGCCACGCGGAAACCGTCCTCATGCATGCGCTGCGCGGCCATCAGCGAACAGATGGCGCCGCGCACCAGATTGGGCTCGAAGGATTCGGTGACCTCCACCACGCGGTCGATCTCGGCGAAGACCTCGTCGCTGTCGGCATCGAACGGCACGATGCGCAGGTCGAAGCCGGTCTGCGCCGCGTAGTCGGCGGCGTAGCGGAAGTCGGGCGCGCGCACGCTGCCGACGAAGTAGCCGGGCGCCTCGGGGCGGAATTGCCGCGTGTAATGCGCGATCAGCGTGCTGTCGATGCCGCCGGAAAACAGCGTCGCCACCGGCAGGCCGGGCGGCAGGCGGCTGCGCACCGCTTCCGACAGAATGGCGTCGAGCGCCGCGGCGCTGCTTTCGACCGGCGCATCGCGCCGCGGATAGACCGGCGATTTGAAGCGCGCGCAGGTCTTGCGCGACAGCGCATAGCCGGGCGGCAGCAGCATGACGTCGCCGCTCTCGACGGTGTCGAGCAGCGGCCGCATCTCCGAGCAGAACAGGAAGCCGGCGCCGGACTGCATGACATAGAGCGGCTTGACGCCGAACGGATCGCGGGCGGCGAGGAATTCGCCGGTCGCTGCATCGACGGCGACAAAGGCATACATGCCGACAAGGCGCTCCAAGGCGCGATAGCCCCAGACCTGCAAGGCATTGGCCAGCACTTCGGTGTCGGAATTCGGTCCTCGGCTCGACGCCGCAGATCATCGCAATTCGCGGCGCAGCTCGAGATGGTTGTAGATTTCGCCATTGAAGGAAACGGCGAGCCGTCCGTCGAACGGAAAATTGCGGCTGGATCGCGTGCTCGGCATCGACGATGCGCAAGCGCCGCGTCGCCATCGCCGTGTGCGGCCGCGGCGACAAGATCGGATCGCTGACGTCGCCGCGATGCAGGATGCCTTGGATCAGTCGCTCGACAACGGCTCTCGGCCTCGGGCCAGTCGATGGCAACCGCTATTCCGCACATGCCAAATGTCTCGCTTTCAGGAGCGCCAATTCAATTCGACGGCAGGTCCGGCCCTGAATGACGAGATGCGGTGCTGCCCGGGCATTCAGACATCGTTCACCATAATCGGCAAAGAATTAAGTTTGACTTAACCAATAGGCGCGCGCTCCCGGCGCCGGCGCTGGCATCGGGAGCGCGACAGGCTTCAGACGTCGGATCAGCTGGCTTCGGCGCCGGCGGGCTCGAACTTCATCGCCACGCCGTTCATGCAGTAGCGCAGGCCCGTCGGCTGCGGGCCGTCGTCGAACACATGGCCGAGATGGCCGACGCAGCGCGCGCAGTGCACCTCGGTGCGCGTCATGAAGAACGAGCGGTCGGTCTTGGTCTCGATGCCGTTGCGGCAGCGGCTCGTAGAAGCTCGGCCAGCCGGTGCCGCTCTCGAACTTGGTGGCGGAGGAGAACAGCGGCAGCGCGCAGCCGGCGCAGACGAAGGTGCCCTTGCGCTTCTCGTGCAAGCAGCGCGCTGGTGCCGGGCCGTTCGGTGCCGTGCTTGCGCAGCACGTCGTATTGCGCCGGCGTCAGACGCTTGCGCCATTCGGCGTCGGTGAGCTTGCGCCAGTCGATGGTCTGTTCGGTCGTGGTCATCGTTTCTGCCTCGCTTGCATTGCGTGTCATCGCGAGCGCGCCAAGCGCCGCACCGGTCAGCAACAGGGTCCGTCGGTCGATCATATCAACTGTCTCCCTTATGCGCGCCCCAGATCTGCTTGACCCGCTGATCGCGGCCGCAGTTCCAGCGGTAGAACTCGTATTTCACCGGGTTCTTCTTGTAGAAGTCCTGGTGATAGTCCTCGGCCCGGTAGAACGGGCCGGCGTTCACGATCTGCGTATAGATCGGCACCTTGAGCTCGGCCTCCACCTTCTTCTTCGAGGCCTCCGCCAGTTTGCGCTGCTCCTCGTCGTGCACGAAGATCGCGGTGCGGTACTGGTTGCCGTACATCGCAGAACTGGCGGTCCTTCACGGTCGGATCGACGTGGTGCCAGTAATAGGTGAGCAACTGCTGGTAGGAGACCTTGCGCGGGTCGTAGACGACTTCCACCGACTCGGCATGCCCGGTGCAGCCGCCCGACACCTGCTCATAGCTCGGATTGGCGACGTGGCCGCCGGTATAGCCGGAGATGGTCTCCAGCACGCCCGGCACCTTGTCGAAGTCGCTCTCCACGCACCAGAAGCAGCCGCCGGCAAAGGTGGCGACGGCCCGCTCCGGCGTCGCCGGCTTGGGCGCGTTCTGCGCGCCGGCCGCGCCGGCTACGGCGAAGGCAGGACACAGGCCGAGCAGCAGGCGGGGCATGCAGTCCTCCCGAAATCGTTTTCACGTCGTATCCGCGCCCTCACATATACCCTTTACGGCCCGTCCGCCATTCACGTGTGGTTCACTCGCCCATCACGCTTGTGCGAGGCGCCGGCGCCGCGCGCCGCGGCAGGTGGCCCTGGACGACTCAGCAGCGGCTTTTTTACCTCTGGCCGGCAAGGGGTCCGCCATGCCGCCATCCGCCGCTGCCCAAGGGTGCCGCGTTCAATCTGCCGCAAGACTTGCCACGGGCCTTGGCGCAGGCGCTGGCGCTGCACAAACAGGGCCGCCTGGCCGAAGCCGAGCCGCTCTATGCCGGCCATCCTGGCGGAGCGGCCCGACCATTTCGACGCCCTGCAGATGCTGGCGCTGATCAAGCTCGCCAAGGGCGAGCCGCCGGAGGCGCTTGCGCCTGGTGTCGGCGGCGATGCGGCTGCGCAAGCCCTCGCCGCAGATCCTGCTCAACCACGGCATGATCCTGCACGCGCTCGAGCGCAGCGAGGAGGCGCTGGCGAGCTTCGACGCCGCGCTCAAGCAGAAATCCAAATTCGCCGAGGCGCACAATAATCGCGGCGCCGTGCTGGCGGCGCTCGGGCCGCGACGAAGAGGCGCTCGACTGCTTCCGCAAGGCGCTCGCGCTCAAGCCCGACTATGCCGACGCCCATTACAACCGCGGCACCTCGCTGCGCGTGCTCGGCCGCTACGACGAGGCGCTGGCCAATCTCGACCGCGCGCTGGCGCTGACGCCCAACTACGTCAAGGCGCACAACAACCGCGGCGCCGTGCTGGAAGCGCTCAGCCGCCTGCCCGAGGCGCTGGCGAGCTACGAGCGCGCGCTGGCGCTGGCGCCGGGTTTCGCCGAGGCGCGCAAGAACCGCGGCCGCGTGCTGCATAGCCTCGGCCGCGCCGACGATTCGATCGAGAATTTCTCCGACGGCGCTGGCGCTCAACCCGAACGATGCCGAGGCCTGGTACCAGCGCGGCCGGCAATTGCTCGACTCGAGCCGCAACGAGGAGGCCGCCGCCGATCTCGCGCGCGCGCTGGCGCTCAAGCCCGATCACGCCGAGGCGCGCTTTGCCGCCTGCTTTGCCGAATTGCCGGTCGTCTATCGCGCAGGAAAGCGAGATCGCGGCGCCGGCGCGCCGCCTATGAGCAGAAGCTCGCGCGCGTTGCGCGACGATCTCGACGGCCGGCCGCCTGCAAGGCGACCTCATGAAGGCGATCGCCGCGCGCCAGCCGTTCCTGCTCGCCTATCAGGGCGGCAACGACCGCGCGCTGCAGGAAATCTATGGCGACATCGTCTCGCGCATCGTCGCGCAGCATTTCGCGCCGGCGCCACTGCCGCCGCCGCCGGCGCCCGGCGAGCCGATCCGCGTCGGCATCGTCAGCGCCTTCTTCTTCCGCCATTCCAACTGGAAGATCCCGATCAAGGGCTGGCTCAGCCAGCTCGACCGCAGCCGCTTCCGCGTGACCGGCTATCACCTCGGCATCATCCGCGACGAGCCACCGCCGAGGCCGCCGCGCTCTGCGACCGCTTCGTGCATCGCACGCTCGACACCGAAGGCTGGCGGCGGGAAATCCTCGCCGACGCCCCGCATGTGCTGATCTATCCCGGCCTGCTCATGGACAATCACTCGCTGCAGCTCGCGGCGCAGCGGCTGGCGCCGGTGCAGTGCAATTCCTGGGGCCATCCGGAAACCAGCGGCCTGCCGACGCTCGACTATTTCCTGTCGAGCGATCTCGATGGAGCCGCCGCGGCGCCGACGCCTATTACAGCGAGAAGCTGGTGCGGCTGCCCAACCTGTCGGTCTATTACGAGCCGGTCGCCGGCGCGCATGGAGCCGGTCACGCGCGAGGAGCTCGGCCTGCGCGCCAGCGCGACCGTGTTCTGGAGCGCGCAGTCGCTCTACAAATATCTGCCGCAATACGACGCGGTCTTCGCCCGCATCGCGCGCGCGGTGCCCGACAGCCAGTTCGTGTTCCTGCGCCATTTCGGCGGCCCGACCATCACCGGCATCATGCACGAGCGCATCGAGCGCGCCTTTGCGGCGCAGGGCCTGCGCGCCGACGATCATTGCGTGTTCCTCGACCGCCTGAGCCAGAGCAAATTCGTCGCCGCGGCCGGCCTCGCCGACGTCTTCCTCGACAGCATCGGCTGGTCGGCCTGCAATTCGGCGCTGGAGAGCCTCACCCACGATCTGCCGATCGTGACGCTGGCCGGCCCGATGATGCGCGGCCGCCACAGCGCCGCCATCCTGCAGATGCTGGGCGTGCCCGAGACCATCGCCGCAGACGCTCGACGATTATGTCGCCATCGCCGTCCGGCTCGCCCAGGACCCGCAGGCGCGGCGGACAATCGTCGACCGCATGGCGGCGGCAGAAGCACCGGCTCTATTACGACCGCGCGCCGGTGACCGCGCTCGAGGATTTCCTCGAACGCGCCGTGCGCGGCTAGCAGGCCTCCTCCGCGCGCAAGCCTGTTTGCCGCCGCAGCAACTTCCCTATATGACTAGCCGCGTGAATACCGGGCGAAAGGGAGAGGATTCCATGCGTTTCGAAGGCACCAGCGGCTATGTGGCGACCGACGACCTCAAGGTCGCGGTCAATGCGGCGATCACCCTGGAGCGGCCGCTTCTGGTCAAGGGCGAGCCGGGCACCGGCAAGACCGTGCTGGCGCTGGAAATCGCCAAGGCGCTCGGCGCGCCGCTGATCGAATGGCACGTCAAGTCGACCACCAAGGCGATGCAGGGCCTCTACGAATATGACGCGGTCTCGCGCCTGCGCGACAGCCAGCTCGGCGACGAGCGCGTGCGGGACATCCGCAACTACATCAAGCGCGGCAAATTGTGGGACGCCTTCGTCGCCGACGAGCGCCCGGTGCTGCTGATCGACGAGATCGACAAGGCCGACATCGAGTTCCCCAACGACCTGCTGCTCGAACTCGACCGCATGGAGTTCTACGTCTACGAGACCGAGCGAGACGGTGAAGGCGCGCCGCCGCCCGATCGTGGTCATCACCTCCAACAACGAGAAGGAACTGCCCGACGCCTTCCTGCGCCGCTGCTTCTTCCACTACATCCGCTTCCCCGATCCCGACACCATGACGGCGATCATCGAGGTGCATTTCCCCGGCATCAAGCAGCGGCTGGTGGCGGAGGCCTTGAAGCTGTTCTACGAGATCCGCGACGTGCCGGGGATGAAGAAGAAGCCCTCGACCTCGGAGCTGCTCGACTGGCTCAAGCTGTTGATGGTCGAGGACATCGGGCCGGAACTGCTGCGCGAGCGCGATCCCAAGAAGCTGATCCCGCCGCTGCACGGCGCGCTGATCAAGAACGAGCAGGACGTGCATCTGTTCGAGCGGCTGGCGTTCATGGCGCGGCGCGACGGCCGCTGACGCAACTCGCGACCTGCGCCGATCCTAGGCGGCGGCCAGCCCGCATATTCGCAACGGATTGAAAACCGGCACGTCCGGCCGTCGAAAGACTCTGGTCCGGCGCCAACGATTTATTTAGGTCTAGCGAGAATCGGGAGATTCGGCTGGCTGGTTCTTGAATGCGACTGACGGCTGCAATCGGCGCGGTGCGCCAGGACGACCCAGGCGGGCCGCATCTTGCCCGCCATTTTCCGACCCTGCCCGATGCGGGCCGGGCGGCGCTGCTGCTGACCGCGTTGGCGGTCGCCGCTTGCGAGTTTTCTCCGGTGCCGGCCGACCGGCCGCTGGCGCTTTATGGCGCCGGCAATCTGGGCCGGCTCGCGCAGCGAATTCCTCAATGCCGTGGGCCGCGAATTCGAAGTCGTCATCGACCGTAATGCGCAGCAGTTGGCGCAGGAGCCTTGCTGGTCCGGTTTGCGGCTGCTGCATCCCGAGGACGTCTCGCAGCCGCGACAAAAGCCGGCTGCGTGTCGCCGTCAGCATCGTGACGGCGCCCTTTGTGCCGCTGGAGCAGGCGCTGCGGCAATTGGGTTTTGCCGATGTGGTCCCGTTTTATGATCTGGCTGAGAGCTTCCGCGCGGTCCATCCGCTGTCGAACGGCTGGTTCGCAGATCCGCTGACGCCATCCGATCGGACGGAGACCGCGGAGGTGCTGGCGCGCTGGACAGGATGATGTCTCCCGCGCCCATCATTTGCAGTTTCTGGCCTGGCGGCGGCTGCGCCAGGAATGGAGCTTCGAGGGAGCACCCGTCATCACGGCGGATCGCTTCTTCACGCCGGAAGTGATGGCCGCGCTGCACGACCAGGAATGCTTTCTCGACGCGGGCGCTCACCACGGCGGCGTGCTGGAGACCTTCCTCGAGCAGACGCACGGCGCATTTCGGCAGATCATCGCGGTCGAAGCCGGACCCGGGCCATCGAGCGGTGCTGCGACGGCAAGGTGCAGCGCATTGCTGCCGGGCGATCCGCGCGTTGCGATCCACGACTGCGCCCTCGCCGACCGCGACGGTGACATGCTGTTCCACGACGGGCTCGGCTATGCATCGCAACTGTCGCCGACCGGAAAGCTGCATGTCAGCACGCGCCGCATCGATGCGCTCGGTTTCGCACCGAGCTTCGTGAAGCTCCACCTCGAGGGAGCGGAGTTCGCGGCTTTGCGGGGCGCACGGCAGCACCTTGATCGATTGCCGGCCGATTATCGCGGCAACGATCTATCATAATGACGATGGCATCTGTCGAACGGCGGCCTGGCTGATGGAAACGTTGCCTGCCTACCATTTCTTCTTCCGTCTGCATTCCTGGTGCGGCACCGGCGCTGTCATCTATGCGATACCGCATGAGCGGAACGAGCCGACATGACCGCTTACGCCAAGGACAGCCGGCTCATCTTCGATCTGGGCATGAACAACGGCGATGACACGGCTTTTTATCTGAGCCGTGGCTACAATGTTGTCGCGCTGGAGGCCAATCCGGCGCTCTGTACGGCCGCCGCGGAGCGCTTCGGGGAGGCAATCGACAAGGGACGCCTGACCATCCTCAATGCCGCGATTTGGGACAGCGAGGGCAAGACGACCTTCTACGTCAATCTCGACAACGACCACTGGAGCAGCCTCGACCTCGGCTGGGCCGGCCGCGAGGAAAGCCGCATGCAAGCGATCAGCGTCGACTGTCTGACGCTGCCGCGACTGTTTGATGAATTCGGCGTGCCGCTCTATCTCAAAATTGACGTCGAGGGAGTTGATCAAACTATTCTCGATCAATTGCGCAGCGCGGACGAGTTGCCACTCTATGTCAGCGTTGAGGATTGCCGGTTCGGCTTTCAATACATGGAAACGCTCGTTTCCTGCGGCTATGACGGGTTCAAATTGCTCGATCAATCGACAGTGCCGCAAATAACCGACGCGGCGACTGGCCACCGGTTTCCCGCCGGCTCGTCGGGGCCGTTTGGCGAGGATTTACCGGGGCAATGGCTGTCTCATTCGGATATGGTCGCGCTTTATAGCAGCACGCGTGCGGGATCGCGCCGGCAACCGTCTCGCCCCGCGCAGTCATTGGTGGGACATCCACTGCACGAAGATTGGAAACGCGCAGGAAGCACAATCGAATGCAAACTTCTTTTGCTCGCGTATGACGCTTGATTCCCCGGAACAGTTACGAACCGAAACTCGGTCGCCTGTTGCAAGGAGCCGTGATCTATCGCGTCACGCGATAGAAAGCGCGTTTGCGCCGGCGCGCGGCAGTGCGCCTCACACCCCCGGCTTTTTCTTCGCCGGCTTTTCCGCCACGGGCGCCGGCGCGGCCGCCTCGCTCACCCAGCCTTGCGTCTTGGCATAGGCCACGATCTGCTCGCCGATCGCGCTGCCGAGGCCGCGCGCCTGCGCCTCGACATCGGGCGACAGCTTCGCTCGGCGCCGCATTTTCGGCCGCCAGCGCCGCGGCGATATCCGCGTCGCGCGTCTGCGGCGACTTGGCGTTGCGGGCGGCGCCGGCCGCCGCGCGCGTGCCCTCGGCCGCAAAGGTGAGCACCGCCTTCTTGGCGCCCCAGGAGAGCGCGCGAGCATCATATTGGCGACCACGCCGCTGCGGCCGGGACCGAAGCCGAGGAATATTTCTGCGCGCCCTTGCCCTTGCCTTCATCGGCGGCGCGCAGCCGGCCGGAGACGGACGAGCACATTGTCGCGGCCGGAAAGCCCCTCCTCGCTGCCCGGCTGCGCTTGAGGCCGGCCTCGCGCAGCGTGGCGACGATGGTGGCGACGATCTCGTCGTTCACGCGCTCGGCGGTGCGCTGCCGGCGCTCCAGGATCGGGTAATTGCCGCCCTTGCGCTCCAGCCGCGTGCTGAAGCCGTGGTCGATCACCACCAGATCGGAGGCGACGGTGAAATCATTGACCACCACCGTCTTTGGCCGCGGCGTCGGACCGCTGACGGCCAAGCCGAGAGCCGGGTGAGCCCGTATCGACGCAGCCGGCAAGCGCCAGCGCCGCGACTGCCGCACTGAAAGCGAGGAAACGCATGGGATGGAGCATTCGCCCTGAAAAGGATGCGAACCGTCACGTCTAGCACAGGCCGTGCCCGACGAGGCGCCATGGAGCGCCGATCCCCGTCTGAATTTGCCGTATTGCGGCGGCATTACAACGGCCCAGCATGTCGCTCACTCCGGCGCGCTCATCCCCGCCGCCCGGGCTCGCCGGCACCGGCGCCGCGGACCCGGCGCGCCGCCATGCCGCGCCGCTTTGCGCCGCCGGCGCGCCTCGCGGTAGCGCGCCAGCGCCTGCGCCAGCGCGATCGAGCGGCCGGCTGCCCCAATAGATGCCCTGCGCCAGGGCGCGGCCGAGCCCGCCGCCGGCCCAGACCAGCTCATAGGGCGCGAACAGCCGCCAGGTCTGGTCGTTCTCGACGATGCCGCGCGCGATCAGTTCGCCCGCCATGGCCGTGGTGTTGAGCCCGTGGCCGCCGAAGCCGCTCGCCACCCAGAAGCCGGGCTCGATCTCGCCGATCTGCGGCATGCGGTGGACCGCGCGGCCGAGCGTGCCGCGCCACAGATAGGCCGGCTCGACCGCGCCGAGCTGCGGGAAGGCGCGGCGAATGTCGCGCTTGAGGCCGCGCGCGGCGAAGCGCGGATCGGCCTCCCACACCCGCATGCGCCCCGACCATTGCAGCCGGGCGCCGCCGGTCTCGGCGTCGCCGACGATGCGGTAATGATTGTCGGCGCGCTCGCCGTCGCTGACCGCGCCGCGCCAGCGCAAGATCTCGGCGAGCTGCGGGATCGGCTCGGTCACCATGACAAAGGTGGTGATCGGCAGCAGCGTCGCCGCCAGCTCGCGGCATCAGCGCGCCGAGATGGACATTGCCGGCGAGCACCACCTGCGCCGCGCGCACGCGCCCCGACGGGCGTGGCGATGCGCTTGCGCACGCCGGCCGGGTCGATCGACAGCGCCGGCGTTGCCTCGAAGATGCGCGCGCCGGCGGCTTCCGCGGCGGCGGCAAGGCCGAGCGCGTAATTGAGCGGATGGATGTGGAAGGCGTTGCGGTAATGCACCGCGCTGAAATAGCGCGCGCTCGGCAGTACGTCGCGCACCTGCGCCGTCGGCCAGGCTTCGACATCGGCGCCGATCCAGCGCAGCCGCTCGACCAGCGCGCGGGCTTGGCGGCCGCCGTCGGTCTTCGACACGTGCAGCCAGCCGTCGAGCGGATCGACGCCGGGCATGCCAGTTTCCTCGATGGTGCGGCGGACGTAAGCGACGCCCTGCTCCGACAGCGCCCATAACTGCTTGGCGTGGTCGAGCCCGATGCGCTCGACCATGCTGTCGATATCCTCATGGTAGCCGGGGATGACGAAACCGGTATTGCGCCCGGAGGCGGCCCAGGCCACGCGGTTCGCCTCCAGCACCGCCACCGACCAGCCGCGCCGCGCCACTTCGCGCGCCACGGTGAGGCCGGCGAGCCCGCCGCCGATGACACAGACGTCGACGTCGATGTCATAGGTCAGCCGCGCACGCTCGCGCGCGGCAACCCGCGTCGCCTCGTACCAGCCCGGACCGTCGCTATCGGTTTCGCTGAGGTTTCGCTCGCGGTTTCGGTCAGTGCCATGATTGATTGGTATCAACGACATCCATGACTTGTGTCAATGCGGCGCTCCGGCCGCGAGGGCACGCATGCTAAACTGCCGGAGAATCGAAATCGACGGCTTCGCGGCCGTTCTCGCCATCCGCAAAGTTGGATCATGCGCCGTCTCCTGTTGCTTCGCCATGCCAAGGCCGAACGCTCGATCCCGGGCGCCTCCGACCGCGACCGCGCGCTGATCGAACGCGGCCGCAAGGATGCCGCCAAGATCGGCGCCTATATGGCGGGCCATGCGCTCGTGCCCGATCGGGTGCTGCTGTCGCCGGTGGCGCGCACCCAGGAGACCTGGAAATTCGCCGCCAAATCCTTCAAGCCGGCGCCCGGTGCCGGCATGGTGGAGAAGCTCTACGACGCCACGCCGCACAGCATTCTCGCCATCATCAAGGACCTTCCCGCCAGCGTGCACACCGCGCTCATCATCGGCCACAATCCCGGCCTGCATGAACTGGCGGTGATGCTGATTGCCACCGGCGATCTGGAGGCGCGCGAGCGGCTGCGCGAGAAACTGCCGACCTGCGGCCTGGTCATCATCGACTTCGCCTTCGACGATTGGAACCGGCTGCATCCCCGCTCCGGGCGGCTGGAACGTTTCGCCACGCCCAAATCGATCGAGGCAGCCGCCGGCGCGTGATCCGGAAAGAGTCTGTCTCCGACGTCGTCGGGGATGGGAACCGGCGTTCGAAATAGATCATGCGCGGGGAAAATTAGCCGGCACACCTCACTCCACCCCGGCGGAATTTCATGTCATGATGCGCGCCTTCGAGGGGGCTTTGCCATGTACAAGAACATCCTGGTCCCGGTCGACCTTGCCGATACCGATCTTGCCAAGCCCGCCATCGAGAACGCGGTGGCGATGGCGCGCTTGTCGGGCGGCGTGGTGCGGCTGGTCAATGTGCTGCCGATGACGCCGGTGATGCTGGCCGAATATGTGCCGCCGGACTTCGACCTGCAGCAGCGCAAATCCTCGGAAGAAGCGCTCGGCATCATCGCCCGCGAATGCGGGCTCGATGCCGCGCACGTATCCGCGACCGTGCGCCAGGGCGGCATCTATCACGAGGTGCTGGAAGAGGCGAAGGCGTTCGATGCCGACCTCATCGTGATGAGCTCGCACCGCCCGGCCATGCGCACCTATTTCCTCGGCTCCAATGCCGGCCACGTGGTGCGCTACGCCAAATGCTCGGTGCTGGTGGTGCGCAGCCAGAACGCCGCGCGGAGCTGAAAGAGGCCGCCGGTCGGGCGGCCTCTCTCGCAGTCGCCGGCGGTTGTCGCCGCGCTCAGTAGTTGTCGAAATCGCCGTGATTGCTGATGCCGGCGTTCGGCGCCTGCGGGGCTTGCGCAAAAGCCTCGGTGCCGCGCTGCGCCTGCGCGTCCTGCATATGCGCCGCGATCGGGCGCGCATCGGCGGTGTAGAGATAGGTGTTGCGCTCGGCCAGCGTCTGCGCCTCTTCATTGGCGAGCGCGGGCGCGGCGGCCGACAGCGC
Source organism: uncultured Pseudomonadota bacterium (assembly GCA_963782145.1). GTDB lineage: Bacteria > Pseudomonadota > Alphaproteobacteria > Rhizobiales > Xanthobacteraceae > Pseudolabrys. Next base: position 259,129 of record CAWAIV010000008.1, read on the forward strand.
GAACAGAACGACGGCGGCAAGCTTGGTGACGGTCTTCATGGTGGTGGCTCCGATTGCTTACAAGAGTGATTTCTTGTTGACGGCGATATGAGCCGGCGCGCCTTCACGCTCAATCCACATTGAAGTCACCGGAAAGGTCGCGCCGATCACGGCGTTGGCACCGCCGCGTGAACATCGGCCGACCGGCAGTTCGGAAAAATCGACCACCGGCAGCGCGGCTCCTGCACCGACTTATGCGCCGCAATCAACTGGCGGTCGGGCGGTCGGCGTGCCGATCCGCAAGCGCGCAACTTTTCCGAACATCGTTAAAATTGCAACTTATGCTTGCGCTTGGTGCAAATCGCCATGATTTGGGCCCTAAGTCGCGCCAATGCGACGCAATTGCCGAAATATTTGTCGCGCAGTGGTCTAGGCGGAAC
>CAWAIV010000009.1:0-27503 GCA_963782145.1 uncultured Pseudomonadota bacterium
GCGCTCGCGGCAGGTCTCCAGGATCGCCTCATAGGCGTCCTGGCCTTCGCGCCGGAGCCGGTCGTAGGTGTCGATCAGGACGATGTTGTTGTTCACGATGACGCCGGCATTGGCGATGATGCCGATGCCGGTCATCACCACGCCGAAGGGCTGGCCCATGATCATCAGGCCGAGCAGCACGCCGATGGTGGAGAGCAGCACGGCGGTGAGCACCAGCCCGACCGAGGTGAAGCGGTTGAACTGCGCGAGCAGGATGGCGAAGATCAGGAAGAGCGCGGTGCCGAAGGCCTTGCCGAGGAAGGCGCCGGCCTTGGCGCGCTCCTCGTCCTCGCCCTTCATCTTGAAGCTGACGCCCGCGCCGAGATCGGTGGCGTTGAGCTTCTGCACGATCTCCTTCTGCACCGCGGCCGATCTGCACGCCGTCGGCGACATTGGCGGCGACGGTGATCACGCGCTGGGCGTTGACGCGGTTGATGTAGCCGACCCGGTGCGCCGGCACGCGGGTGACGAAATTGCCGATCGGCACGTAGCCCTGCGGCGTCTGCACGCGCAATTCGTCGATCTGGCCGAGGCTGCGCCGGTCCTTGGGAAAGCGCACGATGATGTCGACCGCCTTGTCGGAATCGGTCGGGCGATATTCGGTGACCTTGACGCCGTTGGTAACGAGCTGCACGCCGGTGCCGACCGAATTGATGTTGGCGCCGTATTTCGCCGCCTCCGCCTTGTCGACCTCGAGCTTCCAGTCGATGCCGGGCAGCGGCAAGCCGTCGTCGAGGTCGCGCAGTTCCGGCATCTTGCCCAGGATGGCGGCGATCTTCTTGGCCGCGGCGGGAAGCCGCGCCGGATCGAGCGCGGAGAGCTGCACCTGGATCGGCTTGCCGGTCGGCGGGCCGGCGCGCGGCGCCGTCACCTCGACCAGGATGCCGGGGATGCGTGCGGGTCTCCTTGCGGATCTCGTCCATGATGACATGGGCGGGCTTGCGCGTCTGCCAGTCGGCGAATTCGAACTGGATGACGCCGATGGTGTCTTCGCTGATCTCGCTGGAGCCGCGCGGCTGCTCGCCGACGCGGGTATAGACGGTCTTCAGACCCGCCGTCGCCAGCACCTTCTGCTCGACCTGGCGCACCGCGGCGTCCTTCTCGTCGAGCGAGAGATTGCCGCGCCCGTGCACGATCACCTGGCCGTAGTCGGGCTCGACCTGGGGGAAGAACTCGACGCCGTGGCCGAACCGGCCATAGGCGAAGATCACCGCGACCAGCAACAGCACGGTGGCGGCGAGCGTCATCGACGGACGGCGCAGCGCCGCCTTGACGGTGCGCATATAGAACCCGCGCTCGGAGGCGCGGTCGTCATGCGCGACCGTCGCGGCGCGGCCGAGCAGGGCGCCGAGCGTCGGCGTGAAGAACAGCGCCACCGCCAGCGAAGCCGACAGCGTCGCGATCAGCGTGATCGGCATGTATTTCATGAACTCGCCGACGATGCCGGGCCAGAACAGGAGCGGCGAGAAGGCGGCGATGCGCGTCGCCGTCGCCGCGATGACCGGGCCGGACATGCGGGTGGCGGCCGCCGTATAGGCCTGTTTCGGCGCCATGCCTTCGGCCATGCGCCGTTCGGCATATTCGGAGACGATGATGGCGTCGTCGACCAGCATGCCGACGGCGAGGATGAGCGAGAACAGCACCACGATGTTCACGGTGAGGCCGGCCAGTTGCAGGCCGAGCACGCCGGCCAGGAACGAGGCGGGGATCGCGATGCCGATGAACAGCGAGGCGCGGAAGCCGAGCGCGAACAGGATGATGACCGCGACCAGGAGCACGCCGGTCGCCACCGAGTTCTGCAGGTCGGCGAGCATCTGGCGGATGAGCTTCGACTTGTCCTGCGTGTAGCCGACATGGACGCCCTGCGGCCAGGTCTTCTGCAGCCGGGTGACGAGCTGCTTCACGCCGTCGACGGTCTCGATCAGGTTGGCGCCGGTGCGCTTGCTCACCTCGATGGTCATGGCCGGCTTGCCGTTGACGCGGGTGATGGTGGTGGCGTCCTTGAAGGTCGGCCGCACGGTGGCGACGTCGCCGAGCGTCACGGTGGCGCCGGCGGTGGAGGCGACCGGAATTTTCAGCATGTCCTGCGGGCGCTCGATCAGGCCCGGCACCTTGACGGCGAAACGGCCGATCGGGCCTTCCAGCGCGCCGGCGGCGATCAGGCTGTTGGAGGCCTGCGTCACCGCGATGAGCTGGTCGAGCGAAATGCCGTAGCTCTTCATCAGCATGGGCTCGGCGGTGATCTCCACCGCCTCGTCGCGGGCGCCGCGCAGCTCGGCCGAGATCACGCCGGGCGACTGCTCGATGGCGTTCTTGGCGTCGCGCGCGATGTGCAGCAGCGTGCGCTCGGGCACCTCGCCGGCGAGCGTCACCACCAGCACCGGATAGAGCGAGAGATTGACCTCCTTGACCTGCGGCTCGTCGGCGTCCTTGGGCAGGTCGTGCTTGGCCTGGTCGACCTTGGCGCGCACGTCGGCGAGCGCGGCGTCGGAATTGAACCCGGCCTCGAATTCCAGCACCACATAGCCGCCGCCCTCATAGGCGATGGCGCGCATTTCCTTGACGTTGCCGACTGATTTGAGCTGCGTCTCGACCGGGCGCAGCAGCAGCCGCTCGGAATCCTCCGGGCTGATGCCGCGCTGGGTGAGCTGCACATAGATGATCGGCACCTTGACGTCGGGCTCGGCCTCCTTCGGGATCGTCACATAGGCGACGAGGCCGGCGACGAGCAGGAAGGCGAGCGTGGCCAGCGTCAGCCGCGCGTGTTCGATGGCGTAGGTGATCAAGCGGGACATCTATCGCCCTGTCGTTTTCCGGTCATCCCCGCCAAAGCGGGAATCTCAAAATTGCTTCCTGGATTCCCGCTTGCGCGGGAATGAACGGAGTTTGTTGATTTCTCAGCGCGCGGCGCTCTGGCTTTCGACGGGGACGGCGGCCACCGTCTCGCCCTCGCGCACGAAGTCCTGGCCGCGCACGATGACGCGGGCACCGTCATGCAGGCCGGACAGCCACATGGTGTCCTGCATGTCCTCGACGATGCGCACCGGCACGAACTTGACCTTGTTGGCCGCGTCGACCACGCGCAGGCCGATATCGCCGGCCGAAGAAATGGTCAGCGCCGAGCGCGGCACCTGCACCGCCTGCACCGGATTGAGCGTGAGCACGACCTCGCAGGTGATGCCGTCCGGTATCGTGCCGTCCCGATTGGCGATCTCGACCTCGACGCGGTAGGTGCGCGTGGTCGGGCTCGCCACTTTCGAGACGTAGCGCACGCGGCCCGGCACGGCCATGCCGGTGATCAGCCGCACCTCGGCGCGTTCGCCGACCTTGATGCCGGCGAGCTTGCGCTCGGACACTTCCACCACCGCCAGCATGGGATCGAGATCGACCAGCGTGGCGATTTCCTTGCCGGCCATGGAGAAGGCGGCGCCGCCGACCTCGGCCGGCACGTCGGTGATGACGCCGGCCCAGGGCGCGCGCACGATGCCGCGGTCGCGCTCGGCCTTGGCCGAGGCAAGCGCGGCCTGCGCCGCCTTGTATTGCGACTCGAGATTGACCAGGTCGAGCCGCGGCAGGCTGCCTTTCTCGATCAGCGTGCGCTTGGCATCGAGCTCGGTCTTGCGCTGATCGACCAGAGCCTGCGCCTGCGCCACCTGCGCCTCGCGCGCCTCGTCCGACAGCACGGCGACGATATCGCCCTTGTTGACATGCTGGCCGCGCTTGACGTGCAACTGGGTGAGCACGCCGCCGGCGCGCGCGGTGATGTTGACCTTGTGGTCGGCCTCGGTGCGGCCGGACAGGATCAGCGCCGGGCTGTGCGCTTGCGCCCGCGCGGTCATGACGGAGACGCGGAACAGCGGCTGCTTGGCGGCTTGCGAGGGTCGGATCGCGGCCTGTCCCTCGGCGCTGTCGCGCGGCAGCAGATGTCCGGACGCGATCCAGATCGCGGCGGCGGCGACGAGGCCGACGGCGGTGATGCGGCTAGCTTTCATCGGACCGCTCCTCCACTTTTTTTCGGGTGAGAGCGCTGTCGGTCAGCATGTAGCGGACGATATCGAGCACGATATCGATCACGGATTCCGGATCGAACGAGGGATCGATGGCGCGGCGGCTTTCGATGCCGTCGCCGAGCGCGAGCAGAACCTTGACGATCTTCTCCAGGTCGAGATCGCTGCGCAGTTCGCCGCGCGCGGCGGCGCGGCGCAGGATGGCGACCAGGCCGCCGCGCACTTCGGAATCGATGGTCTGATAGATGCGGCGGACTTCCGGGTTGCGGCGCGCCTCGGCCATGATCTCCAGGCAAAGCGCGAGCTCTTCATCGCTGCGCTCGACCAGATATTGCCGGCCCAGCGCGGCGAAGCCGGTAAAGAAGTCGGGCGCTTCGTCCACCGCGGCAAAATCGGCCGCCGCCTCGGCGCGGTTGCGCTCGGAGATGCCGGCGATCAAAGCCTCTTTCGAAGGGAAGTAGCGGTAGAGATTGCCCGGGCTCATGCCGGCTTCGGCGCAGATTTGCTGCATCGAGGCCTGGTGGAAGCCGTCACGGGCAAAACAGCGCTCGGCCGCATCGAGGATTTCCGTGCGCCGGTCGGATTGCCGCTGGGTGTTCGCACGCCGCATGTCGCCGCCCCTGGGACCGCCGGGTTTGTCCCCGCCGGACGGGAACTTACCGCGATGCACCATAATGAGAATGAACGTTCGCTCTGATATTTAGAGTAGCCGGGTATGTCAAGAAAAGATTGGGCGCCCGTCGGCGCCGGCGCCGCGCCGGCCGCTGCGCGGGGCCGACTTTTGACCGGAAATCAGACGGTTGGCGGAAAACGGACGGCGCCATGGCCGGGTGGTCAGGCGCGCTGTGTCCGGCACGGCGGGCCGATCAGTGCAGCGGAATTCCCAATTTGCCCAGCAAGACCGGGGTCGGGTTGCCATCCGGCAGCATGGCGAACTTTTTCTGCTCAGCGCGGATGTTGTCGCGCAGGTCGAAATCGATGTGGCCCTCGAAGTCGTTCACTTTATAGCCGAGCGCAGCGAGCTTCTTCTGCAAGGCGATGCGCGCCTCGCGCGAGAGCGGGTGATCGTCGGTCGGCCACTTCGCTCTTGTGCCGGAGCCGCCATGCATGCGGTCGGCAAGTTGGCCGACGGCGATCGCATAGACATCGGAGTTATTGTACTCCTTGAGCACGTCGAAATTCGGCGTGACCATGAAAGCCGGCCCCGCCGCGCCGCTGGGAAAGAACAGGATGCCGGTGCCGGACCGCGGGAACGGTTTGCCGTCAGCGCGGACGACGCCGCGCTTGACCCATTCGGGATAAGTGCCACGGCTGATCATGTAGTCGAAGCCCTTGGGCACCGTGACCTCGAAGCCCCAGGGCAGGCCGCGCTGCCAATGCCATTTGTTCAGATAGTTGGCGGTCGAGGCCATAGCGTCGGCGATATTGCCCCAGATGTCGGGCTTGCCGTCGCCGGAGAAGTCGATGGCGTAGTCGACGAAATTCGACGGCATGAACTGGGTCTGGCCCATGGCGCCGGCCCAGGAACTGACCATGCGCGCGCGGGCGAGGTGGTGGTCCTGCATGATGCGCATCGCCACCAGGAGCTCGTTGCGGAAATAGGGATCGCGGAAGCCGACAAAGCTAAGCGTCGCCAGCGAGCGGAACACGTCCCAGTGATCCTTCTCGGCGCCGTAGTCGGTCTCCATGCCCCAGAGCGCGATGATGATCCAGCGCTCGACGCCGAATTTGCGTTCGATGGCATCGAACAGCTTGGCCCATCGCCGCGCCTCGCGGCCGCCGCGCACGATGCGGTCCTTGGAGACGATGGAATTGATGTAATCGCCGACCGGCTTGCCGTATTCCGGCTGCCGCTTGGTGGCGGCGATGACGCGATTGTCGGGGGTGACGCCGTTGAGCGCCAGGTCGAAGGTGGCGCGGGTGATGCCTTTGGCTTTGGCGTCGGGCCACAGCTTGGCTTCGAACGCGGCAAAGCTCTGCGGCTGCGCCAGCGCGGGCGTAGCGCTCAGCACCACGGCGAAGATCACGGCGATGGCGCGACGCATCATGCGGGGCCCAAGCGGTGTCGATTCGAGAACGGCATGTTACACCAGCGACACCAGGCTGCCGCCGTGGCGTTCCAGCCGGCCGGCGATCTCCAGTTCCAACAGCACCGTGCGCACGATCGCCGGCGTGGCGCCCGACAGCCGCACCAGATCGTCGATCGCCGCCGGCACTGGGCCGAGCAGGCCGACGATGCGCGCGCGCTCGTCGGCGGCCGGCTCGAGCTCGCTTGCCGCCGCGGCTTCCGGCTCGCGCGCCGGCGGCGGCTCGACGGCGCGGCCGAGGATCGGTTCCAGCACCGCGATGACGTCGGCGGCCTCGGTGACCAGCGTGGCGCCCTGCTTGATCAGGCCGTTGGTGCCTTCGGCGCGCGGGTCGAGCGGATTGCCGGGCACCGCGAAGACTTCGCGGCCCTGCTCGCCGGCGAGCCGCGCGGTGATCAGCGAGCCGGAGCGGCGTGCGGCTTCGACCACGACCACGCCGAGCGCGAGGCCGGAGATCAAGCGGTTGCGGCGGGGGAAATCGCGGGCGCGCGGCTCCCAGGCGAGCGGCATTTCCGAGACCGCGGCGCCTTCGCCGAGCAATTCTTCCAATAGGCCGGCATGCTCAGGCGGATAGAGCCGGTCATGGCCGCCGGCGAGCACAGCGACGGTGCCGGTCGAGAGGCTGGCGCGGTGGGCGGCGGCGTCGATGCCGCGGGCAAGGCCGGAGGCGATGCCGAATTGCGCCGCGCCCAGATCGCGCGCCAACATCTGCGCGAATTTCACGCCCGCCGCCGAGGCATTGCGCGAGCCGACAAGCGCGACCAGCGGGCGGTTGAGGATGGCGAGGTTGCCGCGCACGGCCAGCAGCGGTGGCGCATCGTCGATCATCTGCAGGCGCAGCGGATAATCGGGCTCGCCGAGCGCGACGAAGACGATGCCGCGCGCGGCGGCGGCCGTCATCTCGGCTTCGGCGTCGGCGCGGCTGGCGATGCGGCCCGCGCGCACGGCGCCGCCGCGGCGGGCAAGCGACGGCAGCGCATGAAGCGCGGCCGCGGCGCCGCCGAAATGATTGATCAGGTCGCGGAAGGTGCGCGGGCCGACATTGTCGGAGCGGATCAGGCGCAGCCAGTCGAGCCGCTGCTCGTCGGTCAGTTTGACGCCGTCAGCCACCGCACGCCCCCCGCACTGTCCCCGGCGCCAGCATCGCGCAAGGGCGCGCGTAGGACAACCGGGGTTCAGCCGGGCGTTGTGCTTTTCGCCCCGATCTTGCCCTCGCTGCCGGCGATGCAGGCGGCGGATATTGGGCAGGTGGCGCAGCCACAACAGCACGCTCAGCACCGCCAGCAGCACCGCCATGCGCGCCAGGCCGAGCGGCCAGAGCGCCAATGGCGTCAGCGCGCTTGCCGTCAGCGCGGCGAGCGAGGAATAGCGCGAGGCGAAAGCCACCAGCAGCCAGAGCGCGCAGAAGATCAGCGCGCCCGGCCAGTAGAGGCCGAGCAGCAGCGCCGATATAGGTGGCGACGCCCTTGCCGCCCTTGAACTTGAGCCAGACCGGAAACAGATGGCCGAGAAAGGCGCCCAGCGCCGGCGGCGAGCGCCGCATCGGCGCCGGCAAAATGCCGCGGCGAGCAGCACCGCCACGGTGCCCTTGAGCATGTCGCCGAGCAGCGTGGCGGCGGCGAGCTTCTTGTTGCCGGTGCGCAGCACATTGGTGGCGCCGATATTGCCGGAGCCGATGCTGCGCAGGTCGGGCCCGCCGGCCGCGCGCGTCAGCAGCGGGCCGAACGGAATCGAGCCGAGCAGATAGCCGACGACGAAGGCGAGCGCGAGCGTCATACGTATTCGTAGACGGTGCGGCCGGCGACGATGGTGCGCACCACGCGGCCGGTCATGCGCGCCTCGTCGAACGGCGTGTTCTTGCACTTCGACTTCAGCTCGGCCGGGTCGAGCACCCAGGGCATGTCGGCGTCGACCACGATGACGTCGGCCGGCGCGCCGGTGCGCAACGTGCCGCCGGGCAGGCCGAGCAGTTCGGCCGGCCGGGTCGACATGGCGCGCAACAGCGCCATCAGCTCGACCTCGCCGGCATGCACCAGCCGCAAGCCGGCGCTGAGCATGGTCTCCAGCCCGATGGCGCCGGGCGCGGCTTCCGCGAAGGGCAGCCGCTTGGTCTCCACGTCCTGCGGATTGTGGTCGGACATCACCACGTCGATCAGCCCGGAGGCGACGGCGGCCACCAGCGCCTTGCGGTCGTCCTCGGCGCGCAAGGGCGGCGCCAGCTTGAGGAAGGTGCGGTAGGGGCCGATGTCGTTTTCGTTCAGCGTGACGTGGTTGATCGAGGCCGAGGCGCGTGACGCTGAGCCCGGCCTCCTTGGCGCGCGCCAGCACCTCCAGCGATTCGGCGCAGGTGAGCGAGGCGGCGTGATAGCGCCCGCCGGTCAGCGCGACCAGGCGCATGTCGCGCTCGAGCAGCACGGTCTCGGCCGCCTTGGGAATGCCGAGCAGGCCGAGGCGGGCGGCGAACTCGCCCTCGTTCATGACGCCGTCGCCGACCAGATCGGGATCCTCGGTGTGGTGCACGATCAGCGCGTCGAAATCGCCGGCGTAAGTGAGCGCGCGCCGCATCACCTGCGCATTGGTGACGCTTTTCTCGCCGTCGGTGAAGGCGACCGCGCCGGCGGCCTTCAACAGGCCGATCTCGGTCATCTCCTCGCCGGCCAAGCCCTTGGTGATGCGCCGCCATCGGATGCACATGCACGATCGCGGTGTCGCGGGCGCGGCGCAGCACGAAATCGACGGTGGCGGGATCGTCGATCGCCGGCGAGGTGTCGGGCTGGCAGATGATGGTGGTGACGCCGCCGGCGGCCGCGGCCTGGCTTGCCGAGGCAAAGCGTCTCGCGATGGCCGGCGCCGGGCTCGCCGATGAAGGCGCGCATGTCGATCAGGCCGGGCGCCACCAGTCTGCCGCGGCAGTCGATGACTTCGGTGCCTTCCGGCACGCCGGCGGCGCCGATGCCGCTTCTTGGCCTCGCGGATCACGCCGTCGGCGATCAGCACGTCGCCGGGGAAATCGAGATCGCGCGAGGGATCGACGATGCGGGCATTGGCGAGCAGGATCGGGCGGCGGTCGGACAACATCATGCGTTCGGCAGGTTCCGCGACAAGGCCTCCAGCACCGCCATGCGCACGGCGACGCCCATTTCCACCTGCTCGCGGATCAGCGATTGCGCGCCGTCGGCGACGATACTGTCGATCTCGACGCCGCGGTTCATCGGGCCGGGATGCATGACCAGCGCGTCGGGCTTGGCATAGGCGAGCTTCTTCTCGTCCAGGCCCCAATAGTGGAAATATTCCGAGACCGACGGCACGAAGGAGCCGTTCATGCGCTCGCGCTGCAGGCGCAGCATCATCACGATGTCGGCGCCGGCGAGCCCCTCGCGCATGTCGCGCGCGACCTCGACGCCGAAGCGCTCGATGCCGGGCGGCAGCAGCGTGGAGGGCGCCACCACGCGCACGCGCGCGCCCATGCAGTTGAGCAGCATGATGTTGGAGCGGGCGACGCGCGAATGCAGGATGTCGCCGCAGATCGCCACCGTGAGGCCTTCGAGCCGGCCCTTGTTGCGGCGGATGGTGAGCGCGTCGAGCAGCGCCTGCGTCGGGTGCTCGTGGGCGCCGTCGCCGGCATTGATCACCGAGCAGCCCTCGAGCTTGCTGGCCAGCAGTTCCACCGCGCCGGAGGCGTGATGGCGCACCACCAGGATGTCGGGATGCATGGCGTTGAGCGTGATCGCGGTGTCGATCAGCGTCTCGCCCTTGCGCATGGAGGACGAGCGAGGTCGACATGTTCATGACGTCGGCGCCGAGCCGCTTGCCGGCGAGCTCGAAACTGGCCTGGGTGCGGGTGGAGGCCTCGAAGAACAGGTTGATCTGGGTGCGCCCGCGCAAAGAGGCGCGCTTCTTCTCGACCTGGCGGTTGAGCTCGACGAATTCCTCGGCGAGGTCGAGCAGCCCGGAAATGTCTTGCTGCGAAAGCCCTTCGATCCCCAACAGGTGCCGCCGGCTGAGGACGAATGAGGATTTCGACGCGATGTTCATTAAAGGGATGTCTATAGGCGCCTGCATCCGCCCCGGCAAGGGCCGCTCGCGCCCATCCACAAGCCTTGGCATCACGCTTCGGCACCTGGGTAAGCCGGGAAGGGAAACAGGCGGGCGGGCCGGCGCGAAAGGCCCGGATTTGGTCACGATTTATTCATTACCATTCAAATTCCGCGGTGGAGAATGCCAAGCGGAACATTACATGAAAGATTCGCCACACGCGGCAAACAGCAGGCGGAGGATCGACAATGCATACATCAATCTCGCGGAAGACGGCGGCATGGGCGCTGACGGGTGCGCTGCTGATCGGCGCCGCAGCGCCGGCAATGGCCGGCCCCCTGCCTGGCAATGTGGCGTCGCTGGAAAAGGCCGCGCCGGCGCAGGCGATCGACGTGCGCTGGCGTCATCGCGGCTATGGCGGCGGCGGCGTGGCGGCGGGCATCGCCGCCGGCCTGATCGGCGGCGCCCTGATCGGGGCGGCGGCCGCGCCCTATTATTACGGGCCGGGTTATTATGAGCCGGCGCCGGGCTATTACCCTTATCCGGGGCCGGGTTACGCGCCGCCGGTGGTCTATGCGCCACCGCCCGCCGTGGTCTACGCGCCGCGGCCGGAGGCGATCGGGCCGGGACGGATGTGCTGGATTTCGACCGACAAGGACCGCGGCTACGGCTATTGGCGGCCCTGCTGAGCCGTCAGGTTGGCGAGACGATCTAGCGCGCCCTGCAGAATAAAGGCGGCGGCGTGCTGATCGATCACTGAGGCGCGCTTGGCGCGGCTGACATCGGCGGCGATCAGCTCGCGCTCGACCGCAGCGGTGGAGAGCCGCTCGTCCCACAAGGCGATCGGCAATTCGGTGAGCTTGGCGAGATTGCGCGCGAAGGCGCGGGTCGACTGCGCGCGCGGGCCCTCCGAGCCGTCCATGTTGACCGGCAGGCCGAGCACGAAGCCGACCGCGGCGCGCTCGGCGGCGAGCGCCAGCAGGCCTTGCGCATCGGCGGTGAAATTCTTGCGCGCGAGCGTGGTCACGCCGGTCGCCAATCGGCGGTCGGGGTCGCTGGTGGCGACGCCGATGGTCTTGCTGCCGAGGTCGAGCCCGATCAGCGCGCCGCGCGCGCCGAACGACACGGCGATGTCGGTGAGCGGGCCGACCGGCATGCGTCAGTCCAGGCCCGGCGGATGCTCGGGATCGAGCGAGCGCACCAGCCGCCCATAGGCGTCCTTGTCGGTCTTGCCCAATCGCGTGAGCGCGTCGCGCGCGCCGTCGAGCGCGCTGACCTGGCGCCGCTTCTTGATCGCCGCGATCTTCTCCTGCGCCGCCTTGAGCTTGCCCAGCAAGTCGGTCGCCGCCGCATCGGCCGCGATCTCGCCGGGCGCGGCCGCCGCCAGCACCGCGACGATGTCGTTGAGCCAGCCGATCTGGCGGCCGTAGCTGGCGACGTCTTCATTGACCTCGCGCTCGATCGCCGCGTTACCGGCGAAGTTCATGGTGATGTTGGGCGACCACCAGCGGGTCATGATCTCCTGCCAGTTGCCGCCGGCCCCGGGAAAGTTGAAGTCGCCGAAGGGGAACATGATCAAATCTCCGTTCCGGTCGCGGCACAGCCTATCACGGCACGGGCGGCGCGGTGATCCCCGGTGAGTAGGGGCTGCGATGGCGGAGCCACGGTGGCGCGGACGATCAACCGCCCGCGTTTTGAGTCGGCTTGCGCGGTTTCGCCGAACGCCGTCATAGTAGCGTCACCGGCGCGGCGTCCGGCAGGAGGGGTCAGGTGAATGTGAGCAGCGGCAAGCGTGTGCGCGGCGAGATCGACATGCGGACCTTCGCCAAGGGTGCGGGCGCCACCGTCAGGGTGCCCGCCGGCGGCATCATCTTCAGCCGCGGCGACGCCGGCGACTGCATGTATATCGTGCAGTCGGGCCTGATCGACATGGTCATCGGCGACAAGGTCATTGAGACCATCGGAGCGAACGAGGCGCTCGGCTTCATGTCGATGATCGACGATCTGCCGCGCTCCTCCACCGCGCAAGCGCGCGAGCCTTGCGAATTGTCGCTGATCGACGCCCGCACCTTCAGATTCATGGTCGACGAGGTGCCGAACTTCGCCACCTTCATCATGGGCGTGCTGGCCCGACGCATCCGCGGCATGAGCAAGGCGATCTAGAATTTCCGGCCGGGCGGCCGTGACGGCGCGGTTGCGCGTCGCGGCTGGCGGTCTATCCTTTGCCGCGGCGGCCTCCGCCCCCTTCCATCAGGAACGACGAGACGCTCATGCACACCCAATCGCTCGAATCCTGGCAGCATCCCCATGTTTTCCTCGGCGCCGGCCACGACCGGCACGAGCGGCGCACCTGGTTCGTGGTGGCGCTCACCGCCATCATGATGGTGGCGGAGATCGTCGGCGGCACGCTGTTCGGCTCCATGGCGGTGGTCGCCGACGGCTGGCACATGTCGACCCATGCCGGCGCGCTGGCGATCGCCGCGCTCGCCTACCGTTTCGCCCGCCGCCACGCGCGCGATGCGCGCTTCTGCTTCGGCACCGGCAAGGTCGGGGAGCTGGCGGCCTTCTCCAGCGCGCTGCTGCTGGCATTGGTCGCGGTGCTGATCGGCTATGAGGCGGTGCGGCGCCTGTTCGAGCCGGTGGCGATCGATTTCGCCGAGGCGACCTGGCTCGCCGCGATCGGGCTCGGCGTCAATCTGGCAAGCGCCTGGCTGCTGTTCGACCACGATCACCATCACGATCATCACGCGCATGCGCATGAGCACGCCCATGACGACGACCACCACCACGATCGCGATCACCACGACGACGACCATCACGCCCACCATCACGCCCACGACACCAATCTGCGCGCGGCCTATGTGCATGTGCTGGCCGACGCCCTGACCTCGGTGCTGGCGATCGTGGCGCTGTTGTCGGCGCGCTATTTCGGCCTGCTGTGGATGGACCCGGCCATGGCACTGGTCGGCGTCGCCGTGATCCTGAGCTGGTCGTTCGGACTGGTGCGCACGGCGGGCGCGGTGCTGCTCGACATGGTGCCGGACCGGCGGCTGGCCGGCACGGTGCGCCAACGGCTGGAAGTCGGCGACGACCGGGTGAGCGACCTGCATATCTGGCGGCTCGGGCCCGGCCATGTCGGGCTCATCGTCTCGGTGGTGTCCGACCGCCCGCTGGCGCCGGCCAGCTACAAACGCCGGCTCGGCGGTATCGCCGGCCTGTCGCATGTGACGGTAGAGGTGCACGCGTGCGCGGACCACGAGCGGGCGGCGGCATAAGGAGGTTCTCATGGGCTCGATGCGACAGTCATTCGGCGCCATCCTGCGCGCGGCCCTGCCGATCGGGCTGATCCTGCTGCCCGGTGCCGCGGCGCTGGCGCAGACCGAGGCGCCGCCGTCGTTCAACGCGGCGCAGCTTGCCGGCATCCGCCGCGTCGGCGCCAACTACACCATCAAAAATCCGGTGCACAGCGACGGGCTGCTGCGCGACTATGTGCTGAAGACGCCCTATGGCGAGTTTGCGGTGCGCGGCGACGCCATGCTGAAGATGCGCATCAACGAATTGCATGCGCTGTCGCTGCTGGAGAAGGTGAGCGGGTCGCAGAGCTTCGCCCAGGCGCTGGCGCAGGCCGGCCTCAACCCGCTGAAATATACCGGCCAACTGCTCATCAATCCGATCGGCACGGTGAGGAATACCTTTGCCGGCATCGGCGCCATGTTTCAGCGCATCGATTCCGGCCTGCGCAATGCCGGCAAGACACCGGACAATGCGGTCGCCGGCGTGCTCGGCGTCACCAACGAGCGGCGCCAGCTGGCCGCCGCCTATGGCGTCGACCCTTACACCGACCTGCCGCCGCTCGACGCCAAGCTCAAGCAATTGTCGGAAGCCGCCGCCCTCGGCGGGCTGGCGGTGACGGGCGCGCTGCTCGCGGTACCCGGCGCCGCCGGCATCGTGGTGTCCAACCTGTCGACCGCCAACAAGCTCAACGATGTCGGCATCGACGATCTGGCGCGGCAATACACCGCCGCGCAGATCCTCGATCTCAATCGCGGCCTGCTCACCAAGATGGGCGTGGCGCCCGATCTCACCGAGCGGCTGCTCGCCAACCGCAACTACACGCCGATCGACATGGCGGCCATGGTCGCCGCGCTCGACAGTATGAAGGGGGTCGAGGGTCGCAGCGTTTTCGTCGAGCGCGCGGCGGCGGCGAATGCGCGGTTCGTCGCCTATTTCCTGCGCCGGCGGGCGGAACTCCTGGCCGACGACGACCGCCGCCACGGCGGCTATCTGCGCTTCGTCTCGCTTTCCGGCTATCCCTTCGTGGTCACCCGCGATCGGCACCTCGTCATGCTGGCGCCGATCGACGCGCTGTCGTGGACCGCGGTGACCAAGACCGGCTTCGGCGAGGTCAGCGCCGCGCGCCGGCATCTCGATCCCAAGGCGCGCGGCGAACTGCGCCTCACCGGACAGGCGACCGCGCTGGCCAAACGCATGCTCAAGCGGGAAGGCTGGACGGTGCGCGAGCACCAGTAGCAGTTGCCGGGGCAAAGCCGCCTCTGCTATAGCCGGCGCATAATCCGAGGTCTTTCATGTCCGTCGACGCCGAAACCGTCCGCCGCATCGCCCATCTCGCCCGCATCGAGGTCGAAGATGACGAGGTCGCGCATCTGCAAGGCGAGCTCAACGCCATCCTGGCCTGGGTCGAGCAGTTGCAGGCGGTCGACGTGACCGGCGTCGAGCCGATGACCTCGGTGACGCCGATGCGGATGAAGATGCGCGACGACGACGTGACCGACGGCGGCAAGCCGGCGGACATCGTGCGCAACGCGCCGATGAGCGATGACAACTTTTTCCTGGTACCGAAGGTCGTCGAATAATGTGCATCGCCTGCGAAATGGCCTGGATGATGGCGCTCGACGAAGTGCCGGATGAGCCGCCGCCCGGTTTCCCGCGTCCGCGCCGGGACGAGCCGGCGAGCTTCGCCTGCGATGCGCCGGAAGAGACCAAGCCGGCGGCGGCAAAGGTCGAGGACGAACGCAAGCCGTGAGTGAACTGACCGCGCTGAGTTTGGCGCAGGCGCGCGACGGGCTGAAGCAGAAATCCTTCTCCGCCGCCGAACTTGCCGCTGCCCATCTCGCCGCCATGGAGAAAGCGCGCGCGCTCAACGCCTATGTGCTGGAGACGCCGGAGCGCGCGCTCGCCATGGCGAAGGCGTCCGACGCGCGGCTGGCGAAAGGCGAGGCGGGTCCGCTGGAAGGCCTGCCGCTCGCCATCAAGGACATGTTCTGCACCGCCGATGTGCGCTCGACCGCCTGCTCGCATATCCTCGGCGACTTCACGCCGCCGTATGAGTCGACGGTGACCGCCAATCTGTGGCGCGACGGCGCGGTGCTGCTGGGCAAGACCAATTGCGACGAGTTCGCCATGGGCTCGTCGAACGAGACCTCCTTTTTCGGCCCGGTGATCAATCCCTGGCGGCGCACCCGAACTCGGGCTTGCCCGAGTTCGGCTCTTCAAGAGAGCGAAAGTCGGGTAGACCCGACTTTCGATGGCGCCAATACGCCGCTGACGCCGGGCGGCTCTTCCGGCGGTTCGGCGACCGCGGTGGCGGCGCAGCTTTGCCTTGCCGCTACCGGCACCGACACCGGCGGCTCGATCAGACAGCCGGCGGCCTTCACCGGCACCGTCGGCATGAAGCCGACTTACGGACGCTGCTCGCGCTGGGGCATCGTCGCCTTTGCCTCTTCGCTCGATCAGGCCGGCCCGTTCGCGCGCACGGTGCAAGATGCCGCGATCCTGCTGCGCTCGATGGCCGGGCCCGACGCCAAGGACACCACTTGCGCCGATCTGCCGGTGCCGGATTACGAAGCCGCGGTCGGCAAGTCGGTGAAGGGCCTGCGCATCGGCATTCCGAAGGAATACCGGGTCGCGGGCATGCCGGCGGAGATCGAGCAGCTTTGGAGCCAAGGCCGCGAATGGCTGAAGGACGCCGGCGCCGAGCTGGTCGAGGTGTCGCTGCCGCACACGAAATACGCGCTGCCGGCCTATTACATCGTGGCGCCGGCGGAGGCCTCCTCCAATCTCGCGCGCTATGACGGCGTGCGCTACGGCTTGCGCGTCGAGGGCCGCGACATCACCGCCATGTATGAAGCCACCCGCGCCGCCGGCTTCGGCCGGGAAGTGCGGCGGCGGGTGATGATCGGCACCTATGTGCTCTCGGCCGGCTATTACGATGCCTATTACCTGCGCGCGCAGAAACTGCGCACGCTGATCAAACGCGACTTCGAGCAGGCCTTCGCTGCCGGCATCCACGCCATGCTGACGCCGGCGACGCCCTCGGCCGCCTTCGGGCTGGGCGAGAAGGGCGGCGACCCGGTGGAGATGTATCTCAATGACGTGTTCACGGTGACGGTGAACATGGCCGGCTTGCCGGGCATTGCGGTGCCGGCGGGGCTCGACGCGCAAGGCCTGCCGCTCGGCCTGCAATTGATCGGGCGGCCGTTCGACGAGGAGACGCTGTTCTCGCTCGGCGCGGTGATCGAACAGGCCGCCGGCCGCTTTACGCCGGAACGGTGGTGGTGAAAGCCAGTTTGGCGCTTGACATGTAGCAAATAATAGTTAGTGTGTACATATTAGTTAAACACTTTGGAGTGGCGCGCATGGGCAAGTACGAGCCACTGACCGAGTTTCTGCGGCTGCAGCCACGCGACCGCATTGCCATGACGTTCTCGGAAATCGAACGCATTGTCGGTTTCAAACTGCCCGCAAGCGCAGTCGAGCATCGCGCGTGGTGGAGCAACAATCCTTCCAACAGTGTCATGACGAAAGCCTGGCTCGATGCAGGCTTTCAAAGCGAACAAGTCGACATGGCAGGCAGGAAGTTGATCTTCAGCCGTTCTGCCGGAGCGGCATCGCATGTTCATGGCAAAGACGCGGAGAAGCCCAAGGCATCAGCGCCACGCTCTCTTTACGGCTGGCTTGAAGGCACTGTTCGCGTCGCGCCCGGGGTCGATTTGACCCAACCGCCAGATCCCGACATGGGCAAAAGGTACTACGGATGAACCCGCCGCTGCTGCTCGACACCTGCGCGGCGATATGGATTGCGAACAAAGAACCAATAGCGGATGCAGTGATAGACGAGGTTCATCGGGCGGATGCCGGTCAAGCCGTTATTTTCCTCTCGCCGGTAACAGCGTGGGAAATCGGCATGCTCGTTTCGCGTGGACGAATGAGTCTGCCAACGACGCCGGAGCGGTGGTTCGCCAGTTTGTTGGAGGCTCCGCACATTCGCTTGGTCGGTTTGCCACCCAGTGTGCTTATTGCAGCGTCCTTTCTCCCAGGCGTTCCACCAAACGATCCGGCAGATCGGATTTTCGCCGCCACCGCGCGCGAATTCGGCTACACGTTGGTCACGCGCGACCGGCCGCTGCTCGACTACGCCGAACGAGGGCACCTGAAAGCCTTGGCCTGCTGAGCGCGATGACCCCTGCCGCCTTCCATCGCACGCTGTCGCATGACCTGCCGCCGCGCGGCGTGTCGACGCCGCTTGTCGCGCTGTGGTGGGCGAAGAAAGGCGAATGGGACAAGGCGCATCGGCTGGTGATGGATGAGGCGAGTGCAAGACGCTGCCCGGGTGCATGCCTATCTGCATCGCGTCGAGGGCGATCTCGGCAATGCCCGCTACTGGTATGGCCAGGCGCGCCGGCCGCCCGCGCGCGGCGATCTCGCCGCGGAATGGCAGGCGATCGCCGCCGAGCTGCTGGCTACCGCCTGAGCAACAAGCCTGTCCAAGCCGCCAATCAAGTGGAAAGCGCAAGAATTGCATTGCGTCAACAGATGGTATGGTCATACTGCCTGACAATCGTGGAGGCGCCCGTGAGCGAGAGCGAGACCCGGGCGACAGTGTGCGCATTCTCCGGCGCCTATGAGCGGCAGGATTATGAGCGTATCGCCGCGCTCATCCACGACGACATCGACTGGATCATCTCCGCGCCGCCGACGGTGTTTCCCTTCGCCGGCCCGCGCCGTGGGCGCCTGGCGGTGCTGCAGGCTTTCGCCGGCATCGCGCGAATCCTATGCGCTGGATGGCTATATGCAGGAACTCGCCATCGTGGAGGGCGAGCGCGCCGCCCTGGTGGCGGATGTGCGTCTCACCCAGCGCAGCACCGAACGCACCCTGCGTTTCCGCATCGCCAGTTTCCTGCGCGTCGCGGCCGGACGGGTGATCGAATACCGCGGATTTGCCAATACGTTCGACCTGGTCGAGCAGGCGCTGGGACGCGAATTGGAGCTCTGACGGGTGTCTTGCCCTCGGCGAGACGCGTCGCTAGGTCTAGCGTATGGACGCGAAGACGAAGACCGACAAGCTGATCCGCGGCGCCACCGGCGACTGGGAAGTCGTCATCGGCATGGAGGTGCATGCCCAGGTTACCTCCAAGGCCAAGCTGTTCTCCGGCGCCTCCACCGAATTCGGCGGCGCGCCCAATAGCCATGTCTCGCTGGTCGACGCCGCGATGCCCGGCATGCTGCCGGTGATCAATGCCGAATGCGTGCGCCAGGCGGTGCGTAGCGGGCTCGGGCTGAAGGCCGAGATCAATCTGAAGTCGGTGTTCGACCGCAAGAACTATTTCTATCCCGACCTGCCGCAGGGCTATCAGATCAGCCAGTACAAGCAGCCGATCGTCGGCGAGGGCGAGGTCAGCGTCGATCTCGATGATGGCGACAGCGTCACCGTCGGCATCGAGCGGCTGCATCTCGAGCAGGACGCCGGCAAGAGCCTGCACGACCGCCATCCGACGCTGTCTTATGTCGACCTCAACCGCTCCGGCGTGGCGCTGATGGAGATCGTGTCGAAGCCCGACCTGCGCTCGGCCGAGCAGGCCAAGGCCTTCCTCACCAAACTGCGCTCGATCCTGCGCTACCTCGGCACCTGCGACGGCGACATGGAGAAGGGCAGCTTGCGCGCCGACGTCAATGTCTCGGTGCGCCGGCCGGGCGAGCCGCTCGGCACCCGCTGCGAGATCAAGAACCTCAATTCGATCCGCTTCATCGGCGAGGCCATCGACTACGAGGCGCGGCGGCAGATCGACATCCTGGAGGAGGGCGGCGCGATCGAACAGGAGACGCGGCTGTTCGATTCCGGCAAGGGCGAGACGCGCTCCATGCGCTCGAAGGAAGAGGCGCATGACTACCGTTACTTCCCCGACCCCGACCTGCTGCCGCTGGAGCTCGACCCGGCTTTCGTCGAGACATTGAAAGCGCAGCTTCCGGAACTGCCGGACGACAAGAAGGCGCGCTTCATGCGCGACTTCGCCCTGTCGGGCTATGACGCCGGCGTGCTGGTGGCGGAACGCGAGACCGCCGACTACTTCGAGGCGGTCGCCAAGGGCAGCGATGCCAAGCTCGCCGCCAACTGGGTGATCAACGAACTGTTCGGGCGCCTCAACAAGGAGGGCAAGGACATCACGTCCTCGCCGGTCAGCGCCGACCAGCTTGCCGGCATGCTCGCGCTGATCGGCGACGGCACGATTTCCGGCAAGATTGCCAAGGACTTGTTCGAGATTCTCTGGAGCGAGGGCGGCGACCCGCGCGCCATCGTCGAAGCGCGCGGCATGGTGCAGGTCACCGACCTTTCGGCCATCGAGACGCTGGTCGACGACGTCGTCGCCGCCAATCCCGACAAGGTCGCGCAGGCCAAGACCAACCCGAAGGCGATCGGATGGTTCGTCGGCCAGGTGATGAAGGCGTCCGGCGGCAAGGCGAGCCCGCAAGCGGTCAACGACCTGCTCAAGCGCAAGCTCGGCGCGTGAGCGCGCGCGGCGGCGGCGCGCCATCGCCGCGCGATCGTCGACGACGGCAAATTTCCGAACGCGAGATGCAATGGTCGACGCTCGCGAGCGCTTAAGGCGGCGCGCGATACCGCCGCTCGCCGCGAATCACTTGACGCCGATTCGCCGTTTTTGACCGCTCCGACGCTCGGCGACCGGCTTTTTCACCGCCTTGTGCAAAAAAAATTTTGCATGCGCGGCCGCCGCGTCGGCAACGCCGACGGAAACAAAAATCAATGCGCGCTTGCCGCTCTTGCATGCGCAATTCGCGCGTCGCACATCCTCACGATGCGTGTAAGAAATCCAAGTTTTATCGATATTTTTGTAAAGGCGCGTTGCTTGACGTCGTTGCGTCTCGAATGTGCATGCGTTAGCGCGTTTGCATTGCGCAAAGCCGTCGTTGCATGCGGCGAGGCGGTCGTCTTGCGCGCGTCTATACACACTTCGTTAAGTGGAACGCTGCTTTTTTCGTTGTGCTGTAGTAAATGGAATGCAGTGCGTTTCAATTCGCGAACGCACTGATGCGACACCCGCCATGATTTATGGCTAGGAGGGCAGCAATGGCGAAACGTAAAAAGGCGAAGGCAGTGAAAGGCGCGAAGAAGAAGAAGGGCCGGAAGAAGAGGCTCTAGTCTTTGACGCCACTTCCCGATCTTCGGCTTTAAACGTGTCGAAGATTGCGTCATAGGGGCCGGTGTGCGTCACGGGGTAATGAGCGCGAGCGCCGTTGCGCTGCGGCGCCCCGGTTCCGGATGACGGCAGAGGGCGTCGGCGAGACATCTGGTTTCGCCGACGCCCTCCGTGTTTTTGCATCATTGGATTTCTCGAGACACCGCTTTTGAACCGCCTGCCGCCCGCGCGTCCATGGTGCGGCCACGTCGCTCGCTCTTCCATTAGACGTCTTCCGCGTGTCCGGTCGTCCTCGCCGTCCTCCATGCCGCACCCCATTTTATCCGCCCTTTACGTGCCGACGAATGGACCAATCGGCGCCCCACGCCGATAGCCGCAAGCCCCGCGCCTTGGTTGAAGGGGTGTAGCGGGAGCGACGTCCGGCCGGTTGCGGAACACCACCTGCAAGCTTAGGTCTGCTGGGACAGGTGCCGGTCGTAAAGGGAGATCACAATGGCGCGCGCGGCGGTGGGAAAGTCGAAGGCGAAGACGGTCAAGAAGCCGGCCAACAAGCCGGTCAAGAGAAGCGTCAAGAAGGCGGCAAAGCCGATCGAACTCTATTACTGGCCGACGCCGAACGGCTTCAAGATCTCGATCATGCTGGAAGAGTGCAAGCTGCCCTACACCATGATCCCGGTGAACATCGCCACCGGCGAGCAGTTCAAGCCCGACTTCCTCAAGATTTCGCCGAACAACCGCATGCCGGCGATCATCGATCCGCAAGGTCCGGGCGGGCGGCCGATCTCCATCTTCGAGTCCGGCGCCATCCTGCAATATCTCGGCCGCAAGACCGGCAAGTTCTATCCGCGCGACGAGCGCGCGCGCGTGGAGGTCGAGCAGTGGCTGTTCTGGCAGATGGGCGGCATCGGCCCGATGGCGGGACAACTCCACCACTTCAAGAACTACGCGGTGGAGACGCTGACCTACGCCATCAACCGCTATACCAACGAGATGAACCGTCTCTACGGCGTGATGAACCAGCGCCTCGCCGACCGCGAATTCATCGCCGGCAAATATTCGATCGCCGACATGGCGATCGTCGGCTGGGCCAACGGCTGGCAGCGCCATGGCCAGGACATCGAAGCGTTTCCGCACTTCAAGCGCTGGCTGGCGACCATGAAGGCGCGGCCGGCGGTTCAGCGCGGCATGACGCTCGGCCTCGAGCTGCGCCAGGGCATCGACATGAAGGATCCGAAGGTGCAGGCGGTATTGTTCGGCCAGCGGGCGCGGGCGAGCTAGCGCGACCTAATGCGAGGCGAGGCGGCGCTCCGCGCTGCCGCTGCGCGTCCAGGTATGGCCGCGGCAGAGCACGTGCAACACGCAGCCCTGCACCCGCACGGTACTCTCGTCCTGCACCTGCAAGTGTGCCTGGTAAACGTGGCCGTCGTCGGCATTATAAATCCGGCCCGACCATTCGTTCGGTCCGCTCGGCTTGAGTCCGGCAACGTGAAGGCCGATCAGCGGACGTCCGCGCTTGGCCGGATCGGGATTGTGCTTGTCGGTCTTCGGTCGGCCGGTGCCAGGGTCATTGGGCTCGTCGAGCCAGACCACCGTGGCGCACAGCCGGTTGCTGCCGCAGTCGCTGATGCGCACCTTGAGGCCGCCATCCTCGGAAACCCAGGTTCCCTCCGGCCGGGCGCCGGCTTGTGCGGTCACGCTCATCAGGCAAGACAAAGCCAAGAGGCCGCAGGCGGCCGCCGTCACCCATTTCATCGTTAACAATTCCCCGTCGCATACGCATGGAACCGGCGATGCCGAAGCGGAAGAGCGCAGGTCCGGTCCGGCGGCCGTATGCGATTTCCCGTATTCGAAAGTCGTCCAGTGGTTAGTAGGCGCTGAACCGACGCAGTTAGCGATCCGTCACCCAGCGTGTCACAAGCATGCGTTTTGCGGCTATAATTGGGCGTTTTTTGCCAGTGTCCTGAATGGACGTTCACCTTCAATTCATCGCAATACTTAAACTGCTATTCAAATTTTCTCCCGATCATCGCGCTTGCTCGGACGGCGATCTCGCGTCCGCGCAACAGGGATGCGGGCGTCGCGGCCTGGGGCGAAGTGGCGATGTCCATAAAAAAGGGGAGGCCATCATGGCCGAAATCGAACTTGGAGTCTTCGGCGCCGGCGAGCCGGCCGATGCGGTGAGCTGCTTCGAACGCGGCATGGTCCATTCGGCGGGCGCCGACGATGCCATCGATCTCATCGAGGCGCATAAGTGGTTCAACATCGCGGCTACGCGCGGGCACCCCGAGGGTGCGCGGCTGCGGCGCGAGATCGCCGAACAGATGAGCGATGGCGAGATCGGCCAGGCCCAGCGCGCCGCGCGCGATTGGCTCAAGAGCCATCCGCTGCCGCCGGCGCCGGTGGTGATCCGCGCCGCGGCGTAGGATCTCAGGCGGCGCCGATAAACGCGTCGAGCGCCTCGCCGACCCGCGTCAGCACGCTTGGCCAGTCGCCGGGGGCAGGCTGGCGCAGCAGCCGCGCGTGCGGATACCAGGGGCTGCGTTCGTCGCTCAGCGTCCAGCGCCAATCGGGCGAGAACGGCAGCAACACCCAGAGCGGGCGACCGAGCGCGCCGGCAAGATGGGCGACCGAGGTGTCGACCGCGATCGTCAGGTCGGCAAGCGCAATCACCGCGGCGGTGTCGGCCATATCGTCGAGCTTGTCGCCGACCTGGGTGACGTTGGCCAAGCCGGCGAGCGTGGCGCGGTCCTCATCGCGCAGGTCGCGCTGGATGCTGACGAAGGAAATCCCCGGGCGCGCCAGCAGCGGCGCCCATTGCGCCAGCTCGATCGACCGGTTGCGGTCGTTGGGATGGCGCGCATGTCCCGCCCAGGCGAAGGCGATGCGCTTGCCCGGCAGCGCCTCCAGCTCGGCGCGCCAGCGCGCCAGGCGCGCTTCATCGGCGGCGAGATAGGGAATATCGGCGGGAATGGTCGCCGTCTCGGTCTTCAGCGCCAAGGGCAGGCTGCCGAGCGGGCAGTGCACGTCGTAAGGCGGCAGCGTCTCGCCGCGCACATGGACCTCGGCGAGGCCGGCAAGCGACGCCATCAACGGCTTGATCTCGCTCTGCACTTCCAGCAGCACGCGGGCGCCGGCGCGCGCCAAGAGCGGCGCGTAGCGGGCAAACTGGATGCTGTCGCCCAGGCCCTGTTCGGCGGTGAGCAGGATGGTCTTGCGCGTCAGCGGATAGTCGCCGCGCCAGAGCTGGCCGCGGTAGTTGCGCCGGCTGTCGGACATGCCGCTGCGCTTCCAGCGCCATTCATATTCGGCAAAACCGGAAGCGAGATCGCCGAGGGTGAGCAGCGACAACGCGCGGTTGGAATGGGCGTCGGCATAGTTCTGGTCGAGCGCGATCGCCTTGCCGAAGCTTTCCACCGCCTCACGGTGACGGTTGAGCGCCTGCAGGGCGCGGCCGCGGTTGTTCCAGGCCTGCGCATGGTTGGGCGCGCGGGCAAGCGCGCGATCGAAGGCCTCCAGCGCCGGCGCCGCGCGGCCGAGCGCGAGCAGGGCGCTGCCGCGATTGTAAAGCGCGCCGGGATGATGCGGCGCCAGCGTGAGCGCGGCGTCGAAGTCGCGTAATGCCTGCTCCGGCCGGCCCAGTGTGGCGAGCGCGCTGCCGCGGTTGAGCAGGGCTTCAGGATGACGCGGCGCGATCTTGAGCGTCGCCTCGAAACATTCGAGGGCCTCCGCCGTGCGGTTGAGCGCGAGCAGCGCGTTACCGCGCAGCCGGGTGATCTCGGCATCGCCCGGACGCAGCGCCAGGGCCCGATCGAGCGCGTCGAGCGCCTCGCCGTCGCGCTTGAGCGCGTGCAGCACATTGGCGAAATTGACGTGGGCGTCGGCAACGCGGTTGTTGACCCTGAGCGCCTTGGCGATCAGGCGAAAGGCCTCGCCCATCTGGCCGCCTTGCGCCTTGGCGAGGCCGGAGAGATGCAGCGCGTCGAAATTGTCCGGCGCCAGCTTGAGCACGCGCGCATAGAGCTTGTCGGCCTCGCGCAGCTGGCCCTGTTGGTGCAGGGCGAGCGCTTCTTGCAGCGTGCCACCGATATCGACTTGCCGGCTCACGGCTTCTGCACCCAGAGCCGGTACATGGCGCTGAAGGTGTCGGGATAGCGCGTCTCGATCTCCTGCCAGCGGTCGAGATCGGACGTCGACCAGCCGGCCTGCGCGAATTGGGCGCGGTATTGCCGCTGCGCCGCCGGCTCGAACTCGAAACCGATGAATTTCAACCCGTGCGCGGCGATGAAAGCTTTAAGCTCAGGGATGCTCAGTCGATTCTCTTGCACATGGAACAACAGATCGCGGCATTCGCTGGTCGAGAAATAATCCTTGGCCTGGGCGATGCGCAGATGCGGGCTCGCCAGCACGTCCTGGCGGAAGCGGCGGATTTCCGCGGGCGTGGCGCCATAGCCGCGTTCGGCAATGAAGGCGCGCGCGGCGACAATATGTGCGCGGCCACGCTCGCTGTAGAATCCGATATGCATGAGCCCGCCCGGCCGCACCAGACCGAGCAGGATGCGCCAGGCCTGCAGCGGCTCCGCCATGTGATGCAGCACGCCGGTTAAATCGACGAGGTCGAAACTGCGGCCGAGATCGCCGAGCTTGAGAATATCGGCTTGCGCATAGTCGATATGGGCGCGAAGCGCCGGCGGCGTCTTGCGCTTGGCATAGCCGAGGCTGGCCAGGCTCAAGTCCACCGCCAACACCCGCGCGTTGGCAAAACTCTGTGCAATTCCAATGGCATGGTAGCCGGTACCGCAGCCGGCGACGAGCACCTCGAGCGCCTCGGCTTTGTTGAGCGGCGTGAAGGCGGCGGTCGGAAACAGCGAGCGCAGATGCAGGTCGATGCTCGTCGGTTCGATCCCGCAGGGAGCATGCACCCAGCGTGGAAAGGGATTCTCCTCGTATTGCGCGCGCACGCGTTGCGAGACGGTGTCGTCGATCGGCGTAAGGCGCGGCATCGATTCACGCAGCGCGCGCTCCTCGTTTGGTTCACGCACTTGCTGCGTGATGACGTCGGCAAGCGCGGGCGGAACCTCGCGCGCGAGCAGGCGCGGCGCGATCGCCAGCGCATGCAGCGGCTGGTACATGGCGAGCGCGGCGATCTGCAGCGGCGTCAGCTCCGCGCGCGCGGACAATTGCACAAGTTCCGCGTCTTGCTCCGGCGTGGTGGCGAATACGTATTCATTGATGAAGCATTGCTGCGCCAGGGCGCCGGCGAACGCCAGCCGTGCCGTCCCGACCGGCTTGTCGGCGACGGCCTCGGCCAGCAATGCGGTGCGCAGCGCGGTCAGCACGCGTTCGAATCCGAGGTCGTGCACCGGCGTTGCGCGCAACAGGTCGCGCAGCAGCGGATCGCTCTCGGTCGCCGCGCGCCCTTCCGGGGTGAACAGCGCGTCGGCCGGGAGCCGCTGCGGCCAGGCAGCATTGGCGCGCCGCATGGCTTCGGCCAGCGGTGGCAACACCGCGGCGAGCGTGGCGAGGACGCTGGCGAACTGCTCGTAAAGCTGCGGCGTGAGCGCGAGCGCGCGAGCAAAGCGTGCCGAGGCTTCGCCGAGCTTGCCCTGGGCCTGCAGCACGCAGCCGAGATTGTTCAGCGCCTCGGCATGGTCGGGCTTGAGCGCCAGCAGCTTCTTGTAGCTGCGCGCGGCCTCGTCGAGCCGGCGTTCCTGCTCGAAGCGGGCGGCTTGCGCCAAAAGGTAGCGGACGGCATCGCCGGAACCGGCGGCTTGCGCCGGGGAGCTTTGCACATGCGCGGCGCGGCGCTGCTTGCGGTTCATCGCTTCGATACCCGTGCTTCGGTCGGGTTGGCTAAGCCAGTTTCTCCGCCCGTCCAGGCGGCGGCGGCGACCTGTTTGACGTGTCCGGTAGTTTCTGTAGGCATGGCCGCATCCGGAGACGTGGCCGAGTGGCTGAAGGCGGCGGTTTGCTAAACCGTTATACGCTCTAAAGGCGTATCGAGGGTTCGAATCCCTCCGTCTCCGCCAGCCTCCCTCTTGCCTCGCTGGTTGCAACGGGCAGGGCCCTGCGAGGCAGGTACCCGATTGTCGGCCAATTCGACGGCGACGACAGCTATAAAGGGATGCGCAAGAACCCGCGGTTTGCCGGTACCCCAGCCGGCCATGGCCTCGAATCGGCAAGGCTTACCGAGTCGGGGTCGCCGCCGTGAACAAAGGCAACGGGGTGAAGCGGCCGGTGGAAGGGGTGCCCGCGAATTGGGCGCCCCGGACGTCCCCGCGGCCGAAACGCCTTCAAAATCTCCCCTTACCACCACGGGCGGCTTGAATCGGGCTGTTATTGCCCCGCTGGGCCGGAAACGCAAGAAAGGCCGGCGGCGCCTTTCTTCCAATTCATTGAATTGACGGAATAATATCACGCAGCCCGGTTTTGTCCGGCGGGCGCCACCGCAGGCCCGGGCGGGGCGCTGCCCAAATTGCGTGTTTTTTACACAACAGTCGCTCGAAAACCGTCGCAAAGGCCTGTGGGAACGATGCTTCCTCATTGCGTGGCAAGGTCATCCGGTAATGTCTCGGCTTTGCGACGGAGGGGGGCATCCCCCTGTTGCGCTTTCCGGGTCGACGGATCGCGCCGAGTGATAACCTGAGGTGCTTTTTAGTTTGGGATATCGCGCGGACGAGCCGTTTCTTCAGGACAGCGGGGAGCAAGGGGAAGTTCCTTCGGTGCCGGTCGCACTGGGCGGATACAGAACCCTCTCATGAGAAACAATGTTTTGGAGGTTCAAGATGAAGATGGTGAAAAGCCTTCTCCTCGGCTCCGCGGCGGGTCTCGTTGCGATTGCTGGGGCGCAGGCAGCCGATCTTCCCGTTAAGGCCAAACCGGTC
>CAWAIV010000010.1:0-390733 GCA_963782145.1 uncultured Pseudomonadota bacterium
GGACGAGTTCGAGCTTTGGCCTTGCGTAAAGGCCAATAACGGCGGGCACACCTGTGTCCGGCGCGCGCCGCAACGCCGCGCTGGTTTGACCCCTGCCGCTGGGGCTGCCCTGGGTCGGCCCAAATACCAAGCCATTGGCCGAGCGCCCAACTTACTCGGTCAATGACCTACTCGCAGCGGAAGCATACTAGGTATAGCCTAGGGAGCCGGCAAAATCGGGCAAATTCGCCGACGCCAATGCGAGCGCCAAAGGCGACGATTGACGGCAAAGATTTAATGAATGGTTAACGATGGCCGGCGCGCGCCGGTTCAGCCGCGCGCATTACGCCGTGCCGGCGGCAGCACGCGTCGATTGTCGGAGCGGCGATCGGGAGGTAGGCCAGTGGCCCTGGCGGCCCGGCGGATCAGTTCGAGCGCTGGGCGGCCGGCGCGACGCCATTACCGCGGGCATTGATGGCGGTGCGGTCGACGCCGGGAAAGGTCACGACATCCTGAATGAGGTCGGCGGCGCCGGTCAGCGTCTCTTGCGTCAGATGGGCGTAACGCTGGGTGGTGCGCGCATGCAGATGACCGAGCAGGCCCTGCACCACATAGAGCGACACGCCGCGATTGACCAGGAAGCTGGCGAAGGAGTGGCGCAGATCGTGCAAGCGCACATCGTCGAGGCCGGCGCGCTTGCGGATGCGGTCCCAGGGAAAGAACAGCGAAGCCGAGGGCCGGCCGGTGACCGGCGATGGGAAGATGTAGTCGTTGCCATCGATGCGCGGCGTCGCGGTCAACAACGCGATCGCCGACTGGTTGAGCGCGATGACGCGGGCGCGGCCGGACTTCGACTTCGGCACCAAGAGCGTCTTGTTCTTCCAGTCGATGTAATCCCACCTGGCGAAGGTGATCTCGTTGCGTCGTCCGCCGGTGAGCAACAGCAGCATGATCGAGCGTGCCGCGGTCTGGTTCTCGTCGATGTGCAGCGAGCGCACCAGCGCCTCCGCCTCCTCCTCGGTGAGGAAGCGGTTGCGCTGCACGTCGGGCCCGCCGGAGAGGCCGGAGGCCGGATTGTCGACGACGCCGGGCACCTTCCACTTGCGCGCCAGATTGTAGATGTAGCGCAAGATGACGATGACCCGGTTCATGGTGCCGGCGGCATAGCCGTCCTCGCGCATCCGGTTGATCAGGTCCGAGATCGCCTCGGTCTTGATCTCGTCGAGCGCGAGCGCGCCGAGCTTGGGCAGGATGTGGATGCGCAGCACGGTCTCGTCGGTCTGCCAGCTGCTCTTGTAAGTGCGTACATAGGGCAAATAGCGCTCGTGCACGAAGGTACCGAGGTGTGGCACGCCGCGCAGCTCGCGCCGCTTCTGCTGCGGATCGGCGCCGAGCAGCGCCTCGGCCACGATTTGCCGCGCCTTGCGCCGGGCCTGGTCGAGATTGAGCACGTCGGCCGGGCCGATCTTGTATTGGCGCTCGCGTCCGCGCTCGTCGGTATAACGCTGGTAAAAGGTTTTGCCGCCGGAGCAGCGCACTTCGAGCATGAAACCGCGCTGCCCGGAATTGAAATAGTCGGTCTTTTTGCGGCCGGTAGCGCAGGCGGCTTGGCGCACGAAAAGCGCTGACAATGCGACGGTAGGCATCGGGCGGATACTCGTGGACGCTTGACTTTCTCTCGCCCTCGGCCTGGGAGGACAACAAGAGCTCGTTAAGATGCAAGCTCTGCACATAAACAAGAGATTAATATTTGCGTATCGGCCATTATCCTGCAAGCAAAAATCATAAAATATGTCGTTTGCAGCGTAGAATATGAACAGGTTTCAAATGGTCATTCTAGCAATGACTTAGCTTTTGTTCCTACTATGTTCCAGAGGCGAAGTGGCTGGGCCGCGGGCCAGCGCGGTCGGGTGCCGCCGGGCAACCTGCGCTGCTCTCTACAAGTATAGTTTCCGCCTAAGCGCCGCCGCGGCCACGAGGACCTTCGCGAATACGCTGTCATTTTAGATGAACTGGTCGGGGCAGCAGGATTTGAACCTGCGACCTTCTGCTCCCAAAGCAGACGCGCTACCAGACTGCGCTATGCCCCGTAACCGTCATGCGCCGCCGGCGCGGCCGGCGGACCCGTCGTTGGCATTACACGCCGGCGCGGAGGCCAGCAAGCACGGCTTGACGCGTCAATCATTTGGATTGAACGCCGTATGGCCTAACATTTTGCCGGCGCACGAACTTTTCCGAAATCGGCGCCCGCCTTGCGAGATCGGGCGCTAACGCGCGTTGAAAATCGGAAAGGCCACGCGGTCGCCGGGCGCGATGCCGAGCTTGCGCGCGGTTCCCCCGATCACTTCCAGCACCGCCCGCACCGGCCCGCCGGACGGGATGATCCGGGTCGACAGCGGCTCGGTGTTCTCGGCGATGCGCAGGATGCTGCCATTGCCGCGGATGAAGATCATATCGAGGGGAATATAGGTGTTCTCCATCCAGAACGAGACATCCTGCTCGCTATGGAAGTCGAACAACATGCCCTGCCCTTCCGGCAGCTTCTTGCGGAACATCAGGCCCTTCTGCGAGTGGCCTCGGTATCGGCAATTTCGACCGAGAACACGTGCACGCCGGACCGGCTGACGATTTCGAGCGTCTGCAGCGAGGCCGGCCGGGCCGGGCCCGTCGCGATCAGCAGTCCGAGCAGAAGAAAGGCGGTTGACCAGAGGCGCATGCGCCCGGATTTACGCGGGCGCACGCAATGCGGCAATGGGAAAATGATGAACCCGGCCGCCGGCAACACCGGCGCGGCGCATCAGTGCGAGGCGGGACCGAGCGGGCCGCCGTCCGGGCGAACCTCGGCGGCCATCAGGCCTTTGGGACCGTCGCCGAAGCGCACCAGCACGGTCTGCCCCGGGCGCAGCTCGGCGATGCCGTAGCGGCGCAGCGTCTCCATGTGCACGAAGATGTCCGGCGTACCCTCGCCGCGGGTGAGAAAGCCGAAGCCGCGCAGCCGGTTGAACCATTTCACCATGGCCCGCTCCAGCCCGCTGGTGGGCTGTACGGTGACATGGGTGCGCGGCGGCGGCATCTGCGCCGGGTGCACCGCAGTGGTCTCGTCCATCGAGAGGATGCGGAACGCCTGCAGGCCCTTGGCGCGCTGCAGTACTTCGCACACGATGCGCGCGCCTTCATAGGCGGTCTGATAGCCGTCGCGACGCAGGCAGGTCACATGCAGCAGCACGTCCGGCATGCCGTTGTCGGGAACGATGAATCCAAATCCCTTGGAGACATCGAACCACTTGATGACACCCGCCATTTCGATGAGATCGGTGGCGGTCTCATCAGCAATATCGCTGATCGTCGATGGCCGGAGATTGGTCCCAGACATTTTTGATTCAATCCCGTCCGACGCCATGACGCCGCACGCCGCCGCCTATCAGGCGCCTCTTAAAAGGGGGGCGCTTCACCGAATCTGTCGAATGAAGATAACACCCGGCCTCGGACGGCAAAGCGTAAAATGTGCTTGCGCACAGGCTGTGCACAGCGGCAAAGCCAAGCGAATCAGTGGCTGATGAAGGGCGCGAGCACGTCGCCGATATCGTGATGCACGACGAGATCGGCAAGCTCGTCGAATTCGGTCGGCTCGCGATTGATGATGACGAGCGCCGCGCCGTTGCGCTTGGCCATCAAGGGAAATCCGGCCGCCGGCCATACCACCAGCGATGAACCGATGGTGACGAACAGATCGCAATTCCTGCTCAAGTCTTCGGCACGCTGCATCGCATCGGCGGGCATCGACTGCCCAAACGACACGGTCGCGGTCTTGATATGGCCGCCGCAGTCGCAATCGGGCGCGCGCGCGCCGTACGATTCGAACTTGTCGCGCACCCAGCTCAATTCGTAGCGCGCGCCGCAGTCGAGACAGAGCGCGTAGGTGGTATTGCCGTGCAATTCGACGACATCGGCGGCGGCGATACCGGAAGCCTGATGCAGATTGTCGATATTCTGCGTCACCAGGCCGGGCACCTTGCCGGCGCGGTAGAGGCTGGCCAGCGCGCGATGGCCGCGGCCGGGTCGCGCCTGGGCGAAGCTCTCCTCCATGGCGAAGCGGCGGCGCCAGCTTTCGTCGCGCATCTCGCGGCTGGCGAGAAAGTCGCCGAAATCGATCGGTCGGTTCTTGGTCCACAGACCGCCGGGCGAGCGGAAGTCGGGAATCCCACATTCGGTGGAGATCCCCGCCCCGGTGAAGGGAACAATGGCCCGCGCGCCCTCGATCAGGTCACGCAAGGCAGCGGTGGCGGTCGCCAGGTCGGGTGCGATCATGACGCGACATCATTATATAAGGGTACGGCCGGTTCGGCGGACGATCTGTTGACGAGGATCCCATGCGATATCTGCACACCATGCTACGCGTGCGCAATCTCGATGCCGCGCTCGATTTTTACTGCAACAAGCTTGGCCTCAAGGAAACCCGCCGGCGGGTGGACGATAAGGGGCGCTATACGCTGGTGTTCCTGGCGGCTCCCGGCGACGAGAAACGCGTCGCGGAGACCAAGACCGCGGGTCGTCCGGGGCTGGAGGTGGAACTCACCTATAACTGGGACGGCGACGAGGACTATGGCGAGGCGCGCTATTTCGGCCATCTCGCCTACGAGGTCGACGACATCTACGCCACCTGCGAGAGGCTGATGAAGGCGGGCGTCACCATCAATCGGCCGCCGCGCGACGGCATGATGGCCTTCGTGCGCTCTCCGGACCGCCATTCCATCGAGCTGTTGCAGAAGGGCGCCGCCAAACCGGCGCAAGAACCGTGGATATCCATGCCCAACACCGGGCATTGGTAGCGCGATATCTCAACCTAGGCGCGAATACGGTTTGTTGCCCAGCCGCCGAAACTCCGCTTTCGGGGCCAAGCAGAAACCCGAGGACTTCGATCCTTGACTACCGAGCGAGTGAATGACGCAAAGCGGCCATTGGGGGGGTCGCAGAAGCGGGCCGGCGTCAGGCGTTGTCGCCCCGGAACCATTCGATATAGCGCGCGGCCATGAACGCCAGCATCGCTTGGCCGGTGTCGGGTTCGCGGCCGGACATGTGCTGTTCGGCCGTGCGACGCGTCAGCATGGCGCGCATGCGTGGAAAATCGAAATATTGCGATAGCCGACCCGCTTTCTCCATTCGATCGATCTCGGCAAGGACGCGCGGCTCGACCCGTTTTGCCATCGTCAGGAAGTCGGGGAAAATATTGTCGTTGCCGGGCGGGCGATCCTGATATTCGGGCGGATACAAATCTTTCAGCGCGGCGCGCGCCAGATAGCGGGTCTTGCCGTTCTTTAGGCAAAACTCCTCCGGTATGGCGAGACCGAACTCGATCACGCGCTTGTCGTGGAACGGCTGAGTGAATTCGAGGCCGTGCCCGGCCGCGGCGATCGAGTAGCTTTGCGCCGCGGCGTTCTGCATGAGGTGAAGCGTGCGTTCCATGCTGACGCGCGGGCTGTCACCGCGCCGCCACTGAAATCGCGAACCTGTTTGCTTGCTCCGGCCTTCGATAACCCGCCGCGACAACGGCATGGTCGGCCCGAACAGAGCAAGGCCGTAGCGGCGCCGAATCCAGACTTGCATCATCGACGACCTAAACACTGCCGGCAAAATCACATTACGAACGAAGGCCTGCTTCACGCTTTGGTGCAGGTGCCGCCGCATGGCGGTGAACTCCGAAGCGAAGCGACGAAACTGGCCCTTGCGCAGCATGCGCACCAGTTCGTTCTGCCCGCGCGGATTGACCGTATAGTCGCCGCCGTAGCCGTCCATCACAATGCGCGCGCCGGCGGCCGCGATCTCCGCAAACATCGCGTATGTGGCGGGCCGGTTTGGACTGTGCCTGTTGTCGTCCGAGAGGAATCCCTTTTCCATGAAAGTGAATATGTCGAGGCCCTCGCGGGTGACGTAGCGCATGTCGAGATGCGGCATGTGGCGCCGGCATATTTCGCACCAGCGCCGCGCGTGTTTGATGCTACCGCGATAGTCCTCCGGCATGACCGACGACACGGCAATGAACTTGCGCCCCTGCGCGGTGACGACCGGGCCGGCCAACGCGCAGATGGCGCTGGAGTCGAAGCCGCCGCCCATGAACAAGCCGGCCGAAAACGTTGCGCGACGCAGCCGGCACGCGACGGCTTCGCTCAGAACTTCGCGATAGGTCTCGATATAATAGGCTTCGTCACGGCCCTCATGCGCCGGATCGGCATGCGGCTCCCAGTATCTATGCAAGGTGATCGCGCCCTCTGCGTTAACCGTCAGCACGGTGCCGCCGGGCAATGCGCGGATGCCTTCGTAGTCGGTCGCACCGATATCCGTCGGCCCTTCGAACAGCAGCGCCTGGGCGACATTCGCTTCGATGAGCGTGCGCGGCACCTGCGGCAAAGCCCACAATCCCTTGATCTCGGCGGCGAAGGCGAAAAAGCCCTCACCCTCGTGATAGAACACATGGCGCTGTCCCATGTGATCGCGGGCAAGCGTAAGGGATTTCTGCTGCGCGTCCCACACGGCGAAAACAAAATCGCCGAGCAAATGATCGACGCAAGCGGCGCCCCACCTTTTGTACGCCGCCAGCAACAGCGCGCTGTCCGGCATCCCGGCAAGCGCTTGCGCACCGATCGACAGCGCGGCGGCAAGCTCCTCGCGATTGTCGAGGCGCACATCGGCAACGAGCGACAGCCCGGCATCGTGCAGCGGCTGAGCGTCGAACCTATCCTCGCGCGTGATGCGCATCATCAGATGGCCGAGACCGATCGGTCCGTCCGACCATGCTTTGGCTCGATCAGGACCAAGATGCGCAAGCCGCGTCATCTGGCGATCGAGATCGCGCTCCGCTACCGGCGCGCCGTCGAATTGAAATATCCCGCAGATGCCGCTCATGATTTTGTCTAGCAAGAGAGCTTAGGGTGGGCAATTGGCGCGAAGCGCCATGCCCTCGCGGTGCCTTTCCTCAAGAGCTGACCGCGTAAGCGTCTCGGCGCTCGACCAACCCTGCGATGCTGGCGAAGCAACGTTTGCGAATTTCGTCGAACCGGCAGCCCGGCATCGCGAGCAAGGGCGAAGGGAACGCAGCAAAGCTCCCTGGCTCACGAGATATGGATGGCGATGGCTCGGCTAGGCAATTTGCGGATTGTGACTAACGGTTACGGGAAGTGGCGCGTCAGCACAGATCAACCTGCTCCACCACCTGTCGCCTGGTCACATCGCTTTAGCGTCCAGCCCAACAAGGAATTGACGGCAGAACGGAGGTACGCACAAAAATCGAGTGAGAACGTACCAACTTATCAAGACCCCGCCGGGGGTTGATTCGTTGCAGTTCCAGTTGAAGGAAAATGGATGTCGTGAGTTACGGCAGGGTTTACAAACCCGCCTTGCGTGGAATCCAACTCAGATAAAATAATTTCAGGCGTGCGCCAAGGACGTCGCGGTGAGATCGGATGGGGCGAGGGCCGATCGTTGAGATCAGACGTCTGAGGGGGTTGGGACGAGACACGCATACGGCACTCCTAAATGAGACAGATAGGGACCGCATATGCGGAACTTAGCCAAGCAATAGCCCCACAACCCTGACGGGTTATACTTGGCGATACTCCCCTTCAGGTATTATGATAATGGGGGGGTGACGCTAAACGCAAGATATCCATATAGATACTTGTTAATTCAACCGGCGCATGGGCAATTGAAGGCGTCGCGACATTTTCAAATGTTTCCCTTCACTTTCTTATTTTTGCTTGATTCTTAAGGCCCTCGCCGATGTCCGCCGCAAGTCCCGGGTGGATCGGTGGCGTACCCTTGCTGGCCGGATCGAAGCTCTTTATACCTCGCCGCGCTGCCAGGGCGGGCAACGCCCGGGAAACGACAGCAAGCCAAGCGCCCTTCGTCTAGAGGCCTAGGACACCGCCCTTTCACGGCGGTAACAGGGGTTCGAATCCCCTAGGGCGCGCCAATATTTTCAATGACTTATATGGATTTTTGGCTCAGCCTCGTTCGATTTGGGGAGATTTTGGGGAGTAAGTGCTGTTTGAGGGACCCCGTCTATTCGGCGGCAACGGGGTGCATTGTCGCCGCTCGTTGAATGTTCGCTTCGCTCCGAAATCGACAGAATTATTGCGGCGACGCAATCTGTTGGTCCACTACCGCCGAGTAGATGGGGCCATCAATTTTTTTGGATGCTGATTATCTTCTCGATCAAGACCCTCACGTGGCGGTCTCCTTTTGAAATCAGTAGCCACCGCCTATTTTAATCCCCCGGTTGTTTTCAAACCGTGGTTGTCCCACTATAGAGAGGGCAGCCGGGGGGTTGTAATGCGTAATATGGTAGTGATTGCGATATTGGGTCTTATCTTGGCTGCATGCGCCGGCCGCGACCCGCAACCAATGGCTTCTGTGCAGCCGCAAGATGCTTATTCGGATTGCACGATGATCCGGGCGGAAATTGAAGCCAATAACGCCAAGACAAAACAGCTCGCAGATGAGCAAGGTTGGAAGGTGGCTCAGAATGTCGGCGCTGGCGTCGTCGGTTTGGTGATTTGGCCGGTGTGGTTCGGCATGGATTTCAAGGATGCAGCCGGCAAAGAGGCTGCCGCCCTTCAAGCTCGCCAACAGTTCCTGACAACCCTAGCAACTGAACGGTGCGCGCCGGGATATAGGCCGCAGCAACCGCCGGCTCACTACGTCTCGCCAACAGCTCCCAAGTCGGCGGGTTAATGTGCCGCTTACCGCAACTCTTTTTGCCAGGGCGCGTTAGGGTGGGCTTAATGACCGGGCGGTAAGGTTACATTGCCTCTCGCCTAAACACGGATCCCTTCAGTGGCCGAGAGGCAGTCGCAACGAGTCCTTTGGCCGCGCTAGTAGCGCGGCCGCTTTTTATGCGCAGGACGCCTTGCCTGTAGTTAGCAAATACCATTGCCCCACGCGCAGAGCGGTACACCGGACACGATGTACTGTATGCGGCCAAATCCGCGGCGTCCGCTTCGCCCCGAAATCGACAGAATTATTGCGGCGACGCAATCTGTTGGTCCACTACCGCCGAGTAGATGGGGCCATCAATTTTTTTGGATGTTGATTGTCCTTTCGATCAAGACCCTCACTCAGCTCGGGAAACTTTTTGAATTACTTGCACGGAAAAAGCGGGATTTTTTTGAAACCTTTTTGCGCTTTAGGCTTTGTCTGCCTCGAGGCTTTTTCCCGAGGATTTAATGATGGATGATGTGTTTGTGATTTGCCCTTTGGGTGGCATACCCGTCCCAACGGGACTTACGACGAATGATATAAAATCCATATCGTCCGACGACCTAAGGCGTTATGTAAAATGCTATAATTGCATACTTAAATGTGAAGCATATGCCATAGATGATACAAAACTTCCGCACTAACGCCTTAACTGAACTGCATGGTCAACCGCGCCATCACATGTCGGTCTTGGGTCAATTGCGTATTTTGCAGCGCAAAAGTGATGTCCGGATGGGGTCATTCGCATCGCTCGCGGCAACAGGCTGCGGCTCATCGACTTCCGCTATGCCCCGGTAGCGACCGGAATTGTGCGGCGACGCAATATGTCGCGTGTGCCAATCGCGACCAACGCACCGCAGCAAGATCGGCGCAAAAAAAGACCGCCTCGCGGCGGTCTCTACGAAATCCCATCAGGTGTTTTGATCTAGCGACTCTTCCGCTCAATTCAGCGACAATGGCTTTCCTGCGTAGAGCCGACGAAACTGCTCGCTGCCGATAGGTTTATACTTGCATTCGCAATGGTCACGCGTGCATTGAGCAAGTGGCAAACGGGGCACGACATTACCCAGATACTCGACGCCACATTGTAATTGTGCCGCTTCGCAGGCGTCGGGTCCGGGCACGACGCGAACGCACCGCAACAAGCCCAGCCTGTGCGTGTTCCGAAACGCCCGCAGTGAGCGGGCAATCTGAGCCGGGGTCTTATGCATCGGCTCCCTTTCTGAAAGGGGGACCCCCGCGACGAATGCGAGTTCGCTTTTACCAACGCCGGCTACCGGTAGCGTATTTCTCAGATTGGCAGAAATGCACCCAATCACTTTGGTGCGTCAAGCGTGAATTCTTGGATTTGGTCAGCGGTATTGACTTAACCAAGACGTGGGCTTTTAGGTTTCACGGTGCTGCATAGGGCTTACCGGCAGTGCATCAACGCAACCCTGGCGACTGGCAATCACACGCCACCTACCGCCAGCACACCTATACGCAAATTCTGCTTAATCCCTAAGAGCCTTCAGCCAAGCCGAAATCAAGTGGCGCTCAAATCGCGCATCCACCGAATAAGTGCCGTGCCGATAATTTCCATTTCTCTCGCCGCGCGGCGCGCCGCTACCCTTTGCACCGCCGTGCATTCGGCACCGTCTTTTGTTTCTCACCGCCGGCGCTAGACACGCCTTCCCACTGCGCGTTTTTGCTCCGCACCGGCGAGATTGGTGCATCGGCAACGGGGTCTGGGCACTATGCATGGGGTTGTTTTGACTTTTCATCGTCATCCCCCCCTTGCGCCGAATTGACATTGCCGACAACCGCCTGTCCACCGGGATAAACGTGCACGTGTTCTACCCTCACCGTCTGTTCGCCACCGCGCTGAAGTTTCGCCAACGCTTCGGTCTGAGCAGTATAGGTCCGCAATAGTTTCACCGCCAGATTTCCGAACGACTCCAATTGCGGAATTAACTCGGCTCGTTTGGCGCGACCGAGAAACTCCATAGCCAGCGCGTGCGTGACTGCCATCTGGCTCGCCAACATGGCTTCGATTTCGTTCTG
The DNA here is from genome assembly GCA_963782145.1 of uncultured Pseudomonadota bacterium. GTDB lineage: Bacteria > Pseudomonadota > Alphaproteobacteria > Rhizobiales > Xanthobacteraceae > Pseudolabrys. Next base: position 10,774 of record CAWAIV010000010.1, read on the forward strand.
TGGTCGTGCGCCGTCGACAACCGCGAGAACCGCATTCGCCGTTACATTCGAAACGGAGCCGTCCCTTGGAGCAAGGCAATTTATCAAAGCATTGAGGCCGACAATTGGAAAATCTTGCGAGGTTGTGCCGAACGCATCGCTTAATTGAGCCATCCAGCCGGCATGGTCGCAATGTTTCGGACCGATTTGACAGATACGCTTTCCCTCGTGCTTGAGCTTCTATCTCAACACGCGGTCGCCGCCTTGAAATTCGTTGGCGCGCACTTGCAATGGCCTCAGCCTCCATTTTCGTAGGTGTTTGCTGAGATGCCGATTGGACTGGCGAGGAAGCACCACCTTGTTTGCGTCTAGGCTTCATCATCTTATTCCTTCCGAAATTGCTTCCCTCTAAGTCACCGCTTCTATCGAATTCCGACCTACAATTCTCATACACCCAGTCTTACTATTATAGGGGTGCCTGGGTGCGACCGTTTCGTTGCGCCAGTGCGACCCTTTCGTTGCGTAGGTGCGACCCTAACTCACTTTCCGCGCTCGTCCGCCATCGTTCCGAAGGCGATCCGGTATTCATTGCTGCGATGACGACCACCCGCGCCGGCTTTTGGTTAGCCACCGTCGCCTGAGAAGTTCATTGAGCGAACGGATGACGGTCGACTTGTGCATCTTCAGTTCCGTCGCGAGATACACGAGAGAAGGCCAGGCGCAGCCACGTTTAGCGTTCTGCTTTTCCCACAGAACGACAGCGACCCGATGTGCCGCGCCGGGCAGTCGTGCATCGCGCGCAACCTGCCCAAGCCACCGATGCCGCCCGAAGTTGAACCGGGCAGTGTCGGTGACATCCGGTGGCGCAGTCTCATAATCGCCCAGAACCCCGTTCGCTATTGTTCGTGGCACCTGTGCGGGTCGCTGGGTTGCCGGTGAGGGTTTCCCCTCACCGGTGGGCTTCCTAGGCCCGGCAGGCGCCATCACGCGGCCGCCCCGAGCTTATCGAGGATTGTGACCCGCGACCGGATGACATATCGGGCATGGCCGCCCGGAAATGGGCCGCCATGTGGTTCGCGGATTGTTTCGATAGCAAATCCGATTTTGCGCAGATCGTGGACGTACCCCGACCAACGGGGGCCGGGATGATCGATGGGGGTGCATCCGCGCTCGCCGGACTTCACAAGTTCGAGCAACGCCCAAGCCTCGCGTCCCCGAACACGGACGAGCGGGCCCTGTTCGATCTGGACCCACAATTGGAGAGCGACACGGCGACTCATCGCGCCACCTCCGGTCCAAGGCCCGCTAGCTGCGAGACAGTGGCAGCATGGGAAGGCGTGAGGCCGTATCGGCTGATTAGAAACCGGATAACTGGATTTGCAGACCGGAGCTCGCGTTCGCGGAGCCAGTCGAACAAATCTGGATGATGGTTGCGGCACAGCGCGCCGTTTGCTGTATTTAGGCATTGCAAGAGCCTCCTATCTCCCGGTCGTCGCGCTCTAACGCGGCGGCCGGGTTTTGATTTCAGGGTTTGGTTGTGGGGGTGACGGTCGGCAGGCTTTCGAGCCACCGGCGTAAATCGTTTTCGAGAATCAGGGTCGATTTGCCACGTTTAAGGGCGCGCAATTCACCCTGTTTAATGGCTAAGTAGATGGTTGTTCGACCGCAGCGAGATGCGGAACACGCCTCGTTGATTTTCAGCGCCATTGGCGCAACTGCGATTTGAAGGCATTTGACCTCGCCAAGTTGGCCGGGATAGTCCCGGCGGCCTCGCCAACGAACTTGTCGGCTTGGCGGCTGATTTGGCTGAGTAGCGCGAAGGGAAAAAAGGGAATAACTTGGAAAATTTTTGCCGTGAAATATCCCTAAGCACCTTCTTTGCATACCTGCCGAATTGCTGCGTCGGGGTTCTGGATGCGGTAAGATTTTGGCAAGATGCAGATTGCTATGCGGACAAACTCTGCAAATGGACCATCTTGTTTTGAGGTCAGCGGATGGCGCCCGCTTTTGGGCCAGGAACCCGTCAAGTCCTGCCACACACATGCAAACGACCTGACAAGTGTCATTGCTTGATGGTTTCGTGGCTTATTTTTACCTAGGCAGCTTTTAGCTGCAGATACATATTTCAGCATAACATCCAATGTTTTGTGTACCGCGATCAAGCCGACCTGGTCACGCCAAGCGTCTTCAAGCGCAATCGTTTCCTTCTCGGAAGGCTTTAGGTCGCTTCTTAAAAAAGCTGTGCCGGTGTAGGTGTCATAAATAAATTTGCCGAGCGCTTCGTGTTCTCTTGGCAGATTTCGTTTGAACTTGTCGATTGCTTTTTCTAGACGTGCGAGGTTTCGCCGAACATCCTTTTCTTTAGGCTCAAATTGTAACGCGCTAGCATACCAGCGCAATGCTTCTATTATGCCGTTTCTCAATCTTAATTCCGTTGTTACATCTGCAAAGAGAGCTTGATCTGAGATTTCTTGATCTGAACTAAGAGTTCTAGATTTGCTCTCACGTTTGGCGCGCCTAAGGCAATTCTCAAGCCTATCTAGTACGGGCCGATTGAGTTCGATTTTCGGCAGCGCTCGTGCGGCAGGCCGAGGAGGTTCAAAGTCCTTGCCGATAACAAATGGGCCGAGGCTTTGAATTGCACGGCAATGACCGCCCGCAACCAACCAATTTATCCTGCCCTGCATTTGACCACCTCCGCCGACCGCCAAAATCGCGAATAGCGCGGGGCAAGCCGGACGGCGGTGGTGTGGTGTCCGGCGACGGATCGCGAATCCGGCCCCGCGCCTTCGGGATATTACTGCATTTTGACACTCAGCGTCGATTTGTTCGCATCGGTGCCACAGCGGTGTTGCCAGTAATTCCAAGCGTCGGAAAATGCGCGCGGATCGTGTCGGCAACATAAGAGGGTGCCAAATGGGCGTAGTGCTTTTCCGTCATTCGGGTGTCGGCGTGGCCCAGCTGCTCGGCAATGACACCCATTGGAACGCCGCGCATGGCGAGCATCGAGCCGTGAGTATGGCGGAGAACATGGAATGACACTGCCGGCTTAATCTTGGCGCGCTGGCACGCCTCCAGCATCGGCCGCCATTGGTGCGATTTGCGCCACAATCCGCCGTCGGCCCGCGTGAAGATCAAATCATCGGCAAGCATGTAGGCGGTGTGTTGGCTGAAAAACTGCCGCCCTTCGTCGGTCAAAACGACGTGACGCGGCTTTCCCGCTTTGCTCTCGCGGATCGTGACTACGCCAGCATCAACGTTGAAATCTTCGGCCTTCAGGTTAGCTAGTTCGGAGTAGCGGCAGCCTGTCAAGAGCGCGCCACGGACTAGATCGCGAAAGGCCGGCTCACTGGCATTCACGACGCGGATGCATTCGGCTTCCGTCAGATAGCGCACGCGCGCAGTCTCTACTGCGCGGAACGGACGTACCCGCCGCCAAGCATCGTCGCTCGCCACGTGTCCAGCTTTCCAGGCGTGATTGAGGGCCGCTTTCAGCACCGTCAGAATCCGATTGGTGGTAGCGCGGCGTTTGCGAATGCCGTCGGCGGTGTGGTCAGCTTTGCGATAGTTTGGCTTGCACCCCGCCTTGGTACGGGCGAGTGCGGGCTTCTCGGCAAGGCCGTGGTGCCAGTCCTCGATCCGCTTTGCCGTCAGCTTGGCAACCTGAAGCGGACCCAGTGTGGGTAGGATGTGCGCCTCTGCAGCTAGCCGGGCGTGGTACACGGACTTGCCACCGCGCTGCCGCAGGACTTTCAAGTAATCGGTTATTGCGTCCGCGACTGTAAAAGGCCCGGTGCGTGTATCGTGGCCTTCCTCGCGCCGCAGTTCGGCTCGCCACCAATCCCTTGCCGCGCGCTGTGCCTGCCCATAATCGAGTACAGCAACCCCTTCAGCGTCCTGGAAATCGTCACTGGTGCCGATTTGGTGCTCCACATAGCCCCCGGCTTCTGGCCGGCGGCGCGCAAGCCACGTGCCGCCCTTTGCGCGGCGCCGGTAGCCGAGCGCGAAGCCCTTTTCGAGCCCGCGCCAGTAAGGCTCAGGGCGGATAGGGAGCCGAAGGCGCGCGGTGCGGGTTTCAAGATTTGCGTCGCGGACCGTGCGTCCCATTTTTGCCCCTCCGGATATTGGGGAGTTTTTAGGGAGTATCCGTAGGCGAAGGACAGTGTATCACTGCGAACGACGGCGACAAGTTAATTTGATAAAATAAGGGGTTATGACGTTCGTGAAAATTCGCCTCCGTCCTAGTATCAATCCTTTCACGGCGGTAACAGGGGTTCGAATCCCCTAGGGCGCGCCAATCCTTCCGCATCGGGTGGGTAAACTCGTCGCAGCGATCCGATGACCTGGCGCCGGGCGGCGCGCCATAGTACCGCACCGTCTTGCCACGCCGGGCGCGCCACAGTGCCGCGCCATCCCCATCATGGCTGCCATGCGGGCATGTGTCACATTTTCTGCGATTTTAACGGAGAAAATATGGGACTGATGGCTCCTGATCAGTTAGATTCGCGGTGTCGGGCGACGAAGCTCCGAAGGAGCGTCAGGCCATGATGACGATGATGAAAGGCAAGAACGTGGTGGCGGCGCTGCGGCGCGACGTGTTCTTCGTATGGCACGCCGTGATCGCTGTGGTGTTCATCGGTTTTGCCAGCCTCGCGGTGGCGGCGGCCCTGCTCGATCTGATGTCGCTGCGCCATTAGCGCGCCGAGGGAGCGCGCCGCGGCCGCTCACGGCAGCGGCGGATAGCGATGCCGGCGCCCGTTATAGTCCTCGACCAACTCATGTGCGGTGCCATTGTCGCCGCGGCGTTCGATATAGTTCGGCCCGATCGGCGACTTGCCGTAGCCGCCGGGAATGTCGAGCACATAGGTCGGCTGGCATAGACCCGACCAGCGCCCGCGCAATGCGCGCATCAGCGCTTGCCCCGTGGCGATGTCGGTGCGCAGATGGCTGGTGCCGGGCGCCAGATCGCCGTGATGCAGGTAATAGGGCTTGACCCGACACTCGACCAGCGCGCGCATCAGCGCGCCGAGTTCCGCTGCATTGTCATTGACGCCGGCGAGCAGCACCGATTGCCCGAGCAGCACCAGGCCGGCATCGGCCATGCGCGCGATGGCGGCGCGCGCCGCGCCCGTCAGCTCGCGCGCATGATTGATGTGCAAAGCGACGTAGGTGGCCTTGCCGCTCGCCTTCATCGCGCGCACCAGATCGGGCGTGATGCGCGCCGGATCGGCAATGGGCACGCGGCTATGCAGGCGCACGACCTTGACGTGGGCGATACCGCGCAGTTCCTGCATCACCGCGCGCAGCCGGCGCGCCGACAGCACCAGCGGATCGCCGCCGGTGAGGATCACTTCCCAGATTTCGTCATGCGCGCGGATATAGGCGAGCGCCTGCGCCAGCGCCTCGCGCGACAGCGCGCTGTTGCCGCCGACGGTCTCGCGGCGGAAGCAGAAGCGGCAATAGACCGCGCAGACCTGCGTCAGCTTGAGCAGCACGCGGTCGGGATAGCGGTGCACGATGCCCTCGAGCGGGCTATGCGTGTCGTCGCCGATCGGGTCGGCGTTCTCATGCGGTTGCCGATCGAGCTCGGCGGCATCGGGCACGAACTGGCGCGCGATCGGGTCGTTCGCATCGTTCGGATCGATAAGCGCGGCCAAGGTTTCCGGCAGCGCCACCGCGTAGCGGGCGGCCACCGCCTCCACCTCGGCGCGACGCTCGGTCGGCACCAAGCCCTGCTGGCAAAACTGTGCGGGGGTGCGCAGCGTCGGCATCGCATGTTCCTTTCGTGCAGTCACGGCTCGACCACCGGCGCCCAGATCACCTGCTCGATGCGCTCGGCACCGGTCGCCAGCATCACCAGCCGGTCGAAACCGAGCGCGATACCCGAGGCCTCAGGCATCTGCGCCAGCGCATCCAGGAAATCCTCGTCGAGCGGGTAACGCTCGCCGTGGATGCGTTGTTTCTCGGCCATCGCCGCCTCGAAACGCGCGCGCTGTTCGGCGGCGTCGGTCAATTCGCCGAAAGCATTGGCGAGTTCGACGCCGCAGGCATAGAGCTCGAAGCGCTCGGCCACCTGGTCACTTCCCGTTTTCGCCCGCGCCAGCGCCGCCAGCGGCAGCGGGTGCTCATAGAGTATCGTGGCGCGGCCGAGGCCGAGATGCGGCTCCACCCGTTCGGCAAGTACGCGGCTGAACACATCGCCCCAGCTGTCATCGGCCGCCGTCGTTACACCCGCTTGCACGGCAGCCGCGGCAAGCCGGGCGCGGTCGCCCTGCCCGCCGGTAACCGTCGCCAACAGGTCGATGCCGGCATGGCGCGCAAAAGCCTCGGCTACGGTCAGCCGCTCCGGCGCGGCAAAGGGATCGATGGTCTTGCCGCGGAAACGCAACGTGCTGCTGCCGGCCGCCCGCGCGGCTTGCGCCAGCAATGCGGCGCAGTCGTCCATCAGCACCTCGTAGGGTTCCTCCGCCCGATACCATTCCAGCAGCGTGAATTCCGGGTGATGCAGCGCGCCGCGCTCGCGATTGCGGAACACGCGGGCGAAGTCGAAGATGCGCCGCTCGCCGGCCGCCAACAGCTTCTTGCAGGCGAATTCCGGCGATGTGCGCAGATAGAGCGGCTGGCGCTCACCGCCATGGCCGATCAGCGCGGTGGCGAAAGCATGCAGATGCGTCTCGTTGCCGGGCGAAACCTGCAGCGCCGCGGTCTCCACCTCGACGAAGTCACGCGCCGCGAACCAGGCGCGCAGGGCCGCTGCGACCCGCCCCCGCGCCAGCAGCGCGGGGCGGCGGGCGGCATGTACGCCGGGCAGCCAGAACGGCAGGTTTTTCGGCACTTTCAGCCCTGCCCCGGGCGCGACGGGAAGGGCTGGCATCCCACGCCAGGATGGGTATGGTGCGGCCCGAATCCGCGGCCCCGGCCCCGTATCCAGGCCGCCCTGAACTCAAGGACTGTTACCGTGAAGGTCATCGCCAGCCAGCTCCGCAAAGGCAATATCGTCGACATCGACGGCAAGCTTTATGTCGTCCTCAGCGCGGAAAATTTCCATCCCGGCAAGGGCACGCCCACCACCCAGGTCGATATGCGCCGGATTTCCGACGGCGTGAAGACCCAGCAGCGCTACAAGACCACCGACCCGGTCGAGCGCGCCCATGTCGAGGACCATGAGTTCTCCTACCTCTACAAGGATGGCGACGGCTTCCACTTCATGAACCAGGAGACCTACGACCAGGTGCAGGTGCCCGCCGACGTGGTCGGCGACTACGAGAAATACCTGCAGGAAGGCATGGTGGTGAGCATCGCCCTGCATGAGGGCATCGCGGTGTCGATGGAGATCCCGCAGAAGGTGACGCTGGAGATCACCGACACCGAGCCGGCGATGAAGGGGCAGACCGCGTCGGGCTCGTTCAAGCCGGCCATGCTGTCGAACGGCGTGCGCACCATGGTGCCGACCCACATCACCACCGGCGCGCGCGTGGTGATCAGCACCGCCGACGGCTCCTATGTGGAGCGGGCGAAGGACTGATTATCCGGGTCCCGGCACGCGCGTTGCGTTGCATCGCCCGGCCGGGTCGACCGCTGAGATACCCCCGCGTCCTGTCGCCGCAGCGCCCCGCTGTCGCCCCAAAGGGTGCGCAGCCTGTCCCGGCGGCGAGCCTTGTATGCCGCAGTCCTCTGCCGGTAGTGTTGCCGGCTGCGACGTAGGCCGTACAACGTCCGCCAGGAGTCAGTTAAGGGGCGCGCATTGAGACTTCCGCTGCTGGTCGGCGCTGCCCTGCTTGCCTGCTCGGCAGCCGCCGCCGACGAATTCGAAGCGCCCCGCGTCACCCTCAGTAACGTCAACTGGGCGGCGGCGGCGGCGAGCCTGACCGATCACGGCATCGACCCGCCGGCGGTGGAATTCGCCCGCCTCAATGCGGCGACCGGCAAGCGCTTTGCCGGCATCGCCAAGAGCAGCGTGCCGGTGCTGCTGCCGATCGACATCGACGCCTTCCGCCAGGACCTCGCCGCCGGCAAGCCGGAGGCGATGACCTCGAACACCTATTTCGGCGGCTTCCGCCCGTCGAAAATCTTCCTGCCCGGACCGGCCGGCTATTTCGCCAGTTTCTTCTTCAATCCGGACGACTATTCCTTCAGCTACACCCGGAAGCCGACCGAGATCACGATCACCGGCGGCGCCTTCGTCTACGACCTCGACGGCCCCGCCCATCAGGAAGTGTTCCGGCAAGGAACTGGAAGACGCCTATCCCGGCATCCGCCGCATCCTGCGCGAGGCGCATGTGCGCTACGCCTTCGAGCGCTTCGGCGTGCCTTACGTGGTCTCGATCCAGTGCTACGACCGTCCGCCCTCGGCGCATTACCGCTCCTGCAGGCAGGCCGATCCGGTCGCGCGCAAGTTCCTGATGCTGCTGCATACCGCCGGCGGCACGCCGCTGCCGATCCATCCGCCGCTGGTCGATCTCAGCCGGCCGCAGGCAAAATCCGACTTCAGTTATTTCAGCCCCGGCTCGCTCATTCCCGACACCGGTTGGCACAAGCTGCCCGGCCGCGCCGACTATCACGTCTATGCCGACATGCGCTTCCCCATCGCCAACGCGCCGGCCTTCGTGAAGTCGCAGTCCTTCATGCCCTGGGGCGACTGCTATCGCACCGGGCACAGCGGACGCATGGGCAACAAGAACGCGCCATACAGTTGCAAGGTGAACGGACTGCCGCTGGTGTTCAACGAAGCGGCGCCGGTGAATTTCAGCTATCCCTGGCGCGATAATTTCTGCGAGCTGCGCGACTTCCAGGTCGGCCAATGTCCGGGCGGCTACGGCCACCAGGGCGAGGACATCCGACCGTCGACCTGCCTGCTCAACAACGAGAGCGCCGACCGCTGCAAGCCCTATCAGGACACGGTCGCCGCCGTGCGCGATGGGCTGATCTGGCGCAATCCCGGCAATCTCGCCGCCTATATCCTGGTCAATACCGCCAACGATTTCGTCCGCTTCCGCTATCTGCACATGAATCCGAAATTCATGGACGCCGACGGCCTGCTGAGCGGCCGCGAGGTGAGCCAGGGCGAGATCATCGGCAAGGTCGCCACCTACGGCAATTTCGAGAACGGCACCTCCTACCACCTGCATTTCAACATGCAGGTCTTCACCAAGGAGGGCTGGGTCTGGGTCAGCCCCTACATCACTTTGGTGCATGCCTACGAGAAGCTGATCGGCGGGCGCGGCACCGAGATCAAACCCGGCGACCCGGTGCCGGCGCCGGTGCTGATCAAGCCGCCTTTGATCGCGCATCCCGCGCCGACGCCGCTGCCGCCGCCGCCCCCGGCGCGCGAGGCCATGGTCGCACCGCCTGCGAAAGCGCCGGCGAAAGCGGAACCGAAAGCGGCCGAACCGAAGGCGGCGGAAAAGAAGACGGAACCCAAAGCCGCGGAACGGCGGCGCGCCGAGCGCAAGCGCGAATCTAAGGCGGAGCGCGGCACCCGGGAAAACGCCGCCGACCGGGCCAAGCCGCACAAGCGCCGCACCATCCACCGGAAGCATCGGCGCCGGTATCGCCCGCATCGCCGCCATCATTAGCGCGGGATGTTTTTAGGTTTAACCGGTCGACCGTGGCACGGCGTGCTCCCTCTCCTCGTTGGGGAGAGGGTTGGGGTGAGGGGGATCGTGCCTTTCGATAGGCTATAACCCCTCACCCGGATCGCTTCGCGATCCGACCTCTCCCCATGGGAGAGGTGAAGCGAGGTTGCGGCACGACCCGATTCAAACCAAAGTCATCGTGCTCTAGCGCGGCCGCCGTCGGGCAATCCCAAAGAGTCGCAGGCGTCCCCCGTTTGTCAGCCTGCCGCCGCGAATAGAATGCGCGCATGCCGGGCCGTCATCGATTCGATTTTTCCGCCCGCTCGCTCACCCGCCGCGCCGGCATGACCGGTGCCCTCGCGCTTGCCGTCGCCGGCCCGGCGCAGGCCGCCACGAACGAAGCCGCCTTCCGCCATTGGGTCGCCGCATTCCGCCCGCGCGCCCTGCGCCGCGGCATTTCGGCGGCGACCTATGACCGGGTGATGGACGCGGTCACGCCCGACTTGAGCGTGTCTGACGGCCCTGCATGCGCAGCCGGAATTCACCGAGAAGCTGTGGCAATACATCAACCGGCGCTGCTCGGAATGGCGGGTGATCACCGGCCGCGCGCGCGCCAAGCAATATGCCGGCCTGCTCTCCCGCATCGAGAAGGAATACGGCGTCAGCCGCTATATCATGCTCGCTCTGTGGGGGATGGAGTCCTCCTTCGGCGACGTGGTGACCAATCCGAAATACATGCGGCCGGTGATCCCGGCGCTGGCCGCGCTCGCCTGGCGCGATCCGCGCCGCCGCCGCTATTGGGAAGCCGAGCTGCTCAATGCCCTGGTGATCGTCGATCGCGGCTGGGCCAAGCCGCCGAGATGATCGGTTCCTGGGCCGGCGCCATGGGCCACACCCAATGGATGCCGGAGGTGTGGCTGCATATGGGGGTCGACTTCAATCATGACGGCCGCACCACGCCGTTCGGCGATCCGGCCAACTCGCTGGCCGGCACCGCGCGCTATCTGGCCGAGCGCGGCCATTATCGCCGCGGCGAAGCCTGGGGCTGCGAGGTGCAAATCCCGGCGCGCCATGTCGGCTCGCCAACAACCGCACCTGGCGCACTTACGCGCAATGGCACGAGCTCGGCGTGCGCCGCGCCGACGGCAAAGCCTTCGCCCGGCCGGGCGACCGGGTGAAGCTGTGGCTGCCGGTGCGCGGCGGTCCGGCCTTCCTGACCGGTCAGAATTTCCGCGCCGTCTATTCCTACAATCCGTCGACGGCCTACGCGCTCGCGCTCTGCCACCTCGCCGACCTGATCGCCGGCGGCCCGCCGCTGCAGCAGCAGTTCCCCGGCGGCGAGCGCATCCCGACCATGGCCGAGGTCAAGGAGATCCAGCGCCGGCTCAACGCGCGCGGCTTTCAAGACCGGCGGCATCGACGGGCGCACCGGCAGCGACACCGTCAAGGCGGTGCTCGCCTTCGAGAGGAAAGTCGGCATGACGCCGGCCGACGGCTATGTCGGGCTGAAGGTGCTGGCGCGGTTAAGGAGAGCAATTGAGCGCCGCAACGCGCGGCGGGTGGGTGTGGGGAAATAGCTTTGAAGTGATGTATCTATTTTGATACACAGGCGCTATGGCAGAGCGTTTGCAGCCGATTCCAGCTCGTGTTCTGGAAGTCGCCGGCCGGCAGTGAGCCAGTGCGCGAGTGGCTGAATGAACTGCCGCGGCAAGACAAGCGGACGGTGGGCCGCGATATTGCCAAAGTGCAATTTGGCTGGCCGGTCGGCCTGCCACTTTGCCGCCCATTGAGCGGCGGCCTGTGGGAAGTGCGTTCGTCGTTGCCGAGCAGGCGCGAGGCACGCGTTTTTATCGGATTTCACGACGGCGTGTTGATAGCTCTCCATGCCGTCATCAAGAAAGCGCGTAAGGCGTCGGCCGAGGATTTGACGCTCGCCAGGCAGAGGTTGAAGGAAGCGCAGTCATGGCAAAAAAGAACCCGTATGTAGGATCAAGCTTCGAAAGTTGGCTGGACGAGCAGGGCATCCGCGAGGAAGTCACCGCCGCCGCGATCAAGGCGGTGATCGCTCGCCAGCTCGCCGCCGAAATGAAAAAAAAGAAGATCACCAAGAAGCGCATGGCCGAATTGATGAAGACCAGCCGCGCGCAGGTCGACCGTCTGCTCGATCCCGACAACGGCAGCGCCACGATCGACAGCTGCAGCGTGCCGCGCGAATTGTGGGGCGGGAGTTGAGGATGCAATTGGTGTGAGTCGTTGGGCGCCGAGTGGGAGATGCGGCAGCTCGGGATGACAACGCGGGTGAGAGGGACCATGCTATTTGATGACGCTGATCGACAGCGGCGTGAATTCAGTGCGGTGTCACCGCGTTCCGCAACCGACGGCGTCGACGGGCGCACCGGCAGCGACACAATCAAGGCCATCCTCGCCTTCGAGAAAAAAGTCGGCATGCACCCGGCCGACGGCTATGCCGGGCTGAAGGTGCTCGCGCGGGTTGTGTATTGGAAGAAAGTGGGTTTGATGGGAGAGTAATGCGTTTATTATTTGTTATTGGTAAGTTTTTGGAGCAGATAGTTACTTGCAAGGTTTTGGTGGCTGATATGATGTGGTTGTTTGCGACGAAGATGGCGGTTACCGTGCTGTTTGTGACGCGGCGACGATCATGCGAGCGACTGGGCGCCACGGTTGGAGCGCTCGTGGCAACGCTGCGTGTAGCGGCCGGTTATGTGTTTCTGGCCTGATACAATTCCACTTTCATTGCTTCGAGCGCGGTTGCGAGCCTCGCACTGAACGCGCTACGGCGATTTTTCTCACGGTCTATGTTTTGATCGCCTAACGAGCTCGATGTGGTTAGCATATCCCTTGCATTTGTATGTGGCTGGCGGCGTTTGGTGCTAGCGTAATGGTCCGCGCGGTGGCATTTGTTCTCAATGTGTTGTTTTCACCGCTTGCACTTTCTGGTCCGACCATTTTGCTTGATACGCATCCCACGGACCAAGACCCTGGTACGACTTCGCGTTGCGGCGGCTTTGGTAGCTGCGTTGGTCGGCGTGTTGTTACTTGAGCTTCGAATTGGACCGACGGGAAGCGGCTTGCTTGCTGTTTCCGGTCATCTACGCGAGCTGATGCTCATTCTGCATCGCCGCGTTGGCGGTCCAGCGACGGCGGCTGTGTTGGCGAACGCTGTTCCAGCTCTTGCCGGATTTGGCTTGGCTTTGCTTACTTTGCATCTCACCGCAGTGCCGCTTGGATCCGGCGCAGCCTCATCGTCGCCCTCGGCGTTTCCGTCATTTGGAATGCCGTTATTTATGCAATACGTCGCCGCCAAGCTCTTGCTTAATGACCTCGCCCGGCCGGGGCGTTTGAGTAAGCCGGCTAGCGCGCTAGAGCGGGTTAGCGCGGGCACTCTTCCACCACATCGCAGTGCGCAGGTTACCAGCATTTCGGCACCGCTCCGGAACCTAGTGAGCTGTGACGTCGGTTCGGGGCACTAAGCAGTCATGTACGCAGATTCTCGCCGCCGCCTGCTTGTGAGTGCCGCGCTGTTTCAGCCGGCGAAAAAACGATGAGCGGAATTTGTCCCCGCTTCGGCTTTAGCCGCTGCGGCCCGATCCCGACTGGGCGATTGCGCCAGACCCCATAAATCGGTCAAATGCCGCGCGGCCGCCCGCCGGGCGGCGAAAGTGGGGTTCGTCAACGTGGCCAATAGCAATCTCGACCGCGCCGCAGTGGCGCGTGCTGCCGATCTGACTGAAATCGAACGGCCGGCGCCTGCCGGCGTCAACGCCGCCGGCTTCGGCAGCGACGTGGTGGCCGACGCGCTGCGCGCGCTCGACGTGCCCTATATCGCGCTCAACCCCGGCGCCAGCTATCGCGGCCTGCATGACAGCCTGGTCAATTATCTCGGCAATGAGCGCCCGCAGATGCTGCTCTGCCTGCATGAGGAGGCCGCGATCGCCATCGCCCACGGCTATGCCAAGGTGACCGGCAAGGCCATGGCCGCCGCGGTGCATTCCAATGTCGGGCTGATGCACGCCACCATGGCGATCTTCAACGCCTGGTGCGACCGCTTGCCCGTGGTGATCCTCGGCGCCACCGGCCCGGTCGATGCCGCCAAGCGCCGCCCCTGGATCGACTGGATCCACACCGCCGCCGACCAGGGCGCGCTGGTGCGCAACTTCACCAAATGGGACGACCAGCCGGCTTCCCCCACCGCCGCGCGCGAAGCCATCCTGCGCGGTGCCTGGATCGCCAATACCGCGCCGTGCGGGCCGGTTTACATCAATCTCGACGTCGGCATGCAGGAGGCCAAGCTCCCCGAGCCGGTCGCGCCCATCGAGACGCAGCGTTACATGCCGGAGGTCGCCGGCGCGCCGGCGCCGGCCATGGTCGCCGCCGCCGCCGACCTGCTGCGCAACGCCAAGCGGCCGCTGATCCTGGCCGGCCGGGTCTCGCGCAGCCTCGAGGCCTGGAACGCGCGGGTCGCCTTGGCCGAGCGGTTGAATGCGGGCGTCGTCTCCGGACTGAAGGTCGGCGCGGCCTTCCCGACCCACCACACTCTGCATGTCGGCGCCCCCGGCGGCACCTCCTTGGGACCGGAAGCGGCCGACGCCATCCGCGCCGCCGACGTCATCCTCAGCCTCGATTGGGTCGACGTCGCCGGCACCTTCAAGGGGGTCGGCGGCAATGTCGCCGCCAAGGTGGTGCAGGTCTCCATCGACCATCGTCTGAACAACGGCTGGAGCATGGATTACCAGGGCTTGCCGCCGGTCGACGTGCTGCTGGCCTGCGAACCGGATGTCGCCGTGCCGCTGCTGCTCGAGGCGCTCGGGCCCGGCGCCGCGCGCGTGGTCGCCACGCAGGCGAAGGCGTTCCCCACCCCGGCCGGTGACAAGCTCACCGTCGATCACATGACCGACGCGCTGCGCAACGCCGTCGGCGAGCGCCCGGTCTCGCTCACCCATGTCTCGCTGTCCTGGAATGGCGCGGCCTGGGCCTTCAATCATCCGCTCGACTATCTCGGCAGCGATGGCGGCGGCGGCGTCGGCGGCGGACCCGGCATCTCGGTCGGCGCGGCATTGGCGCTCAAAGGCTCCGGCCGCCTGCCCATCGCCGTCTGCGGCGACGGCGATTTCCTCATGGGCGTCACCGCCCTGTGGACGGCGGCGCATTACCACATCCCGCTGCTGATCGTGGTCGCCAACAACCGCTCCTTCTTCAACGACGAGCTGCACCAGGAGCGGGTCGCCCGCATGCGCAACCGTCCGGTGGAGAACCGCTGGATCGGCCAGCGCATTGCCGATCCCGACATCGACCTTGCCGGCATTGCGCGCGCGCAAGGCGCGCAAGGCTTCGGCCCGGTGACGTCGATCGATCAGCTCGGACCCGCCTTCGCGCAAGCCATCGCCGCCGTCGAAGCCGGCGCCATCGCCGTGGTCGACGTCCGCGTCGAGCCGGGTTATGCGCCGGTCACCACGGCCGCGATGACGCGCGGGAGCGAGTGAGCATGGCTGCGACCGGGTCCACCGCCATCCTCACGGTCGACGATATCGTCGTGCGCTATGAAACGGCGGAAGGCCCGGTCATTGCCGTCGACGATGTCTCTTTCCAGGTGCGGCCGGGCGAATTCCTCTCGGTGATCGGCCCCTCCGGCTGCGGCAAGTCGACCTTGTTCAATGTCATCGGCGGCTTGCTCACCCATCATGAAGGCATGGTGCGGGTCGCCGGCGAAACCATCGACGGCCCGCACAAGTCGATCGGCATGGTGTTCCAGGAGGAATCGACCTTCCCCTGGCGCAACGTCACCGACAATGTCGCCTTCCCGCTCGAGCTCACCGGCATGCCGCGGGCAAAGCGCATCGAACGGGCGCGCCATTTCATCTCGCTGGTCGGGCTCGACGGCTTCGAGAACCGCTATCCGGGCGAGCTCTCCGGCGGCATGCGCCAGCGCGTGTCGCTGGCGCGCACGCTCGCCTCGGAGCCGAAGATCCTGCTGATGGACGAGCCGTTCGCCGCGCTCGACGAGCAGACCCGGCTGCTGCTCGGCGACAAGGTGCTGCAGATCCAGCAGCAGTTGAAGCAGACGACGCTGCTGATCACCCACAACATCACCGAGGCGGTGCAGATGTCCGACCGCATCCTGGTGATGACCTACCGGCCGGGCAAGGTGAAGCGCATGGTCGATATCGACCTGCCGCGGCCGCGCACCTCGGAGATCGTCACCAGCGACGCCTTCGGCCATTACGTGGCGCAGATCTGGAACGATCTGCGCGAGGAGGCCAGCCGCGGCATGAAGGACCAGGAGGCCCACGTGCTGCATCACGAGGGCGGCGGCGCATGAGCGAGGCCAGCGCAGCGCGCGGGCAAGGCGGCTCCGACCGGCTGCCCGTCCTGGTCGGCCTGGCCGCCGTGATCGGCTTCTTCGTCCTGGCCGAGCTGCTCATCCAGATCGGCGTCATCAGCCGCTTCATCGTCCCGCCCCCCTCGGAAGTCATCGTCAGCCTGTTCCGCATCGTCGCCGAAGAGAGCATCATCCACCGCTTCCTGGTCACCGCCGGCGAGTGCCTGGCCGCCGGCGTCATGATCACCTTCTTCGGCATCATCGGCGGCGTCCTCATGCAGCGCTACAAACTGCTGCAGCAGGCCTGCGAGACCTGGGTGGCCGCGCTGGCCGCCGCACCCGTCGTGCTCGCCTATCCCCTGTTCATGGTGATCTTCGGCCGCAACGCCCTGACCATCATCATGCTCGGCTTCGTCGCCGCCCTGCCCCCGGTGATCCTCAAGACCATCGAAGGCATCTCCGGCACCCGCCGGGTGCTGGTCGACGTCGGCCGCAGCTTCAACCTCACCGCGTCGCAGCAGTTCTGGATGATCCTGCTGCCGGCCGCGCTGCCCACCATCTTCGTCGGCGTCCGCCTCGGCCTGGTCTTCGCGCTGATCAATGTGGTCGGCGTCGAGTTCCTGATCAATTACGGCGGGCTCGGCCAGCTCATCGAGGACCTCGCCGAACGCTACGACCTCGGCGGCACCTATGCCGCCATCTGCTTCGTCGTCCTGGTAAGCGTCCTGTTCTTCATGGCCCTGGAGAAAATCGAGCGATGGCTGAGACCGGTCGATTGACAGGGGCGCCCGCCCCCGCCGCGTTGGCGAGCCCGGTGACGCTGTTGCGCCTGGCCATCATCCTCGCTCTGCTGGCGATCTGGCAGCTCCTCTCGCTCTCCGGCTGGCTCTACCGCGACGTGGTGCCATCGCTGGTCGCCATCGCCCACGCGCTGGTCGAACTGCTCTCCGGCGGCACCTACTATTTCAACCTCGGCGTCACCATCGGCGAGATCGCCACGGCATTGGCCATCGGCGGCAGTGCCGGCGTGGCGGTGGGCGTGCTGCTCGGCGGCAACCGCTTCCTGGCGCGCGCCTTCGAGCATTACCTTTATTATCTCGGGCCGACCCCCAAGATCATCTTCTTCCCGATCATGATCATGTGGTTCGGCATCGGCACCGGCTCCAAAATCGCGCTCGGCACGCTGTCCTGCTTTTTTCCGGTGGCGCTTTCGGTCGCCGCCGGCATGCGCCAGATCGACACCGTGCTGATCCGCGTCGGCAGAAGCTTCCGCGCCAATAGCTGGCAAATGGTGTGGAAGATCTATCTGCCGGCGATGCGCCATCCGATCATCAATGGCGTGCGCCTCGGCCTCGGCATGGCGCTGATCGGCACGCTGCTCGCCGAGACCAAATTGTCCGACAAGGGCATCGGCTTCCTCATCATCAACGCCTATTCGACCTTCGACATGCCGCGCATGTACGCCAACCTGATCGTGCTGTTCATGCTGGCGATCGGCGCCAATGCCGCGGTCGGCCGACTTGGCGGGTTGGATACCATCAGGCGGTAGCCTACGTCTCCCCGCGTGCGAGGAGAGGGAATCAGCGTCACGGAATTTAGCGTCACACCTTGAACGTCTCCAGCGTGCCGGGGTGGAACAGTTCTTCCGGCTTCAACGCGCGTGGCGACAGGCCTTGCGAATGATGATGGCGCAGGAACGCATCCAGCGTCTTGCGGTTTGGGTCGACGCCATAGGCCCAGAAGTCCTCGCCCATCAGCGCGCGCGTCTCCGCCAACCGCTCCTCGACGAAAGGCAGCGTCACCTTGGTCGCCGAGGTGTCGCTCAACAATTCGAGCGCCTTGGCTTTCGACTGCTCGAAAGCCTTGAACACCGCGCCCGGCAGCCAGGGATGCTTCTCGGCGAGCGTACGGCGCACGCCGACCAGATGCATGATCGGGAAAATTCCGGTGCGCTTGAAATAGTCCTTGGCCGCCGCCGTCGGATCGGCGAATAGCCAGCCGACATTCGGCGTGTTCTTCGGCAGCGACGGCGGCCGCGGCGCGATGAAGCCGTCGATGGCCCCCTCCGCCAACAGCCGCGAGATCGATTTGCCCGCCGGTCCGTCTTCCAGCTTCACGTCGGCCGGCAATTTGATGCTGATCTTCTCCGGCCGGTCGGCATCCTCGATGCCGCCGCGCACCCAGGTGATGTCGGACGGCTTGACGCCGTGGTCGTCCTCCAGGATGGCGCGCGCCCAGACATTGGCGGTGAGCTGATATTCCGGCACGCCGACGCGCTTGCCCTTCAGATCGGACGGCTGCTTGACGCGGTCGGTGCGTACCCAGATCGCGGTGTGGCGGAATGCGCGCGAGACGAAGGCGGGCACGCCGACATAGGGGCAATTGCCTTGCGCCGTCTTCACCGTGAAGCTCGACAGCGACAATTCGCAGATGTCGAATTCGGCATGACGAAAGGCGCGGAAGAAGATTTCTTCCGGCGAAAGCGTCATGCCGGTTGCCTCGACGCCGTCGATCTGCACGGAGCCGTCGATCAGCGCGCGCGTGCGGTCATAGGGCCCGACCGCGAGGGAGAGATTGAGCTTGGTCATGGAAGTCCCGGACTGGAATGAGGTCGGCCGCAGTCATAGGCGAAATGACGCGTCGAGGCAAAACCCATCCCACCCGTTGCCTCCTCGCAGGTCGAAAGCGAATTCCGGGAGATCAGCAGGCGATGACGTCCTTGCTGAACTCCCGCATGGGCAGCACGGTGGTACGATCCGCCACCAGGGCCCGGTAGGCGCCGCGGCCGAACTCGGCGTTGAGATCGGCGCGATAGGCCTTGAAGAATTCGTCGAACAAGGCGGTGCCGACCATGCCCACGGCGGTCAGTTCGTCGCTTGCCGCATCATAGGAAAATTGCACGGCCGCCAGGGGAAACTGGGCCGGCCCGCCCGTCACCTTGGCGCCGGCGGCCGGATCGTAAGTCGAACCATGGGCGCAGCAGGTGATGGCGTGATCGTGCCCGGAAAGCGCGCCGCGCGCCGTGTGATAGGTGAGGAAACTCGTCTGCCGGCTGTCGTAGGAGAGCTGATGGGCGCAGATCGCCGAATAGGCGACCACGGCGCCGTCGCGGCCGACGCCGCCGGGCCAGGTATAGGGCGCGCTCTTGGCATCCGTCCGCTGCACATTGCGCGGCGTTGGCGCCGACAGCCGCAGCAGCAGGCACGGCGTGCTGACGTAAGGGTAGAGAAAGACGTAATTCGCATCGACAGCGAGTTCGCCCGCCTTGAAAGGCCGGCCGGCCTTGTCGACGAGCTTGAGCCGGGGCGCCTGGGCCAGTGCTACGGCCGGCGGCGCCAAGCCGCCAGCGGAAACCGCGACCAGCGTCGCCACGGTCCCGCAGGTCTTGACGAAGTGCCGGCGACTTACGTCGGAACCTTCCATGCCTTGCCGCTCCGTCGCGCCGTCACCCTTGCCGGAGTCGGCCATCACCGGCGCCGGACCTCACGACAACATGTCGCGGTACAGCCCGGCGCCCCATTCATGCGCGGCTTTGGCAAGCGCCGCCGAGCGCGTGTTGTCAAGCTGCACATCGGTGAAGCCGAAGGTTTTGCGGTCATATTTGGTTTTCACCACGATGGCCTGCTCGGGCGCGCCGTTGACCATCGAATAGCAGATGGTCTGCGGGCTGACCCAGTCGATGTCCTTGCCTGCCTCGGTCGCGGCGATCACCTTGGCGACGTAGTGCGCCTCGCTGTTGGCGGTGTTACCCGATTTGGAGAACGGCATCGGCCGACAATCGCCAGTGACGTAGCAGGTGCGATCGCCCTTGGCGAAGTACTTGTAGACGTCGATGTCGGCCTCCAGTTGCGGGCTCTTGGGATCGTGCAGACCGAGTTCCTCGATGAGCTTGGCGCCGCGCACGCGCGGATAGATCGCCGCGTCGGTAAAGTTGAAGGTGTCGAAGTCGGTGGTCACCGTCTTCTTCATCGGATCGACCGCCTTGATCATGGTCGAAGGGTGATACTCGATGATGTCCGGGTAAAGCTCGTGGAAGGCGGCGAGAAAGCCCGGCGCCTTGGGCGCGAACGGTTTCTCGCCCGGATCGAGCAGCACGACCTTGCCCTTGATCTTGTTCTTCTTGAAATAGCTGGCGATCATGCACACGCGCTCATAGGGCGCCGGCAAGCAGCGGTAGTTGCCGGTCGGCACCGTGGTCAGGAAGATGCCGCTCTCGAAATTGGCGAGCTTGGCCTTGATCGACAGATGCTCGGAGCCGGGCTTGAAGCCGGCGGGAAATTTCTGCGCGCAAGCGATCTGCATCGCCGGATCTTTGATACCGATCGAGGCGTAGTTGTAGTCGATGCCCGGCGCCAGCACGATGTAGTGGTAGTCGATAAAACCTTCGCTGGTGTAGGCGCGCTTGGCCTCACGGTCGAGATCGATCAGCTTGCCCTGCAGCCAGACATAATCATTGGCGCTGGCCGCGTCGCAGAACGAGTGCTCAAGCGTCTTCAGATCGATAAGGTCGTCGAACCACAGATTGCTCAGGAAGCACGACATGTAGGTGGCGTTGGGCTCCACCATGACCACGTCGAATTTCGGATTCTCTTTCTTCAGGTACTTGGCCATCGTGGCGCCGGAAGAGCCGCCGCCGACCACGACGCAACGCGGTCCCTTGGCCGTGGGCAGATTCGCCGGTCGATTGGTGCGGCCGCTGATCGCCGCCGCCGCCGTCCCCGCCATGGCGGCGGTTGTCGCCGCGGCAACGGTCGAGCCGGCCGAGAGTTTGAGGAATTGGCGTCGGCCCAAGCCGCCCGGCCTGCCACCCATTCGTTTCACCATTGCCCGTTCCTCCCTGTCGATTCTTATGACCGGTGCTGCCCGTCGGGCAAGCCGGGCAATGTCGGATTTCTCGCTTATTGCGCGCGGTCGGCGCCGCCGACCCAGCGCGTTTTCGCTACTCGACCCCCTTCGGTTTAGGCGTCTTGTCGGTCGGGGTCACGTCGAGCACCGCGGCGTGCTCAGTGATCTTCACCGGCGGCCGGCAGTCCTTCATGCAGGGACGCTTGTTCCAGAACGCCTTCTCGGCCGTGTCGCGGTTGTCGTCGTAAAAGCCGTTGGCATTCGGCATCGTCACCTTCGACCAGGTCGCTTTCGACAGTACGAATTTGTCGTCGACCAGGTCGTTGAGATAGAGCACATAGGCGGTGACCGCGTAGAGCTCGTCATTGTTCAGCGACTCGGCATCGCCGAACGGCATGGCGCGGCGCACATAGTCGAACAGCACCGAGACATAAGGGAAATAGGAGCCGACCGTCTTCACCGGATTGGCCGAGGCCAGCGTGCCCTTGCCTTGCGCGAGCTGCGGCCAGCGCCCGGCGCTCTCGCCGAATTCGCCATGGCAGGCGGCGCAACGGTCCACATAGACCTTCTCGCCCGCCTTTACCGAGCCCTGCCCCGGCGGCAGACCCTGCCCGTCCGGACGCACGTCGATGTCCCAGCCGGCGATCTGCGCCGGCGTCGCCGTCTGGCCGATGCCGTAATGCGGAATGGCGGTCTTCTTGCCTTGCGCCAGCGCCGGCACGGCGAACGCGACGAGCAGCACGACGGAGAGCGCGAGCTTAGCCGACTTCGACATTCTCGACCTCCCCATTGGCTTTCAGCGACCAAGTCTGGATGCCGTTATTGTGGTAGATCGAGTTGACGCCGCGGATCTTGCGCAGCGCGTTCTTGGTCGGCTGCACATAGCCGCTCGAATCCATGGCGCGCGATTGCAGCAGAAGCGGCTCGCCGTTCCAGTCGAACTCGTAATAGAAGCGCACCACCGCCTTGTCGAACACCGGCCCGTCGATGCGCGCCGTGCGCCAGTTGCGTCCGCCGTCGAGCGAAACATCGACTCGGGCGACGCTGCCGCGGCCCGACCAGGCCAGCCCCGAGAGCACGGTGAAGCCCTTGCCGGAAAGCGGCGCCTGCGGCGAGGGCGACGTGATCACCGACTTGGCGTCCATCACGAAGGTGAACTTGCGCGCCTTGCCGTTCTCCATCAGGTCGGAATATTTCGACGTCTCCTCGCGGGTGTACCAGGGCTCATCGCCGAGTTTGATGCGGCGCAGCCACTTGACCCACAGATTGCCTTCCCAGCCCGGCACCACCAGGCGCGCCGGATAGCCCTGCTCGGGACGCAGCATTTCGCCATTCATGCGATAGGCGACCAGGCAATCGTCAAGCGCCTTGGCGAGCGGCAGCGAACGCGTCATCGCCGCGGCGTCGGCGCCTTCCGCCAACAGCCACTTGGCGGAAGATTTCAGCCCGGCCTGCGCCAGCAAAATCTTCAGCGGCACGCCGGTATATTGCACGCAATGCACCATGCCATGGGTGTATTGGCAGCCGTTGAGCTGGGCGCCGCGCCATTCCATGCCGGTGTTGGCGGCGCATTCGAGAAAATAGATCTTGTTGACGCGCGGGAAGCGCTTGAGGTCTTCCAGCGTGAAGATCAGTGGCTTGTCGACCAGGCCGTGGATCATCAGCCGGTAGTCGTGCGGATCGACCTCGGCGATTCCGCCGTGATGGCGCTCGAAGCACAATCCGTTGGGCGTGATGATGCCGTCGAGCTCGTGCAGCGGCGTGAAGGCGACCGAAGATTCCGGCGTCGCCGTCAGCCAGGGCACGGTGCGGCGCACGACCTCCTTCTCGTATTTGGACGGATGACCATAGGGCCGCGTGCCGACGCCCTCGCCGAGGGCCTTGCTCCAGTCCGGCACGTTGGGCGGCAGGTTCTTCGCTGAGTTCTTGACGTTGTCGGCGAGCGCGGCGCGCCCGCTCACGCCCGCGGCGGCAAGACCGGCGGCGCCGGCCAGAAAGCGGCGGCGCGAGGCGCGCGTGTCATCGGTCGGTTTCGTCATCGGCAGCTCCCGGCGGATGGCTTGCTGAGCCATCCCATAACACATTCTTCTTCTCGAATATAACAAAAAGCACGGCTCACGCCCCGGATATTTTCACCGCTTGATTGGGACGCAGGCGCACCGTCTGTTCGGCGGCGACATAACGCTCGACCAGATCCCACACCGGCGGGCCTTGCGTGCCTTCGTTGACGCTGGCCCAGCCGGCGACGACATATTCTTTTTTCGGATCAATCGGCTGGCCGCTCTTCAAGAGCGTGATGCCGGAAATACGCTTGCCCATCGGCTTGCCGATATCGATTGCATAGCCAATGCCGCCGCAGCGCACCATGTCGCCGCCCTGCTGGTAATAGGGATCGGGATTGAACAAATTGTCGGCGACGTCCTCGAGCACGGCCTTGAGCCGCTCGCCGGTCATGGGCTGGCGATAGACCTGCGGATAGGTGATGGCGGTGGCGTTGTGGATGTCCTCCACCGTGATCGGCTGCCCCGGCAGCACGGTGGTGCCCCAGCGGAATCCGGGCGACAACACGATTTCGGCGTCGCGTTCCTTCATCAAGGCTGCGCAGATGAGATCGTCGAAGGTTCCGTTGAAGTTGCCGCGTCGATAGAGCAGCGAGTCGGTCTTGCCGACGACACGCTTGAGCTCCTGCGCATAAGGTGCGCGCGCCTTGGCGATCGCCGCGGCCATTTCCGCGTCGGGCGCGATCGCATCGGCAAACAGCGGGATCAGCTTGTAACGAAAATCCTTCACCGTCCCGTTCTGTACGTCGAGGTCGAGCCGGGAGACGAATTTGCCGTGGCAGCCCGAGGCGATCAACAGGGTCTTGCCGACCTTGATCGCCACCGGCAGCGCGTCGTGGGTGTGGCCGGTAAGGATGACGTCGATGCCGGAAACGCGGGAGGCGAGCTTGCGGTCGACATCGAAGCCGTTATGCGAGAGCAAGACGATGAGCTGGGCGCCCGCCTTCTTCGCCTTGGCGACATTGGCGCGCACCTCCTCCTCGCGAATGCCGAATGACCATTTCGGAATCATCCAGCGCGGATTGGCGACCGGCGTATAGGGAAAGGCCTGGCCGAGCACGGCGATTTTCACGCCGCCCTTCTCGAACATTTTCATCGCCGGAAACACCGGTTCGTTCCATTCGGTGTCGCGCACATTGAGTGCGAGGAAGGGAAAGCCGAGGCCCTTGATCAGTTGCTTGACCCGCGCCTCGCCATAGGTGAATTCCCAATGGCCGGTCATGGCGTCCGGCTTGAGCAACGCCATGCAGTCGACCATGTCCTGGCCCTTGCTCCTGTTGGCGCCGAGCGAGCCCTGCCAGGTATCGCCGCCGTCGAGGAACAGCACCTTGTCGCCGCGCTCGGCGCGCACGCGCTTGACCACGGTGGCGAGCCGGTCGAGCCCGCCGATGCGGCCATAGGTTTTCGCCAGCGCGGTGAAGTCCTGGTCGGTCAGCGCGTAGGCTTGCGCGGTCTTCGGCGCGATGCCGAAATGCTGCAGGAAGGCCGTCCCGGTGAGGTGCGGCGGCTGTCCGCGCGCCGCGCCGACGCCGAGATTGATCGAGGGCTCGCGGAAATAGACCGGCAGCAACTGGCCGTGGATGTCGGCCACGTGCAGCAGCGTGACATTGCCAAGCGCGTCGAACTTGGTGAGCTCGGCTTCGCTCAGCGTCTGCTGCGCGAAAGCGCGGGTGAGCGCGCCGCTGCCGGCCATCACGGCGGCGGTGGCGACGCCGACCTGGAGTATTTCACGGCGGGTGATCATGGAATTTGCTTACTCCTCTCCCGTCATCCCGGAACGCGAGCGAAAGCGCGCGAATCCGGAATCCGCAGTCGTCCTGCTTTGCGATCCGTTCCGGAGTTCCGGGGTCGCCCGCTTTCACCCCAGGGGTTGCGGCGGGCGTCCCGGAATGACCGTCAGTGCCTGATTCCCGGCACGTTCTCTTTCAGCCCCTGATTCAACGAGGCCAAATACAACTCCAGATCGCCATATTCCTTGGCGTCCGGCGGCAGTTCGTCTGCGCGGATATTGACCTGGCACCACTGGAACCGTTGGCGGATGTCCCACACCGCCAACAGGCTGGTGCGCCAAGTCGGGAAGTGGTCGTACTGACCCTTCGGATCGCCCAGCCACTGCCCGCGGATCCAATGATTGGCCGACTTGCCGTGGCAGTCGGTGCAGGCGAAGTTGAGCTCGCCGATCTTGCGGCTGGCGAGAATCTTGCCGCGTTCGATCGCCGCCTTCGCCGCCGGGCTCGCGGTATCGACGCTGATCGGCGTGCCGTTGGCGAGGAAGTGCAGATAGACCGACATTTCGCGGTTGGCCGTGGTTTCCATTGGCCAGCTCACGCCGACGGTCGCCTTGGCATGGCGAGTGATGAACTCCTCCACGCCCAGCACTTTATCCAGGCGCGGCTCCCATTGCGGCATGGTCGCGGCCCAGGTCTTGAACTGTTTGGCCGGATCGCTGTGGCAGGTGTTGCAGGAAAAGCCGCTCGGTCCCCGTGTCTTCCACAGCACCTTGGCCTTGTCGATCGCCCACATGCCGGGATTTTCCATGGGGTCGAGATTGGCGCGCTTCTCCACCGGCGCAGGGCGCTGGTTGGGATCGTCGAGCTGCGTCTTGAACACCGCCGGCTGCTTCAACGTCTTCAGGAAAGCGACCATGTCGTCGATCTCCTGGTCGCTGAACAGGCCGTGGCTGCCCCAGGGCGGCATCACCGTTTCCGGGTTATAGACGCGCGCGTCATAGATGTAGTTGAACAGCCATTCGTCGTCGCGCCCGGCATTGCCGATCTGCGACAGGTCGGGTCCGACATTGCCCGGCAGGTTGGCGCCACCGGCCTGACCCATCACATGGCAGGCCAGGCAGGAGCCGCCGCGCTTGCGATCGGCCACCAGTTTGGCGCCCT
The DNA here is from genome assembly GCA_963782145.1 of uncultured Pseudomonadota bacterium. GTDB lineage: Bacteria > Pseudomonadota > Alphaproteobacteria > Rhizobiales > Xanthobacteraceae > Pseudolabrys. The sequence continues at coordinate 36,461 of CAWAIV010000010.1, forward strand.
TGGCGGCGTCGCCCGCGATCGGCCCGGTGAATTTGCGCGGCGCTTTCGGCGCCGGCGGCGACGAAACCTTGGCGAGCGTGCTCCATTTCGACTCGTCGCGCGGCGGCCATTTGGCGTAGCGCTTCCACGGCCGCGCCGAGGCATCACCCTTGGTATCCAACGCCGCCTTGGCCAGTTGCGCGTTGGCGACATCGCCGGTCGTCAGCACAACGGCGCCAGCCAGCAACCCCGCAATCGCGATGACGCCGGCCGTCCACATCCCTCCACGTTCCATCTTGTCCTCCCCGAGCGCATTGTTGTCGTTCGAACACGCCGCACGTCGCGGCGCGCGGTGTCAGCCCACGGTGATTTTCTGTTCCGCGGTGGTGACGGTGCCGTCGTCGTCGGTCCAAGAGAACTTGAACGTGCCGCTCTCCTCGACCTTGGCGGAGAACTGGAAATAAGGATTGGCGGCGATCGCCGGCTCCAGATCGGCGGTGAACACCGGCTTGCCATTAAAGGTGCAGGTGAACTTGTTGATGATCTTGCGCGGGATCACCTTGCCGTCCTTGTCCTTGCGCTGCCCCGATTCCATGATGTGCGGCAACAAGGTCTTGATCTCGATGATGTCGCCTTTCTTGGCTTCCGAGGGAAGCTTGAGGCGCGGTCTGTCGGCCATGATTTCCTCCTGATTCTTGTTTTGTTGCTCAGCCGCCGCAGCCGCCGATGGTGACCTTGACCAGTTTCTGGCCGCGGTAGAACGCGCCCTTGCTGGACTTGGCGACCACGATGATGTTCTGCGTGGTGGCGAGGCGGATGCGGGTGGCGGCTGCCGCCTTGCCCGACATCGGCGTGAAGTGGAAGCGGGCGACGCCCGGGTTCGGATTGCCGTCGGCCACGACCAGCACCTCGCTGACGTAATCGTCGGCGCTCATCGGCGCGTCGACCGCAAACGATAGCGGCACGGTGTTGCCGTTCTCCGCGATCTCCGGCAGTTCGATGGAAATCTTGCCCGCCACCGGCTCCTTGCCGCCAGTGAACTTGGCGATCGACGCCGCGGCTTCCTTGGCGGCGGCCTGGGCGCCCTCGCCCCAGCCGACGATGCCGAGCGCAGCGCCTCCGGCGCCAAGCGCCAGCGCCGCGCGACGAGATAATTGTCGCATGCAGACCCTCCCTAATCTTATTCTCGAGGCTGACCGCAGCCCCCTTGGCCGACGACCATAGCGGGCCGGTCCGGCCGGATCAATTCATATTCATAATAGAGAATATAAATATAATTCTTGCCCACATGATCTGCCTATTAGCTTGGCAGGGTCCTGAGAAAATCGCGGAAGCTCTTGCTCTCATAGGCTTTTTCCCGCACGTAGCGGAAAAAGGCGAGGAAATCGTCGGGTTTGAGGTAGCCTGCGGCGCGGGTGACCTCGCGCTTTTGCGGCGCCAGGGTCTTCAGCGCCGCCGCCCGTTCCGGGAAAAACTGGAAAGTCGGGGTGAATCGCACGCCGTATTTCGCCGCCAATTGCTTTTCCGACAGTTCCGCGCCGTCGAAATCGGTCACCTTGCGCGAGCCGATGATATTGAGCTGCAACACCTCGAAATTGCCTTTGACGTAATCGGCAACGCGCTTTTGCGCGAAATTGACGAAGTGGGTCTCCTTGCAATAGGGGCAGCCCTTGAGCTCCCACATGACCACGAAGCGCTTGGCTTCCGAGTGCGCCTGCTCGAGATCATCGGCGAGATCGAGGAAGCTTTCCAGGAACCAGGGCTCCTTGTAGAGCCCGTCATCGGTAAGGATGGGCGCCGCACGCACCGGCCGCAGCAATGCCGCGCCGGCCGCAGCCGCGAACAAAGCCCGGCGTGTCATATACATGGTCGAACCCTGGCGCACGGCAAGTAACCAAATCCGCATGGAGGCCTCGCCCGACAGCGCGCCGCCGTTTATATTCTTACTCCGCTTCGTCCCCGCCTCAAAGTCCGGTGTAGCCTGATGCTGGTTGGATTTGCGCGCGTCGCGGTCCTTGTCTTTGGCCTGGCGCTCTGTGCCGGTAGCGCCGCCGCCGGCGACCTCGCCGATTTCAACGCCGCGGTCGAGGCGGTGAGCGCGCATAACCGGGTGGCGCTCGGCTATTTGCGCACCGGCAATGTCGATCTCGCCGCGGTCGAAATCGATCGGCTGCGCACCGCCTGGAGCCAGCTCAATACGCGCTTCGCCGGCAAGCGGCCGGATGCCTTTGATGGCGACCCGCAATACGTCATCGCCATGACCGACATTGCCACCCGGCTCGTTGCCGCCGACATGATGCTCAATTCCGGCCGCCCGGAACAGGCAAGCGTCGCCCTCAAGGCGGTGCGCGACGACTTCCACGCACTGCGCCGCTCGGCCGGCATTGCCGTGCTGGCCGACTGCATTGGCGAGGCCAACGCCGTCATGGACGCGCTCATGGTCTATAACGTCCGCGACCTCGATTGGACGAAGTCGCCCACCCGTTTCGGCATCGCCAGCAAGGCGGCGATCTATGGCTACGTGCTTAACCGCTGCGATGGCATGGCGAGCGAGGCGGTGCGCAAGTCGCCGGAGTTCCGTCGCCTCATCGACGGCGCCAAGGCCGGCCTCGTGCTCATCCCCAAGGCGATCGCCTCCCGCGACAGCGACCTCCTGCATCGCATCCTGATCGAGCTGCGCTCCTTCGATAATCTGTTGGCGTTCCGCTTCGGATAGGCGCTCGACACCGGTCCGGGTCGCGGCCACCCCTGCCCGCCCATTCGACATATTCTTAATTTGTGATATATTTAGTGTCGTGCGACGTGGCCAAAATATCCTTCCATCGGCCAGCCGCGACGGGGAATGAAATTGGTGTCCGCGCTCTCCAGTCGACATGTTTTTTCCGTCGCGCTGTTGCTCGCCGCCATGCTGCTGATACCGGCAACGGCGCGGGCGGCGGAACTCGTCATGTTCGAAAGCGCCGGCTGTCCCTGGTGTGCTACCTTCGACCGGGAGATCGCGCCGATCTACGGCAAGACCGAGGAAGGCCGACGGGCGCCGCTGCGACGCGTCGATATCGACAAGCCGCTGCCCGCGGAGCTGGCCTTTATTGCGGTCGAACGGCTGACGCCGCTCTTCGTGCTGGTCGACCGGGGGCACGAGATCGGCCGTATTCGCGGCTATCCGGGCGACGCCAACTTCTGGGGCCTGCTCGGCGTGCTCATCAAGCGACTGGACGCGACCAAATCGACTGGCGGTCGTGCCCAACTCATGGAAAAACGAATACCGGTGGAGAGTTGATCGTCTGTAGTCAGACACCGGGCGCAGAAATCATTGGTACACAAATGGAACTCAACCTTTCCCGCCATGGCACACCGGCACGCTCCAGCGAGCTTGCGCGCATGGCGACGTCCGCCAAACGCGCCAGTGACTTCCTCAAGGCGCTGGCGCATGAAAGCCGACTGGTGATTCTTTGCATCCTGGCCGAGGGCGAGAAATCGGTCGGCGAATTGGAAGACATCTTGAACCTGCGCCAGCCGACGGTGTCGCAACAGCTGGCGCGGCTGCGCGCCGACGGACTGGTATCGACCCGCCGCGACGGCAAGATCATCTATTACAAACTCGCCAGCGAGGAAGCGCGCACCGTCATCGGCGCGATCTACGACGTGTTCTGCCGCAAGCCGCGACGGCGATAAAATTGCGATAGCTATTTTCCCCTCTTCAGCGGCACAATCTGCTCTGCAAGAACGCGGGACATTGTTGCCCGCGCACTTTGGGGGAACGCCATGCCTACAATGCCTGAGACCCGGGCGCTCTGCGCCGGTCGCTTTGCCGTGCTGCTGTGTGCCGTCATCGCCGCGAGCACCTCTGTTGCAACGCCGGCGGCGGCCGAATATCCGGACCGGCCGATCCGGCTGATCGTGCCGCAGGCCGCCGGCAGCGCCACCGACACGCTTGCCCGCCTGGTCGCCGCCGCCACCGGTCCCGAACTCGGCCAGACCATCGTGGTCGAGGATAGGCCCGGCGGCGCGCTGACGCTCGGCCTCGATATGCTCGCGAAATCGCAGCCCGACGGCTACACCCTCGGCATGGGACCGATTGGGGCGCTCGCCATCACGCGGCACATGATCGCGAAACTGCCCTACAATATCGAGCGCGACTTCCAGCCGATCTGTCTGGTCACCCGCGGCCACCTCTTGCTCGCGGTATCGCCGTCGCTGCCGGTGCATTCGGTCAAGGAACTGATCGCCTATGGCAAGGCACATCCCAACGCGCTGCTCAATGCCTCATCGAGCGTCGGCTCACCCGGACATGTCGGCGCCGAGCTGTTCAAATTCATGACCGGCGTTCAGATGACGCACGTGCCCTACAAGGGCGGCGCCGCCGCCATCAAGGACCTGATCGCCGGCCGCGTGCAGGTGATGTTCGAAAGCCTGAATTCAATCGCGCCGTTCGTCCGCTCCGGACAGGTGCGCGCGCTCGCGGTGAGCGGCCTGCACCGCTCGCCCGGTTTCCCCGATCTGCCGACGATGGCGGAGGCCGGCGTTCCCGGCTACGACGCCAGCACCTGGAGCGGCGTCATTGCTCCGGCCGGCATTCCCAAGCCGATCGTGGCCAAGCTCAATGCGGCGATCAATCGCGGCCTTGCTTCCAAATTCTTCAAGGACAAGATCGCCGCCATCGGCGACGAGCCGGCCGGCGGCACACCGGAAGATTTCAGCGCCACCATCGCCAAGGACTCCGCGCTTTGGGGCGGCGTGGTGAAGCGGATCGGCTTGAAGCTCGGACGATAGCGCCGCCGTCATTGGCGGCGCCTTGCTGACGCCGCCATTTCCGCTATCGCCATCTGCGCCCGCGCCTCGCCGCTCGACGGCAAAGCGCACGGGCGTCGACGCTACCAGCCCATCATGCCGCGGCCGTAACCGCCACCATAGCCCATCATGCCCGGGCCCATACCGCCGCTCCAACCGCGCATATGGTAGCCCGGCCCGTAGCCGTCGTTGCGATCGGCGTCATCGCCGCGCCTATGCCCATACCCGGGACCATAGCCGCGCATCGGCCCATAGCCGGGGCCGTCACCGTCGCGGTTCGTATCGTAACCCTGGCTGTATCCGTTCATCATGCCTGGGCCGTAGCCGTAGCCGCGCCCTTCCTGGGCGGCCGCGCTCATGCTGTAGACGCCAACTGCGGCGGACAGCGCGGCGGCAATGGCAAAAACAACGAGTGACTTACGATTTTTCATCTTCCTGCTCCTCGTGCTCGCGCCGGTCGATCAGCGCCGTCGAGCCGCATGGGAAGCCCCGGCTGTCACCCAAATTTGTCAGCCGGGCGCGATTTGGTGACAAGATTTGTCAGTGGGGGCGCCAGTCAAATTCTGTTGCAAAAAAGGTCGCGCCAGCGCGGGAGCGCCGCCAAGGCGGTCAGCGTCATACGCCTTTGCTGAAACGGCAGAATTGGAAGCGCTGGATGACGCCGGCAGGGGTGCGATGGTCATGCCGGCGGCTCTCGACCAGCCTGAATGAACCGCCGAGGATGGCGCCGATCGACGCCGCATGGTGACGCATCACCGGCAACCCGCTGCAACGTTGCGGACCTTCCGGCGCGAAGGTGCCGATCACGACATGCCCGCCGGGTCGCACGGCGTGCGCGACCCGCGCGGCATAGGCGGCGCGCTCCTCGGCTTCTGTCAAAAAATGAAAGACGGCGCGGTCGTGCCAAACGTCATAGGCCTGTGGCGGATCCCACGCGGTCACGTCGGCGACCAGCCAATGCACCTTGGCGCCGCGCACGCCCAAGCGCGCCTTGGACCGCGCCAGCGCCGCAGGAGAGACATCGAGAACGCTGACATCCTCAAAGCCGTCATCCAGCAGCGCGTCGACAAGCCGCGACGCGCCGCCGCCGATATCGATGATCGGGGCCTTGTGCAAAACGCCGGTCGCGCGAATGAGATCGAGCGAGAGCGCCGGGCTCTCCTCGAACCAGCTCACCTCGCGGTCGTCCTTACTTCGGTAGACTTGGTCCCAATGCGCCTGCCGGCCGAGGCTGCTCATGGCCACAATCCTTCAGCAGGCACCTCAGCCAGCGCCTTGGACGCCGGCGACGTCGGTGATCCGCATCTGTACCCGCGCCTCGCCCTGCCAACGGTCGATCGCGAGTTGACCGGCCACGTGCATCGGCCGACCGCGATTGTCCAGCAGCGCCTGGCCGAGCGGCATGCCCAGCGCGCGGAAGGCAATCGCATTGATGAACTTGCCGTCGCCGGATTTCAGCCGCACGCGCACATGGTTCTCGCCCACCGGATCGGCATAGGCAATCGTGTGCGCCGGCAGCGCCAACAACGGCTCCGGATTGCCGGCGCCATAAGGTCCGGCGCGCGCCAGCATCTCCACCAGCGCCGGATCGGCGGCGCCGGCACTCAGCGCGCCGTCGATCAGCAGCGCGCGCTCGCGCCGCGCGGCTTCGACATCCGCGGCCAATGCGTCTTCGAGGAACGCACGGAAAGCGCCCAGCGCATCGCGCTTGAGCGTGATGCCGGCGGCCATGGCGTGGCCGCCGCCCTTGACCAGCAGCCCCTCGCGCACGGCCTGGCGCACGGCGCGGCCGAGATCGACGCCGGCGATCGAACGGCCGGAGCCGGTGCCGGTCCCGCCACGCTCGAGCGCAATGGCGAAGGCCGGCCGGCCGTAGCGCTCCTTCAGCCGTGCCGCCACCAGGCCGACCACACCCGGATGCCAGCCTTCCGCCGCGGTCACCACTACGGCGCCCTTCTCTTCCAGGCCGAGCGCGGCCAGCGCTTCGGCTTCCGCCTGCTCCAGCGTCGCCTGCTCGATGGCGCGGCGCTCGCCATTGAGCCGATCAAGCTCGCCGGCGATGCGCGCGCATTCGGTGGCGTCTTCCTCCAGCAATAACTGCACGCCGAGATCGGCACGGCCGATGCGACCGCCGGCATTGATGCGCGGGCCGAGCAGGAAACCGAGATGCCACGGCTCCGGCGGCCCGGTCAGCCGCGCCACATCCATCAGCGCAGTGAGTCCGGGTTGCTCGCGCCGGCGCAGCGCGATCAGCCCCTTGGTGACAAAGGCGCGGTTCAAGCCGGTAAGCGGAACCACATCGGCCACGGTGCCGAGCGCGACCAGGTGCAGCGCCGACAACAAGTCGGGCTCCGGCCGCGCATCGCTCCAGAACGAGCGTTTGCGCAGTTCGCGGCTGAGCGCGACAAGCGTGACGAAAACCAAGCCCACCGCGGCGAGATGGCCGAGGCCCGACATGTCGTCGGCGCGGTTGGGATTGACGATGGCTTCGGCCGGCGGCAGCCGCTCGTCGGCCTGATGATGATCGATCACCACACTGTCGAGGCCGAGCTTCTTGGCTTCGCTCAAGGCCTCCAGGCTGGTGGTGCCGCAGTCCACGGTCACCAGCAGGCTCGCACCCTGTTCGGCAAAGCCGCGGATCGCGTCGACGTTGGGTCCATAGCCCTCGAAAATGCGGTCGGGAATATGCACGATCGGATCGAGCCCGCATTGCCGCAGATAGCGCGCGAGCAGCGCCGACGCGGTGGCGCCGTCGACATCGTAATCGCCGAAAATGGCGACGCGCTCGCCGTTCTCCACCGCCCGCGCCAAGCATGCGGCCGCCGCTTCCATGTCGGTGAGGGTGTGCGGGTCGGGCAGAAGCTGGCGGATGCTGGGGTCGAGATAGGCAGCCGCATTATCCGCCTCGACCCCGCGCCCGGCCAAAACGCGCGCCAGCAATTCAGGCAGGCCGAGGCGTTGCGCGATCGCCAGCGCCCGCGCCTGCCCGCGCGTATCCAGTCGGTCGCGCCAGGCTCGACCCGTCGCCGAGCGCGCGACACCGAGGAAAAAGCGCTCGCTTGGCTCCATGGCCAGCGTCGGCAAAGCCGCCATTGTTCTCCATCCGTGCCTGGTTCCGCACTTAAATCATGCGAATCAAGCCACAACCAAAGAATCAAATTGTGGGAAGATCGAGTGTCGCCGCGCACCTCACTTTTTGTCGTAGCCGTGTTGCTTCATCACCGCCACCAATCGCGTTGCCAGATCCTGCTGGAAACCCGCCGCGCGCGGCGTGATCAGGGCGGCGATTTCGGCCGTCAACGCCGGCATCACGTGCAAGGTCTTGATGCCGGTCGGCGTCTTGTAGAATGCGAGCATGTCGTGCAGCTCGCTCGCGCTGAAATATTTCGCGTAAAGCGCCGGCGATTCCTTCGTGATGTCGCCGGTGAAGTTCGCCAACGCGGTCTGGAACTCGGCCCGCATATCGGCCAGCGTCGCGCCGTCGACCTTGCCGCCGAATTGACGCTCGATTGCCGGCCAGGTTCGCTCGGTCACCGCCCGGCTCATCTGCTGAATCGTCTCGCCGGTGATGATGGCCGACAATTCCTTCGCTGCCTGCAACGCCTCCGGCGAGCCGGCGTTCTGCGCCTGTGCCGGAACGGCCAGACAGCCAAAGACCAAGAGCAAACCGAGAATCCGTATCATGCGCCCCTCCTTGCATTGGGAAGCTGATCGTCCGCCCGCCAGGGTGATGCGTCAATCAGGCGCAACGGCGTTTAAGCAGAAATTACCGCAAGCGCTGTCACGGATACGCAATAATTCCAGGGCCTGCCGCCTTAACCGAGGTGGAATTTCTGCAATTGCCGGTGCTCGGCGCGCACCCAGCGCACGGTGCCGGTGACCGAGCGCATCACCACGGTCTCGGTCTCGATCACCTCCTTGCGGAACTTGACCCCGCGCAGCAGGCTGCCGTCGGTCACGCCGGTGGCGGCGAACACGCAGTCGCCCTTCACCATGTCGCCGATGCCGTATTTCTTGCGCGGGTCCTTGATGCCCATGCTCGCCGCGCGCGTGCGCTTTTCTTCGGTGTCGAGCACCAGCCGGCACTGCATCTGCCCGCCGATGCAGGCGAGCGCCGCCGCCGCCAGCACGCCTTCCGGCGCGCCGCCGATGCCGATGTAGATGTCGATGCCGGTCGCATTGGGCTGCGCGGTATGGATCACGCCGGCGACGTCGCCGTCGGTGATCAGCGCGACCGCCGCGCCGGTTCCGCGCACCGCCGCGATCATGTCGGCATGGCGCGGCCGGTCGAGGATGAGCGCGGTGATCTCTTTCGGCTTGACGCCCTTGGCCTTGGCCAGGCGGGCGATGTTCTCCGCCGGCGAGACGTCGAGATCGACCAGGTCCTTCGGGTAGCCGGGACCGATGGCGATCTTCTCCATATAGACGTCGGGCGCATTGAGCAGCGTGCCGGCTTCCGCCATGGCCATGGTGGCGATGGCACCCGGCATGTTCTTGGCGCACAGCGTGGTGCCTTCGAGCGGATCGACCGCGATGTCGACCTTGGGTCCCTTCTTGGTGCCGACATTCTCGCCGATGAACAGCATCGGCGCCTCGTCGCGCTCGCCCTCGCCGATCACCACGGTGCCGTCGATGGAAAGATTGCTGAGCTCGCGCCGCATGGCGTCGACCGCGGCCTGGTCGGCATCCTTCTCGTTGCCGCGTCCGCGCAAGCGCGCCGCCGACACCGCCGCGCGTTCGGTCACGCGCACGATCTCGATCGAGAGGATGCGGTCCATCGCCTGCTTGATATGTTCGGTCGTCGACGCCATCGTCACGCTCCCCTCCAAAACACCGGCCGGCGGCCGGGTCCCGTCAATTCTTCTCGATCCGGATCACCTGCGGCCGGCCAGAGATCACCCTATCGCGCCCTACCGCCGCAAGGGCCTTGCGCACGGCATCCTCGGTGGTCGCATAGGTAATGAGGATAACGGGGACGGCGCGGCCCTTGCCGTTGGCCGCCGGTTCCCGCCGATCGTGCCGCTGCATGATCGATTCCAGCGAAATATTCTGTTCAGCCAAGCGCTTGGCGATGGTGGCCGCGGTCCCCGGCCGGTCGCGTGCCATCAGCCGGATGTAATAGCCGCCCTCATGGCGCTGCATGGGCGCCTTGCGCACCGCGGCGAGCCGCGCCGCCGGCCGCCCGAACGGCGCCACCCTCACACCGCGCGCGATATCGGCGATGTCGGAGAGCACCGCCGAGGCGGTCGCCAGCCCGCCGGCGCCCGGCCCGACCAGGGTCAGCGGATTGAGGCCCTCGGCGTCGATGGTGACCGCATTGGTGACGTCCATCACCTGGGCGATGGCCGAGTCCTTGCGCACCATGGTCGGATGCACGCGCTGCTCGATGCCCTTGGCCGTGCGCACCGCCACGCCCAGCAGCTTGACGCGATAGCCGAGTTCGTCGGCCGAGGCGAGATCGGCCGGCGTGATCGAGGAAATGCCTTCCACATAGATCGCGCTCTCGTCGACCTTGGTGCCGAAGGCGAGCGAGGCCAGGATCGCCAGCTTCTGCGCGGTGTCATGGCCCTCGATGTCGAAGGTCGGATCGGCCTCGGCATAGCCGAGCCGCTGCGCCTCGGCGAGGCACTCGGCAAACGGCATGCGCTCCTGCTCCATCTTGGTGAGGATGTAATTGCAGGTGCCGTTGAGGATGCCGTAGAGGCGCGCTGATGCGATTGCCGGCGAGCCCGTCGCGCAAGCGTCTTCACGATCGGGATCGCCGCCGCCGCCGCCGCTTCGAAATTGAGCGCGACGCCCTTGCTCTCGGCCAGCGCCGCGAGCTTGACGCCATGCGCGGCAAGCAGCGCCTTGTTGGCGGTCACCACCGATTTGCCGGCGCCGAGCGCGGCCTCGACCGCGGCCTTGGCCGCACCGCCGGCGCCGCCGATCAGTTCGACGAAGACATCGATGTCGGGCGAGCGCGCCAGCGCCACCGGATCGGCGAACCAGTGCGAATTCTTCAGGTCGAGGCCGCGCTCCTTGCCGCGCGTGCGCGCCGAAACCGCCACGACCTCGATCGGCACGCCCGCAGCGCACGGCAAGCTCGCCGCGCTGGCGCGCCACCAGGGCCACCAGGGCGGCGCCTACATTGCCCAAACCGGCGACGCCAAGTTTCAGCGGTGCAGCCATAAAATGTGCTTGCTTCGGGAGGTTAGCGCCGGGTGGCGAGCGGGACGACGTTGTGCAACTGTTCCGGCGCGTTTTCAAGGAAGCGGCGCACATTGCGCGCGGCCTGGCGGATACGCTGCTCGTTCTCCACCAGCGCGATGCGCACATGGCCCTCGCCATATTCGCCGAAGCCGAGGCCGGGCGCGACCGCGATATCGGCCTTCTCGACCAGCAGCTTGGAGAATTCAACGCTGCCCAGTTCCTTGAACGGCTCGGGGATGCGCGCCCAGGCGAACATGGAGGCGCGCGGGCTCGGCACGTCCCAGCCGGCGCGGCCGAAGCTCTCCACCAGCACGTCGCGGCGGCGCTTGTAGGTCTCGCGCATCTCCTTGATGCAATCGTCCGGGCCGTTGAGCGCGGCGATCGCCGCCACCTGCACCGGCGTGAAGGCGCCGTAGTCGAGATAGGATTTCACCCGCGCCAGCGCCGCGATGACGCGCTCGTTGCCGACGGCAAAGCCGATGCGCCAGCCGGGCATGGAATAGGTCTTCGACATCGAGGTGAACTCGACCGCGATGTCCATGGCGCCCGGCACCTGCAACAGCGAAGGCGGCGGGTTGTCCTCGAAATAGACTTCCGCATAGGCGAGGTCCGAGAGCACCAGGATCTCGTGCTTCTTCGCAAAGGCGACCAGGTCGCTGGTAGAAATCGAGGCTGGCGACATAGGCGGTCGGATTGGCCGGATAACACACCACCACCGCGGTCGGCTTCGGGATCGAGTGAATGATCGCGCGTTCCAGCGTGTGGAAGAAGTTCGGCGTCGGCTCCGAGGGCACAGCGCGCACGGCGCCGCCCGCCATCAGGAAGCCGAAGGCATGGATCGGATAGCTCGGATTGGGCACCAGCACCACGTCGCCCGGCGCGGTGATCGCCTGCGCCACATTGGCAAAGCCTTCCTTCGAGCCCAGCGTCGTCACGACCTGGGTCTCGGGATTGAGCGTGACGCCGAAGCGGCGCTCGTAATAGTTCGCCTGCGCCAGCCGCAGCTTGGGAATGCCGCGCGAGGCCGAATAGCGGTCGGTGCGCGGGCGCCCAAGCGTCTCCTTCATCTTCTCGATGACATGGGCCGGCGCCGGCAGGTCGGGATTGCCCATGCCGAGATCGATGATGTCCGCCCCGGCATTGCGGGCGCGCGCCTTGGCCCGGTTCACCTCTTCGAACACGTAAGGCGGCAAACGGCGGATGCGGTAGAATTCTTCCATCGGCTTTAGACCTTAAAGTCGGCTCCCTCGGCCCTCTCGCTGCGGCCGGCATGACCCCGGCTGGCTTTTATCACGGGTTCGTCGCGGCGCCAGCGTTCTCCGGCTTTTTGACCGTTCTTGGCGCTGTTTTTTTGGCCTTTGGCGCGTCTTTTTGGCCGGCCTGCTCGAGCGCCTCGCCTGATCGGCCTCTTTCTGGCCTTCCAGCCGGTCGCGGTCCGCCTGCAGGTCCTTTTCCAGCTTGTCCTGCTGCTCCACGGTCAGCGGCGTGTCCGGCGCGCGGCGGCGGCATGTCATGCACGGCCGGGTATGTGTAAGGCGCCGGCGGCGCCGCCGGCGCGCCGGCCGGCAAACCGCCCACGCTGGTCGGCAGCTTTTCCATCAGCACGGCCGGCGAGCAGCCGGCCAGCAGGACGGCAGACCAGCCAGGATCGATCGTTCGAGGGCGCGCAGCATGCCTCCCGGCCCATGGCATCGGAGTCCGGAACGGGAAATCGAAGCAGACTCAATGAATTATAGCATAAGCGCGATAACCGGCTAATATGTCCGCAGCATGGAGGCCGGCAAGGCGGCCACGCCATGCGGCGCCCTTGCGGCCGAACGCGGTCCGCGCCAATTGTGGGGCCGGGGACGCGAGCGGCAGACGGATGGAAAAGCCAACCAGCGAGACGGTCAAAGCGCCGGCCGATATTGCGGTCAACCGCACGGACGTGGCCAAGGAGTGTCCAAGGCTCCGGCCAGGGAAGCTTCCAAGCCACCAGCCAAGCAGCCGGCGCAGCCCGGCACCGTCGATATCGAAGCGCTGTCGCGCAATGTCGCGCGCCTGATCGAGGAAGGCGGCAAGGCGCTCGCCGCCTATCTCAAGCCGCGCGAAGAAGGCAAGATCAAGAACGAAACCGCCGACGATATCGCCGACACCGGTCAAGACCATCGGCCAGGTCGCCGAATACTGGCTCTCCGACCCCGCCCGCTCCACCGCGCTGCAGATCGCGCCTCGGCCGCAGCCTATCTCGATCTGTGGGCGAGCGCCGCCAAGCGGCTCAACGGCGAGCCGGCCGAGCCGGTGATCGCGCCCGACCCGCGCGACAAGCGCTTCGCCGATCCGGAATGGTCGCAGAACCAGTTCTTCGATTTCCTCAAGCAGGCCTATCTGCTCACCACCAACTGGGCCGAATTCCTGGTCAAGAACGCCGAAGGCATCGACGAGCATACCCGCCACAAGGCCGAGTTCTACGTCAAGCCAGATCGCCAACGCGGTCTCGCCGTCGAATTTCCTCTTCACCAATCCGGAACTGTTGCGCGAGACGCTCTCCTCCAATGCCGAGAACCTGGTGCGCGGCATGGCCATGCTGGGCGAGGACATCCAGGCCGGCCAGGGCAATCTCAAGATCCGCCAGACCGACACCTCGCAGTTCGAGGTCGGGCGCAATCTCGCGCTCACTCCCGGCAAGGTGGTGTTCCAGAACGAATTGATGCAGCTCATCCAGTACACGCCGACCACCGAGCAGGTGCTCGAAGGTTCCGCTGCTGATCGTGCCGCCCTGGATCAACAAATATTACATCCTCGATCTGACGCCGGAGAAATCCTTCATCAAATGGTGCGTCGACAGCGGGCTCACCGTGTTCGTGATCTCCTGGGTCAATCCCGACGCCAGGCTCGCCGGCAAGAGCTTCGAGCAATATATGCGCGAAGGTCCGCTCACCGCGCTCGACGTCATCGCCAAGATCACCGGCGAGAAGAAGGTGCACGCCATCGGCTATTGCGTGGGCGGCACGCTGCTGGCCATCACGCTCGCCTATCTTGCCGCCAAGCGACGCAATCGCGTGGTCTCCGCCACGTTGTTCGCCGCGCAGGTCGACTTCACCTATGCCGGCGATCTCCTGGTCTTCGTCGACGAGGAGCGCATCAAGCAACTCGAAGCGCAGATGCAGGAGCAGGGTTATCTCGACGCTTCGCGCATGGCCACCGCCTTCAACCTGCTGCGCTCCAACGACCTGATCTGGCCCTATGTGGTCAACAACTATCTACGCGGCAAGAAGCCGTTCCCCTTCGACATCCTGCATTGGAATGCGGACGCCACCCGCATGCCGGCGGCCAACCATTCCTACTATCTGCGCAACTGCTATCTCGCCAACAACCTGACCAAGGGCGACATGGAAATCGGCGGGGTGACGCTCGACCTGCGCAAGGTGAAGGTGCCGATCTACAATCTCGCCACCCGCGAGGACCACATCGCGCCGGCGAAGTCGGTGCTGTTCGGCTCGCAATATTTCGGCGGTCCGGTCACTTTCGTGCTCGCCGGCTCCGGCCATATCGCCGGCGTGATCAATCCGCCGGCCAAGGCCAAATACCAGTACTGGACCGGTCCGGCGCCGGAAGGCTCCGACCTCGACCGTTGGCTCAGCAAGGCCGTGGAGCACCCGGGTTCCTGGTGGCCGAACTGGCTCGACTGGATCAAGGCGCATGATCCTCACACGGTGCCGGCGCGTGTCATCGGCGGCGGCAAGCTCACCCCCCTCGAGGACGCGCCGGGGTCGTATGTGAAGGTGCGCGGCTGACGCGCGGGTACCTACCGTCAGGCGCCCGCAGCGCTTGCAGGGTGGAATGTGGTGAGGGGCACTCTGGCGCGCACGCCGCGGCGTTTTACGGCGCCAGATCCACCGGCACCTTGAGATAGCGCACGCCGTTGGCCTCCGCCGGCGGCAGCTTGCCGGCGCGGATATTGACCTGGATCGAGGGCAACAGCAGCAAGGGCGCGGCCAGCGTCGCGTCGCGCGTCATGCGCATCTTGACGAAATCGTCCTCGCTGACGCCTTCGTGCACATGCACATTGCGCGCGCGCTCCTCGCCGACCGTGGTCTCCCAGGCATATTTGTCGCGTCCGGGCGCTTTGTAATCGTGGCACATGAACAGCCGCGTCTGCGGCGGCAGCGACAGGATGCGCTTGATCGAGCGGTAGAGCGTGCGCGCGTCGCCACCGGGAAAATCGGCGCGTGCGGTGCCGAAATCCGGCATGAACATGGTATCGCCGACGAACACCGCGTCGCCTACATGATAGGACACGCAGGCCGGCGTGTGGCCGGGCGTGTAGATCACTTGCGCGTCAATGGAGCCGATCTTGAAGTGCTCGCCGTCCTTGAACAGGTGATCGAATTCGGAGCCGTCGCCTGACACGTCCGTGGCGTTGAACACCGGACGGAAGATGCGCTGGACGTCGCGGATATGCTCGCCGATCGCCACCTTGGCGCCGGTCTTCAGCTTGATATAGGGCGCGCCCGAAAGATGGTCGGCATGCGCATGCGTCTCCAGCACGGTGCGGATGGTCACGCCGCGCTTCTTGGCTTCCGCCAATAGGGCATCGGCCAATTCGACCGTCGCCTTGCCGCTGCGGTGATCGAAATTGAGCACCGGATCGATCACCACGCCCTCGCGCGTGGACGGATCCCAGACCAGATAGCTTACGGTATTGGTGGGCTCGTCGAAGAAGGCCCATATTTCTGGCTTGCCGGCTGCGGACATGTTTGCGCTCCTTGTTCCCTTGCGCGCCTCGGGCGCCATTCGCGCTTTCGCGTCGTTGCCTGCCTTGACTATATATTCCTTCCCCAATATATTAGCAATCTCTAATATTTGAATATGGGAATTTCGGAGAGCAGCCCCATGCCTGTCCAGAGCACGCGCCGTACCCAGCCGACCACGGCGCTGAGCGAATTCGAGCACAAGGCCGCCGACGCCGCCGAACTGCTCAAGCTGCTCGCCAATGAAAACCGGCTGTTGCTGCTGTGCCGGCTCTCCCAGGTCCGCGAAATGTCGGTCAGCGATTTAGCCGCGGCGGTGCATTTGAGCCAGTCGGCGGTGTCGCAACACCTCGCCAAGATGCGCGAGGACGGCCTGCTCGGCACCCGGCGCGACGCACAGACCATCTACTACCGGCTTGCCGATCCCAATGCGACCCGGCTGCTGGCGCTGCTGCAGGACATTTATTGCGCCTAGCACCCGCCCGCTTCCCGTCATTCCGAGAAACGATGCGAGGACGAACCCATGAGCCATGTCGAGACCATCACCCCCGAGCGCGCCGCCGAACTGATGCGCGACGGCGCGGTGCTGATTGACGTTCGCGAAACCCACGAACATGCGAGCGAGAATATTCCCGGCGCGCGCCATCACGCGCTGTCGCAGATCGACAGCCGGCATCCGGTGCGCGAGGGCGACACCGTGCTGATCTTCCATTGCAAGTCGGGCATGCGCACCAAGATGAACGCCAAGCGGCTGGCGCAACGCGCCGGCGATTGCGACGTCTACGTGCTCGGCGGCGGCATCGAGGCCTGGAAGCGCGCCGGCCTGCCGACCTCGGCCAAGCCCGCCGGCGGCACCGCGTCCGCGCCGACCGGCTTGCTCGGCCGGCTCGCCGCGCTGTTCCGCTGACATCCATCCGATGCTGGCACTCCACACCCTGCTTGCCCTAGCCTCCGGCGGCGCAGTCGGCTTCGTGCTCGGCCTGATCGGCGGCGGCGGCTCGGTGCTGGCGGTGCCGCTGCTGGTCTACGTGGTAGGCGTGCCCTCCCCGCACATCGCCATCGGCACCAGCGCCATCGCGGTGGCGGTAAGCGCGGCGGTCAATCTCGCCGGCCACGCCCGCGCCCGCACGGTGAAATGGCGCTGCGCGCTGGTCTTCGCCGCCGCCGGCATCATGGGCGCCGCCGCCGGCGCCCATATCGGCAAGATGGTCGACGGCCACCGCCTGCTGTTGTTGTTCGGCGTGTTGATGGTGGTGGTCGGGTTGATGATGCTGCGACCGCGCAAGTCGGGAGGCGATGCCGAGCTCAAGCTCACCCGCGCGAACATGGCGCGGCTGCTGCCCCTGCTGCTTGGCACCGGCTTTGCCGTCGGGCTGCTCTCGGGTTTCTTCGGTATCGGCGGCGGCTTCCTCATCGTGCCGGGACTGATCCTGGCCACCGGCATGCCATTGATCAATGCGGTCGGTTCCTCGCTGGTCTCGGTGGCCGCCTTCGGCTTCACCACCGCGGCGAGCTATGCCTGGTCCGGCCTGGTCGACTGGCCACTGGCCTTGCTGTTCATCGCCGGCGGCGCCGGCGGCGGCTTTGTCGGCATCAAGCTCGCCCACCGTCTCGCCGGGCACAAGCATGCCCTGACGCTCACCTTCTCCGCCGTGGTGATCGCGGTCGGCGTCTACGTG
Organism: uncultured Pseudomonadota bacterium; assembly: GCA_963782145.1. Classification (GTDB taxonomy): domain Bacteria; phylum Pseudomonadota; class Alphaproteobacteria; order Rhizobiales; family Xanthobacteraceae; genus Pseudolabrys. Next base: position 53,835 of record CAWAIV010000010.1, read on the forward strand.
ATCGCCCGCTCAATCTGGTATTAACTCCCAGAAGTCGATCCATGGATCTGCCGACTTTTCTTTCCGGTGATGCACCGTGGCGTATTTGCCGCCGTGGAACACCAGCGGCGCCCGCTCGTCGTCGCGCATGCCGAGAATGTGGCCGACAAAGAGGCTGTGATCGCCGCAGTCGTGGCACGCCACAATCTCCGCCGCGATCGCCGCGCAGACGCCGGCGAGCACCGGCACGCCGTTCATATGCTCGAACAGGAGATCGGGCTGTTCCACCCCCTGGCCGGCGAAATGCTGGCTGATCGCCTCCTGCCCCTGCGCCAGGATGCTGACGCCGAAATGGCGGGCCTCCTGCAAGGACCCGTGCAGCCGCGCCTTCTTCGCCACCGAGATGATGCACAGCGGCGGTGTCAACGAGCCCGACATAAAGGCATTGGCTGTCATGCCGCGCACCCCGCCCTCCGCCTCCGTCGTGATCACGGTCACGCCGGTGGTAAAGCGGCCCATGACGCGGCGGAACAGCTTGCTGTCCACGGGGGGATGGTGGTCATGCAGGTTCATTGCCGTCGTTACCCGTATTATCCTTCACTTGTTGTTGTCATTTTTTATTTTCACTTGGCGCCTTGCAGGGCGTGATAGCTCAATTCACCGGGATCGGTCAGATCCGGCACGCGCCAGCCGTCGAGATCATATTCCGCCATGCATTCCTCGGCGAAGCCCTTGAACTTGTCGGCGTTTCCGGAAGCCTGAGCGCCGAACAGGCAGTAGCGCCGGATCTCCTCGGTGGAGCCGCCGTAATTGATTTCATAGAGTTCGTGGCGTCCGCCGAATTCGCTGCCCAGACAATCCCACAACAGCTTCATCAGCTTCACCCGTTCCTCGGCCTTATAGCCGTTGGAGCCGCGCAGGTAACGGTCGAGATAGGGCCGGATTTCGGCATTCTTGAAATCGCGCGCATGCGAGTTGAGGTAGATCAGCCCCGAGGCCACCGTCTGCTCGATGATATACTTGATCTTGGTATAGGCGATGGTGGCGATGATGGCATAGGCATTGCCGGGGTCCATATTGGGCAACAGGTAATCGCCGATCCACGGGCGCGGGTCGCGCACCATGGCGTCCGACAGCGCCCAGAACAGGTTGCGCCAGGCGATCACCTCGCCGACATTGGCCTGCACGCCGCGGAAATCCTTGGTGCCGGAAGCTTCCGTCGCCTTCAGCAAGAGGCCGGCGATGAAGTCGAGCTTGACCGCCAGCCGTGTGCAGCCGTGCACCACAAAGCGCGGCAAGAAGCCGGTACGCGGGAAGAAATTGTTGGCCTTTTCCACGTCGCCATAGACGAAGACGTTCTCCCAAGGCACCAGCACCTTGTCCATGATGAACACCGCGTCGTTCTCGTCGACGCGGCTCGACAGCGGATAGTCGAAGGGCGAACCCATCACCGTCGACGTCATCTCATAGGAGGTGCGGCAGATGAATTTCACCCCCGGCGTGTTGGTCGGCACCATGAACACCACGGCGAATTTCTTGTCCTGTACCGGGATCAGGCCGTGGTGGGCCACGAAGGTGTAATTGGTGAGCACCGAGCCCGTGGCCACCACCTTGGCGCCGGAAACGATGATGCCCTTATCGGTTTCCTTCTCGACATGGGCGCAGACGTCACCCACTTCGTTGGGCGGGCGGTCGCGGTCGACCGGCGGATGGATGATGGCGTGATTGACGAAGGGCACGCGTTCCTGGCTGTATTTGTACCAGCGCTTGGCGTTTTCCTGATAGGGCTCGTAGAAATCGGCATTGGCGCCGAGGGTGGCGAGGAAGGCGGCCTTGTAGTCGGGCGCGCGGCCGAGCCAGCCGTAAGTGAGCTTCGCCCATTCGGCGATGGCCGAGCGGCCCATCAACATCTCCTCCGGCGTCTTCGGCGCCTTGAAGAAGGCGTGCGTCATGCCGCCATTGCCGGTATCGGTCGGCACCAGGATGCGAGCTTTGCGCTTGTCGTCGCTGAGCGCGTCGTAGAGCCGCGCCACCATGCGGGCGGTGTTGCGGAAACCGGGATGGGTGGTGACGTCCTTGACCTTCTCGCCATAGAGAAAGACCTCGCGGCCGTCCTTGAGCGACTCGAGATACTCGGCGCCGGTCTGCGGCCGGGTCACCGGGACATTGCCGATGGTGGTTCCTTCCGCCGCAAAGGCTTCCGGATTGGCGCGCGCGGTCATGGCCCCTCCTCCTTAAGCTGCTGATCCTACCCTAGGAATTCTCATTTGTTCGATATTCGAACACATGTACGATGTCCGAACCAACGGAAAGGTTACGGTGCCGGCGCCATGATCGCAAGTGGCGCCGGCTGCTTACGTCGCCGACACCCGCAACTGTTCGGCCACCGCGCGCAATGCCGGCAAGAAACGATCGCGCATTTCATTGCGGGTCGTACGCGCCGAATGGGTGGAGAGGTTGATGGCCCCGATGGCCTGGCCTTGGCGATCGATGACCGGTACCGCCAGCGCGCGCAAGCCGCGCTCCAGTTCTTCGTCGACGATGGCAAAGCCCTGCTCGTGGTCGGCGCGCACACGGTCGAACAGTGCCTGCAGGTCGGTGATGGTCGACGGCGTATGGGCATCCAAGCGCAGCGACTTCAGCCGCCGCCACAGCTCGGCCTCGTCGAGAAAGCCGAGCAGCACGCGGCCGAGCGCGGTGTGAAAGGCCGGCAACCGGCTGCCGACCGCCAACGAAGCCGACATAAAACGGCGCGTCGGCACCCGCGCGACGTAGACGATCTCGCTGCCCTCCAGGATCGCGGCCGAGGCGGATTCATGCAGGCGCTCGCTCAACTCCTTGAGCAGCGGCTGCGCCCGCTCGATCCAGCTTTGCGTGGCGAGATAGGCGAAGCCGAGCTTGAGGATGTTGGGTGACAGCGAGAAGTCGCGCCCGCTCTGCGTCACGTAACCGAGCTCGACCAGCGTGAGCAAAATACGCCGCGCGGTAGCGCGTGAGAGCTGCGCGGCGGCGGCGGCTTCCGACAGCGTCATGGTCGGATACTGCTTGCCGAAGCAGCCAAGCACGGCGAGGCCCTTGGCCAGCGTCGCCATGAATTCCTTGTCCTCAGGCGCCCCGCGCGACGTCTTGGCCCTCGTCAGCATGGTGTGATCTTGCCTACCGCCAATTCGATTCCGCGTCAACCCCGATTAAAATGATCGAATAACGAACTATTGTTCGATATTCGAACAAACTAGCCGCGTCAAGGCCGAAGTCTCTTCGGCGCCCGGGGCTGCCGCCCAAGACCCTGAAGATACGAACAAACGGCCGCAAGACGGAACCGACGGCGTCGCTCATGGCGCCGCATCAGGGAGGGAATTCCATGCTCGATGGCAAGCATCGCGGCCGCGCGGCCCCTCGCGCGCTCACCCGCCGCAGTTTTGTCGCCGGCTCCACGGCCGCCGGCTCGGCACTCGCTCTCAGTCCGGTTTTCGCGCCTGCGGTCTGGGCCGCCAGGACCCTCAAGCTCGGCTATGTCAGCCCGCAGACCGGCCCGCTCGCCGCCTTCGCCGAGGCCGACAACTTCATCATCTCGAACTACCTGAAAACAGTGAAAGGCGGGATCAAGATCGACGGTGCGACCTATCCGGTCGAGGTCAAGGTCAAGGACAGCCAGTCGAGCGCCAGCCGCGCCGCCGATGTCGCCAATGAGCTGATCATCTCGGAAAAGGTTGACCTCATGCTGGTGGCCTCGACGCCGGAAACCACCAATCCAGTGTCGACGCAATGCGAGGTCAACGAGGTGCCGTGCATCTCGTCGGTGGCGCCGTGGCAGCCCTATTTCATCGGCCGACAGCAGCATCCCGGCGATCCCAAGAGCTGGATGCCGTTCAACTACACCTATCACTTCTTCTGGGGGCTCGAAGACGTCATCGCCGTCTACACCAACATGTGGCAGCAATTGAAGACCGACAAAGCGGTCGGCGGCCTGTTTCCCAATGACGGCGACGGCAATGCCTGGGGCGATAAGCATGTCGGCTTCCCGCCGGTGCTCGACAAGCTCGGCTACTCTCTCACCGATCCCGGCCGCTATCAGAACCTCTCCGACAATTTCACCGCGCAGATCTCCGCCTTCAAGCAAGCCAAATGCGACATCATCACCGGCGTGATGATCCCACCCGACTTCACCACCTTCTGGAACCAGGCGTTGCAGCAGGGCTTCAAGCCGAAGATTGCCTCGGTCGGCAAGGCGCTGCTATTCCCGGTGGCGGTCGAGGCGCTCGGCCGCAACGGCAACAACCTCTCTTCCGAGGTGTGGTGGACGCCGCATCATCCGTTCAAATCGTCGCTCACCGGCGAGTCGGCCAAGCAACTGGCCGACGGCTACGAAGCCGCCACCAAGAAGCAATGGACGCAGCCGATCGGCTTCGTGCATGCGCTGTTCGAAGTGGCGACCGACGTGCTCCGCCGCGTGGGCAAACCCGGCGACACCAAGGCGACGGTGGCCGCCATCCAAGCCACCAAGCTCGACACCATCGTCGGCCCCATCGCCTGGTCGGGGCAGAAGCTGCCGCCCTTCGCGCAGAAGAACATTGCCAAGACGCCGCTGGTCGGCGGCCAGTGGCGGCTGCGCGGGGCGGCCGGCAACAAATACGACATCGTCATCGTCGACAACAAGACCGCGCCCAACATCCCGACCGGCGGCAAGATGCAAATGATCGCCTGATGTGGCGTTGACCGCGCCGCCACTGCGCCCATGGGCGCGCCCGCCGCTCATCCTCCAGCGGCGGGCTTTTTTTTGCGCGCGATAACAGCCTCGTGACCGCGCCCGGTCACAACTCCATCGCCGGCTTGCCCTAAGCTCGGCGGTCCAAGCACAGTCGGGGAGCTGACGATGTCGAAGGAACTGATGTGGCTGACGCTCACGGTCATCCTGACCGGCGTATTATGGGTGCCCTATACCCTCGACCGCATTGCGGTGCGCGGCATGATGGGCGCCATGGCCAACCCCTCGCGCGACGCCAAGCCGCAATCGCCCTGGGCGCAGCGGCTTTATTTCGCCCACACCAATGCGGTCGAAAACCTGGTGATCTTCGCCTCGCTGGTGCTGATCCTCAATGCGCAGAACCACTCTACCAGGAGCACGGCGATCACCTGCGCAGTCTATTTCTGGGCGCGGCTGGCCCATGTCATCATCTATGCGCTCGGCATTCCGGTGCTGCGGACGCTCGCCTTTACGGTCGGCTTCCTGGCGCAACTGGCGCTCGTGCTGGCGATATTCGGCAAACTCTAGGCGGCGGGCGCCGCTCGCTCCAGGATCGCGCGCGCGTCGATCCCGCGCGGCAATAGGCCGAAGACCGAACCGCCGTCGCCGTTAAGCCGCGTGGCGCAGAAGGCGTCGGCCACCGCGGCCGGCGCGTGCTTCGCCAAGAGCGCGGCCTGCAAGGCGAGCACCAGTTCGCGCACCAAGGCGCGCGCCTGCGTCTCGTCGTTGCGCTCGGCCGAGGCAAGCCGCTTGAGCAGGCGTTCGGCAAATTGCTTTAACCGCGCGTCGCCGCCATCGAGCTCGGCGGCAATCACCGCGCCCGCCGACGGCAGCCGCGCCAGCGCGCGCAGCACGTCGAGGCACATGACGTTGCCGGAGCCTTCCCAGATCGAGTTCACCGGCATTTCGCGATAGATGCGCGGCATGATGCTTTCCTCGACATAGCCGTTGCCGCCGAGCACCTCCATCGCCTCGGCCGCCACCGCCGGAGCGCGCTTGCAGATCCAGAACTTCGCCGCCGGCGTCAGCGCGCGGCGGATCACCAGCGCGGCCTCATCGTCCTCGTCATAGGCGCGCGCCACCCGCAGCGCCAGCATGGTGGCGGCTTCCGTCTCCAGGGCGAGCTCGGCGAGCACGTTCTGCATCAGCGGCTGGTCGATCAGCTTCTTCTGGAAGGCGCTGCGGTAGCGGGCATGATGGATCGCCTGCGCCAGCACCTGTCGCATCAGCCCGGACGAACCGATGGCGCAGTCGAGCCGGGTGAAATTGCTCATCTCGATGATGGTGGGGATGCCGCGCCCTTCCTCGCCGACCAATTGCGCGAAGGCGCCGTTGAATTCCACCTCGCTCGAGGCATTCGACTTGTTGCCGAGCTTGTCCTTGAGCCGGTTGATTTGCAGCGCGTTGCGCATGCCGTCGGGCGTCCAGCGCGGCAGGAAGAAACAGGAGAGGCCCTTGCCCGATTGCGCCAGCACCAGGAAGGCGTCACACATCGGCGCCGACAGGAACCATTTGTGGCCGAACAGCCGGAAGGTGCCGTCGCCCGCGGGCTCGGCGCGCGTCGTATTGGTGCGCAGGTCGGAGCCGCCCTGGTTCTCGGTCATGCCCATGCCGAGCAGCGCTGACTTCTTGTCGCGCGCCGGAATGAAGCGTGGGTCGTAGCGGCGGGCGAACACGCGCGGCAGCCATTCCGCCGCCACCTGCGGCGCCTTCTGCAATGTCGTCACCGAGCCATAGGTCATGGCCACCGGGCAATAGACGCCGCTCTCGACCTGCGTGAGCATGTAGGTGCCGGCGGCGCGCGCGACATGGGCGCCGGCTTGCGGCTTGGCCCAGGGGCTCGAATGCAGCCCGGCTTCGCAGGCGATTGCCATCAACGCGTGCCAGGCCGGATGGAATTCGACCTCGTCGACGCGATGGCCGAAACGGTCGAAGCTCTTGAGCTGCGGCGGATTGCGGTTGGCGGCAAAGCCGAGGGCCACCGTGTCGGCCGTGCCGAGCTTGGCGCCGAGCGCGGCGAGTTCGGCTTCCGCCCAGCCAGCCTTCTCGCGCTTGACCGCCTCGCGCAGCACCACGTCGCTGGCGAACAGGTCGTAAGGATCGAGCGGCGGCGGCTGGTTGGTGACCTCGAACATGAAGCGTCTCCCGGCAAAGAGACCGTCAGTCCGGGGCGCCCGCCATAAGCGCGTTTACGCGCGTCTTCGACGCGCTATGGCGGGCGAGCCCGGAATGCAGAAGCAAACTCGGGAGATTGTATCCGGATTCCGGGTTCGCGGGCGAAAGCCCGCGCCCCGGAATGACGGTCAGGGAAACAACGCCACCTGCTCCAGGCCGGTCGTTTCCGGCCAGCCCATGACCAGGTTCATGTTCTGGATCGCCTGGCCGGAGGCGCCCTTGACCAGATTATCGAGCGCCGAAACGATAATGGCGCGGCCGGGAATGCGGTCCTTGGCAACCCCGATGAAAGTCATATTGGAGCCGCGTACATGCCGGGTCTGCGGCGTCTCGCCGAACGGCAGCACATGCACGAAGGGCTCCTTCACGTAGAACTTTAAAAGTATCTCGTGAAGCTGTTCCGGCGTCTTGCCGCGCCGCCCGCGTACGTAAATGGTCGAGAGGATGCCGCGGTTCATCGGCACCAGATGCGGGGTGAAACTCACGATCACCCCGCGCCCGGCGGCAGCCGAGAACTCTTGGTCGAGCTCGGCCATATGCCGGTGATGGCCTACGCCATAGGCGTGGAAGCCTTCCGACACTTCCGAGAACAGCATGGCCTCCTTGGCCGCCCGCCCGGCCCCGGTCATGCCCGACTTGGCGTCGACCACGATCTCGTCGAGCTCGATGGCCTTGGCCTTGATCAGCGGGATCAGCGGCAGCTCGGCACAACTGGTGTAGCAGCCGGGATTGGCAACCAGCCGCGCCTGTTTGATCTCGCGCCGATGGATCTCGCACAGACCATAGACCGCCTCGGCCTGCAGCTCGGGCGCATGGTGCTCGTGGCCGTACCACTTCGCGTATGCGGCGGTGTCGGCCAGCCGGAAGTCGGCCGACAGATCGACCACCTTGGTCGTCGGCGATTGCGCCAGCAGCGCCTTGATTACTTTCTGCGTGGTGGCATGCGGCAGCGCGCAGAAGGCAACGTCAAGCCCGGCCGCCGCCCAGTCGATGCCGTCCAACGCCACCAGCGTCGGCAGTTCGAACGGCGCGAACTGCGGGAACACCTCGCGCATGGCCTTGCCGGCGCTGCGTTCGGCGGTGAGCAGCGCCAGCTCGGCGCGCGGATGGCGCAGCAGCAGGCGCACCAGCTCGGAGCCGGTGTAACCCGATGCGCCCAGCACGCCGATCCTTGCCTTTTTTGCCATGGCTCAATCCTCATCCACAGTCTTAACGAAAGACCGAAAATTTGGCCGGCGGCGCGGATGTCTTGGAAGGGACGCGCCGCGGACCTCGATCCGGCGGCACAGGTGACGACTAGCCCCGTGCCGGGTGGGCACGGCGGCGGCGGAAATTCGTCGCTGGAACAGGCGTCGTCATGGCCGGCCATATAGGCTGCGTGTTTGCGCCGGTCAAGCTCACCTCACCACAGCCACTTCACGCCGGCCGAGATCACGTCGCCGAGCGTGAGCAACACCGCCGCCCAGACGAAAGCGGAGGAAAAATTGGCGAGCTGGAAGCGCCAATAGGGCATCTCGAAAATCCCCGCCACCAGCGGCACCGAGGCGCGCAAGGGTCCGAAGAAACGGCCGATGAAAATGCCGGCAATGCCCCATTTCTTCACAAAGACTTCCGCGCGCGGGATCAATTCGGGATGGCGCGACAGCGGCCACATATGCGCCACGCCATATTCGAGCTTGAGCCCGATCCAATAGGACAGCCAGTCGCCGAGCGCGGCACCCAGCGCGCCCGCGATCCACACTGGCCAGAAGCTGAGCCCGTTCGAGCCGATCAGCGCGCCGATTGCCACCAGCGCGCCCCAGGCCGGGATCAGCAGCGAAATGAAAGCAAGCGATTCCCCGAACGCCAGCACGAATACGACCGGCGCCGCCCATGCCGCGTGGTCGCGGACGAAGACGGTGATCTCGTGGACGATTGCGGAAAAATCCATCGCGGGAATTCGGGCCGGGCCAAGGCGCGGCCCTCTCTATCGCAAGTGTCCGCGCGCCGCCATCCCTACCCCGGCAGCGTCGTCTCGTCATGCGGCAGAAAGCGACCGATCGTCGCCAGGCCGACGATCAGCAATGGCGTGGCGAGAAAGGCGCCGACCGGCCCCCAGAGCCAGGCCCAGAACACCAGCGACAGGAATACCGCGAGCGGGCTCAAGGTGAGCCGGTGGCCGACGATCGTCGGCGTGATGAAAGTGCCTTCGAGCGTCGCCAGCGCGACATAGAACGCCGGCGCGATCAACGCATGGGAGACGGCCGGGAAATGGATGAGCCCGGCGCCGAACACCACCAGCAACACGATGCCCGGGCCGATATAGGGAATGAAGCTGAGCACAAAGGTGAGCGCGCCCCAGGCGGCGGCATTGGGCAGACCGATGAAATAGCAAGCGACGCCGACGCAAATGCCTTCCACGAAATAGATGGCGCCGACCGTGGTGAAATAGGTGGTCAGGCTGCTCTCGGCGTCGCTCATGATGTGCAACATGCGCAGCCGCGCGCCGCGGTCGGAAAACAACATCGGCAATCCGCGGCGCATCGGCAGAGACGTCGAGAGGAAAAAGAACAGCGTGCCGAAAAAGATGAGCAACTGGCCGATCGCCGGCGTGACATAGCCGATCGCCGGCGTCAGCAGGCTGAGCGCGGGCTGGATCAGCGACGAAAGACCGAGGTCGAGTGGCGCCGAGTGGTCGACGCCCGGGGTCAGCGTGTCGCGCAAGCGGCGCAGGAGATCGAGCGGTTCCTGTATCAGCCACAGCTTGTCCTTGAGCCGGGCGCCGATCTCCGGCGCCTTGCCCACCCAGTCGGATACCGGCGCGGCCAGCAAAATGACCAGGGCGTTCATCGCGGCAATGAGCAGGAGCACGAGCACAAGCGCGATGAGCCATTGCGGAATGCGATAGGTCCGCGCCCGATCGGTGATCGGCCGCAGCATGGTGCCGATTACGATGGCCGCCGTAATCGGCAGCAGCAGCACGCGCGCGGCATAAAGAAATGCGCCGAACAGCAGCAGGAAGATGCAGACGGTGGCCACGGGCACTGCCGTGCTCCAGGAACGCCCCCGCGGCGCCAACGCGACCGGGGTATTCGCCTTCACTGGGCTTACGCTATCCATTCACATCTCTTCCTGATCGCGGTTCCCGCGGGCCCAGCACCAATGCGGCACGGTGATTTTAGTTGCGTGCCGGCGCCCCCCGCAGCCTGTGGTCATCATACCACCGAGCCTGGCGAAGCAGGAGGCCCACACCCTACGGCCCGGCCGACGCGCCGCCCTGGTTTTGCGGTATTCCCGGCACTAAACCCGCCGGCCATCGTCAATTCGCGCCCTGCCCGCTGCGGCGCAGCACCGCCACGGTTCGTGGCATAGTGTCTGGCAATCAATTCGCTTCGTACTTACTTAGAAACTCCCATGGCCAAATCAGCGACCAAGAAAAAGCCGATCCCGCAGCCCGATCTGTTCGACGCGCCGGCACCGGCCACAAACCCCGCCGCGCGCAAAGCCGTGAAAACCGCCGCACGCGCCAAGACGCCGGCGAAGCCCCGGCGCGGCGCCAGCGCCGAGAGCGGCTACACTGCCAAGCATATCGAGGTGCTGGAGGGGCTGGAGCCGGTGCGCCGGCGCCCCGGCATGTATATCGGCGGCACCGACGAGAAGGCGCTGCATCACCTGTTCGCCGAGGTGATCGACAACGCCATGGACGAGGCGCTGGCCGGCCACGCCGACTGGATCGACGTGGAGATGGAGGCCGACGGCTTCGTCTCCGTCACCGACAATGGCCGCGGCATGCCGGTCGACAACCATCCGAAGTTCAAGAACAAGTCGGCGCTGGAAGTGATCATGTGCACGCTGCACGCCGGCGGCAAGTTCAACTCCGAGGTCTACGAGACCTCGGGCGGGTTGCACGGTGTCGGCGTCTCGGTCACCAATGCGCTGTCCGAGCGCATGGAGGTCGAGGTCTGGCGCGAGCAGACGCATTACCGCATGGCCTTCGAGCGCGGCAAGCCGAAGGGCAAGCTGGAAAAGCTCGGCCGCGCGCCCAATCGGCGCGGTACCAAGGTGCGCTTCAAGCCCGACCCGCAGATTTTCGGCGCCAAGGCCGCCTTCAAGGCCGAGCGCGTGTTCCAGATGACGCGCTCCAAGGCCTATCTGTTCGGCGGCGTCGAAATCCGCTGGCACTGCGCGCCCGAACTGCTCAAGGGGCTCGACGACATTCCGGAGAAGGCCAATTTCCATTTCGCCGAGGGGCTGAAGGATTATCTCGCGGAAAGCGTCAACGGCGCCACGCTGGTGCATCCCGATATTTTCACCGGCTCCTCCGGCAAGACCGGACGTCACGGCACCGCCGAATGGGCGGTGGCCTGGACCGCCGACACCGACGGCTTTCTCAAGTCCTACTGCAACACCATTCCGACCCCCGACGGCGGCACGCACGAGTCCGGCTTGCGCTCGGCGCTGTTGCGCGGCTTGAAGGATCACGCCGCCCGCATCGGCCAGGAGAAGCGCGCGAGCGCCGTCAACAGCGACGACATCATGACGGGGGCGGCCTGCATGCTCTCGGTGTTCGTGCGCGAGCCGGAATTCCAGGGCCAGACCAAGGACCGCCTCGCCACCGCGGCGGCGCAGAAGATCGTCGAGCAGGCGATCAAGGACCCATTCGACCATTGGCTGTCCGGTAACCCGGCGCAGGCCAACAAGCTGCTGGATTTCGTCATCGAGCGCGCCGACGAGCGCATCCGCCGCCGCCAGGAAAAAGACATCGCGCGCAAGAGCGCGGTGCGCAAATTGCGCCTGCCCGGCAAGCTCGCCGACTGCAGCAATTCGGGCGCCGAAGGCTCGGAGATTTTCATCGTCGAGGGCGACAGCGCCGGCGGGTCCGCCAAGCAGGCGCGCGACCGCCGCACCCAGGCGATCCTGCCGCTGCGCGGCAAGATCTTGAACGTTGCCAGTGCCGGCAAGGACAAGCTGGCGCAAAACGCCCAGCTTTCCGACCTGGTGCAGGCGCTCGGCTGCGGCACCGGCGCGCATTACCACGACAAGGACCTGCGCTACGAAAAGGTCATCGTGATGACCGACGCCGACGTCGACGGCGCCCATATCGCGTCGCTCCTGATCACCTTCTTCTACCGCCAGATGCCGAAGCTGATCGAGGCCGGCAAGCTCTATCTGGCGGTGCCGCCGCTCTACCGCCTCAGCCATGGCGGCAAGATCGCCTATGCGCGCGACGACAAGCACAAGGCCGAGCTGATCAAGCGCGAATTCAACGCCAATGCCAAGGTCGAGGTCTCGCGCTTCAAGGGCCTGGGCGAGATGATGGCGGCGCAGTTGAAGGAAACCACCATGGACCCGTCAAAACGTACCTTGCTCCGGGTCATGCTGGCGGAGGCCGACGCCAAGGCGACGTCGAAATCCGTCGAGCACCTGATGGGCAACAAGGCGGAGACGCGCTTTGCCTTCATCCAGGAGAATGCGGAATTCGCCAAGGAAGAGCTGCTCGACGTCTGACCGCGGCCGCTATTCGCACTTCCGCAGCAGCGGCGTCTGCACGCCGAAGCCGACCGCCACGCCATCCTTCACCAACACCGGCCCGCCTTCGGGCTCGTTGAACATGGTGCGCCGCGTGCCGTCACGCACCACCAACTCCAAATGCTGGCGCTCTTCCCTTTCGCCGCCCGGCTGGAAGATCACCCGCAACGACAGCCGCGTCGCCGACAGCCGCTCGGCCGCGATGATGCGATAAATGTTTTTCGCGCTGTCGGGGCCGAGATCGTGGCGCTCCAGCACCAGGCCCGGGCGCACCATCAGGTCGCTGACATGCGGATTATCCGGCGCCGCGTCCCGCGTGCAATCGACCGCCCACATGCCGAACAAGCCGAAGCCGCGCAGCACCTCCGCGGTGGCCGGTTTTGCCTCCACCGTCGCCGACGCGGCGGCAGCAGACGACGCCGCCAGAAACATCAGCGAAATCGCCGCCAGCCCTCGCATTTCGTGCACTCCCCACCCCGTCGCCGCCGAGCATAACAGCGCGCCGCGGCCCGGTCATCGGTACCGCCGCATGCTATGCTCGCCGCTTCGTTTCACCCCATACCCGCAAAAACCCCGCCGCATTGACCAGCCGCACATCCACCAGTCCCGACGCCTTCGGCCATCCGCGCGCGCTCGGCTTCCTGTTCGCGACCGAGATGTGGGAGCGCTTCTCCTATTACGGGATGCGCGCGCTGTTCGTGCTCTACATGGTCAAATATCTGCTGTTGCCGGCGCAGGCCGGCCATGTGCACGGGCTCGGCGCGCTCAAGCAGGCGCTGGAAGCCGTATTCGGGCCGTTGGCCCTGCAGCCGCTCGCCTCGCAGATCTATGGGCTCTACACCGGCCTGGTTTATCTGACGCCGATCTTCGGCGGCCTCCTCGCCGATCGCGTGCTCGGCCAGCGCCGCACCGTCATCCTCGGCGCCGCGCTGATGGCCATCGGCCATTTCATGATGGCTTTCGAACGCCTGTTCCTGTTCGCGCTGCTCTTCCTCATCCTCGGCAATGGCTGCTTCAAGCCGAACATTTCGACCCAGGTCGGCATGCTTTATCCGCCCGGCGACCGCCGCCGCGACCGCGCCTTCTCGATCTTCTATGTCGGCATCAATCTCGGCGCCTTCCTCGCCCCGCTCGTGTGCGGCACGCTGGGCGAGACCTATGGCTGGCATTACGGCTTTGCCGCCGCCGGCATCGGCATGACCGCCGCACTCATCATCTATCTTGCCGCCACGCCGACGCTGCCGGCCGACGCCTTCGCCCGGCGCCGGCAGAGCGCACCGCTCGACCGCGAGGGCCGCCGCGCCATCGGCGCCATCGCGCTGCTGCTCCTGCCGGTCAGCCTGTTCTGGGGCACCTATGAGCAGCAGGGCAACACCATCGTGTTGTGGGCGTCGAACTTCACCGACCGCCATGTATTCGGCGTCGACATCCCGGTCACCTGGTTCCAGGCGCTCAATCCGTTCATGATCTTCGCCTTCACGCCCTTCGTGGTCGCGCTCTGGCGCTGGCAGGGCGCGCGCGAGCCTTCGACCGTGGTCAAGCTCGCCATCGGCTGCGCGCTCAATGCCGCCTCCTGGCTGATCATGGTCGCCGCCGCGCATACGGCCGGATCGGGCCAGGCGAGCTGGCTCTGGCTGTTCGCCTTCTTTGCCGTCATCACCGTCGGCGAACTCTATCTCTCGCCCACCAGCCTCTCGCTGGTGACCAAGGTGGCGCCGGCCTCGCTGCTATCGATGATGATGGGCGTATGGCTGTTGACCAGTTTCTTCGGCGGCTATCTCGCCGGTTATCTCGGCACCTTCTGGTCGAGCATGGCCAAGGCCGACTTCTTCCTGATGCTGGCGCTGGTCACCGGCGCCGCCGGCCTTGCCATCGCGCTGCTGGCCCGACCGCTCGGCGCGATGCTGCGCGACTAATCCAGCGGCAGACCGACATATTGCTCGGCGAGCGAGCGCGAAGCCGCCTCCGACGACGTAATGTAATCGAGATCCGAGAGCTGGCGCCTGCGGTCGAAGGCCGATCTCGTTGGGAAAGCGGTGCAGCAGCTGCGTCATCCACCAGGAGAAGCGCTGCGCATACCAGACGCGGCGTAAACAGGTCGCCGTATAGTTTTCCAGTCCGGTATTGCCTTTGCCCTTGTAGAAGGCCTCCAGCGCGCGCGACAGGAACACCACGTCGGCGAAGGCGAGGTTCATGCCCTTGGCCCCGGTCGGCGGCACGATGTGGGCGCTGTCGCCGGCGAGGAACAGCCGGCCGTATTGCATCGGCTCGACCACGAAGCTGCGCATCGGCGTGACGCTCTTTTGCAGCATCTTGCCCTCTGCGAGCTTGCGCGCGCCGCCGAGCCGCTGGTGCAGTTCGTCCCAGATGCGGCGGTCCGGCCAGTTTTCGATGTCCTCGTCGGGGTCGCATTGCAGATAGAGCCGCGCCACCGACGTCGAGCGCATGGTGTAGAGTGCGAAGCCGCGATCGGTGTAGCTGTAGATCAGCTCATGGTCGGGCGGCGGGCTCTCCGCCAGGATGCCGAGCCAGCCGAACGGATAATCGCGCTCGAACACGCTGAGCACGCCGTCGGGGATGCTCGGCCGGCAGATGCCGTGAAAGCCGTCGCAGCCGGCGATGAAATCGCAATCGATCTCCTGCGCGCGGCCCTCGTGATGTGAACCGTGATCTTCGGCCGTTCGCCGGTCAGTTCGTGCACGCTGACGCCATCGACCTCGAACAGCAACGGACCGCCGTCGGCAAGCCGTTGCGCCACCAGGTCCTTCACCACTTCCTGCTGGCCGTAGATGGTGACGCGCTTGTCGACCAGTTTCTTGAAATCGATGCGATGCAGGTCGCCATTGATGCCGATATTGATGCCCCAATGCAGCACGCCCTCGCGCTGCATGCGCGCGCCGACGCCGACATCGACCAGAAGGTCGGCGGCCCAGTGCTCGATCAGCCCGGCGCGGATGCGGTTCTCGATATAATCGCGGCTGCGGTTCTCGATGATGACCGAAGAGATGCCGTTGAGGTGCAGCAGCCGCGCCAGCATCAGCCCGGCTGGGCCCGCTCCGATGATGCCGACTTGCGTGCGCATGTGATGTCTCCCTGCGGATTTTTGTTTGCTGTGCGCCTTTTAAGTGGCCGCTTACGTCAAGGCAAAGGGACGAAGCCCGGAAAGGCTGGCACAATTTAATTTAGCCCGGCCAGCCGTAACGCGGCACCGCCGCCAGGTAGCGCCGATAGGGCTCGCCGAACTTGGCGGCAAGATAGCGTTCCTCGCGCTTGACCACGCCGAAATGGATCACAATCGCGAACACCACCGTCATCACCAGCATCCAGTCGCCGGCAACCGCAATGGCCAGGCCGGCGAGGAACAGCATGAGGCCGACATACATCGGATTGCGCAACCAGCGGAAGATGCCGCCGGTGACCAATGCGCTCGCCGGTTTCCACGGCTCGACATGGGTGCCGGCGGTGCGAAAGGCCAGCAGCGCGGGAAGTCCAAGGGCGGCGCAGGCGATGAAAAGGATGGCGGCGATGACCATCCGCTCCGGCCAGGTCAGCAGCACCCGCAACACATAGGCCGGCATCAACCGGTCGAGCCCGAAGCCGATCAGGATCGCCGCCAGCGCCAGCAGCGGCGGCGGCGCGATCACCCCGGCATTGTCGCGCGTTTCAGCCATGGCCACTCCATCCTTGCAATGCGCCGGCAGGCGCCCGGTTCGCTAGCCGCCCAGCCATTCTGCCAGCGCCGCATTCACCGCCTCCGGCCGCTCGATGGTGGAAAGATGGCCGCAGCCGGGCACGATCACCAGCCGCGAACCGGAAATGCCGCCGGCGATTTCGCGGGCGATATCCGGCGGGGTTCGCTCATCGCCGTCGCCGACCAGCACCAGCGTCGGACAGCGGATTTGTCCGAGCAACGGCCGCGAATCCGGCCGCGACATGATCGCCTTTTCCTGGCGCACGAAAGCTTCCGCCCCGGTGTCTTGCGCCATCGCGCGCACGGTTTGCTTGAGCGGCTCGTCATCATGGCGGTCGCGGTGCAGCAAGCCCGGCGTGAGAATGTCGACCACCTCCATGAGCTTGCCGGCTTGCGCCATGGCCATGTATTTCTCGCGCAACGCCGCCTGCTCCGGCAGGTCGGGCCGCGCCGAGGTGTCGAGCAGCGCCAGCCGGTCGATGCGCTCCGCCGCCAGCCGCAGCATTTCAAAGGCGATGTAGCCGCCATAGGACAGCCCGGCGAGCGCAAAGCGCGGTGGTGCGTCGGCCAGGATGTGCGCGGCAACCGCGCCGATTTCGCCATCGCGGCGATGATCGGCGACCATGACCGGTCCGAACGGCCACAGCGCCGCAACCTGTCGGGCGTAAAGCCGGGCGCTGCACAGGAGCCCAGGAACCAGAACCAGCGGCAGCGATGGCGCCATTTTGAGCCTCCGAACGGTCACGCAGCTGTCATTATGGCGACCAGCTGAGCAGCCAAAACATTAAGAATTAATATGACTTATTGCACCGCCGAAGGATTGACTTTGCGCCTTTCCGCCCTATCTTGCGGGTGACAGGTCCGGACATAGGATTCGGCCTCCCCTCCCCGCGCAACGCAACCCTAATATTCTGTCCGGCGCGGGGCTTACGGACGTTCGTTCCAGAGGTTACATGTCCTTTTCTCATCTCGGCTTATCCGACAAGGTTCTCGCCGCCATCGAGGCGGCCGGCTACAAGACCCCCACCCCCATCCAAGACCAGGCTATCCCGCACGTGCTGCAGCGGCGCGACGTGCTCGGCATCGCGCAGACCGGCACCGGCAAGACCGCCGCCTTCGTGCTGCCGATGCTGACCATGCTGGAGCAGGGCCGCGCCCGCGCGCGCATGCCGCGCACGCTCATCCTCGAGCCGACGCGCGAACTCGCCGCGCAGGTCGCCGAGCAGTTCGAGAAATACGGCAAGAATCACAAGCTCAACGTCGCCCTGATCATCGGCGGCGTTTCGTTCGACAACCAGGACGCCAAGCTGATCCGCGGCGTCGACGTCTTGATCGCGACGCCGGGCCGCCTGCTCGATCATTCCGAGCGCGGACGGCTGTTGCTCTCCGGCGTCGAACTGCTGGTGATCGACGAAGCCGACCGCATGCTCGACATGGGCTTCATCCCCGACATCGAGCGCATCGGCAAGCTGGTGCCGTTCACCCGGCAGACGCTGTTCTTCACCGCCACCATGCCGCCGGAAATCCAGCGCATCGCCGACACCTTCCTGCACAATCCGGTGCGGGTGGAGGTTTCCAAGCCGGCAACGGCCGCCGTCACCATCAACCAGTTGCTGGTCGCGACCGGCCGCGAACCGGCAGAAAAGCGCGAGACGCTGCGCCGGCTGATCCGCTCCGCCGACGATTTCAAGAACGCCATCATCTTCTGCAACCGCAAGCGCGAGGTCGCGCAGCTGCACCGCTCGCTGCTGCGCCACAAGTTCAACGCCGTGGCGCTGCATGGCGATCTCGATCAGTCGGCCCGCACGGCGGCGCTCGACGCCTTCCGCCACGGCGAGGCCAAACTGCTGGTCGCCTCCGACGTCGCCGCGCGCGGCCTCGACATTCCCGCCGTCAGCCACATCTTCAATTTCGACGTGCCGCATCACCCCGACGATTACGTGCACCGCATCGGCCGCACCGGCCGCGCCGGCCTCACCGGCACCGCCATCACCATCGTCGCGCCGATCGACAGCAAGGCGGTCGGTGCCATCGAACGGCTGATCGGCCAGACGATCGCCTGGATGGGCGAGCGGAGCGCGCCGCCGGAAAGCGGCGAGGCGGCCGAAGCCTCAAGGTCCCGTCACGGCGGGCGCCGTCGCGGCCAGGAACGAAGTCAGGATCGCAGCCAGGATCACGCCCAAGCCCGTGGCCAGGATCGCGGTCAAAGCCGCAGCCAGACCCCCGCGCAGAGCCCGGCGCAAAACCAGGCCCAGAGCCCCGTGCACGAGCGTCGGCCCTCGCGCCAGCCGGTGCGTGCCGGCGACCCGGCGATACGCCCGCGGCCGCCACGCGAGCCCCAGGAAGAGGCAGACGGCAGCCACCTGCCCGCCTTCCTGCTGCGCCCGGTGCCGATCAAGGCATAAAACTGCGTAAATTCCGACCCAAAACTGGTGGGAATTTACCCGCGATTCATCTCCCTCCCATAGCGTTGCCTCATGGGGACGCGGAAACGCGGCCGTTTCGGCCGGGTAGGCCATACCGTATTCGATTGCCCGCGGAGCGAGGGTTGCCATGACCGGGCAGGCCGACGAACATGAACGCACCATGGCGTTCGCGGAAATCGCGCTCGGGCAGATCAAGGCGCTGCACCAGCCGGCAACGCCGCGCAATTACGAGATCTGGTACGCCTACGCGACCGGCTACCATCCGTCGCTCAACCAGAAGATCAACGAGACGCTGAAGGGAAGCGGCCCGCTTTCCGACGTCGATCTCGACGAAATCCACGCCAGCTACCTCTCCCCCGCCCGGCTGTCGGACCGCATCAACTCGGTCGGCAGCAAGGTCATGGGCGAGATCGAGCAGGTGATGGCGATGATCGACGCCGCCGCCGGCAACGCCAACAGCTACACCGAAAGCCTCGCCGACATGTCCGAGCAGCTCGGCCAGTCGAAGGATCGCGAGGGCGTGCGCACCATCGTCGAATGCCTGGTGCAGACCGCCAAGGAGATGGAAGCCTCCAACCAGGTGCTGGAGGAACGGCTCTCCGCCTCCAAGCTCGAGATCAACGTGCTGCAGGAGAACCTGGAGGCGGTGCGCAACGAGAGCCTGACCGATCCGCTGACCCAGCTCGCCAACCGCAAATATTTCGACACCTCGCTGGAAACCGCCATCGCCGAGGCGCGCGACAAGAACGAGCCGCTGTCGCTGCTGCTCACCGACATCGATTTTTTCAAGAAGTTCAACGACAACTACGGCCACCTGACCGGCGACCAGGTGCTGCGCCTGGTGGCGATGTCGGTGAAACAGAACGTCAAGGGCCAGGACACCGCCGCGCGCTACGGCGGCGAGGAGTTCGCGGTCATCCTGCCCAATACCGTGCTGCGCTCGGCGATCACGGTCGCCGACCATATCCGCCGTGCGGTGATGACCAAGGAACTGATGAAGCGCTCGACCGGCGAGCATCTCGGCCGCGTGACCATCTCGATCGGCGTCGCCACGCTGCACAAGAGCGACAGCCCGCAGGCATTGATCGAGCGCACCGACGCCTGCCTCTATGCCGCCAAGCGGCACGGCCGCAACCGGGTGATGTGCGAGACCGACCCGGAAGTCACCGCCGCCGGTCGGGTGGCGTGACGTTCAGCGCGTTGCCTTCTTCACCTTCTTCTTCCTTTTAGTCTTCGTCTTCTTCGTCTTCATCATGGGCGCCGGTTTCCCCGCGTCCTTGCGTCTGGCGACCGCAAGCGCGGCCCGCGCCCATTGCGCCAGCTCCTCGGCTTCGTCGTAGAGCCGCTCCGGCAGTCGCCAATAGGACATGATCGTGCGGCGGCCGGCCTTAGTGCCGTATTCGAACGGGCCGCAGCCTTCGCGTTCGAAATCCGGCACGCTCGCCGCATCCGCCTTCAGATAAATCTCGCCGCCGGAAACCAGGCCGAACATCACGCCGTCGGCGAACAGCCCGACGCCGCCGAACAGGCGGCGCACCTGCACCGCGCCGAACGCCATGAACAATTCGCTTATATGGTCGGGGTCCACCGCCGGCTCATTCGGGCCGTGCTTCGTCCTTCGCCGGCGTGAGCTGCACCAACTCGCCGCAGCCGCAGGCCGAGGTCTGGTTCGGATTGTTGAACACGAACTGCGCCGACAGCTTCTCGGTCTTGAAATCCATCTCGGTGCCGAGCAGGAACAGCACCGCCTTGGGGTCGATCAAAATCTTGACGCCCTTGTCCTCGACCACCTCGTCGGTCGGCTTGACGGCATCGGCATATTCCATGGTGTATTCCATGCCGGCGCAGCCGCCGTTCTTGACGCCGACGCGGACGCCGGCGACCGGCTTGTCGGCGCGCGCCATCACGTCCTTGATGCGCAGCGCGGCGGCCTCGGTCAGACGCATCACCTGGGGTCGGGGTCGTGCAGTAGCCATGGCAGTCCTCGTTTAAGTCCTATATCGCGACTTCTTGGTGGCGCATGATCTTGACTGAAAACCGGTTCCCACGTTTGGGGATCGTGCGCGGTCACCACATATTCAACACGAGTCGCGCCTCGTCCGACATCCGGCTCGGGTCCCAGGGCGGATCCCACACCACCTCCACCTTGGTTTCCTTGACGCCCGGCACGCTGGAGACCGCGTTCTCCACCATGATCGGCAGTTCCTGCGCCGAAGGGCAATTGGGCGAGGTCAGCGACATGTCGATCTTGACCTCGCGGTCGTCGCCGATATCGATCTTGTAGATCAGGCCCAGCTCGTAGATGTCGGCCGGGATTTCCGGGTCGTAGACGGTCTTGATCGCCGCGACGATGTCGTCGGTCAGCCGGTCGAGCTCGTCGGCCGGCAGCGCGGAAGCGCCGCTGATGGCGGCATTCTCCGGCGGCTTGTCGGTGACGGCCGGGGTCTCGGTCATGTTTTCAGGCATGGGCGTCTCCTCGGTCATGCGAAGAATTCCTGCGCCTTGGCCAGGGCGACGGCGAGCGCGTCCACCTCGTCCTTGGTGTTGTACATCGCGAAGGAGGCGCGGCAGGTGGCCGTGAGGCCATAGCGCGCCAGCAGCGGCATCACGCAATGGGTGCCGGCGCGCACCGCCACGCCCTCGCGGTCGATGATGGTGGCGACATCGTGCGGATGCGCGCCCTTGATCTCGAAGGAGACGATCGGGCCCTTGTCGGCGGCATTGCCGATGATGCGCAGCGAATTGATGGCGCCCAGCCGCTCATGCGCGTATTTGACCAGGCTGCGTCTCATGCGCGCGGATGCGCGCCTTGCCGACGGAATTGACGTAGTCGATCGCCGCGCCAAGCCCGATCGCCTGCACGATCGCCGGCGTGCCGGCCTCGAAGCTGTAGCGGCGGCTCGCCATAGGTGACGCGGTCCTCGAACACGTCCTGGATCATCTCGCCGCCGCCGTTGAACGGCGGCATGGCGGCAAGATGCGCGTATTTGCCGTAGAGCACGCCGATGCCGGTCGGCCCATAGAGCTTGTGGCCGGTGCAGGCGTAGAAATCGCAATCGATGTCGCGCACGTCGACGTCGAGATGCACCGCGCCCTGCGCGCCGTCGACCAGCACCGGAATGCCGCGCGCATGCGCGAGCCGCACCACCTCCTTCACCGGCACCGTGGTGCCGAGCGCGTTCGACATCTGCGTGATCGCCACCATTTTGGTGCGCGGCCCGAGCAGCTTCTCGAACTCGTCGATGAGGAAATTGCCGTCCTCGTCGATCGGCGCCCATTTGATCACCGCGCCCTGGCGCTCGCGCAGGAAATGCCAGGGCACGATGTTGGAATGGTGCTCCATGATCGAGAGCACGATCTCGTCGCCGGCCTGGATGCGCTCGCGCCCGAACGTATAGGCGACCAGGTTGATCGCCTCGGTGGCGTTGCGGGTGAAGATGATCTCTTCCGTGCGCTCGGCGTTGAGGAAGTGCCGCACCGTCTCGCGCGCGCCCTCATAGGCTTCGGTCGCCTCGTTGGCGAGGTAATGCAGGCCGCGATGCACATTGGCGTATTGCTCGGTATAGGCCTTGGTGCAGGCGGTCGAGCACGGCTTGCGGCTTCTGCGCCGAGGCGGCGTTGTCGAGATAGACGCAGCGGCTTGCCATAGACCTGCATCGCCAGCGCGGGGAAATCCGCGCGGATGCGGGCAACGTCATAGGCGCCATTGCTCACTGCCGGATGCGTGGTCATCCCCGCGCCCCCAGCCATCTGAGCGCCGCGTAACCATCAGCGCCTCGCGGATGCCCTCATGCGCGATCTCCTCGATCGCCTCGCCGACGAAGGCCTGGATCAGCAGCGCCTCCGCCTCCTTCTCCGGGATGCCGCGCGACATCAGATAGAACTTCAAGCCGTCATCGAGCGCGCCGGTGGTCGCGCCGTGGCCGCAGTCCACGTCGTCGGCAAAGATTTCCAGCTCCGGCTTGTTGTCGGCCTCGGCCGTCGTCGGACAGCAGCAGCGCCCGCGTCATCATCTTGGCGTCGGTCTTCTGCGCATGCGGCTCGACCACGATCTTGCCCTGGAACACGCCATGGCTCTCGCCGTCGAGCACCGACTTGAACTGCTCGCGGCTCTGGCAATGGCCGGCGGCATGATCGATCAGCAGCGTGGTGTCGACATGCTCCTTGCCGCGCAACAGGCTGACGCCGCGGATGCTCGCCTGCGTGTTCTCGCCGGCAAAGCGAATGAAGTTCTGGTTGCGCACCACGGCGCGAGTCGCTGGTGAAGGCGAAATTGTTGAAGCGTGGCGCGCGCGCCGATCGCGGCCAGCAGGCTCGCCACATGCAGCGCCTTGGCGCGCGTGATCTTCATGTAGTCGAAATTGGCCCCGTCGCCGACGACGAGTTCGAGCGCGGCATTGACCTGGGCAGGCGCCGCTGTCGTGGCTCTTCGATCAGTCGCCCGCGCGCCCTCGCCGACCACCACCAGCGAGCGCACGAAGGCGGCGCTCGGCTTGTCGCCGCCGCCGGCGAAGACCAGATGGATCGGCCGCTTGAGCGCGGCACCGTCGGCGATGTGGATCACCGCGCCGTCGCCCATCAAGGCGGTGTTGAGCGCGACCGCCACGTCGTCGGTGGCGAAGGTCTTGCCGACATGGGCGGCGACCAGCGCGTCGCCTTTGGCCAGCGCCTCGGCGAGCGAGCCGATGGTGAGCCCCGGCTCCGGCGCGAGATCGGACAGTTCCGGCACGAAGGCGCCGTCGACAAAGACCAGCCGCCGGCAATCGACGCCCTGCGAAGATTCTGTCCCGCATCCTTGGCGCGCGCCATTCGCCGCCGCATCGGGCGGCGCGGCAAGCGGATAGGCCTCGCGCATCAGCGCGCGCAGGTCGGTGTATTTCCACTCCTCGACGCGGCGATGCGGCAGCCCGCGCGCCTCGAACGCGCTCGAACGCGTCGCGCGCGCAGTCCCGCACCGCGCCCTTGCCCGGCAGCGTGTCGCGCGCGGTCAGTATGCCGCGCTCAAGCGCCTGCTCGGCCGGGGTCTTCATGGCGCGAACGTTCCGCGTTCATTACGCCGCCTCCTCCGCGAATTGCGCATAGCCGCTGGCCTCGAGCTCGAGCGCCAGTTCCTTGCCGCCCGTTTTCACGACCTGGCCCTTGGCCAGCACATGCACGACATCGGGCACGATATAGTTCAACAGCCGCTGATAATGGGTGATGACGATCATCGAGCGCTCCGGCGAGCGCAGGGCGTTGACGCCGTCGGCGACGATCTTGAGCGCGTCGATGTCGAGGCCGGAATCGGTCTCGTCGAGCACGGCCAGCCGCGGCTGCAGCACCGCCATCTGCAGAATTTCGTTGCGCTTCTTCTCGCCGCCGGAAAAGCCGACATTGACCGCGCGGCGCAGCATCTCCTGGCCGATGCCGAGATGCGCCGAGGTCTCGCGCACCAGCTTCATGAATTCCGGCGTGGAGACTTCCGCCTCGCCGCGCGTCTTGCGCTGGGCATTGAGCGCGGTGCGCAGGAAGGTCATGGTGGCGACGCCCGGCACCTCGACCGGATACTGGAACGCCAGGAACACGCCCTTGGCGGCGCGCTCGTCCGGGCTCATGTCCAGCACGCTCTCGCCGTCGAGCAGCACCTCGCCCTCGGTCACCTCGTAGCCCGGCTTGCCGGCGAGCACATAGGCGAGCGTCGACTTGCCGGAGCCGTTCGGCCCCATGATGGCGGCGACCTGGCCCTTCTCGACCGTGAGCGTCAGGCCGTTGAGGATTTTCTTGCCCTCGATCTCGACATGCAGATTTTTGATTTCCAGAAACGACATGTCTTCTACTTTCTAGCTCTTGTTATCGGCGCCCCAGCGCCAGCGCCATTCGCCGTCCGTCCGCCTGCGCGAGAATTGGACGAACCAAAACGTCATCCCCGCAATCAATGCCGCCCAGATCATCCAGGCGACGAAATCGGACCGGTCCACCAGCAGGTTCATGCCGACGATCGAGCCGGCGACGACAATGGCGGCCAGCATCGTCACCGCCCAGCCTTCCCAGGTCACCGGCGTCGCGCCATAGCCGTAGCGTTTCGGTCTGAACCAGTAGCGGGTCATCGCTCAGCCCACGCTGCCTTCCAGGTGATCGAGATCAGCTTCTGCGCCTCGACCGCGAACTCCATCGGCAATTGCTGCAGCACGTCGCGCACGAAGCCGTTGACCACCAGCGCGGTCGCCTCCTCCGCCGACATGCCGCGGCTCTGGCAGTAGAACAGCATGTCCTCGGAAATCTTCGAGGTGGTCGCCTCGTGCTCGAACACGGCCGAAGCGTTCTTCGCCTCGATATAGGGCACCGTGTGCGCGCCGCACTGGTCGCCGATCAGCAGCAAATCGCAATTGGTGAAGTTGCGCGCATTGGTCGCCTTGCGATGCGCCGAGACGAGCCCGCGATAGGTGTTGTTCGATTTGCCCGCCGAGATGCCCTTGGAGATGATGCGGCTCACCGTGTTCTTGCCGAGATGCAGCATCTTGGTGCCGCTGTCGACCTGCTGGTGGCCGTTGGAGATGGCGATCGAGTAGAACTCGCCGCGCGAGCCGTCGCCGCGCAGGATGCAGCTCGGATATTTCCAGGTGATCGCCGAGCCGGTCTCAACCTGCGTCCACGAGATCTTCGACGTTCTTGCCGCGGCAGTCGCCGCGCTTGGTGACGAAATTGTAGATGCCGCCCTTGCCCTCGGCGTCGCCCGGATACCAGTTCTGCACCGTCGAATATTTGATCTCGGCGTCGTCAAGCGCGACCAGCTCGACCACCGCGGCATGCAACTGGTTCTCGTCGCGCATCGGCGCCGTGCAGCCTTCGAGATAGCTGACATAGGCGCCCTTGTCGGCGATGATCAGCGTGCGCTCGAACTGGCCGGTATTGGCCTCGTTGATGCGGAAGTAGGTCGACAGCTCCATCGGGCAGCGCACGCCCTCCGGCACGTAGACGAAGCAGCCGTCGGAGAACACCGCCGAATTCAGCGTGGCGAAGAAATTGTCCGAGGTCGGCACCACCGAGCCGAGATATTTCTGCACCAGCTCGGGATGCTCGCGGATCGCCTCCGAGATCGGCATGAAGATGACGCCGGCCTTCTTCAGCTCCGCCTTGAAGGTGGTGGCGACCGAGACCGAATCGAACACCGCGTCGACCGCGACGCGGCCGGAGCGGAACTCGCCGCCGCCGGTCGTCTCGTCGTCGAGCGTCGACGGCTCGCTTTGCTTGCGCACGCCGGCGAGGATCTCCTGTTCCTTCAGCGGAATGCCGAGCTTCTCGTAGGTCTTGAGAATTTCCGGGTCGACCTCGTCGAGCGACTTCGGCCCGATCTTCTGCTTCGGCGCCGAATAATAATAGAAGTCCTGGTAGTCGATCTTGGGATAGGAGACGCGCGCCCAGGTCGGCTCGCGCATGGTCAGCCAGCGCTTATAGGCGCCGAGCCGCCATTCCAGCATCCAGTCGGGCTCGTTCTTCTTGGCCGAGATGAAACGGACGGTGTCTTCGCGAAGCCCCTTAGGGGCCTTCTCGGATTCGATGATCGTCTCGAACCCGTATTTGTATTGATCAACGTCGATGCGTCGGACCTGCTCGACGGTCTCTTCTACGGCCGGCATTCTTCCCTCCGCTCACGGTTGCAAGGACCGCGGGTTGGATTTGTCGGTTATGGTCGGTTCAGTTCGCTGTCGCGTTCATCCCTGCTCGCTGGCGCCTCAGGCGGCCATAAGTGGAATTCATCTCGCTTCTTAAGTAAGCCCGAAACGACTTTAGTCAAAGCAACGAGCCATTTTTCGATATCGCGCTCGCCGGTTGTCCAGCCCAGGCTGAGCCGCAGCGCCCCCGCGGCGAGCGCCGGGGCAACGCCCATGGCCTTGAGCACGGTGGAGGCCTGCACCTTGCCGGACGAACAGGCGGAACCGGAAGACATCGCTATCCCATTGAGATCGAAGGCGATTAGGGCCGTTTCCGCCTTCAGCCCGGGAACCGCGAAGAGCGTGGTATTGGGCAGCCGCAAGGCGCCCGCGCCAAAGATCACCGCCTGCGGGACCAGCGCCTTGAGGCCCGATTCGGCGCGGTCGCGGAGGCGCGCCATGCGCGCAGCGTCCGCCTGCCTTGCAGCGCCGGCCGCCGCGGCGGCGGCGCCGAAGCCGGCAATCGCCGCCACATTCTCGGTTCCCGCGCGCATGCCGCGCTCCTGGCCGCCGCCGCGGATCAGCGGCGCGCCTATATGGATATCGCCGCGGCGGATCAGCGCGCCCACCCCCTGCGGCCCGCCCAGCTTATGGGCGGAGAGGCTCATGAGGTCGGCATCCAGGTCGCCGATGCGGCAATCCACGCGGCCGGCACCCTGCGCGGCGTCGACATGCAGCAGCCCGCCGGCGGCGTGGACGATTTGCGCGATTTGCGCGATCGGCTGGATCACGCCGGTCTCATTGTTGGCGAGCATGACCGAAACAAGCGGATGCTCGGCCCCGAGCAATGGCGCGTTCTCAGCGCATCAAGATCGAGCACGCCGTCGGCATCGACCGGCAATTCCTCGACCGCCTCAGCCGGGAAAGCGTCCGCCGCAGAGCACCGACGGGTGCTCGACGGCCGAAACGAAGAGCCGGTCGCGCGGCGGCGGCGGGCCCAAAAACGGATGCAGCGCCAGCATGTTCGCCTCGGTCGCGCCCGAGGTGAAGGTGACCTCGGCGGGCTGCGCCCCGACCAGAGCGGCAACCTCGGCGCGCGCCTTCTCGACCAGGCC
The DNA here is from genome assembly GCA_963782145.1 of uncultured Pseudomonadota bacterium. GTDB lineage: Bacteria > Pseudomonadota > Alphaproteobacteria > Rhizobiales > Xanthobacteraceae > Pseudolabrys. The sequence goes on from CAWAIV010000010.1 coordinate 81,104, forward strand.
GCGGGCGGCCCGCCCCTCGGCATGCACCGACGAGGCATTGCCGGCGCGAATCCAGCGCCCGCAGCCATCGCGGCGCGGGCTTCCGGCCGCAGCGGCGCCGTCGCATTCCAGTCGAGATAGGTCCGTTCGCTCATCGCTCGCGCTGGTATTCTGTTACAGTTTTGCCGCAGACCCCTGCAAAAAGCTTGCTTTTCGCCCTATCTGTCGTGGTAGAAGCCCGCATTCGCCGGGGTCAACTTATAGCCTGTGTGGCGGCGCTGAACAGCGGAAATCAGTATAATTAGAATAGTTCTAAAAGTGCCAGATGGTCCCCCGGCGCGCCAAATCAACCCCGGTGCTGCCGATTGGCGGCGGCACGCCGGTTCGAGGTCGATCGCAATGCCTGAAGTCATCTTCACCGGTCCCGCTGGACGCATCGAGGGCCGCTACCATCCGGCGCGGCAGAAGAACGCGCCGATCGCCATCGTGCTGCATCCGCACCCGCAGTTCGGCGGGACGATGAACCACCAGATTATCTACCAGATGTACTACGCCTTCGTGCACCGGGGCTTTTCCGCGCTGCGCTTCAATTTCCGCGGCGTCGGGCGCAGCCAGGGCTCCTTCGACCACGGCACCGGCGAGTTGTCGGACGCGGCGGCCGCGCTCGACTGGGCGCAGACCATCAATCCGGAGGCGAAGAGCTGCTGGATCGCCGGCTTCTCCTTCGGCGCCTGGATCGGCATGCAGTTGCTGATGCGGCGGCCGGAAATCGAGGGCTTCATCTCCATCTGCCCGCCGGCCAATCTCTACGACTTCTCATTCCTGGCGCCCTGCCCCTCGTCCGGCCTGATCATCCACGGCGACAAGGATGCGGTGGTACCGCCCAAGGACGTGACCACGCTGGTGGAGAAGCTCAAGACCCAGAAGGGCATCGTCATCGAACAGAAGGTGGTGCCAGGCGCCAACCATTTCTTCGACGGCAAGGTGGAGACGCTGCTGACCTCGATCGGCGCTTATCTCGACAAGCGGCTGAAGATCGAGCGCAAGCCGAGCGCGGCGTAGCCTTCGTTTCACCATCTCTAATACTGGACGTCATGGCCGGGCCCGCCCCGGCCATTGGCGTTTTCGGCCTTACAACATCGTTTTGGCGCCCTATGGGCGCGCGCACGGCGCGCCTTCCGTGCATAGGAGACCCGCGTCGGCGAGAAAATGTGGCGCCGTGGCACTGTAAAAACCCGCGCGTTGACCTAGGTCAATGAATAGCCGCGCGTCTTTTTTGACGCTAGCCAGTGACGCTACATCGGTAGGAGGCAATCCAAATGATACAGGTCCAGTTAGGCGACTTGGAGCGGCAGCACCGCCATCTTGAAGACGAGATCACCGAGGCCACACGCCATAGCTCGATCGACCACCTAACGATTGTGGACCTGAAACGACAGAAGTTACGCGTGAAGGAACAAATCGAATATCTCCGCCAGCACTCCGGAAGTTCCCACTAAGCCGGCCGCACGAGTCGGCGCGGCGCGTCGAGAACGGCCTATCTCGATAGGTGGCTGATCGTGGCGCGCCGGGCGGGCGCGGTGCAATCCGCTTCCCCTCTCCTCCGTCGTCGCCTCCCGTGTCCTCTCGCGTGGGTGCGCTGCAGGCTGGATTTCGGTCGCTAACACGGCCGTTGTCTTTGTTTGCGTTCGCGAAAATAATGCGGACATGTGGAAGGGGTCATTTGCGGGGGCGCTGCTCGGCGGGTTTATCCTGCAGGTCGGCGGCCAGCTTGCCCCTGCGGCGGCAGCCGGACTGCCGGCCTCCACCATTATTTCAGACGGCGTACTGGTCGGGGATACCCAAGGGCCCGCGTTGCCGCCGGATGCGTCTATTTTTTCGGTCAACGGCGACGGGACCGGCCTAACCACGCTCGCCAATATTGGGAATGCGATGCCGTCGTGGACGCCCGACGGCCACATCATCTACGTTTCCTATAGTGGCACCGCGCCGCAGATCTGGCTGATGAACGCCGACGGCAGTAATGCGCATCAGGTCGGCGATCTCGGCGGGATAGCCCCTGTCATGCCGCAAATGGCGCGCAACGGCCTCATCGCCTTCTTAGGGGTGGAGACCGGAACCACGCCGGCCCTCATGACGATGAAGAGCGACGGCACCGGCCTCACAACGGTGCCACTGAGCACCGGCATGGACCCGGGCGAGTTCTCGCTGGCGCTCTCGGGCACCTGGATCGCCTTTTCCAACCAGACGCAGGGCCCCTATAACCGCGAGCTTTGGCGTGTCGACGTCAATGGCACCGGTTTGGAGCAACTCACCTTCCCGACGACCGACGCCAACTACCCGGACGCCAACGCACCGTCGATCTCGCCCGACGAAACGCAGATAGCGTTTTTCAACGGCAAGGCGGCCGATCCCGGCGCGGCGGGCGCCACCCAGTCGATTTTCACCTGGGGCGAGCGCAACATAGCCGTGATGCCCGCGACCGGCGGCGCCATTACCCACCTGACAAGCTGCACGCCGGTGACGACGCAAGCCGAATATGACGCACTGGCCGCCACCGATTGCATCACGGCCGACAATCCCTCGTGGACGCCGGACGGCGGCTGGCTGGTCTACGACCGCCTCTCGACGCAAACGCAGCAGACCTGGCTCGTTGGCGCCGATGGGCTGAACGCGCAAACGCTCTACTCCAGCAGCCGCGGCGTGGCGCGTGTGCCGCTGGCGCTCACGCCGCTGGTCGTGTCGGGCGGCACGCTCGATCTCGGCGGTGCGACGCAGACCGAGGACGGCGGCGTAATCATGACCGGCGGCACCATCCAGAACGGCACGCTGTCGACGGACATCAGTTTCGTGCTGCAGGACGGCACAATCGCCGCCGTGCTGGCGGGCGCCGGCGCCGTCATCAAGACCACGGACGGCACCGTGACGTTGACCGGCGCCAACACCTATACCGGCGGCACCTATGTGCAGGCCGGCACGCTGAAGCTGAGCGGCGCCGGTACGCTGGGCGCGGCCTCCGGGACCCTTTCGGTCTCCGGCGGCACGCTCGATCTCGGCGCCACCACGCAAACCCAGAACGGCGGCGTGTGGCTGACCGGCGGCACCATCCAGAACGGCACGCTGGCCTCGAGCGGCACGTTCGCGATGCAAGCCGGCACGGTCGACGCCGTGCTGGCGGGCGCCGGCGCAGTCAACAAGACCACGGATGGCACGGTGACGCTCAACAACGCCAACACCTATAGCGGCGGCACGACCATCAGCGGCGGCCGGCTCACGGTGGGTAATGACAACGCCCTGGGCTCGGCCGATGTGACCATGGCGGTCGGGACGACACTTGGCTTTTCCGGCGATCACACCGTCAGCAATAATTTCGCCCTGACCGGCCAGCCGACCTTCGTCGTCGATGCCGACAATACGGCGACGCTCACCGGCGTGATTTCCGACGGCTCGCCCGGTTCCGATGCCGGCATCGTCGGCAAGAGCGGCGCCGGCACCCTGATCCTCTCCGGCGCCAACACCTTTAGCGGCGGCACGGCGGTCAGCGGCGGCAGGCTCACCGTCGGCAATGACAGCGCGCTCGGCACGGGCGATGTAGCCATGGCGGCAGGAACCACGCTTGCCTTTTCCGGCGATCGCACCATCAGCAACAATTTCGCGTTGACCGGCGACCCCACCTTCTTTGTCGACACCGGCAATACCGCCACGGTCTCCGGCGTCATCTCGGACGGCTCGTCCGGTGCCGGCGACGTTGCCAAGGCCGGTGCCGGCGCGCTCACCCTCTCCGGCGCCAACAGCTATAGCGGCGGCACGACGGTCAATGCCGGCACACTGGCGCTGAGCGGCGCGGGTACGCTGGGCGCGACGGCGAACGCGCTTGCCGTCTCAGGCGCCACGCTCGACCTCGGTGGCACGACGCAAATCCAGGACGGCGGGGTGACGCTGAGCGGCATCATCCAGAACGGCACGCTGTCCTCGACCGGCACCTTCACGCTCAAGGCCGGCCTGGTGAGCGCTGTGTTGGCGGGCAGTGGCGCGGTCAACAAAACCACGGCGGATACGGTGACGCTCACCGGCGCCAACGCCTATAGCGGCGGCACCACGATCGCGGCCGGTACGCTGCAGCTCGGCAATGGCGGGAGCACGGGCTCGATCGCCGGCGACATCGCCGACAACGGCATCCTCGCCTTCAACCGCTCCAATACATATACCTTCGGCAAGGTCATCTCCGGCACCGGCGCCGTGCAACAGACCGGCACCGGCACGACCATCCTCACCGGTGCCAATAGCTATAGCGGCGGCACCACCGTCAGCGCCGGCACGCTGGCGCTGAGCGGGGCGGGAACGCTGGGAGCGACAGCCAACACGCTGGTGGTCTCCGGCGCCGCGCTCGATCTCGGCGGTACGACGCAAACCCAAAACGGCGGCGTGACCCTGAGCGGCATCATCCAGAACGGCACGCTGACGTCCATCCACAGCTTCGCGCTCAAGGCCGGCTTGGTGAGCGCGGTGCTGGCCGGTAAAGGCTGGGTCAACAAGACGACAGTGGACACGGTGACGCTCACCGCCGACAATACCTATACCGGCGGCACCACGATCGGTGACGGCACGCTGCAGCTCGGCATTGGCGGCACCACCGGCTCGGTCTCCGGCAATGTTATCGACAACGGCATCTTCGCGATCAACCGCGCCAATACCTACACCTTCGCCAATGTCATCTCGGGCACCGGGGCATTGCACCAGGTCGGCGGCGGCACCACGATTCTCACTGGCTTGAACAGCTATAGCGGCGGCACCACGATCAGCAACGGCACCTTGCAGATTGGCAATGGCGGCGCCAGCGGATCGATCGTCGGCGATGTCGCCGATAACGGCACCCTCACCTTCGATCGCTCGGATACCGTCAGTTTCGCCGGCATCATCTCGGGAACCGGCACGCTGCAACAAAACGGCGCCGGCACGCTGACGCTCACCGGCGCCAATACCTATACCGGCGCGACGACGGTCAATGACGGCACGCTGCTGGTGAACGGCAGCATCGACTCGTCGAGCGGACTGTGGGTGAATTCAGGCGCCACGGTCGGCGGCACCGGCATTCTGCCCTCGACCATTATCGCAAACGGCGGCACGCTGGCGCCGGGCAACGCCATCGGCGCGATTGCGGTGAATGGCAACCTGACCTTCAAACACGGCTCGACTTTTGCCGTCCAGGTCTCACCGAGTGCGGCGGACCGCGCCAATATCAGCGGAAGCGCTTTGCTCGCCGGTACGGTCGATGCGCGCTTCGCCTCCGACCATTATATCGCCCGCTCCTATTCGATCCTGTCGGCGACTGGCGGACTCGGCGGCACCCGTTTCGATTCTCTGTCGACCGGCAATCTGCCGATCAATTTCAACGCCAGTCTGAGCTACACGGCAAACGATGTGCTCCTGAACCTGACCGCGGCGCTCGGCACCGGGACCAACCTCAATGCCAGCCAGCAGCCCATCGCCAACGCGGTCGATGGCTATTTCAATAATGGCGGCACGCTGCCGACCGGATTTACCGCTCTGTTCAGGCGGACCGGATCCTCGCTCGGCAATGCGCTGGCGCAATTATCGGGCGAGGCTGGCGCCGCCCCTCAGGTCGGCAGCACACAGCTCACCTCCTCGTTCCTCACTTTGCTGCTCAATGGCTTTACCGGCGATCGCGGCAACAACATCGGCGGTTTCGGACCGGCGCTCGGTTACGCCAATACGCCGCGCCCCTCGTCCGCAGCGACATCGGCTTTTGCCGCGCTCGACGACGCCGCCGGGATCCCTGAGAAAAGCGACAAGCGGTGGTCCGTTTGGGGCTCCGGCTACGGCGGCTGGAGCAATGCCAGCGGCGATGCGGCCAGCGGAAACAGCAGCACCAAGGCCAACGCCTATGGCGTCGCATCCGGTCTCGATTACCGCCTCACCACGGACGCGACCGTCGGTTTCGCGCTCGGCGGCGGCGGCACCAACTGGAACCTGGCCAACGGGCTCGGCGGCGGCAAGAGCGATGTGTTCCAGGTCGGCCTTTACGGCACCTGGCGTTTCGGCGCTGCCTATGTTTCCGCGGCGGCGACCTACGGCTGGAATCGCATGACCACCGATCGCACGGTGATGGCCTACGGCGTCGACAAGCTCACCGCGAGCTTCGATGCCAACATGATCGGCGGGCGCGTCGAGACCGGCCGCCGCTTCGATCTTCCGTTGCCGTTCGGTGTGACGCCTTACGCGGCCTTGCAGACGCAAGCGCTTTACCTGCCCGACTATACCGAAACCGCAAGCTCGGGCTCAGATCAGTTCGCGCTGGCCTATTCGTCGCGCACCGCGACGGCGACCCGCGGCGAGCTCGGCGCCTGGTTCGAACTGTCGACGTCGATGGGTGCCCGCGCGATCAATCTGTTTTCGCGCGCGGCCTGGGCGCACGATTGGCAAAGCGATGCCGCCGTGACCGCCTCGTTCCAGTCGCTGCCGGGCACGCGCTTCATCGTCAACGGCGCCGCGCCGCCGCACGACCTGGCGCTCGCTACCTTGGGCGCGGAGATCGAGCTCAGTCCGTCGGTAAAGGTCTCGGCCAAATTCGACGGCGAATTCAGCGCCGGCTTCCAGAGCTATGCGGGAACCGGAACGCTCAGCTATTCGTGGTGAGCGAAGCTTGCTTCGCGCGGGCTTGACGAAGCCGCAGATCAGGCAAACTTTCGCATCGCCAGCACGGCGTTGAGGCCGCCGAAGGCGAAGGAATTCGATAATGCCGCAAAGTCTGGGCTTGGCGGCTGAAATTCAGATAAACGCTACGTCCCGATAACGGGCGCGGCGCGAGCCCGCCGATGCGCGGTTGGCCCGACCACTGCCTGATGACGAAGCCGCCGGTAGGTACCGACGGCGTACTGGCCGAGGAACTTCAAGCGCCGCCGCACCTGCCATGGCATCGAGGGATCGAGCGAGAATGAACGCAGATCATAGGCCTTGGCCAGCGAAGCCTCATCGCACGCCCGTTTGACGGGATCGTCATAGAAGCTCGCGATCTTCTCGGTGCCCATTCCGCTGGTGGCGAGCCAGCGTGGAATATGTGCGTTGCACAGCCGCTCGACATCGTTGAGCGCCTTGCGCGCGCCGGTGCCGGCCGCCGGACAGGAGGTCGAGAAAGCATCGCCCACCAGCACGAATCCGGCCTGCCGGTGGCCGCGTGTCGCATAAAGGTCCACCGGGCGAATCTTGACCGGGCCGTTGACCGTGAAATCCAAGGTCAGCTTTTGCAGACTAGGCATCAATGACTGCAACGTCGCAACCGGATTGGCACGAAATTCCGACAGCCACGGGTCGCGCATGTCCCGGTAGATGAAGAGATTGGCACGCATCGTCGTGCCGATCGGAAAGAACGTGACCAGCGCGGTGCGGTCGCTGGTGCGCTCCGCGTAATAGGTCAGCGCGGGAAATTCAAAACTCGGCCGGCCGACCGGCTCGATGTCGAAGCCGATGCTGATCGAGTGACATTCGCTCAACACGTCGCGGACAAGCCCCAGGGAATGGCGCAGCCCGATATTGAGGCCGTTTGCCAACACGATCAGCCGCGCGGAAACTTCTTCGCCGTTCGACAGTATGACCGTCTGGCGTTCGTCACCGGTGGTAATGGCAGTCGCTTTGGCGTTGATGATCGCAACGCCCGGCGGAATGAGACCGCGAACAGTATTGACCAAGGGCGCGTAGAAAATGCCATGCTGGTCGCCCGGCCGCCTGTCGAGCAAATGACCAAAGCGCGCCACCCACGACTCCCGATCGGGCGTTGCGACCCGCAGCACGCCTTCGGCAAGACCGGTCTTGCGCAGAATATCGACCTGCACGCCGTCGAGCTTTTCGCAGCGGAAATCCGGCGGATAAACCGGATGCGGATCGATCATCATGGCGTCGATGCCGGCATTGCCGAGCATCGCCGCTGCGACCGAGCCCGCGAGCCCACCGCCAACGATAGCTACATCTGTCATACGCATGACGGCTTCTTTCCTAGCGCCCGGTTCAAGCCTTCCCGCGCTTGCGGGCGCGATAGGCGGCCTTCGCCTGCGCGCGCAGCCTGAGATAGATGTCCTGCAACCGGCTCAAATGGGCGAACGCAGCCGAGCCGCCGTGGCGGACGTCGATCCACATTTCCGCGAGTGCCTGGCGCTCGGACCATGCCGCCATGAAGCTGGCGTCGTCATAGCAACAAGAATCGACTCGGAGGATGTCGGGCTCGGCGAGGAAGGCGGCGGTATAGTCTTCGAACAACAAGACGCCGGGTGAGAATTCGTGCAGCGTCTCGTCATAGGTCGTCTTCCAGGTGAAGGCGGTCGTGCCTGCCCGCAGGACGATTTGCAGGCTCACCGGGCGCCCGTCGAGCGTGAGCGCCTGGATCCAGGCGTCGCCCTGCGGCGCCAAGGTCGCCATCATTTCGCGCGCGAAGGTCGCGTCGAGTGGATTGCAGAGCAGCGCGCTGCCCTTGCGACCTTTCCAGCCGGCGGCCTCGACGCGCAGGAAGTCTTCGAGCGCACGGCTGACCGCCTCCGGCGCGGTTATGATTTGCGATTCGAGCGCGCCTTTTTCACCAAGCCGCCGCCGATGCTGCCGCAGCTTCTTGCGGCTCGATCCGGACAATTCCACGCATTGCTTGGCGTCGAGATGAGCGGCGAGCATCGGGCGCACCGCGCGGCGCAGAATACAGGGCGTGCTTTCGCGGGCTGTCAGCACCCGATTGAGCGCTTGCGTGGTGGCGCCGTCCTCACGCATGGCGTCGAGCGCGATGATCTTCGGCAGACTGCGATCCGCGGCGATGTGATCGAGCATCGCCGTCAGGGTCGTGTCGAGCGCATCTCGGTCGATGACCGGCGAGGCAAGAAATGCATGGACGAAAGTCGGCGCCTTCAACACCGACAGCGGAATGATCGATCGCGGCGGGCGGCCGACGGCGAAGGCCCACAAACCGACGAGTCGCTTGTGACCGCCAAGGTCCTGCCAGGCCAGCAGCGTGCGGCAGTTGGTGTTCGGATAAAAGGCACTCAGCGCGACCAGAGCCGGATGCATAAAGACATTGGGGACGTCGGCGCGCGCGATCAGGTCGCGCCATGCCAACTGGATTTCGGCTAGCCGTGCGGTGCCGGCGACTTCGACCGTGACGCTTGTCGCCGGTCGCACCGACAACGGCGGCTGTTGCACGGCGGTGCGCTCCGGCGTGACGGCGACGTCAGCCGGCTGTGTCCAAGGTTGCGGCGCGACGAACGCATCAACCTGGCCAAATGTAGCAGATACTGGCAATAGATCCCCCTGAGCGCGTTGTTGGCTCTGCCCTTTCACTCTTCATAGCGTAAATTGTTTCACGCGTGGTTTACGACGGACGCAAAGCTCCGCGCGGAAGTTGACCACGGATTAGGGTTAAAGATTTGCGCTTGCGTAGGCGAGCGGCGCGACCCGCACCGGTGCTCAATTCGCTTGCGCGCGCCAGATGAACATATGCAAGCCCAGCCGGCGGCGGGCGATCAGGAACAGCGAGGATGCTTCGACGATGAAAGCGCAGGCGGTTGCGCAGGCGACGCCGATGCCGCCATAGTACGGCGCCAGAGCAAAACAGCCGACCACATTGACCGCAAACGCCGCCGCATAGGCGACCGCGCAAATGCGTTGCTCGCCAAGCATGTTGAGCAGCCGCTCGGCCGGACCGACGGAGGCACGAGCGAGCTGGCCCACGGCGAGCACGACGATCACCGGATAGGCGTCGCCGAAACCGGGGCCGAACAGCGCCAGCACCGGCTTGCCGAGCACCAGCATCAACAGGCAGCCGGCAAGCGACGGCCAGAACACCCAACGCACCGTGCCGGCGGCGAAGGCGACAAGTCCGGCACGGTCGCCAGCCACGTGGAAGGCGGTGAAGCGGTGCGCGGCTGCCGCCGCGACCGCATATTGAATGATGCTGATCAGCGCCAAGGTCTTGGCGGCGGCGTAATAATGCGCGACCTCGCCGGCCGGGCGGAAGTGCTTGAGCACGAGCACGTCCGTTGAGGTGAGCAAGGTGTACATGCCCCAGACCAGAACAATGGGCAGCGCCGTGTTCAACCACAGCTTGACGTCGTAGGTCTTGCGCCCCGGCGGCACGATCGTGCCAACCCTTCGCTCGAACTGGACCAGGTGGAACAGCGCGGTCAGCCAGGTCGACGCCGCCAGCATGCCCATCACGGTGGCGGCATCGATGGTGAAGCCGGCGGCGCGCGCCAGCGCCACGCCGGTGATCAGCAGCAGCGGGCGTCCGACAAACGCCGGCAGCAACGCCAGATTGATCCAGTTGTACGAGCGCGCCAGGCCGTCGAACATGAAGGTGCAGGAATAGAGCGGCAGCGCCACACAGGCGAAGTAGAATGGCATGATTTCGCGCGTGTCGAGCGAAGCTTCGATCGTATGGACAATCAACGCGCCGATGAGCGCTGCCAGCGTGCCCACGCCGAAGGTGATCCAGCGGCTGCCAACGAGATAACCGCGCAGCAAGTCAAAGGCGCGGCTTTGGGTGTAAAGCGGAATAAAACGCTGTGCCGTGAGCGGCATGCCGAGATGGACGATCTCGCCGACCAGCAAGAGCCAGGTCCAGACATAGACATAGGTGCCGAATTCGGAATCGCCCATCCAACGGGCGAACAGCACCTGGGAAAGGAAAAGGATAGCCGCGCTGGCCACGCGAATAGCAAAGGCATTGCCCGCCATGCGCTGGGTCAGCACATGTTCGCTGGCCAGCCAATCCTTGACCTGCATCGGCAGCCGCGCGAACGACCGCCGCCGTGGAAATTCCTTGATGTCGGTCAGCGCCACCTTGATGTCTCGCGGTTGCGCACTGTCCTAGTGGTAATTGGTAACTTTAGTCTGAAGGCATTGCTGCAGATGCCACGTTGATTGCCGCAGCAAGCGAAGGGACCGCCGATCTAACTGAACTTCTTGATCGCCAGCACGGCGTTGAGGCCGCCGAAGGCGAAGGAATTCGACAGTGCCGCATCGATGGCGAGCGGCCGCGCTTCATTCGGAACATAGTCGAGATCGCAGGCCGGGTCCGGTCCGAGATAACCGATGGTCGGCGGCACCACACCGTTGCGCACCGCCATCACCGTCGCCACCATCTCCAGCGCGCCGGCGGCGCCCAGCGCGTGGCCGACCATCGACTTGGTCGACGACACCGCGAGCTTGCCGGCATGGCCGCCGAACACCTGGTGCAGTGCCTTGGTCTCGGTCTCGTCATTGGCCGCGGTGCCGGTGCCGTGGGCATTGATGTATTGAATATCGGTTGGCGCGAGATTTGCATCGGCGAGCGCGCCTTCAATCGCCCGCGTCATGCCGCCGAGATCGGGCGCGGTGATATCGGCGGCATCCGCGCTCATGCCGAAGCCGACGATCTCGCCGAGGATCTCGGCGCCGCGCGCACGCGCCCGCGTGAGCGGCTCCAGCACCAGCACTGCCGCGCCCTCGCCGATCACCATGCCTTTGCGATCGATGGAGAACGGCCGGCAGGTGTCGGGCGCCATCACGCGCATGGCTTCCCAGCCGCGCATGGTGCCGAAAGTAATGCAGGCTTCGGTGCCACCGGTGACGGCGCAGTCCACCTGTCCCGCGCGCAGCATGTGGAAGGCGAGCCCAATCGCATGGGTGGCCGAGGCACAGGCGCTCGCCACCACGAAGGCCGGCCCGCGCAGGCCGCAGAACATGGAAATCTGGCTGGCCGGCGCATTTACCATCAGCTTGGGGATGGTGAGCGGAAACACGCGCGTCTTGTTCTCGCGGTAGATGCGGCGGAAATTGTCGTCGAGCGTGGTCTGGCCGCCGACGCCACTGCCGATGATGCAGGCGGTGCGCGTCGACAGCCCCATGTCGAAGACGAGCCCCGCCTGCGCGATGGCCTCGCGCGCGGCCACCACGCCGAATTGCGATACGCGGTCGATGGTCGAAAGCTGCCGGTCCTCGAAGTGCTTGAGCGGGTCGAAGCCCTTCACCTCGGCGGCAACCTTCTGCAGCAGCTCGTCAGGCGACGCCACCAGGGTGATCGGCCCGAGGCCGCTCACACCCTGGCGCAGGCTCTGCCAATAGGCGTCGGCCGTGTGCCCGATGGGCGAAACGGCCCCGAGCCCGGTGACGACGACGCGCTCCCTGCCGCTCACGACTTCTTGTCGACCAGTTGCTGGATGGCGCGCACCACCTCGCCGACCGTGTCGAATTCGGTACGCGGGTTATTGGCGTTATAGGGAATCTGGATGTCGAATTTCTCCTCGAGGTCGAAAATCATCTCGACGGCGTCGAGTGACTCCAGCCCGAGGTCCTCCAGCCGGTCGGTCAATTCGACCGTCGGCTTGTCGACCCGTTTCTTCTTGGCAATGATGTCGAGCACATCACTCGTCACGTCGGTCATCTAGTCTCGCCCCACTATTTCCGTATCAACTGCTCCAGCGCATTAAGCCGTGCAGTCATCTCATCGACCTTGCCGTGTAGCCGTTTCTGCCGGCCCAGATAGAGCAAGTGCTCCAGAGTACGCTGATGCGGCAGCGCCGGATAACCGGACAAGGAAGCCCCGGCCGGAACATTGCTGGCAACGCCCGAACCGGCGGCAATGATCGCCTCGTCGCCGATATGCACGTGATCGCCGACACCGACGCCGCCGCCGAGACGGACACGGCTGCCGATGCGGACACTGCCGGATATGCCGACCATGCCGCAGATCACACAGCTTTCGCCGATGACGACATTGTGGCCGATATGGACGTGGTTGTCGATTTTGGTGCCACGGCCGATGCGGGTGGTCTCGATGGTGGAGCGGTCGATGGTGGTACCGGCGCCGATCTCTACGTCGTCCTCGATCGCCACGGTGCCCAGCGAATGCACGCGCGTCACCACCACGCCGGGCACGAAGGCCGTCGGCGAGGTCAGGTCCGGCGCATAGCTGAAGCCGTCGGAGCCGATCACCGAATTGGCATGGATGATCACGCGGTCGCCGAGCGTCACGCGATCGCCGAGGCGCACACCGGAATGCAGTAGACCGTCGGCGCCGATCACAACGTCCGCCCCGATCGTCACATGCGGCAGGATCACGGCGCCCGCTCCAACGCGACTGCGCAGCCCCACAACCGCATAAGCGCCGATGCTGACGCCCTCGCCCAGCGTGGCGTCGGGCGCAATGATCGCTGTCGGATGCACGCCCGGACCATGCGCCGGGCCCGGATCGAACAGCGCCGTGAGCCGGGCCAGCGCCAAGCGCGGATCGTCGACGATGATCTCGGCCTTGAAGGAACCTCGGGGGACGGAATTTTTGGCCGAGACCACGACCGCCAGCGCCTTGCTGTGCGCGAGCGCAGCCGCAGCCCCGCCACTCATGGCGAGCGCCAAATCGGAGGGGCGTTCTGCCCTTTCGGGGTGTACCAGACGGTCAACTTCGAGGCCGCCATCGCCCTCCAGCCGGGCCCCCAGCGCTAGTGCGATATCCTTGATTTGCATGAAGATTTTTTGTTTTTTCGACGGCTTTTGGCTCCTCGGACCGCAGTCACGCGGTGATTGCCGGTCGACCGTGCACCAGCGCACCGTCTGGGTCAATTATCCGGGAGTGCTACGATGCCGCCGCCCATGGGTTTGTCGACGCCGGTTGTGGTGGGGAAAGTGAGCGGCAACCCGCGCAACACGCGCACCGCCAAATAGGCGAAAGCCTGCGCCTCCAGCGCGTCGGCCGACCAGCCGGCGGCATCGGCGCTCTCCACCGTCGCCGGTTGCAGCCGTTCCGCCAGCATGCGCATCAGCGTCGGGTTGCGTGCGCCGCCGCCGGAAACGATCCAGGTGCGCGGCGGCGACGGCAGATGCGGCACGACGCGCGCGACCGCGGCGGCGGTCAGCGCCGACAGCGTCGCCGCGCCGTCGGCCACGCTGAAATCCGACAGCCCGATATTGGCGAAAGCGAAGGCATTGCGGTCGAGCGATTTCGGGCACGGCTGGCTGAAGAAATCCTCCGTCAGCACCCGCGCGATGAAATCCTCATTCACCCGGCCCTTGGCCGCCTGGTCGCCGTCGCGGTCGAGCGGCGCCCCGGTGCGGGCGCGCATGAAATCGTCGATCAGCGCATTGCCGGGGCCGGTATCGCAGGCCACCGGATCGCCGCCGTCGACCCAGGTGACATTGGCGACTCCGCCGACATTGAGCACGGCGATGGGGTGCGGCCGGGCGAGATCGCGCGCCAGCGCCTGATGGAACACCGGCACCAGCGGTGCGCCCTGCCCGCCGGCGGCCACGTCGGCGGCGCGGAAATCATAGGCCACCGGCAGGCCGAGCCGGCGCGCCAAGGCGGCGCCGTCGCCGATCTGCACCGTCAGCCGCTGCGCAGGCCGATGCAGCACGGTCTGCCCGTGGAAGCCGACCACCGCCACGCCGGCGCGCGTCGATCCGCTCCTCCTTGAGGAAAGTCTCCACCGCTTCGGCATGCGCGGTGGTGACGAAGGCCTCGGCCGCGGCCAGCACGCCCGGCCGAGCCGTGCGCTCGCTGAGCGCGGCACCTCCGGCCAGCGCCCGGCGCAGCAGTTCCCGCTCCGCATCCGATAGGGGCGATAGCCAGTCGGCCCCAAGGCGGTGACGCGCTGGCCGTCGGTCTCGATCAGCGCCACATCGACGCCGTCGAGCGAGGTCCCGCTCATCAATCCGATCGCCCGCACCGCTCCCGCCGCCAAACCTGCCCCCTCTCGGTTGAATCCGTGGCCGGACCTGTTACACCAGCCGCCCGAGGGAAGCAGCCGCGTCGAGTATCGTCAATGAGCGCCTATAAATCCGATTTCCTGAACGTTCTCGCCGAGCGCGGCTTCATCCATCAGGTGTCCGAACCCGAGGCGCTCGACGCGCTCGCCGTGGCCGGTCCAATCACCGCCTATATCGGCTTCGACTGCACGGCGCCGTCGCTGCATGTCGGCTCGCTGCTGCCGATCATGATGCTGCATTGGATGCAGCAGACCGGGCACCGGCCGATCGCGCTGATGGGCGGCGGCACCACGCGCGTGGGCGACCCCAGCGGCAAGGACGAGAGCCGGCGCATCCTCACCGACGACGACATCAACGCAGAATCTCAGGGGCATCCGCGCCGTCTTCGCCAAGTTCCTCACATTCGAGAGCGACGGCGGCACGGCCATCATGGCCAACAATGCCGATTGGCTGAACACGCTGAACTACATCGACTTCCTGCGCGACGTCGGCCGCCACTTTTCGGTCAACCGCATGCTCTCCTTCAATTCGGTGAAGCTGCGGCTCGACCGCCAACAGGAGCTGTCGTTCCTCGAATTCAACTACATGGTGTTGCAGGCCTACGACTTCGTCGAGCTGCACCAGCGCACCAACTGCATTTTGCAGATGGGCGGCTCCGACCAATGGGGCAACATCGTCAACGGCATCGATCTCGGCCGCCGCATGCTCAATGCGCAACTGTTCGCCTTGACCTCGCCGCTGATCACCACCTCCTCCGGCGCCAAGATGGGCAAGACCGCCGCCGGCGCGGTCTGGCTCAATGCCGACCGCATGAGCCCCTACGATTACTGGCAATACTGGCGCAACACCGAGGACGGCGACGTCAGCCGCTTCCTCAAGCTGTTCACGGTGTTGCCGCTCGACGAAATCGCTCGTGTCGGCGCGCTCAAGGGCGCCGAGATCAACGAGGCGAAAAAAGTGCTCGCCACCGAGGCGACCGCGCTGGTGCACGGCCGCGCCGCCGCCGAGCAGGCCGCCGAGACCGCGCGCACGACGTTCGAGGAAGGTGCGCTCGCCGAAACGCTACCGACTTTTACAATGCGGGAGCACGATATTCGGAAGTTTTTCTACGAAACCGACGGACTACCAATACTAATTGCCGCTCAATTCGTTGGATTTGCCAAGTCATCAGGTGAGGCGCGCCGCCTCATCGAAGGAGGTGGCCTTAAGGTCAATGATGTTACTGTTACGCGCATACTTGCTAGGCTCGGACCATCGGACCTCACGCCCGAGGGCGTGATCAAGCTCTCGCTCGGCAAGAAGAAGCACGTGCTGTTGAAGCCGACCTGAGCCCGGGTCCGGGCGGGGTCCGCGCGATGGCTGTCGCGGGCGCCGCGCGCGCAAGCACCGCACGCTCAGCGCCTCACTTGACCAGGCCGCGGCGCCGCAGCTCGTTCGCCATGACCTCGGCGACAACGCGGCTGCCGAAGGCTCCGAAATGGCCGCTGCAACTTGCCGGCATGATATAAAGATCGCAATAACTGCGCGGCCCGAGGGCGGCCAATAGCGCCGGCGCGGGATCGAACACATCGACATGACGCGCGGTCAGCGCGGCGACCAAGGGCTGATACTCCGCTTCGCCGAATTTCGCGCGGGCACGGAAGCTGCTGGCGCCCGGCAGCATGACGACCAGCGCGCGCTTGCCGCGGCGCCTGGCTTCGTCGGCGAAAGCCTCGGCAATGGCCACCGTCAGCGCCAGCGCGCCGGAAGGATGGTCGGCGCGGTAGAAGTCGGCCCATGTCGGGCGCCCGGTGAGGCGCACCCAGACACGCGGCATGAGCAAGACGCGCGCCAGCGTGAGCGTATAGGGAAAGCACAACGTCACCGGGCCATCGCGCGAATCCGGCAACATATATTCGTGCGGCACCACGTGGGCCGGATCTCGCAACAGGCGCAGGTAACCGGCCTCGTCGATGCGCGGACGATGAATCCATTGCAGCTTGCCGGCGCCGTCGAGCACGAAGCGGCCCTTGAGCCAGACCGGCCTTTGCGTGAAGCCGAGAAAGCCGCGATATTGATTGACGTTGCGCATCACATTCTCTGGAAAGATGCCGAGCAGCACCACCGGCGCCTCGTCCTGTGTCGTGCGCGTAAAGCGGACATAGGCCTGGTCGGTGCCGTAACCGGGCACGCCGTAATTGGCGACACGGCAGCCGAGTTCGTGGGAGAGCCGCTCGACCCAGCCGTCGGCAGGCGGGATGGCATAGCCCCAGACAAACGAGTCGCCATAGGCCGAGGCGCAGGCGTGGCCCGGCTGCGGAAACTCGGCATTAAATTTAGCGCCGGTCCGATCGCGCGGCGGCGAGACCGCATCGTGCGGCGACGGCCAGCCCAATTCGTCGTCCCAGTTTGCATGCTCGGCGACCCAGGCCTTGCGCGCCTGGTCGGCATCCGGATTCCAAATCAGGAAACGCACGTTCGACGGCAGGACGAAATAGAGAAAGAAAGCGCAGCCGCCTTCCACAACGGCCAACACGAGAAAGATCAGGATCGCCCAAAATGCCATCCTACGGGCCGGCGGCAAAAACGCCACCAGCGCAAAAAGACGGGCAAGAACGGATCCGAACGAGCGGTTCGAATCCATCGCTACTCTCTTATGCGGCTCATTAGGTTCGGTCGTAGCCATGACAAAAACTGACGATCCGGCTGGCAGATTGCGGCGCAGGACAACGCTGAGTCAATCCGGCCGAACGTGCCAATGCGAACGCCCCGTGACCGCGCTCATAGGTGATCCGGAGACATCACCGCTGCCTTTAACCGCGACCTCGGTTCGCGGAACGAAGGCCTCGGCGCGCGGTCGTCGACCATCCGGCGCCGATGCGCGCTTGCCCAAATGTTATGCAGCACTGCCCAACGGCAGTTCGTGACCGGCCCTCTCCTTCCCGCTAGCCTGATCCTTTGTTCGCCAACAACCGCGCTCGCTGCAGCGCGCGACGGACCCGGATCGCGCGATGGACAGTCTACTTGCTCATCCGTCGCGCAACCTGGTCCGCGTTGCCGTGTTCATGCTCGCGGTCTGGATCGCCGCGACCGCCGCCTATGTGGAAGCCGGATGGAACTTGCAGGACGCACTCTACATGGTCACGCTGACGGTGTTCACCGTCGGCTACGGCGAAGTGCGGCCGATCGACACGCCGTTCCTGCATCTGTTGACCATGGGTACCATGGTGTTCGGCTGCACCGGCATGATCTTCTTCACCGGCGCCCTGGTGCAGTTCTTCACCTTGCGCCCCTTGCAAGAATTCCTGGGTGACCGGCGCGTGCACACCGAAATCGAAAAGCTCGAGGGCCACGTCATCGTCTGCGGTTTCGGCCGCATCGGCGTAGAACTCGCCAAGGCGCTCAAGGACGGCGGCGCTTCCTTCGTGGTACTCGAACAGAACCCGCAGCGGGTCGCGCAGGCGCGCGCCGCCGGCTATATCTGCGTGCAAGGCGACGCCACCAACGAGGCGGCGCTGGAGGAAGTCGGCGTCGCCCGCGCTCGCGCACTGGCCAGCGTGCTGCCCAACGACGCAGCCAATGTCTTCATCACACTGTCAGCGCGCAATCTCAACCGCACCATCGAGATCATCGCGCGCGGCGACGCGGTGTCGACCGAGCGCAAACTCATGCATGCCGGCGCCAACAAGGTGGTGCTGCCGACCCATATCGGCGCCGAGCGTATCGCCGAAATCATCCTGTTTCCCGAGACATCGCGCTTCATCCGCGAATCCGAGCGCATGCGCGAGCTCGAGCGCACGTTGCGCAATCTGGGTCTCGCCATCGAAGTGGTGGTGGTGCCGGAGCAAGGCGCCTTCACCAATCTGACCATCGAGGAGATCGAGACGCGCGTGCGCGGCGCCTTTTTCATCGTGCAGCTCAACCGGCGCGACGGCGACGCCATCACCGCGCCGGAAAAGACCCTGCGCGTCGAGCCCGGCGACGGCGTTGTCGTGGTCGGGCGCGGCGGCCAGGCGATCAGCGCCCAGTTCGCGGCGCCGCCGGAGAGGGTGCGCGCCGGGCGGCTGACCTTCTGAGCGCCCGCGTCACCGCGCCAGCGGCATGAAATCCGGATCGAGCGCGCCCGGCGAGGGAATGAATTTGCGCAACAGCCCGGGCGCGATGGCACTCACCGGATTGACGGTAATGCGCGGCGCGCTCGGCGGGCCGACCGCTTCATAGGTGATACCGAGCAGGCCCTCATTGCTGCCGCCGCCGAGGATCAGCCCGACGATCGGTATCTGTCCGAACATGTTGTTGAGGCCGTAGAACGGCACGAAAGTGCCGCGCAGGTGCACGTCGTTCTTGGTGTAGTTGATATTGCCTTCAATGGTGGCGCCCACCAGCGGCCCGCGCACCACGCCGTCGCGGATCGACATGCGTCCGGCGGTGCGGGTGAAATCGCAACGCAATTCAGTGAAGGCGACGCCACTGTTCTGCTGGCCGGGCGCGCCAGCCACGATGCGGTCGAGCGTCGGCTCGCCGCGTACCGTGAAATCGCTGATATAGAGATGGCCGACCTGCGGCGCCTGGTCCTTGGTCGGCGGGTCCATCGCCATCCACATCTTGCCGCCATGCATGCGCGGATACATGTCGGTGAAGCGGAACAGCGCGCCGGCGTCGGCCGTCTCGATATAGATGACCTGGTGGTTGTCGCGCGCGCGCAACCTAAGGTCTCCGATCAGCCGGGTGTCGCGGCCGATCTTGCCGTTGAGCGTGAAATTGCGGATGCGGCCGCCACGGCGCGAGAGCACCAGATTGAGGCCGCGCACTGTTTCCCCGTTGTGGCCCGCCACGGTGCCGATCTTGATGTCGAGATCGAGATCAGGCTGCTTATGCCGGCTCTTGGCCGGCTCGTTACCGGCAAGCGCCGATTTAACGAAACTGCGCCCGTCATAGACGTCGCCGCGCATGCTGACATGCAACACGCCATCATTGCCGCGATCTGCCTTGAGCGAGACCTTGTCGCCGTCGGAGACGGCGAATTCCGGGAAGTCCGCCGAGACGATATCGCCGGCATTGTCGACCTCGACCGACCCCTTCACATTGCTGCCCGAGCCGGTGATGGCGATATCCTCAAAACGCACCGAATTCGGTCCGCGCACCATGGTGGCGGTGGCATGTGCAGCTTTGCCCGCCGGCTTCTCCCAGCCCGGCAGCAGGTTGTCGATTGCGATCGGCGTGAGGTCTGCTTCGAGCGCGAGCGGCGGGTCCTTGGTGTCGCTGTCGAAGCGGCCGCTGAGCTTGATCGGGATGGCGCCGGTGACGGAACTGCCGAGATCGATACCAAGCCGGCGACGCGCGGCGTCGTCGAGCTTGGCTTGCAATTGCAATTCGCTTTCGGGGTCCTTCTTCTGCCGGGTCACCAGCAGCGAGGCCGGCATGCCGTTGATCTTGACGTCGCCCTTGATCTGATAGCCGCTCGAGGACGCATCGATATGCAGCGCGGCCGCCTGCAGCTTGGCGCCCATCACCAGTTTGTCGGCGGCGAAACTGGAAAGATCGGCCTTGACGTCATAGGTGACGGAGCCCGGCGGCAGGTGGCTACCGATCGGCAGCGCCAGCGCCACCCGCGCCGCCGCGGTGCCGCGGCTCGAGGTCGGGTCGAGCGCGATATTGACCTCGTCGCGCAGCGTCTTCTTCGCCAACAGCAGGGCGGCGGCCGGCACGCTGCCGTCAATGCGGAAATTCACCGTGGCGTGCGCGGGCTTGGGATGAGTGTCGGCGATGGCGAACACACCGTTGGCGATATTGAGCCGGCGGCCCGGCGCCACCTCGACGGTCCCGCGGCCGAGATTGATGGTGGCGGTGGCCCCGGTGATGCGCACCGTGAGATCGGCGTCGCGGATCGCCGGCAGATCGGGGACCGGACGCAGCGTGGTGCCGCTGGTTTCGATGTCGACCGAGAGTCCGTCATCCGGTGTCGGCGGTCCGCCGCTCTTGAAGTCGGCGAGCGGCGCGTTGCCTGCGATGACGACGCGCTCGACGGTGCCGTCGTAAATATGGCTCGCCACCCATTTGCGAACGTCGACCGCGATCATTGATGGCCAAATCTGTTTCAAGACCGACGTCGGCATGCGCGTGCCAGCGACGCCAAAGGCCAGCCGCGGTGCGTCGTTCGAATAATCAAGGCTGCCGCTGAAGGCGATGCCGATATTATGCTGCGGCCGCGTATCGCTGCGGCTGGCGTCACCCTGATCGAGGTCGAGGCGCTTGTGCAACGGGTCGAAGCGCCCGCGCAGATTGATCCGGTTGAGCGCCAGGCTCTCCTGGCCGGGCCCCCCGGGAGCCAGGATGACCGGATCGATCACCGCATCGCCGCGGGTCACGGCGAATTGCCAAACGCCGCTATCGTCCGACGGCGCTTGCGCGACGGCGCGCAGGGTGAATTGATTGCCGTCCGCCTGGATCTGGAATGGAACTACCAAGCTGCGCCGGTGGACATCCCAATTGAAGCGAAAATCGGCGCGATCGAGTTTCATGCGCACGACATCGGAGCCTTCGCGTTCGACCAGCGTGCCGGCGCCGGCGACCAACTGTCCCTGCACAGTTTGCGGCGTGCCGTCGGCGGCTATATCGGCGCGGATGCTCGCCGACAGCGGCAAGTCGGCGTCGAGCTCGCCTTCGTTGATGCGCAGCGCCAACAGGATGTCGCGGATCGACACCCGCCGCGCCTCGATGCCGACCGCGCGCATGCCGTCGGTCAACGGCCGCATCGCCGCGGTCAGCAGCCAGGGCCGCTGCGGATTGTCGGATTGCAGGCGGAAGACGATGCCGCCCTGCGTAGGCCGGCGCAGGCTGGCGTTGATGTGGTCGAAGGTCCAGCGCTTGTCATTGCGGCGGTCGTCGACGATCAGGTTGCCGTTCTTGAGGCCGAGTTCGCGCAGATCGTGGCCATCGAGGCCGGTGGCGCCAAGCCCGTCGATCCAGGCCAGGACCCCGGCCACGTCATTGAATCCGGAGCGCAAGGCGTCCGGCGGCGGCGCCACCGGCGTCGATTTGCCGGCGGGGGCCGGCGCCGGCGTGAGCGAGCGCGCGGGCGCCGCGGTCGCGATCGGCCGCTTGTCGGCGCCGGCGAACACGGTGACGCTGCCATCGGCTTCGATGCGCACCGCCATTTCGGCGCCGACCAGATTGAGGCTCTGCGCGCGCACCTCGCCCTGCAGCAAGGCAACGCCGGAAATGCCGACCTCGGCTTTTGGCGCACTTGCCACCACGGTGCCGTCGGCATCGCGCACCACGATGTCACGCATCCGCAGCGAGGTGCGGCCCTGCTCGTCGCGTTCGATCTGCGTGCCGCCGACGGTGACGGTGCGCTTGCCGCCGAAATTTTCCTCGATCGCCTTCTTCAGCCAAGGCGTCGCCACGTCGAACTCGATCGGCCCTTGCGCCAACCGCCACCACAGGCCGAGCACCGCAACCACCGCCAGTGCCAGGACCACGGTCGAGCCCCAGAACGTGCGCCGCACCCAGCGATGGCGGGCGAAACGTACGATGCCACGGCGCACATGGCCCCAGCGCCGGCGCCCGCCAAGCAGCTCGATCGCGGCGTGTTGCAGATCGTGATGGGAGGGATGCGCGTGATGGGAGGGATGCGAAGGATGCGCATGGCCGCGATGGTGCCCGGCCGCGTGACCCGCACGGGTTTTATCGGCAGCGGCCTTCTTGCGGCTATGCGGTTTGCCGATCATAGCTCGGCGGCTACCCCTCGTCCGTCGCGTTGCGGATTGTTTGCCGCCGGGGCAAGCCCGGCACGGCCCACAGCCGATTGTCGCGGAACCCGTTGCGCCCCCCCGACGCAAATGGCATTGCCGAGAATGACCGTTCGAAAGCGACGAAAGGAAGGCACATGGCGCACGACCTCGAAGCCGGCGACAAGGCCCCGGCGTTCTCTTTGCCCCGCGACGGCGGCGGTAAGGTGTCCTTGAAAGACTTCAAGGGCCGCAAGCTCGTCCTCTATTTCTATCCGAAGGCCAATACCTCCGGCTGCACCGTGGAGGCGCGCGCTTTTTCCAGCCTGCGCGCCACTTTCGCCAAGGCGGGAACCGAGATCCTCGGCGTCTCCGCCGATCCGGTGCCCGCGCTCGACAAATTCAAAACCAAGCACGCGCTCACCATCGCGCTTGCCTCCGACGAGACTAAGGCGATGCTCGAGGCCTTCGGCGCCTGGGGCGAGAAATCGCTGTATGGGCGTAAATATTGGGGCATCCTCCGCAAGACGTTCCTGATCGACGCGCAAGGCCGCATTGCCCGCGTCTGGCCGAAAGTGCGCGTGGCCGGTCATGCCGAGGACGTGCTCGAGGCCGCCCGCGCGCTTTGATGCAAGTTCGCTCCGCGTCGATCCTTACTCCGCTCATTTGCGCGCCAACGAAAACCAGGTCCCCGGACGCGACGCCAATTGCGTTGGGCGCGCGACTTCCCGACCGAGCCCAGGCGCGGGTCAGCGCATGCCTGCACCCGAATACAGCAACCAGCGGGGCGCCATCCGCATCGCCCCGCTTTCCGGCCGAATCCCACCGTGACGCAAGGCGCTTACCGATTTATTAACCATATCAGATTGATATCGGCCGTGCTGGATCATTGCGTCGCCTGCGGCCGGAGTATCGATGTCGTCGTCCTATCATCCAAGCGCCGATCATGCCTCCCGTCCGGCGCCTGCCCGTTCCCGTGCCGCCGCGGCGGCATCGCATCATCCGCATCGAGCCAAGGGCGGCTATATGCTGGTCCATGGCCGACGCCAGGTGCGCATCGGCCCGGTCGCCTTCTGGATCGTGGTCGGCACGCTGGTGATCATGGGCCTGTGGTCGATCGCCACCGGGACCTATTTCGCCTTCCGCGAGAATGTGCTCAGCCGCCTCATCGGCCACCAGGCCGCGATGCAGATCGCCTATGAGGACCGCATCGCCGAATTGCGCGCCCAGGTCGACCGCATCACCAGCCGGCAATTGCTCGACCAGGAGCAGTTCGAGCGCAAGCTCGACGTCCTGCTCAAACGGCAAGCCACGTTGGAGCAGCGCACCTCGACGCTGGCCGACGACTTCACCCCCACCGGCTCGATCCCCCGCATCCGCAGCGCGCTGCCGGCGGACGAACATGCGGCATTGGAGACCAAGTCGAAGCCGATCAACGACACTATTCTCTTCAAGGCGCCGCCCGACCGCGAAGCGCGGCTGCAATCGCGCGAACCGCCGGCCAGCCCCACCCGCGTCGCCTCGCTGGAGACCGGCGCCGGGCTCGATGGCGTGCTGACGCGCGTGTCGCGGTCGCTCGATACGGTGGCGCAGCGGCAGACCGCGGTGTTGACCAATCTGGAACAGCATTTCGGTGGCAAGGCGCGTCGCATGCGCGGCGTGCTCGACGATCTCGGCGTCGCCGTCAAAACGGTGCCGCGCAGCGGCGTCGGTGGACCCTTCGTGCCGATCAAGCCGCCAGGCGCGGGGGCCAGCAATTTCGCGCGGCAAATGTACCGTATCGATCTCGCCCGCGCGCAGATCGACCGCTACACGCGGACGCTGACCACGGTACCGGTGCGCAAGCCGGTCGTCGGCGCGGTCGATATGAGCTCGCCCTTTGGCGTGCGCACCGATCCGTTCAATGGCCGCCCGGCGATGCATACCGGCGTCGACCTGCGCGGCGACATCGGCGAGCCGGTGCACGCCACCGCCGCCGGCCGCGTCACCATCGCCGGCTGGGACGGCGGCTATGGCAGAATGGTCGAACTCGATCACGGCAACGGCCTCGCCACCCGCTATGGCCACTTGTCGAAGATCGAGGTCAAAATCGGCCAGCACGTACGCATCGGCGAGGTGATCGGACGCATCGGCTCGACCGGCCGCTCCACCGGCCCGCATCTGCACTACGAAACGCGCATCAATGGTGAGCCAGTCGACCCGCAGAAGTTCCTCCGCGCGGGGATCAGGCTGGGCAGCCTTTAAGCCGCTGCAAGCGTTACGACACGCTTTCGGGCAATAGCCGCGACAGCACATCATCGTTTCTGAAATTGCCACGCGGAGATGGCGTGGCGACCGATAGCCGGTCTCGGGAACCACACTTTGACCACGTTTGAGTGTACGAATTTCACTCAAGTCCACCCTGGAAATAAATCTGGTAATGCTCGACCTCCTAAGGTGGTCAGCCTTGAGCGGCGCCGCCGCCATTCTCGTTACCGCCGTTCCGCTTGGGGCCGCGGCGCACCCGCACGTCTTCGTCGACGCCAGAGCTGAAATCCTGTTCGACGCTCAGGGCCGCATGACAGACATTCGCCACGTCTGGGAATTCGACCCGGCATTTTCCGCCTTTGCCAGCCAGGGGCTGGACAAGAACGGCGATGGCAAACTGAGCACCAAAGAGCTCGCGCCGCTGGCGCACACCAATGTGAAGTCGCTCAATTACTACGGCTTCTTCACGCGCTTGACCGTCGACAACACGCCGATCAAGCTCAAATTTCCCGATCAGTATTTCTTGCGTTCCGCTCACGGACGCCTGACCCTGTTCTATCAATTGCCCTTGGCGACGCCGACAAAATCCGGGCACAAGACCACACTGGAGGTCTACGATCCCGAATATTTCGTCGCCTTCACTTTCGCCAAAACATCGCCGATTACCCTGTATCATGCGCCGGCTGGCTGCCATGCGCAGTATCATCCGCCGCATCCGCTCGACGCCCGCATCATGGCCAAGCTTGCGGCCGTGCCGATCGATCAGCACAATTTGCCGCCGGCGCTGCGCGATGCCGCCGTCGGACTTGCCAATATCATCACGGTGGAATGCAGCAAATGAGACAGCGCCGCTTTTCTCTTTCCACGCTGTCCGCAATATCCGTCGCAACGGCGCTGATGTGGACAATGCAGGCCGAAACGGCGTTTGCCGTGCACAGCCCCTTCGGAATTGCGACGCCGGATTTTACTGGTCCCGCCTTTAGCGGGCCGCTGGGCGGGCTTTTTGTTTGGGTGGCGCTGCGGCAGTCGGAATTCTACAAGGCGTTGACCGGCGCCCTGATTTACCTCAAGGACAGCGGCCATGCCTTCATTCTGCTGACGGGGATCAGTTTTCTCTACGGCGTTTTCCACGCCGTGGGCCCCGGGCACGGCAAGACGGTGATCACCTCGTATCTTCTGGTGTCGCGTCAGACCGTCAAGCGCGGCATCGTCATCGCCTTGTGCGCGGCGCTGATGCAGGGGCTCGTCGCTATCGCGGTGGTTCTTGTAGCCGCGGTGATCATGCGCTCCACCGCCGTCGAGATGACGCGCGCCACCGACTGGTTCGAGATCATGAGCTATGCCCTGGTGGCGGCGGTCGGCGCCTGGCTGCTCTGGAGCAAATTCACCGGTCGCGGCCATCACTACCAAGAGCGGCATGCTCATGGCGGCGCCAATGGCCATGATCACGCCCATGACGACCACGACCATCATGCTTATGCGCACGAGCACGACAGCGCGTGCGGACACTCCCATGCGCCGGACCCGCGGCTCCTGGCGAAGCCGCTGACAGTGTCGCGCACCTGGGCGGCCACGGTGGCGGTCGGCATCCGACCTTGTTCCGGCGCCATCATCGTGCTGGTGTTCGCGCTTTCGCAAAGACTGCTGATGGCGGGCATCGGATCGGTGCTAGCGATGTCGCTCGGCACCTTTATCACCGTCTCGGCTTTGGCCATCATGGCAGTCTCGGCTAAGGACGTTGCGTTGCGTTTCGTTGGCTTGGATTCGGGCGCCGCCGAACGCATCATGCGCGTGGTGGAAATCGGCAGCGCGCTTGTCGTGCTGCTCCTCGGCCTCACCTTGCTCGGTGGCGCGTTGCAGGGCGGGCTGCCGGCGTGAGCGGGCAACGCGCCACAGAAGCGGCCAACGCCTGAATCACTTCGCGCGAAGGCTCTCGCCGCCCCGCATTTTCAAGCTTGATCAGTATGCCGTTCTCGGCCTCGGCCCGCATGGCGGGTCTATCGATTTGACAACACGAATGGTTACGGCAACGTCTTCATTGCAGGGAAAAATAAAGGGGGGGGGTCATGATGAAATTCATCTCAACCGCGGCGGTTTGCCTTGCGGCAACGCTCATGGCGAGCGCGGCGCAGGCGCAGGTGCTGACCATCGTGACGACGCCGAGCGGCTCCTACACCAACTCGGCCGGGGTTGCGATGGCCAAGGTCATCAGCGAGAAGAGCAAGCTGCACGCGATCGTCCAGGCGCAGGGCGGCGCCGGACTGGATCCGGTCGAAGCCGGCAATGCCGATATAGGGCTCGGCAACTCGTTCGACACCACGTTCTTCGTCACCGGCACCGCCTATTATTCCGGCTACGGCGCGAAGAAGAACCTGCGCCAGGTGGCGACCATGCTGCCCTATCGCGTCGGCATGTTCGTGCGCGCGGATTCCGGCATCAAGACCCTGGCCGACCTCAAGGGCAAGCGCGTTTCCGCCGGCTTCAACGCACAGAAGACGATCGGCCGCCTGGTCGAGGCCGAACTCGCCAATGGCGGGCTCGGCTATAACGACGTCGAAAAAGTGTTGACGCCGAATGTGCGGCGCGCCGCCGACGACTTCATCGCCGGCAAGGTCGACACGTTGTTCTTCGCCATCGGTTCCGCGGTGATCAAGCAGGCCGCCGCCACGCTCGGCGATTTGCGCGTGCTGCCGATCGACACTTCGCCGGCGGCGGTCAAACGCGTGCAGGAAATGCTGCCGAATTCCTACGTCATCACGGTCAAGCCGCAGCGCGGTCTGGTCGGCATCGACAAGCCGACGCCGATCATCGCCAACGACATGGACGTGTTCACCAACAAGAACGTATCGGACGACGTCATCTACAATGTGGCCAAGGCGCTGCACGACAACAAGCCGATGCTGGTCAGCGTCTTCAAGCCATTCGGCGCTTTCAATCCGAGCCGCATGGCCTCCGTCATCAAGGACGTGCCATTCCACCCGGGCGCACTGAAGTATTACAAGGAAATCGGCATCGCGCCGAAACAATAACGCGTGCAGCGCGCGACGTTTTGAGGCTGCCGGCGCCGCTCGCTCAGACGACCGGTACCGGCGCCAAGCACATATCGGCAAAGACCGCGAGCCAGACGGTCGGCTGCTCGGGATCGGTCCAGGCCACGCGGTGCCGGCAATGCGCCGGCAGGAACAGACTGTCACCCGCGCCAAGCTCGCGATTCTCCGCTTCGCCCTCGATCGTCACCTGCGCCCTGCCGGTCACGACCAGGACCCATTCGGCATCATCCTGGTCGTACCAGAAGCCATCCGGCGAAGCCTGGCCGTGCGAGACAATTCGCTCGAGGCGGAAGCCGTTTCCCTTTGCCAAAATGCGAACCGCTTCATCGGCGCCCCTGGCCGGAAGCGGCGACAAAATGTTCGACGTCGGTGGAACCGAAGGGCGTTTTTTGCTCATTTTGAAAGGATCCATATGCGGCGGTCGAGATCGTACCCGTGCTCAGCCTCGCCGACTTGAAACGCGCCTTGGCGAAAGAGCAGCCGGCTATTCGACGTCTTCGATCTGCTCGGCTCGCCGCCAAACGCCTTCTGCGCCAGCGCCGCCTGCATGAACTCGTCGAGATCGCCGTCGAGCACCGCGCCGGTGTTCGACGTCGACACACCGGTGCGCAGGTCCTTGACCATCTGATAGGGCTGCAAGACATAAGAGCGGATCTGGTGGCCCCAGCCGATATCGGTTTTGGCCTCCTGCTCGGCCACCGCCTTGGCCTCGCGCCGATTCATCTCCGCCTCGAACAGCTTGGCGCGCAACATGTCCCAGGCCATGGCGCGGTTCCTATGCTGCGAACGGTCCTGCTGGCACTTGACCACAATATTGGTCGGGATGTGCGTCAAGCGCACCGCCAATTCGGTCTTGTTGACGTGCTGGCCGCCGGCGCCGCCCGAACGCATCACGTCGGTGCGTACGTCCTTCTCGTCGATCTCGATCTTGATGCGATCGTCGATCACCGGGAAGACCACGACGCTGGCGAACGACGTGTGTCGCCGCGCGTTGGAATCGAACGGCGAGATGCGCACCAGCCGGTGCACGCCGTTTTCGCTCTTGAGCCAGCCATAGGCGTTGTGGCCCTTGATCTGCACGGTGGCCGACTTGATGCCGGCGCCCTCGCCTTCGCTCTCTTCCAGCCAGTCGACCTTGTAGCCGTGCTGCTCGGCCCAGCGCCTATACATGCGCAGGAGCATATTGGCCCAGTCCTGGCTCTCGGTGCCGCCGGCGCCGGCATGCACTTCGAGATAGCAGTCGTTGGCGTCGGCCTCGCCCGAGAGCAAGGCCTCCAGCTCGCGCCGACGCACGCAAAGCTGCGAAGCGCCGTCCGAGCGCTCAACGCCAGCTTGTCGGCGCTGCGGCTGGAAAAGCAGCCCGACAAGACGTTCGTCGGCAAGATCAAAAGAGGATTCGATTTTCTCGGGTATCGCTTCGGCGCAGCCGTTCTGAAGCTCGCCGAGGCGACCGTCGAGAAATTCGTCGAACAGGCGGCCCTGCTTTATGAGCGAGGACGAGGGCAGAAACGCAAAGCGCCTTTGCTCGGGCAGTATGTTCGGCGTTGGCTGGGGTGGGCGGCAGGTAGCTTAAAGGAAGCGGCAGAGATTCCGAAAGCGGCCACATGGGATGTGAAATGCCTTCCGCCGGCTCAGGCTCGCCAGCGGCGGACTGGGCCAGATGTGGCGGGCTCCGGTACTTCCATTTAACCCGCATTGAGTTAGGGTCGTGGGTAGAACTCTTCGAATCACGATGGCCCGATGGCGTCTACTCCAAACGTGGGTGTGGCGACCTCATAAGAGTGGTGGAATTTTTGACAGTCGATATGAATACCGTTTGAAGGCAAAATGACGCGGGGGGGGTCCCAGCTCTTCTTAGGCGTGGGGACGTGGGGCTCACCTTCCTCAACCGCGATGGCGGTCTGATAAAGTTTCATTTTAATGTGCCTAATCACGGAACTGTCGAAACTGATGACGGGCCCATTCTACGAATTCGAAAATTAAAAAGCTACACACATACCTCCGGCAGACAGCGCATAACACCGGAAGTCCCGGCCGCCCCTTCCGGCGGCCATTTCGAAAAGCCTCCCAGGCGCTTCCATACCACTAACATGGTAGAGCGCTGCTCGATCTAACGCTCGCGCCACGCTCGGCCGCGCTTTGAAGAGCCTCGCGATCGATGGTCGCGGCGTACGCCCGAAGCAAGCCGAGCTGGAGTTCGGCTTTTGAAACGATCGGCAGGCTCGTCGAGGACCGGCGAGGCGACAAGTCGGCAAACGGGTGACGTCCTAAGCCGGATAGCACCACGTCGGTGGGAGCGTTTAGGATCTTGTGTTCAGCCGCTGGATCCTAACGCAAACAGCAAACCACCATGCCGACGCAACAGGGCGAAGCGTCCCAAGATTCGACGTGGCTAGCCTCTTTATTTGATCGCATTTTCTGCGGCGAACCGGTTTCCACTTCGCCGGAAAATGCTCTAGGCGCATTTGCGTCACGCCCGCCAATACTCCGGAATCATGCCAGAGCGCGATCCCGCCCGTCCTGCCCCGGGTCGGATGCATATCAGTATCCCGCTTATGCATTAGAGTTTATTCGGTGCGTAAGTGAGCATCGCGGACAACCTTGCCCCATTTGGCGATTTCACTCTTGATGCGTTCGCCAAACTCGTCCGGTTTATTCGCCACCGGCTGGAAACCGAGCTTGAGCAGATTTTCCCTTACATCCGGCTCGGCCACTGCCTTAGCGATCTCACGCTGGAGCAGATCGACGATTTCCTTCAGGGTGCCGGATATCGCAGCGCATGAGTCTGTTCATGGCCCATCGCGACATGTTGCGTCGCCCCACAATCTTGGTCGCTTTTGGAGTGTTGCGGACATTGAATGAGCTACGCTCACCGCACGGTTTTTACGAGTAGGCGACCTAGCACTACTTTGGCAGATTGCCTATTTTGCCCTGCTTTATAGGATTCCCAAATCAATTTTTCAATGATTCATGGGTGGTCGGCTCTTGGAGGGCTGACCATGGCGGGATGGAAAGACGAACTCGAACGCTGGCTGATGCCGTTCTTGGACCGGTTGGGTCATAAGACCCGGCAGCGGATGTGTCCTCTGTATGTTGCAGGATTGATCGGTCCTGGCGATCGCAAGAGCGTTCAGCCGATGGCGGAGCGCCTTGCCACGGGCAACTACGACCAGCTGCACCATTTCATTGCGGACGGTGTCTGGGACGCGACGCCGCTGGAGACAGAGCTGCTCAACCAGGCGGACCGACTTGTCGGTGGCAAGGATGCGGTGCTGGTTATTGATGACACCTCACTGCCGAAGAAGGGCGAACGCTCGGTTGGTGTTGCGGCTCAATACGCGTCGGCTCTCGGCAAAACCGCAAATTGCCAAACGCTGGTATCTTTGACGCTTGCGCGCGGCGAAGTGCCAGTGATGGTCGCGTTGCGTCTCTTTTTGCCTGACAGTTGGACAAGCGACGTGTCTCGTTTGGAGCGCGCTCGCGTGCCAGTCGAACATCGAACGCCACGGTCCAAGCCGGAAATTGCTTTGGCCGAGATTGACCGCGCGATGGCTGCCAACGTGCGCTTTGGATGTGTGCTGGCGGATGCAGGATACGGACTTAGCGCACCGTTTCGACAAGGGCTAACAGAGCGCGGGCTGGCCTGGGCTGTCGGCATTCCTCGGCACCTGAAGGTGTATCCGGTCGATGTGAAGCTTATTTGGCCGATTACCAAAGTCCGCGGGAAACCACGAAAGCACCATGTGCCCGATATCTTATCGATTGCGGCAGAACAAATGCTGGCCAGCGCCAAATGGAAAACCGTGAGTTGGCGCAGCGGGACGAAAGGTCGGCTGAAAGCCCGATTTGCTGCTCTCCGTGTCCGCACCGCCGACGGCCCTCCTCAGCGCATTTGGGATAAAGGTCAGCAGCATCTCCCGGGCGACGAAGCTTGGCTCATTGGCGAGCAACGCGCCTCAGGGGAGAAGAAATACTATCTTGCCAATCTCCCTGCGGCGACGGATCTGCGCACACTAGCCGCCACCATCAAGGCCAGATGGATTTGTGAGCAGGCCCATCAGCAGTTGAAGGAGGAGCTTGGACTTGATCACTTTGAGGGGCGATCATGGCAGGGTCTTCATCGCCACGCTCTGATGACAATGATCGCCTACGCCTTCCTGCAACATCGTCGCCTCGCGCACGCGGGGCGGAAAAAAAGAATCAACGGACCTCCGCCTCAGCCAACCATGCCCGCCGTACGTCACGCCATCGTCGATCTCATCCTTCGGCCGCCGCCTCAACGGTGTCCATACTGCCGAAAACAAATCCTTGAAAAACAATGGCGCAAATAGATTCTGCCAAAGTAGTGCTAGCCGGCCCTACTCCACATCCTCGACTTCCGCCGGCCCGCCACCGAAGGCCTTCTGTGCCAATGCTGCCTGCATGAACTCGTCGAGATCGCCGTCGAGCACACCGGCGGTATTCGAGGTCGAGAAACCGGTGCGCAGGTCCTTGACCATCTGATAGGGCTGCAACACGTAAGAGCGAATTTGGTGGCCCCAGCCGATATCGGTCTTGGCCGCCTGCTCGGCCACCGCCTTGGCCTCGCGCTTCTTCATCTCCGCCTCGAACAGCTTGGCGCGCAGCATGTCCCAGGCCATGGCGCGGTTGCGATGCTGCGAACGGTCCTGCTGGCACTTGACCACGATATTGGTCGGGATGTGCGTCAAGCGCACCGCCGATTCGGTCTTGTTGACGTGCTGGCCGCCGGCGCCGCCCGAACGCATCACGTCGGTGCGCACGTCTTTTTCATCGATCTCGATCTTGATGCGGTCATCGACCACCGGGAACACGACAACGCTGGCGAACGAAGTGTGGCGGCGCGCGTTGGCGTCGAACGGAGAGATGCGCACCAGCCGGTGCACGCCGGCCTCGCTCTTGAGCCAGCCATAGGCGTTGTGGCCCTTGATCGTCACGGTCGCCGATTTGATGCCGGCGCCCTCGCCTTCGCTCTCCTCGATCCAGTCGACCTTGTAGTCGTGCGCCTCGGCCCAGCGCACATACATGCGCATCAGCATGCCGGCCCAGTCCTGGCTCTCGGTGCCGCCGGCGCCGGCATGCACTTCGAGATAGCAATCGTTGGCGTCGGCTTCGCCCGAGAGCAGCGCTTCCAGTTCGCGCCGCGCCACTTCGCTCTTCAGCCGCCGCAGGCCCGCTTCCGCCTCGGCGACGGAGGTGGCGTCGCCCTCCTCCTCGCCCAGCTCGATCAGCGTGAGCGCGTCGTCGAGCTCCTGCTCGATGCGGCTGATCGCCTTGAGCTGGTCCTCCAACGCGTCGCGCTCGCGCATCACGCGCTGCGCGCGCGCCTGGTCGTTCCAGAGATCGGGGCCCTCGGCCTCTTTGTTCAGCTCGGCGAGGCGGCGCGTCGCGGTATCGACGTCAAAGATGCCTCCTCAGCAGTGCGAGCGACTGCTTGATCTCATCGACGAAGGTTCTGGGTTTCCGCGCGCATGGGCATATTCCCTGGCCGCCCGGCGGCCGGTTCGAATCCGTATCACGGGGATTTAGCGTCGCGACGGCGCCGGCGCAACCGTCGTGGCATTGCGCCTAATACAGCCCGCCGGTGCCCGAACGCACCGCCCGCGCGGCGTCGGGCGTCACCCCGGCGCCCCAGGACGGCCCGCCGCCGACATTGCCATTGCTGCCGTTGCCGCTGCTGCTGTCGAGGCCGATCACCTGGTAGCTGTCGGCCGGCGCGGTGCCCGGCTTATAGGCTTCCAGGATGATGTCCCGCGGATTGGTGCCCGGGACCCGCGCGCATGCCGGTCTTGCGGTCGACGCGCACCAGCTTGATGCCGGGCGGCACGCGGAACGGCACCGCCGGCTTGTCGGCGAGCGCGACCTTCAGGAAATTCTTCACCACCGGCGCCGCCAGCGCGGCCGCCGGTGGCGCCGCGGCCGAGCGAGCGCGGCTTGTCGAAGCCGATATAGACGCCGGCGACGATGTCGGGCGTAAAGCCGATGAACCAGGCGTCCTTGTAGTCGCTGGTGGTGCCGGTCTTGCCGGCGATCGGCTTGCCGACCTCTTTCTGGAAGCCGACGCCGGCCGCGGTGCCGCGCAGCACCACGCCTTCCATCATCGAGGTGATCTGATAGGCGGTCATCGGGTCGAGCACCTGCTCGCGCCGGTCGATCAGCGAAGGCTCCGGCTGGTCGTCCCACTTCTTGGCGTCGCAGCCGATGCATTCGCGCTGGTCGTGGCGATAGACGGTGTGGCCGTAGCGGTCCTGGATGCGGTCGATCAGCGTCGGCTTCACCCGCCGGCCGCCATTGTCGATCATCGAATAGGCGGTGACCATGCGCATCAGCGTGGTCTCGCCGGCGCCGAGCGAAAACGACAGATAAGGCGGCAGGTTGTCATAGACGCCGAAGCGCTTGGCATATTCGGCGATCAGCGGCATGCCGATGTCCTGCGCCAGCCGCACCGTCATCACGTTGCGCGAATGCTCGAGGCCGAAGCGCAGCGTCGAGGGCCCGTAGAAATTCTGCTCGTAGTTCTCCGGCTTCCACACGCCGAGGCCGGGGCCCTGGTCGATCTCGATCGGCGCATCGAGCACCAGGGTCGAGGGCGTGTAGCCGTTGTCGAGCGCGGCGGAATAGACGATCGGCTTGAAGGAGGAGCCGGGCTGGCGCAGCGCCTGGGTGGCGCGGTTGAACTGGCTCTGGTCGTAGGAGAAGCCGCCGACCATGGCGAGCACGCGGCCGGTCCAGGGATCCTCCACCACCATGGCGCCGGAGACCTCCGGGATCTGCCGCAGCAGGTAATGGCCCTGCTCCTTGCCCGGCTCGACATAGACCACGTCGCCGGGCTCCAGCAGCTGGCTGACCTTGCTCGGCGGGCGGCCCTTGATCTTGGCCCATTTGACCGCGTCGAGCGGCAGAATGCCGGTCTCGCGCTCCTTGCTGATGGAGCCGCCCGGCTCGCGCCCGGGCTGCAAGCCGATGCGGGCCGACTTGTCGCCCGCCTCCAGCACCACCGCCAGCCGCCAGGGCGCGATGTCGTCGAGCGATTTGACATCGGCGAGCTTGGCGCCCCAGTCGCCCGCGATGTCGATCTTGGCGACCGGCCCGCGCCAGCCGCCGCGGGTCTCGTCATAATGCACCAGGCCCTCATGCAGGGTCTTGCGCGCCAGCGCCTGCAGCTTGGTGTCGAGCGTGGTGCGCACCGACAGGCCGCCTTCGTAGAGCTTCTTCTCGCCGTAGCGGTCATAGAGCTCGCGCCGCACCTCCTCGGCGAAATATTCCGCCGCGAACATATGCGCGCTCGGCGGCTTCAGCGTCACGGCCAGCGGCTGCTTCTTGGCCTTCTCGGCGTCGGCGGATTTGATGAAGCCGTCCGGCCGCCATCTGGTCGATCACCCAGTTGCGCCGCTCGAGCGCGCGCTCGTGCTGGCGGAACGGATGATAATTGTTCGGCGCCTTCGGCAGCGCGGCGAGATAGGCGGCTTCCGGGATGGTCAGCTCGTTGACGGCTCTTGTCGAAATAAGTGAGCGAGGCGGAGGCGACGCCATAGGCGCCGAGGCCGAGATAGATCTCGTTCAAGTAAAGCTCGAGGATCTTGTCCTTGGAATAGGTGCGCTCGATCTTCAGCGCCAGCAGCGCCTCCTTGACCTTGCGCGAGAGCGAAACCTCGTTCGTCAACAAGAAGTTCTTGGCGACTTGTTGGGTGATGGTGGAAGCGCCCTGCGGGCGGCGTCCGCTGCCGAAATTCTCGACATAGACGATGCGCCGCGCGCGCGATGCCGATGAAATCGAGGCCGCCATGCTCGTAGAAGTTCTTGTCCTCGGCGGCGAGGAAGGCGTCGATCACCAGTTTCGGCACCGCCTGGATCGGGATGTAGAGCCGCCGCTCGCGCGCATATTCGGCGAGCAGCGAGCCGTCGGCCGCGTGCACGCGGGTCATCACCGGCGGCTCGTAATCCTGCAATTGCGAATAGTCCGGCAGGTCCTTGGAGAAATGCCAGATCACGCCGGCGACCGCGGCCACGCCCACCACGAACAGGATGGTGCCGGCCGCGAACAGAAAGCCGAAGAAGCGCAGCAAACCCTTCATGAGCAACCGGTCCCGCTTGGCTCCCGGCGGCGGCCGCCGGGACCGCCCGCCGCCCGCGCGACCCGCATCAAAATCGGGGCCGTCATCGTCGCCGCTGCCTCGGGCGACGCCGCCACCAGCCAAAGCCTGCGGCATGAGCCTGTGTTTGCTTGGTTTTATGTTGAAACTGAGGCCGGCCGGCGGCACGTCGAGGGCCGCGCGCCCGTTTCCGCGTCGTTCCAACGCCCTGTGCTTTTCATGTCACCGCGTCCATTGGCGGCGCCCGCCAGGCGCGGGGCAAAAAAGGTGTCGATCGCCTGCTTGAGCGCCGCCGCGGTGCGCTTGCGCCAGGCCGCCGAGTTACAGATGCTGGAGGTCGCCTTTGTCCGACATGTAGCCGAGCTCGATCAGCACCGAGGGCACGTCCGGCGCGGTCAGCACCTTGAAGCCGGCCGACTTGACCGGATGCTTGTGCAGAGGCGTCACCACCTTCATCTCGCCCATGGCGGTGCGCGCGAACTGCACCGAGAAGGTCTTGGTCTCGCGCTGGGCGAGATCGACCAGGATATTGGCGACGTCATTGGGCTCGGCTGCTGAGATCGACGCCGGCGATCACGTCGGCCTTGTTCTCGTCTTCGGCTAGGCGTTCGGCCTCGGCGTCGGAGGCATGTTCCGACAGCGTATAGATGCTGGCGCCGTCGGTCTCGACCCTCGCCGCGCGGCAGGAAGTCGGCATGGATGGAGATGAACAGCGACGGCGTGCCGGGCGCGGGCGAAGTGCACGCGCTCGCCGAGCGGCACATAGGTGTCGTCGCTGCGCGTCATCGCCACCCGGTATTTGCCGCTTTTCTCGAGATCGCCGCGCAGCACCTTGGCGAAGGCCAGCACCACGTCCTTTTCCAGTTCGCCGCTCTTGGCCCGGGTGCCGTTGTCGATGCCGCCATGGCCGGGATCGAGCACGATCAGCGGGCGCGGATCGTTGTCGGCGGCGGGGCTGGCGCGGCGGGCTCGCGCCGGCTGGCCATGCCGCGGTCGGTGCGGGTTTCGACCGCGACGGTGTGCAGGAAGCTGGCGCGGTCGGTGGCCGTGAGGTCGAGCACCAGCCGCGCCGGCTGGCCGTCGGCGGCGGCAAGCGCGAAGGCCTTGGCCACCCGCACCGGCCCCTTGGTGTCGAGCACGATGCGCGAGCCGCCCTGCATGATGAGGCCGTAGCGGAAGGCCTTGATCAGCCCGCGCCCGTGCTCGCCGGCATTGGCGGACAGCTTGAAGACGACCTGCGGCAGGTCGACCACCACCCGGTAGGGATCGGCGAGCGTGAAGGTGGCGACGTCAATCTTGCGGGACAGATCCATGACGAAGCGGGTCTGCTTGTTGTCGCCGCCGACCCGCACGTCGCTGGCCACCGGGAGGTCGGCCGTTTGCCCATGCGCCGACGGTCCCCGCGGGGCGGCGAAAACCGCGGGGGCGAGAATGGCGGAGATGGCGGCGCAAACGAGCGCGCCGGCAAGGCAAAAGCGGAATGTCACGAATCCGGACCCTTTCCGCGCTGTTTTACCCTATTAGGGGGTGCAAAGGTTAACGGAACTTGACCGAAACCGCGCAGTCGCGTCCGAGTGTGCCCATGAGGCGACATTTACGGGCGGTGCGCACACTTGCGTGATCGAGCGGCGAAACCGCCAGCAAGCCCCCGCCCCTATACAAGCCCCGCTTGCCATTGAGCAATTTACCCCGTATGTAGTGGTGCTGACGGTAATGTTCCGGTTGTGCCGCGTTCGGGCCCCGGCGCGCTGATGTTCCAGGACCGCCCCCCTCGAGGAGGACGGCGGACGGACCAGCGAGACGAGCCGAAACCCTTGTGAAGGACAACCGGTTCAGCGCGGGCGATGCGTCGCCCGCGGAATGAGCCGTTTGGCGTGATGACCAATCCCGGCTGCGCAACGGGGCAAAGCCCGCGCCGCCGAACCGCTATGGGTCGCGATGTTTATGCTGCCAATTATGCAGCAAGGGCGATTTGAGACGTGCCGCTTTCGCGAGTTTCTCGTGACGGCGCGTTTTTGCGTCGCTCCCGCAAGCTTTGCGCGCGAACGAGCGCCCCATTCCTTCAACCCCCCTATGGCCGACCCCGCCAGGCGTCCCGCGCGGCAAGAACGCGCGCACGCGGCCGGGCCCGCCCCCGTGAGATTCTCCAATGGCCGACAAAATGCTCATCGACTCCACCCACCCGGAAGAGACCCGGGTGGTCGTTCTGCGTGGCAACCGCGTCGAGGAATTCGACTTCGAAAGCGCCAACCGCAAGCAGCTTCGCGGTAACATCTATCTCGCCAAGGTCACTCGGGTCGAGCCGTCGCTGCAGGCGGCCTTCATCGATTACGGCGGCAACCGCCACGGCTTCCTCGCCTTCTCGGAAATCCATCCCGACTATTACCAAATCCCGGTCGCCGACCGGCAGGCGCTGCTCGCCGAGGAAGCGCGCCAGCAGCGCGAGGCCGACGACGAGGCCGAACAATCGCGGCCGTCATCGCCGCCATCGCCGGCGTGGCGCCAATCGCCGCGGCGGCAACGAGGTCAAGCGCAGCGAGCCGGTCGCCGGCGAGGAATTGGCGGCTGAGGAAGCGGCGCACGAACTGCCGACGAGCGAAGCCGTTGAATTCCCAGGCGGCGAATCGGCCCTCAGCGAGGCAGGCTCGAGCGAGCCGAGGCCGATCGAAACCGCCGAGCCCGCGCTGAGCAGCCGGAGCCTTCGGCGCCGTTCGCCGAAGAGCCCGCGCGTAGCGGCGGCTCCTGCGCGCGAGGATCTGTTCGCGGCGCCCCCTACTGCCGATGATTCGCTGGCGCCGAGGGACGTGGAGCCCACGCACGAGACCGCGGCCACGCTGGCGCCCGAAGCCGGCGAAGCGGGTGCGGGCGGGGACGTCGGCGAGCAGGCCGATCGCCACGATGAAAACGACGACGAACATGATGGCGACACCGGCGACGACGCCGGTCATGGCGACAACGGCGATGATGCCGGTCATGGCGACAACGGCGACGATGCCGGCAATGGCGAGGACGGCGCCGAAGCCGAAGAAGAAGCCGTCGAATTGGTCGGCGGCGCCGACGCGCTGGAGGAAGCGCAGGAGCGCATGCCGCGCTTCCGCCGCCAGTACAAGATCCAGGAAGTCATCAAGCGCCGCCAGGTGATGCTGGTGCAGGTGGTCAAGGAAGAGCGCGGCACCAAGGGCGCGGCGCTCACCACCTATCTCTCGCTCGCCGGCCGCTATTCGGTGCTGATGCCCAACACCGCGCGCGGCGGCGGCATTTCGCGCAAGATCACCTCGGCCGAGGACCGCGGCCGGCTGAAGGAAATCGCCCAGGAGCTGGAAGTGCCGGAAGGCATGGGCGTGATCCTGCGCACCGCCGGCGCCAGCCGCACCAAGGCGGAGGTCAAGCGCGACTTCGAATATCTGCTGCGGCTGTGGGAGCAGGTGCGCGATCTCACGCTGAAGTCGATGGCGCCGACGCTGGTCTACGAGGAAGGCTCGCTGGTCAAGCGCTCGATCCGCGACCTCTATTCCAAGGACATCGACGAGATCATCGTCGCCGGCGAGGAAGGCTACAAGGATGCGCGCGACTTCATGCGCATGCTGATGCCGAGCCACGTCAAGAACGTGAAGCAGTACAAGGACAGCCAGCCGATCTTCACGCGCTTCGGCATCGAGAGCCAGCTTGACGCCATGTTCTCGCCGGTGGTGCAGTTGCGCTCCGGCGGCTACATCGTGATCAACCAGGCCGAAGCGCTGGTCGCCATCGACGTGAACTCCGGCCGCGCCACGCGCGAGCACCACATCGAGGACACCGCGGTCAAGACCAATGTCGAGGCGGCCGAGGAAGTCGCCCGCCAGCTTCGCCTGCGCGATCTCGCCGGCCTCATCGTCATCGACTTCATCGATATGGACGAGGCGCGCAACAACCGCACCGTCGAGCGGCGGTTGAAGGAGGCGCTCAAGCACGACCGCGCCCGCATCCAGGTCGGCCGCATCTCGCATTTCGGCCTGTTGGAAATGTCGCGCCAGCGCATCCGCACCTCGGTGCTGGAATCCTCGACCGAGAAATGCCCGGTCTGCGGCGGCTCCGGTCACGTACGCTCGGTGTCCTCGGTGGCGCTGCAGGCCTTGCGCGCGCTGGAGGAGACGCTGATCAAGAGCGCCACGCATAATCTGATCGTGCGCACGCGCTCGGAAGTCGCGCTCTACATGCTCAACCACAAGCGCGCGCATCTGCGCGAACTGGAGGAGCGCTTCCGCGTCACGCTGACGGTGTCGGCCGATGCGACCGTCACCGGCCAGCTGTCCTACGTGATCGACCGCGGCGAACAGGTGCATACGGTGGAAGCCGCGCGCAGTCTGGCGCAGCAGGCCGCGCAAAACGCATTGCCGCTGCCCGAGGAGGAACCGGAAGCCGAGGTCGAGGCGGAAGAGGCTGAGGCCGAGGCCGAGGTCGAGGCCGCCGCCGGGACGGAAGAAAGCCAAGAGGGCGAGCGCGACGGCGCCCGCCGCCGGCGCCGCCGGCGTGGCCGCGGCCGTGGTCGTGGCGAGGAGACGCGCGAAGGTGGCTTCACCCAAGAAACCGTCGCCGAGCATGCCGTCGCGCATGAGGATCACGACGGCGGCTCGCCCGAGGACGAGACCGGCGAGAACGAGCCTGGCGAGGGAGAGGCCGCCGCTGCCGGCGAAAACGGCGCGGATGGCGAGGCCCGGCGTCGGCGTCGGCGCGGCCGCCGTGGCGGTCGCCGCAATCGGCGCGGCCACAATGGCGAGTTACTGCCGGCGGACATGGAGGGCGAGCCGAAATCCAACCTGGGTCACGCGGTCGAGGACCTCGACCGCCCGCCCATGAACG
Organism: uncultured Pseudomonadota bacterium; assembly: GCA_963782145.1. Lineage (GTDB taxonomy): Bacteria > Pseudomonadota > Alphaproteobacteria > Rhizobiales > Xanthobacteraceae > Pseudolabrys. The sequence continues at coordinate 121,772 of CAWAIV010000010.1, forward strand.
AGACAGGCTCCGGCGAAGGCGCCCCGGCCGAACCGTTCCGGCCGGCTTACATCGAGCCGGCTCCGGCTTATGTCGCGCCGGTGCCCGAGCAGCCGATCATTCCGCCGACCGCCGAAGCCGAATATCCGGCCCCGGTCGGACGCGACGCCCCCGAGGCCATCGCGGCGGAGGCGGAAGCCCTCGCCGCCGAACAGGCCGAACAACAGGAGGCGCCGCGCCGCCGCTCGACCATCCGCGAGCGTCCGCCGATCCCGATCGAGGGCGTGGAGCCGCCGCCCGCCGCGGCCGTGCAGCCGCCCGCCCCGGTGATCTCCATCACCTCGAGCGACGAGACCGCCGCGCCCAAGCGCGGCTGGTGGGCCAAGCGCCTGCTCGGCGACAAGGGGTGAGATCGGACAGGATGCTGCCGACGGTGCTTCGGCCAGTGGCCGCGCGCGCCCACGCGCGCTAAAACCGCCGCCGGAGGCCGGGGATGAAATCCGCCTGGAACGAGCGCGAGGCCAGGGACGCCGTCGAACGCTATGCGCGCGACGGCGTCGCGCCGGAACTGGCGTTGCGCGTCTATTCCACGCGCCTCCTCGGCCGCGATCCCACGCTCGTCCTGCACGGCGGCGGCAATACCTCGCTGAAGACGATGGCGCGCGATCTTTGCGGCGAGGACGTCGAGGTGCTCTACCGTCAAGGGCTCGGGCGCCGACATGGGCGTCATCGAGCCCGCCGGATTTGCCGCGGTGCGGCTCGAACCGCTGCGCCGGCTTCGCGCGCTGGCAACGCTCAGCCATGACGACATGGCGCGCGCGCAGCGCGCGTTCCTCATCGATCCGCTGGCGCCGTCGCCGTCCGTTGAAATGCTGCTGCACGCCTTCATGCCGGCGAAGTTCGTCGATCACACGCACGCCACCGCCGTGCTCAGCCTGATCGACCAGCCGGACGCGCAAGCGCTTTGCGCCGAGGTTTATGGCGGGCGCATGGGCTTCGTGCCCTACCATATGCCCGGCTTCGGCCTCGCCAAGCTGGCGGCCGCAGGTGTTCGACAAGAACCCGCAGCGTCGAAGGCCTGATCCTCGACAAGCACGGGCTGTTCACCTTCGGCGACGATGCGCGCCAGTCTTACGAGCGCATGATCGAGATGGTGACGCTGGCCGAGCAGCGCCTGCAGAAGAATCGCAAGAGCTTTCGCCGGCGCCAAGCTGCCGGGCCGCATCGCTGCCGTCGCCGAGGTGGCGCCGATCCTGCGCGGCGCCTGCAGCTTGCGCGATGTCGACGGCGAAGGCGCGCACAGGCGCCCGATCCTCGCCTTCCGCACCAGCGACGGCGATCCTGGCTTTCGTCAACGGCAAGGACGTCGCGCGTGCCGCCCGCGCCGGCGTGATCACGCCCGATCATGTCATCCGCACCAAGCCCTGGCCGCTGATCGTGCCGGCGCCGGAGGCCGACAGGCTCGACGACTTCAGGAAGCGCGGCGCAGGCGGCGGTCGCGCCAATTCGCCGCCGACTACACGGCCTATTTCGACGCGCAACAAGGCGCGCGCGCCCGCTGCCGTCATGCACGATCCGATGCCGCGCGTGGTGCTGGTGCCCGGGCTCGGCCTGTTCGGGCTGGGCGAAAGCGCGCACGACGCCGCCATCGCCGCCGACATCGCCGAGGCCGCAGTCGACGGCATCGCCGATGCCGAGGCCATCGGGCGCTTCACCTCGATTTCCGAAGCCGACATGTTCGATTGCGAATATTGGGCGCTGGAACTGGCCAAGCTGGGAAAGCGCCAACAGCTCCCCCTCGCCGGCCAGGTCGCGGTCATTACCGGTGGCGCCGGCGCTATCGGCGCCGCCACCGCGCGCGCCTTCGCGCAAGCCGGCGCCGCGGTGGCGCTGCTCGATCTCGACTCCGAACGCCGCGCACGAAAAAGCCGCGGCCATCGGTGGCGGCGCGCTGGCGCTGGCCTGCGACGTCACCGACCCGGCCTCGGTCGCCGCCGCCTATGCGCAGGTGGTCGCCGCGTTCGGCGGCGTCGATATCCTGGTGTCGAATGCCGGCGCCGCCTGGCAGGGCCGCATCGGCGAGGTCGACGAGGCGATGTTGCGCAAGAGCTTCGAATTGAATTTCTTCGCCCACCAGAAGATGGCGCAGGGCGCGGTCAAGATCATGCTGAGCCAGGGCACCGGCGGCTGTCTCCTGTTCAACGTCTCCAAGCAGGCGGTCAACCCGGGCCCGAATTTCGGCCCCTATGGCCTGCCCAAGGCCGCCACTTTGTTTCTGGTGCGCCAATATGCGCTCGACTATGGCGCCGACGGCATCCGCGCCAATGCGGTCAATGCCGACCGCATCCGCTCCGGCCTGCTCACCGCCGATTTCATCAAGGAGCGCGCCAAGGCGCGCGGGCTATCGGAGAAGGACTATATGAGCGGCAACCTGCTGCGGCCGCGAGGTCACCGCCGACGACGTGGCGCAAGCGTTCCTGGCGCAGGCGCTGGCGCTCAAGACCACGGCCGACGTTACCACCGTCGACGGCGGCAATATCGCCGCCGCCTTGCGCTAGCCATGAAATCAGCCAAAACCATGCTATCGTCACGCCCAACGAGGAACTGCAAAGGAGCCCCGACCATGCTGCGTAACCTTGCCCTTATCGCGCTCGTGCCCCTGCTGCTCGTCGGCAAGCCCGGCGCTCGCCGTCACCGCCAAGGAGAAGCAGGAAACCTGCAAGGTCGGCGCCGACAGCCGAGAATCTCACCGGCGCCAAGGCCGCGGCCTTCATCAAGAAGTGCATGGCCAAGGGCAATTACGAGCCGGCCGCGCGCAAGGAAGCCATGAAGAAGAACAAGGCGATGAAGAAGGGCGCCGTGAAGAAGAAGCCGGCGGCGAAGAAACCGGCCATGAAGAAGCCCGCCGCCAAGCCGGAAGAGAAGAAGCAGTAGGCGCCGCGCGCCGCCATCCCTGCCGTTAAGACCGCCCGCGAGGAGCCATGCCGGAAGCCGATAAAGAAGGTCAGCGTTACCAAGCCGACACGCCGCAAACGGCCCCCGGATTCTTCCTCAAAGGCGCGCACCAACTCGACTGGGGCATGAAGAACCGGCTCGCCCGCACCTTCAATCCGGCGAGCGGGCGCACCGTGATGCTCGCCGTCGACCACGGCTATTTCCAGGGCCCGACCTCGGGCCTGGAACGCATCGACCTCTCCATCGTGCCGCTGCTGCCGCAATGCGACGCGCTGTTCTGCACCCGCGGCATCCTGCGCTCGCTGATCCCGGCCGATTGCGCCAAGCCCATGGTGCTGCGCGCCAGTGGCGGCCCCTCGATCCTGCGCGAGGAATTGTCGGACGAGCAGATCGCCATGGACATGGACGACGCGGTGCGGCTCAACGCCGCCGGCGTCGGCATCCAGGTCTTCATCGGCGGCGAGCACGAGACCCGCTCGGTGCACAACATGACGCGGCTGGTCGACGCCGGCCTGCGCGTCGGCATGCCGGTCATGGGCGTCACCGCGGTCGGCAAGAACATGGTTCGCGACGCGCAATATTTCCGCCTCGCCTGCCGCATCATCGCCGAGCTCGGCGCGCAATACGTGAAGACCTATTACGTCGATGACGGCTTCGAGACGGTAACCGCCTCCTGCCCGGTGCCGATCGTGATGGCCGGCGGCAAGAAGCTGCCGGAACTCGACGCGCTGACCATGGCCTACAACGCCGTGCAGCAAGGCGCCGCCGGCGTCGACATGGGCCGCAACATCTTCCAGTCGGACGCGCCCAAGGCCATGCTCGCCGCCGTGCACGCGGTGGTGCACCAGGCCATGCAGCCGAAAGTGGCATTCGACCTATTCAATTCGCTCAAGGCCGAGGGCTGAAACGATCTAAGTCTCTCGGGCGCGCCGCCGATTTGGCCGACCAAAGTAATGGCTTTTTTATAACCATTTCTGCTCCACCAGCGACGCCTTGTTTACCACAAAGCCGACAGTTCAATTTTCCGGAGCGATAATTTACGAAACCATTGTTAGCTCAGCGGCATGCCAGCCGCGAGAACGATTCAATGCCACGATCCCGTCGCGCGCCATGAAGACGAGCGGCTGCGCGCGCTTCATGACCTTGACCTGCTCGACGGCGGGAATATCGAACAGGTCGACACTATCTGCGCCTTGACCCGCGACCTGTTCAAAGTCCCCATCTCGCTCGTCAACCTGGTCGATCGCGACAGGGTCGTAACCCTGTCGCGCTGCGGCATCGACATCACCGAATTCAAGCGCACGGACACGATTTGCGCCACAACAATCCTCGGCGATGAACCCTTGGCGGTGGAAGACGCCACGGCCGATGCGCGCTTCGCCGATAATGTCTATGTGCGTGGTTCGCCCTTCATTCGCTTCTATGCCGGCGCGCCATTGCGCCTGCGGCCGGGCATCAATATCGGCACCCTCAGCATCATCGACGATGTGCCGCGCCGCATCGGCGCCGAAGACAAAGCCAACCTGGCCGCACTCGCCGATATGATTGTGAGCGAAATACGCAGCCGTCGTGCGATGCTCGATCTCGGTGCCGGCCAGAAGCTGCGGGCGCAGACGGCGAAAATAGCCAAGATCGGCAGTTGGGAGCTGAGGCCGCCGTCGACAATTATGGTCTGGGACGACGTCCTCTATTCGATTTTCGGCATCGCGCGCGGCACGCCGCTGACGATCGAATTGATCATGAACTACTACGACCCGGCGGCGCGCCAACAGGCGCGCCTGCGCGCCGAGGCGCTGGTCGAAAATGGCATCCCCTATGACGTCGAGATGCGCGCTACGCGGCCGAACGGTGAGGTCTTCTGGATCCGCACGATGGCCGAGGCGGAAAAGACCGACGGGAAAGTGACGCGCCTCGTCGGCGCCGTGCAGGACATCACCGTGCCCATGCTGGCCAAGGCGCGCATCGACGAACTCGCCTTTCGCGACCCGCTCACCGGACTGCCCAATCGCGCCTCTTTCCTCGGCGCGCTTGAAAACTATATCGGCGTCGCAAAGGCAAGCGGCACGCGCGTCGGTTTGATCAAATTCAACATCGACCATTTCAGGGACGTCAACGACGCGCTCGGCCAACAGACCGGCGATGCACTGCTGAAATCCGTCGCCGACGAATTGTGGAAAGCCTTCAGCGCCATCGGCACCGTGACCCATATCGGCGGCGATGAATTTGCCGTCATCGTGCACGGCCCAGCGGTGGACAAAGCCGAGAAGGACGCCCTCGACTTCGTCGAGCAGGCCAAAACGCTCTTCCGCTACGAACACTCCACGTTGCCGATCGGCATCAGCGCCGGCATCGCGATCTTCCCCGAGCACGCCGAAGATTCCGACAGCATCATGAAGAACGCAAAGGTCGCCCTGTTCCAGGCCAAGACGCAACGGCGCGGCAGCGTCGTGATGTTCGACCCCGAGGTCCGCAAGGCGGCGGATGAAAAGGATGCGTTGGTGCGCAAGATCCGGCATGGGATCGAGCACCATGAATTCATCATGTATTATCAACCGATCGTCGCCTTGCGCAGCGGCAAGGTGGCCGGGCTGGAAGCGCTGATGCGCTGGAACGATCCCGAACGCGGCGTCCTGACGCCGGCGCATTTCATGATCGGGTTCGATGAGCCGGAATTGGCGGTCAAACTCGGCAATATCGCGCTCGATTTGTCGATCGCGCAAATTCGCGTCTGGCTCGATGCCGGCGTCAAATTCGGCAATGTCGCCGTCAATCTGTCGACCGCGCAGCTCCGCCTCGTCGACCTGGCCGACATCATTCTGGGCAAGCTCGCACGCGCCGGCGTGCCGCCCGAGCGGCTAAACCTGGAAGTGACCGAGAACGTCTATATGGCGTGGGGCGCAGACGTGGTGGCGGCAACCGTGCGCAAGCTGCACGCGGCCGGCGTCACAATCTCGCTCGACGATTTCGGCACTGGTTATGCCTCGCTGACGCACTTGCGCCGATTTCCCATCGACAAGATCAAAATCGATAAGTCGTTCGTTCAATCGATCGAAAACACGCCCATTGTCGACGCCGTGATCAATATGTCGCTGAGCCTCGACATGCAGGTGGTTGCCGAGGGCGTGGAGCGGCCCGAGCATCTCATTCTGTTGCGCCAGAAGGGTTGCACCTTCGTGCAGGGTTATGTTTTTGCCAAGCCGCTCGAGGCCGATCACGTCGCCGCGTTCGTTGCCACGTTCAGATACGCCGCGCCACGACCGATCAAGAGAGTCGCTCACGGTTAGGGCAACAATTCTGCTACGCCGCCTTCGCCGCGGGCCGCTCCGTCGGCGTCACCTCGAAGCTGCGCAAAGTCCCACGCCGCAGCACATCGATGGCGATGCGCCGCCCGATGCGCTCGCCATTGAGCAGCCGAATGAGGTCGTCAACGCCGGTGACGGCGACGCCGTCGGCGCGCACGATGCAATCGAGGCTCATGAGGCCGGCCGCCGCCGCCGGCCCCCGCGGCTCCGGCGCCGCGATGGTGGCGCCGGACGCATTGTCGATGCCGGCGGCGCGCGCATAGCGGCGCGGCACGGCTGCGGTCTGCGCCGACACCCCGATATAGGCGCGGCGCACGCGGCCGTGCTGGATCAGCTCGCTGAGCACGAACTGCGCGGTATTGGAGGCGACGGCGAAGCAGATGCCCTGCGCGCCCATGATCACCGCGGTGTTGATGCCGACCACCTGCCCGCGCGAACTCACCAGCGGCCCGCCGGAATTGCCCGGATTGAGCGCGGCGTCGGTCTGGATCACGTCCTCGATCAGCCGGCCGGTCTTGGAGCGCAGCGAACGGCCGAGCGCCGAGATCACGCCGGCGGTCACCGTCGAATTCGAAGCCGAGCGGATTGCCGATGGCGACCACCAATTGCCCGCGCTTGAGCGCCTTGGAGTCGCCGAGCATGGCGCTCGGCAGGTCGCGCGCGGCGCCGGCGCGCAGCAGCGCCAAGTCGGTGTCGGGGTCCTCGCCGAGCTTGCGCGCCTCCATGACGCGGCCTTCGGCATCGGCGAGCCGCACCTCCTTGGCGCCCTCCACCACATGCGCGTTGGTCAGCACCAGTCCATCGGGCGCGATCACCACGCCGGAACCGACGCCGGCCGGCCGGCCCTTGGCGTCGCGCACTTCCACGCGCACCACCGCCGGGCCGACGCTGTCGGCCACGCTGGTGACGGCGTGCGAATAGGCATCGAGGATCTCGGTGTCGGAAGCCGGCGCCGCAGCGTCGACGTCCTCCCGAGCGGAAGACGAAGCGAAATCGAGCATGGCTCTATGCGGGGCTTTGTTCGTTGAGCCGCTGATATGGGGACGGCGGCGATAAAATTAAAGATGGCGGCGTCCGCCGGTTCCCTCTGCCCCCGTTCAGGGCCGGGTCAGCGCGAAATCCTTGACGCCGGACAGGTTATAGGTCGGCTCCTGCTCGTTCTTGGTCAGGTGGCGGACCGCACCGGAGACATAGGCGCCGAGTTCCAGAATATTGACCGTGCCGGTCTTCCACGGGTCGGCGGCGCCTTGCAGGCCCTCGTTGAGCGCGAAGGTGAACACGCCGTGGCCGAGCTCGGGCCGCTCCTGCGCTTCGGTGGGGCCGTCGGTCGCCGAGAAGACGACGATATTGGCATCGGCGGCGTCCTTGACCAGGCGCGAGCTGTACGCCCCGGCGGAATGGCAGGTGTCGACGAACATGATGCGGCTGCCCTGCGCCTGCTGCAGCGCCTGTTGCAGCACCGACCAGCGCACCACCGTCGAGGGGCGCCAGTATTTTCCGAATTTGCCGTCGCCGTAGTCGGCATCCTGCGGCATGAACAGGTAATCGGCGCCTTCATTGACGCCATGGCCGGCGAGAAACAGGATCACCGTGTCCTGCGGGCCGGCGTCGCGGAACATCAGCAGCGCATCCTCGATATTGGCCTTGGTCGGCGGCGTGTCGCCGCCGGTGACCAGCAGCCTGGACACCACCTGCGTGTGCAGCGGCGCCGCCTTCTGCGTCAGCGTCTTGAGGATAAGCGTCGCGTCGGTGGCGGCGAAGTGCAACGCGTTTTCGGCGCCGAGATTGACGTATTTGTCGACGCCGATGGCGAGCACATAGAGCTTGCCCTTCCGGTTGAGCACGCCCTCGTGGTCGAGATAGACGACCACGTCGCGCACGCTCTCGCCGACCTTGTTATGGGCGACGACCTGGATGTGGTTGGCCCCCTTTTCCAGCGGAATATTGAGCGTGCGCACCTGCGGCTCGGGGATACCCGGCAGATCGCGCAAGGCGCGCGGGGTCACCTGACGGCCGTTCACGGTAACGTCGAAACCGGTCACCGGATCGGCGGAGGCGTCGAGCGCGATCTTGACGGCGACCGGGCTGCCGACGGCGTGGAACTTGTCGCCCGGATTCATGATGCGGAATTCGGGCGGCGCGTGATTGACCAGATCGGCGAGCTTGAAGCCGGACAGGCCGGCCTCGCGGATCGCCCGCCCGGCATCGGCAAGGTCGAAGGCCTTCTTGATGATGTCGGGGCGGTAGAGATGCTTCTTCAACCGCGCCGCGGTGACGAATTCCGGCGCATGGGTCCAGCCCTTGTTGAGCTGCCAGCCGATGTCGCGGTCGCCGGCAACCGAGGAGGCGTAATAGCCCTGCGGCGTCCACAGCACCCATTCGCGTGTCTTGGCGTTGACGAAAAGCGCGAGAACCTCCACCCCGTCCGCCAGCCGGTGCCAGCGGATGGTGCCGTCGCTGAAGGCAGCGACCACGTATTTGCCGTTGCGGGTGATGTTGACGCCCCAGGCGGTGCCCGGCACCTCCTTGTACCACAGCATCTTGCCGGTCTTGTCGTAACAGCGCAGCGACCACTCGGCGCCGAGCACGAAACGATCGCCGCTGGGCGCGATCGCGACCGCGCGCGAATATTCGTAGAGCTTGAGCGGGATCACCTTGCCGTCGAGCTTGGGCTTGAGGCTGTTGAGCCAGTCGGTCAGCTTGAGGCTCGTGGTGTTGGGCGGGACCAGATCGAGCGCGTGACCGTGTTCGGTGAGATGGTTGGTCGCCAGATCGAACATCACCGGGATAATGTTGCCATAGCCAATGCCGAAGGAGACGCGGCTGCCGTCAGGCGACACCTCGAAACTGGTGCCGCGCTTGCCGCGCATGTCGGGAATGGCGCCGTTCTGCCAGACCAGTTTCTCGCCGGAGAGCGAGATCAAGCCGAAGGCCGGGTCTTGCACGCCCGCCGCGATCGTATGGCCGCAGGGCAGCAGTTGCATGACCGAATTGCGCGACAACGGCATGTCGCGCGGCTTGCCGCGGCCGCTTTGGTCCCAAATGCGCACCGCAAAGGCCTCGACGGCGGAAGAATAGTAACGTCCGCCGGCGTAAAGCCGCGTCCCGTCCGGCGACCAGGCCACCGCGTCGATGTTGCCGTTGTTCACCCCGGTCGAGTCCGCCGCGAACAAAGGCAGCAGGCTCTTGGCGTCGTAAACTTCGACGCTGAAAGTATCGTAGAGACCGATGGCGATCCGGGTGCCGTCCGGATGCACCGCCACGCTGTAGGGCTCCTTGCCGCCGACCATCTTCACCGGCGGCGCATTGAGCTTGAAGTCGGCGCCATAGCGGCGCAGGAATCCGTCATCGGCAACAGTGAAGAGCTGATCGTGCGCGTCGAAGGCGGCGCCATAACTGTCGCGTCCGCCATAGGCACGGTCCTCGCCCACCAAGCGCCAGGTGTTGGTGTCCCACACCCGCATGCCGGCGCCGCCACCCAACACCGCGGCGAGATATTTTCCGTCGGCGGAGAAGGTGAGATTGTTGATCACATTGGTGAGCAAGCCGAGGCGCCGCACAATCTTTCCGCTGCGGCCCTCGAAAATATAAACGCCGATGTCCTTCGGATTGCCGGCGCCGACATCCCAGCCGCCGGCGGCGACCGTGCGGCCGTCCGGCGACAGCGCCACGGCAAAAACCTTGCCGTCATTGCCCGACCCGCTCGGCACCCGCAGCACGCGCACCAGCTTCGGGGCGCCATTGTCGCCGTCCGGCAAAGCCCAGAGCCGCGCCGTCTTGTCTTCGGCGCCGGTGACCATCAGATGGCAGGCGGCGTCGACGCCGATGCGCTTGATGATGCCGCTATGCGTGCCGGTCTCGATGCGCAGGATCGGCTCGGGCGGCGGCTGCATTTGCGCGCGCGCCACTCCAGCCGGAGCCAACAGCAGCCCCGCGACCACTGCAAACCTGAGCTTGTGCATCAGCGTCACGCCGTCTCCCCCCGGCAATCACGCACTGGCGATATCACACCGAAATCGCACCCGCGACGCAAGGCAAATCCGCGTGTATTTCCAGGCCCTTGTCGCGATTGAAGAATCCGCTGCGAAGCGGCGCCGGGCGGCAGCGCGGCCGAACGCTGGCACGATGCAAGGCTAAGGGGATGACGGTTTGGCCGGCGGGAGCGTGACGCGGACTAGGCGGCGACCATGCGCAGGCGCGGTCCATCCGCTTCGGTACCACCAAAAAACAAGAGAACGCCCGTGGGCACGTATCTCCGGCGATACCTGTCCACGAGCGCCCTCGCTTGCGTCGCGAAACAAACCCCGAAGTTCCTCAACCTCGAGCCTGTCCCCGGCGCCCAATAAGGCAAGCGCGAAACCGTCGGAACGGCATTGACCTGCGTCAAAGAATATCGCGCCGGCTCAATCGCTCGCCAGGATCACATTGCGCACCATCGGATAGATCTGGTTCTGCCAGACGCGCCCGCTGAACACGCCGTAATGGCCGACGCCGGCCTGCATGTGGTGGCGCTTGCGATAGGGCCGCAAGCCCGTGCACAGATCGTGCGCGGCCAGCGTCTGCCCCACCGCACAGATGTCGTCCTTCTCGCCCTCCACCGTGAACAGCATGGTGCGGCGGATCGCGGCCGGCTCCACCTTGGTGTTCCGATAGGTCAGTTGGCCGAGCGGCAAGGCGTAATCCTGGAACACCAGCTTTACCGTCTCCAGATAGAACTCGGCGGCAAGATCGAGCACGGCGAAATATTCGTCGTAGAAAGCCTTGGTCTGCGCCGCCTTTTCTTTTTCGCCGCGGGCCAGCTGCTCGTAGAGTTCGCGATGCGCCTTCACATGGCGATCGATATTCATGCTCATGAAGGCGGCGAGCTGCACGAAGCCGGGATAGACGCGCCGTCCTCCGCCGGGAAAACGGCCGGGCACGCGGGCAATGAGGTTGCTCTCGAACCAGTCCATCGGCTTCGAAGTGGCGAGCTCGTTGACCTTGGTCGGGTTGACGCGGCAGTCGATCGGTCCCGCCATCAGCGTCATCGAACGCGGCTGCGCCACATTGCCGCTTTGCGCCATCACCGCGGCCGCCACCAGCGCGGCAACGCAAGGCTGGCACACCGCCACCATATGCGCGCCCGGCCCTATCGTTTCGAGAAAACGGATGATGTGCGCGATGTAGTCGTCGAAGCCGAATTTGCCGGCCGCGGTGTCGACGTCGCGGGCATTATGCCAGTCAGTGATGTAGACGTCATGTTCGGCCAGCATGGTGCGCACGGTGGCGCGCAACAGGGTGGCGAAATGGCCGGACAGCGGCGCGATCAAGAGCACGCGCGGCTGCGCCTGCTCGACGTCCTTTTTGAAATGCAGCAGCGTGCCGAAGGGCGTGACGTCGGCCGCCTGCTCGTGCACCGCTACCTCGTGGTTGCCGACGATCACGCTATCGATGCCGAAGGGCGGCCGGGCATGGGTCAGCCCGGCGCGCGCGATCAATTCATAGGCCGCGGTCATGTTGCTCATGACCGAGGGCCCCGCCGCACCATTAAGCCGTTCGCCCAGCATCGCCGCCGCCTTGCCGGCGAGCGCGCGAATAGGAGCTATCAGGTCGGCTTGGGCCTGATATGCCTGATAAAGCATTACTTCCCCGGCGACCCCGGCGAGCCGCGCTTGGAAGCTAAAGCATTTCATGCTGCACTGCGAGATAAAATTACAGGCGGCGGGGCGCCAGGTCTGCCCTGGGGAAAGGCAGGGGGCCGTTTTTTGCACTACGGGAAACTATTGAACCGGCATAACTTTCGTCTAAGCTAGCGGCGCCGGGCCGTGACACGAAGGGAAACTCTCGCCCCATGGCCACCCAGGCTACCCTGACGATTGCCAGCCGCAATTACGGCTCCTGGTCGCTGCGCGGCTGGCTGCTGTGCAAGATGGCCGGGCTCGACTTCGTCGAACAGCTTGTCGCCAGCGACGATCCCTCGACGCGGGCCGAACTCCTGCTGCTGTCGCCCTCCTTCCTGGTGCCCTGCCTCACCCATAACGGCATCAAGGTCTGGGACACGCTGGCCATCGGCCAATACCTCAACGAAATCTTGCCCGACGCCGGCCTGTTGCCGGCGACACTGGCGATGCGCGCGCACTGCCGTTCGATCTGCGGCGAGATGCATGCCGGTTTCTCCAACCTGCGCTCGGCGCTGCCGATGAACCTGAAGGCGTTTCATCCCGGCTTCAAGGTGTGGGCCGGCGCGCAGGCCGATATCGACCGCATCGTCTTCATCTGGCGCGAATGCCTCGATACCCATGGCGGCATCTTCCTGTTCGGCGACCGACCTTGCATGGCCGACGCCATGTTCGCGCCGGTGGTGACGCGTTTCCTCACCTATGACGTCAAGCTGGAGTCGGATTGCGCCGGCTACTGCAAGGCGGTGATGGAGATGCCGTATATGCAGGAATGGGTCGAGGCGGCGAAAGCCGAGCCCGACGAAGTGGTGGAACTCGACGTCGAGTTCTGAGCGTCACAGCCAGGCGATCGCCTCGCCGGCGGCAGCGCTCAGCAGCACCACCAGCCAGGGCGGCAGCTTCCACATGAACAACAACAGGAAGCCGGCCGTCGCCAGCGCGAAGTCGCTGGGCCCGAGAATGGCCGAGGTCCACACCGGACGATAGAGCGCGGCGAGCAGCAGGCCGACCACGGCGGCATTGACTCCGCGCAGCGCCGATTGCGCCAGCGGCAGTCGGCGCAACTGATCCCAGAACGGCAAGGCGCCGGCGACCAGGAAGAACGAGGGCAGGAAGATGGCGGTCAGGCAGATGAGCGCGCCGCGCCAGCCGTTCGGTGCCACGTTCATCACCGCGCCGAGATAGGCGGCGAAGGTGAATAGCGGGCCGGGCACCGCCTGCGCGGCGCCGTAGCCGGCGAGAAAGGCGTCGTTGCTCACCCAGCCGGGCGGCACCACCGAGGCCTGCAGCAGCGGCAGCACCACATGGCCGCCGCCGAACACCAGCGATCCGGCGCGGTAGAAGGCGTCGAACAGCTTCAAGCCCTGGCTCGGCAGTACCGCCGCCGCCAAAGGCAGGCCGATCAGCAGAACGAAGAAGACGACAAGCAGGCCGGCGCCGGTCCAGCGGCTAAGCGCGATGGGCAAATGGGCATGATCGTCATTCTGGGCACCGGTGAAGAAGATGATGCCGATGACGCCGCCGACGAGGATGGCGACGATCTGGCCCAAGGCGGAGGGAAAGGCGAGCACGATGGCGGCCGCCGCCACGGCAAGCGTCGCCCGCGCGCGATCGGGCGCCAGCGAACGCATCATGGTGAGCACCGCCTGCGCCACCACGGCGACCGCCACCACCTTCAATCCGTGCAGCCAGCCGCTGTCGAGCGCGCCGCCGAACGCCTCGACGCCATAGGCGAACACCAGCAGCGCCAGCGCCGACGGCAGCGTGAAGCCGACCCAGGACGCCAGGGCGCCGGGCAAGCCGGCGCGGATGATGCCGATCGCCATGTTGACCTGGCTGCTCGCCGGTCCGGGCAGGAACTGGCAGAGCGCCACCAGGTCGGCATAGGTCTTCTCGTCGAGCCAGCGCCGCCGCACCACATATTCTTCGTGATAGTAGCCGAGATGCGCGATCGGACCGCCGAACGAGGTCAGCCCCAGCCGCAAGGCGATGGCGAACACCTCCCGCCAGTTGCCGCGCTCGCTCGTTTCCGGGGTAGCGGCCATGCGCGGCGTCCGCTCAAGCCCGCAACCAGGCGGCGATGCGCGCCACCGCGTCATGCATCTCGGCGGCCGAACCGGCATAACAGAAGCGCAGGAAGTTGTGGCCGTTGCGCGGATCGAAATCGATGCCCGGCGTCGCCGCCACGCCCGCTTGCGCCAGCATGCGCTTGGCGAAATCGAGGCTGTCGTCGGAAAAGCGCGAGATGTCGGCATAGAGATAGAAGGCGCCGTCGACCGGCAGGAACTTGTCGAGCCCGGCCCTGGGCAGGCCCGCGGTGAGGATGCGCCGGTTTTCTTCGTAGCCGTGCTTGACCGCTTCCATCTCGGCGCGGCCGTCGAAGGCGGCAACGGCTGCCACCTGCGCCAGCGTCGGCACCGAGATGGCGAAATTACCCTGCAATCGATCGATGGTGCGCATGAGCGGCTCCGGCACCACCATCCAGCCGATGCGCCAGCCGGTCATGCAGAAATATTTGGAGAAGGAGTTGATCACCAGCGCGCGCGGCGAGAGCTTGGCCGCGGTCTCGGCGGCAAACGCATAGTCGAGGCCGTGATAGATCTCGTCGGAGATGACGCGAATTCCTTCCGCTTCGGCGACCGCGATCAGGTCGGCAAGCGCGTCGGCGGTCATCATGGTGCCGGTCGGATTGGCCGGGCTCGCCACCACCAGGCCGGCGAGCGGCTTTTGCCGATGCGCGGCGATGAGCGCTTCGGGCGTCAGCGCCCAGCGCGTCGCCGCCGTGGTTTCGATCAGTACCGGCTCGCAGCCGAGCGCGGTGAGGATGTGGCGGTAGGGCGGATAGCCGGGATTGGCCAGCGCCACCCGGTCACCCGGCTCGAACAGCGCCAGAAAGGCCAGGATGAAGCCGCCGGAGGACCCGGTGGTCACCGCCACCCGCGCCGGATCGAGTTCCAGGTCGTAGGTCTCGCCGTAATGGCGGGCGATGCGAGCCCGCAGCGCAGGAATGCCGAGGGTCTCGGTATAGCCGATGCGGCCCTGCGCCAACGCGGCCTGCGCCGCCCGAATCGCTGCCTGCGGCGCCGGGGCCGCCGGCTGGCCCACCTCCATATGGACGATGCGTGCGCCCTTGCGCCTCGGCGGCGGCGGCCGCCGCCATCACGTCCATGACGATGAAGGGTGGTACCGCGCTGCGTTTGGAGGGAGCCAGCAGGTTTTTGGCCGCATCAAGCATGGTTAGGTCGTTCCGCCGGCATGCGTTCCCGCCCCGCTGTTGCCGTATTCCCCGGCTTGCTTGCTTTGACGCGCATGCGTCATGACATGAGCGTGACCGCGAGACGCGTTGACCGCGCGACGGCGCGTCACATAAGTTGACCCCATCCGGTGGCATAGATCGGCATGACCGAGAACGGGACACCTATCAGGGCGCGGCGCCCGGCGCCAGCCGCTCGCGCGACCGCGCTGATTGCCGCCGCAGCCATTGCCCTGTCCGGCCTGCCGGCGGTTGCCTGCGCGCGCGCAGGAGAGCGCCACGCGCGGCATGCCGGTGATCCGCGACACCGAGATCGAGCAGTTGATGCGCGACTACGCGACGCCGATCCTCAAGGCGGCCGGCCTCGCCAAGCAGAACGTCAGGGTGGTGATCCTCAACGACCGCGCCTTCAACGCCTTCGTCATGGACGGCCGCCACATCTTCATCAATGCCGGAGCGCTGTTCCAGGCCAAGACGCCGAACGAGGTGATCGGCGTGTTCGCGCACGAGACCGGGCATCTCGCCGACGGCCATCTGATGCGGCTGCGCGAGCGGCTCGCCGAGGCGCAGACCCAGTCGATCATCGCGCTGCTGCTCGGCATCGGCGCGGCGGTGGCCGGCGCGCGCGCCGGCAGCGGCGCCAATGTCGGGGCGGCGGCGATCATGGCGCCGCAGTCGGTGATCCAGCATTCGCATGCTCGCCTATGCGCGCACCCAGGAAGACCAGGCCGACCATGCCGGCGTGAAGTTCCTTACCATGACCCACCAGTCGGCCCGGGGCATGGTCGAGCTGTTCAAGCGCCTGAGCAGCGAGATGCTGTTCAGCTCGCGCTATATCGACCCCTATCTGCAGACCCATCCGATGCCGGCGCAACGCGTCGCCACGCTGGAGGCGATCGCCCGGGCGAGCCCCTATTGGAACGTCAAGGACCCGCCGGCGCTGCAACTACGCCATGACCTGATGCGCGCCAAGCTTTCCGGCTTCCTGGAGAGCGAGGGTACGGTGCTGCGCCGCTATCCGCCATCGAACCAGAGCCTGCCGGCGCGCTATGCCCGCGCCATCTCCACCTATCGTCATGGCAATCTGCGCACCGCCATCGCCCAGATCGACGGGCTGATCCAGAGCGAGCCGGCCAATCCCTATTTCCACGAGCTCAAGGGCCAGGCGCTGCTCGAAGGCGGCCGCCCGGCGCGAGGCCATCGCGCCGCTGCGCCGCGCCGTGCAGCTTTCCCATGGCGCGCCGCTGATCGAGGTCATGCTGGCGCAATGCCTGGTCGCCGTGCATCACGCCAAATATCCGCAGGAAGCGGTCGAGCTGTTGCGCTCGGCGCTCGAGCGCGATCCCGAAGTGCCCGGCGGCTATGACCAGCTCGCCATGGCCTATGGCCGCACCGGCGACCTCGCCCATGCCGATCTCGCCTCCGCCCGCGCCGCCTTCGCGCGCGGCGACATGTCGACCGCGCACCAACTCGCCGCCCGCGCCAAGACGCGGTTTCCGGTCGGCTCGCCGGCCTGGGTGCAGGCCGACGACATCGTCAACGTCAAATCGAACGCGACCAAGCTTCATTGATCACCGCAAGGATACCAAACATGATCTCAGCCCCGCGCCTGTTCATTGCCGTGTGTGCCGTGCTGCTCGCCTTCGCCGTAGCGCCGGTCACGCGCGCGGCCGAGTTCACCCCGGTGCAACGCTCCGCGGTCGAGCGCATCGTGCACGACTATCTGGTCGCGCATCCGGAAGTGCTGCAGGAGGCGATGGCCGAACTGGAGAAGCGGCAGACCGCCGCCGCCGCCGCCCAGCACAAGGCCGCGGTCAAGGCCCATGCCAAGCAGCTGTTCGACTCGCCCGACCAGGTCACGCTCGGCAATCCGAAGGGCAACGTCACCTTCGTCGAGTTCTTCGATTACAACTGCGCCTATTGCAAGCGCGCCATGGGCGACATGCTGACGCTGATGAAGACCGATCCCAATCTCAAGGTCGTGCTCAAGGAATTCCCGGTGCTCGGCCCCGGCTCGGTGGAAGCCGCCAAGGTGGCGGTCGCCGTGCGCATGCAGGCGCCCAGAGAAATATCTCGAATTCCACCAGAAGCTCCTCGGCGGCCGCGGCCATGCCGACGCGGCGCACGCCTTGGCGGTGGCCAAGGAGATCGGCCTCGACATGGACCGGCTGCAGAAGGACATGAAGTCCGCCGAGGTGGAGAAGTCGCTGAAGCAGGACTTCAGCCTTGCCGAGGCGCTCGGTCTCAACGGCACGCCGAGCTATGTGATCGGCGACAATGTGATCGTCGGCGCCGTCGGCTTCGATCGCTCAAGGAGCAGATCAACACCGCCCGCTGCGGCAAGGCGAGCTGCTAATCGGCAATCCTGGCGAGCCAGACGCCGCGCGGATACCAGCCGCGCACCTGCGTGCCCGATAGCACCCCGAGATAGATGATGCGGTCCGCCTTGCCCAGGTTCGACCGCATCGCCATCACCCGGTTGCCGGAGCGCAGGATCGTGAGCGTTTTGCCGCCGCACAACACGTTGATGCAGCCGGCGATGTCATAGACATTGCTGTTGCCGCGCCGGGTCCAGGTGCTCGGACCGTCGAGGTCCTCCACGTGCCAGACCCGGCCCGACGGATCGGCGGTCCAAGCCGGCACGGCGGATGCGACCGCGCCCGGCAACGACATGTTCGGCTCCAGGAAGGCGTTCATTGCCAATTCGCGCCGACACGGACCGGCGCGCTGCATGACGCAGACATCCTCGGAACCGGGCGCGGCAAAGCAGGGGCCCGCCTGGAAGCGTGGGGCGAAATCGGCCATCGACGAGCGCTTGAGCACGACGGCGTTGAAGCTCGCGCTTGCGGTGACGTTCAGCGCCGGCACATCGCGATGATCGAAAGTGTAGTACGGCACGTCGCGATGCAGATAGGCATAGCCGCCGCTCTGAAACCATCGGTTATCGTAGAACAGCACGCCGCACAGGTCGGGCTTGTTGGCGACGGCCAATGACGCCTTGATGAGCTGGCGCGCGGTATACCAGTTGTGGCTGAACGGCGAGGCGAAACCGAGGACGGCCGAGCTCGCCACCCAGGCGAGCACCGTCGCACCCACGAGCCCCTGAAAGGCATGCGGCGCCAGCCGGCCGCGCGCCTTCTGCAGAAGATCGGCCGAGCCCATGGCGGCGGCGATGATCAGGCAGGCGAACGCCGGGAAGACGAAGCGATATTCCTTGTGCGGGATCGCCGAGTGCACCGCGATGATGGCGATGGCCACCAGGATCCACATCACCGAGACGCGCGCGCGCACGATCAGCAGCACCAGCAGCACGGGAAAGGCAAATCGCCATTGCTGCAGCAGCCACGCGGCGTAAGCGCCGGCCGGCGCGGTGCCGAAGCGCGAGGCCACGTTCTCGATCAAATTGAGCTGGACCGCCGCCAGATAGGAAAAGAAGAATCCACCCCAGACGAACCAGTCGGCCAGCGCGAATACGGCGACCGGAACGATGCCGCCGAGGGCCATCGGCTCCCATCGCTGGCGAAGATGCGTGCGACCGACCCAGAGCGCGACCACGAACAGGCCCGGCGCCAATTGCACGCGCAGCATCAGGCAGAGGCCGAGACTGAAACCGATGGCGATCAGCCGCCGCCGGCTCAACTCCGCCTCCGCCACCGACGCCAGCGACAGCGCCACCAGCAGCACGGTGGTGGCGACCGCGCCGGTCAGCGGCCGGTCGGCGAAATAGACGAGCTCGAACCAGGTCGCGGCGACCAGCCCGGCGATCAGCGCATGCGTCGCGCTGGTCCTGCGCCCCATCCGGTATACCGCGGCCACCGCGACCAGCGACGACAAAGCGAGCAGCAGGCGGGCGACAAACAGATAGCCTTCCGGCCCGCCGACGAGCGGCTCGGCCGCGCGGAAAACGCCGGCAAAGATCAGCGGCAGCACCGGCGAGCGGATGCCGATGACGAACTCCCAGGGCACGATGCCGTAGCCGAAGGCCCAGCGGTGCGCCTGCTCGAAGATCTGAAAATTCTCGTCCGGGTGGTGAATGCTGGGAAAGGCGACGATGACCGCCACGCGCAGCAGCAGCGCGGTGGCCAGCACGCCTGCCAGCATCCAATCGACCCGGCCCGACGGCGCGGGGCGCGCGAGCGCGCCGGACCCGCTCGGGTTCTCATCGGCTGGCATCAAGACACTCCCGCAGGCGTCGTCCATAGCGCGGACGCATGGATCCCGCGCCGGTATCCGTGGTTTTGCAACAAAACACCTGCCGGCGACTTGATCGCGATTCGGCCTCCCCACGCAAAGCGGTCATGCCGTTCCGCCGCATGGCAAAACCCGCCGCCACTCAGTAAAGACATTTGACCGGCGGCCGCTTTAGCCTCCGGGCCAGGGGAACCGGCGGCCGGCCGGCGGCGGAAAGCGCGGGCATGTATTCCTTCGGCATGGAAGAGGAATATTTCGTGTTCGACGCGGGAACGCACCGCGCCGTCCGCCGCTTCGACAAGCGCTTCCTGGTCGCCGCCCGCAAGGCGCTCGGCGACCGCGTCACCACCGAGATGCTGCAGTCGCAGATCGAGGTGTTGACCCCGCCCTGCGACACCGCGGCCGAGGCGCGCGCGCATCTGCAGCACTATCGCCGCGCGCTCGGCGCGGCGGCGAGCGAACGCAAGCTCGGGCTCGCCGCCATGGGCACCTTCCCGCTCGCCTATTGGCCCGAGCAGATGATGACGCCCAAGCCGCGCTACGGCGCGATCATGGACGACCTGCAGATGATCGGCTATCGCAACATGCTGTGCGGCATGCACGTGCATGTGGAAGTGCCGGACGTCGACACCCGCATCAATCTGATCATGCGGCTGACGCCCTATCTGCCGCTGCTGCTGGCGCTGTCCACCTCGTCGCCGTTCTGGCAGGGCCATCTCACCGGGCTCTGCGGCTATCGGCTGGCGGCCTATGACGAACTGCCGCGCACCGGCCTGCCCGAACTGTTCCGCACCAACGAGGACTACAGCGAATATCTCGCCGCCCTCACCGGCGCTCAGATCATTCCCGACGCCAGCTATATCTGGTGGGCGCTGCGCCCCTCGCAGAAATTTCCCACCTTCGAATTGCGCGTCGCCGACAGCTGCACGCGGCTCGACGACGCGGTCGCCATCGCCGCGCTGTTCCGTTGCCTGGTGCGCGCGCTCGACCGCAACCGCGGCATCAATGCCGGCTTCGACCGCGTCGGCCGCGCCATCAGCAAGGAGAACAAGTGGCATGCCCAGCGTCACGGCATCGCCGCCACCTTCGTCGACCCGTTCTCGCGCGTTGCCGTGAACGCCGCGTCCTGGCTCGGCCAGGTGCGCGCCTTCATCGCCGACGACATCGCCGCCTTCGGTTGCGCGGCCGAGATCGCCCATCTCGATACCATCCTGGCGGCGGGCACCAGCGCCGACCGCCAGATCGACGTTTTCACCCGCGCCCGTGACGCCGGCAAAAGACGGTTAACGGCGCTCAAGGAGACGATCGATTGGGTCGCGGCGGAAACGGCGGCCTTCTAGGCGTCCTGCGGGCTTCCCCTTCCCGGCTTGGCCACCTATAAAGCGCCTTGTTTCGCGCGCATCGACGACACCCGCGCGCCGACGCCGGAAACCATGACCAGCACGCTCTACATCCTCAACGGCCCCAATATGAACCTGCTCGGCACCCGCGAGCCGGAGAAATATGGCCGTGCCACGCTCGCCGACGTCGAAACGCTCTGCCGGACGACCGCGCAGCGTTTCGGGATCGCCATCGTGTTCCGCCAATCCAATAGCGAGGGCGAGCTGGTCGACTGGATCCAGGAGGCGCAGGCCAAGGGCGCCGCCGGCCTCATCATCAATCCGGCCGGCTACACCACCACCTCGATCGCCATACTCGACGCCCTGCTCGCGCTCAGCCTGCCGATCGTCGAGGTGCACATCACCAATATCCACGCGCGCGAAAGCTTCCGGCAGAACTCCTACGTGTCGAAGGCGGCAAAGGCGGTGATCGCCGGCTTCGGCATCGAGGGTTATGCGCTGGCGATCATCGGGCTCGCCCATCTCGCCGGCGCGCAAGAAAAATCGTGAAGCAGACGCCGTAAGAAGAACGCTGAAGAAAAACGCCGACCTAAAACGCTGAAGGGCTCGATGGCAAAACCGCCGAAATCCATCACCGTCGATCACGAGTTGATCCAGGAGCTGACCAGGCTGCTGGACGAAACCGGCCTGACCGAGATCGAGATCGAGCAGGACGGCACCCGCGTGCGCGTCGCCCGCGCCGCGGCCAGCGCGTGGCCGCAGCGGTGCCGGCGCCGGTGCGCGCGCCGGTCGGCGGCGAGCCGCTGGCGCAGATGAGCGACGCCGGGCCGGTGCCGCTCGATCCCGCCAAGCATCCCGGCGTCGTCACCTCGCCCATGGTCGGCACCGCCTATGCCGCGCCCGAGCCCGGCGCCAAGCCCTTCATCGAGATCGGCACCAAGGTGAAGGTCGGCGACACGCTGTTGATCGTGGAAGCGATGAAGACGATGAACCAGATCCCGGCGCCGCATAGCGGCACCGTGATCCAGATCCTGTTCGAGGACGGCCAGCCGGTGGAGTTCGGCGAACCGCTGGTGATTATCGAGTGACTTCGCTCTCCCCGCTCGCGGGGAGAGGTGAAGGAGAGTGAATGTTCGACAAAATCCTCATCGCCAACCGCGGCGAGATCGCGCTGCGGGTATTGCGCGCCTGCAAGGAGCTCGGCATCCCGACGGTGGCGGTGCATTCCACCGCCGACGCCGACGCCATGCATGTACGTTTCGCCGACGAAAGCGTGTGCATCGGCCCGCCGGCGGCGCGCGACAGCTATCTCAACATCCCGGCCATTCTCGCGGCGTGCGAGATCACCGGCGCCGACGCCGTGCATCCCGGCTACGGCTTCCTCTCGGAGAACGCTCGCTTCGCCGAGATCCTCGCCGAGCACAATGTCGAGTTCATCGGCCCCAAGCCCGAGCACATCCGCTTGATGGGCGACAAGATCGAGGCCAAGCGCACCGCCAAGCGGCTTGGCATTCCGGTGGTGCCCGGCTCCGACGGCGGCATCACCTCGGACGTGGAAGCGGCCAAGGTCGCCGGCGAGATCGGCTATCCGGTACTGATCAAGGCGGCGGCCGGCGGCGGCGGTCGCGGCATGAAGGTCGCGCGCGCGGCGGCCGATCTGTCCACCGCACTGTCGACGGCGCGCAGCGAGGCCAAGGCCGCCTTCGGCGACGATGCCGTCTATATCGAGAAATATCTGGAAAAGCCGCGCCACATCGAGATCCAGGTGCTCGGCGATGGCAAGGGCAAGGCCATCCATCTCGGCGAGCGCGACTGTTCGCTGCAGCGCCGGCATCAGAAGGTGCTGGAAGAGAGCCCCTCGCCCGCGCTCAACGCCGCCGTCCGCGATGCGATCGGCGAGACCGTGGCCAAGGCCATGCGCGAGATCAGCTATCTCGGCGTCGGCACCGTCGAGTTCCTCTACGAGGACGGCCAGTTCTATTTCATCGAGATGAACACGCGCATCCAGGTCGAGCATCCGGTGACCGAGATGATCACCGACATCGATCTGATCTTCGAGCAAATCCGCGTCGCCACCGGCGCCGAACTGTCGCTCAAGCAAAGCGACATCACGTTCCGCGGCCATGCCATCGAATGCCGCATCAATGCCGAGAACCCGGTCTCGTTCCGTCCCTCGCCTGGCAAGATCCTGCACTACCATCCGCCCGGCGGCCTGGGCGTGCGCATCGATTCAGCGGTCTATGAGGGCTACACCATCCCGCCCTATTACAATTCGCTGGTCGGCAAGCTGATCGTGCACGGCAAGACGAGACAAGAATGTCTCATGCGGCTGAAACGCGCGCTCGACGAGGTGGTGGTCGACGGCATCGAGACCACGCTGCCCTTGTTCCGCGCGCTGGTGGCGGAAGCCGACATCATCGACGGTAACTACCACATCCATTGGCTCGAGCAGTTCCTCGCCGGCGGCGCGGTAGCGGAATAAGCACCATCGTCACCTGGGAGCGGGCGATCGAATTGTCGTGGGATTGTCCGCCGCACGGCTAAACCGCCCATCGTTCTAAGCTATTTGGCAGCGTGCGAATTTGTAGCAGCGCTGCATCCGACCTCTCGGTTGAATTACCCTTCCCCTGCTTCGAACAAGGGTATAGCATTTTGTCGGGGCGAAAGGCCGAGGCTTTTCTGTAGTATTCGTTTTTGGAAGACATACGGTCAATTTCACAGCGCTGACTCTAACCAATTGCGCGCTGGCCCCAGCTAAAGCCAAAAAATAAATTCGTCGTGCCGTTGCGGTTCGACGAGGGGAGAAGTTTTATGTTCAAGCTCATCGCGCGGCTATTGCCACTGTTATTGCTTGTTCTCATTCATCCCGACAGCGCCGCCGCGCAACAGAGCAACCATCCGCCCGAGCTGGGTCTGGGCGACGCCGTCGTCAGCGGGTTTTCCGGAACGCTGGCGCCCGATCCCGCCAAGCCGCGTCCGGCGAACAAGTCCGTGGTCGATCTCACCTTCATCAATCCGGACGGTCCCGCCGCCCGCATCGTCGGTCTTGCCCATCCGGGCCATGCATTCGACGCCAGCGTGTTTCCTGCGCCCAAGCCGTTCGACGTGCTGGCGAAAGACGTTGGCCAAGTCTTCGGCGTTGCGCTCGATGACGCGAACCCGCCCAATATCTATCTCGCCGCCACTTCGGCTTTCGGCCTCAACCTGGTCGGCCGCGGGCGCAACGGCCAGCCCGAGCGCCGGAAAAAAGGCGGCCCCGGCGTCGGCTGGATGAAGGCGCAGTTCGGCCTCGACCTGCAGGGCGGCCCCGGCGCCATCTACAAGGTCGACGGGCGCACCGGTACGGTCACGCTGTTCGCCAATGTCACGCTCGATGGCGTGCCCAACCCGGCGGCCGGCCTCGGCAATCTCGCCTATGATGCCGTGCACCGACAATTGTTCGTCTCGGACCTCTACACCGGCATGATCCACCGCTTCGATCTCGCCGGCCACGATCTCGGCCACTACGATCACGGCATCGCCGCGCGCGCCGCGGCCAAGCTCGCCCCGGTGGCATTCGATCCGAAGCACCGACCCAACATCGCCAGCGAGCGCTTCGACAGCGAGAAGCCGGCGAGTTGGGGCTTTGCTCCCGCCGCGCGTCGCGTCTGGGCGCTCGCCGCGCATGACGGACGGCTCTATTACTCCGTCGCTGCCGGTCCGCAGATCTGGTCGGTCGGCATCGCCGCTGACGGCAGCTTTGCCAATGATCCGCGCTGGGAGCTCGACGTACCGGCGCAAGCGGGCTCGCTGCCAGTCTCCGACCTCGCATTCTCACAAGCCGGCGCGATGATCCTGGCGCAACGCGCAACGATCGCGGGCGCTTACGATTATTCGGCGTTCACGCAAGCCGGCGATCCGCGCGTTCTCCGCGCCTGGCTGAAAGGGCCGAACGATCCGCCCTCGCCCGGCCGCTGGAAGCCTGCGCTTGAGGAATATGCCGTCGGCTTTGCCGGCGAATATCGCAACACCAATGGCGGCGTCGCGCTCGGTTACGGCTACGATCGCAGTGGCGCGCTCAGCACCGCGTCCTGCGGCGATACGCTGTGGACCACCGGCCAGCATCTGCGCGACAATCCGGCGTTGCGCAGCCGGCTCGAGCCCGGCGGTCCGTTGCTGGTGAATGGGCTGCAAGCCAGTCCGGCCAATCTGGTGCGCGACGCCAATGCGCCACCCGCGCTCAGCTATTTCATCGATTATGACGGCAAGTTCGACGACGCACATGCGGCCGGCCACATGGGCAGCGTGCGCATCTTGTCGAAGCCTTGCGCTGCCACGGCGGTCGCCGCCAATGCCGCACCGCCGCCACCCCTTGGCGTCGTGACGCCGGGCGGCTGCGTCGGGCCGAACTGTGGCAACGCCTGCACGCCGACTTGCGTCTGTCCGCCGGGCACCATGCTCAGGGACGGCAAATGCGTACCGATGCCGAGGCGGGATGTCACCTGCAAGCCGCCGCTGGTTCCCGGCCCGATCCCCGGAAGCTGCGTGTGCCCCGAAGGCACCGTGCTGGTGGATGGCAAATGCGTGCCGCGGCCGCATGACTGCAAGCCGCCACTGGTCCCCGGACCGCACGGCACCTGCGTCTGTCCGCCGGGCAGCGTGATGCAGAACGGTAGATGCGTGCCGCAGATCTGTCCGCCGCCATTGGTTCCCGGCCCTTGCGCCTGCCCGCCAGGCACCGTGCAGATTGACGGACGCTGCATGAAACCGACGCCGATCGATCTTGGTATCAACAAGACGGGTGCCACGACGCCGGTGCAGGAGCCGTTCTATTCGTTCACCTTGACCATCAGCAATAACGGCGCCGGTTTTAACGGCACCGGCATCATCACGGTGACCGACGTCCTGCCGCCGGGCATGACGTTCACCAATATCACCGTGACGGGACCGTGGTCCTGCCCGACCTCGGTGCCCGCCGGCGGCACGATGATCTGCACTTATACCGGCAGCGGTCCCATCGGGCCCGGCGTCATCGGTACCATCACGATCGCCGCCACCGCCGGCGGCAAGCCGCCCTACCCGCCGATCAAGAATTGCGCGACGGTGGGGGTCGTGCCCGGTTCGGGCTATATCGACAGCAATGCAGGCAACAACCAGTCCTGCGTCGTCGTCACCAAACCGGACGGCAAGCTGTCGGTGACGAAGAAGGTTGCTCCCGACCCGCGCGGGCTCGGGGGCAGCCTGATATTCCCGATGACGGTGACCTGTACAAATCCGACGGCCAGCTACCCGCTGAACGTCCACGGCAATACCAGCACCGTACCGTTCAACCTGCCGGTCGGCAGTCACTGCACGGTCACGGAAACCCTGCCGGCATTGCCCAAGGGCTGCAGCTGGCTGCCGGCGAGTTTCTCACCCGCAAACATAATCATCGCCGGCGGGCTGAACCAGGAAGTGGTGACCAACGGCTATCGGTGCCGGGAGGTGTGTCCGCCGCCGCAGGTCATGAATGCGGCAGGCATCTGCGCGTGCCCGCCGCCGATGGTGACGGGCGCGGTGCCCGGAACCTGCGTCTGTCCGCAGGGCACCACGCTGGTGAACGGAAAATGCGTGCCGGTGGAGGTCTGTCTGCCGCCACTGGTCATGATTCCGGGCATCGGCTGTCGCTGTCCGGACGGCGAGGTGCTGATCCACGGAAAATGTGTGAAACCGATCGTCTGCAGGCCGCCGTTGGTCGCAAATGCCACCAACACGGACTGCGTCTGTCCGGACGGCATGGTACTGCGCCGCGGAAAATGCGTGACGCCGGCAAAGCCGAAACACGAAAGAACCTGTAAGCGCGGCTACGTCTGGAACGGCGACATGTGCGTCAGGCGCAAAACGCAACGGCAAGAGCACGAACGCCGCGAGCAACCGGAGATCAGGATTCCGCTTCCCGGCGTGTTCCCGCATGGTGGCCGACCCGAGAATCCGCGCGGTGGCCGAAACGATAATCCGCGCGGTGATCGAAACGACAATCCAAAGGGCGCGCGCTAAGAAACGCGCGCCCCTAGAGACCGGGGCAGACCCCCCCGCCCGGCGCGCAACGCAACGCCCGCAACACGGTCGACGGGACCGTTCCTCGCCGGCGACGGGATGGCGGAATGAGGCAGTCGACATGACGCCGTGGCAAAAGCCAATGTGCGGATTGACCGCGGCGGATCAAGCCGCCCTGATGAACCGATTGGGCCTGTCTTCCACAATCAGGACTTGGGCGCACCGATCGCAAGAATAATAGGTCACCGGCGGATTATCGACGACCGGCGCGACATGGATCAGCACGTAGAGCCGCCCGCTGCAATTCCCGCATTTGGCGCCAATCGCCGGTTTGACGGCTAACGTCGCGGAACTTCTGATATGAGGCATCAGCGGACCTCCCGGGCAAACCCCATTCGGTGGCAAGCTGCAAAAAACCGTGGCTTTGTCTGCCGGGGCTCTGGAGGGTCGGGTGCCGCAAGCGGGCAGGCCAAATCGGCACCTGAACAAGCACCAGAAAAAGTTTGCGCAGTCCAACACCATTGTCCGTCGCGAGGTGTCTCGCAGCGGACGATCGAAGACGCAGAATTGGGTTTCGCCGTTAGATATTGAGCCGCCGGTGCGGCGAGGCGACTGCCATTAAGAAAGCATAAAAAGTTTTGCGAAAGCGGTCTGTCCAAAATTGAACACTGCGCGAGCGCGCACAAGATGTCAGCATGATTTATACCAGCCTTCGCAAACCTTGACCGTCATCCTGAGGTGGCCGTGCGCAGCGCGGCCCTCGAAGGATGAACGCCCCGGCGCCAAGGCCGATCATCCTTCGAGGCTCACTCGCTGCGCTCGCTCGCACCTCAGGATAACGGCGAGAGTCAATGCATCCGAAGCTTGGTTCTTTACATGAAGCCGCTGCGTCAAGTGTTTTGTGATCGTCGCCGGAGCCGTTTGTCCGCAAAGATCGTGGTTCTTTCCGACGTCCGGTCCACACCGGCGTCATCATCCCGGCCTACTGCGGTCTGCACGAGCGGGCGGCGCATTGTATTAAACGCAGTCCGACGGATCGGTTGCAACCAATATGTCCCGCGCTCGCCCGTCCGGCCCGACCTCGTCAATCGCTGGCGAGGTTGGTATTGACGATCCCTCCTGATGCTCTTTCTTCCTTTCTCGATAGCCTCTTTCTTCCTCTTATGCGGCCGCGAAATGCGTGCCGTCCTTCCAGATTCGGCCGAGCACCGCGGCGAGCTTGCGCGCCACTGCCACGCGCGCCCGCTTGGGTCCGCGCCGCTTGACGAGCTTGAGACCCCAGCTCTTGAGCGCCGATGGACTCCTGACTGTGGTCAACAGCACGTTCGCCGCCTCGTAAAGATAGTGCCGTGCCATCGCGTCCCCTTGGTGCGAGATACCGAGTCCAACGTCGGTCTCGCCCGACTGGTAACGCTTGGGCGTGAGCCCGAGATAGACCCCGATATCCCGCATCCGGGCGAACCGCGCCACATCCTCGATTGCAGCCATGAAGGCCAAAGCAACGATCGGCCCGACCCCCGGCACGCTCATCAGCCGCCAGCACACCGGCGAGCGCCGCGCCAATTCCTTGAGCCGATCATCCAAGCGGGCGAGTTGTCCCTCGATCGCCGCCAGCGCCTCCATGAGCGCCGTGACGCTCGCAGAGAGCATCGCGTCGTGTGCCACTGCCTGATGCGCCGCCTCGGCAAACTTCTTCGTCCCTTGGCGCGACGGCAACCTGATCCCGAATGGCCGCAACAATCCACGTACCTGGTTGCCGAGCGCGCGCTTGGCGCGGACCAATTGATCACGTGCGCCCAGCAGCGCCTTGAGACGGTGACTGTCCTCCGACTTCACGTGCACCGCACTGTACCAGCCCGTCCGCAGCATCTCCGCCAGCGCAAACGCATCCGCCTTGTCCGACTTCACCCGCCGGCTCTTGACCGCATCCGCCGCACGCCGTGCGTCCATGCAAACCACTGGAAAGCCCAAGACCGCAAGCCCGCGCGCTAGCCAGGGTGACATCGACCCGGTCTCCAGTCCGACCTTCTTAAGCTCCGCGCGCCAGCGATGTAACGCCGCCGCAATGGTCTGCAGATGGGTGTCCACAACCCCTCGCCAAACGGTTCTGCCGGAGCCATCCACCACGCACACCGCCGTCCGCTTGAAACCAACGTCCAGTCCTGCAAACATTGCCATCGCTGCTCTCCTTCCTTCGCAGGGAATCACCAGCGGAAAGGCTCGCCTTCCCGCCGGAGAGCAGCAACCTCATGTATGGGATGTATTAGTCGCGCAGAACGACGCTCAGCAACGAGCTGTTGACCTTCAAGTCACCGTTGTATTCGATGAAGCCCAATTTTCTGAATTTATTCATGAAAAAACTGACGCGCGGCCGGGTCGTGCCGACAATATCGGCGAGCGTCTCCTGGCTGACCTTTGCCGCCGCGCGCGCGACGCGAGCCTCTGTTATCACCGGCGGATTTTTGATCGCAGCATTTTCAGACGCAATAATTTTTCACGCCAACCGGCAGGCACGTGCGGGGCCGGCTTCGCTTTTCAAAAATAGTGATGTCCCCGCCCGTTCACGAGAAGCCGGTCGACCGGCCGATCATGCAGGGCAAGACGCGGAGGCATGCAGGAATTGGCCGGGCCGGGCGGCGGAAATTTCACTGCGATTGCCGCCCGTGCCCCTGAATTCGAATTGTCAAGCGATCGGCGCGGTGTAGGCTGCCCCTGGGTGCAATCCAAAGCGGATCTGTGGGGGATCTCTATGACACTGCGGTTTTTACGTTCGTTGCTCGTTGTCGTCGGCACGCTGACGATCGTGGCGCCGGCGCTCGCCGTGGAAGTGACCGATTTGTGGAACGAGGCCAACAGCAACGCCATGGCGTTCCGGCAGAAATATGTCGGCAAGAGCGTGACCGTCACCGGCAAGACCTGGATCATCAACGGCGAGGTCAAGCCGGGCTATGTCAGCCTGACCGGGCAGAACACCGTCGGCGGCATGCTGATCTGCAACGTCGCCAACAACAACAGCCTGCTGCCTTTGGCCAAGGGCAAGCCGGTAACCGTGTCCGGCGTCATCAAGAGCATCGGGCCTTCGGGCATCCAAATGCAGCCCTGCACGATCCACTAAGCGCTGAATCGCGACGGCCGCAGCGAGCGTCAGGCCGCGCTTCGTTCACAAGCCCGGCCGCGGTGGTGCCGTGTATTAGGTCAGCAGCCCTTACCGTCTCGGCAAAAAGATGCGGCTAATGACCGCGATTGGCCTGCCGACGCGGGCTCGTTTTGACGTGGATCATTGCAATCGCGGCGGCGGAAAACATGCTGGGTCGCAGAAAAAAGGGGGCGTCCATGGCAACCTCCAAAGACCTGCACGCGGTTTCGGCGGAATGTCCACGCTGCATGCTGAAAGTAATTGAGGCCGAGTGGTCGGAAGGCGTCGACGAACGGCAAACCATTCATCTCTGGCGCTGCCCGAGTTGCGGACATGAATTCGAGACCATTGAAGACCATGTCGAGCAACCGCTGCCCGAATCCCAACTGGTCGAGGAATTCCTGCCGAACCTGATGGTCGCCTAGGCCAGCGTCAACTCGCGACCTCAGTCAGCCGCGTGAGCAGCCGATACACATCCTCCTCGTCGAAGGGCTTGGGCAGGAACACCGAGCGTGGCACCAGCGGACCGATCTCGCTCGCGCTGACCCGGCCCGAGGTATAGATCACCGGCATCTCCGGCCGCCGCCGCCGTACCTCGCGCGCAAGCTGCGCGCCATTCATGGCGCCGGGCAGGTTCACGTCGGTCAACAGCAGGTCCACCGGCGCCCCGCTGTCGAGATGGTTGATCGCCGCCTCGGCGCTGGCCGCCTCGTGCACGGCGATCCCGCGTTCGCTGAGCCAGTCGGCGACCAGATGGCTGATCAGCACTTCGTCTTCCACCAGAAGGACCGCGACCAGTGGACTGGAACGCGCCATGGTTGCCTCCATCGTCCCCCTCTTGGCCGCCACCAAGGCAACGTCGCGCCGCGCTTAATGTTCTAGCTTTCAGAAATTTGATTTCGTTATAGTAAGCAAGGCATTAAGGCTGGGGGCGGGTTTCCAGGCGGGCGCCGGCCGGCTTAAGATCGGCGGGAATCCGTGAGAGCGCGCGCCATGATGGCCAACCGCAGCAGCAATTTCATCGAAATCACCCCTGAGGTGCTGCTCAAGGCCTATGCCTGCGGCATCTTCCCCATGGCGGAAAGCGCCGACGATCCGGCCCTCTACTGGATCGAGCCGGAATTGCGCGGGGTCATCCCGCTCGACACCTTCCACGTGCCCAGCCGGCTTGCCCGCACCGTGCGCACCACCCCCTTCACCGTGCGCGTCGACCGTGCCTTCGACGCCGTCATCGACGGCTGCGCCGAGCCCAAGGCCGGGCGCGCCCGCACCTGGATCAACGCCCGCATCCGCAAGATCTACCGCGCGCTCTATGCCGAGGGTCATTGCCATACGGTCGAGGTCTATGACGGCGCCGAACTGGTCGGCGGCCTTTACGGCGTCTCGCTCGGCCGCGCCTTCTTCGGCGAGAGCATGTTCCACCATGCCCGCGACGCCTCCAAGATCGCGCTGGTGCACCTGGTCGCCCGCCTCAAGGCCGGCGGCTATTCGCTGCTCGATACCCAGTTCGTCACCGATCACCTCAAGACCTTCGGCGCCGTCGAAGTATCGAAACGCCATTACCACCGGCTGCTGGAGGAAGCGCTTGACGGCGAAGCCGATTTCGCCGCGCTGCCGGTGAACCGGCCGCTGCTCGGCAGCGAGGCTTTGGCAGCGCTGGATGGCGATTGGCAGATCGGCAATAGCGAATAGTCTTTGGCGCCCGATCCGGCCGGTTTGGCCGGCCGACGGTTACTCTCTCCCACTCTCTTTCAGTGAAATGCGTGGACGGATGCGGCGCGCTTTACCGCCGCCGCGTCGTCGACCGCGGCGTCCGCGCCGGCGGCTTGTGCGCCGGCGGAACGTCGGTCACGTCGGCCACCGCCGGGTTCTTGCCGCCTTTACAGTCGGTGAGCCAGACATCGTAGATCGGATGCTCGATCGCATGCAGGCCAGGGCTCGCCGCAAACATCCAGCCGGTGAAGATGCGCTTGATCTTGCCCTCGAGCGTGACCTCGTCGACCTCGACAAAGCTGTCGGTCTGCGGCGTCTCGGTCGGCGGGCGCGAATAGCACACCCGCGGCGTCACCTGCAGCGCGCCGAATTGCACCGTCTCGTTGATCGCCACGTCGAAGGTGGTGGTGCGGCCGGTGATCTTGTCGAGACCCTCGAACACCGCGGTCGGATTGGCGATGCGCTGCGGCGGCGGCTCGACCACCACTTCGTCGGTCTGCGGCACGCTCGGCGCCGCCGGCAACGGCGGTGTTCCCGGCGTCGCGCCCGGCTGGACCTGCGCCGGCGGCACCGCGACCGGCCGGCCGGGCTGTGCTGGCTGCGGTGGCACGCGCGCATGGTTGGTCGGCGCAGTCCCCGGCGGCGGCGCCAGCGGCCGCGACTGGATGGTGCCGCCGCCCGGACGGCTCTGCGGCGGCAGGCTCATCGGCGCCGGCAGCGGTTGCGCCGGAGGTATGTCGGCACGCGGGATGTCGGCGGGTGGAATATTGGCCGGGGGAAGATCGGCCGGCGGCAGCGGCTGGTTCGGCGGATAGTTCTGATAATCGCGGTGATAGGTCGGCGCCGACTGGTAGTACGGCTCGCTTGGCGGCGCGTTCGGCACATTGGCCGGCGGCAGCGGCGGCGGCTGGTCGCGGAAGATATTACCGAGCTGCGCCGGCGCCGGGCTCGCCAGCAGCAAGGCGCCGAACATCGGCAAGAGGAGTGCTATTCTCAATCGCGCCATCAGAACCGGCTGCCGATGAGCGAATGGCGTGTCGTGAATGGCGGATAGGCCAATATCCCCTGCCCGCTACTCCTCCTCGCTATTCGCGATACTTCCCGCGGAATCTCCGCTGTTTCCCGGCGCTCGGTTAACATGGGGAATGGGGCGGCGGAAGGGCGGGCAACCGGCGAATCGCGCGCGCGGGCAAGCGACCGCGGTCACTTTACCCGCTTCTTGCCACTTCGACGCGGGAATCGCGCGCCGAAACCCCTTATTCGGGGCTCCAGGCCTTGTAATCCCCTGTCGCCTTGGGGCGGCGACCGAGCGCCAGCGTCGAGCCGGGCGGCCGATAGGCCATGGCGGTGCCGGTCGGATTGGCGCGGTGCGGCTTTTCCCAAGGATGCGGGGTGTAGGTCTCCTTGGTCGGCGGCGTATCGACGGTGTGATGCAGCCAGCCGTGCCAGGAAGGCGGCACCGCCGAGCCTTCATTATAGCCGTTGAAGATCACCCAGCGCCGCTCGAAGCGCAGCGTTGGGTCGATCTTGCCGCCTTTGGTCCGGAAATAGACGTTGCCGAACTCGTCCTCGCCGACCTTTTCGCCATACAACCAGGTCCAGACCTGGGTGCCGAAGGTCGGGATGTTCCACCACGTGAACATTTTCAGCAGGAAACGTTTCATCACATCCGCACTTTGATGAAGGCGTTGATGACGCGGCGTTCTTGCCACCTCGCCCGCCCCTTGTCCAGCGCACAGCCTGCAAGGCACGTCCCACCTGCGCCAAATCGACATGGGTGATATGAAAACGCCATGGATTGGCTGACCTCGGCTCTGATTTCGCTGCGGAACCTGCTCCACTGGCTGCCTGACCCGGTGGTATCGGTGCTGATTCTGGCGCTGGCGGTCCTCGTCGCCCTTGCCCTGCACCGCTGGGTGCGACGACTGATCCGCCAGTTGCTGGCCACGCGCTATCCGTTCCTGTTCTCCATCTTCATCGAGATGCGCGGGGTGACGCGGCTGGCGCTGATCATCCTCGCCCTCAGCGTCGCCCTGCCGGTAGCGCCAATCCCGCACGATACCGAGGTTTGGCTGGCCCGCTTGCTGCTGATGGCGATCGTCGGTGTCGTCGGCTGGGGCGCGGTCACCGGCCTGCACATCAGCTCCGAACTCTATTTGAGCCGTATCCGCCTCGACACGCCGGACAACCTGCTGGCGCGCAAGCACATCACCCAGGTGCGCGTCTTGTTGCGCACCGGTGACGCACTGCTTGTCCTCGTCACCATCGGCGCCGCGCTGATGACCTTCGACTCCGTGCGTCAATACGGCTACAGCCTGTTCGCTTCCGCCAGCGTCGCCGGCATCATCATCGGCCTTGCCGCCCGCCCGGTGCTGGCCAATTTGCTCGCCGGCGTACAGATCGCCATGATGCAGCCGATCCGCATCGACGACACCGTCGTCGTCGAGGGCGAGTGGGGCACCATCGAGGACATCACGACGAGCTACGTGGTGGTGCGCATCTGGGACCTGCGGCGGCTGATCGTACCGCTGGCCTATTTTATCGAGAAGCCGTTCCAGAACTGGACCCGCGACACCGGCGAGTTGATCGGCGCGGTGATTTTCTACCTCGATTACCGCGCCCCGATCGATGTCATCCGCGAGAAGCTCAAACAGCTCTGCCAGAATTCCAAGGACTGGAATGGCAAGGTGGTCTCGCTGCAGGTCATCGACTGCAAGGAATCGACCGTCGAGGTGCGCGCCACCATGAGTGCCAATTCCAGCGGGCAAGTCTGGAACCTGCGCTGCACCGTGCGCGAGCAGATGATCGACTTCCTGCAGCGCGAGCATCCGGAAGCGCTGCCGCGCCAGCGCAACGAGCTTTCCACGAGCGGCCCTGCCGGCCACCTCCTGCAGCAGGGCGGCGAGCTTATCGGCGCGGTGTCGGCGCCGGAAAAATCGACCAAGCCAAGCGGCCAGCCTTCCGGCGAGAAATGACCGGTCCGCGATCGCTTCGCTTGCGTTTTACATTCAAGGCCGGCTATGTTGCCCAAGGATTCATCAAGGCTGCGGCGTGAAATCGAGCAATCGCTGCCGCGTTGACCACGAATGACAGTGCCGGGACAAAAGGCGGACCTCGCAAAAGGTCCGCCTTTTTCATGACCGGATCCGGTCCGCATCCCGGAGCCCGCATCATGAAACCGTCCCGCGGTAGGAATGTGCCGGTTTCATCGCTGCCAGGTTGATCCACAGGCTTGGGTAACCCCGGCCCCCTCGGCCAAGCCCCCGCCATAGCCGCTAAGACGCTGACCGAGTTACGAGAATCAGCGTCCACCGGAGCCTGAGCCCGCCCGCCATCCAGAGCTTCTCCCCAGCCGGGCCGTCGATGCGATTTAGCTGTGGGCAGCTTTGAAATCCCCGGTTTCCGGTCATTTTTTCGTCATCGGCCGAGGCATGAAAACCTAGCCGGCGGCCGCGAGAAAAATGCTTTCCGACCCCCGCCACGGGGTCGATACTGCCGGCGTGGTCAGCGGCGTCGGCTTCAAATTTTGCTGGTTCACCACAATATTTAGTGTTTGATTCAGGATTGATGTCTATCTGTTGTTGACGGGTCGTCGGAGTCCTCTTAGCGTAGATGCGTTCGGTGCGGTTGCGTCATTGGTTCCCTCCGGACCTTCATATGGCTTCGCCAAGTGCTCTCGCCCGCGCCGTGGACCGGCGTATCGGGACTGGGAGTTACTGTGTCCTGAGGACCGCCGGCGCCGCCCAACCGCTGCCGAGAACGGCATGCGGGCCTACATAACGAGGTGTCGATCTGAGTGCTGGGTTGGAGCGAAAACGGGCGGACCAAGGGTGCAGGAACCCGCGATGCGGGTACCGGTTTTGGAGTAAGATCGGGCGCTCCCAAGGTCCGTCAGGGATAATCAGCGGCGGTACGCCAACCGCCGGCTCATAAAGGGGCAGAGAAGAAAATGCGGATCGATCGGCGCTACACCAAGGACGGAGCTTATGACGGGCTCGGATTCCGGCTCACCACCAGCGAGATCCGCAACCCGGATGGCTCGGTGGTGTTCAAGCTCGACAATGTCGAGGTGCCGGACTTCTGGTCGCAGGTCGCCTCCGACGTGCTGGCGCAGAAATATTTCCGCAAGGCGGGCGTGCCCGCGCGCCTGAAGAAGGTGGAAGAGAATTCCGTTCCCTCGTTCCTGTGGCGCTCGGTCGCCGACGAGGAGGCGCTCGCCGAATTGCCCGAGAAGGAGCGCAGCGTCGGCGAGCATTCCGCCAAGCAGGTCTTCGATCGCCTGGCCGGCACCTGGACCTATTGGGGCTGGAAGGGCGGCTATTTCGACTCGGAGGATGACGCGCGCGCCTTCTTCGACGAGCTGCGCTACATGCTGGCGACACAGATGTGCGCGCCCAATTCGCCGCAGTGGTTCAACACCGGCCTCTTCTGGGCCTATGGCATCGACGGGCCGAGCCAGGGCCACTACTACGTCGATTTCCAGACCGGCAAGCTGACGCGCTCGAAGTCGTCTTATGAGCATCCGCAGCCGCATGCCTGTTTCATCCAGGGCATCGCCGACGATCTGGTCAACGAAGGCGGCATCATGGACCTGTGGGTGCGCGAGGCGCGCCTGTTCAAATACGGCTCCGGCACCGGCTCCAACTTCTCGGCGCTGCGCGGCGACGGCGAGAAGCTTTCCGGCGGCGGCCGCTCCTCCGGCCTGATGAGCTTCCTCAAGATCGGCGACCGCGCCGCCGGCGCCATCAAGTCGGGCGGCACCACGCGGCGCGCCGCCAAGATGGTAATCGTCGACGTCGATCACCCCGACATCGAGCAATATATCGATTGGAAGGTGCGCGAAGAGCAGAAGGTGGCCGACATGGTCACCGGCTCCAAGATCAACCAGAAGCACCTGCGCGCCATCCTGAAAGCCTGCGTCAACTGCCAGGGCTCGGGCGACGACTGCTTCTCGCCGGAGAAAAACCCGGCGCTCAAGCGCGAGATCAAGCTCGCCCGCCGCGCTTTTGTGCCCGACAACCTGATCAAGCGCGTGATCCAGTTCGCGCGTCAGGGCTACAAGGACATCGACTTCCCGATCTACGACACCGATTGGGACTCGGAAGCCTACCTCACCGTCTCCGGGCAGAACTCCAACAATACGGTGCGCGTCACCGACGAGTTCCTCAAGGCGGTGGAATCCGACGCCAATTGGGACCTGTTCTGGCGCACCAAGCACAAGATCGCCAAGACGGTGCCCGCGCGCGACCTGTGGGAGAAGATCGGCAATGCCGCCTGGTCCTGCGCCGATCCCGGCCTGCAGTTCCACACCACCATCAACGACTGGCACACCTGCGCCGCCTCGGGCGAAATCCGCGCCAGTAATCCGTGCTCGGAATACATGTTCCTCGACGACACGGCCTGCAATCTCGCCTCGCTCAACCTGTTGATGTTCCGTGACGAGAAGACCAAGCGCATCAATGTCGAATCTTATGAGCACGCGGTGCGGCTGTGGACCGTGGTGCTGGAAATCTCGGTGCTGATGGCGCAGTTCCCGTCGAAGCAGATCGCGCAGCTCAGCTACGAATTCCGCACGCTCGGCCTCGGTTACGCCAATGTCGGCGGCTTGCTGATGACCTCCGGCATCTCTTACGATTCGGATGCCGGCCGCGCGCTGACCGGCGCGCTCACCGCCATCATGACCGGCGTCGCCTATGCGACCTCGGCGGAGATGGCCGGCCAGCTCGGCGCCTTCCCCGGCTACAAGAAGAACCGCGAGCCCATGCTGCGGGTGATCCGCAATCACCGCCGCGCCGCCCATGGCGAACGCACCGGCTTTGAGAAAGTGGCGACGCCGCCGGTGCCGCTCGACCACAAGGCCTGCGCCGCGCTGGGCGAGAACGGCGAGGAGCTCATCGCCCACGCCAAGGCGGCCTGGGATCGCGCGCTCAGCCTCGGCGAGCAGCACGGCTACCGCAATGCGCAGGCGACCGTCGTCGCCCCCACCGGCACCATCGGCTTGGTGATGGACTGCGACACCACCGGCATCGAGCCCGACTTCGCGCTGGTGAAGTTCAAGAAGCTCGCCGGCGGCGGCTACTGGAAGATCATCAACCGCGCGGTGCCGGAAGCGCTGCGCACGCTCGGCTACAGCGAAAGCGAGATTGCCGAGATCGAGGCCTATGCGGTCGGCCACGGCACGCTGGCGCAGGCGCCCGCCATCAATCACACCACGTTGAAGGCCAAGGGCTTCACCGACGAGGTCATCGCCAAGGTCGAGAAGGCGCTACCCACCGCTTTCGACATCAAGTTCGCCTTCAACAAATGGACGCTGGGCGAGGAGTTCTGCCGCGACACGCTGAAGATCGCCGCCGAGGCGCTCGCCTCCCCGACCTTCGACCTGCTCGCCGCCATCGGCTTCGGCAAGCGCGAGATCGAGGCCGCCAATATCCATGTCTGCGGCGCCATGACGGTGGAAGGCGCGCCGCATCTGAAGCCCGCGCACTATTCGGTGTTCGACTGCGCCAATCCGTGCGGCCGCACCGGCAAGCGCTATCTCTCGGTGGAAAGTCACATCCGCATGCTGGCGGCGGCGCAGCCCTTCATCTCCGGCGCCATCTCCAAGACCATCAACATGCCGAACGAGGCAACGGTCGAGGACTGCAAGGCGGCGTATCTGCTGTCCTGGAAGCTCGGCCTCAAGGCCAACGCGCTCTATCGCGACGGCAGCAAGCTCAGCCAACCGCTCAATTCGCAGCTCATCGCCGACGATGACGAGGAGGAAGAGATCGAAGCCTTCCTCGAGCGTCCGGCCGCCGCGCGCGCCGCCGGGCTTGCCGAGAAAGTGGTGGAGAAGATCATCGAGCGCGTCACCGTGCTGCGCGAACGCGAGCGCGAGCGCATGCCCGACCGCCGCAAGGGCTATACCCAGAAGGCGGTGGTCGGCGGCCACAAGGTCTACCTGCGCACCGGCGAATATGACGACGGCCGCCTGGGCGAGATCTTCATCGACATGCACAAGGAAGGCGCGGCGCTGCGCTCCCTGTTGAACAACTTCGCCATCGCGGTGTCGCTCGGCCTGCAATACGGCGTGCCGCTCGACGAATATGTCGACGCCTTCACCTTCACCCGCTTCGAGCCGCAGGGCCCGGTGCAGGGCAACGACTCGATCAAATACGCCACCTCGATCCTCGACTATGTGTTCCGCGAGCTGGCGGTGTCTTATCTGGAGCGCTACGACCTCGCCCATGTCGACCCCAGCGAAGCCGGCGGCTTCGACGCGCTCGGCCGCGGCGTCGAGGAAGGCCGCCCCAACCCGGCCGCGCAACTGGTGTCGCGCGGCCTGACCCGCTCACGCCCGGATCGCCTATCGGTGCTGCCCAGCCCGACGTCACCCGCCCCGGCACCGACGACTTCCGGGGAGGGTGGCGCGCGCAGCACGCCGGCTGTCGGCGGCAAGGTGACGGCGCTGCACGGCAACGCCACGCGCGGCGAGGTCGCAGGCAGCGTAGCGCTGAAGACGGAGCCCGAGGCCAGGCTGTCGCCGACCGAGAAGCTGGAGGCGCTGGCGACGCCCGACCCGCGGCTGCACGCCAAGACGGCGGCCCACGAGAAGCGCGCCGAGGCGCGGGCGAAAGGCTACGAGGGCGAGGCCTGCGGCGAATGCGGCAACTTCACGCTGGTGCGCAACGGGACCTGCATGAAGTGCGATACGTGTGGGTCAACGACGGGGTGCTCGTAAGAGCAGCCGCGTGGGGCGGTCGACGGCGGGGTGTTCGTGAGGGCGGGCGCGTGGGGCGGGACTAGCGGCGACCAAAGTTTGCCGGTGATTGGGTGGAGTATGCACCTACGGATTCGCCGGCGCGCACGTCCTTATGATGCGAGCCATCGCTGTTTCAGTCCGCCGAAATGGTGACCATCATTTGCCTTTGATTGACGACGACTCGCACGCTGTTGGTCAAAAAGATGGGAGAAGCAAAGCACAGGAGCCGGGCGCGCGAGGAGATACTCGCGTCCGAGCCTCGGTGCATCTATTGCTCAGGGCCACCGCAAACCCTTGAGCACATGCCTCCACGCGGCATGTTACGAGCCAAAATACGACCGAGCGGTATGGAGTACGCCGCATGTAATACCTGCAATGCCGGGACCCGCGGCGCCGATGCCGTTGCTGCGGTCATGGCGCGCATTCACCCTGACAACGACGAAAATAGCTGGCAAGCCAAAGAAATACGCAAATTGATGTCCGCTCTGGATGCTTTTGCCCCAGGCGTACGGGAGGAGTTAACCCAGTCTAGTGGAGCGCGGTCTGAATGGCTGCAACGAGCGGGCTCTCGCCTTCTCCATCGAGTCGTTCGCGTTAACGGAGATGGGCCTAAGATTAAAGCTTATCTCGGTGTTTACGGCGCAAAATTAGCAATGGCGCTCTACCGTGAGCACGTTGGAATTGCGCTTCCGTTATACGGCGCAGTTTGGTGCCAATTCGCTCTCAACTCAGGTATGCCACAAGAGCATCTCGACGAGCGGGTAAAGATCATGCCGTTGCAAGGGACTCTGCGGCAAGGCCAAAAGAACGTCGCCGACCAATTCATCTATCGGTACAATACCGATAGGCGGACAGTAGTCGCAGCACTGGTGCAGTTCCACCGCAGCCTGTGGTTCACCCTATTTGCCTCGTGCGACCCTAGAATTATCGAGATGTTCAACAATCCGCAATTTTCAGGGCTTCCGGCCAGCGCCTTAGTCAATCCGGGCGAATTGCTCCAACTTCTGTCATCATCTCAGGCAGTTGCCGCCTAGCCCGTAGGGCGGATTAGCGCAGCGTAATCCGCCACCTGCACATCAACGGCGCAATACGCTTCGTTATTGCGCCCTATGCCCTACACCAACGGCCTGCGTGCCGCATGACGCACGTGGATAATCTCGACAAACTTCTCACGAACGACACCATAGAAAATCTTGTATCGGTAACGATTCGGAATCTTGACGCGGATATCGGGGTCCGACGTCAGCGGCGATGCCAGCGGTTGCCCGGCAATGCTGTCGATCGCATCGGCAATCGCGCGCAGCACATTGCGCGCGCCGGTCGGGCTGCGTTCGTTCAAATATTGAAAAATCTCGTCGATGTCCGCCAGCGCCCGCGCGCGGTAGCGAACGTTCATCGAATGCCGTGGCGCTTCCAGAACGCTACCGCCTCGTCATCCGACGCGAAGGCGCCGCGCCGCGCGTCGGCAATCGCCGCCCGTTCCTCATCGCTGAGAACATAGACGCCGGTGCGGCGCGCCTCGATCTCACGGGCAAGCTCAGCGAGCTCTTCCTGATCTTCCTCCGGCCAGTCTTTGACTTTCTGAAGGATTTGCTTGGTGCGGACGTTCATAGATAATTTCTACCACGGGTCCGCCTTCGGGTCATCACCCTTGACCCACATCAATGCCCCTGCCCCGCTTTGCGCTTTCCATCACCGCTCAGCTTGATGGAGGGCGTCATGGCGATCGCTCACCCGCATGCGCGGCTCAGTCTCAGCGGCCTGGGTTGGGGCTTTTCCACCGCGCTCGTCGTGCTCTTCGTGCTCAGCATGCTGGCCACCCTGTTCCTGCCGATGCGCGCCGCGCACGGCTTCGTGGCGTTGTTCTCGGAGGCGCCGCCCGGCTCGGCGCGGCTGTGGGTCGAAGGCCTGCTCTGGAGCGTGGTCGCCGGCTGGCTGATCGCGCTGGTGTTCGGCACCGTTTATAATTGGATCGTCGCCCGCCGCGCGCTGGAGCAGAGCCACCGCTAGCCGCCAGGGCACGGCAGTCCGCGCGTCCCATTTCCACCACGAAGCGCTCGCCCAATAGCGTTGGCGCGGCACGCGCGTCGGAAGGCACCTCCATGGTCAAGACCCTCGCGGCGGCCCTCGTCGTCGCCCTCGCGCTCGCGCTCTCCCCACTCGCTCAGCCGTCCGTCGCCGCAGCGGCCGATCACGCCACCGTCGCGAAGCACAAGCGCGTCGCGCAAAAAAGCGCGCACAAGCGCGTGACCCATGCGCACAGGAAGCGCCGCGTCGCGCGCCACTGGCGCGGCTATGGCTTCCTGCCCGGCTACGTGCCGCCGGAAATAACCGCGCGCGAACGCGAATGGCACTACTGGCAGAGCCAGCCGCAATTCCTGCGCCCGGTCTGGCCGCGCTTCTATCGCGGGCGCTGGAACGGCGGCGGCTTCGGCCCCTGCTACGTCTATACGCCGATCGGCTATATGTGGACCTGCGGGAAATAGGGCGGTGCGCCGGGCGCCCTACTCCGCCGGCGACAAGCTCTGCCGCCGCGCCGGGCGCCACAGCAGCGCGTCCAGGCTCCACGGCCCGGCGCCGGCAAAGGCGATGTAGAGGAAGATGAAGCAGTAGAGGATGCTGCCGTCGCCGCGGTTGAGGATGGGGAAGAAGCCGTGCGGCGCGTGGCTGAGGAAATAGGCGAAGGCCATCTCGCCCGACATGATGATTGCCGCCGGCCGCGTGAACAGACCGAGCAGCATGAGCGCGCCGCCGGCAAATTCGATCGCGCCGGCGAACCAATAGAGCGTGAACGGCGCCGGCGTCGGCAGCGGCGAGGGAAAGCCGAACAGCCGCGACAAGCCGTGCTCGAAGAACAGAAGCGCCGCCACGATGCGCAGGATGCTCAACACAGTGGGCGCAAACCGCGCGCTGAAACTGTCGTCGCTCACGGTCTTTCTCTCCCCTTGGCGCTTGCCGGTCCGCGGCAAGACAGGGTGCCAGCAGGCGGCGGAAAATTGGGCGGCAATGTGGAGGTACGAACACGAGCGCGTGTAGGACGGCGGCGTCGGCAATGCTGCCATTCGCCAAGGCAGCGCCGGATTTTGCCGGCGGCCGCGTTGCCGGCGTGGCCGCGGTCAGAAGCGCGTGGTGAGCTGCGTCAGCCAGGCCGGCGAGGCATTGACCAGCGCGGTTTCCAGCGCGCGGTCGAGCCCGCTGAGGATCAGCACGCCGACGGCGAGCAGGAGCGCGCCGAGCGCGAATTTGCCGCCCTTGCCGGCCTTGAGCAGGCGGTCACGCCAGCGCATCAGCGCCTCGCGCGACAACAAGCCGAGCACGATCAGCGGCGCCGCGGCGCCGATGCCGAAGGCGATCATGGTGGCGGCGACGCTGCCGAGATCCTTGCCCTGCGCCGCCAGCACGGAAGCCGCGCCCAGCGTCGGGCCGACGCAGGGGCTCCACACCACGCCGAGCAGGACCCCGAGCGCGAACTGGCCGGAAAGCCCGCGCGTCGACATGCCGCCAGCCTGGTTCTGCGCCCAATTGCCGAAGGGGCCGGCGGCGACCGCCAATTGCCCCTGCAGCCGCGGCAACAACAATACGGCGCCGATGACGATCAGCAGCGCCGCGGCGACGTTGCGGAGAATGTCCTGGTCGAGGCCGATGGCGAAGCCGAAGGTGGCGACGAACAGGCCGACCACGACATAGGAGATGGCGACGCCGGCGGCGAGCGCCACCGGGCCGAAACGGTGCTCGGTCAGCGCCGCGCCGAGCACGATCGGCAGCAGCGGCAACACGCAAGGCGACAATGTCGACAGCACGCCCGCCAGGAGCGCCAGCGCGAGCGCAGCCATGTCTAGCTCAGATCGCCTTGCCGAGCAGCGCCGCGATCGAACCCGGATCGGTGTCGCCGGTCGAGCGGCCGACCTCGGCCTTGCCCTTGTAGACGATCAGCGTGCTCTGCTGGGCCACGTGCAGTTTGCGCAGCAGCGCCTTTTGCGAATCGAAGTCGATATTGAGCACGACCAGGTTCTTGAATTTCGGCGTGCCCTCGAGCTCGGACAGGATCGGCTTCTGCGCCTTGCAGGTCGGGCACCAGGGCGCGGTGATGTGCAAAAGGATCGGCTTGCCGGCCGCCTGCGCGGCGGCGAAAGCCTGCTGGCTGTAGTCCTGCGGCGCCATGGCCGCGGCGAGCGGACCGAAGCTGAGCGTGGCGCCGAGCGCCAGCGCACCGATGAAAAGCCGTCGATTGAACATGGGAGCTCCCGGTTGGAACGTTGGTCCGTTCCTAGCAAAACCCACGCACCGCCGCGCTCACGATTGGCGCGCGACGGATCACGAATGCGTGGGGTTGCCGTGCATGACCGGCATGGCGGAAAACCCCTGCCCTGCCGTTTCGGCGCCACTATAATCCGCGACCAGACAAAAGCGCATAAGGAAAACGCCCATGACCCCGCCACCGATCGACTACGCCGACGCTTCGCCCGAGGTGAAGGCCGTCTATGACGACATCAAGCGCAGCCGCAACGTGCCCGACGTCAATAATTTCTGGAAATATCTGGCGCGCGATCCGGCCACGCTCAAGCGCACCTGGGAAAGCATCAAACAGATCATGGCGCCGGGCGCGCTCGATCCGCTCACCAAGGAGATGGTCTATCTCGCGGTCTCGGTCACCAATGGCTGCGCCTATTGCATCGCCAGCCACACCGCGGCGGCGCGCAAGGCCGGCATGAGCGAAGACATGTTCGGCGAGCTGATGGCGGTCACCGGCATGGCCAACGAAACCAACCGCCTGGCCAACGGCTACCGCGTGCCGGTCGACGAAGCGTTCT
The DNA here is from genome assembly GCA_963782145.1 of uncultured Pseudomonadota bacterium. GTDB lineage: Bacteria > Pseudomonadota > Alphaproteobacteria > Rhizobiales > Xanthobacteraceae > Pseudolabrys. Next base: position 165,865 of record CAWAIV010000010.1, read on the forward strand.
TGAAGTGAGGGGCAACGCGGCGCAGAACCGCCCGGCCCTCATTCCTCCGGCTCGGTGGTGAAATACAAGGGATAGCCTTTGCTCTTGCCGAGCTCGGTCGCTTCCTTGGCCTTGGTGTCGGCGACGTCCTTGGTGAACACCGCGATCACGCAGGCGCCGCGTTGATGCGCGGTCATCATCACGCGATAGGCTTGGCTTTCGTTCATGCGGAATACGGCCTTGAGCACCTCGACGACGAATTCGCGCGGCGTGTAGTCGTCGTTGAGCAGGATGACCTTCCACAACTTCGGCCGCTGCGTGGTCGGCTTGAGCTTGGTGCGCGGCTTCACCCTCGTCGGGCTCATCGGCATCCCTCGTCGCCCAGGTGCGGGAGCAAAAAATAACTATATACCACCGAACGCACCGATTTGAATCAAGTCAGCAGCGCCGGCGCAACCGCGCCCTCACGTTGCGAGGCGACTTATCGCGTTATGTCAGCCTTGCTGCTTCACTCCGCTGGGTTGCGCGCGCTACCATGACATCTGATCACGTGGCTGGGGGCCGCGGTGCAAAAGCAATCGGGAGGCCCCATGGAACGTTACGACGCCCGCGCGCCCAAGAAATTCGCCAGCTCACGCCCAACCGTCGAATGCGCGCAATGCGGCGAGCGACTCTATGTCCCCGAATGGGCGGAATATCTCGACGGCGGCGGCGTCCGCCATCTCTGGCAATGCGAGGCCTGCAACTACGCGTTCGAGACCACGGTCCGCTTTGCCGCCGCCTGAGCCGGCGGCAGGCGACCGACATGGATAGGGAGCCGGCTTAAGCGCGCGCGCCCTCGACCAGCGCATGAACTCCGCGGCGCATGTCTGCGTTAGGCCGGCTCCTTGCCTCGCACCTCGCCTCAGGGCCTGCTGACATTGTCGCGAAAAACGCACGGCCGCTGGCCGGCGCGCGATTGGTCGTCATAATTCTGTAAAATACCGATTGACGAATCAGGGCAGCGTGTCCGACTGTCAATATGCAATTCTGTCACGCGGGCCGGCGGTGTTGCTTGGCCGACCCGTTACCAGGTTCCTCCCGCGTGGCGTTCTAACTGGGCGGCCGCAAGGCCGCCCTTTTTCGTAGGAGCCGCCCGCCGGGCATATGACCGCGGCCAGGCTCAATAATCGCAGTAGCGCGCACTCACCCGGTGGTAGCTGCCGTCGCGCCATTGCCGCCAGCAGCGGCCCTGATACCAATAATAACTGCCGCGACGCGGCTCGAGCTGCGCGCCGAGCGCGGCGCCGGCCGCCGCTCCGATGATACCGCCGGCAACCGCGCCGCCGGCTCTGCCGGTGGCCGCGCCGCCGATGATGGCGCCGGCGGTGCCGCCGAGAATCGCTCCACCCAAGACATTGTTCTGCGCCGCGGCGGGCTGCGGCGACATCGCCGCAAACAGCGCCAACAAGGCGGCAATCGTGATAGCTCGGATCATGACCTGACCTCCGTCTCGTCAACAGTCGGATCGTTTGTAGGCGAAACGGAGACGGCGATCAATTTGCCGGTTGGCACTGTGCCAAGGCTGTACCCGGCTCAGGCGGCCGCGACGCGATTGCGCACCGCAGCATAACGCGGGGTGGCGCCCGCTCGATCGGGCAGCGGATCGATGGCCTCGACGAGCTGCAGGAAGGCGCTGCCCGGCAGCGGCGGCGCGAACACGTATCCCTGCGCCGAGCGGATGCCAAGCTCGCGCAGATGTATCACCTGCTCGAAATTCTCCACCCCCTCCGCCACCACGTCCATGCGCATGTTATGGGCGAGGTCGACCAGCGTTTCCACAATGGTGGTGGAGTTGCGGTCGGTGCCGATGGCGTCGACGAACATCTTGTCGATCTTGATGATGTCGACGCCGAGCTTGAGCATGTAGGACAGGCCGCTGTGGCCGGTACCGACATCGTCGATGGCGATGCGCACGCCGAGACCTTGCAGGGCGGCGATGGTCTGCCGCGTGGCGGTGAAGTTCTCGATCGGATCGCGCTCGGTCACTTCCAGCACCACCTGCGACAGCTTGATCGGCGTGCCGGCAAAAATGTTGCGCACCTCCTTGACGATGGAGGCGTCGCCGAACAACCGGCCGGCGAAGTTGAAGGAGATCTTCAGCGCCGGGCGGCGACCGATGGCGGGGCCGGCCTCGACGCAGACGCGCCGCATCAGATCGCGGGTGAGATCGCCGATGAGCCCGCTCGATTCGGCGAGCGGGATGAAGGCGCCGGGCAGCACCAGCGAGCCGTCGGGCTTTTTCCAGCGCACCAGCACTTCGGCGCCGTTCAACTGTCCGGAGCGGATGTCGACGATGGGCTGATAATAGGGCACGAATTCGCCGGCGGCGAGCGCGCGCTCAAGCTCGGCGACCGGATTGTCGGGGGCGCGGCGCGGCATCAGCACGGCAAAAGCGATCAGGATCAGCACAACGGCGGCGGTGGCGACCATGCCCAGTCGTTCGATACCGGCATGCGCCGCGATCACGCGTCCGCGCGGCATGGCGATGTCGGCGACAAAGCCGAAGCGCTCCGAGCCCGCCTTGGCCGCGAAGATGGCGGCCGGCGGCCCGCTGGGCACCGCGCCGAGCGTGCCGATCACGGCGCCGCTCCTGGTGACGATGTGGGCATAGGCGCTGAAGGGACCGCCCTGGCTCGACACCTGCGGCAGGAACAGGATGGCCGGCACCAGCGCAGCGAGGCCAGTAGCGCCCTTGCCGACCGCGCGGCGAAGCTGCACGGCCCGCTCGCCGCTCGGCAGCCGCAATACGTCGATGGCGTAGCCGGCGGTGCCGGCGAGCGGCTCCGAGGACAGGATACGACGCTGACCGAGCGGCAAGCCGAGATCGGTGCACAGCCGGCGTCCGTCGGGGCCGACAATGGCGATCTCCTTCACCGGCACGGTGTCGAAAGTGGCCCGCCGCATTTTTTCGATATTGTCCGAACCGCAGGAATCGACCCCGCTCTTGGCCAGGTCGTCGAGCGCCTCGATCACGCTGGCCGTACGGGTCTCGGCGAGCGCGATCGCGCGCTTGGCGGAGGTGAAGACCTCCTCCTGACCTTGCTGATCGACCAAGTGACCGAGCCAGAAATCAAAGGCGAGCAACGGGGCGCCGGCGAGCAGCACACCAACCGCAATCGCAATCACTTTCCGGCGCGTGAAAGCGCGCACAGCCGTCCCCGTTCTGGTGCCGGAGTTATCTCTCTGGCTGGCTAATGAGCCACGGCGCCGTAAAGGGCGGCTTAAGCTTAAGGTGCGGTAAGGCCGAACCGCCCGCTATGGCGGTGCTGCCGGCGTTTATGGTTAGCCGTGAGTTAACGTGGAATGGTTGTGCCGCCCGCGAGCAAGGCGGCGCAGGCGGCGGGCCGGCTCACGGTAATCGCGCGTCCCATGAATGTCGCCGGGCGCTCGCGCGGGCAGGCCCACGTCGCCGCAAACTACGGCACCATCATGAAAAATCCGCCGATGCCGGACGCGGCGCGGGCATGACGAGAAGGCTGGGTGGGCAGCCGCTTTTCGAGTTAGACTGCGCGTCGCGCGTCGCGCGAGACAGAGGCGACAAAAATGCCGCGCGCCAGCGTCAGGGAGGATTTCGATGAAGCTCTACATGCACCCGGTTTCCATGACCTCGCGGCCGGTCAGGCTGTTTGCCGCCGACAATAATATCGCGCTGGACGAGGAGGTGGTCGATCTGATGACCGGTGCGCATATGCAGCCGCCCTACTCCGACATCAACCCCAACTGCCTGGTGCCGATGCTGGTCGACGACGACCTCAAGCTCACCGAGAGCTCGGCGATCCTGAAATATCTCGCCGACAAGATCGGCTCGCCGGCCTATCCCAAGGACCTGAAGGCGCGCGCCAAGGTCAACGAGATGATGGACTGGCTCAACACCAACTTCTATCGCGAGTGGGGCTACAATCTCTGCTATCCGCAGCTGTTCCCGCATCTGAAACGGCGCAGCGACGAGGCGCAGGCGGCCACGCTCGAATTCGGCAAGGAAAACGCCAAGCGCTGGCTGAAAGTCCTCGACGCGTATTGGCTGGGGCCGAACAAGACCTATCTCTGTGGGGACAAGATCACCATCGCCGATTATTTCGGCGTCGGTATCGTGACGCTGGGCGAGGTGATCGGCGTCGACTTCTCGCCCTACCCGAATGTGCAGCGCTGGCTCGCCACCATGAAAAAGCTGCCGAACTGGGACAAGGTCAACGAGGTGTTCAACGGACTGGTGGCCTCGGTGAAGGAGCAGAAATTCGTCACATTGGCCTGAGCACGCCACGCATGAAGACGAAGCGGCGCAGGCAAGACAGGGAGCTGACCTCATGAGTTTCTTCCCCGGCAAGGACCCGCGGGCGGGCGACGCCGAAGCCTCCGACGCCATCGCGCAGGTGATCGTGCCGCGCACGGTCGATCTCGGCGACTTCGCGGTGCGCCGCGCACTGCCCTCGGCGCGCACGCGCATGGTTGGGCCGTTCATCTTTTTCGACCATTTCGGCCCGGCCGAATTCAAGGCCGGCAACGGGCTCGACGTGCGCCCGCATCCGCATATCGGGCTCGCCACCGTCACCTATCTGTTCGACGGCGAGATCATGCACCGCGACAGCCTCGGCACCGCGGCGCCGATCAAACCGGGCGAGGTCAACTGGATGACCGCCGGGCGCGGCATCGTGCATTCCGAGCGCACGGGTGCCGAGTTGCGCACGACCGGCAGTCCCATTCATGGCTTGCAGATGTGGGTGGCGCTGCCACAGGCGAAGGAAGAGATGGAGGCGGGCTTTGCCCATCACGAGGTCGCCGAATTTCCCGTGGTCAAGGAGAACGGCAGACAAGTGCGCGTGGTCGTCGGCTCGCTTTATGGCGCCAGTTCGCCGGTGCCGGTGGTGCACGAGACGATCTTTGCCGACGTGCATCTGTCGGCTGGCTCGACGCTGCCGATCGACGCCGGTCACGAAGAGCGCGCGCTCTATGTGATCGACGGCGCCATCGATATTGCCGGCGACACGTTCGAGCCGGGCAAGCTGCTGGTGTTCAAGCCGGGCGACGTGGTGACGGTGACGGCGGCGCGCAACGCGCATTTCGTCATCGTCGGCGGCGCGCCGATGGACGGCCCGCGCCACATCTGGTGGAATTTCGTCTCCTCGCGCAAGGAACGCATCGAGCAGGCCAAGGCGGAATGGAAGGCCGGCCATTTCGGCAGGGTGCCGGGCGACGAGATCGAGTTCATTCCGCTGCCGGAACAGTAGCGGCCGACGCGGGGTTGTGCTCCGTGGCGCCGCCGTTTCGGGGCCGCGATTTCGCGCCGGCGAGGCGCGCCGGATTGTGGCCGATGGCCGGAGCTTGCCATGTTCACCCGCTTGCTGACGACCTGGGACTCGGTACGGTCGAGCCTGTGGGGGCTGCCATTGCTCATGGTCGTCGCTGCCGGCATCGTGGCCTATGCCGCACTCGGCGCCAACATCGGCCAGGGCAACGATCCGGTTTGGTATCTCTACAGTGGCAATGCCAAAGAGACCCCGCAATTCCTCTCGAACCTGGTGAGCGCGATGATCACGATGGCGACCCTCGCCATCTCGATCACGATGGTCGTGCTCGCTTTGGCGGCGCAACAGCTTGGGCCGCGTCTCATACGTAGCTTCATGAGCGACCGGCGCACGCAAATTTCCCTGGGCCTGTTCGCCTCGACCGTCGTTTACCTGCTCCTGGTCTTGCGCAGCGCCTACGGTCGAAACGAAGCCGTCGCCAATCTCGCGGTCACCATCGGTACGGCTCTCGTACTGATCAGCGTCGCGACACTGCTTTTCTTCGTGCATCACCTCGCCCGCTCGATCATCGCCGACAACGTCATCGACCGCGTCGGCGCGCAGCTCGACAGCAATATTGAGCGATTGCTGCCGCAAGAGACAGCCGATCAGCCCGCGCCGCCGCCAAAGACCAAGATTCAGGGTGCACCCGTCATGCTCGCTTACGGCGGCTACGTACAGGCGATCGATGTCGCGGCTATCGTGCAGGCCGCCGCTGAAGCAGACGCCTTCGTGGAGGTGGTGATTCGCCCCGGTCAGCACGCCGTGGCGGGAAGCATCCTGGGCTATGTGTCCCCCAAAGCCGCAGGCGAAAAGCTCACGCCGGCCATCCAGAATGCAGTGCTTGTCGGCCGCGAACGCACCGCCGTGCAAGATTTGGAATTCTCAGTGCATCAGTTGGTGGAGATTGCACTGCGCGCGCTGTCGCCCGGTATAAACGACCCTTACACGGCGATCGCCGCCCTCAATCGACTAACGCTGTCGCTCAACAAGGTGATGCATCGCGGAGAAGCCAAGAGCATCTGGCTGGACGACGACGGCAAAACCAGGGTAATCACTTCCGTGTCGACGTTTGAAGGACTCGCGGACGCGGCCTATAACCAGATCCGCCAGATGGCGTCGGGCAGCCCGGCGGTGCTGATCCGCATGGCCGAGAATATCGGTCAGCTACTCCAGCAGGCCGACAAGGAACACCGTTCGCCGTTGCAAAAACATTTGGCGCTCGTCCTTCGCGCCGGACGCCGTAGCGTCAACGACGAGGACGACCTCAAGGATTTGGAAAAGACCGCACAAGCCTCGAAAGAGGATATTGGAAAGGCCGACGCCTGACCACGCGCGCTGCGTCGCGGCTCATTTCTTCGGCAAATCCAGCCGGATATGCAGCTCGCGCAGCTGATTGGCCGTCACCTCCGATGGTGCGCCCATGGACGGCCCGCGCCACATCTGGTGGAATTTCGTCTCCTCGCGCAAGGAACGCATCGAGCAGGCCAAGGCGGAATGGAAGGCCGGCCATTTCGGCAGGGTGCCGGGCGACGAGATCGAGTTCATTCCGCTGCCGGAGAATTGACCGGCTATTTCGAAAGCGTCACCGACGTCTGCCCGACACCGAGATTGCCGGTGCTCTTCTGGTAGGCGACGATGGCGATATTGAAGACGCCGGTGTCGCCGGGGACCCAAGCGCGCGAGAAGAACTGGCTCGGCGCGCCGTTGCTTTCGTGCGTATCGAGTTGCAGCGGTACGGCAATGCTTTTGCCGTTGTGCGCGACATGGGCGACGACCTCGAAATCCGAGGCCGGCCACGGCGCCGTGGCAATCGGGCAGCCGCACATCATGGTGACGTTGGCGCGGATTTCCAATGCCTTTGACGGTTCGTGCGTTTTGGCGAGATAGTGCATCGGCGGATGCACTACGCCGACAATGAGCCCGGGCATTTCCATGAGCAGGCCGTCGATGCGCTGCCCGTTGCCTGGGCTCAGGTTCTTGCCCGGATAGAGCCAAATTCTCTGCGTCACATGCCCAGGATAGGGCGCCGCCAGCGGCCCGATCGCCGTCACCTCAACGAGCTTGGCCCGATCGAGCGGGATCGTCGCGTCAAATCGCGACGCGCTGTTGGCGCCGTCCTCGATCGGGATCGGTTGCGCGCGCGTGCGCGGCGTGGTCATCAGCGCTGTGGGCCCCGAGCCGCCACGCGTCACACCGGCGGCGAGCACTTCGCCGGTATCGACGTCACGAATGCTGATCTGCGATCCGCCGACATCGTCGCCGAGAAACTTGCCGCCGACGGCGATCACGCGCACGGTAAGGTGCGTCGGCACGGGCGCGAATTGCGCGGATGCCGCGGGTTGGAGGGCCAGCGGAAGAGCGATCGCGATCAGGGTGATGAAGAAAAAGCAACGGCGCATGCCAGGCATGGAATCATCCTTCGCCAAAAGGTTGCATGGCGGAGGTTGCCATCATCGAGGCGGGGCCGCAATTCGGAGAAACCCGGTGTGCGCGGCGGCGAAGCAGGCGCCGAAAAATTATTTCTTTGGCAAATCCAGCCGGATATGCAACTCGCGCAACTGCTTGGCCGTCACCTCCGACGGCGCGCCCATCAGCAGGTCCTCGGCGCGCTGGTTCATCGGAAACAGCACCACCTCGCGCAGGTTCTCCTCGCCGGCCAGCAGCATGACGATGCGGTCGATGCCGGGCGCGATGCCGCCATGCGGCGGCGCGCCGAGCGAAAGCGCGTGCAGCATGCCGCCGAACTTCTCTTCCAGCGTCTCCTCCGGATAGCCGGCGATAGCGAAGGCCTTTTTCATCACCTCGGGACGATGGTTCCTGATGGCGCCGGAGGACAATTCCACGCCATTACAGACGATGTCGTATTGGATCGCAAGAACCTTCTCAACTTCATCTCGATTGTTTGGATCGAGCGCCAAAAAGGCATCAAGTGGATAGTTCGGCATCGAGAACGGGTTGTGCGAGAAATCGATCCTTTTCTCTTCCTCGTTCCACTCGAACATCGGGAAGTCGACGATCCAACAGAGTTCGAAGCGATCTTTCTCGATTAGCTCAAGCTCTTCGCCAACTTTGGTACGCGCAATTCCCGCAAATTTATAAAAATCGACTGGCCTTCCCATCAAAAAGAAAACGGCATCGCCGTCGAGCAGGCCATCGGGCCTCAAATCTCTATACTTATTCGCAACCTCAATCGGAAAATTCTCCGCAAACATTTGTTCCATCGAGGTTTGCTCCTCGACAGGAAGGGGCACGCGAACCAGCTGTCCGCAGCGGCCGTTGAGCTCTCTCTTCAGCAAAGCAGCCCTTTCAGGGCCGATATTTTTTGCGATTGGGCCAGCTCCGGCCTCATCGCCATCACGCCAAAAGATGTAACCAAGTCCTTTCTGGCCTTCGCCCTGCGCCCATGAGTTCATGCGGTCGCAGAAGGCTCGACTGCCTCCTTTTGGAGCCGGTATCGCCCAAACGCGAACCTTCGGGTCGGCTGCGATTGCATTCGCGAATAATCCAAACCCTGAGCCACGGAATACGTCGGTAGCATCATGAATTATCAGCGGATTGCGAAGGTCTGGCTTGTCATTACCGAACGCACGCCTAGCCGCTGAAAAGGATATTTGCGGAAATCTCTCCGTCACCTTCTTTCCATTCGCGAACTCTTTGAAGACTTCGCGGATCACCGGCTCGACCGCGTCAAACACGTCCTGCTGGGTGACGAAGCTCATCTCCAGGTCGAGCTGATAGAACTCGCCGGGCGAGCGGTCGGCGCGCGCATCCTCGTCGCGGAAGCAAGGCGCGATCTGGAAATAGCGGTCGAAGCCCGCCACCATGATGAGCTGCTTGAACTGCTGCGGCGCCTGCGGCAGCGCGTAGAACTTGCCCGGATGCAGGCGCGAGGGCACCAGGAAGTCGCGCGCGCCTTCCGGCGACGAGGCGGTCAGAATCGGCGTCTGGAATTCGAAGAAGCCCGCCGCCTTCATGCGCGCGCGGATCGAATCGATCACGCGACCGCGCAGCATGATATTGGCGTGCAGCTTCTCGCGGCGCAGGTCGAGGAAGCGGTATTTGAGGCGGATGTCCTCGGGGTAGTCCTGCTCGCCGAATACCGGCATCGGCAGTTCGGCGGCGGGGCCGAGCACCTCGATCTCGTCGATATAAACCTCGACCTCGCCGGTGGGCAGGTCGGGGTTCTCGGTGCCGCCGGGGCGGCGACGCACCTTGCCGTCGATGCGCACCACCCATTCCGAGCGCAGCGTCTCGGCCAGCTTGAAGGCCTTGCTGTCGGGGTCGGCGACAACCTGGGTCATGCCGTAATGGTCGCGCAAGTCGATGAACAGCACCCCGCCATGGTCGCGGATACGGTGGCACCAGCCGGACAGCCGCACGTCTCTGCCGATGTCGCCGGCGCGCAGCGCGCCGCAGGTGTGGGAGCGATAGCGATGCATGGGCAATTGTCGACCGTTTTTGGGGCGATTCAGGGGTTTGGGTGTGAGGCGCGCGGAAAAGCGCATGGGGGGTCGGCTTTGTCAAGCAAGGCACGGCGGCGGACCCCCGGTATCATGCCCCTCCGCCTGGGTTATAGTGGCGGCAACGTCCTCCTCCCCCGGCCCGGCGGCACCGCAGGCCGGGCCCAGCGAAGAGAACCGCCGCCATGCGACGACTGGTCATCCTGGCCGCCGCCCTCGTCCTCGCCTCGCAGGCAGCCGCCGGCACCATCGAGCGCGTGCACGAGACCGGTGTGTTCCGCATCGGCTACCGGGCCGATGCCAAGCCCTATTCCTACCAGGACACCCATGGCCGGCCGGCCGGCTATGTCGTCGACCTCTGCCGCGAGGTGGCTGCGGCGTTCGGCCCCGGCGTGCGCACCGAATATGTGCTGGTGCACGCCGGCGAGCGCTTCCAATCGGTGCATGACGGCCGCGTCGACATCCTCTGCGATCCCAGCTCGGTCACCATCGCGCGCCGCGAGATCGTCGATTTCTCGCTGCCGACCTATCTCGACGGCGCCGGCGTGCTGTCGCGCCAGACCGCACCGGTGCAGCGCTTCGAGGATCTCTCCGACAAGCGCGTCGGCGTGCTGATCGGGACCACCACGGAACGGGTGCTGCGCGATTCCCTGCAGGCGCTCGGGCTCACCGCCACGGTGGTTCCGGTACGCGACCACCGTGACGGCATGCAACTGGTGGAAGACGGCCAACTCGACGCCTATGTGGCCGACCGCGGCATTCTCGCCGCCATCCTGCGCGACGGCGGCCGCCCCGGCTTCGAATTGAGCAAGCAGTATTTCAGCTACGAGACCTACGCCTTGGCGTTGCCGCGCGACGACAGCGCCTTCCGCCTGCTGGTGGACAAGACGCTTGCCGCGCTTTATCGATCGGGCAGGATCGATGCCATTCTGGCCAAGACTTTTGGCCATGCGCCGCTCGACCGCATGCTCAAGGCCATGTTCGTGATCAATGCATTGCCGGAAAGGTGAACGTGAAATCGGCCAAAAAGAAAACGTCGCATCGCCCGGCGGCCGACGTGAGCACCATGAGCACGGCGGAAGCGACCGTCGCAACCATGCTGGCGCATGGCTACGACACCGTCTATGCGCTGCCGGGGGTCCATAACGACCATCTGTTCGACGCCTTCCATGGCGCCGGCGAGGCGTTGCGCACGGTGCATACGCGGCACGAGCAGGGCGCGGCCTATATGGCGCTGGGCGCGGCGCTTTCGACCGGCAAGCCGCAGGCCTATGCGGTGGTGCCGGGACCCGGCCTGCTCAATTCCGGCGCCGCGCTGCTCACCGCTTACGGCATGAACGCGCCGGTGCTGGCGCTGATCGGCCAGATCCCCGCGGACGATATCGGCCGCGGCTTCGGCCATCTGCACGAAATTCGCGACCAGGCCGGCATCATCGCGCGGCTGGTCGACCATTCCACCCGCATCAACAAGCCGGCGGAAGCGCCGGCCAAGGTCGCCAAGGCGATCGCGTCCATGCGCCAGGGCCGACCCGGTCCGGCCGCGCTCGAATGCGCCATCGATATGTGGGGCCAGCGCGGGCGCGTCGGCCGCATCGCGCCGCCGACGCCACCCCGCGCGCCCAAGATCGACGAGGACGCGGTGCGCGCGGCCGCCAAGCTCCTCGGCAAGGCCAAGCGCGTGCTCATCGTCGCCGGTGGCGGCGCGCAGGATGCTTCGCTTGAGGTGACGCTGCTCTCCAGCATGTTGCAAGCACCAGTAATGAGTTACCGGCGTGGGCGCGGGGTGCTGGATGATCGGAACCCCTTTAGCGTCAACCTGCCCATCGGTCATGATCTCTGGGCCGAGGCCGACGCGGTGCTCGCGGTCGGCACCAAGCTCAACCCGCTCACTGCCTGGGGCTCCGACAGCAAGCTCGCCGTGGTGCGCGTGGATGCCGACGCCGAGGAGCCGGCACGCATCCGCAAGCCGAAGGTCGCGCTGATCGGCGAGACCGCGCCGATCCTGCGCCGGCTGATCGACGCGCTGGCCCGCACCAACATGCAGCGCCCCGCGCGTCGCGACGAGATGCAGGAGCGGCAGGCCCGCATGCGCAAGCGCCTGGCCAAACTGACGCCGCAACTCGACTTCCTCGAGGCGATCCGCGCCGAACTGCCGGAGGACGGCATTTTCGTCGACGAGGTGACGCAGGTCGGCTTCGCCGCTCGCCTGGCGCTGCCGATTTACAAGCCGCGCAGCTTTCTCTCGCCCGGCTATCAGGACAATCTCGGCTGGGGCTACGCCACCGCGCTCGGCGCGCAAGACGCGCGGCGCGACGTGCCGGTGGTGTCGATCAATGGCGACGGCGGCTTTCTCTACACGGCGAACGAGTTCGCCACCGCCATGCGCCACAATATTCCACTGGTGGCGATCGTCTTCGCCGACGGCTTCTTCGGCAATGTGCGGCGCATCCAACAGGAGCGTTTCGGCAACCGGCTGATCGCCAACGACCTCGCCAACCCCGATTTCGTCAAATACGCGGAAAGCTTTGGTGCCGTGGCCTTGCGGGCGCGCGACGCCGCGGTGCTGCGCGTGGCGCTGCGCGAGGCCTTTGCCCGCCGCGAGCCGACGCTGATCGAGGTGCCGGTCGGGCCGATGCCGAGCCCCTGGGAGTTCATCCACATGCCGCCCGTGCGCGGGCGTTAATAGGACCAGGAATCGGGTTAGGTTGCCGTTGTAATGGATTTGATCACCCGCACCGACGATCTGGCCGAGATCTGCGCGCGCATGGCGCGGCATTCCTTCGTCACCGTCGACACCGAGTTCCTGCGCGAATCGACCTATTACCCGCTGCTCTGCGTGGCGCAGATCGCCAGCCCCGACGAGGCGGCGGTGGTCGATACGCTGGCGCCGGGCATCGATCTGGCGCCCTTGTTCGCGCTGCTGACCCAGGAGAGCGTGGTCAAGGTGTTCCACGCCGCGCGCCAGGACATCGAAATCTTCTGGAACATGGCGCGAAAGATTCCGCATCCGATCTTCGATACCCAGGTCGCCGCCATGGTGCTCGGCTATGGCGACTTCGATCTCCTACGACCAGTTGGTGCAGCGCATCACCGGCGACATGCTCGACAAGTCGCACCGCTTCACCGACTGGGCGCGCCGTCCGCTCTCCGACGCCCAGGTCAGCTATGCGCGCTCCGACGTCACCCATCTGCGCGACGTCTATCTTCGGCTCGCCGGCGATCTGGAGAAGCGCAACCGCGTCAACTGGGTCGAAGCCGAGATGGGCGTGCTCACCTCGCCGGAGACCTATCGCGCCGATCCGGAACGGGCCTGGGAGCGGCTGAAGACCCGCGTGCGCAAGCCGAAGGACCTCGGCGTGCTCATGGAGATCGCCGCTTGGCGCGAGCGCGAGGCGCAGACGCGCGACGTGCCGCGCTCGCGCGTGCTCAAGGACGACGCCGTCGGCGACATCGCGGTGCAGGCGCCGACCTCGATCGAGCGGCTGGGATCGCTGCGCTCGTTGCCCAAGGGCTTCGAGCGCTCGCGCTGGGGGCCGGAGATCGTCGAGGCGGTCCAGCGCGGGCTGGCGCGCGATCCCAAGACCTTGCCGCGGCTCGAGCGCTTCCGCCCGGCGCCCAACGGCGCGGCCATTGTCGAACTGCTCAAGGTGCTGCTGCGCATGACCGCCGAGCGCCATGCGGTAGCCGCCAAGGTGATCGCCACGGTCGACGAGCTCGACCGCATCGCCGCCGACGACGAAGCCGACGTGCCGTCGCTCAAAGGCTGGCGGCGCGAACTGTTCGGCGAGAAGGCGCTGGCGCTCAAGCACGGCAAGCTGGCGCTGGCGATCGAGAAGGGCAAAGTGGTGGCGGTGGAGAAAAGCTAGCCCTCCGCCGCATGCCGGCAGCAGCAGCAGCAGCAGCAGCAGCCGGGCCTTTATCGCGAATTTACGCTGCAGCGGCCAGACTTAACGGTCCTGGCACGCCAACGGGCCTTAGAATCCTCGTGGCAAACGCGCGAGGGTTTTCATGAAAACGATGGTCCTGGCCTTGGCGGCACGCATCGACGAAAGCGAGTTCGCGCGATGGTGGCGTGCGATCGGCGCAATGATCGATTACGCAATCCCGGCTGTGCTGTTCGTCGTCGTCCTGGTCAGCCTGGCCGCGGTCGCCTTTGGATTTACGGACTGAAGCGCGCCCGCTCGCCTCACGTCTCGATCACCGCCTCCCGTCCGATCAGCCGCCCGAGTTGGCGCAGCCGGGCGGCCAGGCGGTCGCCGGCAAGCGCCGCGATATTTGCCTTTCAGCGACAACACCAGGCGTCCGCGCTTGCACCTGCATCGGCGTCTTCGGCAGCACGCCGCCCTGCGCCGCGGTGACGATATAGGCGACGCGGAAGGCGGCGCCGAGCACCCGCGCGCGATCCAGCATGCGGGTGGAGGCGAGCTCGCGCAGGCGCGGCGACAATTCGTCCTCGCCCAGCCCGGCATGGCGGAAATAGACCGCCAGCGCCAGATAGGCGCGGCCGGGATGATCGATGGCGACGAAGGCGCCGTTGGCGATGATGTTCATCGACTGCTCGCCGCGATATTCCGGATGCGCGCGCCAGCCGATATCGGCGAGCAGGCAGGCGGCGTGGCGCAGCCGGCGCTCCTCGGCGGTCTCCTCGATGCCGGAAGACGCCATGAAGCGGTCGGTCCAGCCGATCAGTTCCTCGCCATGGCGCGGCGAGCGCGAGCGCAGCTCGTTGAGCTCGGCCGCCGCCGCGATCAGCGGATCGCGCGCGCGTTCGCGTCGCTTAAGCCGCGAATAGAGCAGGCCCTCGCGCACGCCGAGCACCGAGATCACCACGTCCTTCGGCTTGATGCGTGCGCACGAGCTGTTCCATCACCAGCGCGGCATAGGCGAGCAGCGGCCGGCGCTGGGCGCTCACCACCTCGATCTTGGACAGCGTCTCGGTGTCGACCCGATGCACCAGGCGGGCGAATTCCAGCGCCTCGCGCGCGCCGATGCGGTAATTGTGCATGACATGGAACGGATAGCCGGTCTGCCACATGTGCAGGCGGGCGAGCGCGCGCCAGGTGCCGCCGACGGCGTAGAAGGTGCGGCCCTCGCCGCTCTCCAGCATGTCGATGCCGGCCAGCGTCTTCTCGACGAACTTCTCCGCGCGCTTGATCGACGCGCCGGCGATGTCGGCGAGCGCCAGGCCGCCGAGCGGCAGCGTCAGACCGTGTCGAACGTTGCTGCCGTGCACGTCGATCAGTTCGAGCGAGCCGCCGCCGAGGTCGCCGACGATGCCGTCGGGCTTGTGCATGCCGGAGACGACGCCGAGCCCGGTGAGATGCGCCTCGCGCGTGCCGGACAGGATCTTGATCGGCGTGCGCAGGATGCGCTCGGCCTCGCGCGATGAAGGCCTGGCCATTGTCGGCGTCGCGGCAGGCGGCGGTGGCGATCGCCCAGATGCGGCGGACCTGCAGCGTGTCGCACAGCGCGCGGAAGCGCTTGAACGCGGCGAGCGCGTTGGCGATGGCGTCGGGCGGCAGCAGGCCGGTGGACTGCACCTGGCGGCCGAGGCCGGCGAGCACCTTCTCGTTGAAGATCGGGGTCGGCGCCCGCGTCATCCCCTCATAGACCACGAGGCGGATCGAGTTGGAGCCGATGTCGATGACCGCGATCGGCGGGCCGTTGTCGAGCCGGCCCTTGGTGGACTGCGGAAGCGGGACGGACCGTTTACGCGCCTTCGACGAGGCGGCGGATGAGGCTGCGCGGCGACGATTCTTTGAGCGATTTCCCACGGCCCGACAGGCTCGGATTCGTCATGAAATACTTGTGGGCGTTGAACGGTTCCTCGCCCGGCGCGGCCTTTATGCGCGTCGAACTGCCGTCCGGCAAGAGCCTCCAGCTTTGCTCGTTATCCTTGAAGTTTGCCACCATGATCTGGCCGAGCACCTGCTCGTGCACGGTCGGATTGAGAATCGGGCACAGCGCCTCGACCCGGCGGTCGAGGTTGCGCGGCATCATGTCGGCGGAGGAGATATAGACCGCCGCCTTGGCATGCGGCAGCGTGTGGCCGGCGCCGAAGCAGTAGATGCGGCCGTGCTCGAGGAAGCGGCCGACGATCGATTTCACCCGGATATTCTCCGACAGGCCGGGCAGGCCGGGGCGCAGGCAGCAGATGCCGCGCACCACCAGGTCGATGGCGACGCCGGCATTGGAGGCGTCATAGAGCGCGTCGATGATGCCGGGGTCGACCAGCGAATTCATCTTCATCCAGATCGCCGCCGGCTTGCCGGCCTTGGCATTGGCGATCTCCTGCGCGATGTGCTCGATGATGCGACCGCGCAAGGAGATCGGCGAGATCGCCATGCGCTCGAGCTCGGCCGGCTCGGCATAGCCGGTGATGTAGTTGAAGATGCGCGCGACGTCGCGCCCGATTGCCCCGTCGGCGGTGAAGAAGGACAGGTCGGTATAGATGCGCGCCGTCACCGGGTGATAATTGCCGGTGCCGATGTGGCAATAGGTGGCGAGCGCGGCGCCCTCGCGCCGCACCACATAGGACAGCTTGGCGTGGGTCTTCAGTTCGATGAAGCCGTAGACCACCTGCACGCCGGCGCGCTCGAGGTCGCGCGCCCAGCGGATATTGGCTTCCTCGTCGAACCGCGCCTTCAGTTCGACCAGCGCGGTGACCGACTTGCCGGCCTCGGCCGCCTCGACCAGCGTCTTTACGATCGGAGATTCGGCGCAGGTGCGGTAGAGCGTCTGCTTGATCGCCAGCACATTGGGATCGCGCGCGGCCTGCTGCAGGAACTGCACCACCACGTCGAAGGATTCATAGGGGTGGTGGACGACCAGGTCCTTCTGCCGGATGGCGGCGAAGCAGTCGCCGCCATGGTCGCGGATGCGCTCGGGATAGCGCGGATTGTAGGGCACGAATTCCAGATCGGGACGATCGATGCGGGTGAGCTGCGACAATTCGTTGAGCGCCAGCACGCCGTCGACCAGGAACACTTCGTCGTCGGCGACGGCGAGCGCGCGCTGCACGAAGGCGCGCAGTTCCTCCGGCATCTTGGTGTCGATCTCGAGGCGGATCACCGATCCGCGCCGGCGCCGCTTCAGCGCGGTCTCGAACAGCCGCACCAGATCCTCGGCCTCTTCCTCGATTTCCACTTCGGAGTCGCGGATGACGCGGAAGGCGCCCTGCCCGTTCACCGTATAGCCGGGAAACAGACGGCCGATGAACTGCTGGGTCGCCTGTTCGAGCGCGATCAGGCGGATGCCCTGCTCGGGCGTGCTCGGCAGCCGGATGAAGCGGTCGAGCTTCAACGGCATGCGGATGAGCGCGTTCATCGCCTTGCCGTCCTTGAGGCGGGAAAGCTGCAGCGCCAGCGAGAAGCCGAGATTGGGAATGAACGGGAACGGATGCGCCGGATCGATCGCCAGCGGCGTGAGCAGCGGGAACACGTGGGTGAGGAAATGCTCCTCCAGCCAGGCCCGCTCGGCCTTCTTCAGGTCGGCGCCGTCGACCAGCGTCACGCCGACGGCGGCGAGCTGCGGCCGAAGCTCGATCCAGCGCTGCTGCTGGTCGCGGGCAAGCGAGGTCACCGCCTCGCCGATGCGGGCAAGCTGCTCGGAGGGGGTGAGCCCGTCGGGGCTCTTGCTGGTGATGCCCTGGCCGACCTGGCCGATCAGGCCGGCGACGCGCACCATGAAGAACTCGTCGAGGTTGTTGGCCGAGATCGACAGGAAGCGCACCCGCTCGAGCAACGGATGGTGCTCGTTGGCGGCCTCCTCCAGCACCCGGCGATTGAAATGCAGCCAGGACAGCTCGCGGTTGATGAAGCGTTCCGGCCGCGTGCGCAGGTCGATGTCGGGCGCGGTTTCCGCGGCCTCGGCGCGGGCGCGCGCCGGAGCGATTTCATTTGCCGTTGCAAGTGCTTGCGCGCGATCTGCCATGGTTCAAAAAGTCCTGCGGAATCAGCATGCTAGCCGGCAATGATGGCTCCTGGATGACAATTCGCGCCCGAATGGGCGGTTTCGTCAAGACCACGCTACACGGCAACGTTAAACAGAGCGTTCTGCCCGGGCGGCGCCTCGAGGCGTTTTTTCGCTTCGGCTCAGAGCAGTGACCTGCATCTCAATACGTCACCGCCACGCCACCGCAAACGGAAAGGCTCCGGCGGGCGCCGGAGCCTTTCCACGACAGGCGATCGGATCGAGGTCTAGCTGCCGCCGCCGAGCTGCGACGAAATGCTGCCGAACGTCGTGTTGAGCTGGGATCCAAGTCCGTTGACGACCGCGATGATCGCCACCGAAATACCGGCAGCGATGAGGCCGTACTCGATGGCCGTGGCGCCTGAGCTGTCCTTCAGGAAGCGCTTGATGAGGCTTTGCATCGGTAGCTCCATAATCATAATCCACGTGTCTTTTTTATTTTTTTAGCCGAGCAGAATTACTTTGCATCCGTATTAATTCTCAAACGACAATAAGAGCCGCATTCATCGACCAGTTGCCGTGATTGGGCGGCAATGTCATCGAGATATTGCCCCAAATTTCCGATTGTTCAGATCATTTGACGCACATCAAATCCGGCCGGCAATTGCGCGCGTCGGACGATGTCCTAAATTAGAGGCATGGATCGCTTCGGCCTCGTTCTTCGCAACATCGTCTTCTTTCTATTCCCGATCCCCTTCCTGCTCGCCTTCGCGCAAGAGCACGGCACGGACTGGACCGGCATGGTCGCCTATATCGCGATTGTCGTCTTGGTGCTGGCGGCAATTGCGGCGGCCTGGGCTACGTCGCGGCGCGCGCCATGAGCCCGACCCGGATCGGGTGCTAACGAAACAGCTCGGCCGCCAGCGCCCGCGTCACCGGGCGATGTTGGCGCATGGCTTCATGGTCGATGAGCGTCACGGCCGCGCGCGCGGCGGCGAAGGAGCGCTCGATGCGGTTGGCAAGATAATTGACCAGCGCCGCATCGACCGCGATCTGGCGGTCGGCGGCGAGCTTGACGATCAGCGCGCGCAACAGCGCGTCGTCGGGCGCCTCCAGCGTCACCGCCGGAACGCTGCGCAAACGCGAGGCGAGATCGCGGAGCGCGACCGCAAAGGCCGCCGGCGGCTGCCGCGCGGTGAACAGGAGATAGGCGCCCTGCTCGCGCGCGAGATTGATGAGATGGAACAGCGCGCGCTCCTCGAGGCCTGCCGGCGCCAGGTCTTCGACCACCAGCGCGCCGGTGGCCAAGGCCGTCGGCAGATCGACCTCGCCCAAAAGCCGTGCGGCGAGCACGCGCGCGCCGGCGGCCTCCGCCCAGATCGCGGCGAGATGGCTCTTGCCCGATCCCTCCGGCCCGACCAGCGCCATGGCCGGCGCCGGCCAATCCGGCCAGCGCTCGATCAGCGCCAGCGCCGCCCGGTTCGACGGGCCGGCGAGGAAATCTTCGCGCGCGAAGCTCTCCGCATGCGGAAGCGCGAGCACGAGCTGGCGCGGCGCCGGCACCCGGCCGATGACACTCAAGACGGGCTCCCGCCGGTGTAAAAGGAGCTCTCCAGGTAGCGCCTCAGCGCGAAGCGCACCAGCACGCCGATGGTGGCCGCCATCGGCACCGCCAGCATGAGGCCGACGAAGCCGAACAGATAGCCGAAGGCAAGCAATGCGAAGATGATCCAGACCGGATGCAGCCCGACATTCTCGCCGACCAGCTTGGGCGCCAGCACATTGCCTTCGAAGAATTGGCCGGCGAGGAAGATGCCGAGCACGATGAGGATGGAGCCGTAATCGGGCCAGAACTGCGCCACGGCGACGCCGACGCCGAGCACCAGACCGGTCATCGAGCCGACATAGGGGATGAAGGTGATCAGGCCGGAGGCCAGGCCGATCAGCAGGCCGAAATTGAGCCCGGACAGCGTCAGCGCCACCGCGTAGAACGAGCCGAGCACCAGGCAGACTGCGGTCTGCCCGCGCACGAAGCCGGAGATCGCGGCATCGATCTGGCGCGCCAGCTCATGCACCGTGTCGCGCTGCTTGACCGGGATGCAGGCGTCGACGGTGCGCACCATGCGATGCCAATCGTAGAGCAGATAAAAGGCGACCACCGGCGTGATCACCACCAGCGAGAACAGCGACACCAGCGCCCGCCCGCCCGACCACAGCGATTGCAGGAAGGTGGTGAGCCAGCTCACGCCTTGCGTGACCAGGTCGCCGATCGACTTCTCCGGACTGAAGCCGGCGCCGAGCAGCTTCTGCACCCAGGGCCGGTTCTGGTCGGTCAGTAGATGCTGCAGCTTGCCGACATAGCCGGGAATGGAGGCGATGAAGGAGGTGAGCTGGCTGCCCAGGATCGGCGCCACCAGCAGGATCAGGTAGACGAAGGCGAGCACCACCAAGGTGATGATGAAGAGCGCGGCGATCACGCGGTTGACGCCGATGCTCTCGATGCGGTCGGTGACCGGTCGCAGCAGGTAGGCGATGGCGAGGCCGGCGACGAAGGGCAGCAGGATGGCGCTCAACAGCCACAACAACACGACGAAGACGACCAACGCGACCAGCCAGAAGGCGACCTGGCGCGGGACCGCGATGACGTCGCCCGCGGGCGGGTCGTCGGCGGCGGGCGGCGCGGGCGCTCGATCCGGAGCGCTCACCGTCGTTCCATCGCGGAATTCATGTGGCGCACCCATTCGGCGAGATAGGCGGCGATCGACAGCAGGGTCAAGGCCGCCACCAGCCCCATCAGCGCCAGCGTCACGATGTCGGCCTTGATGTGAAAGCCGAGCGAGCCCAGCACCACGCAGGCGAAGATGATCTGCGCCACGGTGTTGAGCTTGGACACCAGCAGCGGCTTGATCTTGAGCGGACTACCCATCAGCCACGACAGCATAATTCCTCCGACGATCAGGATATCGCGGGAAACCACCAGGATCACCAGCCAGCGCGGGATTTCCCCGTTGATCCCAAGCGTCAGATAGATCGACACGATCAGCGCCTTGTCGGCGAGCGGGTCGAGATAGGCGCCGAGCTCCGTGGTCATGCGGAAGCGCTTGGCCAGGAAGCCGTCGACGGCGTCGCTGAGCCCGGCGACCAGAAACAGCGCAAAGGCCACCCCCATGGCCCTGGAGGCGATCGCCCAAACCACGATCGGCACCAGCAGGATGCGCCCCAGCGTGATGAGGTTCGGAATGCTCAAGTGTGGGCCCGGCTCGCGGGCGCTGCTCCGGTCCCGGCGACCGGCAAAGCACCCGTATCGGGACGGAGTATAACGGCCGGCGGACCATTGCGCGACTTACGATTCCGACGTACGACCCCCACGCAAACGAGGCCCTTCATGGCGGAACAGCAGCGCGGCCTGACCTACGCGCAGGCCGGCGTCGACATCGATGCCGGCAACCGATTGGTCGATCTGATCAAGCCGCTGGTGCGGGGAACCGCGCGCCCGGGCGCCGATGCCGAGATCGGCGGTTTCGGCGGGCTGTTCGACCTCAAGCGGGCGGGCTTTGCCGATCCGGTGCTGGTGGCGGCGACCGACGGCGTCGGCACCAAACTCAAGATCGCCATCGAAACCGGCCGCCACGACACCATCGGCATCGACCTGGTCGCCATGAGCGTCAACGACCTGGTGGTGCAAGGCGCCGAGCCCCTGTTCTTCCTCGACTACTATGCCTGCGGCCGGCTCAAGCCGGAGATCGGCGCCGCCGTGGTGGCGGGCATCGCCGTGGGCTGCCGCGAGGCCGGCTGCGCGCTGATCGGCGGCGAGACTGCCGAAATGCCCGGGCTCTACAGCGGCGAGGACTATGACCTCGCCGGTTTCGCGGTCGGCGCCGCCGAGCGTGGGCAGTTGCTGCCGCGCGGCGACATCGCGGCCGGCGACGTCATCATCGGACTGGCCTCCTCCGGCGTGCATTCCAACGGCTATTCGCTGGTGCGCAAGGTGGTGGAAAAATCCGGCCTGCTGTGGAGCGCGCCGGCACCCTTCGCGACTGGAATCAGTCGCTTGGCGAGGCGATCCTGACGCCCACCCGCATCTATGTGAAATCCTGTCTCGCCGCGCTGCGCCAGACCAAAGCGGTGAAGGGATTGGCGCATATCACCGGCGGCGGTTTTCCCGACAATATCCCGCGCGTGCTGCCGGCGGGATTGGGCGCACGCATCGATCTCGCCAAGGTGCCGGTGCTGCCGGTGTTCAAATGGCTCGCCGGCGAAGGCGGCATCGCGCCGATGGAGATGCTGCGCACCTTCAATTGCGGCATCGGCATGATCGTCATCGCCGCGCCGGCAGCGGCCGCGGCGGTGACGCAGGCTTTCGCCGATGCCGGCGAGCACGCGCTGACGATCGGCGAAGTGATCGCCAGCGGCGATCGCACGCGCGTCACCTATGACGGCCACCTCGACCTCGGGTGACGCAAAGGGAGTGACATGAGCCGCAAGCGCGTCGCCATCCTGATCTCCGGCCGCGGCTCCAACATGGCGGCGCTGATCGAGGCCGCCAAGGCCACGGATTTTCCGGCCGAGATCGTGCTGGTGTTGTCGAACCGGCCGAACGCCGCGGGCCTCGAACGCGCGCGCGCCGCCGGCATCGCCACCGCGGTCGTCGACCACACCGCTTTCGGCAAGGACCGCGCCGCCTTCGATAATGCCCTGCAGGCCGAGCTCGAGGCGCGGCACATCGAGCTCATCTGCCTCGCCGGCTTCATGCGGCTGTTGACCGATGGTTTCGTCGACGCCTGGCGCGGGCGCATGATCAATGTGCACCCGGCCCTGCTGCCCTCGTTCAAAGGTCTCGACACCCACCAGCGCGCGCTCGAAACGGGCGTAAAGATCCATGGCGCCACCGTGCATTTCGTGGTGCCGGAGATGGATTCCGGCCCCATCATCGCGCAGGGCGCGGTGGCGGTGCACGACGACGACAATGCGGCGACGCTCGCGGCGCGTGTGCTCGGCGTCGAGCACCGCATCTATCCGCTGGCGCTCAGGCTGGTGGCGCAAGGCCTTGTCCAGATCGACGGTAATCGCTGCCAAATTGCGGGCGCGGTCCCACCGCAGGCCGCGCTGATCGTGCCAACCGACCAGGCCTGACGCTCTTCCGCAACGCACAATGCGGCGCCATCCCCAGGCTTAGCGGTGGAATGAATTACAGCCGGGTCTTGCATGTTGTACACTCGTCGGCGGCGCTGACAGCGTCATCGATAAGAACTGCCGGGGCGACAACGAATACCAAAGGGGAGAAAACAATCATGGAAAGCACGCGAGCCGGCGAGCCGGCATTATTGTTTCCAGGACTCGCGGGGTTTTACGACGCTGCGTCCAGTCTGTCCTGGCTACTGATCCGCCTGGCCGCCGGCGGCATCCTGTTCACGCACGGCTGGGTTAAATTGCATGTCGGCTTGCACGGTATTGCCGGCTTCATGGGCAAAGTCGGTTTCGTGCCGGCCACTGCCTTTGCCGGCGGCGCGATCTTTCTCGAAACCGTGGGTGCGATCTGCATCGTGATCGGTCTGTTCACCCGCTTCTTCGCCGCGGCGGTGGCGATCGAGCTGCTGCTGATCACGATATTCATCACCGGACCGCACGGCTTCGGCTTCAGCCTGCCGCACGGCGGTTATGAATATACGCTGATGTGGGGCCTCGTCATGTTCGCCATCGCGCTGCGCGGCGGCGGCCCCTATTCGGTCGACCGCATGATCGGCAAGGAGCTTTGATCGAGCCTCGCAACATGCTCGCTTCACCTCTCCCATGGGGAGAGGTCGACGCACTATGGCGCGTCGGGTGAGGGGTTACAAACAATCGAGAGTCATGATCCCCCTCACCCCAACCCTCTCCCCAACGGGGAGAGGGAGCAGGCTGCGCCTGTGGCAACGGCCTCTCTTCAATCGGCCCGCCGCACCCACACTTTGTTGTCGTGGAAGGCGGCGCCGCCATAAGGCGCGATCGGATCGGCGCCGGTCAGCGAATTGATGCCGCAGCCGTCCTCATAAGCCGCATTCGGCCAGATCGATTCCGCGATCAGCACGCCGCGCCGCACCCCGTCGAACAGTTTGGCGTGCAAGCGCACCTTGCCGCGCCGATTGCCGAGCACGACACGATCGCCCTCGCGCACATCCAGCGCCGCCGCGTCCTGCGGGTGGATCATCACCGTCGGCCGCTTTTCGCTGGCCAGCGAGGTCGGCGTTTCGTTGAACGTCGAATTGAGGAAGCCGCGCGCCGGCGAGGTGGCGAGCCGGAACGGATGCTCGGCATCGGCCTCTTCGATGCTGGTCCAATGGTCGGGCAGCACCGGCATGGCAGCGACCGGCCCGCACTTATAGGGACTGCGGAACGGCACATTGTCCCAGTCCGGCTTGAAGCGGAACTTGCCCCCGGGCCAGGCAAAGCCGTCGAGGTAATGCGCCTGGCGGAACGGCGGCTGGCAGTCGAGCCAGCGGTTGGCTTCCAGTTCGGCGAGCGTGCCACGCTTGGAGGCGCGCAGCAGCCGATCTATCAGCTCGCGCGGGCTGAGCGCAAAACCCTCATGCGCGGCGCCGAGTCGGCGCGCCAGCGCGGCGATGACCTCGTGATTGTTACGGCATTCGCCCGGCGGCTCGACCAGCTTGGGACCGTGGATGATGTATTGGTGACCGCCGCCGCGATAGATGTCGTCGTGCTCGAGGAAGGTGGTTGCCGGCAGCACCAGGTCGGCCATCGTCGCCGTCTCGGTCATGAACTGCTCGTGCACGCAGACGAACAGATCCTCGCGGGCAAAGCCGGCCTTGACCTTGCTCTGATCGGGCGCGACCGAGACCGGATTGGTGTTCTGCACGATCATCGCCGTCACCGGCGGACCGTCGTGCAGCGCGTCGCGCTCGCCGGTGAGGATGGCGCCGATGCGCGACTGGTCGAGCATGCGCACCGCGCGGTCGCGGGCATCGAGCCCCTCGATCAGCGTCATGTCGAACTTGTAGATATCGGCATTGGCGTGGAAGGCGCCGCCGCCCTCATGCCGCCAGGCCCCGGTCACCGCCGGGATGCAGCTTGCCGCGTGCATGGCGACTGGCCCGTTGCGCGAGCGGGCAAAGCCATAGCCGAGGCGGAAGAAAGCGCGCTTGTGCTCGCCGATCAGCTTGCCGAAGGCCTCGATGGTGTCGACCGGCGTGCCGGTGATGGCCGACGCCCAGGCCGGATCGCGTATGCGCAGATGATGGGCCAATTCGCGCGGCGCGTCGGTGTATCGCTCGAGATAATCCCAGTCGGCATGGCCGTCGCGGAACAGGCAATGCATCACCGCGCAGGCGAGCGCGCCGTCGGTGCCGGGCTTGACCAGCACCGGCAGATCGGCCTGCTCCATGGTGCCGTTCATGTAGATGTCGACGGCGGCGATCTTGGCGCCGCGTTCCTTGCGCGCGCGGATCGCATGCGTCATCACATTGACTTGGGTGTTGACCGCATTGGTGCCCCAGATCACCACCAGATCGGACTTGGCCATTTCGCGCGGATCGACGCCGGCGATGCGGCCGACCCCGGCGGCGAAACCGGCATAGGCCGGATTGACGCAAATGGTGGAATGGAAGCCGGAATATTTCTTGACGTGGCGCAGCCGGTTGATGCCGTCACGCATCACCAGGCCCATGGTGCCGGCATAGTAATAAGGCCACACGCTTTCCGCGCCGTGGCGCTGCTCGGCGGCGATGAATTTCTCCGCCACCAGATCGAGCGCAGCGTCCCAGGAGATCGGGCGGAACGCGCCGGAACCTTTCGCGCCCACCCTCTGCAGCGGCTGCAGCAACCGCTGCGCATGGTGCTCGCGCTCGGCATAGCGCGCGACCTTGGCGCAGACGACGCCGGCGGTATAGTCGTTGTCCTTGGCACCATGCACCCGCCCGATGGTGCGCTCGTCGATCAGTTCGACGTCGAGCGCGCAGGTCGAGGGACAGTCGTGCGGACAGGCGGAGTGGCCGATGCGCTTTGGCGGGAAGCGGACGGTCTGGTTCATTCCGGCAATATAAGGGACTTTGGGCGCGGACGCGATGCGGGCGTTGTCTATCTCCGTCATCCTGAGGTACGCGCCAAAGGCGCGCCTCGAAGGATGAACGGCCCCGGCCTGTCATCCTTCGAGGCTCGCGCGACACGCTCGCACCTCAGGATGACGGGTTCTCGTTCAAACTTCCTCCGGTTCCCGCAACGTTGCCCGCCGCCACAGGCCGCCGGCGATCAGCACCAGCACCGCGCCCGCCGCCGACGCGGCGAGAACGACCGTGTGACCCGGTGCGGTTCCGGTTGCCTCGGTCAAGATGCCGACCACCACCGGATCGGTGACGATCACCTCGCCGGCGATCCAGCCGAGCAGCGCGGCGCCGGCCCAAATCAGGATCGGCGCGCGGTCGAGCAGCGCCATGATCAGCGCCGCCCCCGCCACGATCAGCGGAATGCTGATAGCGAGCCCGAGCACCAGCAGCGCCATGTTGCCTTCGGCCGCCGCGGCGATGGCAATGACGTTATCGAGGCTCATGATGATGTCGGCGACGGCGACGATGTAGATCGCGTGCCAGACATGGCGGGCGGCGTCCCGCTTTTGGGCATCGTCGGGCACCAAGAGCTTGGCGGCGATATAGAGCAGCGCCAGACCGCCGACGAGCTTCACATAGGGCAGCAGCATCAGCGAGGCGACGGCGCCGGTGAAGACGATGCGCAGCGCCACCGCGACGCCGGCGCCGAGCACCATGCCCCAGAGCCGCTGCCGCGGCGGCAGGCCACGGCAGGCCATGGCGATGACCACCGCGTTGTCGCCGGACAACAGGATGTTGATCCAGATGAGCTTGACGACCGCGAGCCAAAACTGGGTCTCGCCGAGATCGGTCCAGCCGCGCGCCAAGAGCACGCCCCAGGACGCCGGATCCAGCATATGCGCGATCGAATCCACCCGGCCTCCCTCTCTTCACCTCTCCCATAGGGAGAGGTCGGATCGCGACAGCGATCCAGGTGAGGGGTTTCGGCCTATCGAGAAGTCCTAGACCCCCTCACCCCACCCCTCTTCCCATCGGGGAGAGGGAGCACGCGGTGCCTGCGGCGATGGTTTCGGCATAAAGCGAAATCTGCTTCAGCCGACGATCTCATTCTCCGCGAAGAACTGCGCGATCTCCTTGGCCGCCGTATCGGCAGCGTCGGAGCCGTGCACCGAATTCTCGCCGATCGATTTGGCGTGCACCTTGCGGATGGTGTTGGCAGCGGCCTTGGCCGGGTCGGTGGCGCCCATCACATCGCGATATTTGGCGATGGCGCCCTCGCCTTCCAGCACCTGCACCACCACCGGGCCGGAGATCATGAACTCGACCAGTTCGCCGAAGAAGGGGCGCTCCTTGTGCACGGCGTAGAATGTCTGCGCCTGCTCGCGGGTGATGCGCACGCGCTTCTGGCCGACGATGCGCAGGCCGGCGGCCTCGATCATGGCATTGATGGCGCCGGTGAGGTTGCGCGCGGTGGCATCGGGTTTGATGATGGAAAAGGTACGCTCGAGCGCCATCGGATGATCCTTCACTAAGCTTGATCGGCGAGATAACCGGGATTGATTGGATTGGCGAGGTTGCGCGGCTTATAGCGGGCGCACTTTCGCCCGGCAAGCGCGCCCCGTCCGCCGGATTCCCGCTTGCACAGGCCGGGGCGGAGTGCTTGGAAGGCGGTCGACAAATCGACGCACCTTGCGCAAGGACCCCAACCCATGGCCACCAACCGCGTTCACCGCATTGCGGTCATCCCCGGCGACGGCATCGGCAAGGAGGTCATGCCGGAAGGCGTGCGCGTCCTCGAAGCGGCGGCCAAGAAGTTCGGCTTCGCGCTTCGGCTCGACGATTTCGATTTCGCATCTTGCGATTATTACGAAAAGCACGGCCGCATGATGCCGGAGGACTGGAAGGAGCAGATCGGCAGCCACGACGCCATCTATTTCGGCGCGGTGGGCATGCCCGACCGGGTGCCCGATCATATTTCGCTGTGGGGGTCGCTGATCCTGTTCCGCCGCGAGTTCGACCAGTACATCAATCTGCGCCCGGTGCGGCTGATGCCGGGCGTGCCCTGCCCGCTCGCCAACCGCAAGCCCGGCGACATCGACTTCTGGGTAGTGCGCGAGAATACCGAGGGCGAGTACTCCGCCATCGGCGGCAAGATGTTTCCCGGCACCGAGCGCGAAGTGGTGGTGCAGGAGACGGTGATGAGCCGGGTCGGCGTCGACCGCGTGCTGAAGTTCGCCTTCGAGCTCGCCCGCTCCACGCCGAAGAAGCACCTGACCTCGGCCACCAAGTCGAACGGCATCGCCATCACCATGCCCTATTGGGACGAGCGCGTGCGCGAAATGGCGAAGAACTATCCGGACGTGACCTGGAACCAGTTCCACATCGACATCCTCACCGCTCGCTTCGTGATGAACCCGGACTGGTTCAATGTCGTGGTCGCCTCCAATTTGTTCGGCGACATCCTGTCCGATCTCGGCCCCGCCTGCACCGGCACCATCGGCATCGCGCCGTCCGGCAACATCAATCCGGAACGCAAGTTCCCCTCGGTGTTCGAACCGGTGCACGGCTCGGCGCCGGATATCTACGGCCAGGGGATTGCCAATCCGATCGGCCAGATCTGGTCGGGCGCCATGATGCTCGAGCATCTCGGCGAGCCGGAAGCGGCCAAGGCCATCGTTGCGGCCATCGAAAAGGTGCTGGCCGAGCCGGCTTTGCGCACCCGCGACCTCAAAGGACCCGCCGACACTGTCACCTGCGGCAAGGCGGTCGCCGCCGCGCTCGGCTGACCGACAATCGCGGTGCCTTCCTCCGGCCCGTGTTTTTAAAATTTGCTGAGTGCGACGTCTGCTTCACTCCCCGATTGCGGACATTCGGGATGTGCGAACAGTATGTCGCCTGAGGGCCACAATCTGACATGCTGATGCCCCGACCCACGCCATCGAATGGCTGCATAGTGCCAATTTCATCTGCGAACCCCGCTTCTCTCTTGCATAAGCCGTCCACGATGAGGGAAGCTGCCGCCGACACGCGCATATAGGACTCAGGAGCCAATTGGCGTATCCAGACGTTGCGATCAGGCACCCGATCCGACTTAAAGCGCGTTTAAGGCATCCAACCGGGCATGGCGTGGTAAATCGATTGACGCTGGCACAATCCACCGGGACGATCCGCCGTTTACGGTCCTGCGCCCTTGTGAAGCTGGCGGCGATGGCCGCGCTGACGGCATTGAGTTCTGCAGCCCGTCGCCGGTAAGGCGCGCCCGGCGCAAATCAAAGCGGAGGCGGCGCCGCGTCCGGCCGGCGAGCTGATCATGGCGATCGTGTCGATCGAGACCCAGAAGGTCACGCTCTACGACGCCGACGGCTGGATCCTGCGCGCGCCGGTGTCGACCGGCATCCGGGGACGCGAGACGCCCGCTGGCGTCTTCGCCGTCATCGAGAAGGACAAGGACCACCACTCGACCATGTATGACGATGCCTGGATGCCGAATATGCAGCGCATCACCTGGAACGGCATCGCGCTGCACGGCGGGCCGCTGCCCGGCTACCCGGCCTCGCACGGCTGCATCCGGATGCCCTACGGCTTTGCCGAGAGGCTATTCAACAAGACGCAGATCGGGATGCGGGTGATCATCGCGCCGAACGACCCGGTTCCGGTGGCGTTTTCCCACCCGGCGCTGTTCCAGCCCAACGCGGCGGCCCTCGCGGCCGCGCCGGCGCGCACTGAGACGCTTGCCGCTGAGGCCGCCGACGCCGTCACGGCGGCTAAACAGGCGAAGAAAGACGCCAGGACGACGGCGCGCGAGATAAAATCGCTCGCGGCGTCGCTGCGCAGGCTGGAATTTCAAAAGCGGCGCGCCGACGCCTCGTTGACGTCCGCCGACAGGGCGCTCACCTCAGCGCGAACGGACAAAGCCAGGGCGCGGGCCGAGGAGCGCAAGCAAAAGGCCACCTCCCAGGCGGCGGAACTGGCGACCAAGCTTGACGCGGCAAAATCCGACGCGACGACCAAACGCGCCGCCGCCGCCGCCGCGAAGGATGCCGCCAAGGCGGCCGAAACCAAAAAGGCCGCAGCCGTGAAGGCGGCAACCGAGGCCAAGCTCGCGCTCGAGCCGGTCTCGGTCTACATCAGCCGGGCCACGCAGAAGCTTTACGTGCGGCGCGACACGCACAAGCCGTGGCCGGACGGCGGCGAGGTGTTCGATGCAAGCATCGAGGTCCCCATTACCATCCGCGACCCCGACCGGCCGATTGGTACGCATGTGTTCACAGCGATGGCGCGCGACGGCGCCGGCTTGCGCTGGACCGTTGTCACTGTCGACGCGGGCGACAACGCCAAGGACGCGCTCGACCGCATCACCATCCCACAGGATGTGCTCGATCGCATCGCACCAACGGCCGTGCCGCGATCGTCGATCATCGTCTCGGACGAGCCACTGAGCAAGGAAACCAACTATCGCACCGAGTTCGTCGCGGTGCTGAGCAATCAGCCGCAAGGCGGCTTCATCACGCGCCGGGTAACGTCTCCCGATGCCTACGTTTCGGGCGACGACGGCTGGCGCGATGACGGCTTCCCGTTTTTCAGGGGTAGCGGGAACTCGCGAACGCGTTGGCGCGACGACTATCGTCCGGTACCACGAGGCTGGTGGCGATAACCGTTCCTCGCAAGTGCAGTTTCAGCCTGCTCAGTGAATTGAAACGCCCCTCGTCCTCGTTGGTTCAAAAGCAGCCATTACCGCCTGTTTGCGTAAAGTCCGCAACTCTACCAAATGCCGCCCTTCCCGCTCGTACATGAGGCAAAGTCCTCGTCCGTTCGTCCCCGCGTAAGCGGGGACCCAGAGCCATACGATCGGTGTTGCGATTAGGCCCTGGATTCCCGCTTACGCGGGAACGAACGGAGTTTGTCGCAAGGTATTGCATCCCCGCGCCGGCTCAGCCAAAACCCGGCCCCATGCTCGTCATCAACGATCTCACCGTCCGCATTGCCGGCCGCACGCTGCTGGAAGACGCCTCGGCGCGGGTGACCCCCGGGTCGCGCGTCGGCCTGGTCGGCCGCAACGGCACCGGCAAGTCCACGCTGTTCAACGTCATCACCGGCGAGGTTCACGCCGAGCACGGCTCGGTGGAAATCCCGCCGCGCTGGCGCATCGGCCGGCTGGCGCAGGAAGCGCCCAACGGGCCGGAGAGCCTGCTGCATGTGGTGCTCAGCGCGCCCAGCGAGCGCACCAGCCTGCTAGCGGAAGCGGAAACCGCACACGACCCGCATCGCATTGCCGAGATCCAGACCCGGCTTGCCGACATCGGCGCGCACGCGGCCCCGGCCCGCGCCGCCGCGATCCTGTCGGGCCTGGGCTTTTCCACCGCCGAGCAGGCGCGACCTTGTTCGGAATTCTCCGGCGGCTGGCGCATGCGCGTGGCGCTGGCGGCCACCCTGTTTTCCGAGCCTGACCTGCTGCTGCTCGACGAGCCGACCAACTATCTCGACCTCGAAGGCACGCTGTGGCTGCAGGAACATCTGGCGCGCTACCCGCACACGCTGATCGTCATCAGCCACGACCGCGACCTGCTCGACACCGCGGTCAACCAGATCCTGGCCTTGGACGCCAAACAGCTCACACTCTATCGCGGCGGCTATTCGGGTTTCGAGCGCCAGCGCGCCGAGCGCATGGTGCTCGACCAGAAGATGATCAAGAAGCAGGAAGCGCAGCGCAAGCACCTGCAAGCCTTCGTCGACCGCTTCCGCGCCAAGGCGACCAAGGCGCGGCAGGCGCAGTCGCGGCTGAAGATGCTGGCCAAGCTCGAGCCGATCGCCGCGCTCACCATCGACGAAGTGCGCGAGATCAACATTCCGGCGCCGGACAAGCTGCTGTCGCCGCCGATCATCGCCACCGACGACGTCGATGTCGGCTATGACGAGCGCGTCGTGCTGTCGGGCCTGTCGCTGCGCATCGACAATGACGACCGCATCGCCCTGCTCGGCTCAAACGGCAACGGCAAGTCGACGCTGGTCAAGCTCCTGGCCGGCCGGCTGGCGCCGATGCATGGCACGGTCACCCGCGCCGCCAATCTCAAGGTCGGCTATTTCGCCCAGCATCAGCTCGATGAACTCGACCCGGAGGAAAGCGCCTACGACCACGTACGCCGGCTGATGCCGGACGCGCCGGAAGCGAAAGTGCGCGCGCGCGTCGGCGCCATCGGCTTTTCCGGATTGGCCGGCAATACTTTGGTGAGCAGCCTGTCCGGCGGCGAGAAGGCGCGGCTGCTGCTCGGGCTTGCCACCTTCGAGGCGCCGCATCTCGTCATCCTCGACGAGCCGACCA
Source organism: uncultured Pseudomonadota bacterium (assembly GCA_963782145.1). Lineage (GTDB taxonomy): Bacteria > Pseudomonadota > Alphaproteobacteria > Rhizobiales > Xanthobacteraceae > Pseudolabrys. The sequence continues at coordinate 197,897 of CAWAIV010000010.1, forward strand.
ACCATCTCGACATCGACAGCCGCGGCGCCCTGATCGAGGCGATCAACGAGTATCCCGGCGCGGTGATCCTGGTCTCGCACGACCGCTACCTACTGGAGGCCTGCGCCGACCGGCTGTGGCTGGTCGCCGGCGGCAAGGTCACGCCGTTCGACGGCGATCTCGACGACTACCGCCGGCTGGTGCTCTCGGGCGAAAAGACCGCCGCCGGCAAGCCGCCGCCGCAAATCGATCGCGGCGAGGCGCGCCGCGCCGCCGCCGAGAAACGCGCCGAGACCGCGCCGCTGCGCAAGCGCGTGCAGAAAGCGGAAACCGACATGGCGCTGCTGACCCGCCAGCTTGCCAAGCTCGACGCCACGCTCGCCGACGGCGCGCTGTTCGCGCGCGATCCGGCGCGCGCCGCCGATTTGTCGAAGACGCGCGCCAATGTGGTGGCCTCGATCGCCGCGGCGGAAGAGGAATGGCTCGCCGCGTCCAGCGCGCTGGAGACGGCGTGAGACGGGAATCCGATTTTTAGGTCGTCATTGCGGGTGCGCCGGAACGCGGCGACGCGCCTTGCGCGGCGTCACTGCACGTAGACGCGCTCGGCCTCGTGCCGGGAGGAGGTTCGTGCCGCCGGCTTCTTCTTGGCCTTCTGCCGTCGTGACTTCGACTTCGCGACTGGCTTGGCCTGTTCGGGCGCGGCGTCGATGACCTTCAGCCGGCCGGACTGGAAGTGGTAGATGCCCGGCCAATTGCCGCCGAGATAGCTGAGCACGACTTTGCGCGTGCCATTGGCGTCGCCGCCGATGGCGACATTGCTGGGCGGGCCGGCGCGGCGCACCACTTGGCATTCGGTCATGCCGAGGGCGACCCCGCCCAGAAACGCCGGCGTCGGCATGGCGGCGCCCGGCGCGCCACGGCCTTCGGGCACGAGCCGGTCGGGTGGCGGCGCCGAGCCGGTGGTGGCGACGCGCTTCGGCGCCTTCGGCATCGGGGCGCTGGCGAGATCACCGGCGACCGAGCCCACCGGTCGATCGGACGGCGGCGCGGCGGCGGTCGGCGATGGCTCGGGCGCCGCGGCTTGCGGCGCGGCGGCCGGCGCGGCGGCCGTCTCGACCGGCGGCGCGCAGCGGCCGTCGGCGGCAACCAGATCATCGGGCGCGACCGGCCCCGAGGGGCCAAGCTGGATATTGTTGCCGGTCACATCGGCCTTCGCCCAATCCGGTGCGGCGAACAGGTCGGGCTTTTTGGTGAACATCTGGCTGTAGGTGTCTTTCTCGAGCAGCGGACTGTTCGAACAGCCGGAGAGAACCGCGGCGACGGCACCGACAACAACGAAACTGGTGAGCAGACGCGGCACGAAAACGATCCCCGGAATAGTCTATGCGCTTGTCTCTTAAGCGGGATTTTGCGTCATCACAATGGCACGGGGCAAGGCCCCAACACGGCGCGGCGGCAAACAGGGTTACCGGCACCGGACACAAGCCATTGATCCGACTTATATTTTATGGGAAACCGGCGATGGCGCGGGCCACGGGCGGCAGATAGCCCCGCGCGCTCAGGCCTTCTTTACCCAACGGCCGGAAGCATCCGGCTGCCAATAGGTGACCTCGAAACCCTGCTCCTTGGTCGCGCTCCAATGGGCGCGGGCGGCGGCCACCGCCTCCTCGTCCTCGCCGTCGAACAACAGCACGATGCGCTGATAGGCCTCGGCGTCGGCTGGCAGCGACGCGCCGTCGATGAGGAAACGCACCGAGGCGGCGTTGGGATTGCCTTCGTTGATCGTGAGCAGCACCGGCTGCGCGGCGGCCTCGGCCTCGCGCCAGGTGCCGTGCGGCAGGAAACCGTCGTCACGATAGGTCCACAGATGCGCGTCGAGCGCCTCGATGCGCTCCTCCGACGAACCCTGCACGATCGCGCGCCAGCCGCGTTCGAGCGATTTTTCCAACAGCGTCGGCAGCACGCTTTCCAGGCGCTGGCCTTGCAGGTGATAGAAGAGGAGTTCGGTCATGGCTCACCGTCACCCACAAGCGCGGCCGCGAAATCGCGACGTTCGTGCAATATCCGCGCAATTTCGACCGTCGCCTCGGTCACGCGATAGATGATCGAGTGGGGGTGAACAAGAAAGGAGCGCAAGCCAAGCGCAATCTCGTCGCGCGGTCGCCCCAAATAAGGATGTTCGCGTAATCGGCGGGCCCCGCGATCGATGTCGCGCAAAACATTATCGGCAATTTTAGGAGACGCCACTTTCGAAAAATACTTCCAGATGTCAACCAAATCGCGTCTCGCCTTTGGAGCCCAGACGATTTTTCTAGGACTCTTGGCCATGCTCTTCGCGAGCCTGCCGAATAACCTCTTCGATATTGAACTCACGTCCTTCACCGGCATCGAGCTCGCGAATACCAAGCTCGACTTCGGCGCGAAGACGCGCCAATGCTTCAATGCGTTCCAGCAATTCGCGCCCCAATTGTTCTTGGGCGGCGTCCGGCAATGTCGATGCCTTGCTGATAGCCAGTTCCAGCGATTTGACCATGGGTCGAACTATAACATCTCCCCGGAAATTTTCACGACGAAATCACCCCTCGTAATCCTCGGCCACCAGCTGATCGAGCAGCCGCACGCCCCAGCCCGAGCCCCAGCTCTTGTTGGTCTCGGTCTGCCGCGAGTCGAAGCCGGTGCCGGCGATGTCGAGATGCGCCCACGGGATCTTATCGTCGACGAAGCGCTTGATGAACTGCGCGGCGGTGATGGCGCCGCCCCAGCGCGAGCCGCCGGTGTTCTTCATGTCGGCGAACTTGGAATCGATCTGCTTGTCGTATTCCTTGCCCAGCGGCATGCGCCACACCAGTTCGCCGGTCGTCTCGCCCGCCTTGTTCAGGCGTTCCGCGAGCTGATCGTTGTTGGCGAACATGCCGGCATATTCGTGCCCGAGCGCGACGATGATGGCGCCGGTCAGCGTCGCCAGGTCGATCATGAATTTCGGCTTGAAGCGCTGCGCCGCGTACCAGATGACGTCGCCGAGCACGAGACGGCCCTCGGCATCGGTATTGATGATCTCGATGGTCTGCCCCGACATCGAGGTGACGATGTCGCCCGGCCGTTGGGCGTTGCCGTCGGGCATGTTCTCGACCAGGCCGATGACGCCGACCGCGTTGACCTTGGCCGTGCGCGCGGCCAGCGCATGCAGCAGCCCGGTGACGCAGGCCGCTCCCGCCATGTCGCCCTTCATGTCCTCCATGCCGCCGGCCGGCTTGATCGAAATGCCGCCGGTGTCGAAGCACACGCCCTTGCCGATGAAGGCGACCGGCGCCTCGCCGCGCTTGCCGCCGTTCCAGCGCATGACCACGACGCGGCTGTCGCGCGCCGAGCCCTGGCCGACGCCGAGCAAGGCGTTCATGCCGAGCTTCTTCAGCGCGGCGACATTGAGCACCTCGACGCCGACGCCGAGCTTGCGCAGCGCCGTGGCGCGGCGGGCGAACTCGGCCGGGAACAGCACGTTGGCCGGCTCGTTGACCAGGTCGCGCGCCAGCAGCACGCCCGCGGTGACGCCGGCGCGCTGGGCGTCGGCCTTGCGCGCGGCGGCGACGTCGGCGACGGCGATGGTGACGTTGCGGCTTTTCGGCGCCTGCTCGTCGTCCTTGTGCTTGGTCTTGTAGCGGTCGAAAGCATAGGCGCGTAGCCGCACGCCCTGCGCCAGCTCCGCGACGGCCCCTGCGCGCACGGCGACCGCCGGCAGGTCGGCGAAGATCACGGCGTCGCTCGCGCTCTTCGGCAGCTTGCCCAGGGCGGTGCCGCCAAGATTGAGCCAGTCCTTGGCCGTGAGCGCGGCGGCCTTGCCGACGCCGATGACCACCAGCCGGGACACTTTCAGCCCTTCCGGCTGCACCAGGTCCAGCGCCGAGCCGCTTTTGCCGGTGAAATGCTCGGCCTTGGCGGCGCGCTCGACCAGACCCACGGCCGGCCCCAGCGCCTTGGCGGTGGCGGCGCCGAATTTGAGCTTGTCGTCGCAGAACACCACACAGGCGCCCTTGGCCGGGGCGGCGAACGGGCCAAAGCCGAGCGTAAGGGCAGCGGGCATGGTTCAGATCCTTGTCGGGGGCGGGGGTCACGGGAATTTGGCACCATATGGCCCCCGGCCGGGCCGGCTGCAAAGCCAAAATCTCTTGATTTTGCGGCTTTTCACCGCGGAACCGGCGCGTGCGCCGCGCCGCGGCGCCGGCACCTGCCGCCAGATTACGGAAACCATTGGCGAAATCGCGCCGGCGGGGGCGGCCGCTGGCTTGCCAGAATCGGCGGCGACGGGCACCTCATTGACCGCAAGCCCCTCTCCGGCCTTAACTATTTGTTGTGCATGATCAACGGCTTTGCCTTTGCAAGGCCACTTTGTGAGGCGATCAAAGTTAACCTGATCAGGGGTGGGGTCTAACGCCAGGCGCGGGGGTGCCGGCCAGTGCGGCCGGGCGCGCACGGCGTCGATTTTTTGGGGACGGCGCTGCGGATGGGTTCGATCGACCGCTATATTTTCCGCGCCACCTTCAGCGCGTTCCTGATCGTGCTGGTGTCGCTGACCGCGGTGATCTGGGTCACCCAGGCGCTGCGCGACATCGACATCATGACCAGCCAGGGCCAGACCATCCTGGTCTTCATCGGCATCACCGGCCTGATCATCCCGCTCCTGGTGCTGGTGATCGCGCCCATCGCATTGCTCATCGCGGTCGCGCATGTGCTGCACAAGATGTCGACCGATTCGGAGATCATCGTGCTCAACGCCTCGGGCATGTCGCCCTGGGTGCTGTTCCGCGCCTTCATGCTGGTGGCGGTCGTGGTGGCGCTGTTCGTCACCGTGATCAGCGCCTATTTCGCGCCCAAGGGCCTGCGTATGCTGCGCGACTGGCTCACCGCGGTGCGCGCCGACGTGGTGACCACGGTGCTGCAGCCGGGACGCTTCACGCCGCTGGAAGGCGGCGTCACCCTCTATATCCGCGAACGCGGCCGCAACGGCCAATTGCTCGGCATCTTCCTCGACGACCGCCGCAATCCGAAGGAACGCGTCACGGTATTGGCGGAGAGCGGCGAACTGCTCGACAACAAGAAGGGGACTTTCCTGGTCTTGCAGCACGGGCAGTTGCAGCGCCACGAGCTCAGCCAGCAAGATCCGGCCATGGTGAGCTTCGAGCGCTACGCCTTCGACCTGTCGCAGTTCGCCGGCGGCGCGCAGGCGGTGACCTATTCGATCCGCGAGCGCTATCTCTGGCAGCTCCTGTTCCCCTCGCCGACCGACAAATTCTATATCGAGCAGCCCGGCGCCTTCCGCGCCGAACTACACGACCGGCTGATGGCGCCGCTCTATCCGCTCGTCTTCGTGGTGATCGCCTTCGCCTATCTGGGAGCGCCGCGCACCAACCGGCAGAGCCGTACCATATCCATGGTCGGCGCCGTCGGCGGGGTGGCGCTGGTGCGCCTCACCGGCTTTGCCGCCACCGTGTTCGGCGCCAACGTGCCCTGGATGCTGGTGGTGCCCTACCTGGCGGTGGCGCTCGCTTTCGGGCTCGGCCTTTACGTGATCAGTGCCGGCTTGATCGTGGAAGCGCCCGCCTTCATCACCAATTGGCTCAACGCGATCTCCGAACGCTTCGCCCGCCGCTTCGCCCCCTCGTGAGTTGACGCAATGCCGATCGTAGGCGGAACCTTATCTCGATATTTCGGACTGCGTTTCCTCAACGCGGTGCTGCTGGTGTTTCTCGGGATTTTCGGGCTGGTGGCGCTGCTCGATTACATTGAGCTGATGCGGCGAGCGAGCGATATCCCCAATGTTTCGGCGCTGCTGGTGGCCAAGACCTCGCTGTTCCGCGTGCCGCAGGTGATTGAGCGCATCCTGCCGTTCTGCGTGTTGATCGGTGCCATGTCCTGCTATCTCAATTTGTCGCGGCGGCTGGAGCTGGTCGTGGCACGCGCGGCAGGTATGTCGGCCTGGCAGTTCATCGCCCCCGCGGTGGTCGGCGCCTTTCTCATCGGGGTATTCGCCACCACCATCTACAACCCGATGTCGGCCCTGCTGCGCGAGCGCTCGAAGAAGTTCGAATCCGAGCTGTTCGGCCGCAGCAGCACTGAATTCGGCGGCGGCGGCAACTCGTTCTGGGCGAGCCAGCGCAATGCCGACGGGCTTGCCATCATCAATGCCAAAACGAGCCGCGACCAGGGCGTGGAGCTGTCCGGCGTCACCGTGTTCACCTTCGACAATGCGAACCATTTCAAGCAGCGTATCGAGGCGCGCGCGGCGGTGCTCGACCCCGGGGTGTGGCGGCTCATGGATGCGCGCGTCTATCAGCTCGGCGTGGTGCCGGAAAACCTGCCGGAGTTCAGGCTGAAGACCAGCCTGACGCCTGAACAGGTTCGTGAAAGTTTTGCGACGCCGGAAACTGTGCCTTTCTGGGAACTACCGCTGTATATCAAAATAGCCGAGCACGCAGGACTTGTGGCGGCAGGCTATAGATTGCAGTTCCAGAAGCTCTTGGCGCGGCCATTCCTGCTGGCGGCCATGGTCTTCGTGGCGGCGTCGGTTAGTCTACGGTTTTTCCGCTTCGGTGGTATTCAGAAGATGGTTTTAAGTGGCGTGGCGGCCGGCTTTCTGCTTTATGTTTTATCGAAAGTAACCGAGGATTTGAGCAATGCCGAGCTGATGCACCCGGTGGCAGCGGCTTGGCTGCCTGTGCTCGCCGGCGGTCTGACGGGGTTTACGGCGTTGTTGTACCAGGAGGACGGGTGATGGCGGGGCACTCTTTCGCTCCACCAGCGGCGGACCGCTCCCGCCGTCGCGGCCTTGCCGCCGCCTTTGCCGTCCTCGGGCTCCTCGCCTGCGGCGGGCTGCTCATGCCTGCGCCCGCGCTGGCGCAATACATGACCTTCCCGACACGTCCGGCGCCGCCGGCCAAATCCAAGCTGCGGCTGCAGCGCGAGAAGGCCGGCGAGAAGCAGATGCTCGTGCAGGCCGACCGCATCGACTACGACAATGCCAACCGCCTGGTCTCCGCCATCGGCAATGTGCAGATCTATTATTCCGACTCGACGCTGGAAGCCGACAAGGTCATCTACAACCAGGCCACCAAGCGGCTGCATGCCGAGGGCAATGTCCGGCTGACCGATGCCGACGGCCGCGTCACCTACGGCTCGATCATGGATCTGTCGGACGACTACCGTAACGGTTTCGTCGACGCGCTGCGGCTCGATGCCCCCGACGAGACGCGCTTTGCCGCCGCGCGCGCCGAGCGCAGCGCCGGCAATTTCACCATCTTCCACAACGGCGTCTACACCGCCTGCGAGCCCTGCAAGGACAACCCCAAGGCGCCGCCGGAATGGCAGGTGAAGGCCAAGCGCATCATCCACGACCAGACCGAGAAGATGATCTATTTCGAGGATGCCTACCTGCAGTTCTGGGGGCACTCGCTGGCCTGGATGCCCTACTTCTCGGCGCCCGACCCGACGGTGAAACGCAAGACCGGCTTCCTGATGCCGTCGGTGTCGTCCAGCTCGATCTACGGCGTGGGCTTCGAGATTCCCTATTATTGGGCGCTGGCGCCCGACTATGACATCACGCTGGCGCCGAAGTTCACCACCACGCAAGGCGTGCTGATGCAGGGCGAATTCCGCCAGCGCCTGATCAACGGCGCCTATCAGATCCGCGCCTCCGGCATCCACCAGCAGGACAAGGAATATTACGGCACCTCCTCGTCGGCCTATCGCGACTGGCGCGGCAGCGTGGAAACCGCCGGACAGTTCGCCCTCAATACCAAATGGACCTGGGGTTGGAACGCGCTGCTGCTGTCCGACAAGTATTATCTGCTCGACTACGCTCCGAGCCTGTCGGCCTACCGGCAGAATCCGGAGAACCTGTCGGTCACCAGCGAAGGCATCTCGCAGCTCTATCTGACCGGGCGCGGCAGTCGCAGCTATTTCGACGCGCGTTCGATCTATTATCTCGGCTTCTCGCCGTCGGATAACCAGACCCAGATTCCGGTCATCCATCCGGTGATCGACTATGATTACACCGTCGGCCACCCGGTGCTCGGCGGCGAACTGTCCTATAGCCTCAACTTCACCAGCCTCACCCGCAACCAGGCCAATTTCGATCCGATCACCACGACCGCGCTCAACAACGGCAGTTGCTCGCCGACCACCGCCGATCCCGCGGTCAAGGCGGACTGCGTGCTGCACGGCATTCCCGGCACCTATAGCCGCTTCACCGCCGAGGCCAAATGGCGGCGCAGCTTCACCGATTCCATCGGCCAGGTGTTCACGCCCTTCGCCTCGCTGCGCGCCGATGCCGGCTCCATGCAGATCAACAACGACCCCAATGTCTCCGACTTCATTCCAGACCGGCGACAGCAATCTGGTGCGCGCCATGCCGACCGTCGGCTTCGAGTACCGCTTCCCCTTCATCGACGTGCAGTCCTGGGGCACGCAGACCATCACGCCGATCGCGCAGGTGATCGCGCGGCCGAACGAGCCGCAGGTCGGCAAATGGCCGAACGAGGACGCGCAGAGCCTGATCTTCGACGACAGCAACCTGTTCCGCGTCGACAAGTTCTCCGGCTGGGACCGCGTCGAGGGCGGCGGCCGCGCCAATTACGGCGTGGAATATACCGCCCAGTTCAACAAGGGCGGCTTCGTCAGCGCGTCTATTCGGCCAGTCCTACCAGTTGTTCGGAACGAACTCCTTCGCGGTCAACGGCGGCAGCCAATACCGGCCTCGACAGCGGGCTGGATACGACGGCGTCGGATTATGTCGGCCGCCTCTCCTATCAGCCCGACAACATCCTCACCTTCAGCTCGCGCTATCGCTTCGACCATCAAGCTTCGAGATGAAGCGGCTGGAATTGGAGGCCAGCGCCTCCTTCGACCGCTGGTCCTGACCCTGCTCTATGGCGACTATGCCGCGCAGCCCGACATCGGCTTCCTCGACCGCCGCCAGGGCATCCTGGGAACCGCCTCGGTCAAGCTTGACGCCAATTGGGTGCTGATGGGCGGGGCGCGCTACGACATCGACAACAAGAAATTCGACCAGACCCGCATCGGGCTCGGCTATATCGACGATTGCCTCATCTTGGCCGTGAATTACATTACAGGATACTCCTATAGTGCAGATACGGTTGTCACCAATAACCAGATCATGCTGCAGTTGAGCCTGCGCACGCTGGGAACGTCCACCGTGGCCCAGAGCCTCAACGCCAACAACAGCAGCGGCGGCAGTTCAAGCGTGTTCGGCGGGCTTTGATCGGGCGACCGCGCCGCAAACTGCCGCCGGCGCAGCGGAAGCAATGGATAGAACGCGATGCGCGGAACTGTGGCTGAGATCCGGTTCTTGCCGCCGCCTGCTGGCCGCGCTGGCGCTTGCCGCCGCGCTGCTGCCGGCCGCCGCCGCCGCCCAGGTGGTGGTGCTGGCCAACGGCTCGCCGATCACCGAGTTCGACATCTCCCAGCGCAGCAAGCTGATCGCCACCTCGACCCACAAATCGGCCACGCGCCAGGAGGTAATCAACGAGCTGATCGACGACCGCCTCAAGATCGCGCGCGCCAAGGCCTATGGCCTGTCGGTGTCGGACGAGGAGGTCGATGCGGCCTTCGCCAATATGGCCAAGCGCCAGGGCGTTAATTTCGAGCCAAGCATTCAACGAAGTCCTGGCCCGCTCCGGCATCACGGCGGAAGCGATCAAAGCGCGCATCCGCGCCGAACTGACCTGGAATCAGCTGATCCGCGGCAAGTTCGGGCCCTCGCTGCAGGTCAGCGACGCCGACGTCGCCAACGCGCTGCAGAGCAACCACGATGCCACCAGCGCCGCCGATGTCGGCTATATCTACACGCTCTATCCGATCACCATCGTGGTGCCGAGAGGATCAAGCGGCGCCGTGGTCGAGGCCAAGCGCCACGAGGCGGAAAACCTGCGCAGCCGCTTCACCAGTTGCAAGGAAGGCCTGGCGCTGGCGCGCGCATTGCGCGACGTGGCGGTGCGCGAGCCGATCTCGCGCGCCTCGGCCGATCTGCCGAAGGCCACGCGCGAATTGCTGGCGAGCTTGCCGGCGGCCATCTGACGACGCCCGACGTGACGTCGATGGGACTGCAGATGTTCGCGCTGTGCGACAAGAAGCAAACCAACCAGGAATCGCCGCTCAAGACCCAGATGCGGGATGAAATCTATGCCAAGCGCTTCGAGGCCCAGTCCAAGCGCTACCTGGAAGAAATCCGCCGCCAGGCGATGATCGAATACAAAAGCAAATGAACGCGAGCGGCAGCCTTCCCCTCGCCTTGACCCTCGGCGAACCGGCCGGCATCGGACCCGATCTCACGCTGGCGCTGTGGCTGCGACGCGCCGAACTGGCACTGCCTCCCTTCTATCTCATCGGCGAGACGGCGTTCCTGGCCGCGCGGGCGCGGGGGCTCGGCCTTAGCGTGCCGTTCGTCGACGGTCGCGCCGGAACAGGCGGGGGCGGCCTTCGACCGCGCGCTGCCGGTGGTGCCACTCGGCCTCGACATCAGCGCCGCGCCGGGCCTGCCCGACGCCACCAGCGCGCCGGCGGCGATCGCCGCGATCCGCCGCGCCGTCGCCGACGTGCTAGCGCGGGCGCGCGGGCGCCGTGGTCACCAATCCGGTGGCCAAGAACGTGCTCTACCGCTCCGGCTTTGCCGAGCCGGGCCATACCGAATTCCTCGCACGACTTGCCGAAGAGGCGAGCGGGCGCAAGATGCAGCCGGTGATGATGCTGTGGTCGCCGGAACTGGCGGTGGTGCCGGTGACCATCCATCTGCCGCTACGCAAGGTGCCGGCGCAGCTGAGCTTCGACCTGGTGGCGGAGACCGGGCGCATCGTGGCGCGCGATCTTGAGCGGCGCTTCGAGATCGCGCAGCCGCGGCTGGCGGTGGCGGGCTTGAACCCGCATGCCGGCGAGGACGGCGCGCTCGGCGACGAAGACCTCACCATCGTCAAGCCGGCGGTCGAGGCGCTGCGCGCCGAGGGCATCGATGCGCGCGGGCCGCTGCCGGCCGACACCATGTTCAATGCCGCGGCGCGCGCGCGCTACGACGTGGCGCTGTGCATGTATCACGACCAGGCGCTGATCCCGATCAAGACGCTGGCCTTCGATCACGCGGTCAACGTGACGCTCGGCCTGCCCTTCGTGCGCACCTCGCCCGACCACGGCACCGCCTTCGACATCGCCGGCAGCGGGCGCGGCGATCCCTCGAGCTTGCTGGCGGCGCTGCGGCTGGCGGCACGGCTGGCGGCGGCGGAGCCGGCGCAAACAGCAGCGCTGGCGCTCGCCAAATAGATGGTCCAGCTCGACGACCTGCCGCCGCTGCGCGAGGTCATCCGCCGCCACGGCCTGGCACCGAAGAAGTCGCTCGGGCAGAATTTCCTGCTCGACCTCAATCTGACCGCGCGCATCGCGCGCGCCGGCGGCGCGCTCGATGGCGTCACCGTGGTGGAGATCGGCCCCGGCCCCGGCGGTCTGACGCGCGCGCTTCTGGCGGAAGGGGCGGCCCACGTCATCGCCGTCGAGCGCGACGAACGGGCGATTGCCGCGCTGGAAGAGATCGCGGCGCATTATCCCGGACGGCTCACCGTGGTCGCCGGCGACGCGCTCACCTTCGATGCCCGCGCGGCGCTTTCCGGCACGCCAACGCGGGTGATCGCCAACCTGCCCTACAATATCGCCACCGCGCTGCTGATCGGCTGGCTCACCGTGGAGCCGTGGCCGCCCTGGTACGACGCGCTGGTGCTGATGTTCCAGCGCGAAGTCGCCATGCGCATCGTGGCGACGCCCGGCAGCAAGACCTATGGCCGGCTGTCGGTGCTGGCAAACTGGCGCTGCGAGACCAAGATCATGTTCGACGTCAGCCCTGCGGCCTTCGTGCCGCCGCCGCAGGTGACGTCCTCGGTGGTGCGCCTGGTGCCGCGTGAGACGCCATTGCCGTGCGACGCGCGCGCGCTGCAGCGGGTGACCGAAGCCGCCTTCGGCCAGCGCCGCAAGATGCTGCGGCAGAGCCTGAAGTCGCTCGGCGTCGATACGACGGCGCTGCTCGCGGCCGCGGCGATCGAGCCGACGGCGCGCGCCGAAGAGATCGCGGTCGACGGGTTCGTGCGGCTGGCGCGGCTGTTCGCGGCTACGGCGTGAGCTTCTTCAGGTCGGCCAGCAGCCGGTCGACGAAATTTTCCAGGTCGAGCATCTTCACCCGCTTGAGCCGCTCGGCGGTGAGGATGGCGCGCAGCCGCGCGAAGCTCTTGTCGAGATCGCGGTTGACCAGGATGTAGTCGTATTCGCGCCAGTGCGAGATCTCCTCCAGCGCATTGCGCAGGCGCTGGGCGATGACGCCGGAACTGTCCTCGGCGCGCCGCTCCAGCCGCGACTTCAGCTCCGCCGCCGACGGCGGCAGCACGAACACGGTCACCACGTCGTCGCGCATCTTTTCGAGAAGCTGCTGGGTTCCCTGCCAGTCGATGTCGAACAGCACGTCGTGGCCACTGCTGAGCGCCTTCTCCACCGGCTCGCGCGGCGTGCCGTAGTAATTGCCGTGCACCTCGGCCCATTCCAACAGCTCGCCGGAATCGCGCATCACCTCGAAGCGGCGCTTGCCGACGAAATGATAATGCACGCCGTCGATCTCGCTTGGCCGTCGCGCCCGGGTGGTGACCGAGATCGACAGCGAGACGTTCTCTTCCTGCTCCAACAGATTGCGCGTGAGCGTGGTCTTGCCGGCGCCCGAGGGCGAGGAGAGCACCAGCATGATGCCGCGCCGGGTGATGTCGCTGTGGTTCGCTCATTCCAGGTTCTGCACCTGCTCGCGGAACTGCTCGACCGTGCTCTTCAGGTCGAGCCCGATATTGGTGAGCTCGACGTCGTTCGACTTGGCGGTGAGCGTGTTCGACTCGCGGTGCAGCTCCTGCGCCAGGAAGTCGAGCTTGCGGCCGATGGCGCCGCCGTCGGCGATGAGCTTGCCGGCCTGCGCGACATGAGAGACCAGGCGATCGAGCTCCTCGCGGATGTCGGCCTTGGCGGCGAGCAGCACCGCCTCCTGGTGCAGGCGGTCGGCGTCGAAGCGTTCGGAGGCGGACAGCAGCACCGCTACCTGCTCGGCGAGCCGCGCCTTGACCGCCTCGGGCTTGCGGCCGGGGGCGGCTTCGGCGCGGGCGGTGAGCGCGCCGATCTCGTCGAGCCGCGCCGTGAGCAGGCGGCCGAGCGTCGCCCCTTCGGCGCGGCGCATGGCGACAAGATCGGCAAGCGCCTGCGCGAAACCCTCGACGATCGCCCGCTCGGCGGCGCGGCGCTCGTCCTCGCGCTCGTCGGTCTCGGCGATCTCCATCACGCCCTTGAGCGCGAGGATGCCGTCGAGCGTCGGCGCGGCGGCATCGATCGAGCGCTCCAACCCCTTGATGGCGTCGAGCACGGCGGCGAGCACCGCCTCGTTCACCTTGACGGTGGGCGCCACGCCTTTGCGCTCGACGGTGAGATTGGCATAGACGGTGCCGCGCGACAGGTCGGCGCTGGCGCGGCTGCGCGCCGGCGCTTCGACCGCGTCCCAGCCCGGCGGCAGGCGGAAGCGCAAATCGAGGCCCTTGGCATTGACCGATTTGATCTCCCAGCTCCAGGCATAGGGCCCGGCCACGCCGTGCGTGCGAGCAAATCCGGTCATGCTCGACAGCGCCATGGGTTCGACTCGCATGTGCAGGGGTTGCGAAAGCGGCGCGACCTTAGCGGCGGGGGTGCGCCGTCACAAGGGCAAGCGCTAATGTCCGCTGGCGCGCGGCGGCGTGGGCGCTTCGATCGCCGGCGGCTTGGCCGCCTGCGCCTTGACCTTCTCGATGGTGCGCAGCTTGGCCACGTTCTTCAGGTGCTGGTCGTAACTTTCGGAGAACACATGACCGCCGCTGCCGTCGGCGACGAAATAAAGCTCCTTGGTGCGCGCCGGATTGGCCACCGCTTCCAGCGAGGCGCGGCCGGGATTGGCGATCGGGCCGGGCGGCAGTCCGTCGATCTGGTAGGTGTTGTAGGGGTTCGGCTTTTCCTTCTCGCTCTTGGTGATCGGATGACCGAGCGAGCCTTTTCCGTCGGTGAGGCCGTAGATGATGGTCGGATCGGACTGCAGGCGCATCTTGCGCTTGAGCCGGTTGACGAATACCGCCGCCACCCGCGTGCGCTCGTCGGCGCGGCCGGTCTCCTTCTCGACGATGGAGGCGAGGGTGACCAGGTCCTGCGGGCTGGTAAGCGGCAGATCCGGCGAGCGGTGGGCCCAGATCTCGACCAGCACGCGATCATGCGCCTGCTGCATGCGGTGGATCATCTGCTCGCGCGTCATGCCGCGGCTGAATTTGTAGGTGTCGGGCAACAGCGTGCCCTCGCGCGGAATGTCCTTGATCGTCGCCGGTCAGCGCGGGGTCGGCGAGCAGCCGCGCCACCACCTGCTCGGAGGTGAGCCCCTCCGGCACGGTGAATAGATGCGCCAGCACCTTGCCCTCGATCATGGCCTCGACCACATCGGCCATGCTGGCGTGCGCGCTGAATTTGTATTCGCCGTGTTTGAGGTCGCCGCGCGCCTTGAGCGCGATGACGCCGCCGAGAAAGACAAAAGGCTGATCGATCACGCCTTCGCGCTCCAGGCTCTCGGCGATGCCGCGCATGCCGAGGCCGCGCGGAATATTGACGATGGTGTCCTGTGCCAGCGGACCGGGCGCGTCGAAGCGCTGCTTGCCGATGAACAGAGCGGCGCCGAGCGCGATGGTGAACAGCACCAATGCGGTGAATACGGCATTGCCGGCGACCACCAGCGGATGCCGTACGCGCTTGGAACGGCGCGTGAGCTGCGGCACCCGTTCCGGCTCGAGCGCGACGCGCGGCGAGCGCGGAGTCAACGGCCTGCTCGGGCTCGGCGGCGGAGACGGCGACGGGGTCGCGGCCTTGCGGTCGGCGGCGGGCGGCGCGGAAGACGACTGCGGTGCCTGCGGCCGCTGCACTTGCGCAGTGCCGGGGACCGGCTGGCCTTGAGCGCCCTTGCCGTCGGGGGGTGAAGTCACGCGTCGGCTCCCGCTGTCAGCACCGCCACGATTCCCTCAAAGCTTGCCTGTCGCGCGCCCCGGCAAGACCACCCTCCGCGCCCGCCACAGGCTGCCGCGCTCTGCAGGCTACCGATCAAAAACGTCAACAGCTTGCGCAGGTTAGAAAGAATTATGGCAAAAGCGAGAGGCGCCCAGGCAGGATGGAGCGGGTCACGCACCGGCATAGCGGCGAAACAGCAGTGAGGCATTGGTCCCGCCGAAGCCAAACGAGTTCGACAGCACGGTCTCGATCTCGCGCTTGCGCGCCTGGTGCGGCACCAGATCGATCGGCGTCTCGACCGAAGGATTATCGAGATTGATGGTGGGCGGGGCAAGCTGGTCGCGGATCGCCAGGATCGAGAAGATCGCCTCGACCGCGCCGGCGGCGCCGAGCAGATGTCCGATGCAGGATTTGGTCGAGGACATCGAGACGCGGCCGGCGGCATTGCCGACCAGGCGCTGCACGGCGCCGAGTTCGATCTCGTCGCCCATCGGCGTCGAGGTGCCATGCGCATTGATGTAGTCGATGTCGTCGGCGGAAACGCCGGCGCGCTTCATCGCCGCCTGCATGCAGCGGAAGGCGCCGTCGCCGTCGGGCGCCGGCGCGGTGATGTGATAGGCGTCGCCCGACAGGCCGTAACCGATCAGCTCGGCATGGATCTTGGCGCCGCGCGCCTGCGCGTGCTCGAGCGATTCGAGAACGACGACGCCGGCGCCCTCGCCCATGACGAAGCCGTCGCGGTCGCGGTCATAGGGGCGCGAGGCGCGCGTCGGATCGTCGTTGAAGTCGGTGGAGAGCGCGCGCAGCGCGGCAAAGCCGGCAAGCGCCAGACGGTTGACCGGCGAT
This sequence comes from uncultured Pseudomonadota bacterium, assembly GCA_963782145.1. Classification (GTDB taxonomy): domain Bacteria; phylum Pseudomonadota; class Alphaproteobacteria; order Rhizobiales; family Xanthobacteraceae; genus Pseudolabrys. The sequence goes on from CAWAIV010000010.1 coordinate 213,803, forward strand.
TTGGTGCCGCCGGCCACCATCACCTCGGCATCGCCGAGCTGGATCATTCGCGCCGCGTCGCCGATCGCATGCGCGCCGGTCGAGCAGGCGGTGACCACCGCGTGGTTGGGGCCCTTGAGGCCGAACTCGATGGAGACATAGCCGGAGGCCAGATTGATGATGCGGCCGGGGATGAAGAACGGCGACACCCGGCGCGGGCCGCGCTCCTTCAAGGTGATGGCCATGTCGGCGATGCCCTCGACGCCGCCGATACCGGAGCCGATCAGCACGCCGGTGCGGGTCTGCTCCTCGTAGCTTTTCGGATGCCAGCCGGCGTCGTCGAGCGCCTGGCGGGCGGCGCACATGGCATAGACGATGAAATCGTCGACCTTGCGCTGCTCCTTGGCTTCCATCCACTGGTCGGGATTATAGGTGCCCGCGCTGCCGTCGCCGCGCGGGATCATGCAGGCGATCTTGCAGGAGATATCGGAAACCTCGAAGCGCTCGATCTTGGCGGCGCCGCTTTCGCCCTTGATCAGGCGCGCCCAGGTCGGCTCGACGCCACAGCCGAGCGGCGTGAGCATTCCCATGCCGGTGACGACGATCCGTTTCATGGGCATCCTTGCGCTGAAATATGCGCTCCTACGCTCCGGCACCGGGCATAGCTCATCAGCCACGAAGGAATGAAGCTACCGGATAGCCGTGCCGGCGTCAGCTTTTCGCGTTCTTCTCGAGAAACTTGACCGCATCGCCGACGGTCAGAATGGTCTCGGCGGCGTCGTCAGGAATCTCGCAGCCGAACTCCTCCTCGAAAGCCATCACGAGCTCGACGGTGTCGAGACTGTCGGCGCCAAGGTCATCAATGAAGCTTGCTTGATCCGTCACCTTGTCGGGCTCGACGCCCAGGTGCTCCACGACGATCTTTTTGACCCGCTCGCCAATATCACTCATCGTTTCAACCTCGTGCTTTTTAGATTGGGCCGCGGTCCGGAACGGATCGCAACCATCGCGGCATGGCCTCGTCGTGGTTGACGGTGGCGAGACGAGCCCCGATCGCGGATACGCTTTTTGACTTCCGCCATCGGCCGCCCCAGCCGGGCCGAAGTTCGGTTACCACACTTCAAATGCGTTGACTAGCAGTGTGAGGGCCCTCGCCTACCCTCTGAATTGCCATGCATTTCCCGTTCAGATCATGGCCATTCCACCGTTCACATGGATGGTCTGCCCGGTGACATAGGACGCTTCGTCGGAGGCCAAATAGACCGCCGCCGCGCCCACGTCCATGGCGTTGCCCAGCCGCCCCATGGGAACCCGCGACAGGATCGCCTCGCGCTGCTTGTCGTTGAGCTTGTCGGTCATGGCCGAGGTGATGATGCCGGGAGCGATGCAATTGGCGGTGACGTTGCGGCGGGCATATTCGGCGGCCACCGATTTGAGCATGCCGACCAGGCCGGCCTTGGAGGCGGTGTAGTTGACCTGGCCGGCATTGCCGGTGAAGCCGACCACCGAACTGATGCCGATGACGCGGCCGAAGCGCCGCCGCATCATGGTCTTCACCGCGGCGCGGGCGAGCCGGAAGGTGGCGGTGAGGTTGACCGCGATCACCTTGTCCCAGTCCTCGTCGCGCAGTTGCACGAACAGGTTGTCGCGGTTGACGCCGGCATTGGCGACCAGGATATCGAGCTTCTGCATCGCCTCTTCCGCGCTCGGCACCAGCGCCTCGACCGCGTCCTTGTCGGCGAGATCGCAGGGCAGTACGTGCACGCGTTCCTTGAGTTCGCCGGCCAGCGTATCGAGCGCCTCGCGGCGGGTGCCGGACAGCGCGACGGTGGCGCCCTGGCCGTGCAGCGCACGGACGATCGCGCCACCCAATGCGCCGCTGGCGCCGGTCACCAGCGCGGTCTTGCCGGTCAGATCGAACATCATGACGTTTCCCCTATCCCTCTTGCGTCGCGCATGCCTTAGCCGCGCGCGGCCTTGAATGCGGCGACGTCGTCCGGGCTGCCGATGGCGCTCGCGCTCGAACCCTCGGCGATGCGCTTGACCAGGCCGGAGAGCACCTTGCCGGCGCCGACCTCATAGAATGTGGTGACGCCGGCGCCGGCCATGAAGGCGACCGACTCGCGCCAGCGCACCGTCCCGGTCACTTGCGCCACCAGCGACCGCACGATCTCGGCCGGGTCCCGGATCGGCTTCGCCAGCACATTGGCGACGACCGGCACCGCCGGCGGCTTCACCGTAACCTGCGCCAGCGCCTCCGCCATGACCTCGGCGGCAGGCGCCATCAGCGCGCAATGGAAGGGGGCGGAGACCGGCAGCAGCATGGCGCGCTTGGCGCCCTTGCCCTTGGCGATTTCGACCGCGCGCTCGACCGCGGCCTTGTCGCCGGAGACCACGACCTGGCCGGCACCGTTGTCGTTTGCCGCCTGGCAGACGTCGCCTTGCGCGGCTTCCGCGGCGACCGCCGAGGCGGTGTCGAAATCGAGCCCGAGCAGCGCCGCCATGGCGCCGACGCCGACCGGCACCGCCTTTTGCATGGCAAGGCCGCGGGTGCGCAACAGCCGCGCGGTGTCGGCGAGGGTGAAGGTGCCGGCGGCGGCCAGCGCCGAATATTCGCCGAGCGAATGGCCAGCGACGAATTGCGCCTCGCGGGCAAGGTCGAAGCCGGCTTCGGTCTCGAGCACGCGCAACACCGCGAGCGAGACCGCCATCAGCGCCGGCTGCGCATTCTGCGTGAGCGTGAGCCGGTCGGCTGGACCCTCGAAGATGATGGCGCTGAGCGCCTCGCCCAGCGCGCCGTCGACTTCCTCGAACACTGCCCGCGCCGGCGCGAAATTATCGGCCAGCGCCTTGCCCATGCCGACCGTCTGGCTGCCCTGCCCCGGAAATACCAATGCGACTGTCATGCCCCCGTCCCTATCACCCTGAAATCGGGCCGAAAGACACCTCCCACCGGGTCACTGTCAACCGTTCAACTTGCGCCCGCGGTGGTAACCAAGCGACAAGGCCTGCGGCCTAAACTACCTCCAGCTTCCCACCGAGGTCGGCCCCATGGGCGCATTGGTCAACGACGACGAACTGGCGCGGGCGCGCAAAGACCCCGCATTCCGCCAGAATTCTGCTGGCCGAGAACCTCGACCGGCTGCTCGACGCGCTCAACCGCATGCGCCGCTCCGGCGACGAAACGCCGGAATCGGCCCGCCAGATGCGCGAGGCGGTCGACCTCGCGGTCAAGCTCGCCGACCGGCTGCATCGCCATGGTGGTGCTCCGCCACCGCGGGCGGCCTGAGGCGAAAACGCCGCTCTCGCTTGCCTTTTCGGCGAAAACCCCTATAACCCGCCCTCTCCGTCGATCCTGGTTGGGAACTGAACGGACGGCCGATTTTCCTTGAAAACCGGTAGGGCGTGACGGCCCGGCGTCCCGTGTTTCCGCCTTTGAGTAGCATTCGAGCCTTTCCCGAAGGGCTCGAGGGGCTTCGCGCCGGGATCGAGGGCCGTTGAAACCAAGGGAAAGGCATTCCATGCCGCTATACGAGCACGTCTATCTCGCGCGCCAGGACCTGAGCGCGCAGCAGGTCGAGGAATTGACCGCCAAGCTGACCGCCGTCATCGGCGAGGCCGGCGGCAAGGTCAGCAAGAACGAATATTGGGGGCTGAAGTCGCTCTCCTACCGCATCCGCAAGAACCGCAAGGCGCATATCACGCTGCTCAATGTCGATGCGCCGCCGGCGGCGCTCAACGAGATCGAGCGCCAGGAACGGCTCAACGAGGACGTGCTGCGCTACCTGACCATCCGCGTGGAAGAGCTGGAAGAAGGCCCCTCGGCGATGATGCGCAAGTCGGATCGCGACGATCGCGGTGATCGTGGCGATCGCGGCGGCCGTTTCGACCGCGGCGATCGGGGCGATCAGGGGCGACCGGGGCGATCGCGATCGTGGCGAACGTCGGCGGCCGCGCGAAGAAGCCAGCGCCGAAACCCAGGCCCCGGCGACGGAGGAATAGACCATGGCATTCTCAGCCGCAGGCGGCGCCCGCCGCCCCTTCTTCCGCCGCCGCAAGACCTGTCCGTTCTCCGGCGCCAATGCGCCGAAGATCGACTACAAGGACGTCAAGCTGCTGCAGCGCTACGTCTCCGAGCGCGGCAAGATCGTGCCGAGCCGCATCACCGCGGTCTCGGCCAAGAAGCAGCGCGAACTGGCTCAGGCGATCAAGCGTTCGCGCTTCCTCGGCCTGCTGCCCTACGTGATACGTTGAGGCGCTAACAACGAGGCCGCCGGGAACGCCCCGGGGGCCGATGGTTGGGGCGGACGTGGATCCGTCTCTAACCGCTCGAAGAGCGGGACAGCTCGTGATGATGCAGATCGGATTGATCGGGATCGGTGCCGGCGCGGCCGGGGCGTTGCTGTTCGCCTCGGTGAGCTCGGGCTCGTTGCTGTCGGTCTTCCTGTTCTATCTGGCGCCGCTGCCGATGATGATCGCCGGCATCGGCTGGAGCCATTGGGCGGCGCTGACCGCCGCGCTCATCGGCGCGCTCGCGCTCGGCCTGGTGTTCAGCTCGGTCTTCTTCTTCGCCTTCCTGGCCGGTGCCGGCATTCCCGCCTGGTGGCTGAGCTATCTCGCCATGCTGGCGCGGCCGGTCGGCGGCAATGGCGCGGCCCCCACACTCGAATGGTATCCGCCCGGGCGGCTGGTGGCCTGGGCCGCCGTGCTCGCGGCCCTGGTCGTGGTGGTCGCCATCCCCAATTTCGGCCTCGACGCGACGAGCTTCCGCGCCAGCCTCACCCGTGCCCTCACCCATCTGTTGCAGATCGAGACCGGCGGCACCGCCAATGCGCCGCTGACGGTCCCGGGCGTGAGCAATCCGCAGCGGCTGATCGCCTTCCTGGCCGAGGCGATCCCGCCGGCGGCGGCGGTGATCGCGGTGATCACCAATGTGATCAACCTGTGGCTTGCCGCGCGCGTGGTGAAATTCTCCGGCAGGCTGACGCGGCCGTGGCCGGAGCTAGCCGCCATGCGGCTGCCGCGCGAAGTCGCGATCGCGCTGGCGCTGGCGGTGGGGCTTGAGCTTTGCCGGCGGCATGCTCGGCATCGTCGCCGGCGTGGTGTCGGCCAGCCTGTTCATGGCCTACGGCATCCTCGGCTTCGCGGTGCTGCACGCGCTCACCCGCGGCCTCGATGCGCGCGGCTTCATGCTCGGCGCCGCTTATGCCTCGGTCATGGTGTTCGGCTGGCCGATGCTGGCGCTGTGTCTGCTCGGGCTCGTCGACGCCATCTTCGACCTGCGCGCGCGCCTGGCGCGCCGGCCCAACCCGCCGCCATCCTGAAATCAAGTGTCATCAACCCGGTCCATTCAGATCAAGATCAAGGAGTAAAAGCCATGGAAGTGATCCTGCTCGAGCGCGTCGGCAAGCTCGGCCATATGGGCGACGTCGTCCGCGTCAAGGACGGTTTCGCCCGCAATTTCCTGCTGCCGCGCGGCAAGGCGCTGCGCGCGACCGCCGACAACAAGAAGCGCTTCGACGAGATGAAGTCGGAGCTGCAGGCGAAGCAACCTCGAAGCCAAGGGCGGCGCCGAGAAGCTCGCCGCCACGCTCGACGGCAAGATGATCACCGTGATCCGGCAGGCCTCGGAATCCGGCCAGCTCTACGGCTCGGTGTCGACGCGCGACATCGCCACGCTGCTCAATGCCGACGGCGCCTCGACGGTCAGCCGCTCCCAGATCGCGCTCAACATGCCGATCAAGACGCTCGGGCAGCACAAGGTGCCGCTGGCGCTGCATCCGGAGGTGGAGACCAACATCACCGTCATCGTTGCGCGCTCAGCCGACGAGGCCGAGCGCATCGCCCGTGGCGAGGACGTGACCGTGCGGCGCACCGATGCCGAGGAGGAAGCGGAAGCCGCGGCCGCCGCGGCGGAAGCCTTCTTCGAGCCGGGGGCCTCGCCGGAAGACGAAGAGGCCGCGGAAGAGGCCGCGACCGACAAGGAAAAGAGCGAGGACTAAGCCGCGCGACGTCCCTCTTCCCGCTCGCGGGGAGAGGGAAATCCGGGCCGGCTATTGCACCGGTTTGGCGTCCGCGGGCTTGGCATCCGCCGGTTTGGCGGCCTTCGGCTTGTCGGGCTTAGCACCCGGCTTTGCGCCCGGCTTTGCGCCCGGCTTGGCGCCGGACGTGTCGTTCGGCTTGGGCGCGCGCGCTTCGGCGTCGGTCGGCTTCGGCGTCGACGGTTTGGATGCGTTGGATTTCTTTTCCGCCGGCTTTTTCTCGGTGGATTTGACATCGGCCGGCTTGGTCTCGGTCGACTTCTTGTCGGTGGTCTTCTTTTCGGTCGTCTTCTTTTCGGTCGTCTTGGCCTCGCCCGCCTTCTTCTCGTTCGGCTTATCGGTCTTCTTCTCGGCCGACTTCTCGGTCGCGTCGGGCTTGTGCTTCTCCCGCTTGGGCCGCGCGGTATGCTTGTTCTCCGCCGGCAGCGGCCCGCGGTCGACCTGGCGCAGATAGCGGGCAACCGCGGCCGCCGATTCCCGGCTCGCCGTGTAGTGCTCGCGCAGGAAGCTTTCCAGCCCCAACAGGCCGCCGGCGCGCGACAGCCCGCGCGTGGTCTTGTGACAGATGGCGCAATCGGACGCGTAGAGCTGGGCCGGCGTCTTGTCCTTGTCGAGGTTCTCCTGCGCCAGTGCGGCGCCGGAAAAGACCAGCGCCAGAAGTCCGATAATGAAGCCGATGCCGCGACTTGAACTCATCATTGCCGTCAGAACCCCTCGATAGGTTTCGCCGCCCCGCACGCCTCCGGCGCGCGCGCCGCCGAGCTGTTGATAGCCTAATACCAGGCGGTTGTGACCAGCGCCGGTACCCGATTCACGCCCATTGCTCCGGCCCGGGAACCACGGGCGGGCATCTGGCGTTCCGACCCTGGCCCCCAAAACTTGGGACGCCGGGGGTGGAATTCCATGCAACGAATTAAATTGAGGCATTGCTGGGGCGGCAGAACTTTGATCCAATACCTCCGTCCGAGGGTATCGGTATCCGCCACGTTGGCGCGTGGAGGGTTCCAGACAGGTCTCAATCCAGGGTGATGGAGGCGGCCGATGGACCGGTTGCTTCAGGTATTGCTCAAGACCTTTATGCGGCGGGGGAATTTCCGGCTCACCACCTCGCGCGGCAGGACATTCAGCTTTGGCGACGGCAGCGGCAAGCCGGTGGCCGTCCGCCTGACCAGCCGCCGGGCCGAATGGGGCCTGCTGCTCGATCCCGAGCTCAAGCTCGGCGAAGCCTATATGGACGGCAGCTTCGTGGTGGAGCAAGGCACCATCGCCGACGTGCTCGCCATCTGCATGGGCCAGGGCACCGAACTGCCGCACTGGGCGCGCCCGCAATGGATGCTGCGCTATCTCGCCCGCCGGCTGGCGCAGTTCAATCCGCGCGACGCGGTCGCGGCGCAATGTCGCGCATCATTACGATCTCGACGGCCGGCTCTATTCCCTGTTCCTGGATGCCGACCGGCAATATAGCTGCGCCTATTTCGAGAGCCCCGACCAGTCGCTCGACGACGCCCAACTCGCCAAGAAGCGGCATCTCGCCGCCAAACTGCTGGTGGAGCCGGGCGAGCCGGGCAAGCCGCGGCGGGAATTGCGCGTGCTCGACATCGGCTGCGGCTGGGGCGGGCTGGGCTTGTATCTCGCCGAGGTGACCGGCGCCAAGGTGACCGGCATCACCCTGTCGCAGGAGCAGCACGCCATCGCCAACGAGCGGGCGGCGGAAAAGGGCCTGGGCGAGCGCGCCCGTTTCCAGATGCAGGATTACCGCGACATCGAGGGCCCGTTCGACCGCATCGTCTCGGTCGGCATGTTCGAGCATGTCGGCGTCGGCCATTACGACACCTTCTTCCGCAAATGCGCCGAACTGCTCGCTGACGACGGCGTCATGCTGCTGCATTCGATCGGCCGCTCGGAAGGTCCGAACTACACCAATCCCTGGATCGCCAAATACATCTTCCCCGGCGGCTACATCCCGTCGCTGTCGGAAGTGCTGCCCGCGATCGAGAATTGCGGCCTGCTGGTCACCGACATCGAAATCCTGCGGCTGCATTACGCCGAGACGCTGAAGGACTGGCGCGAGCGCTTCCTCGCCCATCGCGAGGAGGTCGAGCGCATCTACGACCAGCGCTTCGTGCGCATGTGGGAGTTCTATCTGGCGGCCTCGGAACAGTCGTTCCGCGAGCAGAACATGATGAATTTCCAGATCCAGATCACCAAGAGGCAGGGCGTGACGCCGATGACGCGCGACTATATCGCGCGCAACGAGCGCCGCCTGCGCGCGGCCGAGGGCGCCCAGCGCCCGCCGCTGCGGCTGGCGGGAGAATAAGAAGGGCGAATAGTGAATAGGGAGCGCGACGCGCGCGCGCCGTTGTCAGCAATCTATTGACAATTGTAAGCAGTTAGCTTACATTGCGCCGTGATCAAGACGTTCCGGAGCAAGGCGCTGGCCGAGCTGTGGGCGCAGGGCCGCACGGCCAAGATCGATTCCAAGCTGCACAAACGCATCCTGATCCGCCTTGATCGTCTCGACGTCGTGGCGGAGCCGGAGCAAATGAACCTTCCAGGTTTTGATTTCCATGCCCTGAAGGGCTTCGTCCCGAGGCGCTACACTGTCCATGTCAACGGGCCGTGGTGCATCACTTTCGAGTTCGCCGCTGGAGATGCCGCTCGCGTCGACTTGGAACAATACCATTGAGGAGCCGAGTTAATGGTCGAATATGCCGCCAAGCCCAATCCGAACCGCTGCCCGACGCATCCTGGCGTATTGCTGAGTGAGGTGATCCCGGCGACCGGCCGCAGCAAGGCGGAGATCGCAGCCTTGCTCGGCATTTCGCGCCAGCACCTCTACGACATTCTCAAGCAGCGCAAGCCGGTGTCGCCGGCTGTCGCGGTTCGGCTCGGCAAGCTATTCGGCGATGGCGCCGGCGTCTGGGTGCGCATGCAGGGTGCCTACGACACCTGGCGCGCGGAGCGCGAACTTGCACAGGAAATCAAGAAAATTCCCCGGCTAAAGCCGGTAGCGGCGTAGCCTTGCAGTCGTCGCGACGCCGCCTGAGAGACGCGTAACGCGCTAGCGCCAAGCCGACCCCATCGTCAAGCCTTCGCTCGATCGGGCGCGGGCTATTTTCATCCCCGGTGATTAGCGTGGAAAGCGGCTATCGCCTGCACGAAGCTATCGCGCCGCCTGCATGCGATGGTTAAGCCATGGTGAACAAAGTTTCGTCAAATTGACGCAACAGCAGTTCCCATGGCCCCCATCGAATCAGTCGTCCGCAAACCGGTCGAGCAACCGGCTCCGAACTATCGCAGTGCGCCGCACAATATCGAGGCGGAGCAGGCGCTGTTGGGCGCCATCCTGGTCAACAACGAAGCGCTCTACCGGGTCTCCGACTTCCTCGAGCCGGTGCATTTCTTCGAGCCGATCCACCAGAACATCTTCCAGCTGTCCCGCGACCTGGTGCGTGCCGGCAAGATCGCGACGCCGGTGACGCTGAAGACCTTCCTCGACGCCAATATCGACATCGGTGGTGTGACGGTGAGCCAGTACCTGGCGCGGCTTGCGGCCGAAGCCACCACCATCATCAATGCCGAGGATTACGGGCGAACCGTCTACGATCTGGCGGTGCGGCGCGCGCTGATCACGGTCGGCGAGGACATGGTCAATGTCGCCTTCGACGCGCCGGTCGATTTCTCGCCGCGCGACCAGATCGAGGACGCCGAACGCCGCTTGTACGAACTCGCCGAGACCGGCCGCTATGACGGCGGCTTCCAGCGTTTCGCCCAGGCGCTCACCACCGCGGTCGACATGGCCGCGCATGCCTATCAGCGCGACGGCAAACTGTCGGGACTGGCCACCGGGCTCGACGATCTCGACCGCATGATGGGCGGGCTGCAGCCGTCCGACCTGATCATCCTTGCCGGCCGCCCCGGCATGGGCAAAAGCTCGCTCGCCACCAATATCGGCTACAACATCGCCAAATCCTGGCACGGCGAGGTCAAGCCCGACGGCCACCAGGTCACGGTCAATGGCGGCATCGTCGGCTTCTTCTCGCTGGAAATGTCGGCCGAGCAATTGGCCACCCGCATCATCGCCGAGCAGACCGGCATCCCCTCCAGCCAGATCCGCCGCGGCGGCATCAGCGAGGCGGACTTCGAGCGCATCAAGGACTATTCGATCGAACTGCAGCACCTGCCGTTCTATGTCGACGAGACCGGCGGCCTGTCGGTGGCCCAGCTCGCGGCGCGCGCGCGACGGCTCAAGCGCCAGCGCGGGCTCGATCTGCTGATCATCGACTATCTGCAATTGCTGTCCGGCTCGACCAAGCGCTCATCCGAAAACCGCGTGCAGGAGATCACCGAGATCACCACCAAGCTCAAAGCCTTGGCGAAAGAGCTCAACGTGCCGGTGCTGGCGCTGTCGCAGCTCTCGCGCCAGGTGGAGAGCCGCGACGACAAGCGGCCGCAGCTTTCGGATTTGCGTGAATCGGGCTCGATCGAGCAGGACGCCGACGTGGTGCTGTTCGTGTTCCGCGACGAGTATTACCACCAGATGCGCAAGCCGCTGGAGAGTAACCGCGAGAAGTTCGCCGAATGGCTGGCGGAAGGCGAGAAGGTGCACGGCAAGGCGGAAGTCATCATCGGCAAGCAGCGCCACGGGCCGACCGGCACGGTCGAACTGCAGTTCGAGGGCGCCATCACCAAGTTCTCGTCCTTGGCGCGCGAAGATCGCCTCCCCGAGCGGATTTAAGCGCGCCCACTTTTCCCCGCAAAGCGGCCGGGCGGGACAACAGCCAGCGCTTCGCGGGCGGCAACGAGCGCGCGCCCGGCCAGCGTCACGATCCCGAACCCGGAAAAATGCACACGGATCGCATTGGACACCGAGGTCTGCTGGCGAATAAACCGATGCCGCGTGCGATGAGTCACCACGTATAGCGCAGTCGTGCGGAAACGATATAGGTGTGTGAGTGCTGGGCGAGTTCGCCATCCAACTTCGCCATCGCCGACCAGCCGTTGCGCATGTATAATTCTGCTCCGGCCGTCAGTAGCGCTAAATCCCTCGCCGGCGGCGCGCCGGTTTCGATGAAGCTCGAACCGGGCAGCGCCAGAAATGTCGCCGTGACCGACATGTCGGAGTACCAGTCATGCGCCCAGGCGGCGCGACCGAACAGCGAGAGCGCGCTATCGCGGTCGAGCGCATATCTCGTGTCCACCCAACTGCCGAGCTCGGTGCGGGTCGCGGTCGTGGTGTTCGCGTCATAGGCAAGAGCAAAATCCGATGAGCCGGAGGCGGCGGTCTCGCTGTAGGACGGCGTGCGGAAAGCCTGCACCTGCAAGGCGGCGTAGGGGGTAAGCCCAAACCCCGGAGCGTCAAAGACGCCCGGAACGGCAATTCGATAGCCGCCTTCGATCCGACCGCCGAAGTTGTTGGCCGTGAAGTCTGCGGTGAGATGGTCGGTGCCCGCCAGCGTCAAATACCGGTCGGTGCTCACATCATGCCAAGCGTAGGCGAGCACGGCCGAAACATAGGCGGCATTGATACGCGTGGTGCTGTAGACGGCCGCCTGGAACATGTCGCTGTGTCCGCTGCCGAAGCCGTCCGCCAAGCTAAAATTGGTGCTCCCGCCCGCGACCGCGATGCCGACCACCGTATAGGGCGTGAAAAGGTAGTCGAGGCCGGTGGCAAAACCGAGCGCGCGCGCCGACCGATCGTGGCTGCCGGCTACCGAGTCACCGGTGGTGGTGTTTTGGCCGCCATAGGCCGCGCCCCAGACGCCCCAGCGGCGCGGATCGGGCGCGACCCCGACCGGTGCTTTGTAGTAAACGGGTGCCTTTACATACATGGGGGGACGAGTTTGCGGACGCTCCTCGGCAAATGGTGTGAATGGGCGGTTATTGCCGAACGGATTGGTCATCAGCGACATGAACGAATTCATCGCCTGAATCCCTGCCGGCGCGGAGCCGGTGCCGGCGTCACCCTCAAGCTGCGTGAACGCGTCCGCCAAAGCGGTGGGCGATAGGAAAAAGACGAGATTCTCAAACGCCGACGGCAGCGTACCGCCGTTGGCGACAAAGGCATCGATCACGCTTGCGACGCCGCGTTGACCGTTATTGGCTGAGGGTGGCAGCACGGTTGCCACCGGGACGTCTAAGACGGTGTCGGGGCCGGTGCCGGTTGTGCCGGGGCCAATGGCTGTGGGCGGGGTCGTGCAAATCGAGATCTTGTTGTTATCCAGCGTCACCGCGCCGTTGCGCGCCAAGGCAGCACCGCAGTTGATTGTCGCGCCGGTGTTCAGCGTGATGCTCGTCAGCGCGAGAATTTCGCCCGCGAAGGATGTGTTCGTGCCGAGCGTCGCGGAGCTCCCGACCCTGAAATATACATTGTTGCCTAGGGCGCCATTGATCAGCAAAACAGAAGATGAGCTGGCGGTTGTCAGCGTGCTCCCGATATTGAAGATGAACCGCGCATTAGGATTGCCCAGCCCGTCAAGTGTGAGGCTGCCTGTCAATTGAGCCGACGAATTAAAATTATAAACGCCTGGTGCAAGCGTAAGGCCACCCAGGTTCTGACCGGTTAGGCCTACTGTGGTCGGCCTGCTCAACACATCAAGGTAAGCAACCGTGAGGTCGATTTGAGCCTGTAATGCGACCGCATCGGCCACATGTATCGCCGTCGCGGTTCCGGGAGGGAAACCGGTGACCGCGGTGCCTGGGCTGAGGCCGACTTCTCCGTTGATCACGGTTGAGCCCGTGTTGGTGACCGTCGAGCCGGCCAGCACACCGAATCTCGCTGCGGTTTTGAGTGTCACCGGCTGAGCGCTAACGCGCGTTGCGCCGGTGAAAGCAAATGCAAATAGCGCGATAGCTGCGATGGCAAAATTAGCGGTATAAAGACGTGCCATGTTCTCTACCTCACCGGGATTTTCTCGATGACGCACGAATCGACGCGGGCGACAGGCGTTTCCTGAATTGGTTCGAAGCTCAAAGGCGGATGGCCCCCAGCATTGCGGCATCGCGGCAGCGTCGAACTAAACGCCTTGGGTCGGAATCAAACTCATGGCGACGTTTCGTAAGCATCATCTGGAGCGCAAAAACGCGAACTCAGTCAGCCGACTCCCGTAGGTACTTCATTGCTGCGCAGATTGATCCGGCAGTTGGGACAAGTCTGTTCAAAACCGAACACGACTTGACTGAGCAAAATGAAACTCCGACGGAGGTAACCCGTGCAGGCACAGGCGATCACCCCGGTGCTGGCGCTGTCGCAGCTTTCGCCTCAGGTGGAGAGCCGCGACGAGTATTGCCACCAGATGCGCAAGCCGCTGGAGAGTAACCGCGAGACGTTCGCCGAATGGCTGGCGAAAGGCGAGAAGATGCACGGCAAGGCGGAAGTCATCATCGGCAAGCAGCGCCACGGGCCGACCGGCACGGTCGAGCTGCAGTTCAAGGGCGCCATCACCAAGTTCTCCACGCTGGCGCGTGAAGATCGCCTCCCCGAGCGGATTTAAACGATTACAGCAGGCAGACGAAGGCGCGGCGCCCGCGGCCCGGCTCGCGCCTTCGGCGCGCGCCACCTTCCGCCGCAAGCGAGCAGGCGCTCAGCGCCGTTAAACTATTGATCTGCCTCAAAATTCAATTTTGAGATGTGTCAATGCGTTCGCAATCAACCCTGCCATTTTTGTCGGCGGGGGATTTCTATGCGTTCATGGTCGCGGCTGATCATCGGACTGATGCTTGCGCCTGCAATAGCAGGTTGCGCGAGCATTGGTCCCGCCGGCGTTGAGCACGACCGTCCGGATTATTCCGGCAGCATGGCCAGCTCCTGGAAGGAGCAGATGCTGCTCAATATCGTCAAATTCCGCTATTTCGATCCGCCGGTGTTTCTCGATGTGTCTTCGGTCGTCAGCACGCGGGAACTGCAGACCCAAGCCGACGCCACGGCGCGACTGTTTCCGCATCCCTACACGACATCGCAAGGCTACGGTAATTTCGCCGCCAGCGCTCGCTACACCGATCGCCCCACCGTTTCCTACACGCCGCTGACCGGCCAACGCTTCATCAACAGCCTGCTGCGGCCGATCCCGCCGCAGACGGTTTTCACGATGATCAACTCCGGCCATGACGCCAGCTTCCTGCTGGCGCTCACGGTCCGCAGCATTAACGGCATCTACAACTATTCGCTGGCGCCGGCGCAGGGCCGCCCGGAGGATCCGCGCTTCCGCGCGGTGACGAGCGCCATTCGCCGTATCGAGCAGGCGGGTGCGATCGGCACGCGCAGCGGCAAGACGGGGAAACTGAGCCGGACCTGGGTCTTCTTCCGTCCCCATGCCGCGCGCGCCGTGCAAGACGACATCCGCCGCGTCAAAGCGCTGCTCGGCCTGGCACCGCAGCGCAACCAGTTCGTCCTGAGCGGCAGCCCGACGCATAGGCCCGACGAAATCGCAATGCGCACGCGCTCGCTGCAACAGGTTCTGGCAGAGCTTGCCGCCGGCGTCGAAGTGCCCGCCGCGGACATCACGGAGCGGCGGGCGACGCGCGTGCCCGTGGTCGCGGCGGATGCGGCGCCGCTCATTCATATCCATGCGAGCGGCACCCCGCCGACCAATGCTTATGCGGCGGCGTTCTACCGCGATCGCTGGTTCTGGGTCGACGACCGCGACCTAAACTCCAAGCAGGTATTCATGTTCCTGTTGATGATGTCGGCGCTCTCGGAAACGCGCGCCGCGCCGCAGATGCCGATCGTCACCATCCCCACGAACTGACGGGACTGCGGGCAGCCGTTCCGAAAATTCGAGACATCCGCTGTCAGGCGTCGCGGACGGTGCGCGCCTTGCTTACACGATGGCGTAGATGGCCAGTGCAAGCACGACGATGCCGATCACCCACACCGGCGGTCGCATATACCAGGGCCGGGTGCAATGACCGTGCTGAGCTGCCTCTGTCATTTTGTCCTCCTGTGCAAACGCGTCATTCGATCTTCACGACGGCCGTGACCGGCCGCTTGAGCCAATCGAGAATCAGCGCAAATCCCACCGCCGCGACGAAGACGGCCACCAGCACGCGCCAGGTCAGCGGCGCCATCAGGGTGCCCGAAAGCGCCAGCGCGGCCACGATCGCGATGCCCGTCAGCGAAGCGGCGACAATCCAATTGCTCGGTCGGGAGCTCCACATCGGGCGCCGCTCGCGCAGCACGAACAGCACCGCCTGGTTGCCGAACACGAGCGTGACGAAGGCCAAGCTCTGCAGCGCACCCGCATCAAACCCCAGTCGGAACTTCCCGACCGCGAGGATCGCCGTCGAGAAAGCGAGCTTGCACGCCCCCAACACGAGCGCGGCGATCGTAATATTGCGCATGCGCCAGACGCTTGGCGCGGATGCGGGACTGGCACGGTCGGTGGTGAGCGACATGGCCAGAAAATCGTTGGTCACGAACAGCAGCACCATGAGCGCCGGCGTGAGAACGCCATGGCCGGTCATGACAAGCCCGATGGCCAGGAACAGCACGATCTCGGTCTTCTTGACCAGCATGTTGAAGGTGAAAGCGAGCAGCCGCTGGAAGCCAATGCGCCCTTCCCGCACCGCATGGACGATGCCGGCGAGCCCCGGCTCGGTCAGCACCATGCCGGCGGCGGCTTTGGCGACGTCGGTCGCGGAGGCGACGGCAATTCCGATCTGCGCCTGCCGCAAGGCCGGCGCGTCATTCACGCCATCGCCGCACATGCCGACGACATGGCCATGATGTTGCAACGCCTTCACCAGTCTGAACTTCTCCTCCGGGACAACCCGCGCAAAAACACCGTAGTCGTCGGTGGCCAGTTCGTCGGAAAAGCGCTCGGGCGGGCAGACCTCCCCGGCGATGCCGACCCGGCCGGCAATGGCCGCCGCCGTGGCGCCGGAGTCCCCGGTCACCATGACGGTGCGCACGCCCATGGCGCGAAGATCGGCGATCAGTTCCGACGATTCCGCGCGTGGCGGGTCGCTGAGCGCGATCAGGCCGACGAGACGCAACACGTTCGACGTTCCCGCGGCAACCGCGAGAATGCGATGGCCCTGCGCGGCAAGTTCGTCGACTTGATCGCCGATTTGGCGCCGGCGGTCCGCGGGCACCTGCGCCAGCTTGCCGATCACCTCGAATGCGCCTTTGGCTACGTGAATTTCGTTGCCGTCGCCATCGAGGGCGACGGCCTCCGCGGTCTTGGTTTCCGGATCGAAGGGAACGAAGCGGACGAGCCGCTCGGCCGCCTCGAGCGCCGGCGCCTCGGCCGCCGCGCGAATGGCGGCATCGATCAAGTCCTGGTCGCCCTCGGAACTCGCCAGCGCGGCAAGCCTCAGCACGCGCGCGCGATCGAAGCCGGGCATGGCGACGACGTCGGCAACTTGCAATGCGTTGCGCGTCAAGGTTCCGGTCTTGTCGGCGCACAGCACATCCATGGCGGCGGCTTCATGCGCGGCCGAAAGCCGCGTCAAAAGCACGCCGCGCGCCGCGAGGATTTGGGCGCTCAAGGCAGCCGAGAGCGTGAAGGTCGCCGGCAGCGCCAGCGGGATGGTGGCCAGCAGGGCGGTGAGCGCGAGACGGATTTGGTCGGCCGCGGGCATTGCCGCGACATAGGCGTAGACGATAATGAGCGCGGCCACGGTGCCATTGACGATGGCGAGATTGCGGGTCACCCCAAAGATTGCGGTTTGCTCCGTACTGACGGCGCGGGCGACGCGCACCAATTCGGCCGCGCGGCCGAATTTTGTCTTGGGTCCAGTCGCCGTCACCTCGGCGATGGCCTGACCGCGGCGCACCGGCGAGCCGGCGTAGACTTGGTTGCCGAGGCCGGCATCGACCGGCAGCGATTTTCCCGGTGAGCATCGACTGGTCGACCATAACCGATCCCGACACGAGGGTCGCATCGGCCGGCACCAAAGCACCGAGCACCAGCCGGATGGCATCACCGGGAACGAGTTCTGCCGCCGCAATGCGCCGCCATTCGCCGTCGCGGCACACCAGGGCGGTCGGCGCAAGCCGCCGTTTGAGCGCAGTCAACGCCGCGCCCGCCCGGCCTTCCTGAATGAAGCCGAGCGTTGCGTTAAACAGCAGCAGGCCGCCGATCACCGCCGCTTCGACGTAAGTGCCGAGCCAGATTTGCAGGACGATCGCCGCTTCCAGCATCCAAGGAATCGGACCCCAGAATTTTGCAGCGAAGACTTTCCAGCGCGGCGGGACTTTTTCGCTGATCGCGTTGGCGCCGAATTGAGCGAGCCGGCGGCGCGCTTCGGCGCTTGTCAAGCCAGCCACGGCAAAGACTGCCGCCGAGCGTTTGCCGAGCGCGATTGCCGGTCCCTGTATCATGGCATGAGCGGCTCTCCAAAAAGCCGGCCGCAGCTGCCGCATCGTAATTAGCTATGCACGATTTAACCCATAAGTCGTTGATTTGGCGCAAATGCGCCTTTGAGTTGCATCAATGCAGCAATAATTCACAGCGCTATAAAAAATCTCAGGAGCGCTGGAATCCGTCGAAACAGCGAGCTTAGCCGCGTGGGGAGCAAATGACATGACAGATGTCGCTCTGCCTCATCGCATGCGGCCTTGGTACAAACGCCCTCCGGTGTGGATTGTCGGCGTCGTCTTGGTAGCGCTCGCCGTCTACGGCGTTATGGGAATGGGCAGCGGGCCCACCACGATTCGCTATAGCGATTTTCTCAATCAGCTTGATGCTGAAAATATAGCAAGCGTTACATTCGCCGGAACGCAGATCGAGGGCCATTTCAAACGGCCGGTCGCGGAGACTGGGGCAAAGAATGGCGCGCCACTGACGGTCTTCCGGAGCCGTGTTCCGGACGTCGGCGATCCAACCTTGTTTCCGCAACTGCGCAAAGAACACGTGGCGATCGGCGTAGCATCCTCGCAGTGGCTGGGGACTGGCTCGGCGGCGATACTTGGCGTGCTCGGCGCATTTCTCTTGGCCAAGCCAATGTTACTCATCATCGCCGGGGCCTTCATTGCCGGACTGGTCAGGGTGGCGCGCGGCGGAAAGATGGACATTCATTCCATTCTGTCGATGGTTCCGATGTTCAGGTCGGTTTCGGGTCAGAGTGACAAGCAGAAGGAATCCGCGGCGGATTCGCCTCGGCTGGGCGATTGATCGGTTTCGACGGAGGATGAAATGGCAGATGCGGTTCAGCATCACCGTCCCCGGGCGTGGTACTTGCGACCTCCGGTATGGATTCTCGGCGTCGTCCTGCTGGGCCTCGCTGCCTTCGGCGTCGTGCAAATCAGCAATAGGCCGGCAGCGATTCTTTATGGCGAGTTCCTCGATCAGCTCGACGCCGACAATATCGCCAGCGTTACGTTCGCCGGCGCGCAGATCAATGGAAATTTCAAACGCCCTGTCGAGCAGCCGGTGGCGCACGGCACCGCGCCACAAATGGTTTTCCGTAGCCAAACTCCCGAATTCGGCGATCCCACGCTGCTGCCGGAACTGCGCAAACAGCACGTTTCAATCGATGTCGTGTCGTCCTCGAATTGGCTGTCCTGGCTCGGAAGGTTGCCCTGGCCAATGGTGCTCATCATTGGCGCCGTGCTGATTGTCGGCTTGGTCAGACTCAGGCGCGGCAAGAAAGCATCTCCCGGTGCGGCCCTGCCCACGCACCCCATGATGGGGCTCATCAGCGGTCTGTTTGGCAAGAAGGATCAGGCGGCAAGCCGCCCCGTCGGCGAGATCACCAAGGCGCCGCCGAACCCCTCCTAGGCACTCGGCTTATGCCGAACGGTATCGGGCTTCCGATTACCAATGGGACGTCAATTGCCAGCCCAATATGAACTCGGAGACCCGCGCCGTGCCGCAGATGCCGATCGTCACGATCCCGACGGACGGGCAAACCGGCCCGACGCGACGGCGCCGGAGGCGATCAGCACGACCAAGAGCAGCAGCAGCATGCTCAAGTTGGTGAGAAAGCTGGTGGCCGCCTCCCAATCGGCGCCGATGCCATAGCCGAGCCCGAAATAGCCCGCCGTCCATGCCATACGGCCGACCAGCGCGGTCGCCAGGAATTTCGGCAGACGATAGCGGCTCACGCCGGCCAGCAGGCTTGCGATCGAGCTCAGATACGACACGAAGGTGCGGGTGATGAAGATCGTGAGCAATCCCCAGCGCTCGAACAGCGATTGCACACGTTCGCGCCGTGCCGAGGAGTAGCCGAACCAACGTCCGTGGCGTTCGAGGAATTTCCGGCTGAGCAGACGTCCGAGGCCGTAACCGACCGCGTCGCCCAGCACCGACGCCGTCACGGCAATCGTCACAGCCCAAAACCAGTCGATGCGCCCTTGCGACGCCAATGAACCGGCGACCGTGGTCGCCACACCGTCGGGCAAAGGCAGGCCAATGGCGCCAAGAAACAGGGTCAAGCCGAGAGCCGGATAGCCATAGACCAGCAAAGCCGTGAGTACCTGATCGCCGATCGTGCCAAGCCAGCCCGAGCTACCGTTCGTGCTATTCGAGCGGCTATCCGGCGTCAGGACCGCGATCGCGCGCTGGACGCGCTGCGTATAGACCGAGGGAGCGACGCCGGCCTGCTCCGCTAGCGTCTTCAGACTGGCATTGCGGTCGGTTGCCGGTGGCAGTCCAAGCTGCGCGACCAGCGCCGCGTCGGCGGCATGAAACGTGGCGGCAACGTATGCGAGTGTCATCCAAGGCCGGATGCCGCTGGTCATCGGCGCGCCGGCTTCGTAGGCCGAGCGAAGCAAGCGGAAGGAGCCATAGGTACGAAGCCCGAAAAGCACGGCGGGCAGCGCGGCGATCAGAAATATGACGATGGCGAACCGGCGTACCCGGTTGATTCTGTGGCTCATCTGCTCTGTCGCCATCGAGCCCTCTGAATGCGTGAGTGCTGCGTCAGAAGATGACCATTATAGTCATAGATCGGCGCTAGGCGGACGCCACATCCGCTTTGAAACTATCGGCGATCGGTGCCGCGCGATCCGTGGCGACATCGACGGGTTCACGCCGGCGCGCAAACAGGCCGGCATGGACGCCCCGCGCCCGGGCGGCTATGACCTCACGCCATGGCCCAGGCTGAACCCCTCCCCGATATGGACAGCGCGCCCGGCGACCGCCCGGCGGACAAGACCGCCGGCCCGCCGGCGGCGGAGGCCGGAGGCGTGCTCACCGTCGACCTTGCCGCCATCGCCGACAATTGGCGCACGCTGTCCCGCGAGGCGCCCGCCGCCGAATGCGCCGCGGCGGTGAAGGCCGACGGCTATGGCTGTGGCCTGGAGCCGGTCGCCGCCGCGCTCGCCCACGCCGGCTGCAGGACCTTCTTCGTCGCCGATCTCGACGAAGCGCGGCGCCTGCGCGCCGTGGTGCCGGAACACCCGATCTATGTGCTCAACGGCCTGCTGCCGTTGACCGGTCCCGCCTTCGCCGCGATCAAGGCGCGGCCGGTGATCGGCAGCCTGGTCGAACTCGCCGAATGGGACGCCTTCTGCGCGGCCGAAGGCTGGCGGGGCGGCGCCGCGCTGCATGTCGACACCGGCATGAACCGGCTCGGCATCTCGGCGGACGAGGCGGCGGCGGTGGCGCCGCGTATCCGCGCCGAGAACCACGGCATCACCTTGCTGATGAGCCACCTCGCCTGCGCCGAGGTGCCCGAGCATCCGCTCAATGCCAAGCAGGTCGCGCTGTTCCGCGAAGTGCGCATGCTCTATCGCGGCATTCCCGGCTCGCTCGCCAATTCCTCCGGCATCTTCCTCGGCGGCAGCGCGCATTGCGACCTGGTGCGGCCGGGCGCCGCGCTCTACGGCATCAATCCGACGCCGGGCTACGCCAATCCGATGCAGGCGGCGGTGACGCTGCAGGCGCATATCGTGCAAGTGCGCAAGGTGGTGCGCGGCGAGACGGTCGGCTACGACGCGGTGTGGACCGCGCGCCGCGATACCCGCATCGCCGTGGTGGCGGTGGGCTATGCCGACGGGCTGCCGCGCGTGCTCTCCGCCTCCGATAAGGCGCCGGGCGCCGATGCCATTGTCGCCGGCGAGCGTTGTCCCTTTGCCGGGCGCATCTCCATGGACCTGTTGGCGATCGACATCAGCGAATTGCCGGAAGGCGCCGCCCGCCGCGGCGACCTGGTCACGCTGATCGGCGACGGCATCACGGTCGATGCGGTGGCCAATGTCGCCGGCACCATCGGCTATGAGATTTTGACCAGCCTGAGCCGTCGCTATCACCGGGTGTATCGAGGTTAAGCGCCACGCTTTTCACGCGCGTAGTAGCCTCTGCCGGTCCCTCCGGATGGTTTCCCGATAATTGGGAGCGACGGCAGGAATCGAACCTGCATCTACTCAGCGCGAACAAGACCACGGAGTGTTCGCCAGAAGCCGAGCGCTCTATCCAGTTGAGCTACGTCGCTAAGCTCCTTTCTGCAGCAATTCGCCGAATACCTGCTGATGTTCGGCAAGCACCTGTCGGGCGCCCTTGTCAGCAATGCGGTCGCGAGCCAAAGGCTGCAGCTTGTCCAGCAGCGGCCGTAGGTCGTGGACAACCTGGCGCTTAGGTCCCTGAGCCTTCGCGATAAGGTTCTTTTCCCGAAGCCTTGTAATTGAGCGCTGCACGGACCGCGTGCTGACGCCCATCCGTTTCGCAATCACGTTCGGACGGACGAACGGCATCGCGCCGGGCGAATAGTAATGCGCCATCATGTTCAGCAAGACGTTGAGATCCTCGCTGCCGATTCCGAGTTTGTGCTGATTGAACAGCAACACGTCAGGCAGCGGAGACCACCCAGCCCGCGCCGCGTCGCCATAACGGTCAGCAACCCGGCTCACCTGCGCGATCCTTTCGGAAAGCCCCCCCACCTCGGCTGAAGCAGCCGCGGGCGAGCTTCGGAGCGTGGTCATTGGCTGGGCCGGTGGGAATTTGGGAAGCATCGAGTTCGCCATCTGGATTCACCGAAGTAAGTCGATCAGTTGGAAATAAACGAAAGCGAGGGAGGCCGCAGGCGTGGTCTATGATTATCGGTGACATATCTGGCGCAATATTTTGGGGTTATAATTGCTTTGCGTACTCGCAACGGCGCAGCCGGTACCCTCACAATGCGAGCCATCCTGTCCGCGTTAAGGGTTCAAAATGAATGTTCTTGCAATGTTCTCATGATCGTTTGCCGCTGCTTAAAACCATTCCGATGGCAATTCCCCATGCCTCGACGCAATCAGACCTCCGCCTGCCAGACTGCGGCGCCGGCGACGGCCCCTGCTGGCAGGGCAAATGCGAGGCCTGCGAGGAGTGGAACACGCTGGTCGAGGAAGGCGCCGAGCGGCCCGCCGGTCCCGGCCGCAAGCCGGGCAAAGGCCGCTTGTTCCCGCTAGAGCTGCTCGCCGGCGGCGCTGGCGCAACGCGGCGAGCGCGCCGTCTATATCTCCGGTGAGGAAGCGGTGGCGCAGGTGCGTCTGTTCACCGAGCGCTTCGGTCCGTGCACGGCGGCGCCTGCGGCATCATCGCGTATCAGGGCGGGTGAATTCGCGCCGTCGGTGCCGTTCGTCTTTAAGTTCACGGCTTTAAAGTTCGTAGCCGGGTGAAGCGTAAGCCAGGATTGATAGTCGTCGTTGATTTCGCTGCTCTCCACCCGGGCTACGCGCTACCCGGTTGCTGCGTGGTCGGCGGGCCGCGCCTGGCGCGCAAGCTCAGCTCCGCCGAAGCGAGATGGCAACGCCGCTGAATTGGCTGCCCGGCGAGTTGATGGTGACGGTTTGCCGGTCGCCGCGCGAAACCATCGTCACCTCGGCATTGAAAACATCGCCCTGGACCAGCACGTCGAGACGCCCATGCCGGGCCTGTCCGCTCAGTTTTCCGGCCAGGCTGCGCGTGCGCTCGCTCCAATTGCCGCTGATCTGGTTGCCCTGGCTTTCGACGTCGCTGGTCAATTCGAACTTGTAGCTGTCGCTGGCGCAGCGCAGCGCCTGGTGCATCGCCCTGCCCTCGGCGCCGACCTGGTAGGTCGCCCGACAGCGGATGTTCTCTTTGCTGCCGTTGGAGAAATGGATCTGGCCGCGGCCGCTCCACACACCGCCGAGCCCGGCAAACGGCCCGGCCGGCGCAGCTGCCGCGCTCGCGGCCCAAACGCCGACCGTGGCGATGGCGATAAGGCGTCCGACCGGCGCTGCAAATGAGGAAAACATTGTCGCCTCCCGATGGTGTGGTTCTTCACCTTGGTCGTTATGGCTGAGCCGTCGGTTCATTTATTAATGGGGGAACCGCCGGCCTTAATGTTCTTGAAATGTTCCCGCCGTTACGATAACTTTCTCATTCTCCACCCGGCGATTCTCCCATGTCCCGACGCAATCAGACCTTCGCCTGCCAGAACTGCGGTGCCGTCTATGGCCGCTGGCAGGGTAAATGCGAGGCCTGCGAGGAATGGAATACGCTGGTCGAGGAAGGCGCCGAGCGGCCCGCCGGACCGGGGCGCAAGCCGGGCAAGGGCCGGTTGTTCGCGCTGGAGCCGCTCGCCGGCGGCGGCGAGGACGCGCCGCGGCGGCCGACCGGCATCGCCGAGTTCGACCGCGTCACCGGCGGCGGCTTCGTGCGCGGCTCGGTGCTGCTCTTGGGCGGCGATCCCGGCATCGGCAAGTCGACGCTGCTGATCCAGACTGCGGCGGCGCTGGCGCAACGCGGCGAGCGCGCCGTCTATATTTCCGGCGAGGAAGCGGTGGCGCAGGTGCGGCTACGCGCCGAGCGCCTCGGCCTGCGCGCGGCGGCGGTGGAACTCGCCGCGGAGACCGCGGTCGAGGACATCATCGCCACGCTCTCGGAAGGCAAGACGCCGCGGCTGATCGTCATCGATTCGATCCAGACCATGTGGACCGCCACGGTGGAATCCGCCCCCGGCACGGTGACCCAGGTGCGCGGCTCGGCGCAGGCGCTGATCCGCTTCGCCAAGCGCTCCGGCGCCACCATCATCCTGGTCGGCCACGTCACCAAGGACGGCCAGATCGCCGGCCCGCGCGTGGTCGAGCACATGGTCGACGCCGTGCTCTCCTTCGAGGGCGAGGGCTCGCACCAGTTCCGCATCCTGCGCGCGGTGAAGAACCGCTTCGGCCCGACCGACGAGATCGGCGTGTTCGAAATGACCGGCGCCGGCTTGCGCGAGATCGCCAACCCGTCCGAACTGTTCCTCTCCGAGCGCGACCTCGGCCAGCCGGGCACCGCGGTGTTTGCCGGCATCGAGGGCACGCGGCCGCTGCTCGTTGAAATCCAGGCGCTGGTGGCGCCGACCTCGCTGGGCACGCCGCGCCGCGCCGTGGTCGGCTGGGACCCGAGCCGGCTCGCCATGGTGCTGGCCGTGCTGGAGGCGCATTGCGGCGTGCGGCTCGGCGGCCACGACGTCTATCTCAACGTCGCCGGCGGCTTGCGCATCCAGGAACCGGCGGCCGACCTTGCCGCCGCCGCGGCGCTGGTATCCTCGCTGGCCAATGCAGCCCTGCCGGCCGACGCGGTCTATTTCGGCGAGGTATCGCTGTCCGGCGCGGTGCGGCCGGTGGCGCAGGCGCCGGCGCGTCTCAAGGAAGCCGCAAAGCTCGGTTTTACCCGCGCCGTCTTGCCGGAAGCCGCCAGGAGCGAGGTTAACGAGGGCAGCCTCAGGCTCACCAATGTCGGCAGCCTGGCCGGCCTGGTCGCCGATATCGCCGCGCTCGGCCAGCCGCGCGGCAAAAGCCGTGGACAAGACGGGTGACGGCCCGCCGGTGCCCCGCTATACACAGGGCGCAATCAACCGCCGCCGGCGGCTGCGCGGGGCGCGTGGCTGCGAAGTAGAAATGGGCTGAATATTAAGACCTTAGGCTCGATTTTGCCGTCCTGCCCGGAAGCCCTCAGGGGCTTGTCCGGATTCGTCGCGCCGGGTTCCTCGGCGAGGGCGGGCGGCGCCGGCGCGCGCAAGGAGCACCTGAGCCCCGATGCCGATCACGCTGCTCGACGTCATCCTGCTGCTGGTCATGCTGATCTCAGGGCTGCTCGCCATGGTCCGCGGCTTCATGCGCGAGATCCTGTCGATCGCCGCCTGGATCATCGCCGCGCTGGTGACGCTCTATGCCTATCCGCGCGTGCTGCCGCTGGCGAGCGAGTACTTTTCCAGCAAGATGGTGGCGACCGGCCTTTCGGTCGCCGGCGTGTTCCTGATCACCCTGCTGGTGGTCTCGGTGATCACCGTGCGCATCTCCGACCTGGTGCTCGACAGCCGCATCGGCGCGCTCGACCGCACGCTCGGCTTCCTGTTCGGTCTGGGCCGCGGCCTGGTCATCGTCGTCGTCGCCTTCCTGTTCTTCGCCTGGCTGGTGCCGCCCAAGGCGCCAGCCAAGCTGGGTGCAAAACGCAAAATCGAAAGTCGTGCTGCAAAGCACGGGACAATGGCTGGAGTCCCTGTTGCCGGAAGACCCTGAGAAGACCATCTTGCAGAGGTTGAAGCGACCCAAGCCGGAGGAGCAAGACCAGCCGGATCCCAACCAGCGCTCCGAACTCGACGGCCGGACGATCCAAGCGCAGCTCAACGGAACGCACTAGCAATGGAACACGCAACGCCTGATCTTCTCGCGCCGGAAAGCCTCGATCTCGATGCCGACCGGTTGCGCGAGGAATGCGGCGTCTTCGGCATCTTCGATCATCCCGACGCCGCCGCCATCACCGCGCTCGGGCTGCACGCCTTGCAGCACCGCGGCCAGGAGGCGGCCGGCATCGTCTCCTTCGACGGCAAGCGCTTCCATTCCGAACGCCGGCTCGGCCTGGTCGCCGACACTTTTGCCAAAAGGGAAGTGATCGACCGGCTGCCCGGCAACTCGGCCATCGGCCATGTGCGCTATTCGACCACCGGCGAGACCATTCTGCGCAACGTGCAGCCGCTGTTCGCCGAACTGGAAGGCGGCGGCTTCGCCATCGGCCACAACGGCAACCTGACCAACGGCATCGCGCTGCGCAAGGCGCTGGTGCACGAAGGCGCCATGATGCAGTCGACCACCGACACCGAGGTGATCCTGCATCTGGTGGCGCGGGCGCGGCGCAACCGCTTCGTCGACCGTTTCATCGAGGGCCTGCGCCAGCTCGAAGGCGCCTATGCCTTTGTCGGCCTCACCAACAAGAAACTGGTGGGCGCGCGCGACCCGCTCGGCATCCGCCCGCTGGTGATCGGCAAGCTCGACGGCTGCCCGATCCTCGCGTCGGAGACCTGCGCGCTCGACATCATCGGCGCCACTTACGTGCGCGACGTCGAGAACGGCGAAGTGGTGGTATTCGACGAGGACGGCGCGCAGTCGCACAAGCCGTTTCCGCCGCAGGCGCCGCGGCCCTGCATCTTCGAATACATCTATTTCTCGCGGCCGGATTCGATCGTCGGCGGCCGCAGCGTCTATGACGTGCGCAAGAACATGGGCGACGAGCTGGCGCGCGAAGCGCTGGCCCTGGCCGACGTGGTGGTGCCGGTGCCGGATTCCGGCGTGCCGGCGGCGCTCGGCTATCGCGCAGGAATCCGGCATTCCTTACGAGCTCGGCATCATCCGCAACCACTATGTCGGCCGCACCTTCATCCAGCCGACGCAGACGATCCGCGACCAGGGCGTGCGGCTCAAGCATTCGGCCAATCGCGCGGTGGTCGCCGGCAAGCGCATCGTGCTGGTCGACGATTCGATCGTGCGCGGCACCACCTCGCGAAAGATCGTGCAAATGATGCGCGACGCCGGCGCCACGCAGGTGCATTTCCGCATCGCCTCGCCGCCGATCACGCATCCCGACTATTACGGCATCGACACGCCCGAGCGCGACAAACTGCTGGCGGCGACGCACGATCTCGAAGGCATGCGCCAGTTCATCGGCGCGGATTCGCTCGCCTTCCTCTCGGTCGACGGCATCTACCGCGCCATGGGCTATGACGGCCGCGATTCCGCGCGCCCGCAGTTCACCGACCATTGCTTCACCGGCGACTACCCGACCCCGCTCACCGATCTCGGCGCGCAGGATGCCTCCCCGCGGCAATTGTCGCTGCTGGCGGAAGCGATCTGACGCCGGCAAGTAGGCAAGCGCGTCGCCTTCATGCCCGCGCGCCAAACGGAGCCGCCATGGCGGCACGCGTCGGCAGTCGCGCTACTTTCATCATAACAAGTTGAGCGTGTAGGGCTTGTCGACTACAGGTCGAACCGCGTGCGCCCCGCACGCAGCTTCACGGCTTAAAGTCTGTCGATTGGTCGACGATCCCCTTGAAGGTCTTTATCTCCGTCACAAGGTACTCCTGCGTGACGCCGCTAAACATCCCCACGTCCCACGAGAAGATCAATTCGCCGTTCGAAAAGTAAGCGCGCACGTAAAGCCATGAGCTATTCCATGCATCTACCCAGGCCTGGCCGACGCTCGACTTACCTAAATTGGCGAATATCTTAAACGCACGACAGCCGCCGTCTTTTTCGCAACTTTGCGGAATCGCGCCGCCGAAAATATCGGGTGTCCAAAACACCGCTTGGACCATTGTGAGCTTGTTGTTGTTGATGACCTTTGATTGAAAACCGGCGGCGCTGAATATCTGCGCCATTTGCTCAACCGTAAGCTTGGTTATCAGCCCGCTCGGGGCACCGGCCGGAGCTCCGCTCGGCGCACCGCTTGGACCGCCGCCCGGCCTCGGTTGGGCATTTGCCGACACTGCAACGACTAGCGCTAATACTGCCAATATGGCTCTTGCCGGCAACCGCATACGCGCCTCCCCTGTTGCCCTCACGAAATAATTGGAGCCCGACCCGCAGGGGGAATCAAGCAGAATTTGCGATCGCCATTCAACATAGGCCTCGCGCCAGTAGGACATTTATGTGATGATAATGGCCGGCGCTTCCCATGAATTTGCCGAAATTTTCGCTTAGAGAGTCAATTCTTGGGTGTCAGGCTTTAGGCTGGTGGGGTGGTCTCTGCATCGGAATGCGAACGGAGAACAGCGCTATGCAAAGCAGGCTCTTGCTCGGTTTAACCGCAGTCACTCTGGCAATTGGCATGATGAGCGCTTCGGCTGCACCGATCAGCGCATTCAAAAGTTCTGTTCAGCCCAGTAACCTGATGGCGCCCCAGGGCGGGAGCGCTTCGGGCTTTGTGGCGATCAAATCGGCCAAAACCAATGACTTAAAGGCGGCCGCCAACGCCGCCGCGGCTCGTTCCAACTCGCTCGGTTTGGCGCGACCGGACGCTTCTCACGCATGGGGAAACGGCCTTTCCGCCTTGGCGGCGGTTACGCCGCACGAGTTCATGGCCTCAACCGCTATGCAGGCGATGAGTCCGCAACAAGGCATGGCGGCCACCGCGAACGGTTTCGCTGCGATCAAAAAGGCACCCTCCGGGCTGCATGGTGTGTCCAGCGCAAGTGTCGACAGCTTCCGTGCAAGTGGAACGACCAGCGCGTTCGTGAACAACCGTTCATCCAACTAACGCGTCGCGCTCACCGATGCGTGGCCGGCGGTAGCCGGTCCACGTTCGGCTTCATGCGCACACCATCGTCCAATTCCGTTTCTGTCCGCCCGCCGGCTTCGATTAGTTTGAAACTGATCGCCGAATTCTATTGCGACGCAAAAGTCTGTGCCCGGATTGATTGCCTTTAAGACCGGGCTTGCTGGACAAGTTCTTATTCTCTTAAAATACAGTCGGCATCGTGCCAACTCTGGGGCGGCACGGTGCGGCCACGTGCACGCTAACGGACGAGCGAATTGCGAACCGACGGCGTCGCCGGTTTTATACGGTCGCGGGGCTTGGGGGCGTGAGCGACCGAGCTGCTTTGGGGGGAGGCTCAGCAGATGAATTGCTTTGGCCGTGTGACACTGCTTCTCCTGGCCGTCGTCCTGATTGCTGCCAATGCCCCATCGGCACGCGCTGAAGGTTTGAATGGCACCACTGGCCAAATCCAAATCAGCTATGACGCGCCGTCCGATGCGAATTTGCAGCCGTTCTACCGCGCATTGAAAAGCCGGGGCGTCCTGGAGCGACTGCAGGGATTCATGACCCCTTTGCGGCTGCCGAGGCCTCTGACGATTCGTACCGCTCAGTGCGGCGCCGAAAGGATGCCTTACAAATCGGGCGGGCCGGTCACGATTTGCTATGAGATGGGCCGGAAGATCGCCACCATCGCTGCCCAGAATACCAAGGACCCGAAAGAGCGAGCGCAGATACTTTATGGAACCTTCGTTGAGGCGGTACTGCACGAACTCGCGTACGCGATATTTGATCAACTGCAAGTGCCGATTTGGGGCCGTGAGGACGATGCCGCCGATCATCTTGCCGCGCTGATCATGGTGGAATTTGGAGACCAGGTCGCGCTCAACACGATCCTCGGCACGGCAAAATTTTTCGACTATTCCGGCCACACGTGGACGGGAGCCGATTTTGCCAATGAGCAATCGCCCGAAGCGCAGCGTTTCTACAATTATCTCTGCATCGCGTTTGGCGCCGACCCGATCACGTTCAGCTTCTTGAAACCACGTCCGGGCCCCAGCGCGCTGCCAAGGTTGACCGAACACCGCGCCGAGCGGTGTGAGGGGGAATACCTGCAGGTCCGCCATGCGTTCGACCTGCGTATCATGCCTTACGTGAACCCGGACCTGTTGGTTAAAGAAAGAGCCTCGCAATGGCTCCGACCAGACGAAATGCCGGAGGCTCCGCAATGATGCACCCGCGCATCGCGCAAAAGCTGGCAGCGTCGCTGTCCGCGCTTGTGCTGTTTGCCTCCGTCGTCATCTCGTCGCCGGCGGCGGCGGAAACGTGGGAGTCAATCCCGCCCAATCCTAACGTCGACTTCGTTTACATTCCGCCCACCTCGACACAGTGGCAAGCGACTGAACAGGCGTTGAAACAACGCAAAGTGCTGGAGGAGCTGCAGCGCTTTTTGGCACCGCTGCACCTGCCCCATCATCTGCAGCTGCGGGCGAGACAATGTAACATGATCAACGCGTTCTACAGTCCCACAGACCGCTCGTTGACACTTTGCTACGAACTGGTCGCCGACATTGTGGGTGCTGCGCCAAAGACCGTGAGCCCGGACGGGTTCGTCACACGCCAAGCCGCGATTTTCGGAACCCTCGTCGGAATCCTGCTGCATGAAGGCGGGCACATGATGTTTGACATGCTCGATGTGCCGAGGTTCGGCCGCGAAGAGGATGCGGCCGACGAGACCGCTGCGTTCCTGGCCTTGCAGTTCAACAAGGAAGTGGCGCGCACCATCATCAAGGGTTTCGTCTATACCTGGGCAATTGCCCGCGATCCGACTGCGCGGTCACCGATGAGCGCGTGGTCGGACGAACACGGCTCCGCCAGCCAGCGCATGTACAACACGCTCTGCCTTGGCTACGGCGGGGATCCGCAGAGTTTCAAGGATTTCATCGATCGGGGTTGGCTGCCGAAACAGCGCGCCGCTCATTGCGGTCAGGAGTACGAGTTGATCAAGCGCGCGTTCGCGAAAACGATATTGCCTTTCATCGATCGTCCAATGATGGCCCGCGTGCGGAAGGCAGAATGGCTCACCCCCGACGAGCTGAAGTGAACAGCCGGCCGTAGGCACTGTGCCGCGGCCGGGGCCGCTTGCCTAAAGCCTTCCAGGATGATGTCCGCACGGGCTGGCTGCTCAAGGCAGGGGCGGTCGTTTGCGGCAAAGCAGACAACCAACGCGGCGTTTCGGCAAAGCGCCGGCCGACCCAAACATCAGCCTTGTGCCTGCGTTCCTCGTCTTCTAAACGCTGGCGTGAAACGAAGAACAGGGATGGCCGGCACCTTCCGGCCGCGACCTTCGAATGGCAGACAATCTGCGACCCCTCACCGACCGTATCGCACTCGTCACCGGCGTCTCGCGCGGCATCGGCGCCGCGCTCGCGCTCCATCTCGCCGAAGCCGGCGCCCATATCGTGGCGGTGGCGCGCACCGTCGGCGGGCTGGAGGAGCTCGACGACAAGATCAGGGCCGCCGGCGGCAGCGCCACGCTGGTGCCGCTCGACGTGACCGATTCGGACGGCATCGCCCGGCTGGCGCTGGCGCTCAACGAGCGCTACGGCCGCCTCGACGTGCTGGTCGGCAATGCCGGCTTTCTCGGACCGCTGTCGCCGGTCGATCATATCGAGCCGAAGACCTGGAATGAGCTGTTCGCCGTCAATGTAACCGCCAATTGGCAGCTCATCCGCTGCATGGATGCACTGCTCAAGCGCGCCCCCGCCGGGCGCGCCGTGTTCCTCACCTCCGGGCTGAGCTGGCTCGCCCGCCCCTATTGCGGGCCCTATGGCGCATCGAAAGCCGCGCTCAACACGCTGGTGCAGACCTATGCCGCGGAAGCGGCCAACAGTCCGGTGCGCGTCAATCTGTTCAACCCCGGCCCCACTTTTACGCGCATGTATCGCAGCGGATGGCCGGGCGTCGATCCGGCGACGCTGCCGAAGCCGGAGGAAGTCGCCGCCGCGATCGTGCCGCTGTGCATGCCGGCGTGCACCGAGAACGGCAAGGTCTATGATTTCCGTATGAAGAAGTTTCTGGAATTTCGCGCGCCGGCGTGAACCGTCGCCCACTGCTCGTCCCCGCGAAAATGGGGACCATGTTTGCCTTTGGCGGGGTTCCCGTCTGCGGCGGGAAGCGCGGCGCGATTTGACGGCTCAGCGCTTGCGCTTGCCGCGCGCCTTGAACGGATTTTCCTTCTCGCGCAGCGTCAGCCAAATCGGCGTGCCGGGCAGATCGAATGCCTCGCGCAGCGAATTCACCAGATAGCGTTTGTAGGCGTCGGGCAGCGCGTCGGCGCGGGTGCAGAACAGAACGAAGCTCGGCGGCCGCGACTTCGCCTGCGTGATGTAATTGAGCTTGAGCCGTCGGCCAGACACCGCCGGCGGCGGATGCGCGGAAAGCGCTTCCTCGAACCAGCGATTGAGCGCGGAGGTCGATACCCGTTTGTTCCACACCTCATAGGCATCGACGATCGCCTGCATCAGCCGATCGAGGCCTTCGCCGGTCAGCCCCGACACCGCGACCAGCGGCACGCCTTTTACCTGCGTTAGCTTTTGCTCGACCAGGTCGCGCAGTCTCTTGATGGCGCCGGGCTTCTTCTCGGTCACGTCCCATTTGCCGATGGCGAGCACCAGCGCGCGGCCCTCGCGCTCGACCAGGTCGGCGATGCGCTGGTCCTGCTCCTCGACGGCGTGCTCGGCCTCGATCAACAGCACCACCACCTCGGCAAAGCGTATCGCGTTGAGCGCGTCGGCGACCGAGAGCTTCTCCAGCTTCTCCTCGATACGCGCGCGGCGCCGCATGCCGGCGGTGTCGTAGAGGCGGAAGCGGCGGCCCTGCCATTCGTAGTCGACGGCAATGGCGTCGCGGGTGATGCCGGCTTCCGGGCCGGTGAGCAGGCGTTCCTCGCCGACCAGCCGGTTGATCAGCGTCGACTTGCCGGCATTGGGCCGACCGACAATGGCGACGCGAATCTCCCGCGGCCCCTCGGGCTCGGCCTGCGCCTGCTGCTGCGCGGCGGTTTGCTCGGGCAGCGCCGCGCGCAGCGCGTCGTATAGATCGACCATGCCCTCATTGTGCTCGGCCGAGATCGCTATCGGCTCGCTGAGGCCCAGCGCGTAGGCCTCGATCCGCCCGGCTTCGCCGGCGGTGCCCTCGCTCTTGTTGGCGATAACGACGGTTGGCTTGCCCGAGCGGCGCGCGAGTTCGGCAAAGGCGCGGTCGACCGGCATCAGGCCCTCGCGCCCGTCGATCATGAAGAAGATGGCGTCGGCACTGTGGATCGCCGCCTCGGTCTGCGCGCGCATGCGGCCGGAGAGGCTGGCAGGCGCCGACTCTTCCAGGCCGGCGGTATCGATCACGGTGAAACGGAGATCGCCGAGCCGGCCCTCGCCTTCGCGGCGATCGCGGGTGACGCCGGGGCGGTCGTCGACCAGCGCCAGCCGGCGGCCGACCAGCCGGTTGAACAAGGTCGATTTGCCTACATTGGGCCGACCGACAATGGCGATTGTAAAGGACATGAGCCTTGTCATCGCCCGGCTGGGCCCGGCGATCCACTCCTAGAATTCAAAGATGTGTTCGCCAGCACGATGCGCGGGTCAAGCCCGTGCCCGCGCCCACCGTCAGTGCGAGAAGGTCCCGGAGGGCGGCGCCGACGGCCATGGCGTCGAGGTGTTGCCCTGTGGGGTGGAGCCCGGCCACGGCGCCGTCGTGCCCTGCTGCGGCTGTTGCGGCTGCGTGCCCGGCCAGGGTGCCGCCGGCGGTTGCTGTTGCGGCTGCGAGGCAGGCTGTGGCGCCACGGTCTTCGGCTTTGGCTTGGGTTTGGCCTTCGCCTTGTGGCGGACGTGCTTTGGTTTCGGCTTGGCCTCCACCGGCGTCGCCGCCGCCGTCCGCTGCGGATGAGGCTTGCCGGCGCTGGCGCCATTCGCGGCGCCGTCAGGCATGCCACCGGGCTGCGCGGCCGCGGCATTGGCCTGCTGATCCTGCTGCTCGCGATAGCCCTTCATGTATTCCGGCGGAATGCCCTGGGTGACGCCCGGCACGCCATTGGGAAACAGCGTCTCGCGCTTGCCCGGCAGCTTCTTCTTGTCATTGAGGTGGAGAAAGTCGAGCTTATCCAGATCGAAATCCGAGCAACCGACCAGCGCCGGCCCGATCGCGATCAACGTCGCCAACACAATCATGCGGGGGATGCGGCGCATCGAAGCTCCTCAGCTCTTGCCTTGCGCGGCGATCAGCGCCGCCAGCGTTTCGGCGCGAATGCGCATCAGCGGCGGCGCGCTGGCATCGGCGGTGATCATGTCGATATATTTCTTGGCGCCGGCAAAATCGTGGCTGTGCCAGGCCGACAGCGCCAGCAATTCGCGCGCGCTGTGCCGGAAGGCGCGGCCCTCTCCGGCGAGCGGGGCCAGCTTGAGCTGCAAATCGGTGAAGGAGATTTTGTCGACCCGCAACATGGCGGCACGCAGCGTGGCGAGGTCCTGCAGCGTGGGCCCGAGCGCGGGATCGGCGGCGAGCGCATCATAGGACTTGATGGCCTCGGCCGGTTTGGTCAACGCCAGTTCGGCGGCGGCGCGGAAGCTCGCCAGCGTCCGATAGCCGGACGGCGTTCCGCCGGCGGCGAGCTTGGCGAAGGCGGCTTCCGCCTCCGCATGCTTGCCGGCATCGCTCAGGGCCGCGGCGGTTTCGAAACGGGCACCGGCGGCCGCGGCCTGCTTGTCGATCCACCATTCATAGCCGCGCCAACTGCCGATACCGGCGACGATCAGCACCGCCACGGCGATGATGTAGACGGAGTAGCGGTCCCACAGCTTTTGCAGCCGTTCGCGACGGACTTCCTCGTCGACTTCATGAAAAATATCAGCCACGCACGGCTCCCGACCCAACCAGCGCCCCCTCCGGGCGTCGTGGGCCGTAACCTAGCCATGTGGCGGCGGCAAGGCAAAAGTTACGGCGACAAGCGTTAATTCTCAAGGATTTAGGGCTTTTTCGCCTTCATCGGATAGGTGTGCTCGGGGCCCGGAAAGGTGCGCGCGCGCACCTCGGCGGCATAGGCCGCGATCGCCTTCTCGATGCCGGGGCCGAGGTCGCCGAAGCGCTTGACGAATTTCGGCACCCGGGGGGTCAGGCCGAGCATGTCCTCCATGACCAGAACCTGGCCATCGCAGGCCGGGCTGGCGCCGATGCCGATAGTGGGGATCGGCACCGCGCCAGTGAGCTTGCGCGCCAGCGGCTCGGCCACCGCCTCGATGACCACCGAGAAGGCGCCGGCCTGCGATACCGCCAGGGCGTCTGCCTCGATGGCGGCCCAGTCGACCTCCTCGCGCCCCTGCGCGCGGAACGAGCCGATGGTGTTGATCGACTGCGGCGTCAGGCCGACATGCGCCATCACCGGGATGCCGCGCTCGGTCATGAAGGCGATGGTCTCGGCCATGCGGCGGCCGCCCTCGAGCTTGATGGCGCCGCAGGTGGTCTCCTTGAGCACGCGCGCGGCATTCATGAAGGCCTGCTCCTTCGACGCCTCGTAGGAGCCGAACGGCATGTCGACCACCACCAGCGCGCGCTTGCTGCCGCGCATCACGGCGTGACCCTGCAGGATCATCATGTCGAGGGTGACCGGCACGGTCGTTTCCAGTCCGTGCATCACCATGCCCAGCGAGTCGCCGACCAGGATGACGTCGCAATATTGATCGACGAGGCGCGCGGTGTGGGCGTGATAGGAGGTCAGGCACACGATCGGCTCGCCGCCCTTGCGCGCGCGGATATCGGGAGCGGTCAGCCGCCGGATTTCATTTTGCACGGACATGATGGTTATCCCGTCAGCACACGAACGCCGATAACATACGGATGGAAATAGTAGCCGAGCGCGAGAAAGACGACGACGCCGATCACGACCGCGATGATGTCATTGATCCAGCCGGCGGGCGCCGTGGTGGCGCCGCGGTCGCCGCGCCGTTTGGCGGCGATGCGGGCATAGACGCCCCAGGCCAGGAACGAGCCGAACAGCAGGATGGAGCCGAGATCGCCGTTCACCAGCAGATGGGCGAAGGCCCAGGTCTTGATGCCGGTGAACATCGGATGCTTGACCCACAGCTTGATGTGGCTTGGGATGAAATACGCGGTGAACACGATCGCCGCGATCAGCATCAGGCCGAGGGTGATGTGGCGCATGAAGGCGGGCGGCGACCACACCGGAATCAACCCTTGCGCGCGATAATGGGCGTAGCCCCAGACGATCAGCGCCAGGCCGACAAGCGCGACGATGCCGAACAGCGCGCGATAACCGGCGCCGAGCCGCGCCATCAGCCGGGCGCGGCTGTCGCGGAAGGTCACGAAAACGTGGGTGCCGAGAAAGACGACCAAGCCGAGGATGAGTACCGCGAGGCCCATGCGCTGCCCTTGTATTGTGCATTGCCGATGGTCAGGCGCCGCAGTAGAGGATAGCACTCCGCAATGCAAGCCCGATAGGATTCCCGCCATGGCCGCTTCCCACGCGTATCCGCGCTTCGCCGCGCGCCTGACCATGAGCCTGTTCCTGCTGCTGGCGGCGGGCTGGCCGGCCGCGGCACAAAGCTGGCCGGCCGCGACCGTGCATATCGTGGTGCCGTTCGGGGCGGGCTCGACGCCCGATACGGTCGCCCGCGTGATCGCCAATCAGTTGAAGATGAAGTACCCGGGACACGCCTTCGTGGTGGAGAACCGGTCGGGTGCCAGCGGCAATCTCGGCACCGACGCGGTCGCCAAGGCCAAAGCCGACGGCTCCACCATCGGCATCAGCATCGGCGGGCCGCTCGCCATCAATACGCTGTTGTTCTCGCATCTGCCTTACGATCCTCAGAAGGACATCACCGCCATCACCCAGCTCATCACGCAGCCGAGTGTGCTGGCGGTGACCCCGTCGCTGAAGGTCAATTCGGTGGCCGCGCTGATCGCGCTGTTGAAGGCGCATCCGGGCCGATACAATTTCGCCTCCATCGGCACCGGTTCGCTGTCGCAGCTCGCCATGGAAGCGCTCGCGCAAAAGTCCGGCACCAAGATCGTGCACATTGCCTATAAGAGCTCGCCGCAAGCGATCATGGCGGTGATGCGCGGCGACGCGCAGATGGCCTGCCTGCCGGCGATCTCGGTGACGCCGCATGCCAAGAGCGGCGAGGTGACAATGCTCGCCGTCTCCACCGCCAAGCGCTCGCCATTCCTTGCCGCGGTGCCGACGCTGAAGGAAAGCGGCATCGACGTGGAGGCCGACGCCTGGATGGGGCTGATCGGACCGGGCGGGCTGGCCAAGCCCGTGGTCGCGGCGATCAACCGCGACGTGGTCGCCATCATCAAGCTGCCGGCGGT
Organism: uncultured Pseudomonadota bacterium; assembly: GCA_963782145.1. Taxonomy (GTDB): domain Bacteria; phylum Pseudomonadota; class Alphaproteobacteria; order Rhizobiales; family Xanthobacteraceae; genus Pseudolabrys. The sequence goes on from CAWAIV010000010.1 coordinate 250,608, forward strand.
GCGCGAGAAACTGGCGACGCAATTGATGGAGCCGGTCGGCTCGACGCCGGAAGAGTTCCGCGCCCGCATCGACGGCGAGATCAACCGTTGGGGTCCGGTGATCAAGGCGGCGGGGCTGAAGAAGGTGAATTGAGAGTCCGTGTCCCGGGCGCCGCGTTACGCCGCCTTCTTCACATCCTTGATATCGGTGAACACCGTGCCCGGCGCACGCTCGCGCGTATAGTCGAGGATGAACGCGTTGCGCGCCATGAACACCTTGTCGCCGTCGAGGTCCTCGGCGACGCTCGAATAATGCGCCTGCACGAACTCGTCGAGCGCGCGGCTGTCGGCGCAGGAAATCCAGCGCGCGAGCTGGAACTCGGGCGTCTCGAAAGCGATGTCGAGGCCGTATTCCTGCGCCAGCCGGCCTTTGAGCACGTCGAGCTGCAGCGGACCGACCACGCCGACCAGCGCCGGGGCGCCGTCGAGCGGGCGGAACACCTGCACCACGCCCTCCTCGGCCATCTGCTGCAGCGCTTCCTTCAGCTTCTTCGCCTTCATCGGATCGCCGAGCTTGACCCGGCGCAGGATTTCCGGCGCGAAGTTCGGCACGCCGAGGAAGGCGATGTCCTCGCCCTCGGTCAGCGTATCGCCGATGCGCAGCGTGCCGTGGTTGGGGATGCCGACCACGTCGCCGGCATAGGCCTCGTCGGCGAGCGCGCGGTCCTGCGCGAAGAAGAATTGCGGCGTCGACAGTGTGATCGGCTTGCCGGTACGGGTGAGCTTGGCCTTCATGCCGCGCGTCAGCTTGCCCGAACACAGCCGCGCGAAGGCGATGCGGTCGCGGTGGTTGGGATCCATGTTGGCCTGGATCTTGAAGACGAAGGCGGTCATCCCCGCTTCGTCGGCCTCGATCCGGCGCGCATTGGCGACCTGCGCGCGCGGCGACGGGGCAAAGCGCGCCAGCGCGTCGAGCAGATCCTTGACGCCGAAATTCTTCAAGGCCGAGCCGAAGAACACCGGCGTCAGATGGCCTTCTCGGAACGAGGCGAAGTCGAACTTGCGGCAGGCTTCCTTGACCAGCGCCAACTCTTCGGCGACGCCGGCGGCATCGAGCATGGGATTTTTCGCCGCCAGCGCGTCCAGATCGAGCGGGCGCGGTTCAACCGTCTTGCCGTCCTCGGCGATCAGCCGCATCTCGCCGCTGCTGAGATCGTAGGTGCCGGCGAAGTCGCGGCCGCGCCCGATCGGCCAGGTCATCGGCGCGGTGTCGAGCGCCAGCGTCTTTTCGATCTCGTCCAACAGCTCGAAAGGATCGCGGCTCTCGCGGTCCATCTTGTTGATGAAGGTGACGATGGGGATGTCGCGCAGCCGGCACACTTCGAACAGCTTGCGCGTGCGCGCCTCGATGCCCTTGGCGGCGTCGATCACCATCACCGCGCTGTCGACCGCGGTGAGCGTGCGGTAGGTGTCCTCGGAGAAGTCCTCATGGCCCGGCGTGTCGAGCAGGTTGAACACGCGGCCGTCGTAATCGAAGGTCATCACCGAGGTGACCACCGAAATGCCGCGCTCGCGCTCGATCGCCATCCAGTCGGAGCGGGTGGCGCGGCGGTCGCGCTTGGCCTTGACCTGGCCGGCGAGATTGATGGCGCCGCCGAACAGCAGCAGCTTCTCGGTCAGCGTGGTCTTGCCGGCGTCCGGGTGGGAGATGATGGCAAAGGTACGCCGCCGCTCGACCTGCGCGGCAAGCGGCGCCAAATTGGTGATATTGGCCATCGAATCGGCGGCGGCAAGCGGCTTGTTCATGCCAGCGCATGTGGCAGGGAAAGCGGGCCGGATCAAGGGGCCGGCCCGGCTTGATCTCGCGCAAAATCGGCCGCGGCCGGCCTGCTAAAAATGGGGCAGCCGACAGGAGGCGAACCGGTGTCCATGCCAGCGATCCACCATATCGTCCACCCGACCGATTTCTCCGAGGCCAGCGCCGAGGCCTTTGTCCACGCCCTGCGCATCGCGCTCGCGGCCAAATGCACGCTGTCGATCCTGCATGTGGCGGCGGCGCCAGACGCCAAGGACTGGGGCTCGTTTCCGCAGGTGCGCCAGACGCTGGCGCATTGGGGCCTGATGCGCGGCGACGAGAGCCCCGAGGCCATCGCTAGCGCGGTCGGCGTCAAGGTCGTCAAGGCGGAGCTCAAGCAGCAATCGCCGATCAACGGCATCCTGCGCTACATCGCCAAGCACCCGGCCGACCTGCTGGTGCTGGCGACCGAGGCACGCCAGGGCGTCGAACGCTGGCTGCAGGGCTCGGTGGCCGAGGATCTGGCGCGCGAAGTCATGACGCCGAGCCTGTTCGTGCCGGCAATGGCGCGCGGCTTCGTCGATCCCGCGCGCGGCGAGGTGAGCCTGCGCCATGCGCTGATCCCCATCGACCATCATCCCAAGCCGGCCGACGCCATCGACATCACGCTCGGCTTCGCGCAGCTCATCGCCGGCGACGCCGCCGAAGCGCGACTGCTGCATATCGGGCGTCGGCCGCCGCATGTCGAACACCACGCCGACCCGCACCGGCCGCTGCCGATCGCACTCCGGCAAGGCGACGTGGTGGATACCATCATCGCCGAGGCGCGCGATTGGCCGGCCGATCTGATCGGCATGCCGACGGTCGGCCGCGATGGCTTTCTCGACGCGTTACGCGGCTCGACCACCGAGCGGGTGATCCGTCAGGCGCCCTGCCCGGTGCTGGCGGTGCCAGCAGGACGCTGACGCCACTCACAGCATCCCCGGCCGGAACAGCCGGCGCAGGTTGAGCGAGCGGCCGGCCACCATGAACATGCCATCGCCGCGATAGTGGATGGTCTTGGGATATTTCGGCGCGCGCGGCACGTGCGCCTTGACCACCTCGAAGACGAAGAAATTGAATTTCGCGCGCAGGCTGGCGTCGACCAGCTTGCATTCCAGATTGGCGTAGCATTCCGCGATCAGCGGCGCCTTGACCGCGACGGCGGCTTGCGGCGTCAGCTTGAACCTGGCGAACTTGTCGACCTCGGCGCCCGAGCAGTTGCCGATGCCGGCGACGGTGCGCGCCAGCGCGACGGTCGGCACGTTGATCACGCATTCCCTGGCGGCACTGATCAGCCCATAGCTGTGGTTACCGCTGGAGATGAGACAACCGACCAGCGACGGCACGAATTCCATCACCATGTGCCAGCCCATGGTCATGATGTCGCGCTCGCCCTTCCACGCCGATGAGACCAGCACCACTGGACCCGGCTCGAGAAAGCGGCGGATGTCGGCGACGGGGAAGTCTTGCTTTCGGTAATGCTGCACCGGCACCTCCGTTTGCGCGGCCTTGCCGCGTTGGCTCGGCCTTGAATTCAAAATGATTGGAACCGATGCCGCCTCCGTGAATCTACGGATGCGGGTCGCCGGCCTTGTCGCAATTGCCGAAAGCAAACCTAAAGTTTTGCCATTTATCAACGCCACCAGCTTGTCAAATGCGTCTCGGCCGAGCCGCAGGGAGTTGCATCATGTGGCGAATTGCTCGGCTTTGGATTTGCGCGGCGGCGCTTCTGTCGCCAAACGTCGCCTTCGCCGACCCGGTCGTGCTCAAGCTATCGTTTTTCACTTCCGATCGTTCCAACGTCTATCAGTGCCAGATCAAGCCGTTCGTCGACCTGGTGAACAACGCCGGCAAGGGCCTCGTCGAGATCAAAATCTATTTCAGCGGCGCCATCAGCAAGGACCTGGTCGAACAGCCGAAGCTGGTCAACGACGGCGCCGCCGATATGGCGATCGTCGTGCCGGGCCTCTTGGCACAGCAATTTCCCGACAGCGCCGTCATGGAGCTGCCTGGCCTGTTCCACGACGAGCGCGAAGCGAGCCACGTCTTTACGCGGCTGGTCGAGGCCGGCGCATTGCAAGGCTACAAGGACTTTTACGTGGTCGGCGCCTTCACCTCCTCCGGCGAAAGCATCCACAGCCGCAAGCCGATCGCAACTCTTGCCGATTTGAAGGGGCAGACGATCCGCGTGAACAATTCGATTGAAGGCGCCACGTTGAAAAAGCTTGGTGCCTTCCCTGTCCTGCTGCCGCTCAATCGAACCATGGACGCGCTCGGCCAGAACAAGATCGATGGCGTGACGGTGCCGCCGGCGATGCTGTTCGAATTCGGTTTCGGCCGCCTCACCGGCCACCATTACTTGCTTCATGTGGGCGGCGTCCCGACCACCTTGGTGATGAACCGCGAGAAACTGGCGAACTTGCCAAAGCTCGCACAGGAGATCATCCGCAAATATAGCGGCGACTGGCTTTCACAACGCGCCGCGGCGTGTTTTGCGGCGAAGAACCGCGACATGGCGGCGCAATTGAAGGCCGACCCGCGACGCACGGTCGTCGAGCCGTCGGCGGCGGATTTGGTGACAGCCCGGCACATTTTCGCATCCGTGATCGAGGATTGGGCGGCACTGAGCCCTCACAACCGTGATCTCCTCACCTTCGTCCGCAACGCGATCGCGAAACATCCATCGTCCAACTGAGAGGCACCAATGATTCTGGCCCGCAATATTTTGGTGTCCGCCCTCGTGTCGCGACGCGGCCGCGCCAAGACCGCCGCGTGCGCCGGCCTCGCGGCCATCGCACTGCTGCTGCCGCTGGCGGTGAGCGCCGAACCGGTGCAGCTCAAGCTCTCCTTTTTCACCTCCGATCAGATCGACACCTATCGCTTTGGGGTCAAACCGTTCGTGGACGCGGTCAACACCGAAGGCAAGGGTCTCGTCTCGATCCAGGTCTATCCCAATGGCACGCTCGGCAAGGCGCTCGCCGAGCAGCCGGGCATGGTGCTCGAGGGGGTTGCCGACATTGCCTGGGTCGTGCCGGGACAGACGCCCTATCGCTTCCCCGACAACCAACTGCTCGAGCTGCCCAATTTGTTTGCCGACGTGCGCGAAGGCACGCTCGCCTATACGCGCCTGGTCGCCGCCAACGCGCTGCGCGGCTATCAAGATTTCTTCGTGATCGGCGCCTATACCAGCGCCCCCAGCATCATCCACAGCCGCAAGCCGATCGGATCGCTCGCCGCGCTCAAGGGCCGCAAGATCCGCACCAACAATCCGATTGAGGCGGAGGTGATAGAACGTCTCGGCGCCATCCCGACCGTGATGCCGGCATCGCGGCTGGCCGATGCGCTGGCGCGCGGCGCGGTCGACGGCGCCGTGATGAGCCCGACCGGCTTGTTCCAGTTCGGCGCCGCGCGCGCGGCGACCAACCATTATATTCTCGGCGTCGGCTCCGCGCCCCTCGTCGTGCTTATGAACCGCAAGAAGTTCGACGCCTTGCCGCAAGCGGCGCAAGCGCTCATTCGCAAATATAGCGGCGAGCGCGCGGCGGCGACCTGGGTCACGTCGTTCGGCGCCAGCGAAGAGCGCTCGCTCGACACGATCAAGTCAGATCCCACACGCAAAGCCGTCGAACCGTCGCCGGCCGACCGCGCGGCGGCGCAGAAGATCTTTAAATCCATCATCGATGCCTGGGCGGCAAAGGACAACCACAACCGTGAGCTCTTGACGCTGCTCAATGCGGCGATCGCAAAATTACATTCGGCCAACTGAGTTGCGCGCATGAACACAATAAAAGAAGTTCTGGGGACGACCGTCGCGCCGAAGCGCTCGCTTGTCAAAGCCGTGGCTTATGTCGGTGCGGCGGCGCTCGCGCTATTGTTGCCGCTCGCCGCGCGCGCCGAGCCGATCACATTGAAGCTTTCGTTCATCACATCCGATCGCTCCAACATCTACCAGTGTTATGTCAAGCCTTTCGTCGAAAACGTCAACGCCGACGGTACCGGAATTGTCCAGATCAAGGTCTATTTCAGCGGCGCCATCAATCCGGCAATGACCGAACAGGCGAAGCTTGTCCTCGATGGCACCGCAGACTTGGCCTACGTCGTGCCCGGCTATACGCCCAAACAATTCCCGGACATTCCGGTTTTGGAATTGCCTGGCTTATTCCGGAACGAAATCGGGTCGAGCCTCGTCTTCGCGCGGCTGGCCGCTGCCGGTGCTCTCGAAGGGTACCGAAAGTTTTTTGTGGTCGGCGCGTTTGTGACAGGCGGCGAAACCATCCACAGCCGCAAGCCGATCGCCAAGCTTGCCGATTTGAAGGGGCAAACGATCCGCGCGAACAATCAGATGATAGCCATTTCATTGCGCAAGTTGGGCGCCGTACCGTCTCTGCTGCCTATAAATCGGACCATGGATGCCCTCAGTCAGGGCAAGCTCGATGGCGTCACGGTCGCAACAAGCGTCCTAATGGAATTCGGCTTCGGCCGACTCACCAACCGACACTATTTGCTACCGCTGGGCGGCGCACTCATCTCCTTGGTGATGAACCGTGAGAAATTCGCCAGCTTGCCGCCGCGCGCGCGGGAAATCATCCGCAAATATAGCGGCGATTGGCTGTCAGAGCGCGGCGCGGCCTGCTTCGACGAGCAGAACCGTGAAATGGCTGCGAAATTGAAGGCCGACCGGCGGCGCTCGGTTGTGGAGCCGTCGCCGGCCGATTTGGTGGCTGCCCGCAGAGTCTTCGCTTCGGTGGTCGAGGAATGGGCTGCGCGAAGCCCTCATAACCGGGAACTCTTGGCGCTGGTCAAGGCCGAGATTGCCAAACTGCATCCGTCAACCGAGGTGCGACCGTGAGCGCAAGCAGCACAATTTTAGCAACCTTAATCGCGCCGGTCTCATGGATCGTCAAAGCCCTGGCGCGGGCTGGCGTACCGGCAATCGCACTTCTGTTGCCGTTGGCGGCGGCCGCCGAGCCGATCACGCTCAAGCTCTCGTTCTTCACCTCCGAGAACACAGAGACGTATCAGGCAGGCGTTAAGCCGTTCGTGGATGGCATCAATGCGGAGAGAAAGGGGCTGTTGGCGATCAAGGTTTATCCCAATGGCGCGCTGGCCAAGGCGCTGGCCGAGCAGCCAAAGCTTGTGCTCGATGGCGGAGCGGACATCGCCTGGGTCGTTCCCGGTCAAACGCCTTACCGGTTTCCCGACAACGAACTGCTCGAATTGCCGGGCCTGTTTCGCGACGCGACCGAGGGCACGCTCGCCTACACCCGACTCATCGCGAACAACGCGTTGCGCGGCTACGAAGGTTTCTTCGTGATCGGCGCCTTCACCGCCGACCCCACCTTCATTCACAGCCGCAAGCCGATTGGATCGCTTGCCACGCTCCAAGGACAGAAGATTCGCGCCAACAATGCGATGGAAGCCGAGGCTTTGAGAGGTCTAGGCGCCATGCCGACCGTGATGCCGGCGTCAAAGCTCGCCCTTGCAGTCGGCAAGGGCACCATCGATGGCGCCGCCTTGGCGCCAACCGCTCTGTTCGACTTCGGGGTCGCGCGGGTGGCGAAGAACCATTACCTCCTGCGTGGCGGCGTCGCGCCGCTGGTTCTGGTGATGAATCGCAAGAAATTCGATGCCCTGCCGCAAGCGGCGCAAGCGCTCATCCGCAAATACAGCGGCGAGCGCGCGGCGGCGACCTGGGCCGCGCTGTTCGGCGCCAGCGAGCGGCATTCGCTCGACACGATCAAGTCCGATCCCGCGCGCAAGGTAATCGAACCTTCGCCGACCGACCGCGACGCCGCCCAAAAGGTCTATAAATCGATGATCGATGCCTGGGCGGCCAAGAGCCCGCGCAATCGTGAACTACTGAAAACAATCGATGCGGACCTGACGACGATCCGCTCGACCGCCCGTTAGTTCACCCATGGCAAGCCTCGAAAACACACCGATCTGGCGCTATCTCGGCCTCTTGGGCCTGGCCCTCGTCATCCTGGTCGGCGGCACCTGGATCACCGTCAAGGTCACGACCGACCATCTCCTGTACCAGAACGCCACCCGCACCGCGCAGAACTGGGCGCAGTATCTCGCGGCCAATGTGAGCGATCTCGAGCAGATCGCCGCCGGCGAAACGCCATCGTCGGCGAGCGATGGCCTTCTTTGAAAACACGCGCAAATCCGCCGAGGTATTCCGCTACACGATTTTCAATCGCTACGGCTATTCGATCTTGATCGCCACCCGCGACAAGGTCGCTCCCGTCGATTTGTCCGAATACAATGTCACCGCCGCCAATGCGATCAAGCAGGATCGGCCCATCGTCGATGCCAAGGAAGGACACGGGCCCGATCAACCGGCGTATTTTTCCGAGGCCTATGTTCCGGTCATGGTCGACGGTCGTCCGGTCGCGGTCGTCGCCGCCCATGTCAACCAGACCGCCGAGCACGATAGCTACTACCGAACCTTCCTGGTCGCGGCGGCCTCGCTCTGCGCGCTGACCGGGCTCGCCTTCGGGCTGCCGGCGATCGCCTGGTACCGGCGCACGCGCGAGAAGCAGCAGGCCGACCGCCGCATCCGCTATCTCGCCCATCATGACGTGCTGACCGGCCTCGCCAATCGCGCGCGGCTGGTCGAACGGCTGGAGGCCACGCTGGCGCAATTGCCGTCGACCGGCACCACCATCGCTCATTTATTTCATCGACATCGACCACTTCAAGCTGGTGAACGATACGATGGGCCACGACGGCGGTGATTTCCTGCTCAGCACCATCGGGCAACGGTTGCGCGCCATCACGCGAATCGAGGACATGGTGGCGCGGCTCGGTGGCGACGAATTCGTCGTGGTGCAGACCGGGCTCACCGATAAGGCGCAGGCCGAAGCCTTCGCGCAACGGATCGGCAGCGTGCTCGGCGCGCCGATCTATTTCAAGGAACAGAAGATCAGCGCCAGCTACACGATCGGCGTGGCGCTGGCGCCGGCCGACGGCGCGACGCCCGAGCGACTGCTCAAGTGCGCCGACCTCGCGCTTTACGCCGGCAAGAAGGCCGGACGCAATTGCGTGCGCTTCTTCGCGCCGGAGATGGACGAGGAACTGCACCGGCGCATCAAGCTTGAACGCATCATCCGCGACGCGGTCGAGAACGACGGTTTCGAGGTCTATTATCAGCCGGTCTTCGAGATAAAAGGCGGCTGCCTGGTCGGCTTCGAGGCGCTGGCCCGCCTCACCGCGCCCGACGGCACGGCAATTCCGCCCGCCACCTTCATCCCCATTGCCGAGGAATTGCGCTTGATCGATCGCATCGGCAGCATGGTGATGCTGGCGGCCTGCCGCACGGCAACGAATGGCCGGACACCCTGACCGTCGCGGTCAACTTGTCGCCGGCGCAATTCGAGTCCGGCGCGGTGGAGGAATGCGTTTCCGCCGCCTTGCGCCAGTCCGGCCTGGCGCCGGGTCGGCTCGAACTGGAAGTGACCGAGACGCTGCTGCTCGGTAACGGCGAGGCCACCATGGCCACGCTGAAGCGACTCAAGGATATGGGCGTGTCGATCGTGATGGACGATTTCGGCACCGGCTATTCCAGCCTGAGCTATCTGTGGAAGTTCCCCTTCGACAAGATCAAGATCGACCGCAGCTTCATGGAAAGCTTCGAGCGCGCCGGTCAGGACGTGCAGACCGTGGTGAAGTCGATCATCGCGCTCGGCCGCGAGCTCAAGATGCGGGTGACGGTCGAGGGCGTGGAAACGCCGAGCCAGGTCGATTTCCTCTACGACGCCAATGCCGACCAGGTGCAGGGCTTCTATTTCGGCCATCCGGTACCGGCCGCCGAAATCGGCGCCGACGTGCTCAGGGACTTCCGCAAGACGCGCGGTATGGAGCCGGCTGCGGACGCCAAATTGCGCATCATCAAGTAGCCGGCGCGATGCCGGCCCGGCGCGCCGCGCCCGCCGGCGCGGGTGCCGGCGGCGCTCTTCGGCGCTGCTGAATGTTCTGTTTTACCGAACGATCTTTTCAGTATAATGAATTGGATCGAACAATCGAAGGGTGCCAGCTTCCGCCCGCACGACAGGAGCTGCCCCCATGGACACCAAGATGCCCGACGACAACAGCCCGGCCGCCGCGGTCGCCCCGCGGCCGAACTGGCCGCAGCCGGCCCTCGCCGGGGCGCTCGCCGTCCTGCCCGGGCTCGCCCTCACCGCGGCCATCGCGGCGGCGGGCTTCGCCCTGCACCGCCTGCCCGGTATCGCCGGCTTCAGCCCGATGATCCTGGCCATCCTGATCGGCATCGCCGTCCACAATCTGGTGGGCACGCCCGCTCTGGCCATCCCGGGCGTCAAGTTCTCCCTGCGCCGCATCCTGCGCCTAGCCATCATCCTGCTCGGCTTGCAGCTGACCGCCCAACAAGTGGTCGCGGTGGGCGCCTCCGGCGTCGCCGTCATCGTCACCACGTTGGTCTGCACCTTCGTCTTCACCAAATGGTTCGGCCGCCTGATCGGCGTCGACCGCAAGCTCGCCGAATTGATCGCCGCCGGCACCTCCATCTGCGGCGCCTCCGCCGTGATCGCCACCAACACGGTGACCGACGGGCCGGACGAGGACGTCGCCTATGCGGTGGCCTGCGTCACCGTGTTCGGCTCCATCGCCATGTTCGTCTATCCGTTCTTCCCCGGCCTGCTGCACTTGTCCGCGCATACCTATGGCCTGTGGGCCGGCTCCTCCATCCACGAAATCGCGCAGGTGGTGGCGGCCGCCTATCAGGATGGTCAGCAGGCCGGCGATTTCGCCACCATCGCCAAGCTGTCGCGCGTGATGATGCTGGCGCCGGTGGTGATCACCCTCGGCGTGCTGGCACAAGGCGGCTGGCGCAAAGGCGACGCCGCGCCCGCCAAGGAGCGCGGGGCCTCGGTGCCGCTGCCCTGGTTCGTGTTCGGCTTCATCGCCCTCATCGTGGTCAACAGCCTGGTCACCATCCCGGCGCAGCCCAAGGCCGTCCTGGTCGCACTGACCACCTTCATGTTGTCGGTGGCGCTCGCCGCCATGGGCCTGGAGACCGACATCGCCAAGCTGCGCCTGAAGGGACTGCGGCCGTTGCTGCTTGGCCTGGCCGCCTTTGTCTTCATCTCCCTGTTCAGCTTCACCCTCATCAGCCTGACCTGAGCCGGAGGCCATGACGCTCGAGCAGCTTCGCATCTTCGTGGCGGTGGCCGAGCGGGAGCATGTGACGCGGGCGGCACGCGCGCTCAATCTCACGCAGTCGGCGGTGAGCGCCGCCGTCAGCGCGCTGGAAGCGCGCTACGCCACGCAGCTGTTCAATCGGATCGGACGGCGCATCGAATTGACCCAAGGCGGACGGCAATTCCTCAGCGAAGCGCGCGCGGTCCTGGCGCGCGCCGCCGCCGCGGAGACATCACTCGCCGATCTTGCCGGGCTGAAACGCGGCGCGCTGGCGATCGCCGCCAGTCAGACCGTCGCCAATTACTGGCTGCCGCCGCTCATGCAGCGCTATCGCGCCGCCCATCCCGGCATCGCGCTCAGCCTCAAGATCAACAATACCGAGGTGGTGGCCGCCATGGTGCATGACGGCATCGCCGATTTCGGCTTCATCGAGGGCGACGTCGACAATCCGGCACTGTCGATCACGCCGGTCGGCGACGACGAACTGGTGCTGGTGACCAGCCCGGCGCTGGCGCCAGCCCGACGCCGTTCCTTGACGGCCGCCGACCTCGGCAAGATGCACTGGGTCTTCCGCGAGCGCGGCTCCGGCACACGCGCGATCTTCGAAGCGGCGCTGGCCGATCTCGGCGTCGCGGTCCCGGCGCTCGATATCGTGCTGGAATTGCCGTCCAACGAGGCGGTGCGCACGGCGGTCGAACATGGTGCCGGCGCCGCCGCCTTGTCGCGGCTGGCGGTGATGGATGCGCTTGACTCCGGTACCCTGGTGGCACTGAAGCTGGATTTGCCGAAACGGAAGTTCTTCGCGCTGCGCCACAGCGAGCGCTGGATCAGTCAGGCGGAACGCGAGTTCTTCGCCATGATCGCGCCGACCTATAGTGCGAGCCGCGGCGGGCCACGGCGCGCCGCAGTGGCCGCGACAGCAAAGTACCGGCCAAAAACGCCGTGAACCGCGCTGCGATGGCGCATCGGCTTCGCCATTCGCCCGCCTTCGCAATCGCGCCGACCTCCGCTCACCCAACTTTAATCAAATCGAACCGACCCGCTGACTTTATCGGACAATGTACATTAGAAATCTGGAAACCAAACATCCGTCTTTTCCATGATCGCGCAATGAAAGTTAAAACTGTTCCCTTTAGCAAGGCATTACACCCGCAAGCTTCTCATTCAGTCGGGGTCGGTTATGTCGCGTCTTATCACCAACTTCAGCAAATTCTTTTTTGCCGTCGCATTGCTATGGTCGACGGCCGCCATGGCCGAACCGATCACGCTCAAGCTGGCGTTCTTCAGCTCCGATCGCACGCATCTCTTCCGCGCCGGCATCAAACCGTTCGTCGACGCGGTGAACGCCGAGGGTAAGGGCCGGGTCCAGATCGAGGTCTATCTCAGCGGCAAACTCGGCCAATATCCAATTTTGCAGTCGCAGCTTCTGCGTGAGGGCAAGGCCGACATTGCCTACGTAGTGCAACCCTACGAACGCGTCGCGTTTCCCGACAGCGACGTGATCGAGCTTCCCGGGCTCTACAAGGACGGGCGCGAGGGAACGCTGGTCTTCAGCCACCTCGCCGCCCGCGGCCTGTTGCACGGCTTCAAGGATTTCATGGTGCTCGGGGCTTTCGCCAGCGAGCCGGAAAGCCTGCATCTGCGCCCGCCGGTGGCCCGGCTCGCCGATCTCAAAGGCAAACGCATCCGCGCCAACAACGATACCGAGATCGCGATCTTCAAGAAGCTCGGAATCAAGCCGGAATTCGTGCCGCTCATCAAGACGGCGGAAGCAATCAGCAGCGGCGAAATCGACGGCGCCGCCGTCCCGCCTGTACCCATGATCGAGTTCGGCATCGGACGAGTCGCCACCTATCACTACATGCTGGGTACCTCCTGCGTTCCCTTGTCGCTGTTGATGACGCGCAAGCGTTTCGACAGCCTGCCCGCCGATGTGCAGGCGATCATCCGCAAGTACAGCGGCGAGTGGCTGTCGAACGCCTATATTCAGGTCAACGAAAGCTCGACCGCGCTGGTGATGTCGCATCTGGAATCCGAGGCCCAGCGCAAGGTCCTGTTCCCAACGCCCGCCGACCTGGAAATCGCACACGCCGTCTATCATTCGATCGTGCAAGCTTTTGTCGCGCGCGATCCCCGTCATGCCGCGCTTGTTACCGCCGCGCGGGCGGAGCTGGCCAAGATCCGCACCGGAAATTGAAGCACCGATGTCCTACCTCGCCGACATAACCTTGCGACGCGGCGTGGCGCTGCTGGTCTTTGTCGTCCTGGCGCTCGCCGCCGGCACCTGGACGGTTATCAAACTCACCACCGACCATCTCATCGATAACGACGCCCGCATCAGCGCGCGTCATTGGGCGCAATATCTCGCGTCCAATATTCCCGATCTGCAGCAAATCGCCGCCGGCGAGCTTCCCTCCCTCGAGAGCCTGAAGTTCCTCAAGGACACGCAAAAATCGAATCAGGTCTTTCGCTACGTCATCTTCAACCGCTATGGCTATTCGCAGCTCATCGCCGATCGCAGCAAGATCGCGGCGGTTGAAGTATCGCAATTGAGCACCGATGCCGCCCGCGCGATCGCGAAAAGGCAGCCGATCGTCAACATATCGGAAGAAGAAGTCGACGGATCACCCGCCTATTTCGCGCATGCCTACATCCCGGTGATCGTCCAAGGCCAACCGATCGCTACCGTGGCGGCCTTGGTCGACGAAACCGAACAACGCAGAACCTTTCGAAACACCTTCCTCGTCTCCGCATTATTGCTTTGCCTGCTCACGGCCATGGCGTTCGGCGTGCCCGCGATCGCCTGGTATCGGCGCACACAGGAAAAGCAACAGGCCGACCGCCGCATCCGCTTTCTTGCCCACCATGACGCGCTGACCGGATTGGCCAACCGCGGACGCCTGATCGAGCGGCTGGACGCGATGCTGACCAAGCAGCCGTCGACCGGCGAGATCGTCGCGGTGCATTTCATCGATATCGATCACTTCAAGCAGGTCAACGATACGCTCGGCCACGACGGCGGCGATTTCCTGCTCAATACCATCGGCGCGCGGCTGCGCGCCACCACCCGCATCGAGGACATGGTGGCCCGGCTCGGCGGCGACGAATTCGTCGTGGTGCAGACCGGGCTTGCCGACAAGCGGCAAGCGGAGGAATTCGCCAAGCGCATCAGCGCCGCGTTGAGCGCGCGCATCCATTACAAGGAGCAGGAAATCTGCCCGACCTACACGATCGGCGTGGCGCTGGCGCCGGCCGACGGCGATACGCCCGATCGCCTGCTCAAATGCGCGGATCTCGCGCTCTACGCGGGCAAAAAGGCCGGACGCAATTGCGTGCGTTTCTTTTCGCCGGAGATGGACGAGGCACTGCAGAAGCGCATCAAGCTGGAACGGATCGTACGCGACGCCGCCGAGCACAAGGGATTCCAGGTGCACTACCAACCGGTGTTTGAAATGCGCGGCAAGCACCTGGTCGGCTTCGAGGCGCTGGCTCGTCTCACCGCGCCGGATGGCACGCCCATCCCGCCGGCGAGCTTCATCCCGGTTGCCGAGGAAATGCGGCTCATCGACAAGATCGGCGCCATGGTGCTGCTCGAAGCCTGCCGTACCGCCACCACCTGGCCCGACAATTTGACCGTCGCGGTGAACCTGTCGCCGGTGCAATTCGAATCCGGGCAGATCGAGGAGACCGTGAACGCGGCGCTGAAGGAAACCGGTTTGGCGCCGCACCGGCTTGAACTGGAGATCACCGAAACGTTGCTGCTTGGTAATAGCGAAGCGACCATGACCGCGCTCGTGCGTTTGAAGGCGCTCGGCGTATCGATCGTGATGGACGATTTCGGCACCGGCTATTCCAGCCTCAGCTATCTGTGGAAGTTCCCCTTCGACAAGATCAAGATCGACCGCAGCTTCATGGAGAGCTTCGAAAAATCGGGGCAGGACGTCGAGACCGTGGTCAAGACGATCATCGCGCTCGGGCGCGAGCTCAAGATGCGGGTGACGGTGGAAGGCGTCGAGACCGCCGGCCAGGTCGACTTCCTCTATGACGCCAATGCCGACCAGGTGCAGGGCTTCTATTTCGGGCATCCGGTGCCGGCCACCGAGGTGAGCGCGGATATTCTGAAGGAATTCCGCCAGTCGGTGCCCGCAGCTGCGTCTGCCGAAGCGGTCGCGCCGAAGGACAAATCGGCGGCGGCGGGCTGACCGGCGCGCGCCGGCTCAATGCCGCGTTGCAAACGCGTCGTTATAGTGCTCCGGCTTGAAACCGACCAAAAGCTTGCCGCCGCCGAGATCGAGCACCGGGCGCTTGATCATCGAAGGCTGCTTGAGCATCAGCGCCAGCGCCTTCTTCTCCGTGAGGCCTTCCTTGTCCTTGTCGGGCAGTTTCTTGAAGGTCAGGCCGGCGCGGTTGATCAGCGTCTCCCAGCCGACTTTCTTGGCCCATTTTTCCAGTCGCTCGCGCTCTATGCCGGCGCTCTTGTAGTCGTGAAAGGTGTAATCGACGCCGTGCTGGTCGAGCCAGGCGCGCGCTTTCTTCATGGTGTCGCAGTTCTTGATGCCGTAGATGGTGATGGGCATGTCTCTACCTACGTGGATCGCACCTTGGCAGCTGTTTTTTCTGTAATCGTTATTGAAGATTTTCCAGGCAAACGCGCTATAATGTCAATGGCATCGACGGATACTTTGAAATCTAAATTGCGGTGTGTGCTGCTCGTCTGATGGCACTCACAGTATGATTTCTAATTCACTCCCACTCGATGGTCCCCGGCGGCTTGCTCGTCACGTCGTAGACCACACGGTTGACGCCCTTGACCTCGTTGATGATGCGCGTCGCCACGTGGCCTAAGAATCTCATGTCGAAGGGATAGAAATCGGCCGTCATGCCGTCGGTCGAGGTCACCGCGCGCAGGCCCACCACGTATTCATAGGTGCGGAAGTCGCCCATGACGCCGACCGTCTTCACCGGCAACAGCACGGCGAAGGCCTGCCAGATGTTGTCGTATTGCCCGGTGCGGCGGATTTCCTCGATGTAGATCTCGTCCGCCAGCCGCAGGATATCGAGCTTGTCGCGCGTGACCGCGCCCGGGCAGCGGATGGCAAGGCCGGGGCCGGGGAACGGATGGCGGCCGACAAAAGCTTCCGGCAGGCCGAGCTCGCGGCCGAGCGCGCGCACCTCATCCTTGAACAATTCGCGCAAGGGCTCGACCAGCTTCATGTTCATGCGTTCGGGCAGGCCGCCGACATTGTGGTGCGATTTGATGGTGACGGAAGGCCCGCCGGTGAACGACACGCTTTCGATCACGTCCGGGTAGAGCGTGCCCTGCGCCAGGAACTCGGCGCCGCCGATCTTCTTGGCTTCCGCCTCGAACACGTCGATGAATAGTTTGCCGATTGTCTTGCGCTTTTGCTCGGGCTCCTCGACGCCTTCGAGCGCCTTGAGGAACATATCCTCGGCGTTCACGTGCACGAGCGGGATGTTGTAGCAATCGCGGAACAGCGCCGTCACTTTCTGCGCTTCGGCGAGCCGCAGCAGGCCGTGATCGACGAACACACAGGTGAGCTGCTCGCCGATCGCTTCGTGGATCAGTACGGCGGCGACTGCGGAGTCGACGCCGCCGGACAGGCCGCAGATCACCCTGCCCTTGCCGACCTGCGCGCGGACCTTCTCGATCGCCTCCTCCTTGAAGGCGCGCATGGTCCAGTCGCCGGCACAGCCGGCGACCTTGCGCACGAAATTGCGCAACAGCGCGGCGCCATGCGGCGTGTGCATCACCTCGAGATGGAATTGCGTGGCGTAGAACTTGCGCTCATCGTCGCCGATGATGGCGATCGGCGCATTGGGCGAGGTGCCGAGCACGCGGAAGCCGGGTGGCAGCACGGTCACCCGGTCGCCATGGCTCATCCACACCGGATATTTCTCGCCCTTCTCCCAGACACCCGCGAACAGCGGGCTGTCGCTCACCACCTCGACCTCGGCACGGCCGAACTCGCGGTGGTGGCCGCCCTCGACCTTGCCGCCAAGCTGCGCCGCCATGGCCTGCTCGCCGTAACAGATGCCGAGCACCGGCACGCCGGCCTCATAGATCGCCCGCGGCGCCAGCGGCGCCTCCTGGTCGAGCACCGAGGCAGGGCCGCCGGAGAGGATGACCGCCTTCGGCTGCATCTCGCGGAAGGCCGCCTCGGCCTTCTGGTAAGGCACGATCTCGCAATAGACCTTTTCCTCCCGCACCCGGCGCGCGATGAGCTGGGTGACCTGAGAGCCGAAATCGACGATGAGGATCTTGTCGTGCATGGACGGCTTTTCCGGCCCGGACGGGCTTGAGGGGCGACGCGCGGAGCCGTTCGGGGCGGCTTTTTCGGAGCATCGGGCCGCCGGGTCAAGCCCTCGGACCCGCCTTCGGTTACCCCCTGGGGTAACCCAATGTTAGCGCTGGGCGTGCTTAGAAAATGCATCCCTGGCGGCTTTTGCACAGCCGCGACCACGGCGGAGCCAGAATGGCCTTCGAAACCGAGCGCCTGAACCTGCCGGTGGCCCCCTCCGGGCGGGCCGCCCGGCGCAACGCGTTGTTCCGCGAGAGCCTGCTGGAAACCCTGGAGCGCTGGGCGCTGGGGATCACCTGGGGGCTGGCGCCGGCGCGCATCGCCGGCCTGCCCAACCTGCTCAGCCTCTGCTTCGACGAGATGCTGGCGCCCGATTACGCCCTGCCCGATCCGGAGCGCGCCTTCGACAATCCGCCTGGGCTTGCCGGCATCGCCCACGATTTCAGCGTGCCGACCTTGCTCGCTGCTTACCGGCGCGGGCTCTATCCGCTCGCCCATGTGGCGCCGATGAAATGGTGGTCGCCGCCGCAGCGCTCACTGCTGTTCTTTTCCGAGCTGCACATCGCCAAGCGCCTGCGCCGGCAGATGCGCCAGGGCCGCTACAGCGTCAGTTTCGACCGCGACTTCGACGGCGTCATCGCGGCTTGCGCACACCGGCCCTCGCGCCTGCATCTGACCTGGATCACGCCCAAGGTCATGCGCGCCTATGCCGATCTGTTCGACGCCGGCTTCGCGCATTCCTTCGAAGTGTGGAACGAGCACGGAAAATTGGCCGGCGGCGGCTACGGCGTCGCCATCGGCTCCACCTTCGTCACCGAATCGCAATTCTCGCGCGAACCCAACACCTCGAAGATCGGCTTCACCGTGCTCAATTGGCACCTGGCGCATTGGGGCTTTGCCTTCAACGACGGCAAGGTGCTGACGCCGACCACGCGCGACATGGGCTTCCGCGAGATCGCGCGCTGGGAATTCCTGGCGCGGCTGGCGCAGGCCGTGGACCTGCCGGGCCGGCCCGGCCGCTGGCAGGCCGAGGCCGATGTCGCCGACGTGGCGGACTGGCAGCCCTGATCAGCGCTCGAACAGGCCGCGCATGAACGGCAGATGCGTGACCAGCGCGCCCAGCCGGGCGCCGGCCCGCGCTTCCAAGGGCGGTGCCTGGGGGATCAGCGCCGGCGGCACCGGATGATCGGCCGCCGCCGGCGGCACGACCGCGACTGGCAGCGTGGCCGTCGCGGTCGGGCTGGTCGGCATGATCGGCGTCGCGATCATCGGCAGCGGCGGTGTTGACGGCGGAGCCGGCGGCGCCACCAGGCGCGCCGCTTCGGTCGGCTCGACCGGCTGCGGCTCGTCGGCATGATGACTGACCAGAGCCCCGCGCACCGCGTCCAGCCACTTGGCATCGGAACTCACGGCCGCATGCTGCACGGATTTGGCTTCAGCGACCGGCTTCACCGGCTCGACCGCGGGTTTTGCCGGCGCGGCCTGCGCCATAGCGGGCGCCGGCACCGGCCGGTCGGCCGACAGCAGCCGCTTGAACGCCGCCACCGCATCGGGATCGACCGCGCCGCAGCTCTGCTCGAAGGCGGTCACGTCGTGGCCGACCAGCATGCGCAGCGTCGAGGCGTCGGCGCTCTTGTCGAGCATGGACACGATATTGACGCGCAGGCTCTGGCAGCGGGACTCGACCGAAAAATTGGCATGGTAGATAGAGTAGGCGCTGGCGAGACCGGCGGGGATCGCCAATAGCGCACCGGCGACCTGCAGCACATTCATCAGGCGGGTGATGCCCGGCCCGGAGTCGGCTGCCGGAGCCGCCCCGGAATGATGCGAGGGATCGCGCGTCGCCACCAACATTTTGGAAAACCCTGGCCGAAAGTGTTGCCCCGCCCCCCATTCACGCGATCATCGGGGATAATTTGGGCCGGGATTTAGGCGCAATCGCGGTTTTCGCGTTAAAAACGATTTACGGATCAGCCGTAGCGCAGCAGTGACACGAAAAAGCCGTCGGTCTCCGTCGTGCGCGGTGTCATCAATATCCCTTCGGCGGAAAGCCGTGCCGCCTTGGCGAACATGAAGGCGCGCTCGCCGAGCGTTTGCGCGACCTCGGCCGGCGGCACGATTGAAAACCCCGTATGGCGGCCGAGGAACGCACGCACCTGCGCGCCATTCTCCTCGTCGAGCACCGAGCAAGTGACATAGGCGATGCGCCCGCCCGGCTTGAGCAGCCCCACCGCGCGGTCGACCACTTCGCATTGCTCCTTGAGGCGCTGCTCCAGCGCGCCGGGGCGCATGCGCCATTTGGCATCCGGATTGCGGCGCCAGGCGCCGGTGCCGGTGCAGGGCGCGTCGATCAGCACCAGGTCGATGGCGCCATTAAGATCATCGAGCTCGCCGCCGATCGATTTGGGCGTGCGCACCTGGACATTGCGGGCGCCGGCGCGCTTGAGCCGCTCGTGGATCGGCGCCAGCCGGCGCTTGTCGTCGTCGGTCGAGTAGATCTGGCCCTTGTTCGCCATCATGGCGGCGAGCGCCAGCGTCTTGCCGCCGGCGCCGGCGCAGAGATCGACCACCTGCTCGCCGGCTTGCGCGCCGCTGAACAAGGCGGCGAGTTGCGAGCCCTCGTCCTGTACCTCGATCTGGCCCTTGAGGAAGGCCGGCTCGGCATGGATCGCCGGGCTCTTGGCATCGGCGGCGAGCCGGATGCGCAGGCCGGACGGGCTCCAGCGCGTCGGCTCCGGGGCGAGATCGGAGAGCATGCCCGCCACGGCTTCGCGCTCGGCTTTGAGCGTATTGACACGCAGGTCGAGCGGGGCGCGCGAGGCGAGCGCGGCGCCCTCCACCGCGCGATCATCGCCGAAGGCACGCGCCAGATGCGCATCGAGCCATTCCGGATAATCGCCGACGACATGAGGCGGCGCGCCGGCAAGGTTCGCCGCATCGAGCCGCGCCCGCTCCGCGTCGCTCAAGGCCGCCGGCGCATAGCCGACGCCGTCGGCGAGCGCGGCGATGGCAGCGGTGGAAAGCCCGCGCTCGCGTTTGAGCATGCCGATGAGGATGGCGCGCGGCGTGTCGGCGCCCATGAGGAAGGCGCTGGAGGCGCGCCGGCGCAGCGCATCATAGGTGAGGCCGGCGATAGCGGCGCGATCGCCGGAGCCGGCGAAGCGATGGGTCAGGCCCCAGGCCTTGAGCGCGTCGGCCGCGGGCCGACGTTCGCTCTCGATGCTGCCAAAGGCCTCAATGGCTGCGGCCAACCGCGCGCCGGGGGTCATGGCAGGCCGAGAAGAATGCGGGCGGCGAAGACGAGCCACATCGCCAGCAGAATGAAAACCCCCGCCGCGAAGGCTTTGAAGCGATGCGGCACATAATTCGTACCAGTGTGGATATAGGCGTGCAGCAGACGCGACAGCACAAACAGCCAGGCCAGCCCGGTGAACAAGAGGTCGGCGTGATGCGTGACAATCGCCAGCAGCGTGAGAACGTAAAACAGAACCGGAATTTGGAATTGGCTGTGATAGCTGTTCGATATCTGTTGCGCCTTGGTCGGCCAATTAAGCTGCCCGAGCGCGACATCGGCCATTTTGACTTGCTTACTCTTGACGGCGCGGACGCGCGATCGTGCCATCCAGAATAGCAGCGTGAAGGTCAGCGCGACCTCGACGAACAGCGGCAGCAGGATGGCGCGGATCGACATGGCGTCCTCAGGCCCTGCTCGGGTAATTCGGGCTCTCGCGCGTGATAGTCACGTCGTGCACATGGCTTTCGCGCAAGCCGGCGCCGGTGATGCGCACGAACTCGGCCTTGGCGTGCAGCTCGCCGATATCGCGGGCGCCGACATAGCCCATGGCGGCGCGCAATCCGCCGGTCAGTTGATGCAGCACGGTCGAGGCCGCGCCCTTATAAGGCACCTGACCCTCGACGCCTTCCGGCACCAGTTTCAGCGTGTCCTTGATGTCCTGCTGAAAATAGCGGTCGGCGGAGCCGCGCGACATTGCCCCGACCGAGCCCATGCCGCGATAGGTCTTGTAGGAGCGGCCCTGATAGAGGAACACCTCGCCCGGCGTCTCGTCGGTGCCGGCGAGCAATGAGCCGACCATGGCGCAATCGGCGCCGGCCGAGATCGCCTTGGCGAGGTCGCCGGAATATTTGATGCCGCCATCGGCAATCACCGCGATGTCGCGCGCGTGCGCGGCCTCGACGCAATCCATGATGGCGGTGAGCTGCGGCACGCCGACGCCGGCCACCACTCGCGTGGTGCAGATCGAGCCGGGGCCGATGCCGACCTTGATGGCGTCGGCGCCGCTGTCGATCAGCGCCTTGGCGCCCTCGGCGGTGGCGACATTGCCGGCCACCACCTGCACCGCGTTGGACATGCGCTTAATGCGGTTAACCGCATCGAGCACGTAGCGTGAATGGCCATGCGCGGTGTCGACCACGACCAGGTCGACGCCGGCGGCAATCAGCGCCTCGGTGCGGGCGAAGCCCTTGTCGCCGACCGTGGTGGCGGCAGCAACGCGCAAGCGGCCCTGCTCGTCCTTGCAGGCATTCGGATTGGCCACCGCCTTCTCGATATCCTTGACCGTGATCAGGCCGACGCAGCGGTACAGGTCGTCAACCACCAAGAGCTTCTCGATGCGGTGCTGGTGTAGCAGCCGCTTGGCCTCGTTCTGGCTCACCCCCTCGCGCACGGTGACCAGTTTATCCTTGGTCATCAGTTCGGAGATGCGCTGGCGCGGGTCGGTAGCAAATCGAACGTCGCGGTTGGTGAGGATGCCAACCAGCTTGCCAGGGCCGCCGGGGCCGCCGCTGCCGCCCTCCACCACCGGAATGCCGGAGATGCGGTTGGCGCTCATCATGTCGAGTGCATCCTGCAGGCTGGCACCCGGCGCGATGGTGAGCGGGTTCACCACCATGCCCGACTCGAATTTCTTCACCTGGCGCACCTGCGCCGCCTGCTCGTGCGGTTCCAGATTGCGGTGGATGACGCCGATGCCGCCGGCCTGCGCCATGGCGATGGCCATCTCGCTCTCGGTCACCGTATCCATGGCCGAGGCGATGATCGGGATATTGACCGCGATGGAGCGGGTGATGTGCGAGCGGATATCGACATCGGAAGGCATCACCTCCGACAGGCCGGGCTTGATCAGCACGTCGTCGAAAGTGAGCGCTTCGCGCGGATTTGTATTGTTTTTCACCGCCATCGCCAACTCCGTTCCCCTCGCAAGGAGGCTCTGCCAAAAGGAGAATCAAGGCCGCCCGACGCTGAAAAAACGCCTGTCGCGAGGGCGAGGTACCCTCGTGTCACGGCCCGCTTTTGGGTTGGCGTGGGTCGATAGCACGGGAAGCGGCTGAATTCCTAGGGTTTTCGCAGGATGGCTGGCATGACCGCGGCCGGCGCAAGGGCCCTTCCTTCCGCCCGCGCTTTGCTGTTTGAAGGAGCCGGGCGGCTCTTTGTTTCTTGCCGGGTGACATATTCGTGCCTGCCAACCGCATCGTGCCGCTGATCATCGCGGTCGCGCTGTTCATGGAAAACATGGACTCGACCGTGATCGCCACCTCACTGCCGGCGATCGCGGCCGATATCGGCGCCAATCCGCTGGCGCTGAAGCTGGCGGTTACCTCGTATCTCTTGTCGCTCGCGATCTTCATCCCGGCCAGCGGCTGGACCGCCGATCGTTTCGGCGCCCGCACCGTGTTCCGCGCGGCCATCGCTGTGTTCGTGATCGGCTCGATCGGCTGCGCACTGTCGGGCTCGCTCACCGATTTCGTCGTCGCCCGCATCGTGCAGGGCATGGGCGCCGCCATGATGACGCCAGTCGGCCGCATTGTGCTGGTGCGCTCGATCCCCAAGCGCGAACTGGTCAACGCCATGACCTGGGTGACGGTGCCGGCGCTGATCGGACCGATCATCGGCCCGCCGGTCGGCGGCTTCATCACCACTTACGCCACCTGGCACTGGATATTCCTCATCAACGTGCCGATCGGGCTTGTCGGCATCGTGCTGGCAACGCAACTACATCGAGGACCTGCGCGCCGAGAACCACGAGCGTTTCGACGTGCTCGGCATGGTGCTGGCCGGGCTCGGCATTGCCGGCATCGCCTTCGGCTTCTCGGTGCTCGGCCTCAATTTCCTGCCCTGGTGGTCGTCGCCGGCCTGGTCGTCGGCGGGGCGATCTTCATGGCCGCCTATCTGCTGCATGCGCGGCGCGTGCCGACCCCCGCGCTCGATCTCACGCTGTTCCGATTGCCGACCTTCCGCGCCAGCGTCACCGGCGGCTTCGTGTTCCGGCTCGGCATCGGCGCACTGCCCTTCCTGCTGCCGCTGATGCTGCAGGTCGGCTTCGGCATGACGCCGTTCCAATCCGGCCTCATCACCTTCTCCTCGGCGGTCGGCGCCATGACCATGAAGGTCGCGGCGGCCCGCATCCTGCGCCGCTTCGGCTTCCGCTATGTCATGGTGAGCAATGCGGTGGTGAGCGCCGTTTTCCTCGCCGCCTGCGCCACCTTCACGCAGGCGACGCCGGTCGCGGCGATGGTGGCACTGCTGCTGGTCGGCGGCTTCTTCCGCTCGCTGCAGTTCACCAGCATCAATACGCTCGCCTATGCCGAGGTGGATAATGCGCGGGTCAGCCGGGCCACCTCGCTGGTCAGCGTCGCCCAGCAATTGGCGATCTCCGCCGGCGTCGCTTTCGGCGCGCTGGCGGTGGAACTCGTGGTGCATTGGCGCGGCGATGGCGCCCTGCAGGCCAGCGATTTCCAGCCGGCTTTCGTGGCGGTGGCGGTGATTTCCGCGCTGTCCATGCTTATTTTCATGCGAATGCCCGCCGATGCCGGTGCGGAACTCGCCGACCGCGTCCCCGCGCGGACCGAACCTCCCGACCAGCGGAACGGATAATCCACGCCGATGGCCGGCGCCGCGTTAACGGTAATCAAACCTTTAACGCAGCAATGTAGACCCGCGCGGTGGACAAGTTCCTTGTTACGGCTTCTAATTGTCCGGATGAACATGGTTGATGCATAGGATCAGGAAAATGCGTACGACCGGGCCATCCCGGAAAATTCGAACGGTGCTGTTGGCCGGCGTCTTGCTGGCCTGCGCCTGGCCGGCCGGCGCGCCGGCGCAGACGCGCGGCGCCGCCGTCGCGTGTTCCGACCAGACCGCCGACCGCGCCAATGAGCGCATCGGCGCCTGCACGCGGATGCTTAGCTCCGGCCGCTTGCAGCGGAAAGCCGCTCGGCGTCGCCTATGCGCTGCGCGGCCTCGCCTATCTCGACCGCGGCGACATTCCGCACGCCCTCGCCGACTTCGATCATGCGGTCGAATATGCCCCCGACTTCGCCCCGGCTTTTCAGAACCGCGGCAATGCCTATTACGCGCGCGGCAATTTCGGCGACGCGTTGGCCGACTACAACCGCGCCATCGAGCTCGATCCCGGCGTGGCCTCGGCCTATGTGAACCGCGCCTGGGTCCGCCGCGACCTCGGCATGACAAAAGAAGCGCTGGCGGATTTCCACAAGGCGATCGACCTCAACCCCGATCACGCCGGCGCCTATAGCGGGCGCGGCCAACTCTATCTGCGGCTGAAGGACTATGCCCACGCCGTCGCCGATTTCGACCGCGCCGTAACCCTGGCGCCGACGCCGCAGACCTACAAGCTGCGGGCGCGGGCTTTTACCGCCGACAAGCAATTCGACCGCGCGCTCGCCGACTATCAGCAAGCGGCGCGGCTCGATCCCAAGGATATCGGCGCCATCACCGCGCAGGCGGCGATCTGGCTCGAGAGGGGCGACTTCAACAAAGCGATTGCGGTCTATGACCGCGCGGTGCTCGCCGACAAGAACGCGCCGGCGACCTACCGCCTGCGCGCGGAGGCCTATGCGGCCAAGGGCGACCGCAAGCGCGCCATGGAGGATATCAGCCGCTCGCTCAAGTTCTCCTGGACCGCGGCCTCGCTCAAGGTGCGCGGGCTATTGCGGCTCGAGGATGACGACATCAAGGGTGTGCTGCACGACGCCGACGCCATCCTCAAGATCGAGCCGGACAATGCCGACGGCCTGGCGCTGCGCGGCGCCGCCGCGGCTTACGCCAAGGATGTCCCGCGCGCGCTTGCCGACTTCGCCAAGGCGATTGCCGCAGATGCCGATAATGCGCTGGCGCTCGCCGAACGCGGCCGCATCTATCTCGCCAGGAACGATCGCGAGCGCGCGCTCACCGACTTGAACCGCGCCATCGCGCTCGGCGTACTCAATGCCGCGGCCTATCGCGCGCGCGCCGCCATCGACAGCGCCAAGGGCGATACCACGCTGGCGGAGGCGGATTTCACGCAAGCCATCAGACTGCATGCGCAGCCGTCCGATTTTTTCCAGCGCGCCGCGCTGCGCCGGACCAAGGGCGACACCGACAAGGCGCTGGCCGATCTCGACGCCGGGCTGTTGCGGCAGCCCGACAACCTCGCCGGCTTGCGCGCCCGCGCCGAGATCGAGCACGGCAGCGGCGATCTCTCCAGCGCCATCGCCGACTATGGCGCGCTCATCAAGCACAGCCCCAGCGATGTCGCCGCCTTGCGCGCGCGCGCGACGGCGCTGATCGAGAGCAAGCGCTACGCCGAGGCGATCGGCGATCTCGACGGCATCATCCGGCTGGCGCCCAGCGGCGCTGCCGACTACTACCAGCGCGGGCTCGCTTATGAGCACACTGGCGACTTCGCCAAGGCCATCGCCGATTTCAACCTGGCTTTGCAGAACGATCGCGCGCTCACCGCTGCCGACACGGCGCTGGCGCGTGCCAGCGCCGAGCTGCACCAGGTTGAATTGCGCCAAGCCGAATTGCGCAAGGCCGAGCAGCGTTTGGCTGAGCAGCAACTAGCCGAGCAGCGACAAGCCGAACTCGCTGCGCAAAGGCAAAAAGAGAAAGAAGAGGCCGACAGGCTGACCGCTGCCGCCGCGGCGGCGGCGACGATTGCCGACAACGACGTCGCGGCAAAGCAGGCAGAGACCGCGGACCAGCCGGCCGAGAACACCGCGCCCGTGGATGCGCCGCGCGTGGCCGCGGCGCCGGTGCCGCTGCCCAAGCCACGCGCACCCGACAAGGTGGCGGATGCCGCCGCAAGCGCCGCGCCGACGGCCATCCCGGTGCCGCCCGAGCGGCCGATCACGACGGCGCGCGAAGACGACAGCGCGGCGCGCCCCGTGGTGGCACCGCCGTCGAAGCCGCGCGAGAGCAGCCGACACAAGATGCATGAGCGCAAAACCACCGCGCACGGCGCATCCCGGCGCCCGCCCGCGCGGGTCTATGCCCATCGACGCTATTTAAGCGAGCGCCGCGCCTACGAGCGGATGATGCGCGACAATCGCCCCCGCGTCGTCATCATGGAGCCGCCCGTACGCTATTATCGCGCCGGCACCAACCCGACCTTCAGCGACGTATTCCGCTGACGCTTAGCCGCGGAAGCCGGTCGCCAGCAGATAGAGCTCCGCCGAATCGGCGCGGCTTGCCGGCGGCTTGAGGTGCTTGACGCTGCGGTAGTCGCGCTTGAGCCCGGCCAATAACGAGGCTTCCGTGCCGCCTTGCAGCACCTTGGCGAGGAAGGCGCCGCCGGGCGCCAGTACCTCGCGGGCGAAATCGGCGGCCGCTTCCACCAGCGCCATGATCTTCAAGTGATCGGTGCGGGTGTGGCCGGTGGCATTGGCCGCCATGTCGGAGAGCACCACATCGGCCTTCCCGCCGAGCATGGCTTTGAGCTTGTCCGGCGCGGAGGCATCGAGGAAATCGAGCTGCAGGAAATCGACGCCGTCGACCGGCTCCATCGCCAGCACGTCGATCGCCACCACGCGCCCGCGCGCCGGCGCTTCGACGCGCTTGGCCGCCAACTGGCTCCAGCCGCCGGGCGCGGCGCCGAGATCGATGACGCGCGCGCCCTTCTTCAGGATATGTGCCTTGTCGTCGATCTCGGCGAGCTTGAAGGTGGCGCGCGAGCGGAAACCTTCGCGCTTGGCGCGGGCGACATAGGGGTCGTTGAGCTGACGCTCCAGCCACAGCTTGGACGACAGCTTGCGGCCTTTGCCGGTCTTCACACGGACTTTCAGCTCGCGCCCGCCGCCCTTGCTGGGTGTGCTCACGGCGCCGCCGCCTGGCTCGCGCTCCAGACGCCGTCCTCGCGCATCATCTGCACCAGAATACCCTCACGCAACCCGCGGTCGGCGACGCGCAGGCGCGGACAGGGGAAGGCGCGGCGGATCGCCTCCAGGATGGCGCAGCCGGCGAGCACCAGGTCGGCGCGCTCGGCGCCGATGCAGGGGCTGGCGACGCGGTCCTGATAGCTCATGGCGAGCAGACGATCGACCACGCCATTGATCTCCGCCGCGCTCATCCAGCAGCCGTCGACGCGGTTGCGGTCGTAACGCCTGAGGTCGAGATGCACGCCGGCGATCGTGGTCACCGTGCCGGAGGTGCCGAGCATGTGGATGCCGTCGAACGCCTCGCAAGGGTGCGCGCGCGCGAAAGGCGCCACGCATTCCGCCACCTCGTCGACCATGCGCTCATAGGTGTCGCGGGTGACGATGAAGCCGCCATGACGCTCGGCCAACGTCACCACGCCCTGCGGCAGCGAGATCCAGCCGCGGATCTGCGGCAGCGGCGGCCCACGCGGCGTCGGCGCCGAACGGTCGAGTCGCACCAGTTCGGAGGAGCCGCCGCCGATGTCGAACAGCACCGCGCCCTGGGCGCGCGGATCGATCAGCGGCGCGCAGCCGGTGGCGGCGAGCTCGGCCTCGGTCTCGCGGTCGATCACTTCGAGCTCGAGCCCGAGCTCGTCGGCGACGCGGTCGCGAAAGGCGGCGCCATTCTCCGCCGCGCGGCAGGCCTCGGTGGCGATGAGGCGGGCGCGGGTGACGCCCTTATTGCGCATCTTGTTGCGGCAGATGGCGAGCGCGGCGAGCGAGCGCTCCACCGCCGCCTCGCTCAGCCGGCCGGAGAGCGAGACGCCCTCGCCCAGGCGGACGATGCGGGAAAAGGCGTCGACCACGCGGAAACTGTCGCCAGTCGGCCGCGCCACCAGCAGCCGGCAATTGTTGGTGCCGAGATCGAGCGCGGCATAGGTCGCGCCGCCGCGATCGGCGCCGTTGCCGCCGTCGCGCCGTCCAGGCGACCGCCGATCCCATCGCGCCGCGTTTGCGGCGGCCGAACGGGATCGAGGCCCGGGAGTTCCCCGGCCCCGCCTTTCATCACGTCAAACCTTCCTGCCGCCCCCTCCGCGCCTCCCAGCGCTCCGCGGGGCGGCCATGTTCCCTCGATCGCGAAAAGTGTAACAGCACGCCAGCGCCGCGCAACCTTGTGGAACCGGCCGCGCTAGCTTTATCTCCTGGGACCCGCCCCCTTCACCAACCACACGGCTCGCACTCCGGCATGGATGACAGGACAAATGAAGCGGCGCTCGCGCTGACCAAATTCGGCATCGGTCAGCCGGTCCGCCGCACTGAAGACCCCAAACTCGTGCGCGGCCAGGGCCGCTATACCGACGACATCAGCCTGCCGGGCGAGGCCCACGCGGTGATGGTGCGATCGAGCGTGGCGCACGGCATCATCCGCCGCATCGATACGGAAGCCGCCAAAGCCATGCCGGGCGTGCTGGCGGTGCTCACCGGCGCCGATCTCGCCGCCTATGGCGGGCTCAAATGCCTGCTGCCGCTGAAGAGCCGCGACGGCTCGCCCATCCGCTATACGCCCCGCCCCGCGCTCGCCAGCGACAAGGTGCGCTATGTCGGCGATCCCTTCGCCTGCGTGGTGGCGGAAACCATCGAACAGGCCAAAGATGCCGCCGAAGCCGTCGTCATTCGATATCGAGCCGCTGCCCGCGGTGTTGACGGCGCGCGAAGCGGAGAAGCCGGGCGCGCCGCAGCTCTGGGATTCGGTGCCGGGCAATGTGGCGCTCGACTACCATTACGGCGACAGCGAGAAAGTGGCCGCCGCCTTCGCTGCGGCCGCGCATGTGGTCAAGCTGCCGGTGGTCAATCAGCGCCTGGTGGTGAACGCCATCGAGCCGCGCTCGGCCGTCGGTGAGTTTGACGCCACGGACGAGAAATGGACGCTGCATTCATGCAGCCAGGGCGTGTTCGGACTGAAGAACGCGCTGCGCGACATTCTCGGCACCACGCCGGACAAGGTGCGCGTGCTCACCGGCAATGTCGGCGGCTCCTTCGGCATGAAGGCCTCGCCCTATCCCGAATATGTCTGCATTCTGCACGCGGCGCGTCTGTTGAGGCGGCCGGTGAAATGGACCGACGAGCGCTCCGGCAGCTTCCTTTCCGACCATCACGGCCGCGACTTCGACATGACGGTCGAGGTTGCTTTCGACAAGCGCGGGCTGATCCAGGCGCTGCGGCTGTCCGGCTACGGCAATCTGGGCGGCTATTGCGCCGCCTTCGGGCCGCTGCTGCCGACGCTGAACGTGTCGAAGAACATCGTCGACATGTACCGCACGCCGCTGATGGAGGTGAACACCAAATGCGTGTTCACCAATACCGTGCTGGTGTCGGCCTATCGCGGCGCCGGACGACCCGAGGGTGCCTTCAACATGGAGCGCACGCTCGACTATGCCGCGGCCGAGCTCGGTATCGACCGCTTCGAATTGCGCCGGCGCAATTTCATCCGCGTCAAGGACATGCCGTTCAACTCGGCCTCCGGCATGGTCTATGACTGCGGCGACTTCCCCGGTCTGTTCGACGAGGCGCTTGCGCGCGCCGATGTCGACGGCTTCAAGCAGCGTAAGCGTGACAGCAAGAAGCGAGGCTTGCTGCGCGGTCTCGGCGTCGGCTGCTACCTGGAGACCACCGCGGCCGGCACCACCGAATTGGGCGCCCTGCGCTTCAACGACGACGGCACGGTGACTATCGTCACCGGCACGCTCGACTACGGCCAAGGCCATTGGGCGCCGTTCGCGCAGGTGCTGACCGAGAAGCTCGGCGTGCCCTTCGAGCGCATCAAGCTGTTGCAGGGCGACAGCGATGCGCTGGTCTTCGGCGGCGGTACCGGCGGCTCGCGCTCGGCCATGCTGTCCGGCACCGCCATCATGCAGGCCGCCGACAAATGCATCGAGCAGGGCAAGCAGATCGCAGCCTATGTGCTGGAGGCCTCCGTCGGCGATATCGAGTTCGAGCGCGGCAACTTCACCATCGCCGGCACCGACCGCTCGATCGACATCATGGCGCTGGCCGAACGCCTGCGCAGCGGCCCAAAGCCGCCGCACGGCCTGCCCACGACGCTCGACGTGAGCCATGTGACGCAGCCGGTGCCCGGCACCTATCCGAACGGCGTGCATGTGGCCGAGGTCGAGGTCGATCCGGAGACCGGCGCCGCCAAGGTGGTGAAATACACCGCGGTCAACGACTTCGGCACGGTGATCAATCCCCTGCTGGTCGAGGGCCAGATCCAGGGCGGCGTCATGCAGGGCCTGGGCCAGGCGCTGCTCGAAGGCGCCGTCTACGATGCCGACGGGCAACTCCTCACCGGGTCGTTCATGGACTACGCCATGCCGCGCGCGCATGACGCACCGGATATCGCGGTATTCAATCGCGGCGTGCCAACCAAATCCAACCCGGTCGGCGCCAAGGGCTGTGGCGAGGCCGGCTGCTCGGGTGGGCTGCCGACCGTCGCCAATGCCGTCATCAATGCGCTTGCCGACTACGGCATCAAGAATCTGGAGATGCCGATGACGGCCGCGCGCATCTGGCAGGCGATTCAGGACGCCAAAGCCAAGGCGCCGGCGTGACGACCCGCGCCAAGATCCGCCTGACGCGTCCGCGCCCGACCTGGGGTTCCGGCGCACATCGCACTGGATTGCGCCCGCGCGCCGCGCCATAGTCCGCCCCCACCGGAACGCGATGATGAGCCAAGCAAGCGAAATATTGGGCGCCGGCCGCGCGCCGCAAATCCGCGTCGTCGGCGTGGTGTGTGCGGCGCATTTCGTTTCGCATTACTACATCCTGCTGCTGGCGCCGCTCTTGCCCTTCGTGCGCGCCGACTATGGCGTCACCTATACCGAGATCGGCCTCGCCTTTGCCGCCTTCAATGTGGTGTCGGCGGTGCTGCAGACGCCGGCAGGCTTCCTGGTCGACTGGCTAGGCGCGCGTATCCTGCTGATCGCCGGCCTAGTGATCGGCGCCGGTGCCTTCATCGTCGCCGGGCTGGTCAATTCGTTCTGGGTGCTGGTGGTGATGTTCGCGATCGCCGGCGTCGGCAATACCGTCTATCACCCGGCCGACTACGCGATGCTGTCGCAACATGTCAGCGGCAGACGCATCGGCCAGGCCTTTTCGGTGCACACCTTCGCCGGCATGCTCGGCTCGGCGGTGGCACCGGTGACGTTGCTGATGCTGCACGCGGTGTGGGGCTGGCGCGGCGCCTTCATCTGCGCCGGCATTCTCGGCCTGGTGGTGGCCGGCGTGCTCGCGGCCATGGGCGACGATAACGCGTCCGCGCTGCCGTTGCCGGCGCGCGATAGCGCCAACGCGAACGCCAGCGGCGACGCTGCCAGCTGGCGTCTGCTGCTATCGGCGCCCATCGTGCTCAATCTCGGTTTCTTCGTGCTGCTGGCGGTGATCAGCAGCGGCATCTCCAATTATTCGGTGGTGGCGTTGGGCATACTGTTTCACACGCCCTTCGGCATCGCCAATACGGCACTGACCAGCCATCTGCTGCTGTTGGCGATCGGCGTGCTCGCCGGTGGGCTGGTGGTCACGCGCACCAAACGCCACGGCGTGGTGACGGGGACCGGCCTGGCTGTGCTGGCAATGCTGATGGCGCTGATCGCCTATGTCGACCTCGGCTCGTTGGCGCTGATCGCGGCCATGGGTGCGGCGGGCTTCTTCCTCGGCGGGACCATGCCCTCGCGCGACATGATCGTGCGCGACGTCACCCCGGCGGGCTCCTTCGGCAAGGTGTTCGGCTTCGTCACCACCGGTTTCAATATCGGCGGCGCCATCGCGCCGCTGATCTTCGGCGCCCTCATGGACCACGGCAGCCCGCGCCTGGTCTTCATCGGCGTCGCCGCCTGCAGCCTGCTGGCGGTGCTGACGGTGGCGAGCGCGAGCCGGCCGCGGTCGGCGGCCTAAGCCGGGCGCGCGTCAGGCCGCGGCGCGGACCCCCGGAACCGGTGCCAGGGGCTTGTCAAATCGGCCGGTTTGTCCCATGTCAGGGGCCTTCGGCGGGCGGCCAGCGGGCCCTTGCGGCGGCCGCGGGCGCAAGCCTGTTGGGGAATAGTTCAACGGTAGAACATCGAACTCTGACTCCGAAAATCTAGGTTCGAATCCTAGTTCCCCAGCCACTATTTCCCTTTCACCGCAATCGATTGCCGACGCCGGGAAGTCGATTTTGCTTTCAACACGGATGGCCGCCGGCCCTGCCCGCATCCGGCTTCTTTCGGCTCTCATGCAAAAGCTGTTATGATCGTCTTGGCGATGAAACGACGCCATCGAAGCCGTGGTACCGCCATCCGCTCTGCCGAAGGAGGCTAGCTATTGGACGATGAAGGTGGGTTGGACGTTTGCCTGGTCGTTCCGCCATTCGACGAGATCCGTTTTCCGCCGCTCGGATCGTCGATACTTGCGTCAGCATGCCGGGCAAAAGGTCTGAACGTCCGGGTCGTCTACGGCAGCATTCTGCTCGCATCGAGGCTCGGCCACGAAAGGTATGATTCGGTATGCAAAGCAAGTTGGGGCAAGCTGCAAGGTGAACAACTCTTTGTGCCTTACGCCTATCCGCCGGAAACGCTTGCAACCGTCGGAATCGCAAGCCCGCTGTCGGAACCTCTACAGGCACTGTTCGACGCCATTGCCAGGGAAATCGCACCTTTCCTGCAAGAATTGACGGCGGAGGTGGTCGCGCTGCGGCCGCGCATTGTGGGCATTTCCACGAATTTTCAGCAGAACCTTGCTGCCGCCGCGCTCGCCCGCCTGATCCGAGAAAAATTGCCGCAAGCCTGCATCGTGTTCGGCGGCGCCAATGTCGCCAGCCCGATGGGCGAAGGTCTTTCGCAGGTGTTTCCCTGGGTCGACTATTTCTTCTCCGGTGAGGCTGACGTCGAGTTCCCCGAATTCTGTGTTGGCTACGTCCGCGACCGCCGCCGGCCACCGGCCAGGATCGTCGAATGTGCCCCCATAAGAGACATGAGTACCGTGCATGCGCCGGATTTCGTCGATTATTTCGCCGCACTGCGCGCCCAGCAAGAGCGCGGACTCCTGCCGCGCACGCTGCCCGAACAACTCACCATGGAGTCCTCGCGCGGATGCTGGTGGGGCGAAAAGCACCATTGCACCTTTTGCGGTCTCAATGGCGATGGCATGGAGTACCGGCGCAAGGACGCGGACCGTGTGTTCGATGAACTCAAGACACTGACCGCGACCTGGAATGTAAAGCGCTTCGCCGTGGCGGATAATATCATGCCGCTCAGCTTTCTCCGCGACCTGCTGCCGGCGCTTGCGCAATGGAAGGGCCACCCGAGGCTGTTCTACGAAGTCAAAGCGAACCTGCGCGAAGACCAACTGCAAACGATGCTCAGCGCCGGCATCGACACCATCCAGCCGGGAATTGAATCTTTTTCTTCGCATGTCCTGCGGCTGATGCGCAAAGGCATTACCGGCCCGCAGAATCTCGTTCTGCTCAGAACATGCCGATCGCTCGGCATCGGTGTGGGGTGGAATTACCTGTTCGGCTTTCCCGGCGAGAGGCTTGAAGATTACGAGGATGCTCTCGTTCTGATACCGAAGATCGAGCATTTGGACCCGCCGACGGGTTGCAATGGCCTGCAGATCGATCGCTATAGCCCCTATTTCAACACACCCGCGCAATTTGGCATCAAGGAAGTCCTGCCGCATAAGAACTACGCCGCCCTCTATCCGCGAACAGCACCGCTATCGAACATCGTTTACCGATTTATCGGCCGCTATTCGACACCGCTGCTCGCGAACAAAACACTCCTATCGGACCTGCGCGCCGCCATCGCGCTGTGGAGGGAACAATCAACTCCGGAACGGCGGCCGGTTCTCGTCGCTGTCGACGAGGGCAAAGATGGTGTGAAAATCACCGACACAAGGCGCATCGCCAAGGATCGGACGACGGCCATTTCGCCCGCGTTGGACGAGACACTGAGATATTTCGAGCGACCGAAGGTGGTCGACCGACTCGAGGGGGTCGTCGCGGAGCAGGTCGAATACCTGCTGGATCGGCACTTCATCATCAAGCACGAAGGCCAATTGCTGAGCGTCGTAACCCGTCTGCAAACCGCCCTGGCACTGTCGAAACGGCGACCGGAAGCGGCGGTGGAATTGGCTGCCGGCTAAAAATTTCGATTGTTTGGCCAGTCCGTCGCACACGCGCGCGCACCGGCAAGCCAGCGTGCGCCATGCTTCTAGCGGTTGCCACCGCTGGCTTGGCGCAGGAAATGTCCGGTCGCAACCGCGCGTAACAAGGCGACGCGGTAGGACGTCACCACTTCGTTCGTATCCCAGCCGGTGTCAGGCCAATTGGAGACTAGCCGGCGCAAACGCCCAACATCCAGCGCCCGTGCCGCGGGGGCGCAGTCGTCCATACGCGCAACTTCCTCACTGACTTGTGCTTTGGCCGCGCCAAGGCGCTCGTGCCAATCGGCGCCTTGCAGACCCCGTCGCCGCTCGATCGGCACGGCCGCCGGCACCCGATCCGCGAACGCCCGGCGCGCCAGCGCCCGCTGAACGCCGCCGCTCAAAAACTGTTCACCCGGCACGGCAAGGCAATATTCGATCAGGCGCGTGTCGGCCGTCGGGTCGCGCAGATCGATCCCGTAGCCCCCCAGCGTTCCCTTGTAGTAATTGCCCAAATCGACGCGGCGAAGCGCCCACAGCCGGGTCGCAAACGCGTCGCGGCGCGGACGATGGGTCATGTCGAGACCGCGGGCGCGCGCACGAGTGGCGAGATCAAGCTGTTTGAGCCGCTCGCGATTGATCGCGGAATAGACGGTCACATCGAGATAGCGGTGCCATCGGATCCGATTCAACCACAGCCATAGCGGGGTCGGCACATAGGGGCCGATACTCTGACGCAGCGCGCTCTTCCAATTCATCTGCCCCGACTTCGCCAGGGCGGCACAGAGGCTAAGCCAGCGCAGCCAGCGGCCACGCGCCAGCAGATCGGCCAAGACCTGACCACCATCATAGCTGATGGTCATGTTGCCCATGACGGCGGCCAGCATCACACCGAGACCCCGGTCGCGCGCGGCCTCATTGATGGCATTGAGCCACGGTCCATTGCAGAGATTGAGGATTGGCTGTTCGTACAAGTAGAAATAGCGATCGAGCTCGTCGAGCAGCGTGCGATCACCGCCATGCACGACGACATGTTCGATGTTAGGATGCATGGCCGCGGTCAGCCCGGCATAGGTATCCTCAAAAGGGAGACGGCCGCGCGTTTCGCTCCTGTCGTGGCCTTCGCGCGGCACCCCGGTGATGGCGACGACGCGGCCGCCCGACGGCGCCAGGATTCGCGCGGCGGTGGTGGCAACGATCGAACTGTCGAGACCGGCGCTCAACTGCGCCGCGACCGTCTGCCCGGCGCCGCGCAACCGCGCGCGTACGGCCTGCTCAAGGTGGTGGCGCAGGCCTTCGTCGTATTCGGCGGGATTTTTGAACGCGAGCAAGCGGCGCGGCGGGTCCCAGTAGCGGCGCGACACGCTGCCATTGGCGGTGATCGTCAGGACATGTCCGGTTTCGACCCGCTCGATGTCCTTGAAGAAGCTGCGCGGGCCTTGTTCCGGCAGCAGCACGACAAATTCGGCGATGCGCTCCTCATCGGGGGCACGCGCGAACTCGCCGAGCGCGTGCAATCCCTTGGCCATGCTGGCGAAGGCGAAGGTGTTGGCGCCGCGATGGTAATACAGCGGACGCTGGCCGAGACGGTCGCGCGCAAGCAGCAGACGTCGGCGTTGCGCGTCCCAGTAGGCGAAAGCGAAATCGCCGATGATGCGCTCGAGGCAGCCTTCGCCCCAGCGTTCGAGTCCCTCCAGCAGGATGGCGGCATCGCAGAGAGTACGTCCCCGCTCCGGGGATATTCCGAGCGCAGCGACAAGCTCGTCGCGATTATCGAGCCGGAGATCGGCGACGAGTGTCGCCCCGCCAGCGGCTCCCGCGAGCGGCTGCCGGTCGAAACGGTCTTCTGGCAGGGAGCGATACAGGCACCGCCCGAGGGCGACAAATCCCCCGTCCCAATGCGACACCGCATGCGGACCATAAATCCGCTGCCCGTGCAGCATGCGCGCGCATCCCGCGGCGGCGTCATTGCGCCCGTCGAGGCGCCAAAGACCCGCAATCGCCGTCATGCGCCGGCGACCGTCGTCAAGGCATCCGGATCAGCGATGCCGGACGGGCCTTTGCCACGCCGGATATAAGGCAACGCGCGCATGGTCTCTTCGCTGATTCCGACACACACAGCGCCGTCGCGATCGTGAATGCTACCGAGGCCGGCGTCGCACATGCACGCAGCGGTTCATTGTCCGACCCCTGATCAAACTCCGGTAGATCCGCAGCATGTGCTCAAATAGAACGGATTTCCGCGCGCTTATTTGTCAAGACGCGGTCGAGAGCAAAATCAGGATTTCGGGACCAATATTAATGCCCGTCTCCGTCTGGTCGAAGCTGGTGCAGATCACTTCCGGCCTCTGCCAGGTTTTTTTGCGGGTTGCCCAACCTCGTTGCAGGGTTCCGCGACCAACTCTGAACGCGTGTCCGACATCAACGCCCCCGTGCTTAAGCACGCCTCAACTCAAATCATATAGCCGTTGTCTTGCGACCCAATGGTATTCTACAACCTACTGGGGCAATTCATTGCGACCGTCGCCGATACCGCTTTCACCCGACCCGTGCGCGCGAAACAAGTTGCGCACACATGGCGGCGATGGTCAACCGACGGACGAGAGCCCCAATCGAACACCATGAGTTATGGACGCTTTTGTCACGCCGCGTCGGGTTAGGCATCGGCGCGCGGCACCTCGGATCGAACGCGCGATCGCCCGACAGGACGCTACCGGCGCGTCAAGGCACGGGCGGCATCGTCACTGACAGAGCGCCGCCGCTGTGGCGGCCCAGCCGCCGAGGATTATCGGCTACCGACGAGCGGCAGGTCGCCCGGATTGCGGCTCTGTACCATCGCCGGCGCCGTGGAGAACCACATCTGATAGAGCGATACCAGCCACATGACGGCGAAGCACGCCGCCAACAACATGCCGGCGATGATCTCGACGTAAACGAAGGGGTGGAACACCTTGATCAGGTACCACGAGCTCACATCCACCATGATGCCAGCGAACGGCAAGGCGACAATGGTGCATTTAAGCCAAACCGGCCGGAAATAGGCGTGGCTGAACATGAGCCCGGTGAGGAAGAAGATGAAGGTCATGCCGAACAAGTGAATGTGCGACACCCGCACCAGCGTGGCGATCGAGGCGCCGGTATCCTTCTGCGTCACCTTCTTCAGATTGTCGTAACCGTTCAGATTGGGAAGGTGCGGATTGCTGCCATCGTGGCAGGCCATGCAGTATTTCTGCAGGATCGGCCCGATCGTCTTGTCATAGGCAGGATGGGCGGCGCCTTCCGCCGCCCAAGTGATCACCACGGTGCGCTCGTCGCCAGGTAGCATGGTCGACATCGGTCCGCGCAAAGCCAATTCCAGACGCGAGCCCTTGTTGCTGCCGGCATAGGCGACGGCGAGATCGTTGGGCGTGAGCATGACGGAGTCGCCGCCGGCACGCCCGGCATAAGTGAAGTACACGTTGAGCAAGGCGAACAGGTAACCCATGCCGAGGACAAGAAGAGCGGCCGTATAAAGGACACGTTGGCTGTACGGCAGCTCCGAATAATGGAGATAGTGCCGGTGCAGTGGCAATTCGCTCATGGTCTTGTCCTATCGGTTACGGCTCGATCCAGTTCACTTGCCCGGCAGCGGCACGAACAGCACCGCGCGCGCTTTTTGGTGCGCGTAGTAGGCTGCGAGATTGTCGATATCGGATTCGTTAAGCGCCTCGGCCATGGGGACCATGGCGCTGCTCTTGCGGTGGTGCCCGCGATACTCGTTCAGCGCCTTCTGCAGGTACGCGACGCGCTGGCTCGCCAGCATCGGGAAGCGCGGATCGGTGCTGTTGCCGTTGATGCCGTGGCAGCGGTCGCAGCGCGTAGCCCATTCCGCGGTGGAGACCGGCTTACGCACGTTCGGCGCCTTCGGCTCCTGCGCCGCGTAGAAGGCCGCCAGATTCTTCATGGCGTCGGCGCCGAGCGCGGCCACCATGCCCTTCATCGTCTCGTTGCCGCGCGATCCATCCTTGTAGGCAGTCATCGCCGCCAGGAGATATTGGGCGTCCTGGCCCGCCAGGCTCGGCGTCGCCGGGCTGGCACTGACGCCGTCTTCGCCGTGACAGCCGCCGCAGGCCGCCGCTGCCGCCTTGCCCGCGGCCGCATTGCCGGCGGCCGGCGTCTTGGCGCGCGCCGGCTTTTGCAGCGCGAAGAACAGTGCGATATCGGCCATCGCCTTGTCGTTCACCGCCGCCAGCATCGACTTCATGGTGTCGTTCTTGCGCTGGCCGTTCTTGTATTCCTTCATGCCGTCGATCATGTATTTCGGATCGAGGCCGATCAGACTGGGGATGCCGGGAATCTGGCTGACGCCGGTGACACCGTGGCAGCCGACACAAGCGGCCGCCGCGGCCTTGCCGGCCTGCAGCGGATCCGGCTTGGCGGGCGCCACCGGCCCCGCCGGCAGCGGCGCCGGATCGAGTGAGGCATAAAAGGCCGACACCTTGACCAGCGCGCTCTCGCTGAGGAACTTTATCGCGTCGCGCATCTTGGCGTCGGTACGGTCGCCGTTGCCATAGGCCCTTAACGCCAAATAGAGATAGGCCGGGCGCTGACCGGCGATG
Organism: uncultured Pseudomonadota bacterium; assembly: GCA_963782145.1. GTDB lineage: Bacteria > Pseudomonadota > Alphaproteobacteria > Rhizobiales > Xanthobacteraceae > Pseudolabrys. The sequence continues at coordinate 289,835 of CAWAIV010000010.1, forward strand.
TGCGGGATGTCCTTGTCGCCGATGCCGTCGACGCCATGGCAGCGCGCGCAACTCATGGTCGCCAGTTGCTTGCCGTCGGCGATATCCATCGGCGACGCATAGAGCGTGCGCATTTCCGGGCTCACGGCCGGCGCCGCCGACTGCGCCGCCGCCGGCGACAGCGATGCCGCGAAGACGATACTGGCAACGGCCGTCAATACCAGAAGACTATTCAGCTCACATCGCGTTGCCATGCGCCCGCTCTTCGTTGCCGTGACTTGCTACCACCTTCCGCGCGGAACCGATCTTGCCGCAGTGCCGACGATCGAAGGGACCGCCGCGCCGGCAAATCCGACCCCGCCTATTTTGACGACTCATTTGCGTAATAGGACGCTAGGCTTTCGATAATCGCATCGCTGTAGGGCACGCTCATATTATGCATCAGCGAATTCTCGCGCCGGCCATCGCGATAGGCGCGCAACGCCAGCACCAGATAATCGCGATCCTGCCCGCTGATGGCCGGGATCGCCAGCGCCGGATTGAAGATGTAATTCGTGTGGCAGCGATTGCACTTGGCGATGATGTCCTTGACCAGCGTCTGCCCGTCTTCCGCCGCTTTCGACTTGTGCGTCGTGTAATAGGCGACGATGTCGTCGATTTCCTGGTCGGTGAGATTGGCGACCATGCGCGACATGGTGTCGTTCTTGCGCCGCGTGGTGCGATAGGCCTTGATGGCATTGGCGAGGTATTGCGGATCCTGGCTGGCAAGACTCGGCGTCGCCGCATCGGTGCTCACGCCACCCTCGCCGTGGCAGCCGCCGCACACGGCGGTCAGCGGTTCGCCCTTTTTCGCATCGCCGGTCGGCGGCGCGCTGCGCGCCTTCGGCGTCTGCGAGGCGTAATAGAGCGCCGCGCTCTCGATGTTGAGCCGGCTCAGGCGATGCAGCAGCGTATTCATCGGCGCCGCCTGACGCAGCCCCGCCATATATTCTTGCGTGGCATCATAGAAATAACGTGGCTGTTGGCCGGCCAGATTGGGGATGCCGGCGGTCGTGCTGTTGCCGTCGGCACCGTGGCAACTCGCGCAGGCCGCCGCCGCCGCCCTGCCGTTCTCATAGGGCGAAAACTCCGGCGTCTTGGTCGGTGGAATCGGCGGCAGACTGGCGAAATAGCCGGCGACATTATTGCGGTCGGTGTCGCTCAGGCTGGTCGAGATCGCCCGCAGCGCGGCGTGCACGCGCTTGCCGTCTTTATATTCGGTCAGCGCGGCGAGCAGATAACGCTCGCTCTGGCCGGCGAGGTTGGGAATGCCGGGGGCGGCGCCCTTGCCGTTGATGCCGTGGCAGGCCTTGCAATCCTTGTCCACGATCGCCCTACCCGCCTGAATATTCGCCGTGCTCGCTTTTGTGGGCTTGCTTTCGTCCGAGCAGCCGATCAACGCCACCGACAGGAACGCCGCGAGTAGGAAATATTTCATAGGTGAGCCCGGGTTTTGATTCATGGGTACCGCTCGCATCCGCCGATTCCTCCGAGGACTGCCAACCTCAAGCAATGGGGCATTTCCTGCGTTGCTCGAATTCCAGGTGTGAAGGAGCGGCTCGTTTCCACGGTGCAGGCGTCACTGAGCACCGTTGACGCCTCGCATCCTACTGATACTCTCGCCCGCAAAACAATCGCCGTAATTGACTTCAGTCAATTCGTTGACGGGTAATATCAATTACCCATTTTGACGGTCTTTGCGAGAGGAATTTGGCTTCAATTCAAGGCTACCTTTTCGACGGTAAGGGAGCCTTGCGTCGCGCCGATCTGGGGGAGCGGAGATGGTCCGTAGCCGAGCCGTTGTTGCCGGAGCGGTGGCGACACGACCGCCGCGCCCTGCCACTCCGAGCCGCGTTTGACGGACGACCTCTTCACACATTCTTCACCCGCGCCCGTTCGGAAGAAAATGGAGATGCGAAGATGCAAGGTAGTATGAAAATAGCGCCCGCGCTCGTCTTGCTCGTCGCACTCATTGGCATTCCCGCCCTCACCGTCAATATCGGTCCGACACCGGCGCTCGCGCAAAACGTCCGCGGCGACGATGCACAGGGCCGCGAAGGCATCGTGCACCTGAGCGAACTGATGAGCGAGTCGATGCAGGTGCATCACACCAAGCTGTGGCTGGCGGCCCGGGCCAATAATTGGCCGTTGGCGGCCTATGAAGTGAGAAAAATCAAAGATACGTTCCGGCAGGTCAAGGAGCTGATCGTCCAGATTCAGACCGCGTCGGTCAAATGGCAACGCGTGCCGGTCGGCGAAATGCTCGGGATCGTCAATTCAACCGTCAACGATCTCGACCATGCCGTCAAGGCCAAGGACAAGGCCAGTTTTGAAACCGCCTATCATCGGCTGACGGCCGCGTGCAACGCCTGCCATAAACGAGCCGACGAGAGCCAGATCAAAATCATCGTGCCGACGGATGCCAATGCGTTCGTCGACCAGGACTTTACGACCGGCACCCCGCAATAGGCAACGCGGGGCAGGCAGGCATTGATTTTCGCCGGAACGGAATCGATAAGCGAATTCCGATTGCGGCGAGATACCGAGGGGCGATAACTCAAAAAAGGCAATGTCGATGATGAAGAAGGAACGTTCAGGCGCCTGGATCCCCATGATGGCGATCCTTGGCGGTGTGGCCAGTGTCGGATTCGCCGTCTTGCTCGCGGGCGCAGCGGTGACCGTGACGCCCCGTCAAGCGCAGGCGTTGCCGCAATACGCGGCACAGACCCACTTGGCATGCGGTCGCTGCCACGTCAATCCGGCGGGTGGCGGACCGCGCACCGCTTTTGGCAAGGCGTTCGCTGCCAACGGCCATAAGGTGAAGAAATAAATCGTCGCACGCAGCGCATACGATAAGAGGTGCCATTCAGCCCGGGTGCGGCGCGCCGCACTCGGGTAAATCTTTGCCGGTGGATCGATAACGGGCGGCGGCAATGCCCCACCCCTCATGCGCCGCATTGCCGCGCTGACAAAAGAAAAACCGACGAACGCGGCAACCCGGCGCGTCGACCGGGTCATGCCTTGTGCGAGCGGTCAGCGCGTAAACATGAACATCGCGACAACCAGCGCGATGCCCACCGCGATGACGATAATGGTCAGTGCTTTCGCGACGCCGCCGGCTACATCGATAGCCTTCTCGTTTTCGGTCGGCATGGTCATGGGGCGTCTCCTTGGGTTTTTTCCCGCGAAGACCGTCACCACGGATCAGGGACGCGACCCCCTGATTCGGGGCCACAGCATCCACGGATATTATGCGTTGAATACTTGACCGGAAGTTGAACGGCGCATTGATCCAGATCAATGCATCCGCGACCCTTTTGCCGCGCGGGCCGCCGGCTTGAGAAAACTAAGGATGCCCCGCGAGGGCTCCGTTCATTCCCTGTTTGGCCGCAGCGGCGCAGACATCGATGGGGCGTCGCCCTGCAGGATAGCCGGCCGCCACCATTTCCTTCTCGGTCAGCGTGGTGAGGCCGGCCAAGCGGCGCAGACAGACATTCCTGATCATGTCGTCGGTCTTCATGGTGGCGCTATGCACGTTCCATATCTGCCCGATCCCGTCCTCGGCGGCGGTGACCACACGCTCGCCGTCGGGGCTGAAGGTCGCCGCCCGCAGCGAACCGTGATGCGGGCTGAGCTCGGCGATCTGCTGGCCGCTCACGGCGTCCCATAGGCGCGTGGTGCGATCCTTCGACGCGGTCACCACGCGCGCGCCATCCGGGCTGAAGGCGGCCGAATAGACTTCGCTTTCATGGCCACGCAAGGTGGCCACGAGCTTGCGAGCGTTGACGTCCCAGATGCGCACGGATTTGTCGTTCGACGCGGTGACGAGCCGCCCCCCCTGTCGATCGAAAGCGACCGAATTGACCGGGCCGATATGTCCGACCGGCAGACTTTCTTTCTTTTGCTTGGCCGCATCGAACCACGTCACCGTATTGTCGTCGGAAGCGACCACCAGGTCGCCGGCGGGACTGAAGGCGACCGAATTGAGCGCGTCCTGCGCCAGCGGCCAGACCGTGGCCTTATCGGCGTTCGACCCGTCCCACAGCAGCAAGGCACCGCCGTCGGTGACGCTGGCGATGCGCTTGCCGTCGGGACTGAAAGCGGCATCGTTCACCGCATCGGTATTGCCGGAGAGCACCGCCAGGCGCCGGCCGCTGGCCGCGTCGAAGACCTGCACCAGGTTCTTGTCGGCGTCTGCCGTCACGATGCGTTTGCCGTCGGGACTGTAGGCCGCCGACACCACGGCACGCCCGGCGACACTCAGCGGTACGATCAAGGCGCCGGTCGCGACATCGCGGATGCGCGCGCTGCCGTCCCAGGAGGCAGTGACGAGGCGTTTGCCGTCGGGACTGAAGGCGACGTCGTTGAGCCGCGCAGGGCCAGCCGAGAACATCGCTATTTGTCGCGTCGCCGCGCTATCCCACAGCCGCACAGTACGGTCGTAGGACAGCGTGACGATATGCTTTCCGTCGGCGCTGACGGCACCCGAAACCACCGGTCCCTCATGGCCGAGCAGCACTTCCGCTTCGCCGGTGGCGACATCCCAGAGGCGCACCGTCATGTCCTCGGACTCCGAAACGATGTGTTTGCCATCGGCGCTATAGGAGACGTCTTGGATCGCGCCGGCGTGGCCGGCGAGAGTCTTGACCGGCGCCCCGGTAATGCCGTCCCAGATGTGCAGCCTGGTATCGTCGGAGGCGGTGACGATCTGCACGCCGTCGGGGCTAAAGGCGGCAGCGTATAACCGTTCGCCCGAAGTCAACGGCGCGGTCGACTTGCCCGTTGCAAGATTCCAGATCCGCGCCCGGCCCGGCCCACCGGTCAACAGGCGCGTTCCGTCCGGGCTGAACGACACGATACTGACGGGAAACTCCGGCGCGTAGAGCGGCATCCCGATTTCGACGCCCGTGGCGGCATCCCACAGGCGCACGGTCTTGTCGCCGGCCGTCGCGACCCGTTTGCCGTCGGCACTGAAGATAGCGAGATGGACCGCACCGGCGTGAGGGAGCCTGTGAAGCCGTTTGCCGGTCGCCGCATCCCAGATCGCCGCGGACTTGTCCTTCGATGCCGTCACCACGCGCGTGCCATCACGGCTAAAGCGCGCGACATAGACCTGGTCGCCATGATCGAGCGTGGCGATGAGCGCCCCCGTGGCGACGTTCCAGATGCGCGCCTTGCCATCCGCGGCAGCGGTCACCAGCCGTTTGCCGTCCGCGCTGAAATCGGCGGCGTGCACGCTTTGGCCGCGCGGCTGCGGCAGGCTGCGCATCAGGCTGGCACTCGCGGTATCCCAGATCTGTACCGTCCCATCGGCGGCGCCGGTGACAATGCGGTTGCCGTCGGCATTGAAGGCGACAAAATTCACCGGCACATCGCGGCTGCCCAGCATGTGCCACTTGGTCCGCCACAGCACCGCCGCGAGCGTCGCGGAGGCTTGCGCACGGCCCAGGTCGTCGACATCCGCATGGCGCGACAGCGCCACACCCTGCACGGCAAAACGCAGGGCCGAATCCAGATTGCCGCGCAGCAGCTCGCTGTTGGCGAGCGCCGGCAGCAGATTGGCCTGGGCGCGGTCGAGCTGGGTCTGGCGGCGCTGGCTGGCGAGTTGTTCGATTTTCAGCCGCGATCGCGTCTCTTGAACCTGATACTGCAGAATTCCGAGGCCGGTCAGTCCGAGGACGACGACGCAGGCTATGCCAATAAGCGAATAGCGCGCGCGCCGCTGCAGCCGCGCGGTGCGTTGCTGCGATTCCGCGATCTCGGCGAGCCGCTGCTGCTCGCGCTTGAGCGCCGCCTCCTTTTCCGCGCGTTCGGCCGCTTCGCGCGCCTCGCAGGCGGCGAGATAGCCTTGCGCCGGAGCGAGCTCGCGGCCCCAATCGGGTCCGCGCGCCGGCAGCGCCAGCGCTTCGGCGAGGCGCGAACCGCGGTGGACGAGGAAATCCGCCTTGTCGGCGTCTTCCGCCTTGCTCCAGTCGGCGGCGGCGAGCAGCACGCCGTCGAGCAGCAACAGCGCGTCGCGGTCCTCGCCCAACAGATCGGCCAGCGTCTTCCAGCGTTGCAGCAGCGCCTCGTGCGCGACCTCGATCATCGCCGGCGCGGCAGCGCCGGTGCCCGGCTCCGCAGTCCCTGCCCGCGCCACCAGCAGCCGGCGCTCGTTCAGGGCGCGGGCCAGCGGCAGCAGATCGCTTGGCAGTTCGCTTTGCCGCGCGATCCGCCGCTGCGCCAGCTTGCTGTCGCGGTTGATGCGGGCAAGCCGCGGAATGAACAGCCGCCGCAGCACGTCGCGCCGGTCAGCGCGGTCCGGCGGATAGCCGCCGGCGGCGAAGGCGGCTTCGGCCTCCGACTCGATGGCCTCGGCGAGGCCGCCGGACTTGGCCAATTCGGGCAGGCCGATGCGCGCGGTCCCGGCATGTTCGCGCATCAGCCGCTGCAGCACGAAGGCGAGCAGCGGCAGCGCATCGGTCTCGCCTTCGACCTCGCCTTGCAGCCGCTCGACCACCGCCGCATCGAAGACCGGCGCCAGCGGACCGACCTTGCGGTACAGCACCTCGCTCGGCTCGCGGATGATATGGGCGATCTCGCCCAGCGGCACCGGGCCGAGGCTCAGTGGCACCTGCTCGACGCCGGCAAGCGCCTTGGCGTTCTGCATGGCACCGTAGGCGTCGGAGCGGATGGTGACCAGGAGCAGTGCCGCGTCGGCGTCGATGGCGGCGCGGGCCAGCGCCAGCAGCCTTTCGCTCTCGCCGCCGGCATCGCCGGCGAAGAACTCCTCACCCTGGTCGAGACAGAGCACCGGCAGTGGGAACGGCGGCTCCGACAACAGCGCGCGCCGCGCCGCTGCCTGCCGCAGCTCGTCCAGCAGCGCCACGAATGACGCCGGCGCCGCTAGACGGTCGCGCAAATCGGCGCGGTTGACCCTGAGCGCGAAACGCCGGTGCACCTCTTCGAGCGCCGTGAGCAGGCCCTCATGGCCCTCGATGGCGCCGCCGCGGGCTGCGCGGATGGCCCGCAGCGGCAGCCATTGAGCATCGTCGCGGGCCAGCCGCGGCCACAGACCGGCGCGCAGAAAGGACGACTTGCCGGCGCCGGAAGCGCCGAGAATGACCAGGAGCCGCGGGGCCTTGCGCGCGGCGAGCCCGCGCAGCGCATCGATGCCGCGCACGATGTCGGCGCTGCGGCCGAAGAAGACCGCGGCGTCCTCCGGCTCGAGCGCCTCCAACCCGCGATAGGGCGCGCGCCAGCCGAGCGGACCGTTGGCATCCGCCTGCAGCTCGAAGGTCTCCGGGCCGATGCCGGCCTTCTGCAGCCCGCTCTTGAGCCGCGCCAGCCCGGCCTTGGCGATATGAATGGGCGATTGTGCCTGCGTGATCGGGTGGACGGTGACGAAACGCTCGGCCGGCTCGCCGACGAGGCGCACCACCTGCCATTGCGCGGTGAGGCCGCCGGGCAATTGCTCGAACGGCGCATCGTCGATCAGCAGGGCAAAGAGCTTCTTGTTGCGGCGGCTGGCGAGCTGGTACTCGTCATGGCACCAGCTCGAGGCCAGCCAATCTTTGGACACCAGGAACAGCACCGCCTCGCAGCGCGTGGCGGCGTCCTCGAAGGCCTTGGCCCAGCGCTGGCCGGCGGCGATGCCGCGCTCGGGATCGAGGTCGAGGAAGATGTCGTCCGGCCCGCTCCAACCCTCGCCGACCAGCCAATCGCGTAGCGCGATCGCCCAGTCGTCGTTACGGCTGGAATGGCTGATGAAGAGTCGGGACAAAGCCCCACGTCCCCCGATTGCCCGTCAAAAGTGTGACATCCGGCCGCCGCGGCAGCAATGGCGGATCGGCGCGACGGCCGCCCGCGCTATTTCACCACTTTCAGCATGAACACCGCGCTCGCCGTGCGCCCCTGCGAGTCGGACACCACGATCCGCAACGTGTGGTTGCCCGGCGGCGCTTCGGCGCCGACGATGTCGATGCCGCCATTGGTGATGAAGGGCGCGATCCGCTTGGTCAGGTCGATGGTGCGCTGCTTCAGATACAGCACCTTGACCGAGTTCGTTTCGATGACGCTGCCGCCGATGGGGCGGAAGACGAATTTCAGCGTGAAGGGCGAGCTGACGCCGGTCTCCGGCGCCACCAGCACAACGCGCGGCCGCCGCACGATGCCGCGGGTCGCCGGCGCCAGCGTGGTCGCCGCAGGTGCCGGCGGCAGCGATGCCTCGTCGGGACGAATAAGCACGGTCGCGGCGGCCGCTACCTCGGCGGTCCAGGCGGACATCGCCAGGCACACGCCGAAGCAGATGGCACGCGCGGCAGCGCGCCGGTCACCAAGCCGGCGACCGGACCGCGTCAATGTCGTGGCAAGAAAATCGCGCGCGACCATGGCACCCCGTCCCAGGATCGGCCCTCATCTTAACGCCCGCGCGCGGGAGCGGCCAGAGCCTTGCGCTATTCGGCCGCCAGCAGGCTCGGCTGCAGCCGGTCCTGCGCCGCGACCAAGCGCTGCATCACCTTGAGGTCGCGATCGCGCAATTGCAAGCAGGCGTCGGCCCAGATAGCGACGATGCGGTCGAGTTCGTCGAGTGTGACCGGATTGACCACGCGGCCGGCCTGGAAGATGGCGCGCAGGCCGGCGTGCCGGCGCTTGTTGCGCTGCATGTAGTCGCGCGCCGCGGCGATGCCCTGCCCCGGCTCGGCGACCACGTGCACCAGGCCGATCTCCTTCATCTCCTCGGCGCTGTAGGTGCGCCCACTCACCATCATCTCCTCGGCGAAGGCGGCGCCGACACGCCGCGCCACCAGGCTATAGGCGCCCATGCCGGGGAACAGGCCGAACAGCGTCTCGGGGAAACCGAACTTGGCACCGCGTTCGGCGATAATGACATTGAACGAGAGCAGTGATTCAAAGCCACCGCCGAGCGCGTCGCCCTGCGCCACGCCGATGGTGATCATCGGCAGGCCGAGCGTATCCATATTGCGGTCGAGGATGCGCACGCAGGACTTGCCGTAGCCGATCAGCGCCTCGCGGTCGCGCTCGCGGATCTTGGCCAGGAACAGATTGAGGTCGCCACCGAGATTGAACACGCCCGGCGTGCGCGAGCCCAGCAGCAGATAGCGCAGTTCGTCGGACCGGTCGGAAAATCTGGCCACGATGCCGCGCTGCCAGGCATGGAAGTCCTCGAGCAGGTCGGGATTGTAGCTCGGCCGCCCACGCGGCCGCATGAAGGTCCACAACGCCCCGGTCGAACTCTTCCCAGGAGACCTCGAGCTGTTCCAGCGCGAACAGCCGCTGCGCATCAGCGACCTTCTTGGCATCGAATAGCGACGTGGTTAACGCCGTCGCAACACGCGGAACCGGAAAAAGGACGGGTCCATTGACACGGGGAACTTCCGACAACGCCAGCACCGACATTGCACACACACCGTTAACTGATTTTCACGCATCAGCTTAACTCTTTTTTTACCGTATCAGAAAACCGCCCTGCGAACAACGAGACTCCGCTCGTGAGCATCTCCCATGCAGCCTTGCGCAAGCACTCCGGTACCGGCCGACACAATGAAATCGCGTATTTAACGTTCATTAACCACGAAAATAGGTTCTCCGTTAGGGACGTTCCTCTGCATCGCCCCCCGAGTTCCCCACCAACCGTTAATTTCGTTAACCATAAATCCCGCGCCGGAATTGGTTCCAATTGCGGGGCGGTCGGTTGCCTATCGTTCACCACGATGGCCGATAAGCACCCGTGATTTTCCTTATGGTGAGCATCGCCGGGTACCGTCGCCATCGTAGGGGGAGCGCCGCACTACACATGCTGATCAAGAGACTGATCCAGACCCGCCGGGCGGATGCGGAACTGCCACCGGAAATCCGCGCCGCGTTGGTCGAATCTCTCTTTGCGCCGATCGCATCGCTGATCGTCGGCGCCATCGCCTGCTCGATCACCGGCGCGGCGGTCGCGTTGCGGGTCGGCAACGAATTGATCTTGGCAAATTCGATCGCGATGTTTGCGGTTGGCATGCTGCGCGTGGCCTCGGCCGTGCTCTACATGCGCTACAAGAAGGCGGACCGGCCGGCGATCACCAAGTGGTGGGAGCATGTCTACGAAGCCGGCGCCTGGGGCTTTTCCGCCCTGCTCGGCCTGTTGTGCTGGCTAACCCTGGTGCAGACCTTCGACGGTGCGCTGCAGCTCGCGGTTACCACGACCGCGGCCGGCTACGCCGCGGGCATTTCGGGCCGCAACGCCGGACGCCCGATAATCGCCCTTGGCCAGCTTATGCTCACCACGCTGCCGATGGCGGTCGCGCTGTTCACCTACCCGGACTGGCTGCACCGATCGCTCGGCGTCGTGGTGCTGTTGTTCATCTATGGGATGATCGACATCACGCTCTCGATCCGCGACGTTATCATTCAGGCGCTGACGATGACGCGCAAGGAAGCGGCGCTCGCCGCCCGCTTCGAGGAGCAGGCCACCCGCTTCGACATCGCGCTCAACAACATGTCGCACGGATTGTGCATGCTCGACCAGCAGGACCGCCTGCAGGTCTGGAACGTGCGCTTCCTCGAGCTGCTGCGCCTGCAGGATGCGCCGGTCCATGTCGGCATGCGCGTCTTCGATCTGGTGCGCTACAGCGTCCGCACCGGCAATCACAAAGCCAAGAACCTGAAGCATATCCTCAATGCGCTGTCCCACAGCCTGCAGCAGGACAAGTTCGATCAGGTTCAGATTTCGCCCGACGGCGACCGCACCATCGCCTTGTCGCGCCGCATGATGGCTGACGGCGGCTCCGTCGTCATCCTCGAGGACGTGACCGAGCGGCGGCGCGCGCAGGAGCGCATCGCCCATCTCGCCCGCTTCGACGAGCTCACCGGCCTTGCCAACCGCACCCAGTTCCGCGAGCGCATCAACAGCATGCTGGCGGCCGTGCGCAACAGCGAGAGCCATGTCAGCATCCATCTGATCGATCTCGACCGCTTCAAGGCGATCAACGATACGCTCGGCCACCCGGTCGGCGACAAGCTGCTCCAGAGCGTGGCCCGCCGGCTCAGCGCCATCATTCGTCCGACCGACATCATCACCCGTTTCGGCGGCGACGAGTTCGTCGTGCTGCAGAGCGCCACCGAGAGTCAGCATGACGCCAAGCGTCTGGCGCAACGCATCGCGCGGTCGTTGCGCGATCCGTTCGAAATCGACGGTCACCGCATCGATATTGGCGCCTCGATCGGCATCGCCATGGCACCCGCCGACGGCGTCGACGCCGACGAATTGCTGAAGAAGGCGGACATGGCGCTCTATGCCGCCAAGAACGGCGGCGGCGGCGACCATTGCTTCTTCGCCTCCGAGATGGAAGAGGCGGTGCAGGTGCGACGCGCGCTCGAGCTCGACCTGCGCGACGCCATCGCCGCCGAACAGTTCGAGTTGGAGTTCCAGCCGCTGGTCGACCTGCGCAGCGGCCGCGTGACGAGCTGCGAAGCGTTGCTGCGCTGGAAACACCCGGAGCGCGGCAGCGTGCCGCCGTCTGTCTTCATCCCAGTCGCCGAGGAAACCGGCCTGATCGTCGCGCTCGGCGAATGGGTGCTGCACCGCGCCTGCGTCGAGGCGGCGTCCTGGCCAAGCAGTGTCAGGGTCGCGGTCAACCTGTCTCCGATCCAGTTCCGCGACCGCGGCCTGCCCTTGCAGGTGGTCTCGGCGCTGGCCAAGTCCGGCCTGCCGGCGCGGCGGCTGGAGCTGGAGATCACCGAGCGGGTGCTGCTGGAAGAGTGCGACGGCACCATGGCGGCGATGGAGCAATTGAAGAATCTCGGCGTCGCCATTTCACTCGACGACTTCGGTACCGGCTATTCCTCGCTCAACTATCTGCGCAAGTTCCCCTTCCACAAGATCAAGATCGATCAATCGTTCATTCGCGATCTCGGCGAGGAAAGCGACGCCTGTGCCATCATCCGCGCCGTCGCCAGCCTCGGTGCCGGCCTCGACAAGACCGTGGTCGCCGAAGGCATTGAAACCGAGGAGCAGATGAAGCTGGTGGCCGCCCAGGGCTGCCACGAGGGTCAGGGCTATTTCTTCGGTCGCCCGATGTGCGCAGAGGTCATCCTCACTCGGCTGCAGGTGCTGGACGCCGAGGCAAGCATGGTCGCCTAGCAGCCGGCGGCTTCGGCCGACGCGGGTCATGGGCTGGGCGCAAAAAAAACGCCCGGGAACCTGTTGACTATTATCCTTCAACATGTTTTTATACCTATGTCCGGTCCGCCGGTGGGGCGCTTTCATGAGGCGTCGTGACAGCGGGACCGCCTTAACCGGGCCGATGGCAGGCAAGCCCCGACATCGGCGATGCGGCGCCCGCGGGCGGGGTTCGCACCCCCGCGCTCGGGAGGCCCCGGCCAAGCCGTCCGCCGGCACTAAGACCGGCTGCCTTTGATGGCTGGACGCGGCGGCGACGAAGGGCGGCGGAAGCCGGCCGGATCGAGGGCCCACGAGGGCCCTGTCGCCGCCCGGAAGCACGGCGCCGGGGACAGAAAAGCCGCCGTGGCGCGCCGAGAGGCGCCGCACCTTGGCAACAAGGTGCGCCCATACGAAATGGTAGCGCCGATCGGCGCGCCATCCCCCACTTTCGTTTGCTGGGGGACGCAAGACAGGGGAATACGGGCGAACCCGGCGCCCGACAAAGAATACGGGCGATCATGCATGCCTGCTGTTTGACAATCGAATCGGTAAAAGAAGGCGTAGAAAAGCTTCGCGGCGTCATGCGCGGGCAACCGGGTCCGGCAATGAAAGCGGAAGGCTAGCGGGCGAGAAGAACACGAAAAAGCCTGCGCACGGGCCCCGCGCGCAGGCTTCAGGCGTCTCCTCGAACCTTGTGGCGCGCTTAGTTGCCCTGGAACACCGGCTTTTGCTTGGCCACGAAGGCCTCATAGGCGCGCTCGTAATCCTTGGTCTGCATGCAAATCGCCTGCGCCTGCGCCTCGGCTTCGATGGCCGCGTCGATGCTCATGTCCCATTCCTGATGCAGGCACTTCTTGGTCATGGAATTGGCGAAGGTCGGGCCCTCCGACAGCGTCTTGGCCAGCGCCTGTGCGTCGGCCAGCACGCTGTCCGGCTCGGAGAGCTTGTTGTAGAAGCCCCAGCGCTCGGCTTCCTCGCCGCCCATGACGCGCCCGGTATAGAGCAGTTCCGAAGCGCGGCCGTGGCCGATGATGCGCGGCAGAATGGAGCAAGCGCCCATGTCGGCGCCGGCGAGACCGACGCGCACGAACAGGAAGGCGACCTTGCTGCGCGCGGTGCCGACGCGCAGATCCGAGGCCATGGCGATGATCGAGCCGGCGCCGGCGCAGATGCCGTCGACCGCCGCGACGATCGGCTGCGGACAGGCACGCATCTCCTTGACCAGTTGGCCGGTCATGCGGGTGAAGGCGAGCAGGCCGGCCATGTCGTCCTTGCGCTGCATCTCGACCAGCGGGCCGATGATCTCGTGCACGTCGCCGCCCGAGCAGAAATTACCGCCGGCGCCGGTGACCACGACGTTCTTGATGCCGTCGGCGTATTGCAGGTTGCGGAACAGGTCGCGCAACTCCGAATAGGATTCCAGCGTCAACGGGTTCTTCCGTTCCGGCCGGTTCAGGGTGATGGTCGCCACCTTGCCGTCGACCTGCCAAAGGAAGTGCTTCGGCGTGTAGCTGGAAAAATCCAACCCGGCGGGACGAAATCGCGTGGCAGTGTCGTTCATCGGTCTTGGTCCTCTCGATATTCGTTTTCAAACTATCCGGCGAAAGTCAGCCCGCCGCTGACACTCATCACCTGGCCGGTGATGTATTCGGCTTGCGGGCTGGCGAAGAACACGACGGCGTCAGCGATTTCCTCCGGCTTGGCAAAGCGGCGGAATGGGATCGCCTTGAGGAAGGCCTCGCGCAGCTTCTCCGAGCGCGTGGCCAACATCGGCGTATCGGTCGGGCCCGGGCAGACGCAGTTGACATTGATCGAGTAGCGGGCGACCTCGCGCGCGAGCGACTTGGTGAAGGCGATCAGCCCGCCCTTGGCGCCGGCATAGACGGTCTCGCCGCCGCTGCCGACGCGGCCAGCGTCGCTGGCGATATTGACGATCTTGCCGCCCTTGGCGGCCATCATCGGCGGCAGCAGCGCCTGTGCCAGATGCACGGGACCGGCGAGGTTGATGGCGATGGCGCGGTTGATGAAGTCCGGGGTGTTCTCCATGAAGGGCTGGATGTCGCCCCAGCCGGCGCCGTTCACCAGGATGTCGACGCACGGATATTTCTTCAGCACCTCGGCGGCGGCGGCGCGGATACTGTCGGAACTGCCGAGATCCATGACGACGAAGTCGATCTTGAGCTTGGCGGCGGCGCCTTCGTTCTTCAATTCCTCGCCCTTGGCGGCGTTCACATCGGCGCAGACCACGGTCGCGCCCTGGCGGGCGAATGCCATCACGGTCGCCTTGCCGATGCCGGAGGCACCGCCAGTGACCAACACTACCTTGCCGTCAAATGTCATCGCGCCGCTCCACTCTTTGTCTGTGTCGAAGGTTCCGAGGTGCCCGCAAGAAAGGCCTGCACGCGCTGCCTTGTCTCGGGCTCGTTGAGAAGATGACGGGTATATTCCAGTTCGTCGATGAAGCCGCCGCGACCGCCTTGCAGCGCCGCCGCGATACAGGCCTTGCTGGCGGCGAGCGCGCCGGCGGGAAGCCTGGCGATACGGCCGGCGATTTCGCGCGCCTTCTCGGCGAGCTCGGCGCGCGGCACCCCCCAGTGCACGACACCGAGCTCGCCGGCGGTCCGCCCATCAAGCAATTCCGCGCCAAGGATGACGCGCGAGGCCACCGCCGGTCCACAGAGTCTGGTCAACCGCTGGGTGCCGCCAGCGCCAGGGATCAGACCGAGACGGGCTTCCGGCAGGCCGAGCTTGGCCTCGTTGGCGGCGATGCGCAGATCGCACGACAGCACCAGTTCGAGCCCACCGCCCATCGCCGCGCCGCCGATCTCGGCCAGCGTGACCTGCGGCAGCTTCTCAATGCGCGCGTAGAGGCGCTGGATGGCGGCGACATAGGAATAGGTGCGGTCGCCGCTGTCGGGCAAATCCATGCGCGCGCGCATCTCGACGAGGTCGGCGCCGGCGCAGAACACCTTCTGGTCCGAGCGGATATGCAGCACGGTGAAGGGCGCTCCCGCGCCAAGCTCGTCGAGCTTGGCCTCGAACAGGCGCAGCCATTCCTCGCTGATCGCGTTCACCGGCGGCCGGGAGAGCGTCAGCGTCACCACGCCGTCGTTGCGGGCGGTCACAAACATTCGGCCACCCGCTTTTCCTGGTCGCTCTCGCCCACGATCGCCCGGCTGATCACCAGGCGCTGGATGTCGTTGGTGCCCTCGTAGATCTTGCTGGCGCGCACGGCGCGATAGATGCGCTCGACGCCGTAGTCGCTCATGTAGCCGGCGCCGCCCAGCGTCTGGATCGCGTCGGAGCAAACGCGCTCGGCGGCCTCGGTGGCGAACAGCTTGGCCATCGAGGCTTCCTTCAGGCAGGGCAGCCCTTGATTGCGCAGCGCCGCGGCATGCAGCACGAGCTGGCGCGCGGCCTCGATCTGCGTCGCCATGTCGGCGAGGCGGAAGGCAACCGCCTGGTGCTCGATGATGGTCTTGCCGAAGCTGCGGCGGTCCTGCGCATAGGCGAGCGCGATCTCATGGGCCGCGCGCGCCATGCCGACCGCCTGGGCGGCGACGCCGATGCGGCCGCCCTCCAGATTGGCGAGCGCGATGCGGTAGCCCTGGCCTTCGGCGCCGAGCCGGTTCTCCTCCGGCACCACCAGCTCGTTAAGCTGGATCTCGCAGGTGTCCGAGGCGCGCTGGCCCATCTTCTCCTCGACGCGCGCGACGCGATAGCCGGCGTCACGCGTTTCGACCAGGAAGCAGCTGATGCCGCGCTTGCCGCGCTCGCGATCGGTGGCGGCGAAGACCAGCGCCAGTTCGGCATTCATGCCGGAGGTGATGTACTGCTTGGTGCCGTTGAGGATATAGGCGCCACGGCGGCGCTCGGCGCGGGTGCGGATTTCGCCGGCATCGGAGCCGCTCTGCGGTTCGGTCAGGCAGAAGGCGCTCAGCATCTCGCCGCGCGCCATCGGCCGCAGATATTTCTCTTTCTGCTCGGTCGTGCCGTATTGCACCAGCGGCATGCAGCCGACCGAATTATGCCCGCTCATGATGGTGGAGACGGCGCCGTCGCCGGCCGCGATCTCCTCGATGGCCAGCGCATAGGCGACATAGTCCGCGCCGGCGCCATCCCACTGCTCCGGTACGGTCATGCCCATGAAGCCGAGCGTGCCCAGTTCGCGCAGCGCCGCGCGCGGGAACACGGCGTCGCGTTCCCATTCGGCCGAATGCGGTACAAGCGCCCGCCCGGCGAAGTCGCGCGCGGTGTCACGGATGCGTTCCTGCTCTTCGCTCAGCAGCATGGTCCCTACTCGGCCGCCTTGCGGCGCGTGCCTTCGTATGCTTTCAGCAATTCGCGCGCGATGATCAGCTTCTGCACTTCGGTGGCGCCCTCGTAGATGCGCATGGCGCGGATTTCGCGGTACAGCGCCTCCACCTTGACGCCGACGCGCACGCCATTGCCGCCGAAAATCTGCACGGCGCGGTCGATCACGCGCTGCGACATTTCGGTGGCGAAGGCCTTGGCGGTCGACGACTCGCGGGTGATACGCGCGGCGCCACGGTCCTTTTCCCAGGCGGCGCGGTAGACCAGCAAGGCCGCCGCGTCGATATCGATGGCGCTGTCGGCAATGGCGCTCTGGGTGAGCTGCATGTCGGCGAGCGGCGCGCCGAACAGCTGGCGCGTGGTCGCCCGGTTCATCATCTCGTCGAAGGCGCGGCGGGCGAGCCCTAGCGCGGCAGCGCCGACCGTCGAGCGGAAGATGTCGAGCGTCGCCATCGCGATCTTAAAGCCCTCGCCCGGCCCGCCGAGGCGGTTGGCGAGCGGAACGCGGCAGCCGGTAAAACGCAGGGTCGCCAGCGGATGCGGCGCGATCACCTCGATGCGGCTCGCCACTTCGAAACCGGGCGCGTCGGCATCAACGACGAAAGCGGAAAGTCCCTTGGTCCCGGGTCCTTCGCCGGTGCGGGCGAAAACGACATAGTGATCGGCGATGCCGCCGTTCGAGATCCAGGTCTTCATGCCGTCGATGCGCACATGGGCGGGACCGTCCTGGACCGCGGTCGCGGCCAGCGCGCTGACGTCGGAACCGGCCTCCGGCTCGGTGAGCGCGAAGGCGGCGATGGCGCGACCGTCACGCACCGGCGGCAAATATTTGGCTTTGGTCTCCTCGCTGCCGGCAAGCGAGATCGAGCCGGTGCCGAGGCCCTGCATGGCGAAGGCGAAGTCGGCCAGGCTATCGTGCCAGGCCAGCGTCTCGCGCGACAGGCACAGCGTGCGCACATCGAGCTTCTCACTCAGTCCGCCAAACGCTGCCGGCACCACGGCCTTGAGCCAGCCGGCGTCGCCCAGGGCGCGCACCAGCGCGCGGCAGGATCGATCGACATCGGCGTGGTCGATATGCTGACGAACTTCCTGCGCGGCCCATGCGGAAAGGCCACCGGCGTACTGCCGATGCCGGTCGTCGAAAAACGGCCAGTCGAGATGGGACGGCGCCGGCATCAATGCACTCCGCCGTCGTGCCGGGAGCCCATATCCATGCTGCGCAGCATGAAACGTTGAACCTTGCCGGTCGCGGTCTTCGGCAGGCTGTCGACGAATTCGATCCAGCGCGGATATTTCCACGTGCCGATGGAGCGCTTCACATGCACCTTTAGTTCCTCGTAGAGCGCCCGACCGCCTTCGCCATCGTGATAGTCCTTGAGCACGACATAGGCTTTCGGCTTGATCAAGCCGTTGTCGTCCTCCGCCGGCACCACCGCGGCTTCGAGCACCAGCGGATGGGTGACCAGCGCCGCCTCGACCTCGAAGGGCGACACCCAGATGCCGCTCACCTTGAACATGTCGTCGGTGCGGCCGCAATAGGTGTAGACGCCGTCGGAGCGGCGCACATATTTGTCGCCGGTGCGCATCCAGTCGCCGACGAAGGTACGGCGCGTCTTGTCACGCTGGTTCCAGTAGCCGATCGGCGGTCGAATTCGCTGCGCACCAGCAGTTCCCCGATTTCGATCGTCGCCGACGAGATGGCCTTCCTCGTCGACGAGCTTAAGCTCATAGCCCTCGACCGGCACGCCCGAGGTTCCGTATTCGACAGCGCCCGGCAGGTTGGTCACGAACAGATGACCCGCTTCGGTCGAGCCAACGCCGTTGACGATATCGATGTTGAATTTCGCTTTCCAGGTCTCGCCGACATAGGGCGGCAACGGCTCGCCGGCGGAGAAGCAGATGCGCAGCCGCTCGGGAAGGTATTCGGGCCGGCATTCCGGATCGGCGAGGATCGCGGCATAAAGCGTCGGCACCCCGAAGAACAATGTCGGCTGATATGCGCGGATGGTCTCGAAGACGGTCTGCGGCGTCGGCCGCTCCGGATACAACACCGAAGTGGCGCCGACCCACATCGGACAGATGATGGCGTTGCCCATGCCATAGGCGAAGAACATCTTGGCGGCGGAGAATATGACGTCGTCTTCGCGATAACCGATGCGCTTGCCGGCCGCCTGCGCGATCATCTTCGGGCTGGAATGGACATGCATCACGCCCTTCGGCATGCCGGTCGCGCCGGAGGAATAAAGCCAATAGGCGACTTCGTCGGCGCAGGTGCGCGCCGGGGCCGCGCCCTCGTTCTCGGCCGCCAGCAAACGATCGAGCC
Organism: uncultured Pseudomonadota bacterium; assembly: GCA_963782145.1. Lineage (GTDB taxonomy): Bacteria > Pseudomonadota > Alphaproteobacteria > Rhizobiales > Xanthobacteraceae > Pseudolabrys. The sequence goes on from CAWAIV010000010.1 coordinate 308,638, forward strand.
GCGGAAGGTGGTCGGGACCACCGCCGACAACAACCATTGTTTTCAGCGAGGGCAGATCCTTGGCCGCTTCCTCCACGATCGGCAGCAGCGCGGCCGATACGAACACGGCCTTGGCCCGCGAGTCCTCGAGCAGATAACGGTACTGGTCGACGGTCAGCCGCGTGTTGAGCAGCACCGGAACGATGCCGGCGCGGATGGCGCCCCAGAACAAGACAGGGAACTCGACGGTATCGAGCAGAACCAACGCGATGCGGTTCTCCGGCTCGACGCCGAGACGCGCCAGCATCGGTCCGATGCGGGCGGCGGAATCGCGCAGTTCACCATAAGTCAGGTTGCGCAAGGGATCGACGAATGCGGTCTTGTCGCCACGACCCTCGGCGACATGACGATCCACGAAATCGACTGCTGCGTTATAATCGCGAAGCGCCGTCATGTGCTTTGCGCCCGTGAGGTTCCGATCTGGCCAAACGCTACCGAAGTAGCTCAATTCGATCCTTGACTTCCGTCAGGCTAGCCGCCCCAGGCACGTCCAGGCTTGATTTTAGTCATGGCAATACGTGCCCCTTCGCGGGCAAATAGCGTGCCCTCTGGGAGCGCCCCATGCATGCACCGAGCCCGCTACCGAAGAAGCGTCTGCTGCGTCTGAAGCTGAATGGGCGCTGGCGTGAAGACGCCGTCGCGGATGGCGATTCTGCTGATCGACTATCTGCGCGATGTCGTCCAACTCACCGGCGCGAAAACCGGCTGCGACGGTGGCGAATGCGGCGCCTGCACGGTTCTGGTCGACGATGAGGCGGTACCCTCCTGCATCACGCTCGCGGTGCGCTGCGAAGGCCGCAGCGTCGAGACCATCGAAGGTATGGCGACGCAAGGGCGGCTCGACCGGCTGCAGCGCGCCTTCCACGAGAAACTGGGTACCCAATGCGGCTTCTGCACGCCGGGCATGATCATGGCGGCCGAAGCTTTGTTGCGGCGCAACCCGACGCCCAGCGACGACGATATCCGCGCGGCGCTGGCGGGCAATCTGTGCCGCTGCACCGGCTATGTGAAAATCATCGAGTCGGTAAAGGCAGCCGCGGAGGTGGCAGTCATGACGCGCCGATCCGGTTGCCGAGAGCAAGCCCACGCGGCGCGGCGTGCCGCTGATCGACGGCGTCGACAAGGTCACCGGGCGCGCCCGTTATACCGCCGATCTCGATCACGCCAACGCGTTGGTCGGCCGCATCCTGCGCAGCCCGGTCAGCCACGGCGATATCGTGCGGCTGGACGTGAGCAAGGCGCGCGCGCTCGACGGCGTTTTCGCGGTGGTCACCGGCGACGACTGCCCCTATACCTACGGCGTGCTGCCGGTCGCCATGAACGAATATCCGATGGCGCGCGGCCGCGTGCGTTATCGCGGCGAGCCGATCGCCGCGGTAGCGGCGGTCGACGCCGATACCGCCGAGCAGGCGCTGGCGCTGATCGAACTCGAGATCAACAAGCTGCCGGCCTACTACACCTCGGATGAGGCGCGCGCGCCGGGCGCCACTTTGCTGCACGACAACAAGCCGGGCAATCTCGAGCGCGAGGTGCATCACGAATTCGGCGACTGGCGCGAAGCCTTCGCCCAATCGGATCTGGTGCGCGAAGAAAAGATCAGTTGTGCCGAGATCAATCACGCCCAGATCGAGCCGCACGCCTGTCTCTGCGAATACGATCCGCTGACCGAGCGGCTGCTGGTGCAGTCGGTCTCGCAGGTCACTTACTACCTGCATCTCATGCTGTCGCGCTGCCTCGCCATGGACGAGTCGCGCATCCGCATCATCAAGCCCTTCGTCGGCGGCGGCTTCGGCGCCCGCGTCGAGGTGCTCAATTTCGAGATCATCACCGCCCTGCTCGCCCGCGCCGCCACCGGTAAGGTGCTGATGCAGTTGACGCGCGAGGAAACCTTCATCACCCATCGGGCCCGACCGCAGACCGACCTGACGCTCAAGATCGGCATGACGCCGCGACGGCAAGATCACCGCCTGCGCGCTGGAAGTGGTGCAGCGCGGCGGCGCCTATGCCGGCTACGGCATCGTCACCATCCTCTATGCCGGCTCGCTGCTGCAGGGCATCTACGATATTCCCGCGCTCAAATATGACGGCTACCGCGTCTACGCCAATCTGCCGCCCTGCGGGGCGATGCGCGGTCATGGTGCCGTCAATACCCGCCACGCCTTCGAATGCCTGCTCGACCGCATGGCGCGCGATCTCGGCCTTGATCCCTTCGCGGTGCGCCGGGCGAACCTGTTGAAGGCGCCGATGCTCACGCTCAACGGCCTGACGGTCAACAGCTACGCGCTCGGCGAATGCCTCGACAAGGTCGAGCGCGCCAGCGGCTGGAAGGAGCGTATCGGCAAACTGCCGCCCGGCAAGGGACTGGGCATGGCCTGCTCGCATTATGTGAGCGGCGCCGCCAAGCCGATCCACTGGACCGGCGAGCCGCATGCGGTGGTCAATGTACGGCTGGATTTCGATGGCGGCATCACCGCGCTGACCGGCGCCGCCGATATCGGCCAGGGCTCCTCGACCATGGTGGCGATCGCCGTCGCCGAGACGCTCGGCATCTCGCTCGAGCGCGTGCGCGTGGTCGCCGCCGACAGCGCGGTGACGCCGAAAGACAACGGAGCCTATTCCTCGCGCATCACCTTCATGGTCGGCAATGCCGCGATCGACGCGGCGCAGAAGCTCAAGACCATCCTCACCGAAGCCGCCGCCCGCAAGCTCGAAGCCAAGCCCGAGGACATCGAGACAATCGGCGAGACCTTCCGCGTCGGCCACGGCGAGCAATCGAGCCTGCCCTTCCACGAGGTGGTCAAGGCGGCGCTGGTCGACCGCGGCGCCATCACCGTCAGCGGCACTTTCACCACCCCGGTGGAAGCGCAAGGCGGCAAGCACAAGGGCGGCGCCGTCGGCGCCACCATGGGCTTCAGCTATGGTGCGCAAGTGGTCGAGATCAGCTTCGACGAAGCCACCGGCCAGATTGCCATCGACAAGGTGTGGGTCGCGCTCGACTGCGGCTTTGCCATCAATCCACTGGCGGTCAAAGGCCAGATCGAAGGCTCGGTGTGGATGGGCATGGGCCAGGCCATGTGCGAGGAAACGCGTTATCTCGACGGGTTGCCGGCGCATGCCAGCCTGCTCGAATACCGCATGCCGACCATCGTGGAATCGCCGCCGATCGACGTATTCATCGTGGAAAGCCACGACCCCTACGGGCCGTTCGGCGCCAAGGAGGCCAGCGAAGGCGCGCTTGCCGGTTTCGCGCCGGCCCTGGTCAATGCCATCGCCAATGCCATCGGCATCGACCTCGACGAATTGCCGGTGACGCCTGACCGCGTCATGCAGGCGCTGATCGATCGCCGGCGCCAGGCGCGGCTGGCTGCAAGCGTGAGGGCCGCATCATGAGCACGCTGAACGCAGCTTTGCGTCTCGCGCAGCCGTTCACGATCGACGACGCGATCGCGGCCCGCGCGCAAAATCCCGGCAGCCGCTATGTCGCCGGCGGCACCGACTTGCTCGTCAATATGCGGCGGCAGATCAGCGACCCGACCATGCTGGTCGACCTTTCCGGCGTCGACGAAATCGCCGGGCTCGAGACCTATGCCGACGGCATCAGCATCGGCGCCGGCGTGACCGTCGCCGCGCTCGCCCGCAACGCCACGATCGCGCCCTACACGGCGATCGCGCAGGCGGCGGAAACGGTTGCCGGCCCCGGTCATCGCACCATGGCGACGCTCGGCGGCAATCTGTGCCAGGACACCCGCTGTATTTATTACAATCAAAGCGAATGGTGGCGCAGCGCCAACGGCTTCTGCCTCAAGCACCGTGGCGACGTCTGTCATGTCGCGCCGCAGGGCGAGCGTTGCCATGCGGCCTTCTCCGGCGATCTGGCGCCGGCGCTGCTGGTCTTCGACGCCGCGGTCGACATCGCCGGCGTCAAGGGCCGCCGTCGCATTCCGCTCGCCGATCTCTATGTCGAGGACGGCCGCGCGCATCTGACGCTGGCCGAGGACGAGTTGATCGTGGCGGTGCATCTGCCGGCGACGGCGCCCGCCTCCGCCTATGCCAAGGTGCGCCAGCGCGGCGCCATCGATTTTCCGCTGGCCGGCGTCGCCGTGGCGTTGACGATGAGCGGCGGCAAGATCGCCGTGCTGCGAGTCGCTTTGACCGGAACCAATTCACGGCCATTCCTGCTCGCCGGCACCGAGCGTTTTGCCGGCCGCGCCGTCGACGACAAGCTGCTGCAGGAGATCGACCGGCTGGTGCAGAAGCAGGTGCAGCCGATGCGCACGACACTCGCCGGGTCCAACTACCGACGCATCACCGCGGCGGCGCTGGCGCGGCGGCTGACCGCGAAGCTTTCCGCCGCAAGCGCCGCCTGACTTTAATCGGGCGGGATGACCGCGGTCGCCTCGAGCTCGATCTTGGCCGGATGGTCGAGCAGATCGGCGACGAAGATCATGCTCATCGCCACATAGTGGTTGCCCATCAGCGCGCGCCAGATGCGGCCGATCTCGCGCCGGCCGGCGAGATAGGCCGGCTTGTCGATGCAGAAGGCGGTGATGCGGCAGATGTGTCCGGGCGTACCGCCAGCCGCGGCGACGATGGCGATAATATTCTTCAGCGCCTGCTCGAATTGCGGCACCAACTCTTCGCTGTGGAATTTTTGCGCGGCGTCCCAGCCGACCTGACCGGCGACGAAGACGATGCGGCCGGCGTCGACGCTGATGCCGTTGGCATAGCCGATCGGCGGCGCCCAGCCGGGCGGCTGTAGAACCTTGCTCATCGAACTTCTCTCATAATGTGCCTCGCACGGCGCCGCGATCGTCGGCGGCAAGCTGGCGCAGCCGGGCGACGTCCTTGACCACGACATGCGAGGCATTGACCATGACGCCGACCGTGCGCAGCCGCGCGAAGGCGCGCGACAAGGATTCCGGCGTGAGGCCCAGGCGCGAGGCGATCAGCACCTTGTCATAAGGCAGCGAGATCGCGCAGGCGCCCTGCTCCGTCGCCGACAGCGAGGCGATGAACTCGGCGACGCGTTGCACGCCGCTCTGCGCCTTCAGCTGCTCGATCTGCTGTATCATCTGATTAAGCGTTTGCGAGGTCGATGCAATCATGCCCAGCGCGATATCGGGATTGTCGCGGATGCAGCGGACCAGGTGATCGGCGGGAATGCGCCCAACCCTCGCGTCGCTCACCGCCTCCGCGGTCGCCAGATAATGGCTTCCGGTCAGCGCCACCGATTCGGCGAAGCTCTCGCCCTTCCTGAGAATGCTGATGACCGCCTCGTCGCCCGACGGCGTGCTGCGATAGAGCTTCACCCAGCCATCGATGACAATGAAAAACGCTGTCGCCGGATCGTCCTGGCGCACCAGCCATTCGCGCGGCCGCAACATGACGGCAGTCGCCGGCGCGATGATATGTTCGACCGTCTCCGCACGCAGCCCGCGGAACACTGCAATGCGCGTCACGATCTGAAGATCGCCGGCGGTCAGCTTTGAGGACATCGTCGCGCCTCGGTTTCTCCATCAATAGACGGGCCCGCCGGGGCCCCATTGATTTTGATCAAAAAGTGCCCTGACGACGGTGGTTTGTGAAATTTTATTGCGCTGCACAATCGCGCTGGGAGAACGCCGTGCGGCGCGGAAATGATCGATTAGACGGCCAAGACCGTAGGCTGCGGGACACGGGAAAAGCCCCGCCTGCCCCGGTCAACGCCCTAAACGCCCCCTACGGTGAGGCTAGTCCGGCCCGAGCGCCTGGTGCAGCTGGGTGTCGTAGTGGTGGAAATGCCGGAAGAACCAGGCATCCAGCCGCATCGACAAATCGACGCTGTCGATCTCCACCGACCGCTCGAAGGCTTCCATGATGTCGAGCAACTCGCCCAACAGCAGGTCGTGGTCCTGCTTGTGCGCGCCGAACCCTGCATAATTGTGCACGCGCATGAATTCTTCTTCATGCGCGAAATGTGCCTTTATCTCCACCAACAGGCGGCGGAAGAAACCGGGCACCGTGCGCTTACGGTCGGGACTGTCGAGTTCCTCGTGCAGGCGATTGATCGTCTCGATCAATTGCCGGTGCTCGTCGTCGATCGTGTCGATCCCGACCTTGTATTCGTCTTTCCAGTCCATCAAGCGCATCGCGTGTTTCCTCCTTGGGATTCACCAGATGGCGCCAAGGGAGGCATTCCTCCCCCTTTCGTTGCAATCATAGGCGGGAGGTTGTCGTTGCGGCTTGACCCATATCAAGGTCGCAAAAACGAAAATATCGCGATTTTATCGGCTGTTCTTGGCCGTTTTGGCGCGGCGCGCAGCGGTTGTCTGGTGGTCGACCAGCTTGCGCATGGTGGCGATGGTGATCGAGCCCAGCGTCGCGCGCGCGATGTCGTCGATCTCGCCGAGAATCTTCACCAGGGACTGGCCCTCGGGCGTCGCATCGGCGGCCGAATCCGGCTCGGCGGAGGTCAGGTCCTCGAACAGTTGCACCACGTCGAGCAAGGTGGTGCGCCGGATATTGCCGGAAAACTGGTAGCCGCCGCCGGCGCCGCGCACCGAACGCACCAATCCAGCGCGTCCCATCACGTTCATCACCTTCGCCAAATGATGGCTGGAAATGTCGTATTTCTCACCGATCTCGGCGACCGAAAGCTGATTGCCCTCGCGCGCCGCCAGTTCCAACACGGCGAAGATGGCGATCCTGGTCGAGATCTGCAGCTTCATGCGCGCGCCCGCCCGACGCCGCATCGGCCCAACGCATGCCCGACCGGCGCGCTCACTCGATGTCCTTCTCGAGCTGGAGATAGGGGCCGGCCATCATCCCCTCGCTGCGAAAGAACTGCAGCGGCAGCCGGCTGTCACGTGCCACCATGGTGCGCATCTTGCCGACGCCAGCCTTCTTGAATTCCTCGGAGATCGCCGCGAACAAGGCACTGCCGACACCGGCCAGCCGTACCTTCGGCTCCACCGACAGCGCGAACACCCAACCGCAAGGCGCGGAGCCAAATTCCCAGGCACGAATCTCGCCGATGATGAAACCGAGCACACCCGAGCCGGTCTTCTGCGCGCCGTTCTCGGCCACCAGGAAGAACCGCTCGTTGACACGCTGGCGACCGTAGCGGCGATAGATATCGGTCCAATAGGTCGCCTTGGCGAGCTTGGTAATATGGGCGTCGAGGTCGATGACATGCGGCACGTCGGCGGCGCGCACGCGGCGCACGCGAATGGCGCCGTCGGCCGGCTCCGCCGCCATTACCCCAGAACGGTTCGAATCGCCTACCAGTGCATCCATCACATTTTCCATAGCGTGTAATTACGCATTGTGGTACCGATTAATCAGTAAACCCCCGAAACGGGAGCTTCGCCATGAACTGCGAGCCGGCGGACACGGCACGGATGTGGCGGACGGTCGACGCCGTTCATCTCGACCTGCGTGACCTGCCCGCAGATGACGCGGTATCCGCTATTCTGCAAGTCATCGACGGCGGCGAGATCAATTGTGCCCTTGTCGCTCACGTCGATAGCGAGCCGATCATGCTCTATCCGGAGTTGGAAGAGCGCGGCTGGAGCCACGATTTCGTCGAGCACTCCCACGGCGGCGGCAGCGAGCGCCATTGCGATGGCTCCTTGCAGCTCCGCCTGGTGCGCTGGGGAGCTGGCTAGATATATTGCCCGGCATCGACGCGCAACACTTCACCAGTGATGCCGCGTGCGGCGTCCGACAACAGAAACAGTACCGCATTGGCGATGTCGTCCGGCTCGACCAGACTGTCGAGCGCGGCCTCCGCGCCCGCGCGCGCCAACACCTCCGCCGGCAGCGCCCGCGCCATGTCGGTCATCACCATGCCCGGCGCCACCGCGTTGACGGTGATACCCTTCTTGCCGAGTTCGCGCGCTGCGGTCTTGGTCAGGCCGATCAGTCCGGCCTTCGACGCGGCATAGTTCGCCTGGCCGAATTTTCCGCGCAAGCCGTTGATCGAGGTGATGTTGACGATGCGGCCGAAGCCTTTGGCGCTCATCGGCGCCGCCATGGCGCGGATCATGTTGAAGGCGCCGGTCAGGTTGACATTGAGCACGCTCGCCCATTCGCCGTCGGTCATCTTCATCAGCGAACGGTCGCGGGTGATGCCGGCATTGTTGACCAGCAGGCTCGGTTCGCTCAGCGCGTTGACCGTGCGCGTCACGGCGGCGGAGTCGGTAATGTCCAGATGCGTGAAGCGATGACGGAAATTATCGCCCGCCTCCGGCTCGATGACGTCGAACACCTCGACCGCTGCGCCGGCATCGGCCAGCGCATCGGCGATGGCGCGGCCGAGACCGCGGCTTGCGCCGGTAACGACGGCGCAATGCCCATTAAAGTCGAAACGCGGCCGGCAATTACCTGATTGCATGTTCGAGACACAATCTTTGCGAGGTTTGGAAGCCGCAATGGTCGAGGAAGGTCAGCAACTCGTGATCGTGCCATTCGAGCTCGGTGCGGATGCCCTCGACCCGCAGCGTCATCAGATTGATCAGCAGCTGCGACAGCAGCGCGCGCCCAACGCCGCGATTGCGCGCGTCGGTGGCGACGCCGATGGTATCAAGCACCGCGGTCGGCTCGACGCGACCGAACTCACCGAAATCGACCCGCGCCATGATGAAGCCGACCGGGATGCCGTCGATCTCCGCCACCAATGACACGCGCACGTCTGATTCATAGAGCGCCTCCTCGAGCTTGCGTTCGAAATAGGCGGTGCGATCGTAGCCGGTGATGGCCTTGTCGATCTCGACCAGCACGTGCAGATCGGCTTCCTTCATCGCCCGCACGGGAATGCGGTCGCGCGCCAGGGGCCCGTAGTCCGGCTCCGGCGTACCGCCGTAATTGATTTCCGTGGCCTCGCCGACGCGTTCGGGGATGGTCATGCGCGCCTTATGCGCCTTGCTCTGGATGTTGTCGGTCATGGTTCCTCGTCCGCATTTTCGCGCAGTTCAACGACCGGGCGCTCCAATTCAAGCCGCGGCGCGAGCTTGAAGCGCGAGGCATTGAAAAATCCCAGCAGGTCAAGATTGGTCCAGCTCACATGCGATTGCAGCGAACGTAAGCCGCGCTGGCCGGACTGGTCGATCAAACCATCCATCAGGCTCTGGCCGAGCCCCTGCTCGCGGCTTTGCGGATCGACGCCGACAGCGTCGAGCACGGCGACGGCGTCCTTCTGGCCGAATTCGCCGCGCAGGATGCGGGCGACGGCAAAGCCTTGCAGCTCGTCGCCGGTGACGACGCCGACCTGCAGGAAGTCGTCGGGTCGCGCCTGCGCATTGGCGAAGCGCTTCTCGAAGAAGTGACGGCGGCTGCGTCCGGAATGGATGCGGTCGATGGCGATAACCCGTTCGAGATCGGCGGCGACCAGCGCGCGGGTATTACGGCTTGCTGAAGGGTTCAATGCGGTCATGTTCGCTCACGCGTTTTCGACATAAGTTTCGTAGAGCTTGGCTTCCGTCTCGGCATCCATGTTGTCTTCGAGCACCGGCAGCAGCGCCATTTCTTCTTTCTGCGCATGCGGCACCAGGCGGACACAAAGGTCTTGGCCCAGGCGGCGGAATTCGTCCCAGCGCGCGGCATCAAAGCCTTGCGCGCGCGCTTCACCGGCAAGCTCGACCAGCGCGGCCGCGACCGGCCGGATGACGACGTGCTCCTCGGCGAGTTCGGTGGCGACCGTTTCGTCGCCGACCTCCGCCAAAATTCCAAACAGCTCCGCCTCCTCGAAGTCGAAATGGTGGTTGAGTTCATGGGTCAGGCCGACCGACAGATCGCCAAGCAGCTTGACGATCGCCGGATCCTTGGCGTCCGGCGGACCGCCCTTGCGAAAACGAGCGATGATCAGTTCCAGCCGCTCCATCAGCGCGATGGTGGCCATGTGCTCGTCATGCAGGGTCTGGCTGATGCGGTTGGCGAAATCCATGGCCCTGGTCAGCCGTGCAAGGACTGGTACTTGGCCATCAAGTCGTCCTGGCTCTCTTCCCAGTCGGGATTGGGCACGATGCAATCGGCCGGGCACACCAGCTTGCATTGTGGCTCGTCCTCGGCGCCTACGCATTCGGTGCACTTGAGCGGATCGATGACGTAGATCGGATTGCCGGCGGTGATCGCCTGGTTGGGGCAGACCGGTTCGCAGGCGTCGCACGCCGTGCACGCTTCGTTGATCAACAGTGCCATAGTTTCGTCTCCTGAATCGCCGTCCTATGAGTTTTCCTCATCGAGTCCGCCTGACCTTTCGCCGGCGCACCCGGATCACGCCACCTTGGGCAGGTTGCCCTGCGCGGCGAGCTTGTCGAACCGATAGGCGCCCCACAGCGCGGCGCCGATGGCGCCGGCATAGATGGAATCCTCGTGGCTGCGCACCACCGTCTTCATGTCCTTGATCGTGCCGATGTCTTCCTTGATCGCCTCGATCAGCCCCTTGTCGAGCGCGAGCCCACCGGTGGCCATGACCACGCCATGCATGGCGCCGATCGATTTCAACAGCTTCGACAGGCGGTTGGCCATCGACAGGTGGATGCCCTTGAGGATGTTGGGCGCGGTGATGCCGCGCGAGACCATATTGATCACGTCGGTCTCCGCCAGCACCGCGCAGATGCTCGACACCACTTCCGGATCGTCGGCCTGTTGCGACAGCGTGCCGATCTCCTCCTGCGCGATGCCCAGATAGCGGGCGATGTTTTCCAGGAACTGCCCGGAGCCGGAGGCGCATTGACTGGTCATCTTGTAGCTGATGACCTTGCCGCGCTCGTCGATGCTGATGGCGCGGCCATGCAGGGCGCCGACATCGAGCACCGAACGCGATTCCGGGTCGAGATAGATGGCGCCGCGCGCGTGCGTCGTCATCGAATAGAAATGGCCGGTGTGGAATGGCACGGTTTCCGCTTCGCCCGTGGTCGCCACATAGTCGATCTCGTCTTCCTTGAGGCCGGCGTCCTCCAGCGTATGATCGAAGGCGACGCGGGCGAGCTCCATGGGATCGCGCTGGCGGATGCGCAGCAGCGAGCGCGACAGCCAGGTTTCCTTCCCGTCCTCGACCTTGAAGATCGCGGCCTTGACGGCGCCGGTGCCGACGTCGATGCCTGCGGCTATGGTCATGCTTCGCTCCCATGCGTCTCGCCGTTATGCGCGCGGCGGGCGAATTCCGCCGCGCCCAGCGCCCCGGTGTAGATCGATTCCGGATTGATATTGATGGTCACCTCGCCGTAGTTCTCCTTGATCAGCTTGCGCAATTCGCGCACCGCCGCCTCGTTCTTGGCGACGCCGCCGGTGAAGGTGAACTCGTCGGTGACCCCGCCCGAGCGCGAGATGATGGAGATCGCGCGCAGGATGATGGCGCGGTGCAGGCCGGCAAGGATGTCTTCGCGCTTCTCGCCGAGCGACAGGCGGTCGCGCAGCTCGGCGCCGGCAAACACGGTGCAGGTCGAATTGATGCGCGCCGGCTTGTCCGACTTCATCGCCAGCGGGCCCAATTCGTGCAGGCCCATGTTCATCTCATCGGCGATATAGCCGAGATAGCGGCCGCAGCCGGCGGCGCAGCGGTCGTTCATCTGGAAGTTCTCGACGATGCCGCTGGCGTCGACCTGGATGCCCTTGGTGTCCTGGCCGCCGATGTCGAGCACGGTGCGCGTCTTCGGATACATCATGTGGGCGCCGAGCCCGTGGCAGAGGATCTCCGAGCGGATGTGCTCCTTGGAGAACGGCAGCGTGACGCGACCGTAGCCGGTGCCGACCAGATAGGTTTCCTGCAGGTCGATCGCCAGCGTGTCCTCGATGGTCTTCTGCACCACCGACGCCGAGGATTGGATCGACGGCTCGGTCTTCAACACGCGCGCCAGGGCGCGACGGAACTTGTCGCTGAGATTGCCTTCCGGCGGCCTGTTCTCCACCTCGATGATCGACTTGTCGTAGAGGTTGATGAGCAGGTCGTAGGGCAGCGTCGCGGCGCGCGCCACCTCCTCGGCATGGATGTGATAGCGCGAGCCGGCGATATCGCGAAAGAAGTCCGACTTGCGCTTGGCCCCCGGCGCATAGAGCTCGGGCGCCTCATCGCGCAGCCGCACGAAGATCTCGGCGACGGCATCCTTGATGCCGCCTTCTTGGGCGGTGAAACGGTCGCCCTGGATGTAACCGAGACAGGTCTGCTCCAGATCGCCGAGCTGGTCGACGAACTGCTCCAGGCGGAACGCCCGCTCCAGCGCACCAAGGAAATCGTCAAGCTGCGTGTTGAGCTTGCCGGTGCCGGTCAGGGCGCGGCGGAACAGCGTGAACTGGCCGTCGACCTTGGCTTCCTGGCCGGCGACACGCGCGGCGGTCGAGTAGTTCGAGCGCGAATTGGTGATACCCCGACCGATGACATTGCTGTTCTCGTCGAGGAGAACAGCTTTGGTCGTCGTGGAGCCAAGATCGATGCCGACGAACGTTTTCATGACTGTCCCCTCAGGCCGCCGCGCTGGCGCCGGCGCGCTTCTGCTCGATCATCTGGAAGTAGCTTTCCAGGCGGTTCTTGATGTTGGCGGCGGAGAAATAGCGCGGGTCGACCAGGTCGGATTCGACGAAGGCCGCCGGCTTGCCGGTGCGCTTTTCCACCTCGCGCATGATGAGCAGCTGGCCGGCCGAAAAGCTGTTGCAGCTCTTGATCGAGTTGATCAGCAATCCGTCCGCTTGATACTCCTCGATATAGTTGGCCAGCATATCGATGCGCATCGGCAGATTGCGGTTGGTGTAGACGCCGAGGCAGTACTCCGCCAAAGTCTCCAGCGGCTTGTCGGGATCGTGGCGGAAGCCGAGATCGTAGACGCCGCCGACCTTGGTGTAGCTGGAGGCGACCACCACCGCGCCCTCGTCGTAGAACATCTTCCAGAACTGGCGGAAGTTGGTGTAGTTCGGCGGCCCTTCGACGACGAGGCGGTATTTCTCCTTGCCCATGTCGCCGTCCGGCGTCACCGGGCCAAGGCCCTTGGCCACGCGATCCTCGACCTCGGCGCGCAGGAACTTGTAGTAGTCGACGGCGTCGTCGGTGCCGCGGAAGGCGCCGAAGATCGGGCCGATGTAGTAGATGCCGCCGAAATAGGCGTCGATCGGCGACGGCTTGTTCTTCGCGCTCTGCAACACCTTGACCAGGTCGTCCTCGGCCTTCACCGACTTCTTCAGATATTCGCGCAGCCGGTCGATGTCGAACTTGACGCCGGAGACGCGCTCCAGCGTGGGGATCACGTTTTCCTTGAGCTGCTTGACCATGTAATCGACCATGTTCTTGGTGATCTTGCCGTCGCCCATATAGGGCGTGTGCAACATGATCGTTTCGCACTTGTATTGTTCGCGCAGCAGTTCGAACCATTTCATGAAGGTGAAGCAGCCGGTGTAGGACAACAGCAGCACGTCCGGATCGGGCAGCCGCTTGCCGTTGGGCCCGATATTGCCCTTGGCCATCATGCCGATATCGGACTTCACATAAGTGCAGACGTCCTCGGAATGGCCGATCTTCTCGGCCTCGAGCACATAGGCGCCCGACTGGCGGCGCAGGCCGCTCTGAATGGCGTTGACCTCAGGCAGGTTGTTGAGCAGATCGAAGCACATGATCAGCTCGTTGAGATTGCCGGGCACGAAAGTGGATGCCACCTTGCGCGCCGGTCTCACGCGCGCTGGTCAGCCGATCAAAATGCGTGCGCCATCATCTCCTTCTGCTTGACCATCGAATCGTCTTTGACGACCGATTTGGCAGGCGCGCTTTTTGGCGTCGTGATGACCGTCATGATCCGCTCCACAGCTTGATTGAATCGGCAAAGGTTCCGGCCTGTTCCCGGATCGGCTGCATTTGTCCCGAATTCTCCGCGTATTTGAACGCGATAAAGGGGATATTGGCGTCCTTGAGCACGTGCTGGAGCATCGGGCGATCGAGCAGCGCCGGATCGCAGAAGCTCGGGCAGGCGAAGATCACGCCCTCGGCATTGGTGCGCTTGACCGCGCGCACCAGGTGCTGGCCCTTCTCCGCCAGGCTCGGCTCGTATTTGGCCGCCGTCGATTCGGAGTGGTGCAGGAAGGCGCAGCGCCAGGTTCTCCAGCGGATTGCCCTCGACCGGCACATCGCCGGTGAGCCAGCGCGTCACCAGCAACAGGTCGTCATCGACGACGTAGCAGCCGGCAAGCTCCAGCGACTTGATCAGATTGAGCGGCGGCTGCTCGCAGAACACGCCGGTGACCACCACGCGGCAATTGTCGCGGCGCGGGCGTTCCTCGGCCTTGGCCGCCGCGAGATAATCGCGCAGCAGCGCCGAATGCTCTTCCACCGGCAGCACCAGGCCGGCGCGGAGGATGAGATAGACTTCCGCGGCCGGCGTCTGCCACGGCTTCTCCGCGCGGAACTCATAGAGCTCGCGCACCAGCCGGCGGTTCTCGTTGTAGACGGCGATGGAAGCGCGCAGTTCGTCGTCGGTGACCGGCTTGCCGCGCAGCTTGCCGAGAGCTTCCAGCAGTTCCTTCAGCTCTTGGATGTAGTAGTTGCCGCCGATCTCGTCCTGGTAGTTCTGCGGCACGTCGAAATAGCGCACGTAGACTCTTGGGAAACATCATCTTCCACATGCCGGACAGATTGCGGATCACGTCGCAGATCGACGGGAACAGCATGCCGTCGACAAAATCGAGCCGGCCGGTGACGCCGAGCTCGATGGTCGAACGCGGGATGCGGCAGATATAGCTCTGGTAATAGGCGTCGCCGTGGATGACTTCGAGCTGGTCGCCGCCGCCGACCACGCCGAGCGGCAGCATGCCGGCGGCGTGGATCAGTTCGCGCGGCACGTAGATCGGCAGATAGCCGACCACCTTGCGGCCGGGCACGGCGGCTTTCCACTGCCGCGCGCGCCGTGAAGGAGAGGTCGTCAAACAGAGCCTGCGCCCGCTCGACGATGGCGGACAGCATGTCCGTGATCCGTTGGAACCGTTTACCGATGTTGCCATTGCGCCGTCCTCTTTCCGAGGAAAGCCTCGAGGCCTTCCACGGCATCGTGCGATTGCATCAGTTCATCGAGATAGAGATGTTCCACGCGCTCGATCTTCGCCCGCACGCGGTCGGCGAAATCGAGCCGCGCGGCCTTGACCGCGTAGCGCAACGAGCTTGCGCTTTTCGGCTTCAGGTGCTCGTTGAAATAGGCAAGCGCCGCCGCTTCCGGATCGGCGGCGACATGGACAAGGCCCATGGCCGCCGCTTCGAGCGCCGGTGATGCTGCGCCCGGACAACAACAGGTCGATGGCGCGCGCCGGCCCGATCAGTTCGGGCAGCAGGCAGGAGGCCGCCGGCGCGAACACGCCGATCTTCATTTCCGGCTGGCCGAGGCTGGCGTCCGGCGCGGCAAAGATCATGTGGCCGGCGAGCGCCAGTTCGAGGCCGCCGCCGAGACATTGTCCGCGCACCGCCACCAGCACCGGCACCGGCGAATTCGACCAGTTGCAGGATCAGCGCGTGCATGCTCTTGAGCATGGCCAGCGCACTGCGCCGGCATGTGTTCCTCGACGCTGGCGCCGAAGGAGAAATGCGGGCCGTCGGCGTCGATCAGCACGCCGCCGAGATCGCTATTGCCGAGATGCTCGGTGAGCGCGCCGTGCAGCGCGGCGATCATCGCCGCGTCGACGATATTGGCTTTCGGCCGGGCACAGGCGCAGGCGCAACAGGCGCCCTTCCGCCTCGAACCAGACTTTGAGCGGCGAGGTCATCATTTGCGGGCCCGCGGCTGGATGCTTTGCGTCAGTTCGTCCGACCAGGGCGTATTGGCGGCGAGCGCGCGGCGCAGCGCCACGAAATCGGCCTCGCGGCCGGTTTCCTTGGTGCCCTCGTTGAAGGCGCGGAAGCCGGCGCGCGCCTCGGTCATCATGTTGAGGCCGAGCCAGTCGCGCGAATTCTCCTTGTTGCGGTTCCAGGCGTCGAGCTTGGGCTTGCGCAGTTCGAAGACCGTCTTCGAGGTGCAGTCGGGGAACGTGTAGAGCAGCTTGGTGCACAGCGCCTCGACCTTCTCGTCGAGCAGGGAGAGATCGACGCGTGCCGCTCTTCAGCAGTGCCTGCCCGGCTTTGAGCGCCTCGCCGGTCTTGGCCTTGCCGAGCGCCGGGCGGCCGTAGTCGTCGACCATGCGCGTGGTCTCGACCAGCGGATTGGCGATGAACTTGCCGTCGACTTTCAGTGCCGGAACGATGTCGGTGAGCATGCCCATGGCGAAGGCTTCGTGCGCCGAGAACGGCTCGCACAGCACGCAGGCGATCATGGCGCGCTCGGCGCCGATCACAACGGGAAGGAAGTCGGTGGCGCCGCCGATCGGCGCCGAGCCGTGCTTGGGGCCGGCCTGGCCGAAACGGGCGAGATCCTGCGCGACCGAGAAATCGCAGGCCATGCCGATTTCCTGGCCGCCGCCGATGCGCATGCCGTTGACGCGGCAGATCACCGGCTTGTCGCAGCCGAGGATGGCCGACACCATGTCGTTGAACAGCCGCATATAGCCGCGGTATTCCTGCGGATTGCCGGCGTAATATTCGGCGTATTCCTTGGTGTTGCCGCCGGTGCAGAAGGCCTTGTCGCCGGCACCGGTGAAGACGACGGCGACGACGTCGCGCGCCACGCTCGCCTCGCGGAAGGCGAGGATCACGCTCTTGACCATGTCGGTCGTGTAGGAATTGAACTGGGTCGGATTGTCGAGCGTGATCCACGCATTGTAGAGGCCGGCGACCGGCTTGCCGTCTTCGCCTTTGACCGGGCGCTTCTCGTAGCGCACGCCCTTGTTGGCGCTGAGCCAGACCTCGCGCGGGATCAGCGAATGATCCTTCGCCTCATGCTCGGCTGCGGCAACTTTCTGGGCGGCTTCCACGCTCATGATTTGCTCCTCAGTAATTCGGGACCAGCACAGCGCGGCGCTTGAGGGCGCCGGCATGGACCGCCTCGAACACCTGGTTGATGTCGCTCAGCGGATGCTTCTCGACGAAGGGAGCGACCTTGATGCGGCCGTTGATCACCAGGTCGAGCGCCTCCGGATAGAGCTCCGGCGGGCAGCCCCAGTTGCCGAGCGCGCGCGCGTGATAGGCCATCAGGTTGGAGAGCCGCACCTCGACCTTGTCCATGGTGAAGCCGACGACGCAGAGCGTGCCGCCATGGGTGAGCAGGCTCCAGGCGGTCTCCTGCCCGACCTTGGTGCCGGAGCATTCGAACACGATCCATTCGCGCTGGCGCAAGCCGCGCTCCTTGGCGAAGGCCTGGATCGCCTTCTTGATGTCGCGCGGCGACAAGCTCCTTGGCATTGAGCGTGAGCGCGGCGGCGCCCTGCGCGTGGATGGCGGCGAGCTTGTCTTCCTTGACGTCGATGGCGATGGTGGTGCCGCCCATCGCGGTGGCGATCTGCGCGCAATAGCCGCCGACGCCGCCGATGCCGTTGACGATGCAGAGATCGCCCTTGGTGACGCCGGCCTGCACCACGGCCTGGTAGGGCGTGGTCACCGCGTCGGCGATCACCGAAAGGTCGGCGAGATCGATGCCGGCGGCGGCGAGCTTATGCTCGTCGACCACGCAAAGCCCGCGCGCCGGCACGACGATGTGGGTGGCGAAGCCGCCCTGGATGTCGTTGCCCGGCATTTTCTGATTCGGGCAGATGGTGCCCTTGCCGCGCTGGCAGGCATCGCAGCGCCCGCAGGGGATGACGGCGGGAATGATCACGGCGCGGTCGGTGTACCAGAGCTCGTCGGTGCCGGCTTCCACCACATGGCCGCTGATCTCGTGGCCGAGGCAGAGCGGCAGCGGATGATTGGTGCGCACGCCGTCGTAGTAATAGCCGAGATCGGTGTGGCAGACGCCGCAGCCGGCGATTTCCATCAGCACCTCGTCGGGGCCGGGATGGCCGAGGTCGAATTCCATCGGCACCAGAGGCTCGCCCGTGCCCGTCATCATCCAGCGGACCGGCTTGGCGTCCATGCTTGCTCCTCCCCGTTTGCCGGCAGCGACCGCAATGCGGAATAAATGTGCTGCCTTGCCACGGTATCTTTCGGGGCTCGGGCAAGGGATCGCCTTGACCAAGATCAAGGAAACCGAAAAAAACGTATTCTAGTACTTAAATGCATATATGGCCGCGGGGCCCGTCAAATGGGCCCAGATCAGGGGTTTCTCACCCATGGACGTTTCGCCTAGCATCTCGATCGCGATCATCGGCAGCGGGGGCGCCGGCGCGCTCACCACCGGCAATTTCCTGCTCGAAGCGGCCAGCGCCGCCGGCTGGCACGGGCTGTCGACCCGCACGCTCGGGCCGCAGATTCGCGGCGGCGAGGCGGCCGCGCTGTTGCGGCTCGCCGACCATCCGGTCGAATGCATGCCCGACACATTCGACCTGCATGATCGGCATCGATTGGCTCAATGCCCACCGTTTCGGCGCGGAAATCCAGGCCGGGCCGCATACTTTGGTGATCAGCGATCCCGACGGCGGCGAGCCGCCGCCGGCGATTCGCGCAGGCCGGCGCCCGCGTCATCGAAATCCCGCTCAAGGAACTCGCCAAGAGCATTCCCGACGGCCGTCCCAACATGATCGCGCTCGGCATCGCCGCCCGGCTGCTCGGTTTCACGGTCGAGCAGATGGCGGCGCCTGTGGAAAAGAACCTGGCCGACAAGGGCGCCGCCGTCGTCGAGGCGAGCCGCCACGGCATCCAGACCGGCTACGAGGCCGCCGCCGGCCTCAAGCTCGGCAAGAAGCTGGCGCCGCCCTCCGCCGAGCACGGCCAAGCGCTGGCTGCTGTCGGGCAACGAGGCGACCGGGCTCGGTGCCATCCGCGGCGGCGTGCGCTTTGCCGCCGCCTACCCGATCACGCCGGCGACCGAAGTGCTCGAATGGCTGGCGCCGGCGCTCACCAAGGTCGGCGGCGCGCTGCTGCAGGCCGAGGACGAGCTCGCCGCCATCAACATGATCATCGGCGCCTCTTTCGGCGGCACGCCGTCGCTGACCGCGACCTCCGGGCCCGGACTGTCGCTGATGATCGAGGCGCTCGGGCTCGCCACCTCGGCGGAAATCCCCCTCGTCGTCGTCGACGTGATGCGCGGCGGACCCTCGACCGGCATCCCCACCAAATCCGAACAGGGCGATCTCAACGTCGCCATCTACGGCCTGCACGGCGATGCGCCGCATCTGGTGCTGGCGCCGCAATCGGTCACCGACTGCCTGTTCACCACGCAATGGGCGACCTATCTGGCCGAGACCCTGCAGTGCCCGGCGATCGTCTTGTCCGACCAGTTCATCGGCCAGGCGCGCGCCGCGGTCGAGCGGCCGGCCGACGTCGCCTTCATCGGCCAGCGCACCGTCGCCACCGACATCAGCGGCATCTACAAGCGCTATGCGTTGACGGCGAATGGCGTGTCGCCGATGGCGATCCCGGGAACGGCCGGCGGCCAATACACCGCCGACGGCCTCACCCATACCGAGCGCGGCACGCCGACCAGCGGCGCCGAAGTGCCATCGCGCGCAACTCGACAAGCGGCGCGACAAGATCGAGGACTTCAACTACGGCGACCATTGGGCGACGGTCGAAGGCGACGGCGAGACCGCGCTGCTCACCTGGGGCTCGCTCACCGGCGCCGCGCGCGAGGCCGATCGGCCGACGACAAGAGCATGCGCCTGGTGGCGCCGCGGCTGTTGGCGCCGGTGCAGCCCGAGCGGCTGGCCGCGCGCGCTCGACGGCGTCAAGCGCATCCTGGTGGTCGAGCAGACTCACGGCGCCCAGTTCCACAAATACCTGCGCGCCCATTACGACCTGCCGGCGCCGGTCAAAGTCTTCAACCGGCCGGGACCGCTGCCGATCACGGCCGCGGAAATCCAACATGCGCTCAACGAGTGGAGATGAGCATGTCAACCGCTGAAAAGCGCGCCGTCTACAAGCAGGCCGACTACAAATCCGACGTCAAGCCGATCTGGTGTCCCGGCTGCGGCGACTATCACGTGCTGATGTCGTTCACCCGCGCCTTCGCGCAACTGGGCCTGGTGCCGGAAGAGACCGTGGTCGTCTCCGGCATCGGCTGCTCCTCGCGCATCCCGGCCTACACCAATTGCTACGGTTTCCACGGCGTGCACGGCCGCTCGCTGGCGCTGGCCGCCGGCCTGAAGGTGACGCGGCCCGATCTCACGGTCGTCGTGGCGAGCGGCGACGGCGACGGCTATTCGATCGGCGGCAACCACTTCCTGCACGCCTGCCGGCGCAATGTCGACATGACCTATGTGGTCATGGACAACCACATCTACGGCATGACCAAGGGCCAGCCCTCGCCGACCACGGAGCCGGAATTCGACACCGCGCTGTCGCCGGGCGGCACGCGCGTGCGCCCGTTCCATCCGCTGGTGGTGGCGCTCGCTTCCGGCGCCAACTTCATCGCCCGCTGCTTCTCCGGCAATCCCAACGAGACCGCCGACGTGCTGGCGGAAGCGATCCGCCATCCCGGCTTCTCCTTCATCGAAATCCTCAGCCCCTGCGTGACCTTCCGCCCGGACGAGAAGGAGTGGAAGCAGCTGGTGCATCGCCGCGCCGGTCGCCGCC
This sequence comes from uncultured Pseudomonadota bacterium, assembly GCA_963782145.1. Lineage (GTDB taxonomy): Bacteria > Pseudomonadota > Alphaproteobacteria > Rhizobiales > Xanthobacteraceae > Pseudolabrys. The sequence goes on from CAWAIV010000010.1 coordinate 329,216, forward strand.
GACCAGCGATCAGGGCAAGGCGGCGCGCCGACTGATGACCGACGACGGCTTCAATATCGGCATCCTCTATCGCGGCGACCGCACGCCCTATCAGCCCGCGGCCGGCGAAAGCGGTTTCGATCTGGCCGAGCTGGAGAAGGATTTCGAGCAATGAGCAAGCAACCGGCGGCGCCCAAAGTGGCGAACCTCAACGATCTGCTGGCGGTCGCCTATCAGATCGAGATCGACGCGGTCGACCGCTACAAGATGCTGGCCGACCAGATGGAGACCCACAACAACTCCGGAACTGACCAAGGTGTTCCGCGATCTGGCCCGCGCCGAGGGCATTCACGGCGAGGAAATCCGCCGCATGGCCGGCGATTTCGACGTCGCCGCGCATGCGCGCGAGATCGCGAAATTCGGCGGCGAGAGCCCGGAAGAGGCCGATCTCGGCAACGCGCATTACCTGATGACGCCGTGGCACGCCTTGCAGATGTCACTTGTCGGCGAGGAGCGCGCGCTCGCCTATTTCACCTCCATCGTGGAGACCGCCAAGGACGAGAAGGTCAAGGCCTTGGCCGCCGAACTGGTCGAGGAGGAAGCCGAGCACGTCCAGCTCGTGCATCGGCTGCTGCGGCGCTATCCCAAGCCGGGCGAGAACTGGGCCGACGATCTCGATCCGCCGCAGTCGCTGGAATAGAAATGTCGACGCACACATTCGTCATGGCCGGGCTTGTCCCGGCCATCCACGTCTTTGGCCATGCAAGGTCGCCAAGACGTAGATGCCCGCGACAAGCACGGGCATGACGCCGAAACTGTTGCGCGCGCAGTCAACATCAATCCAGGCATAATTCATCGCCCGTATTCTTGACGGCCCCGGGTAGGCCGGTGTCCCTTTTTCCTTTCCCCCAAAAAGGAGGATGGAGCGCCGGGAGGCGCCAGGGGGCTTGCGAGACCCCCTTTGGGCCGCCCTTGCGATCGGGAGCCCGCGCGCCGTGCGAAGGCGCGCGCCCGCCTGCGAAGCGGGCTGCGCCTCCCGGCGCTCCACCATCAAGCTTGCGCAGTCTGCGCAGGCTCGACCGCGGCGGCGCCATTGTCGGGCGCCGGCCCGGCCCACCCCCCACAGCACGTCATGACAAGCGCTTCCAGGATTGGGGACGAACCCATATAGGACAACATGCCTTGGGATTATTGTCAAGAGCCGTCAGCGTCAGGCCACCCACCGCGCGCGTCCATGGGCGCGCGCGCGAGACGCGCGGAGCGGCGAAGCCCGTGTGCCGCGGCGTCCGCCGTCGCTCCGCCCTGAAAATATTTCATAATATTTACAGTGGCTTATTTGATATTCGTCGCCAGCACCGGTCCTCTTGAAATTTGAATTTCGCTTCCTAATTTTTTTGGCCGCCGGGTGCCAAGAGGCCCGGCGCAGGCACGCACCGGCGGGTCCGGCGCGTAGCTCATTTCCCATGTTGCTGAACGGAGGATGTGGTTATGAGGAACATCAACCTAGACCCCTTCTGGCGGACCAGCATCGGCTTCGACCGCCTGTTCGATCTCATGGACGAGAGCCTTCGCTTCGAGCCGGAGGACCATTACCCACCCTGCAATATCGTGCGCACCGGCGAGGACAAGTACCGCATCTCACTCGCGGTCGCCGGCTTCAAGCCGGAACAAATTACCGTCACGGTGCATCAAAACTCGCTGACCGTTGCCGGTCGCGCAGACGAAAAGCCGGGCGAGGCTGAATATCTCTATCGCGGCATTGCAGCCCGGCCCTTCGAGCGCCAATTCAATCTGGCCGACTTTGTCGAAGCGAAGCGGGCCACATTCGAGGACGGCCTGCTTCAGATCGAATTGGAACGCAATGTGCCCGAGGAAATGAAGCCACGCCGGATCGAAATCCAGGTGGGCAAAGCGCTGCCGACCGACGACAAGGTCAAGACCATCGAGCACTCCAAGGTCGCGTAGAAAAGACGAGGTCCATCAGCCAACCAAGGTGGTTCGCGCGTGAAGGGCGCGGCCACGTCCTTGATGGACGTAGAGGGAACAGTCATGGAGCACCGTTCAAACAAGCCGAAGACATCGGCGCCGGAAAATCAAGCCAAGGCCACGTTTGATTTCGACGCGTTTCTTCATCCCGGGCGTGCTTTTTCGCACCCGGTGGATGTGGTGCGCGATCGCGATCTCACGCTTTATGAAAAGCGGGCAATCTTGTCGTCCTGGGCTTCCGATGCCTGTGCGATCGAAGCGGCGCCGGAATTGCGGATCAACGCTTCCGGCAATGTCGTGCGATGGGACGACATCATGGATGCGCTGCGGACGCTCGATCAGGAGGCGGGCTCGCGAAAGCCGTCGCCGCATTACAAGCAGGTTTTGGCGAAGAGACGCGCCGGCTTGCCGGCAGTGCGCGGGAGTTCGCGCCGCTCCGGCGATCAAGGACAGGCATTGAATTAACCTGCGCAGTCTGCGGGCAAGGCGCAGCTTCAGGGAGACCAGCAATGAACCGTCAAATTGCATTTGAGCTGGCCGTCGGATGGTGCGGCTTTCTGGCCAGCGCGCTCTTCGTCCTCGCTTTGGCACTTTCACCGGCGCATTGATGGCCGCCTTTGTGATGGAGGGATCGCATGGACACAGGCCGGACAGCGAGCCAAGCGTGGCCGCCGCGACAAGTAATTCGGCCGTTATTGACGGCGGCAAACGACAATGATCCGCCGGAGCCGCCGCCCGCGGCGGCCCGTCGCAATGCCTGGATCGGGGTGTTTGTCGAGTGGTTGGCCCCCGCGGCACGGTGGAGCGACTGTCAATTCGCCGCCTGAAAAATGCGCGCATGGCCAGGCCGGTGGGCACGGTAGCTTCGGCACATCTGTCCATCCTTCGACGCGACGAAGCAGCGGCGGCGAAGCGCCCCACCCGGCCGCACGTCGCCCGCGCGCACCACCGCCCGTCGCACTCGCCTTCGCGAAGCCGAAGCGGTTTCGCTTCGGCGGAGCATGGAGCGGGAAGGGAAAGTGCGCCTCAATTCTTCTTCTGCCGCTGATCCTTCACCCGCACCGCCTTGCCCTGCGAGCGCGGCACTTCGCCCGGCGCCATGGGTTTGACCGTGCAGGTCACGCCGATCAGCGATTTGATGTGGTGCACCACTTCGGTGGCCTTGCGCTTGGCATCGCCGGCGAAATCGGGCGCCAGCTCAACTTCCACCGTCATCGAATCGAGCGCGCCATCGCGCGTAAGCACGATCTGGTAATGCGGCGCCAGGCCGGGGAAGCCGACCAGCACCGCCTCCACCTGCGACGGATAGACGTTGACGCCGCGGATGATCATCATGTCGTCGTTCCTGCCCGTCACCCGCATGATGCGCACATGCGTGCGCCCGCAGGCGCAGGGCTCGGCGTTGAGCCGCGTGATGTCGCGCGTGCGATAACGGATCATCGGCAACGCTTCCTTGGTCAGCGTGGTGATGACCAGTTCGCCGGGCTCGCCCGCCGCGACCGGCTGCTGCGTTTCCGGATCGATGGTTTCGAACAGGAAATGGTCCTCCCAGCCGTGCAGGCCCGACTGCACGCCGGCGCATTCGCAGGCCACGCCGGGACCGAGGATCTCCGACAGGCCATAGACGTCGACCGCCTTGAGGCCGAGCCGCTCCTGCAGATCGGCGCGCATGGCATTGCTCCACGGCTCGGCGCCGAACAGGCCGACCTTGAGCGAGGATTTGGCGAGATCGACGCCCATCTGCATCGCCACCTCGGCGATGTTGAGCGCATAGGACGGCGTGGCACAGAGCACATCGGCCTTGAAGTCGTTGATCAGCGTCACCTGGCGCTCGGTGCCGCCACCGGAGATCGGCACCACGGTGCAGCCGAGCCGTTCGGCGCCGTAATGGGCGCCGAGCCCGCCGGTGAACAATCCGTAGCCATAGGCATTGTGCACGATCTGGCCGGGCAGCGCGCCGGCGCAGGCAAAGCAGCGCGCCATCAGGTCGGCCCAGGTGTCGAGATCGCCCTGGGTATAGCCGACCACGGTCGGCTTGCCGGTGGTGCCGGAGGACGCGTGCAGGCGCAGCAGCTGCTCGCGCGGCACCGCGAACATGCCGAAGGGATAGTTGTCGCGCAGGTCGTTCTTCAGCGTGAAGGGGAAGCGCGTGATGTCGGCGAGCGACTTGAAATCGGACGGCTTGACCTTCGCCGCGTCGAACTTCTTGCGGTAATGCGGGATGTTGTCGTAGGCGCGCTCCAGCGTCTGCCGCAGGCGCGTGGTCTGTAATGCGGTCAAGGCTTCGCGCGGCATGCATTCAGCGTCGGGGTCGAACATGAAGGCGCTGGAGACCTTGTTGGCTGCTTGTGTGGGCATGGTATCCCCCCTCTTCTCTTCTTGATTCAAATCGCCGACCAGCCCGGCTTGACCGCCGGACCGGCACGGCCGGAGCCGCGCACCGGCGTGTGCACCAGCGCGAAGCCCTGATTGTAGCTGGCGCGCGTGACCAGGATGAATTTCAAGGCGGCGCCGGCGGCCATGATGGCGAGACCGGCGAGCGCCAGGAGTTGCGTCGCCGACGGCAGCGCCAGCCCGGCAACGATCAGCGCCACCGGTAGCGCCAGGCCGCCGAGGGCAAACCAAAGCCGCGTCGCGTCGAGCACGGCGAGCGCCCGGCTCGGCGCGCCTTCGACGACGAGCGCGGTCAGATAGGAGCGCCAGACCCAGGCGCGCAGCAGCGCCAGGACGCCGACGGCGACCGCCACGGTGCCGGTCAGCGCCGTCAGCGCCGGGAACTGCGCGATCGCGGCGAGGAACAGGCCGCCGCCTTCGGCAAAACCGGTCGCCAGCAACAGCGGCACCACCCAGACCGCACGCCAGACCGGTATGCCCTTGGCCGCCTGCATGATCATCGCCTGGCAGAACAGGAAACCGGCGGCGAGCACGGCAGCGACAAGCATGAGCGTCGGATTGGCGAACCACAGCGCCAGCGCGCCGAGCGGGAACATGACGCCGGCAATCCAAGCCTCGCGCGACATCCAGGAACGACGCGGCTGGCGCAGCACATAGATCGCGCGCAACGGCTTGCCGATCTTGGCCATCAACGTGGCGAGCCCGAGCGCCATGATCGCCAGCGCCAGCCAGCCGAGCGGCAGCACCTGCGGATAGCGCTGGGCGGCGATGGCGGTGAACACGAACAACCCGCTGCCGATACCGCCGCAGATGAAATTGGCCGAGGCCTTCCAGTCCCAGTGCTGCTGCAGCGCGGGCTCGACCCCGCGCGTGCGCAATTCGCCGGCGGCGACGCCGCTGTCGACGCCAGGCGTGGAGTTCCGGCTCCTGGTCGGCGGCCTTGCCGAAGACATAATGGAAGCCCGGCTCGGTGCCGAGCTCGGCATGCATGCGGAAGCTTTGTTGCTCACGCAACAAGCGCGAGACATTGCTGTCGGGGTTGTCGAGGTCGCCGAAATGCAGGGCATCGGCGATGCAGGCATTCACGCAGGCCGGCGTTGCGCGCGGATCGAGGCCGGGGGTGAGACCGTTCTCCAGGCCGAAGTCGACGCGGTCGGAGCAGAAGGTGCATTTCTGCGCCACGCCGACGCGCGAGAGATCGACGCGCTCGGTCTCGTTCTGCATGGCGCCGCCATAGGCGTAATGCGGCTCGTGCACCAGGAAACGCGCCTGGTAGGGACAGGCGATCTCGCAATAGGCGCAGCCGATACAGATGTCGTAATCGATGGTGACGATGCCGTCGGCGCGCTGGCGCGTCGCCGTCGACGGGCAGACATGCATGCAGGGCGGGTCGGCGCAGTGCTGGCAGCCGACCGGCACGAACACGCGGGTGACGTTGGGATAGCTGCCGGCCTCGACGTCGAGCACCTTGCGCCACTGCACCGACGGCGAGGTGGCGTTGGAATGCCGGCAGGCCGCGGTGCAGGTCTGGCAGCCGACGCAGCGCTCGAGATCCGCCACCATGCCCCAGCGGGTCATGATGCCGCCTCCAGCCGCGTGACCTTGACCTTGACCAGGTCGGCGCTGGAGCCGGTGGCGTCGGTCAGGTCGAGCAGCATGGGCACCAGCGCATTCATGCTGGGGAAGTGGAAGTCCTTGGCGAAGGGCGTCACCCAGTGGTCGAACTGGCCGATGATCAGCAGCGTGTCGGGGCGGATGCCCTGGCACAGCATGACGCGGCCCTTGGTATCGTTGAGCGGCGAGCGCACCTCGACCAGGTCGCCGTCGGCGATGCCGAGCCGCTCGGCGGCCGTATGGTTCATCACCACATTGCCGTGGCCGGCGACGTTGCTGGAGACCTCGCGGATGATCTGGATGCCGACATTGTTGCCCCAGGAATATTGCATGCTGCGCGAGGTGACGAGCCAGAACGGATAGTCGGCGATATCCACCTTGAAGTGCCGGGCGAGCGCGTCCTCCCACAGCCCGCCGAGATCGCGCCAATGCGGCAGCGCCTCGTATTCGCCGATCTGCTTGTCCCACCAATGGATGCCCTGCTCGTGCAGGCGCCGCTCCAGCTCCTTGCCGATGCGCAACAGCTGCTCCTGATAGGGCTGCTCGAAACGCAGGCCCTCCTCCACCAGCTTGGGATAGAGGTACCAGAGCAGCTTGGAGAACGGCTTGACGCGGAAGCCGTGCTCGCGGAACCAGTCGAGCCCGTGCGTCTCGGCGCCGTCGGTCATCTCCGCGCTCGCCGCGCGGCAACTGGCGTCCCAGATTTCCTCGACGCTGTACGGCTTGGTCACGTCGAGCGAGAAATCGTAGCCCTCGCCCTTGAGCTTGACCTCGTGCGAGCCGCGATTGATCGCCGTGTTGTAGGCCTCGAGCAGGCCGGTGCGGCGCGCCAGCTCGGTGCAGATCCAGGTGAAGTCGCGCGCCTCGCCTTGCGGCGGCACCGCCGGATCGCGCAGCGCGAAGCCCTGATACTCCCAGAACTGCTCGATATATTTGGTGCCGCCGATGCGCATGAGCTGCAGGCCTTCGAGGTCGGTGCAGTCGGGCAGCAGCACGTCGGCGACGTGATTGGTTTCGTCGCGCGTGTAGGCGAAGCAGACGGTGAACGGAAACTTCGCCATGGTCTCGCCGACCGCTTTGGTATCCCAGAACGAGATCGCCGGATTGGTGCGATAGACCAGCCAGACGTCGGGCGGATTGGCATGCGGCAGGTGGTCGAAATCCTCCCGCTGCATCATCCAGGCGAGATGCGTCGGCCCCAGCGCCTGGCTCCATGGCGAATTGGCGACCAGCGGCACCAGGCGTGCGGTGGGCGCTGCGCGCCGACGGGCGCGAAATCCACTCCTCCTTGCTGGTCGGGATTCATCGGATAATGCATGAAGCCGTCGGGGCCCGGCTTGACGCTGGCCCAGCGCGTATTGGCCGGACGATTGAGCCGCACGGTGGTGCCGAGCGTGCCGCCCGGCACTTCGAGCGCGCCGACCAGACAGGCCATGAGCGTGCGCGCCCAGCAGCATTCGTAGCCGCCCCAGCCGTTGTTCACGGTCTTGCCGAAGGCGATCGCCACCGGCCGATAGGGCAGCGTCACGCCTTCGATCTCGATGGTCTCGCCGATATGGGCGTGGGCCGAGGAATTCATTGGCGACGCGGCGGATGGTGTCGGCGGGAACGTCGCAGATCGCCGCCGCCCATTCCGGCGAATAAGGCTCAACATGCGCGACCAGGCGCGCGAAGGCAGGACTGACGGCAACCGCCTGGTGCGTGACGATCTCCTGGTCGGGACCGACTTCGATGCCGTCGACCGTGAAGCTGCCTTCGAGCGCCGGATCGATATCGGCGGTGTCGTAGCGGCACCGCGCGTCCGCTCTGTCTGATCGATGATCAGCGGCTTGCGCGTCTGCGGATCGCGCAGGAAGAAGCCGCCGGGGCCGACCAGATAAGGCGACGAGGTGCGCTGCTTGAGGAACGGAATGTCGAGCTTGTCGCGCGTGTTCTCATGCAGCAGCACGTGGATCATGGCGAACAGGAACGCCGCGTCGGTCTTCGGCTTGATCGGCACCCATTCGGCCGAACAGGCGCCGGTCACCGAAAGATGCGGCTCGATCTGCACCCGCTTCATGCCGCGCTTGCGCGCATCGGCGTGACGCTTGACGCCGCACACGCCGCCCGAAGCTTCGACATTGGCGCCGAAGGAAACGACATAGTCGCACAGCGGCGTATCGGGGCAGACGGTGAAGGCGCGGTGCCACAGTTCGCCGTAGAGATGTTCCGAATGGGTGCATTTGACGCCCTGGCCGGAACCGAAACTCAAGTCGACCGGCCCCCACGCCGCCAGAAACGCCGGCAGCGTGCCCATATAGGCGGTGGGCGTGCCGCCGCCGCCGAAACTTGCCGCCAGCCGCGGATAGCCGCTGTCGTCGATCACGCCCTCGGCGCGCGCGGCATTCATCTTCTCGGCGACGAGATCGAGCGCCTCATCCCAGGAAATGCGCACAAAGCCGGGATCCTCGTTGCGGCCCTTCTTCGGGTTGGTCCGCTTCATCGGATAGAGCACGCGGTTCGGATTGTAGGCCTTCTGCACCAATCCGAAGGCCTTGACGCAGGCCTTGCCACCGCCGGGATGAATCGCGGCGGCGTCAAAATTCGGATTGATCTCGGTGGCGACGCCGTCCTGGATGCGAACGGTCAGCAGGTCCGGACCCGCTACGCACTGGTAGCAATAGGTCGAGACGGCGCGTTCGTCGTGGCGGTGTTTGGCCGGCATAGCCTCACCTTCATGCTGGGCAGACGGCACGCGTCGCGACGTCGGCTCGTCGCAGCGACGCGCCGCCGATCATCGCAACCCGCTCATGCCGCCCTGCTCAGCCTTTCCCTATGACAGAAAACATGGAGATATTTTGGAACTCATTTGTGCAAAAGCTAGCTCCCATTGCAGCCAAAGGCAATCGCGCGGCACTCTGTGTGCAATGCAAACAAAGCTCTCAACACGCTTGAGAACTATAATGCGGCTGCCGTGACAGGCGCGGCAGCGATCGCATAACCAGCCGCAAGCGCATCCATATTGAGGTCGAGGAACCCGCGCGGCGTCTGCGCGCGCACGGCCTGCTCGACGCGTTTGCGATCGCAGATATCGCCGAGCGCCACCAAAGCGCCAAGGGCGACGATATTGGTGACCCGTTCGCTGCCCAGCGTCCAAAGCGGTGCGGCTGAGCGGCAGGTGATAAAGGCGGTAATCGCCGACCGGCAATTCCGGGCAGAGCCGCGTATCGGCAATCACCAGCGCGCCCGGCTTGAGCAGCGGCCACGATGGCTTGATCGCCAGCCGATCGAGCAAGACCAATTGGTCGAGCGCCGTGGCGATGGGAAAGTCGACCGCGCCGATCCGAAACCACCAGGTCGGCATTGCAATAGCCGCCGCGCGAGGTCGGCTCATAGGTCTGCGATTGCGCCACGCACATGCCGCTGGCGGCCAGCGCATCGGCCAGCATCTTGCCGCTCAGCACCAGGCCCTGGCCGCCGGTGCCGCCGAGACGAAGTTCGATGCGCGTTGCGCCCATCACGCCGCTCCCTTGCGTGCCGCCGCCGCGCGCCGGTAGGCGGCGCCGTATTCCGGCCGCTCGTTGCTGCGCCAGAATTCCGGTCGGCAGATCGTTGGGACGGAACGGCGTATCCACCGTGTCGCGATAGGCGCTCGGCCGCATCTGGCTCTTCTGCCGCATGACCATTTCCGGCGAGGAGCCGAGATCGTTCTTGCGGCCGAAGATCTCGGTGCAGTCGGACAGAACCTCGACGAAGGCGAAGCCCGGATGCTCGAGCCCGGCCTTGATCAGCTCCTTGAGCTTGGGCACATGATGCGTCACTTCGCGGCCGACGAACCCTGCCCCGGCCGCGGTCGCCAGCGCGCAGGCGTCGAAATGCGGCTCCTGATTGCCGAGCGGCGTGGTCGTGGTCAGCATCGACTCCGACGTGGTCGGCGACACCTGCCCGCCGGTCATGCCGTAGACTTCGTTGTTGAGCATCAGGCAGGTCAGCTTGAGATTGCGCCGGCAGGCGTGGATCAGGTGATTGCCGCCGATGGCGAGGCAGTCGCCGTCGCCGGTGATGACGACGACATGCAGATCGGGACGGGCCAGCGCCAAGCCGGTGGCATAGGCCAGCGGCCGGCCATGGGTGACATGGAAAGTGTTGGCGTCGATATAGGCCGACAGCCGCCCGGCGCAGCCGATGCCGGAGACCACCGCGAGCTTGTCCTTGTCGAGACGCAAGTCATGGATCGCCCACAGCAGCGCGCGCAAGGCGATGCCATGGCCGCAGCCGGGACAGAGGAAATGCGGCATCATCTCCGCGCGCAGATAGTCGCGGATGTCGAATTCGGCGGCGGTCTCCATCAACATCACGACCCCCTCAACAGCGCCGTGGCACAGGCGACGATATCGTCCGGCACGATCGCCTCGCCGCTGAACAGATGAATGCCCTCGACCGGCGTGCCGCCGAGCACGCGCTCGACCTCGAGCCGGAGCTGGCCGGTGTTCATTTCCGGCACCAGCACGGCATGCGCGGTGGCCGCGGCTTCGCGCAATTGCTGTTCCGGGAACGGCCACAACGTGATCGGACGGAACAGGCCGACCCGCAAGCCTTGCGCGCGGCATTGCTCGACCGCGCGCATGGACGCACGCGCGCTGATGCCGATGGCGACGATGACAATGTCGGCATCGTCGCACTGCACCGCCTCATAGGAATCGATCAGGTCGCGGTGGCGCTCGAGCTTGCCGAACAGCCGCGACAGATTGCGGGTGACCGCTTCCGGGTTCTGGGTCGGGAAACCATCTTCGCCATGCGTCAGGCCGGTCGTGTGGGTGCGATAACCGTCGCCCGGCCGCGCCATGGCGGGAATGCCGTTGGCGTCGGCGGCATAGGGCTTGTAGGCGGACCGCGGACCGCTCGCCCAGGGACGTTCCGGCGCACCGGCGCGCGCCGCATCGGTCGAGCGCGACCGTCTCGGAGAGCTGCGCCACCACCTGGTCATAGAGCAGCACCACCGGCGACCGGCACAACTCGGCGAGATCGAAGGCGCGGATGGTCTCGCTGTAGATCTCCTCCACCGAGGCCGGCGCCAGCACGATGATCGGATAATCGCCGTGGCTGCCCCAGCGCGCCTGCATGATGTCGGCCTGCGACGGCCGCGTCGGCATGCCGGTGGACGGACCGCCGCGCATGACATTGACGATGACGCAGGGAATTTCGGCGCCGGCGGCATAGCCGATATTTTCCTGCTTGAGCGAGAAGCCCGGACCGCTGGTCGCGGTCATCGCCTTGACGCCGCCCATCGAGGCACCGATCACCGCGGCGATGGAGGCGATCTCGTCCTCCATCTGCACGAAGACGCCGTCGACCTCGGGCAATTGGCGCGCCAGCCGCTCGGCGACTTCCGACGACGGCGTGATCGGATAGCCGGCAAAGAAGCGGCAGCCGGCGGCGATGGCGCCGAGCGCGCAGGCGTGGTTACCGGACAAGAGTTTCATGGTGGGGGCGCCGGTCAGCGCGGGATCGATGGCGTTCATCGGGAAATCCCCTCCTGCGCGGCCGCGACGCTATGATCGACGTGCACGCGAATGGCGAAATCCGGACACAGCCACTCGCACAGCCGGCAGCCGGTGCATTTGTCCGGCGCGGCCAAGCTCGGCGATCCGTTCCGCATTGAGGCGCAGGCAGCGCTCCGGGCACATCTTCACGCAGATGTCGCAGCTCTTGCACCAGGCCGCATCGATCTCGAGGCGCACGCGATAGTCGGCGTCGGCCGGCGCCGGCGCGCGTGCCACTGGCGCGTCCGGCGTTGGCACCGTGGTGCGCGCCTCATCGACCCAACCGCGTCCGCGGCGGAATGCCTCCAGATTGACCGGAATGGTCTTCTTCGGCACGAATTTGGCGACCGTCGCTTCCCAGTCGTCGACGGGAAAATCCATCGCCGTCGACACGGCGCCGAGCAGGATCACGTTCGCCGCGCGCTCATTGCCGAGTTGCTCGGCCATCTGCGTGGCGTCGATGGCATAGCCCTCGGCCACATGGGCGATGACTTCGGCCGGCGTCTCGCGCGAATAGCGCAGGGGCGCGCCGGCCCGCCGGTTGAGGCAGGCGAAAGGCGGCACGATGCGCTTGGTGTCGCAGAAGAAGATGCCGCTGCCCGGCTTCAGATAGGGCAGCCAGCGCAAGCCCTCGGCCCATTCCAGCGCGACCAGGATATCGACGTCGCCCTTGGGGATGGTCGGCGACCAGACCTGGCGGCCGAAGCGCACATGGCTGAACACCGAGCCGCCGCGCTTGGCCATGCCGTGCACTTCGCTCTGCTTGACCTCGAAGCCGTGGCTCTGCGCCAGCAGCGCCAAGACCTTGGAGACCATGATGACGCCCTGCCCGCCGACACCGACGATAAGGACGTTGAAGGCATCCTGTCCGCCGTCGCGCGGGCGCGCCGGGGCGGTCGCGGTCATGGTGAGCGGCTCGGTCATTGCGTCACCGGCCGCGGTCTTGATGCAGTCGACCGCGCACACCTGCGCGCACAGCGAGCAGCCGATACACAGCGAGGGATCGATCTGCACCTTGTGGCGGCCCTCGAACATCGTCTCGCCCCAGATGATCGCCGGACAGCCGAGATTCATGCAGGCCTGACAGGCGTTGCATTGCTCCTCGACCACCTGCAGCGTCGGGCCCTTGATCTTGACCGGGTCGAGCACGCAGGGGCGGTTGGCGATGAGCACGGCGACGCCGCGAAAATTGATGGCATCGCGCAGCGCGTGATGCATGGCGGCGAGGTCGTAGGAATCGACGGTGCGCACCCATTTGACGCCGACCGCGCGCACCAGCGCTTCATAGTCGACCTTGGGCGCATCCTCGCCGCGCAGCGTCTTGCCGGTGCCGGGATGTTGCTGGCCGCCGGTCATTGCCGTCACATGATTGTCGAGCAGCATCACCGCGATATTGGCTTCGTTGTAGACCGCGTTGATGAGCTGCGGGATTCCCGCATGCAGGAACGTGGAATCGCCGATGGTGGCGACGATCGGCTTGGTTTCGCCGGCCTTGGCCATGCCGATGGCGTTGCCGATCGAGGAGCCCATCGACACCGTGGTGTCGATGCCGCGCAGCGGATCGAGACACGCGAGCGTGTAGCAGCCGATGTCGCCGGCCACGCGCGCGCCGGTCGCGCGCACCGCCATGAACGCCGAGGTGTGCGGACAGCCGGCGCATAGCACCGGCGGACGCACCAGCGGCTCCGGGGTCCAGGCGTCGTTGCGCTGCGGACGCGGCTCGAGGATGCCGGCCTGTTCGAATCCGGCGCGCACCAGTTCGGGCGACAATTCGCCGGCACGCGGGAAGAAGCACTTGCCCTCCACCTTGAAGCCGAGCGCGCGGATTTCCTTTTCGATGACCGGCTCGAGCTCTTCGACGACGAAAATGCGATCGACCGACTCGCAGTAGCGGCGCAGCAGGTCGTCGGGCAGCGGCCAGGAGGCGCCGAGCTTGAGCACATTGGCGTCGGGCAGCACCTCGCGCACATACGGATAGCAGGTGCCGGCGGTGATGACGCCGAAGCTGGTGTCGCCCTCCTCCCAGCGATTGAGCGGCGATTCCGAAAGATACGCCTTCAAGCGCGCTTCGCGCTCGAGCACCGCGCCATGGCGCGGCCGCGCATTGGCCGGGATCATGACGTTCTTCGACGGCTTCTCGACGAAATCGCGCCGCCGCACGTCCTGGCGTTCGCCGATGGCGACCCGGCTGCGGGTATGCGACAGCCGCGTCGTCGAGCGCACGATCACCGGGGTATCGAATTGCTCCGACAGGTCGAAGGCCAGTTGCGTGAAATCGAGCGCCTCCTGCGCATCGCTCGGCTCCAGCACCGGCACGGTGGCGAGCGCGCCGTAAATGCGGGTGTCCTGCTCGTTCTGCGACGAATGAATGCCGGGATCGTCGCATACGGCGAGCACCAGCCCGCCATTGACGCCGATATAGGTGACCGACATGAAGGCGTCGGCGGCGACATTGAGGCCGACATGTTTCATGGCGGCGAGCGCGCGCACGCCGGCAAAGGAGGCACCGATGGCGACGTCGAGCGCGACCTTTTCATTGGTCGACCACTGCGCGTGCACGTCTTTGGCCGGATAGTCGGCGAGCGATTCGCAGAATCTCGGTGCTCGGCGTGCCGGGATAGGCGGCGGCCACTTTCACGCCGGCTTGCCAGGCGCCGCGCGCGATCGCTTCATTGCCGGTGAGCGGACGCACATCTTTCGTCTCGCTCGGCGTTCGGCGCGACCGCTTCCATTGCTCCGTGCATCTGTTCCCCCACGCGACCGACGCCGCCGTTCACCTTGAGCAACACCATTGTTTAATTGGCGCCCGGCGCAATTGAGCTAAGTCAATTGCTAGCCGCTCGATGGCGCTCGCGGCCGCGGTCATCGCGATGCAGCAAACTTGGCGGCCTTGGCCTTGAGCCGTTCGAGCGTCTTGCCCTTGTCGACGACAAAGCGGCTGTGCGTGCCCGAACAGATCGGCTCGAGATTGTCCTTGGCGGCGATGTCGAAGGTGACCTTGCGCCCTTCGACCGCGCTCACGGTCGCGGTGATCTCGGCGGTCATGCCGGGCAAGGTCGCCGCCAGATGGCGGATGGAGACGTCGATACCGACCGAATCCTCGTCGGCGTCGGCGTGCTCGAGGATGAGGTCGCGGCAGGTGTGCTCGATGTCGTGCACCAGACGCGGCGTAGCGTAGACGCGGCCTTCCTCGCCCATGAATCCGATGGTGCGATCGCGGTCGATTTGCAACGCGGCCGACCCGCGACACCCCGGGACGAAGTGTGTCCTTCATACGCCTCCTCCTACCGTTTCTGCCGCCATTAAAGGCAGTTCCGGCGCGGCCGGCTTGACCAAGGTCAATCCGGCTGCGTTTTTACCACAGGACTCTAGATGTTCCTAGACCCCCAGATAGGCCTCGCGCACGCGGGCATCGGCCTGGATCTGGGCCGCCGTCCCGTCCAGCGTCATGCGGCCGGTCTCCAGCACATAGGCGCGGTCGGCGATGGCGAGCGCGGCGCGCGCGTTCTGCTCCACCAGCAGGATGGTCAGCCCATCGTCCTTCAAGGCGCGGATGGCGCCAAGCACCTGGTCGACCAGGTTGGGCGCGAGCCCCATCGAGGGCTCGTCGAGCAGCAGCAGCCGCGGCCGCGCCATCAGCGCCCGCCCGATCGCCAACATCTGCTGTTGGCCGCCGGACAGCGCGCCGGCCGGCCGCTCCCAGAGCGCCGTGCAGCATGGGAAACAGCGCGCAGACCCGCGCCAGGTCGCCGTCGAGCTCGCGGTCGGTGCGCGACCAGGCGCCGAGCCGCAGATTGTCCTTCACCGACAGCGGCGCGAACAGCTGGCGGCCTTCCGGCACCTGGGCAATGCCGAGCGCGACCCGCACATGCGCGGGCAGCCGCTCGAACGGCGTGCCCTGGAAGTTGATGACGCCGCCGGTGATCGGCTGGATGCCGGAAATGGCGTGCAGCAGCGTGGTCTTGCCGGCGCCGTTGGCGCCGAGCAGCGTGACGATCTCGCCGGCCTCGACCTGCAGCGTGACGCCATGCAGCGCCTCGACGCGGCCGTAGCTGCTCCTGACGTTCTCAACCGAAAGCACGCTGCGCCTCCTGCGAGCCGTGGATGCCGAGATAGGCCTCGATCACCGCCGGGTCGGCGCGCACTTCGCCCGGCGTGCCTTGCGCCAGCGTGCGCCCGCTGGCCAGCACATGGACGCGGTCGGAAATATTCATCACCAGCCGCATGTCGTGCTCGACCAGCACGACGGTGATGCCTTCGTTGGTCAGCGAGCGGATGACGCGGTCGAGGTCCGCGGTCTCCACCGGATTGCAGCCCGCCGCCGGCTCGTCGAGCAGCAGCACCTTGGGCTCGCTGGCGAGCGCGCGGGCGATCTCCAGCCGCTTGAGCGCGCCATAGGGCAGCGCCGCCGCCGGCCGTTCCGCCGCCTCGGCGAGGCCGACGCGGGCGAGCGCGGCGCGCGCGGCGTCGCGCGTTTCCCGGTTCTGCCGCTTGACCGTCGGCCAATGCAGCATGTCGGCGAGCATGCTGGTGCGTCTCGTGGCGATGCCGGCCGACCATGACGTTTTCCAGCACCGTCATGCGGAAGAAGATCTGCAGGTTCTGGAAGGTGCGCGACAGCCCGCGGCGCGCGAGCTGTTCGGGCACAAGACCGGTGACGTCCTCGCCGGCCAGGCGGATGCTGCCGGCGTCGGGCACATAGATGCCGGAAATCAGATTGAACAGCGTGGTCTTGCCGGAGCCGTTGGGCCCGATGATCGAATAAACCTCGGCCTGCTCGACCGCGAGATCGACGCCGTCGACCGCGCGCACGCCGCCGAAGCCGATCGCCAGATTGTTCGGCGGCAAGCACGATCATCGGCGCCACCCGGCAAAGGCCGCGGCAAGCGCCGGCACGATGCCGCGGCGCAGGAAGATCATGAACACCATGATGATGAGGCCGAGCAGCGCCTGCTCGTAATCATGGAACACGGTGAGCGCCTGCGGCAGCACCACCAGCACCGCGGCGCCGACCAGCGCGCCGAAGATCGAGCCCATGCCGCCGAGCACCACCATGGCGACCAGCTCGATCGAGCGCAGGAAGCCGGCCACGTCGGGCGTGACATGGCCGTCGAACAGCGCCAGATAAGAGCCCGCCACCGAGGCATAGATGGCGGAGATGATGAAGATCGTCAGCTTCTTGCGCGCCACATCGACGCCGAGCATGCGCGCGGCGATCTCGCTGTCGTGGATCGCCTGCAAGGCGCGGCCGCTCGGGCTGTCGACCAGGTTGTCGGCGAGCACGAAGCCGCCGATAAAGGTGATGCCGGCGATCCAGTACCAGGCGTCGGAGCCGCGCACCGTCCAGTCGAACAGCATCGAGGTGCGGCACGTTCATGCCGTCCGGGCCGCCGGTCCAGCCCGCTTCGTTGGTGAGCACGATGGACGACCAGCACGCCGAAGCCGAGCGTCGCCACCGCGAGATAGTGGCCCGCGCAGCTTGAGGATCGGGCGGCCGACCGCGAAGGCGACGGCGCCGGAGAGCACGGCGCCGACGATCAGGCACGCCCAAGGCCGGCAGCGCGAAATAAGTCGGGCCGATGGCCACCGCATAGGCGCCGATGCCGAGGAAGCCGGCGTGGCCGAGGCTCACCTGCCCGGCAAAGCCCATGAGCAGATTGAGGCCGACCACGGCCAGCGCGAAAATGAAGACCAGCGCGCCGATGCGGTAATAATAAAGCGAGGAGAAAAACAGCGGCGCCAGCAGCACGATCGCCACCAGCGCCGCAAGCGGCAGCAGGCGCCTGTCGAGAGCGACGCGCACCTCACACCCGCTCGATCTTGGCGCGGCCGAACAGGCCGTGCGGCATGGCGACGAGCACGATGAGGATGATCAGGAAGGCGACCGCGTCCTTGTAGTTCGAGGAGATATAGCCGGCGGTGAAGGCCTCGATCATGCCGAGCAGCAGGCCGCCGACCACCGCGCCGGGCGCGCTGCCGATGCCGCCGAGCATGGCGGCGGCGAAGCCCTTCAAGGCCAGCAGCGTGCCGACGTCGTAGCTGGTCAGCGTGATCGGGGCGATGAGGATGCCGGCGATGGCGCCGATGGCGGCGGAGACGGCGAAGGAGAAGTCGACGATGCGGCGGGTATTGATGCCGATCAGGCGCGCCGCCAGCCGGTTGGCCGCGGTCGCCGTCACCGCCTTGCCGAGCACCGTGCGCTCGATGAACAGCCAGAGCAGCACGACGATGACGCGCGCCGACCGCCAGCACCACCAGGCTCTGCGGCAGGATGGTGGCGCCGCCGATGCGGATCGGGTCGTTGCCGAACAGCGGCGGCAGGCTGTGGAAGCGCTTGTCGAAGACGATCTGCGCCGCCCCGCGCAGGAAGATGGAGGCGCCGATGGTGATCATGATCAGCGCCACCGGGCTGGAGCCGCGCGCCGGCTCGATCGCCAGGCGGTGCAGCGCCAGGCCCGACCGCCGTGGTCGGCGCGATGGCGATCAGCGCCGCCACCGGCAGCGGCACGCCGGCGGCCGCCAGGAACACGGTCGTCATGCCGCCCAGCATCACGAACTCGCCCTGGGCGAAGTTGATGATGTCGGAGGCGTTGTAGATCAACGTAAAGCCCAGCCCCACCAGCGCGTAGACGGCGCCGACGGTGAGGCCCGAGAAGACGAATTGCAGCAACTCGGCCATCGCGGCGGAGGCCTCGCGACGGGTTCAGCGGTAAATGGCGGTGGGCGGGCCGCTGCGGCGGCCCGCCCGCCCGTCAGGATCAGGTGCCCGGCACCAGGGTCCAGTCGCCGTTCTTGATCTCGAGCATGTGGAACGCCGACAGGTTGAGGCCGAGATGATCGGTCGGCGACATGTTCACGATGCCGCCGGTGCCGATATAGCCCTTGGTCTTTTCGATCTCGTCGCGCACCTTGGCCGGGTCGCTGCTCTTGGCGCGCTTCATCGCCTCGACCAGGATCATCAGCCCGTCATAGGCGTGACCGCCGAAGGTCGACACCGCCTGCCCGGTCTTCTGCTGGAAGGTGCGGGCATAGTCGACGACGACCGGCTTCTGCGGATCGCTTGCGGGCAGCTTGTCGGCGATGAGCAAGCGCCGCGCACGGCAGCCGCACGCCCTCGGCCGCGGCGCCGGCGAGCTTGATGTACTGCTTGGAGCGACGCCGTGGCTCTGATAGAGCGGCACCTTGATGCCGAGCTGGCGATAATTGCGCGTCACGATCGCCGGGCCCTGGCCGAAGCCGGGATTGACCACCGCCTGCACGCCGGGCGGTGTCGCGGATCTTGGTGAGCTGCGGGGTCATGTCGCTGTCGCGCGGCCCGTAGGTTTCCTCGATCAGGATCTTGATGCCGGTCTTGGCCCGCCACCTTGTGGCATTGCGCGTTCATCGACTTGCCGAAGCCGCCGGTGCCGGAGATCATCGCCGACATTGGTGAGATTGCGATGCTTGAGGTCGGCGAAGATCTTCTCGCAGGCCATGGTGTCGGTATGCGGCGTCTTGAACACCCATTTGCGCACCGGCTGGATGATCTCACGGCGCCGGCGAGCGAGATCAACGGGATATGGGCGTCTTCGAACACCGGCATCATCGCCAGCGTGGAGCCGGTGGTGCTCGGGCCGATCACGGCGACGACCTTGTCTTCTTCCACCAGGCGGGTGGCGAAGGTACGCGCATTGTTGGCGTTGCCGCCGTCGTCATAGACGATGAGCTGCAGCTTCTGCCCGTTCACGCCGCCCTTGGCGTTGATCTCGTCGACATAGATCTGCAGCGTCTTCTTTTCCGGATCGCCGAGAAAGGATGCCGGCCCGGTCGACCGAAACGACCGAGCCGATCTTGATCTGCGCTGACGCTTGATGCCCGGCGCCGAACAGCGCCAGCAGGCCGACACTCGCGGCCAAGGTTAGATGTTGCAGTGCCCTCATGGTATTCCCCCGCGATGGTATTAATTTTTGTGCACAAGGCTTAGCAGGCTGAATAAGTCTGCGGCTTGACCTATCTCAAGGCAAGAAGTGCGCGCCGTGCGGAGATAGTTTAAGGGTCCGTGGCGGTGGAAATTTCTCCGAATTGCTACGCTGCAGCAAAACGAAGTGCCGATGCCGAATAGCGCAAACCTGCGAATTGCGGCCGTTAACTTCCAGGCGGGCTTTGCAATCGACGATTTTATGCGCGAAGTCGCCGAACGGCTGCGCGCCGAACGGGGCCCGCCTCGGTGGTGCAGTGCAAGAAAACTTGCGCAGTGCCGATGGCGAGGCCTGCGCCGCCATGGTGCTCACCGAGCTGATCTCGCAGCGGCGTTTCCGCATTTCGCAGGAGCTGGGCTCGCAAGCGGCCGCCTGCCGGCTCGACGCCGCCGGCCTCGCCGAAGTCGGCGCCCTGCTCGACCGCAGCATCGACCGCGAACTCGACCTCATGATCCTCAACCGCTTCGGCACCGCCGAGGCGGAAGGCGGCGGCCTGCGCTCGGTCCTTGCCCGCGCCATCGAGGCCGGAATCCCCGTCCTGACCACGGTGCGGCCGCCCTACGACGCAGCCTGGGCCGATTTCCACGGCGGCCTGGCGGTCGACCTGCCGCCGCGGCTCGCGCCGGTGCTGGCCTGGTGCCGCGACGCGGTGCGCCAGGCGCAGGCGGCGCGGCAGGCGGCGCTGTCGCCGACCGGCCCGGCCTAAGGAGCGCGGCGCATGAGCGACAGCGTGGCCATCGGCATCGTAACGGTCTCCGACCGCGCCAGCGCCGGCACCTATGAAGATGTCAGCGGTCCTGCGATCGAGGACTTCCTGCGCGAGGTGGTGACCACGCCCTGGCGTGCGCTGCGCCGGCTGGTGCCGGACGGCGTCGACAGCGTGCGCGACGTGCTGATCGAGCTCGCCGACCGCGAAACCTGCGGCGCGATCTTCACCACCGGCGGCACCGGCCCGGCGCCGCGCGATCTCACGCCGGAAGGCAACGGTCGCCGCCTGCACGCGGCTGATGCCGGGCTTCGGCGAATTGATGCGCATGGAGAGCCTGAAGCAGGTGCCGACCGCCATCCTGTCGCGCCAGACTCGCCGGCATTCGCGGCAAGACGCTGATCGTCAATCTGCCCGGGCGGCCGGCCTCGATCCGCATGAGCATGCAGGCGGTGTTTCCGGCGGTCCCCTATTGCCTCGACCTGATCGGCGCCGGCCGCATCGAGACCGATCCGGCAAAGTGCAAGGCGTTCAGGCCGGGGAATTAGGACATCCGCGTATCAATCCGCCTGTCGCGTAGGGCGGGCTGAATGTCCGCTCGCTTTCAATAGCGACGATTGCGCGGACAATCTAAATGCACCGCTAACGGCCACGCGGCGGCTTCGCGACGACAGCTCAAAATCCAGAGAAAGTATCGTGCGGTGTGTGCTAATACCGCGAGGCCTTCCGCGGGTTGGCACACAAGGGAGACATGGTCATGTGCAGCACATGCGAGAACGAACGGATCGGGCGGCGCAGCCTGCTCAAGTTCGGCGCGATGGGAATTGTCGCGCTCGGGTTTAACGGCGTGTTGCGGCAGGCGCGCGCCGCAGAGGGTGCGGCGACCACGCTCTCCCCCGATGCAGCGCTCGCCAATCTGAAATCGGGTAACAAGCGCTACGTGGACCAGCCGCAACTCTGCGCGATCAACCTCGCGGAGCAGCGACGATCGGTCGTCGCGCACCAGGCGCCCTGGGCGACGATCATCAGTTGCGCCGATAGCCGTGTCCCTCCAGAGCTGATCTTCGGCGGTCACGGCGTCGGCGAACTCTTTATCGCGCGGAACGCGGGCAATCTGGTCGATACCGCGACGCTTGGCACCGTTGAATACGGCGCCGCCGTGCTTGGTTCACCGCTGATCGTCGTTCTCGCCCACACCAGTTGCGGCGCGGTCAAGGCGGCCTGCGACGTGGTCACAAAGAACGCGACCTATCCCGGCGCCATCGGCCCGATGATCGAGCCGATCGTGCCGGCGGCGCTCGCGGTACGCAACAAAGCCGGCGATTTCGTCAATAACGCCGCCGTGGAAAGCGCCAAGCGGACCGCGGCGCGGCTGACCGCGGCGAGCACCATCATCGCCGACTTCGCCGGCACGAGAAAGCTCAAGATCGTCGCGGCGATCTACGATTTGAAAACGGGCGTCGTCAGCTATCTCGATTGAGACGCTGCGCGGCCGCTCGGCTCATGATTCCACCGGGTTGAAAACAAGTAGCCCGGATGGCGCGAAATCCTGGTCGTCTCATGCAATTCCCGGGTTTCGCTACGCTCCACCCGGGCTAGGGTCCAGCTTTTTTGCGGCATCGCAATAAGTTGGGACCCCAACGATTCCTTGACCGAGATCAAAGCCGGCCGGCGCCAACGGGGTCCTAATGCGGGCATTGGACCCCGTTGATTTCGCTCTCATGCGGAGCCAGGCCGGTGCACGAACTGCACGAATTGCGCATTCATGGACGCGGCGGCCAGGGCGCCGTGCTGGCCTGTTCGATCCTGGCGCAAGCGCTGATCGACGACGGCAAACACGCGGTGGCCATCCCCTCCTTCGGCTTCGAGCGCCGCGGCGCGCCGGTCGTCGCTTTCTTGCGCTTCTCGGACACGCCGATCCGCGCGATGACCAATGTCTATCATCCCGATTGCGTCGTCTGCATCGATCCCACCGTCGCCAAGACGGTCGACATCTTCGCCGGCATGAAGCCGGGCGGCAGCGTGGTGCTCACCGGCAAGGCCAAGATCGAGGACTTGAAAATTCCCGATGGCGTTGCCCGTGTCGGCTTGTGCGACGCCGTCGCCATCGCGCTCGCCATTTATCGCCGCCCGGTGACCAATGCGATCATGCTCGGCGCCTTCGCCCGCACCACCGGAATGCTCAGCCTCGCCTCGCTCAAGGAGGCGCTGCAGCAGATGGAATTCCGCGACGCCGGCCTCAGCCAGAACCTGACGGCGGCCGAGCGCGGCTACCACGAAACCCAGGTCTACGACCTCAGCAAGGTGGGCCATGCAGCGGCAGTCGCGTGACCATTTCGACGCCTCGACCATTCCCGACGATCTGGCGCCGATCGCCACCGTGCTCAGCAAGATGTTGCCGGGCGACTGGCGCAGCCTGCGGCCGGTGATCGACCGGCGCAAATGCGTCAAGTGCGCCCTGTGCTGGCTCTATTGTCCGGTGCAATGCGTCACCGCCAAGCCGCGCTGGGTCACGTTCGACCTCGCGGTGTGCAAGGGCTGCGGCATCTGCGCGCAGGAATGCCCGCAGCGCGCCATCAGCATGGTCGAGGAGGCCGGCCAATGAGCGCCCTCGCCACCGCCGAACGTCCCACCAGCAATCGGCCGCGTTCCGTCGTGGTCGAAGGCAACGAGGCCGCGGCGATCGCCGTCGGTCTGTCGCGGCCCGACGTGGTCGCGGTCTATCCGATCACGCCGCAATCCTCGCTGGTCGAGCACATCTCGCAGATGATCGCCGACGGCCGCCTCAATGCCAGCCTGATGAATGTCGAGGGCGAGCACGCGGTGCTCAACGGCCTGCAAGGCGTGGCGCTCGCCGGCGGACGCACCTTCACCGCCACCTGCGGGCCCGGCATCGCCTTCATGTTCGAGCCCTATGTGCGCACGCCGGGCCTGCGCCTGCCCATGGTCGCCTCGCTGGTGACGCGCGACCTGCTCAGCCCGCAATGCGTCTGGGGCGGCCAGCAGGACGCCATGGTGGTGCGCGAGGCCGGCTGGATCCAGATGCATTGCGAGACGGTGCAGGAAATCCTCGACACCACCGTCATGGCCTACAAGATCGCCGAGCACCGCGACGTCATGCTGCCGGTGAACGTCTGCCACGACGGCAATTATCTCTCCTTCGGCGTCACCCGCGTCGACGTGCCGGAGCAGGCGGAGGTCGACGACTTCCTCGGGCCCCCGGCGACCAACTGGCACATCGCGCTCGATCCGGAGCGGCCGATGGGCGTCGATCCGCTGACCGGCGGCGCCGGCGGCATCGGGCCGCGCACCTTCGTGCGCTACCGCAAGGGCCAGTGCCACGGCATGCAGAACGCGCTGCGCGTCATCAGCGACGTACATGCCGAGTGGGCCGCGCGCTTCGGCCGCAGCCACGCGCCGCTGATCGAGGAATACCGGCTCGACGATGCCGATTATGCCCTCGTCACCATCGGCAGCATGACCGGCGCCGCCAAGGACGCCGTCGATAATGCGCGCGACCAAGGCGAAGCGGTCGGGCTGATCAAGGTCAAGACCTTTCGGCCGTTCCCGCTCGAAGCGATGACGGCGGCGCTTGCCAAGGTCACCCGCGTCGGCGTGGTCGATCGCGCGGTCAGCTTCGGCTGGAATTGCGGCCCGGTCTACCAGGAGACCTTGGGCGCGCTGTACAAGACCGGCAAGCCGATCCCGGCCATGAGCTTCATCGGTGGCCTGGCCGGCGCCGACATCACCGCCGAGCATTTCGCCCGCGCCATCGCGCTGACGCGCGAGGCGACCTGGAACGGCGGCCCCGCCGAGCCGGTCTGGCTCAACGAGAACGATTGAGGGCGGCGATGCACAGCAAATATATCATCGTCGGTTCAAGCCACGCGGCGCTGGAAGCCGCCACCGCCATCCGTCTCATCGACAGCGACGGCACGCTGGCGCTGCTCACGCGCGACGCCCGCCTGCCCTATTCGCCGACCATTTTGCCCTATGTCGTGTCGGGGCGCTCGCGGCCCGACAATGTGGTGCTGCGCGATGAGGCCTATTTCCGCGCCAACGCCATCAAATTCGTGCCCGAGGCCGCCGTGGTGTCGCTCGATCCGGCCGGGCAGAGCCTGTCGCTCGCCTCCGGCGCGACCTGGCGCTACGACAAGTTGCTGATCGCCAGTGGCGCGGCGCCGGCGCTGCCGCCGGTCGAAGGCCTGAGCGACACGCCCTATCACGTGCTGCGCTCGATGCAGGACGCGCTCGACCTGCGTGACGCCATGCAACACGCCACATCGGCCATCGTGCTCGGCGCCGGCCTGATCGGCATGCACGCGGCCGAGAACATGGCCAAGGCGGGCATCGAGGTCTGCGTGGTGGAGATGCAGCCGCACGCGCTTGCCGGCTATTTCGAGCCGCGCGCCTCGGCCATCATCGAACGCACCTTCACCCGCAACGGCGTGCGCATGCTGATGGACCGCACGCTGGCCCGCGTCGAACGCCAAGGCAAGGGAGACGGCTGCGTCGCCACGCTCAGCGACGGCACCCGCATCGCCGCCGACCTGTTGTTGGTCTGCACCGGGGTCAAACCCAATATCGACTTCCTCGCCGGTTCCGGCATCGAGACCGATAGCGGCATCCTGGTCGACGATCGCATGCGCACGAGCGCGCCCCATGTCTGGGCCGCCGGCGACGTGGCGCAGGCGCGCGGCTTCTGGGGCGGCAAGGTGGTCAACGGCATTCTGCCCAATGCCGTCGAACAGGGCCGCATCGCCGGCCTCGACATGGCCGAGGACACCGACTTGAAGCCGTTTCCCGGCGCCGTGCCGCTCAACACCTACAGCTTCTTCGGCCAGCAGGCGATTTCGGTCGGCCGCGGTCACGACGGCGACGGCGCGGTCGTCGCCGAACGCGGCGACGACGACGCCGGCACCTATTGCCGCATCGTGCTCAAGGACGACAGGCTGGTCGGCATCGCCACCATCAACGATTTCATCGATGCCGGCATCATGTGGCAGTTGATCCTGCGCGGCGCCGACCTGTCGGCGGTCAAGGACAAGTTCATCGCCGATCCCATGCTCACCGGGCGACAGTTGATGTCGCAGCTTTGGCGGTAGGGGCGCGCCATGACCGATTGCTTCAGCACCCTGCACTTCCACCCCGAGCGCTGCGACGCCTGCGGCGACTGCATGAGCGCCTGCGCCCAGGCCAAGGCGATCGACCGACGATGTGCGGTTCTCGCGCATCCGCATCATGCCGCCGGTCAATGGCGGCGGCGCCGAGCTCGCGATCTGCCGGCAATGCGCCGATCCGGTCTGCGTGATGAATTGCCCGTCCGGTGCGCTGACCAAGAACGGCGAAACCGGCGTCATCGACTGGGCCGGCGACAAATGCGTCAATTGCCTCATATGCACCGCCGGCTGCGCCTATGCCGGCATCGTTTATGAGCCGGCCATCGGTCATGTCAGCAAATGCGACATGTGCGACGGCGACCCGGCCTGCGTGAAAGCCTGCGACAAGGGCGCGCTCGAGCACCGCACCGAGGCGCGGCTGTTCAACGCCTTCGCCGACCAGGAGGACATGTTCTGCCCGGGGCTCGCCGCCTGCCACGGCTGCAATTCCGAACTGCTGATCCGCCACACCATGCGCGTGGTCGGACCGGACTCGGTGGTCGCCGCTCCTCCGGGCTGCATCCCGGGCATGGGCACCGTCGGCTATAACGGGCAGACCGGCGCCAAGGTGCCGATCTTCCATTCGCTGTTGACCAACACCGCCACCATGCTGGCCGGCGTGAAGATGCAGTACAACCGCGTCGGCCGCGAGGTCATCGCCATCGCGCTCGCCGGCGACGGCGGCACCGCCGATGCCGGCTTCCAGTCGGTGTCGGGCGCCGCCGAGCGCAACGATCCGATCCTGTTCATCTGCGTCGACAACGAAGGCTACATGAACACCGGCATGCAGGCCTCCGGCGTGACGCCCTATGGCTCGTGGAGCTCGACCACGCCGGTCGGCGGCGAGATGCACGGCAAGAGCACCGAGGCGAAGAACCTGCCGGTGATCATGACCATGCACAATTGCTCCTATGTCGCCACCGCCTCGCCCGCCTTTCTGGAGGACTATTACGCCAAGCTGGAAAAGGCGATCGAAGCCGCCAAGACCGGCATGGCCTATCTGCACGTCTATACGCCCTGCCCGACCGGCTGGCGCTTCCCCTCCGCGATGACCACCGAAGTGTGCCGCATGCAGGTGCGCACCAACTTCGTCGCCCTGTGGGAATACGACCCGGCGGGCGGCTTACGCTTCACCCATCCGGTGGAGCGGCCCGGAGCCGGTTGCCAACTACCTCAAGCTGATCGGCAAATATCGGCATCTGAGCGAACAGCAGACCGCGCATATCCAGCGCACGGTCGACGACAAGATCGCCTATCTCGCGCAACTGGCGCAGATTCCGGCGCGCAAGGCGGTTGCCGCGCATTGAGCGCAGCTGCGCGTTGCCCTTGACCGATATCAAAGGCATTTGCGGCCTTGGCCGACTAGCCTTCGCCGGGCACCGCGCCAGCCGGAAAAGCGCGCGGGCCCGCGAGGAAACCGCCGCGACATGCTGGAAGGCTGCACGCCTTGGCCCGAGGAATTTGCCCGCCGCTATCGGCAGCAAGGCTATTGGGCGGAAATAACGCTGCACGACATGCTGATGGGCTCGGTCGGTGCCGCGCCCGAGCGCATCGCGCTGGTGCAGGACGAGCGGCGCGTCAGCTATGCGGGTTTGGCCGCTGCCGTCGAGCGCCTGGCCGGACGGCTGATCGCGCTCGGCCTGCGGCCGGGCCAGCGGGTGATCTTCCAGCTGCCCAACTCGGTCGAACTGGTGGTCGCCTTCTTCGCGCTGGTGCGTATCGGCGTCATTCCGGTGCTGGCGTTGCCGGCGCACCGGCGCGAAGAGATTTCGCATTTTGTCGCCCATGCCGAAGCGGTCGGCTATTTCGTGCCCGATGTCTGGCGCGGTTTCGATTACCGGCAATTGGCGGCGGAGATCGCCGCCGTGTCGCCGAGCTTGCGCCATGTGCTGGTGCTCGGCGAGCCGGGCCCCGGACAGATTTCGCTGACCGATCTGCTGGCGGAGGACGCGCCCGTATCCTCCGCCGACCTCGCCGCGTTTGCGCCTTCGGCCGACGATGTGGCGTTGATGCTGTTGTCCGGCGGCACCACCGGGCTGCCGAAGATGATCCCGCGCACGCACAACGACTATGTCTACAATTGCCGCCAGAGCGGCGCGGTCGCCGGCTTCAATCCCAACACCGTGTTCCTGGCGCTGCTGCCGATGGCGCATAACTACACGCTCGGCTGTCCCGGCGTGCTCGGCGCGCTGGCGCGCGGCGGCAAGGCGGTGATCGCCACCGACACCGGCATCGACACCGTGGCGCGGCTGATCGAAAACGAACGCGTCTCGGTCATTTCCGCCGCCGTGCCGCTGATCGTCAATTGGCTCAATTCGACGCAACCGCAGAAGCGCGACTTCTCCTCGCTGCGCGTGGTGATGAATGGCGGCGCCAAGCTCGCCCCGGAACTGCGCCGCCGCGTCGAACTGCGCTTCGGCTGCGCCTTCCAGGAAAGCTTCGGCACCGGCGAGGGCCTGCTCAACATGACGCGGCTCGACGACCCGGCCGATATCCGTTTCACCAGCTCCGGGCGGCCGGTGTCGCCGGGCGACGAGATCCGCATCGTCGACGAGCATGGTGCCGAGGTGGCCGAGGGCGCGCTCGGCGAACTGCAGTGCCGCGGCCCCTACACCATCCGCGGCTATTACAGGGCGCCGGAAAAGACCCGCGCCGGTTTCACCGCGGACGGCTTCTACCGCATGGGCGATGTGGTGCGCCGCGTCGACGGCAACCTCTATGTCGAGGGCCGCATCAAGGATATCATCAATCGCGGCGGCGAGAAGATCAGCTGCGAGGAAGTCGAAAATCACATCCTCAGCTATCCAAAAGTAAAGAACGCCTGCGTGGTGGCGATGCCCGACGCGGTGTTCGGCGAGAAGGCTTGCGCCTTTGTCATTCCCATCGAGGGCGTGAGCTTCGACCTCGCCGAGATGAACGGCTTCCTGCTCAGCCGCGATATCGCCAAGTTCAAGCTGCCGGAGCGGCTCGAACTGGTGCCGGAATTCCCCTTGAGCCCTGCCGGCAAAATCCTGCGCCGCGAATTGCGGCGCGTCATCAGCGACCAAGTCGCGCCCGCGCGCCCGTGAGGACAGCCATGAAACTCTTCGAGCCGCTTGAATGCCGGCGGCATCGCGCTTGCGAACCGCATCATGGTGCCGGCCATGGTGACGCGGCTCTCCGGCGAGGACGGCTTCGTCAATCAGGACATCACCGACCGCTATGTGCGCTACGCGCAAGGCGGCGCCGGGCTGATCGTGATCGAAGCCATGGCGGTGCATCACGCCAAATCCGGCCCGCTGCTGCGCATCAGCGACGACGATTACGTGCCGGGCCTCGCCGGACTGGCGCAGCGCATTCACGATACCTCCGATTCCAAGGTGGTGCCGCAGATCATCCATTTCATGAAGGTGGCCAAGTCGGGCTGGCGGCAGACCATCGACATGCTCTCGCTCACCGATATCGACCGTATCGTCGAGGAATTCGGCGACGCGGTGGCGCGCGCCCGCGAGGCTAGATTCGACGGCGCCGAATTGCACTCGGCGCACGCCTATACGCTGGCCTCGTTCCTCTCGCGCGCCAATCCGCGCAAGGACGACTATGGCGGCGACACGCTGGAAGGTCGCCTGCACCTGATCGGCCGCATCTTTGCCAATATCCATCGCAAGGCCGGCGCGGATTTTCCCGGTCGGGGTGCGCTTCCTCGCCGACGAATTCATCAAGGACGGCTACACCGTCAGTCGACGCCAAGCTCATCGGCCTGCGGCTGGCGCAGCTCGGCGCCGCCTATCTCTCCTTGTCGGTCGGCGGCAAGTTCGAGGACGCCATCCATCTGCCCGGCCAGGTGCCCTACCCCTACACCGGCTATTCCGGCGACCGCTGCATGCCGGGCGACTGGTATCCGGCCATGCCGCACGCGCAGTTTTCCGCCGAGATCAAAGCCTTCATCACGGCGCACGGCTACGCCACGCCGGTGGCGACCGCCGGCAAGATTTCCGATCCCGACGATGCCGAGCACCTGGTGGCGAGCGGCGCCGTCGACATCATCGGCATCGCGCGCGGGCTGCTGGCCGATCCGGACTGGCCGAACAAGGTGCGCGCCGGCGAGCGCGAGCGCATCGTCGCCTGCGACTATTGCAACGTATGCAAGCATCTCGACGGCACGCATATGAAGGTGATCTGCGCGCTGTGGCCGCAAGGCGCGCTGCAGGCGCCGCCGGACGACCGCGCCGGCGCCGCGCCAAGTGGGAGGTGCCGGCGCCAATCTCACCGTCGCCGCCGGCAGCTGGCAGGGCCGTGCTGAAATGGAACAAGGCGAAGGGCGCGGCGCGCTACGACGTCTGCCGCACCGATCCGATCGGCAGACGCAGGTGATAGACGCGGTCAAGGTGACGCGCTGGGAAGACGACAACCTTCTCGCCGGCATGCCCTATCGTTATCAGATCCGCGCCTATGGCGCCGCCGGGCAGGGCGGCTGCCGCTCGGACACGGTATCGGTCGACCTGCCGCTGCCGGAGTTTTCCGCCGAGCGGTAAAGGGACGAACGACAAGCGCCGCTAGATCGCTCCCGCCGTCCAGGTCACGATCTCGCCGGCGACTTGCGCGAAGGCCTGATCGAGCGCGGCCACCGCATCCGCCGCCGCGGCGCTCTTGGCCGGGATGCTGGCCGTGAAAATCCGCGCGCCGGCCACCGCACCCTTGTCGCTGACCAGCCGCGCGGTGATGTCGACCACCGCATTCGGCGACGGCTGCAGGGTGACCTGGAAGCCGCGTATCCCCAACTCGAGCCGATACTGCGCCGCAAGCTGTTCGAGCGGCCGGCTCACCGCGCCGAGCTGATGCGCATTCTCGAAACTCTGCACGATGCGCGCCTGCACCAGCTTCGGCAGCGTATCGGCCCATTGCACATTGTTGATATTCGAATAGGTGCCGGTTCCGTCGCGGAGCAGGATCTTCTGCGTATCGAACAGCAGAATGGCGTTGGGATCGGCGACGACGAGTTGCGCCTTGATCGGCTTTTCCGGTTGCGGAAAATGGGTCGCCGCCGTGAGATCGTAGATCGCCGGGCCCTCTTTCGCCTTGCCGGCGCCGGTGAGCGTCTCCAGTCCGCCGATGAGGCCCTCGACGCGCTTCGAATTGTTGCCGAGCATGTCGGCGAAAGTGGCGATGCCCTTGATCGCGGTGTTCAGCGGCTTTTCGTTATCCTTGAGGATATTATCGATGCGGCGCAGCGTGTCCTGCGCCGACTCGGTCAGCGTGCGGCCGGCATCGGCCCCGGCGATCAGCACCGGCGGCTGCCCGTCCTTGCCGGTGAGCGGCGGCGCCTGCGGCGAGCCGCCCTTCAGCGCCACCGCCGCCGCGCCGGTCAGCCCGAGATAGGCGATGTCCACCTGCGTATCGGCGCGGATCGGCGTTCCCGCCGCGACGGAGATCACCGCGATGACCCGCTTCGGCTTGGTCGGATCGAAATCGAGGCGCGCCACGCTGCCGGCGCGCACGCCGTTGAACAGCACATTCGCCCCTCCAGTCAGGCCCGACACCGGCTGCTCGAAACGCACTTCGTAGATGTCGCGCTGACCGAGGCCGCCAACGGCCTTGATCCAGTAGACAAAGCCAAAGCCGGCCAGCAGGCAGATCAACGTGAAGGCGCCGATCAGCGTGTAACGGGCGCGATTCTCCATGATGCCGATCCTGTCGAGCCCGCTTCGAGCCCCCTGCCGCGCCGCAGCCGATCAGTGCCGGCTCAGCGAAATCGATGCCTTCACAGGCTGACCGGCGGCCTGCGAGTTGATGGTGACGCTTTGCCGGCGGCCGCGCGTCACCAAGACCAGGTCGGCGACAAAGCCCGGGCTTTCGGCGCGCACCTGCACGCGATCGCCGATGGCGCCGCCCATGATGGCGCCGCTGACGCCGCGGCTGTGCTCGGTCCAGTCGCCGCTGATCTGGTTACGGTCGTCGGCGGTGAAGCGGCCGGTGAGATCGAACTTGTAGCTGTCGCTGGCGCAGCGCAGTTGCAGATTGATTTCATGATCGCCGATCGGACGGTAATGCGCATTGCAACGGATGCGTTCGGCGGGGTTGTCGCCGGGCCGCAGCGTTCCGTTTCCCGTCCAGCTGCCGTCCAGATTGGCGAAGGCCCCGGATGCCGCCGATGCCGGCGCCGACATGATGGCGAAGGCCGCGATCAAGGCGAACTGCGCGATGCCGCGGCGGACAGTCGGCATGCCGGGCAAAAGGCGGCCAGTTTTGCGCTGCAAGTGGCGGCTCCCTGTCGTATCGCAACCTGAAACAGGCGCGTTCTATCTGGCGCCGGCGGCGCGGACGCGGTTGCCGGCGAATTACGTCAGTCGCCCCCCGTTAACGCATTGACACACGTCAAACGTGCCCGCGGGGCGACGCCTGCGAGCCTACGCCATCATCGGCAAAGTCGAAACCATGCCAATGCGGCCGTCTTGCCCCGTTTGACCGGCGGCGGCAGCCGCCGCCTGGTCAAGATCGAAAAAGACTTCCGGGGGGCTGCACCTGTTCGGCGCCATCCGCTAGCTTGCCGCGGTCGCGCGACGAATCGCGCGGTACGGCCGGCTGGCGGCGCGCCACCGGCTGCTGCTTGGAACGTACGGGACTACCATCCATGATCGGCGGACTGCTGGCGCTGCTTTCGGCGGTGACCTTCGCCTATGCCAATGCCAGCGTGCGCCGCGGCGTGCTCACCGGAACGGTGCTGCAGGCGGTCGGCGTCAGCCTGCCGGTGGCGCTGCCGATCTTCATCGCGGCGATGCTGCTGACCGGCGGTTTCGCCGTGCTGGCGGGTTTTAGCGGGCGCAGCTGGGCGCTGCTCGCCTTTGCCGGGGTGATCCATTTCGCCTGGGCGCGCTACTGCAATTACCGCGCGACCAAGGCCATCGGCGCCAATCTCGTCGCCCCGTTCCAGCAATACAGCCTGATCCTCACGCTGGTGCTGGCGGTGGTCTGGCTGGGCGAGCCGGTGACGCCGTTGCGCCTCTTCGGCATTGTGCTGGTGATCGTCGGCCCCATGCTGACGCTGGGACCCCGACGCAAGCCCGAAGCCGACGTGCCGCCGGAGACCGCGGGCGAGACGACCTTCATTCCCGAATACGCGGAAGGCTATCTCTACGCGCTGTTGTCCGCGATCGGCTTCGGCCTCAGCCCGGTTCTCATCCGCATGGCCTTCGAGCGAAAAGGCATTGCCATCGGCATCGCCGGCGGCTTCGTCTCCTATCTCGCCGGCACCGTCGCCATCGGCTTGACCATGCTGCTGCCGGGACAATGGGCGAGCTTTCGCAGGCTCGATCGCAAGACCGGGATCTGGTTCGTCATCTCCGGCGTGACGGTGTCGCTGTCGCAGATGTTCCGCTACATGGCGCTGGCGATCGCGCCGGTGACGGTGGTCTCGCCGATCCAGCGGCTGTCGATCATTTTCCGTATTTACTTCGGCTGGATCATCAATCCCAAGCACGAAGTGTTCGGCGGCCGGGTCGTGGCCGGAACCATCGTCTCGCTGATCGGCGCGGTGGCCTTGTCGGCCAGTACCGACAGCATCACCCACCTGATCCCGATGCCGTCCTGGCTTGCCGCCTGGCTGACCCTGCATTGGCCGTGAGGCCGGCGCGCGCGGAATTCTATTGGACCATGGAGCCGGGCCTGGCGAATTCGCCATCGTGGCGCAGCAGGTCGATGACCCGCATCGATTGGCGCAGCGCCTGCCGTCCGGTCGCCGTCAATGCAAGAACGGATCGCCGCCGTCCACGCAGCCCCGGCACCGTCTGCAGCCCGGGCGCCTTGCGGATCAAACCGTCGCGTTCGAGCCGGTCGAGCGCGGCATAGACCCGCGCCGGCAGACGAATATTTCGGTCGGCCTTCTGCAATTCCGCCAGGATGGAAACGCCGCAAGCCTGCGACGAGAGAGACTCCGTCGCGAGCAATATCTGCAGTTCAAGAAATTCGATCTCCATCGCCCACCCAAAGTCGCGCGCTTGCCCCGCCGCGCCGCCGAAACCGGGACGCAACCGTCATATCGGCAAACGCAAGAGAGAAAGGCCGGACGGCCCCCTCGGCATCTTTGACCCTAGGGTAAAACAACCCTTTCGCGGATGCCGCAGGCTTTGACCAAAGTCAAAATGTCGTTATGAAAATCGACGCTGCAGCGCAATTTCGTCCGATATTTTTTCTATACACTTCGATGTTTGCCGCATGACCTCAATGGGCGCGCCTTGCCGCTGCGCTACTTTATTACCGTATTTCGCACCGCACTGGCCCCGTTCAGCGGGTGTTGCAGGCGCTTTGCCAACCGCGCATTAGGACGTCCGCGAAGACTCAATTCGAATGCTCTTCAATTCGCGACACGCGCCGCAAGCAAGATTTCACGCCGCACCCGCAGAATGATCGTAGTCAGGAACGCCTCTCAACAGCAATTGATCCGCAGCCATGAAGCAGCCCGTTCGTTTGCTGATCGCCGATGATTCTCATGTCATCCAGAGGCTCATCGCCGAGAGCGCCGGCCAGACCGACCTGCCCCTGCGCATCACTGCCACCGACAACGGGCTGGAATGTCTCACACTGCTGCAGAGCCGCGAGATCGACCTCGCCTTCATCGACGTGCAGATGCCCGACCTCTCCGGGCTCGATGCTTTCTGGGCCGCGCGCAAACAGGGCGTGCAGACCTTCGTGACGCTGATCTCCAGCCCGCCGTCGACCATGGCGGTAGCCCTGGCGCGCAAGTTCCGCGCCTATGAATTCCTGTTCAAGCCGTTCGGCGCCGCCCAGGTACAGGCGATCATGCAAACGTTTGCGCGCATCAAGGCGACGACCCGGGTGCTGGTGGTCGACGATTCGCAGACCGTACGGCAGATCGTGCAGCGGACCATCGCCGACAGCATCTTCAATTGCGAGATCAGCAATGCCACCAACGGCGCCGCCTGCCTCGATCGCTGCAAGGCCGAGCCCTTCGACGTGGTATTCCTCGATTGCAACATGCCCGGCCTGTCCGGCCTCGACACCCTGCAACGGCTCATGGAGATCCGGCCCGATCTCAAGGTCGTCATGATCTCGAGCGAACGCAATGCCGCGCGCGACGTGCGCTCGCGCCGCTATGGCGCCCATGCCTTCCTCGCCAAACCATTCAGCACCGACGATATCGACCGCGTGCTGCACGATATCTACGGGCTGCGCTGGCCCAATCTGCGGCTGCGGCAATCGGAGCCGGATTTCGAGGTAGCGATCGAGGGCTCGACCATCAGCCTGCTGCATACCGGCGCCGGCCACGTGTTCGAATATCTCTGGTTCAAGGAGCCGCCGCATCTGCGCAACGCCACGGTGCGGCCGGCGGCCACGCAAGCCGCGGATGCGATCGACCCCGGCGAGCTAGCCACCGTCGCCGAAATGGCCGCGCTGCAACAGCTCAGCGTCGCCCGCCTGGTCGACGCGGCCTGATCGGCCGCGCCTTCAGCTCACCGCCAGCACCGCCAAGGCGGCCAGCGCCGCGCCAAGACCAACCGCCTTGCGCAGCGTCAGCCGCTCGCGCAGGACGAATATCCCGAGCAGCGCGGCGACGATAAATCCCATCTGCGCGATCGGCACCAGCACGCTCGCCTGCCCGCCCGCCACGCCGCGCAGCAGAAAGATCGTGGCGGCAAGCCCAAGGAAAGCCGCGACAATGGAGTATTTGAACGTGCGCAGCGGCGGCCGCAATCGACGGTCGGCGACATAGACCACGGCGGTCGCCAGCGGCATGAACAGCGCCGCTTGCGCGACGGCAAGCGTATCCGGCACCACGCCGAGGCGCAGCCCGACGGTGTGGAAGAAGTTCGATGCGCCGAAGGCGAGTGTCGCGACAGCGACCTGGACCAGCGCGCGGCGCCGCTCCGGCATGGCCGCCCGATCCGCCTCGGCCCCGCG
Organism: uncultured Pseudomonadota bacterium; assembly: GCA_963782145.1. Taxonomy (GTDB): domain Bacteria; phylum Pseudomonadota; class Alphaproteobacteria; order Rhizobiales; family Xanthobacteraceae; genus Pseudolabrys. The sequence goes on from CAWAIV010000010.1 coordinate 364,428, forward strand.
GCCGAGCAGGAGCCAGATCGCCAGCAAGCTGAGCGCGAGGCCGGCGATCTTGGCCAGCGTCACCGGCTCGCCGAGCAAGGCGACCACCAGGACGACGGTGACGATGAAATTCATGCGGAAGATCGAGGCATGGGTGCTCACCGCGCCGAAGGCGAGGCTGCGGGTGAAATAATAAAATCCGATGAAGGCGAATATGCCGGCGAGCGAACCCCACAACGCCGCCGGCACCAGCACCAGCGTATGGGTCGCCAGCGCATAGAGGACGGCGAGCGGACAGAACAACCACGCTTGCGCCATCAGAAAATGATCGGCGCGAATGGCCGCGGCGGCGGCCCGCTTGTAGACGAAATCGGACAGCCCATAGCAAACCATCGCCACCAGGGCGTCGATGAGCGGTTGGTTCATCGGGGCTGGGACCTTCGGCTGGCCACGCGTATGCGCAGGGCGAACACGACCCACTATGCATTTTTGCCAAAGGCGCGATAGGCCCGCGCAAAAACGAAAAGGGTTGGGCGCGCTTTCGCACACCCAACCCTAAACTTGCCATGGCGCCCGATCGTTCAACCGTGGCGCTCCGGCGACGTGGCCGGCAAACTAGTCGTTGCGGCCGTCGGCACCCGGATGCTGCCGATGCCGCTGCGGCTGCCGGTCGTGATGATCGCCATTGCCGATGGCGTTGAAGATCGCGCCGACCGCGGCGGCAGCGGCGGCGTTGCTATCGCGATCGTTGCGCACGCAGTGCCCGCGACTGCGGCTGAAGTGCCGACCGCGGCCACAATCCTCCTCAATCACCCGCTCATCGCGCACGCAGTGTCCGAGATTGCGGCTGAAGTGTCGGCCGCGACCACAATCGTCGCGAAATACCCGCTCATCGCTCACGCAGCGTCCGCGACTGCGGCTGAAGTGCCGGTCCCGGCCGCAGTTGTCGCGAACCAGGGTCACGGTACTGCCGACGTCCACTTGTTGCTTGGTCGGCGCCAGCGGCAGCGCATTGGCGTCAACGGCGAACAGCGCCAGCACGGCGCCGATCGCGAGCGTCAAAGTCGTCATTTTCAACATGTATCTAGCCCCCTGTGTTGAGACCGGCGATGCGTGGTTATTGCTTCACACACGCCATTGCGGGCGTTCCGATCTGAGCCCGATTGGCAACGCCCATCGACGGCCGCGGCTGTCGAAAGACAGCCACGAATAGGTTTCAAGTTTCACTTTTCAAGAATTCGCGGTGCCTGCCGATGGCATCTGGCGCTGTCATTGCCAGCTAAAAAGTCGAGGCCAGCTAAACGAGATTTCGACACGCACACGATTGATGACAGTAGTTGTCGTTAGCATCTGCCATCACCAGCAGCAATGCATAAACAACGCGAAAGCACTGTTGCGGTGATTTGCCACAAGCGTGGGGCAACTGCTCGACACCACTTGCCTGGGTGCCGGTGTAAAGCCACCGCTACATTGCGCCGCAGCAAGCGAAACGCTGCAATACCGACGTGGAATCCCGGTTGATCAAAGAATTAATCAAGCCGGGCTCCCGCATTCACGGTGCGACGCGGTCGCGCCGCACCGTATCCGGGGCCCGCGAGAGCTACGCCGTGGCCTTGGCCACCGCGCGGCGCGCCAGCACGCCGACCAGATGCGCGCGATATTCCGGGCTGGCGTGGATGTCTGCGTTCATGCCGGTGGCGGGGATGCTCATGCCTTCCAGCGACTTCGCCGCGAAGCGCTTCTTCAGCGCCTCCTCGAACGACTTCACCCGGAACACGCCGTTGGAGCCGGCGCCGGTCACCGCCACGCGGATGTCGGAACCGCGCTTGGAGACGAACACGCCGACCAGCGCGAAGCCCGAGGCCGGGTGCTTGAACTTCTCATAGGCCGCCTTCTTGGCCACCGGGAAACTGATCTTGACGATGATCTCGCCGTCTTCCAGCGCGGTCGAATACATGCCGGTGAAGAATTCGTCGGCAACGATGCGCCGCTTGTTGGTGATGATGGTGGCACCGAGGCCGAGCACCGCCGCCGGATAGTCGGCATTGGGATCGTTGTTGGCGATCGAACCGCCGATGGTGCCGCGGTTGCGCACCTGCGGATCGCCGACCGAGCCCGGCACCGAGGCCAGCCCCGGCATGGCGGCGATGACGATGGGCGATTTGGCGACGTCGACATGGCGCGCCATGGCGCCGATGACGATCGAGCGGCCCTTCTGCTCGATCGTATCGAGGCCCTCGACCAGCGACAGGTCGATCAGCGCCGAGGGCTGCGCCAGACGCTGCTTCATCACCGGCAGCAGCGAATGGCCGCCGGCGAGGATCTTGGCCTCCGGATTGCGCGCCAGAAGGCCTGCCGCCTGGCGCACCGTGGTCGGACGATGGAAGGTGAAGTTGTACATCGCAGTCTCCCTGGAATTACGCTGCGGCGCGCGGCTTGGCGCGCTGCATGGCCGCCCACACCGCATTGGCGGTGGCCGGCATGGCAAGATCCTCGCTGCCGATGGCATCGGTGATGGCATTGATGACCGCGGCGGGCGCCGCGATCGCGCCGGCCTCGCCGCAGCCCTTGATGCCAAGCGGATTGGACGGCGATTTGGTCTCGGTCAGGCCGACGCTGAACGACGGCAGGTCGTGCGCGCGCGGCATGGTGTAGTCCATGAGCGAGCCGTTCAGCAACTGGCCCTCCTTGTCGTAGACGACACCTTCGAGCAGCGCCTGGCCGACGCCTTGCGCGATGCCGCCGTGCACCTGTCCCTCCACGATCATCGGATTGACCACGGTGCCGAAGTCGTCGACCGCGGTCCAGTTTACGATCTCGGTCTTGCCGGTGTCGATATCGACCTCGACCTCGCAGATATGGGCGCCGGCCGGGAAGGTGAAGTTGGTCGGATCGTAGAAGCTCGTTTCCTTGAGCCCCGGCTCCAGTTCGGCGCCGGTGAATTTGTGCGCGATATAGGCGTTGAGCGCGACATCGCCCCAGGCCGCCGACTTGTCGGTGCCGGCGACGGTGAACTTGCCGTCCTTGAACTCGATATCGCCTTCGGCCGCCTCCAGCATGAAGGCGGCGACCTTCTTCGCCTTGGCCTCGACCTTGTCGAGCGCCTTGACGATCGCCGACATGCCGACCGCGCCCGAACGCGAGCCATAGGTACCCATGCCGAACTGCACCTTGTCGGTGTCGCCGTGCACGATGGAGATGTTGTCGAACGGAATGCCGAGCCGCTCCGACACCAGTTGCGCGAAGGTGGTCTCGTGGCCCTGCCCGTGTGCGTGGCTGCCGGTGAGCACTTCCACGCTGCCGGTCGGGTTGACGCGCACTTCGGCGGACTCCCAGAGGCCGACGCCGGCGCCGAGCGAACCGACCGCCTGGCTCGGTGCGATGCCGCAGGCCTCGATATAGGTCGAGTAACCCATGCCGCGCAGCTTGCCGTGGCGCGCGCTTTCGCGCTTGCGGCGGCCGAAGCCCTTCACGTCGGCGATCTCCATCGCCTTCTTCAGCGAGGCATTATAGTCGCCGGCGTCATAGGCCATGATCACCGGCGTCTGGTGCGGGAACGTCTTGATGAAGTTGCGCTTGCGCAGGTCGGCGGGATCGATGCCCATCTCGCGCGCCGCCACTTCCACCAGCCGCTCGACCACGAAGGTCGCCTCCGGGCGGCCGGCGCCGCGATAGGCGTCGACCGGCACGGTGTTGGTGTAGACCGCGTCGACCTCGCAATAGATCTGCGGGATGCTGTACTGGCCCGACAGCAGCGTGGCGTAGAGATAGGTCGGCACCGAGGACGAGAAGGTCGACATATAGGCGCCGAGATTGGCGATCGTTCGGGCGCGCAAGCGCCAGGATATGGCCGTGCTCGTCGAGCGCGAGCTCGGCATGGGTGACGTGGTCGCGGCCATGCGCGTCGGTGACGAAACTCTCGGCGCGATCGGCGGTCCACTTCACCGGCCGGCGTACCTTGCGCGCGGCCCACAGGCAGACGACCTCCTCCGGATAGATGAAGATCTTGGAGCCGAAGCCGCCGCCGACATCGGGCGCGATCACCCGCAGCTTGTGCTCGGGCGTGATGCCGACGAAGGCGGAGATCACCAGCCGCGCCACATGCGGGTTCTGCGAGGTGTTCCACAGCGTGAGATGATCGGTGCCGCCGTCATATTCGGCCAGCGCCGCGCGCGGCTCGATGGCGTTGGGCGCCAGACGGTTGTTGACGAGATCGATCTTGGTGACGTGCTTGGCGGCGGCGAAGGCGGCGTCGACCGCCTTGGCGTCGCCGAGCGACCATTCATAGATCGTGTTGTTGGGCGCCACCGCGTGGATCTGCGGGCCGGACTTCGCCTTGGCCGGATCGGTCACCGCCGGCAACAGTTCGTAATCGACCTTGACCTTCTCGGCGCCGTCGCGCGCCGCGGCCATCGTCTCGGCGATCACCACCGCGACCGCGTCGCCGACATGGTTGACCGTATCGGCGGCGAGCGCCGGATGCGGCGCCATCTTCATCGGCGAGCCGTCCTTGGAATGGATCATCCAGCCGCAGATCAGATTGCCGATCTTGTCGGTGGCGAGTTGCGCCCCGGTGAGCACGTCGACCACGCCGGGCACGGCCTTGGCCGCGGCGGTGTCGATGCTCTTGATCCTGGCCCGGGCATGCGGCGAGCGCACGAACATGGCGCGGGTCTCGCCCGGCCGGTTGACGTCGTCGGTGTATTGGCCTTGTCCGGTAATGAAACGGATGTCTTCCTTGCGGCGCACCGCCGCGCCAATTCCGGTCGCGCTCATGGCGGTTTCCTTCCCTGGTTCGTTCTTTTTTTGCAAAGACCGTATAGAGACCTCGAAAGACCTAAAAAGACCTAAGTGGCCGTGCGCTACGGGGCTCCTCCCTAAGCCATGGCCTTGGCGCCGGCGGCGATCGCCTTGACGATGTTGTGATAGCCGGTGCAGCGGCAGATATTGCCGTCGAGCTGCTCGCGGATGGTGTGCTCGTCGAGCTCGTTGCCGTTGCGGCGCACGATATCGAGCGCGGCCATGATCATGCCCGGCGTGCAGAAGCCGCATTGCAGGCCGTGGTTTTCGCGGAAGGCTTCCTGCATCGGGTGCAGCGCGCCGTCGGCCGCGGCCAGGCCCTCGATGGTGGTAATCGCGGCGCCCTCGCACTGAAGCGCGAGCGTGGTGCATGACTTGGCGGCAATGCCATCGATGTGCACGACGCAAGCGCCGCACTGCGAGGTGTCGCAGCCGACATGCGTGCCGGTGAGGCGAAGGTTTTCGCGCAAGAACTGCACCAGCAGTGTGCGCGCCTCGACCTCGCCGCTGACCGGCTTGCCGTTAACAGTCATGGAGACAGCAGGCATGAGCTTCCTCCCATATTCGGGGCCCAAAAGCCCTCTTTTCGCATGCCCCGGCTGGGGCGGCGCCCGCTCAGGGGCGGAATCGCGACGATTCCAGCCCGGTTGCGCCTTGGAACGATGAAAGACTTTGGACCCCAGCCGGCGGCCGGGTCAAGCGATTCAAAAGGCGAAGACGGCGCGGGCGCCGCCTTCGGCCGAATTTTTCGTCCCAAACGCCGATTTTTGCCAAAGCGGGCGGCCGTGACGTGGGCCGCGGCCCCATTTTCTTGCGAATCAGACGGCCGCCGGCTGCATCGAGGCGGCGAAGTTCTTGAAGAAGTCGTCGGCGATCTTCTTGGCGGCGCCATTGACCAGGCGCTGGCCGAGCTGGGCGAGCTTGCCGCCGATCTGCGCCTCCACATTATAGGTGAGCAGCGTGCCGCCATCCTTGTCGGTGAGGTTGACGGTGGCGCCCCCCTTGGCGAAGCCGGCGACGCCGCCGTCGCCCTCGCCGGAGATGCGGTAGCCGTTGGGCGGGTTGAGGTCGGTGAGCTGCACCTTGCCTTTGAAGCGCGCCTTCACCGGTCCGATCTTGGTCACGGCGACGGCCTGGAATTCGGTGTCGGAGTTCTTGTTGAGCTCCTCGCAGCCCGGAATGCAGGCCTTGAGCACTTCCGGGTCGTTGAGCTTGGCCCATACCACTTCGCGGCTCGCGGGAAGCTGAACTTCGCCCGTCATTACCATCGCCATCGCTCGCACTCCTTCTCGCACGTGGCCCGCTGGCCTTGCCCCTGAGGCTTAAGCCTTCGCGCGCCCGCTGAAAAGAGCTTTGCAAGCATGCGCGGGCCCCATTAAGTCTGTTGCCCGGCGCAACAAGCAAAGCCAAAACGCCGGGGGAGGAACGCGATGCCCATGATCAATTCCGATGATGGCTGCCCGATCCACGTCGTGGTCGAGGGCCGCGTGGATGCGCCGGCGCTGATGCTGTCGAACTCGCTCGGCACCGACCTCACCATGTGGGACGACCAGGTCGCCCCCTTCGCCGAACATTTCCGCCTCATCCGCTACGACCGCCGCGGCCATGGACAATCGGGCGCGCCGCAGGGCCCCTACAGCTTCGACCGCTTCGGCCGCGACATCCTCGCCATCCTCGACGCGCTCGGCGTGAAGAAGACCCACTGGTGCGGCCTGTCGATGGGCGGCATGGACGGCCAATGGCTCGGCGCCAATGCCGCCGACCGCGTGGAGAAACTGGTGCTCGCCAACACCAATTTCTATTACGCCGACAAGGCGCCCTGGGCCGACCGCCTGCGCTTCCTCGAGCAGCACCCATTGAGCGAGATGGTCGGCCCCAACATGGAGCGCTGGTTCACCAAGGGCTTCCGCGAGCGCGCGCCGCAAACGATCGAGCGCATGACCAAGGCCTTCGTCGCCACCGACCGCGCCGGCTACCGGGCCTGCGTCGCCGCCGTGCGCGACATCGACTTCCGCGCCAGCAACCCGCGCATCGGCGCGCCGACGCTGGTCATCGTCGGCAGCGAGGACGCGGCCACGCCGCCGCCATGCGGCGAAGAGATCGCGCGCCAGATCAAGGGCGCGAAAGTGGTGGCGTTGGAGGCCGCGCACATCTCCAATGTCGAGCAGCCGCAGGCCTTCACCAGGGCCGTTCTCGATTTTCTCTTGGGGTAGCGATCATGGACGAGAAGGAACGTCACGACCGCGGCATGGCGCGACGCCGCCAGGTGCTCGGCAATGCCTGGGTCGATCGCGCCAATGCGAAGAAGAGCGCGTTCAACGCCGAGTTCCAGGACTTCATCACCCGCGCCGCCTGGGGCGAGGTGTGGACGCGGCCGCATTACGACACGCGCACGCGCCGCATCCTGGTGATCGGCACCATGATCGCGCTCGACAAATGGGACGAGTTCCGCATGCATGTCGCAGCGGCGCTGCGCGAAGGCGGCTTCACGCCCGACGACATCAAGGAGATCATCCTGCAGCAGGCGATCTATTGCGGCGTGCCCGCCGCCAATCACGCCTTCAAGCTGGCGGCGGAGGTGATGGCGGAACTGGACAAGCCGTAACGCCGGCGACGGTTGATTACCGCCAGGGCGTGAACCCGCGCGACCGCCACGGCGTGAACCAGTGCGCATCCGGGGGATAGGCGACGGCTTTGACGGCGGTCTTGACGGCGGTCTTGGCGCGGCCGGTGCGGCGCTCGAGCAGACAGAGCGCGGCAACCAATCCGGCGAGCACGAGCTGCAGCGTGTAGTCGCGCGCGAGCTCGACATTCTGCGACCACACCGCCGGACCGACCGCCAGGATGCTGATCGCCACGATGAGCACGAGGCCGGCCTCCAGCACGTCCACCTCGGCCGTGCCGGTGACCAGGCTGCGGACACGCTCGAGAATGTGGACGGCGCAAATGACGGCGACGGCGAGCTTGAGCACGGCGAAGAAGGCGGCGAGCTTGATCATGCCGACCGGCGCCAGCCCCAAGAGGGCGCCGATCACGAACATGAATTCCGAGCGCCAGGTATCGTCGAGACCCCAGGTCGGCGAGGTCATCATGCGCAGCGCCTCGGAGCCCCAGAACAGCGTGAAATAGAAGGCCAGGCCGGTGATCATGGCCACGGCGGCCGCGTTGAGCCAACGCATCGCAATTCCTCCACAAGCAGCATCGCAGCGTTAAGCGTTTCAAATGTGCAATTCAAAAGAAACCGATTTTTTACCTTACTTGTTAAGGCCGTTTGTCGCGTTTTCCACAGTGCGGGACGCGCGGAACGCGAACCAGGACGGCGCACGAGCCGAAATCCGGGCGCCAAGGCATGCCGTGAAGTTCCAGCCTGGGAACGATCCGCCGGTGGGACAAGCGGGCTAAGCAAGTTGCCCGCATCGAGCCCCCGGGTCGCGCTATGCGCGCCCGAGGGTAATCTCCGCGGTATGCGGGGTCGTCTGCCTGAGACGATTGTCCCGGATTTCGCTGCGCTCCATCCGGGCTACGCTTGCTGACCGGCTACGGGCCATCACGGAGCGCTCGCGGGCGACCGGCGCGCAGCAGGACGCTTCCCGGCACGAGCTTCGTCGTCGATGGGGTAGCGCCACCGGAGGACTCGGCGCTTGTTTCCGCAGCGGCGAAGCTTCGGCTCGCCAACGGCGTGTCGTTCATGGCCAAGTTCGACGGCGACTTTGGTGACGGTTCACAAACCTACGCCGGCTCCGGGACGCTGCGCTATTCGTGGTGACCGCAGGCGCTGCGTGATCGACAAGCGACGTCGGCGGTTCGCCGCGTTGGCTTGCAAGCGACACGTCGGCCCTAGTTTTTTTCGAACAAGAACTTGACCGGCTTGGGGTTGCCCCCTTTGCAATCGACGGCCTCGACCTCGAAGGGGAATTTGGCCTTCTCGTTGGTCAGGTCGGGAATGGCCCAGCAATCGTCCATGTTGGAGCGGATCAGCCCCGAGGTCGCGCTGGTCGCATCCGACGTCCACTTGCGCGCCGCCTCATCGCATTTCTCCAGTTCCACGGTCGCGCGGTGTGCTCCGACGGCAAGGCCGACACAAAGGCCCGGTGCCTTGTCGATCCTGATCTCGCCGCCCGCGCGCACGAAGCGGTTGGCCGATCGGTCGCCCGGGCAGGTGTCGAGGACGAGCGGCACGCCCTGCGCCCATTTCGAGCCCTTGGCAACGACGCAGCTCTGCGAAGCGCCGGGAAAGTCGGGATTGATCATCTCGCCCTGGGGCTGCGCCGCCATCGCGGCGGCGAGCTTGGCGGGCGACAAACTGCGCGCGCAGATCTGCACGGTCGCGCTCACCCAGCAGCACCCTTGCGCGTCAGCTTGCCGAGCGGCGCCTGCGCATGCGTCGATTGCGGATCGGCGTTCCAGCTCGCCTCCGCGGTCTTTCCGAAGACATTGACATAGGCGAAGTAATCTTTACCGAAGATGCGGAACGAGCCGTCCTTGTCGGCCTCGAACTGGCAGACGCCGTCGAGATAGGTCTTGCCCTTGACCACGAGCTTGCACGCGACCGGCCGCTGCGCGGCGCTGGCCGCGCCCGGCAACAGGCTGCAGGAGACGGCCAGCGCCGCCATGACGAAAAATGGCTTCATCGATAAGTTGCCTCTATTTGATTGTCAACTTGACGACGAACGGGCCGAACGGATTGTCGGCCATGGTATTGGCGATCAATCGCATATCGTAGGTGCCGCTGCGCGGCAGCTTGAACGGCTGGCCGGGATCGACGGCATCGCCGTCCTTGCCGCCGGGAAAGATGATGGGAACGCCGGCGCCCCATTTGATGCCGGGATCCTTGACCGGTTCGATCGTCAGCATCTGCCCACCGCGCGCGCCGAACGTCAAATAATAGGTCGGCTGCGCCTTCGTCAGCTCACCCTTGATCAGGACCGACGTCGCCCCGCGCGCCATGCGCACGACCGCCGGACACGCTTGCGCGCCCGGAACGCAGGAGCCGGACGCCCTCGCCGGCTTGGCAGCCGGCGGTGGCGCGGCGCCGCCGCCGATAAAGGTGCTCAGACAGCCATCGATCGCCGCGCCCATGGTCGAGGTGTCGCCGAGATTGACCGTCGCAGTTCCCGTGCGCGAGGCGAGTTTGACGACCATCTGCTTGGCGCCGTCGAAACTGTCGAACGCGGCGGCGGTCAGCGGCTTCTCGGTGCGCAGCTCGTTGCCGGCGCGTTGGACCACCGAAACCGAAAAGGTCTTTCCGCTCGGCTTGAGCGTCACGCTGAGGCGGTCGTGCGCTCCGACCGCTGCGTTCGGGCCCGTGATGCTCAGATAACGGTCGAGATTGGCCATGAAGCTGAACCGCACGCGCAGCTTGCCGGCCATGTCGGCCGTGCAGCGGATGAACTTGCCGTTCAACTTTTCGGCGGCGACCGCCCAGCCGCCGGCCGTGACCGGTTTGAAGTCTCGCGCCGCAACGGGTGCCGCGACGGCAAACGAAAGCAACGCGCCCAGCAACAGGCGCCGCGCTTGACTGTTCATGCGTGCTTGCTCTGTGAAATGAAGAATTAAAACGCGGCCCCCGTCGCGTCGTGCAGCGATGCGATTACGCTAACGGCCGCGCTATCTTTTGGTCAAGGCGGAGATAAAAAAAAATTAAAATTCGTCTTGCCGGACGGAAACACGACGCTAACATGTTCATCGCCAAGCGCGGGGGCGTTTGCACCAATTTTTTCCCGATCGCACGATCCGCGACGTCGACACGGGTTCCGAAAGGACATGCGATGGAGGTTCCGTCGCCGACGTTTTGTCGTGTGTCCTATAAGGAGGGGCAAGACGAAGGCAGAGCGTAATAACTGCATGCGAAACAATATGACGTCGACGTGCGGGCGGATGCCTCGGGTCGTGGCAAGGTGGTCAAGCGCGGCCCGTTGAGCTGCGTGCCGATCCCATAGCGCGCGGCGGCTTGGCCGGGATCACTGGCCGGGATCAATCGCAATCTGGGCGAAACAGAGGGGACGACGATGAATTTTGCCAACACCGCGATGGCGGTGGCCTGGCTGCTGGCGGCAGCGCCGGCATTGGCGCAGACCGCTGCGCCGGGCCCATTCGACAAGCCGGTATCGGTGCGCAAAACCCCCGTGAAGGCGAACGGCGCCGAGCGGGAAATCCGCTGCACCTATTTTGCCGATTTCATGATCCGCGAGAACATGGAGGGCCCGACGTCGCAAGATGCGGCGCTCGTGCGCGGCACCGGGCAGCCCTGCAACGACAAAAAGATCGGCGGCGAGGTTGCGTTGAAAACCGCCAACATGGGATTCGACGGCCGCAAGGGCCCGGCGCTGTTCTTCAGCGAAATGGATCCGCAAGGCGGCGTAAGATTTCTGATCGTCAATGCCATCACCGGCAAAGTGGTCTTCAGGGATGCCGCGGCCAGCGACGGCGACAAGCTCTTTCAATCGGTGGCGATGACCCGAGAGGGCCTGCGACTGGCCTACAAGCGCGCGATCAATGCGCCGTGCTCGATCATGCAGAATGCCGCGCGCTGCTGGGCGAGCCTGGTGATGAACCGGCAGGTCCCGCGCGACATGGCCCAGCAAATCCCGCCGGAGCGGATTTGCAGCGCGTCCTATAAGGCCTCCAACGCGCAGCCCGACAATCCGAGCATGCTCACCTACGCCACCGAGCTTCTGGTTGACGCGAACGGTCGCTCAAGAGTGCTCAAGCACGGGCCGTTGCGCTGCAGTCCTTTGCCGTAGCGACGGATGCCTGCTAGGGCTCATCTTAATTTTTGAGGACACAGCGGCAGCAACAGACGTCGGACGGCCGGCATCCAAGGCGCCTACCGAGAAGATATCACATCACACGAAGGTTGGGAGAATTAGGGCATGTTAGCAAGAATAGCCGTTGTCGTATCGGTCTTCGCCGCACTCGCTGGCCCCGCCCTGGCTCAGTCAGGACCAGGGGGAGACCGCTTCTGCAGGCAGTATGCTTCCGGCGTCGCCGGCATCGCAGGAGATGCCATCAGGCGCAACCCGGCTTGCCTGGACTTCAACAAGGGCATGCACTCAAACTATCAGATGCATTACAGCTGGTGCATGCGAACCCCGCGATCCGTGGTCGAAGGCGCAGCCGGCAACATCCGGCGGCTGGCCAGTCTTTGCACGCGCGGGCCGAGTTCGTTCCAGCAAGGAAACTGCCAGCAGTACGGTGCCTGGGCGGTCTCGGTGATCTTTCAGGCGCAGAGGCAAGGATGTGACGTACGCCGTGCGGGCGAAGTGCTCGACCCGCACTTTCACGAAAACTGGTGCCGGCATCAATCTGCGGTCATGATGGCGCGAGCCAGAGATATTCACCGCACCGGCGTCATCCACCGCTGCGCGCAACAGGGCGTACGGGTAAGGATTCAATAGCAAGCGTCGCCCCGGGTGAAGCGCAGCGAAACGCGGGGCCAACCTCGCGGCTCCCGACCCCGCAGTTCGCGGAGTTTACCCTCGGGCGCGCATAGCGCGACCCGGGGGCTCCATGCGGGCTACTGTCTTGCAAGCGCTCGGCCGACGAACCTCCCCCTACCCGCCCTTTCCCTCGCGAAACGCCTGCGGCGTCGTGCCGGTCTGCTTGCGGAAGAAGCGGGTGAAGCAAGCTAGTAGCCCGCATGTAGCGAAGCGGAATGCGGGGTTATGTGCCGAGAGGTTTGCCCCGGGTTTCGCTGCGCTCCACCCGGGCTACGCTTGCTTCGGCGTCGGCGCCGGTGCCGCGTCGGGCGACGATGGAGCTTGAGCGACCATGCCCAACTTGATGAACAGCAATACGCCGGCAGCGAAGCCGACAACCCCGCCGATTGGCCCGATATTGAAGAATGCTCCCATGGCAATGCCGCCATCGCGGTCCGGCCCGGCGAGGCCGATCACAACGGCGGCGAGCCCGGCCCAGCCGGCCAGCAGGCCAATAACGCCGGACATGAAACCGACGATGAAGCGCATCGATGCAAGCTAGCAAGTAGCCCGCATGAAGCGAAGCGAAATGCGGGGTAGCACGGTGAGAGGTTTGTTCCGGAGTTCGCTGCGCGCGATCCGACCATGCTTGCTGATATGATTGCCCCGGCTACGCTTGCTGCAACATCTTAAAGAACAGGCGGCATCCTCGCGCTTATTTCAGCTTGTAGCGCTCGGATTCCGCAAAGATATCGATAACCTTCGTACCGGTGGAAATCTTCCCGCTGTGCACGACCCCGGCTGGAATATTATATGACTCCCCTGGACGATAGGTTCGGGTCTCGCCGCCAATCGTGAGTTCGATCTGTCCTTCGAGCACCGTACCCCATTGGGCCCCGTGGCTATGCGCGGGTAATTCGAAGTCCTTGAGGAACTCGAAAAACACCAGCAAGCCGTCGTTGGATTTCAGCGCGTTGGTTTTCACCGTGGTTGCCGGAAAGGGCGTGTCGATCTCGGGCAAGCCGGTAATGAATTCTGGCAGTTGCATCGTCTCTCTCCGATTTCCGGGTGTTGGATCTTTTATACGTTCAAACCGATGCGCGTTTTATGTTGATCGCCTCTGCAAACCCGCAGGCCGTCCCCCACACGCCGAGACACCGTGGCAAACATGCCAAGAAGTTTTCTAACGAACGCTATTTTGGCGCGTTCGCGTTCGCGCTTGGCGGCTTCACGATAAAAATCGTAATCGATAAAACCGGTAGACCGACGGTGAATGTCGCGAGAGCTGTACTGCGGCGCCATAACGCCTTCAAGGTCCGACTGTTCCCTGCGTTGCAATGCTGCGGTCGCGTAATGGCAGTCCGACGTGAAGGCGCTTCTGTGATCCATGGCTCGCTCCCTTGCGGTGAGAGGCCCGCCGGTGGGCCTTCTTCTTGCCGGTGGAAGATGCGTCGGAGCGCGCCGAAAAGTACTGAATCCAACACCGAAAAATTCCGAAAGTTTGCAAAAACCGCTAATGTCGAGCGATGTCGACAGAACTTACTTTCGGCCCGTATGTCCTGGATGTGCAACGCGGCGTGCTCCTTCGCGAGGGGCGCCCCGTCGCCCTAAGCAGCAAGGGCTTTCGGCTTCTGGAGGCCTTCTTGGCCGCGCCCGGACAAGTGCTCACGAAGCCGGAACTGATGCGGAAGGCGTGGGGCGATGCCGCGGTCGAGGAGAGCAACCTTTCCGTTCAAATCGCAGCGCTTAGGAAACAGCTCGGCCCGGCCGCTGACGGAACGGACTGGATCGCAACGATACCGCGCGTCGGGTATCGATTCGCCGGCCCGCCGGAATCGGCACCGATCAAGCAGCCGGATGAAACGAAACCGGCGCCGCAAGGCGAACGCCGCCCGTCCATCGCGGTCCTGCCCTTCGCAAATTTGAGCGAAGAAAAGGAGCAGGAGTATCTCGCGGATGGGATCACTGAAGACATCATCAACGCGCTGACACGTTTGCGTTGGTTTTTTGTGATCGCACGCAATTCAAGCTTCGCCTACAAGGGAAAAAACGTGAGCGCGAAGCAAGTCGCTCAGGAGCTCGGGGTTCAGTATCTGCTCAATGGTAGCGTGCGCCGGTCCGGTCAGCGTGTCCGCATTTCCGCGCAGTTAATTGATGCAGTATCGGACAAGCATATCTGGTCTGAGCGCTACGATCTTGAATTCACCGAGGTCTTTGCAGTTCAGGATGAAATCGCCGAACGAGTCGCCGGCGCGATTGAGCCGGAGCTGCTCAAGACCGAGGGCGTGCAGGCGGCGGCTCGACATACCGGTAATGCGACCGCCTGGGACTTGGTGCGGCGCGGAACCTGGCATTTTCACCAAGTCACGCGTGAGAACCATTTCAAGGCCCGGGAATTGTTTCGCCAGGCTTGTAAACTCGACCCTGAACTTCCGGAGGGACATCTTTGGGTCGGTCGCGTTTGCGGAGGGATTGTCGCTTACGGTTGGTCCGAAGATCGCGCCGGCGACTCGCAAGAGGGGCTTGATGCCGCGCTAACCGCAATTCATCTCGATGAACGAAATCCCTACTCGCATTATGCGCTTGCGATCGTCACCGCGTTTTTGAACCGGTTTGATCAATCAATCAGCGCGGCCCAGAAGTCGGTCGATATCAGCCCAAGCTTCGCTTTGGGTCATATGGCGCTGGGAATGGCACTGCTTTTCGCGGGTCGCGCATCTGAGGCGACTGCACCGCTCGAATACGGCCTTCGACTGAGTCCATACGATCCGCAAAACTTCGTTTGGTTTAGCGCGCTTGCGCTCGCGCGTCTTTTTTCGGGACGCCCCGAAGCGGCTCTCGAATCAGCAGCGCGTGGCCTGCAGGTCCGTCCAAACTGGTGGACCAGTTTAGAGGTGATTGTGTGTTGTTACGCCGAACTCGAAAAATGGGATGAAGCCCGGCGCTATGTACAAATGATGGAATCCGCTACGAAATCGACCGGCGATGTTATGTCTCCACTAAAAGCTCATAACCCGATCTGGGCCGATAAGATGGCCAGTGCCCTGCAAAAAGCGGGCGCGTAATTCCTTTCGTATTGGCGCGGCTTTGTCCGCTTCTGGCCGCCCGGACCTCCCGCGATGTCCGCGTTCGCTTCACGAAACGGAGCAAGTAGCGCGTTTGGAGCAAGTAGCCCGCATGGAGCCCCCGGGTCGCGCTATGCGCGCCCGAGGGTAAACTCCGCGGAATGCGCGGTTGCCTATTGAGAGGTTTGTCGCGGAGTTCGCTGCGCGCGATCCGACCTTGCTTGCTGAAATGATTGCCCGGGTTTCGCTGCGCTCCACCCGGGCGACGCTTGCTGCATCGGCTTGCCGGGAACGCTGTAGTGCCACGCGACCGCACGCAATTCTTGCGTAAACGCCCTACCCACCCCGCCCTTCCCGAAACGCCTGCGGCGTGGTGCCGGTCTGCTTGCGGAAGAAGCGGGTGAAGTGCGAAGGGTCGGAGAAGGCGAGATCGTAGGCGATCTCGTGGATCGCCTGCGCGGTGAACACG
The DNA here is from genome assembly GCA_963782145.1 of uncultured Pseudomonadota bacterium. GTDB lineage: Bacteria > Pseudomonadota > Alphaproteobacteria > Rhizobiales > Xanthobacteraceae > Pseudolabrys. The sequence goes on from CAWAIV010000010.1 coordinate 380,159, forward strand.
AGCTGGCGCTTGGCCTCGGTCAACACGCGCTGGCGGATCAGGTGGCCGGCGGTGACGCCGGTCGAGCGCTTGACGTGATCGTTGAGCCGGTCGGCGGTCATCGCCAGCTTCTCGGCGTAGAAGCTGATCAGCCGTTCTTTGCGGAAATGCTCGTCGATCAGCCGGCGCAATTCGTCGATGCGCGCGTCGCTGCTGCTCAGCGTGACCACGCCGCTGCGCGCGCGGCTCGCCGCCAGCCGCACCACCTCGATGGCGATCAGCGCCAGCAGCGCGCGCATGGCCAGCCGATAGCCTTCGCGCGCCAGCGAGCCTTCCTCGTCGAGCGCGGCGCACAGCGCCGACAGCCGCTTGGCCTCGCCGGCATCGGCGAGCGGCAGCAAGGGATCGGCGGCCAGCGCCTTGAGCCGCGCCAGCGCCTCGCCCGACTTTTCGCCCATGGCGTCGGCCACGTCCTCGGTGAAGCTCACCACCCAGCCATTGGTGACCTGCGGCGTGAAGCGGAAACCGTGCGCGGTGGTGGCCGGGATCAGGATGGCGACCGGCGCGCGTAAACGGCACGGTCGCGGTCTCGAAGCTCATCTCGCCGCCGCCCTGCTCGATCAGCAGCAGCTGGAACAGATTGCGGTGACGGTGGGCGCGGATGGTCCAGTCGTGGATCGAGGAGCGCGAGGCGATGGTCTCGATATGGATGAAGTCGAATGCCGAATCGTCCGGCGGATCGCCGTAAAGGTGGAACAGCGGCAGCGCGGGACTAGCCATAAGTCTAAGCATAAGCGAGGCGGCCGGGCTTGGCCATTGCATCCGGCGGGCGCCGATCCGGGCGGGGCCTGGCCGCGGCGCCGGGAACCGCTGGCGCCGGCCGCCCTTGCCCGATGTGCCGACCCGCCCGCGCTTTCCGCCGTTGCCGCTTTCGGCCCCGCCTGTTAAGCCTTTGTGGGGCTTAAGCGGTTGTCGCCCGGGCAGCCATGCGGAAAGAAGGGGACGCATGGAATATTTCGTCCAGCAGCTGATCAATGGCGTGACGCTCGGCGCCATCTACGGTCTCATCGCCATCGGCTACACCATGGTCTATGGCATCATCGGCATGATCAACTTCGCCCATGGCGACGTGTTCATGGTGGGCGCCTTCATCGCCCTGATCGCCTTCCTCGCCCTGGTCGCGATTGGCGTCACCGCCGTCCCGCTCGCCCTGTTCTTCGTCTTGTTGATCGCCATGGCGCTGACCGCGCTGTACGGCTGGACCGTCGAACGCTTCGCCTACCGCCCGCTGCGCCAATCCTTCCGTCTGGCCCCGTTGATCTCCGCCATCGGCATGTCGATCGTGCTGGAGAACTACGTGCAGGTCGTGCAGGGCGCGCGGGTCAAGCCGCTGCCGCCGCTGATCCATGGCGGTTATACGCTGATGACGGACGGCAGCTTCACCGTGCAGCTTTCCAACGTGCAGATCCTCGTGGTGGTCACCACGGTGGTGCTGATGGGGGTGTTCTCCTGGCTGGTCGCGCGCACCCGGCTCGGACGCGACATGCGCGCCTGCGAGCAGGACCTGAAGATGGCCTCGCTGCTCGGCGTCGACGTCAACCGCACCATCTCCTACACCTTCATCATCGGCGCCGCGCTCGCCGCCGTCGCCGGCATCATGCATCTGCTCTATTACGGCGTGATCGACTTCTACATCGGCTTCGTCGCCGGCGTGAAAGCATTCACCGCCGCCGTGCTCGGCGGCATCGGCTCGCTGCCCGGCGCCATGCTCGGCGGCCTGCTGATCGGCCTCATCGAGACCTTCTGGTCGGCCTATTTCTCCATCGAATACAAGGACGTGGCCGCCTTCTCGATCCTGGTCGTGGTGCTCATCTTCCTGCCCACCGGCATCCTCGGCCGGCCGGAAGTGGAAAAGGTCTGAGAGAGCAGCGAGCACAACCAGCGTGTCATCTTTGTCCGCTCCGAGCTCCCAGCGCCGCATCGATCTCGTCCTCGCGCTCAAGCGCGCCTTGCTCGCCGCGCTGGTCGCCTTTGGCCTGTTCTCCGTCCTGGTCGGCATCCGCACCCATACCGGCTCCAACGGCGCGCTTGAGCTCAGCGGCCGTCCCGACCTGCTGGCCATGCTGGTGGGACTCACCTTCGTCGGCGCCTTCGTGCGCGAACTCCTGCTCGGCAAGCGCGAACTGGCGCTGGCGTCGCGGCTGCCGCCGGCGCTGATGGCGCAAGCGCGCAAGCTGCCCAGGCTGGCGGCGCCGGCGCTCTTGATCTTCGCGCTGGTGCTGCCGATCCTGTTCTACCACAACCGCTACATCCTCGATCTCGGCATCATGATCCTGACTTACGTGATGCTGGGCTGGGGCCTGAACATCGTCGTCGGCCTCGCCGGCCTGCTCGATCTCGGCTACGTCGCCTTCTACGCGGTCGGCGCCTATTCCTACGCGCTGCTGGCGGAGAATTTCGGCTTCTCGTTCTGGATCTGCCTGCCGCTTGCCGGCATCCTCGCCTCGTTCTGGGGCATCATCCTCGGCTTTCCGGTGCTGCGCCTGCGCGGCGATTATCTGGCCATCGTCACCATGGCCTTCGGCGAGATCATCCGCCTGGTACTGCTGAACTGGCAGGCGCTCACCCACGGCCCCGACGGCATCAGCGGCATCCCGCGGCCGAGCTTTTTCGGCCTGCCGTTCAACAACAGCGACGGCGGCTTCGCCCACACCTTCGGCCTGCAATATTCCTTCACCCACCGCATCGTCTTCCTCTACTACCTGATCCTGGTGCTGGCCTTGATCACCAATGCGGTGAGCATCCGCCTGCGCCGGCTGCCGATCGGGCGCGCCTGGGAGGCGCTGCGCGAGGACGAGATCGCCTGCCGCTCGCTCGGCATCAACACCACCAACACCAAGCTCACCGCCTTCGCCATGGGCGCCATGTTCGCCGGCTTCGCCGGCTCGTTCTTCGCCACCCGCCAGGGCTTCATCAGCCCGGAGAGCTTCAGCTTCACCGAGTCCGCCATGGTCCTGGCGATCGTGGTGTTGGGCGGCATGGGCTCGCAACTTGGCGTCGCGGTGGCCGCCGCCGCCATGCTTGGCGGCTTCGAGTTCTTCCGCGAGTTCGCCCAGTTCCGCATGCTGGTGTTCGGCCTTGCCATGGTGCTGATCATGATCTGGCGCCCGCGCGGGCTGGTGTCGACGCGCACACCCTCGGTGTTTCTGGGCAAGCCCAAGGAGGTCGACGCCGAACTGGTCAAGGAGGCGCGCAGCACATGACGCACGCCACCGCCGCCGCGGACACCATCCTCGCCGTCCAGCATCTGACCATGCGCTTCGGCGGCCTGCTCGCGGTCGACGACGTCTCCTTCAACGCCAAGCGCGGCGCCATCACCGCGCTGATCGGCCCCAACGGCGCCGGCAAGACCACCGTGTTCAACTGCATCACCGGCTTCTACCGGCCGACCGTCGGCATGATCCGTCTCACTCACACCGACGGCAGCGTCTATCTGCTCGAGCGCCTGTTCGACTTCCGCATCGCCAAGCTCGCCCGCGTCGCCCGCACCTTCCAGAACATCCGCCTGTTCCAGGGCATGACCGCGCTGGAAAACCTGATGGTGGCGCAGCACAACCGGTTGATGCGCGCTTCCGGCATGACCGTGCTCGGCATGTTGGGGATCGCCTCTTTCACCGCCGCCGAGCGCGCCGCCATGGACAAGGCGCGCTACTGGCTCGACCGTATCGGACTGGCCGACCGCGCCGACGATCCGGCCGGCGCGTTGCCCTATGGCGCCCAGCGCCGGCTCGAGGTCGCCCGCGCCATGTGCGCCGATCCGGTGCTGCTGTGCCTCGACGAGCCGGCCGCCGGTCTCAATGCGCGCGAGAGCGGCGAGCTCAACGAATTCCTGCTGTTCATCCGCGCCGAGCACGACACCTCGATCCTGCTCATCGAGCACGACATGTCGGTGGTGATGGAGATTTCCGATCACATCGTCGTGCTCGACTACGGCGTCAAGATCGCCGACGACACGCCCGCCGCCGTGCGCGACGATCCGCGCGTCATCGGCGCCTATCTCGGCGTCGCCGATGCCGAGGTCGAGGTGGCCGAAGCGGAGGCCGGGCTATGAGCGCGACGGCCGCAACCGCCGCGGCGACGCCGATGCTCTCGGTGCGCGGCGTCAAGACCTATTACGGCAACATCATCGCGCTCAAGGGCGTCGATCTCGACATCCATGCCGGCGAGATCGTCGCCATGATCGGCGCCAACGGCGCCGGCAAGTCGACGCTGATGATGACCATCTTCGGCGATCCGCGCCCGCGCGAAGGCAGCGTGCTGTTCGAGGGCCGCGACATCACCGGCCTGCCCAGCCACGATATCGCCCGCCTGCACATCGCGCAGGCGCCGGAAGGCCGCCGCATCTTCTCGCGCATGACGGTGATGGAAAACCTGCAGATGGGCGCGACCATCACCGATGACAGCCATTTCGACGAAGACGTCGAGCGCGTGTTCCGTTTGTTTCCGCGCCTGAAGGAACGCCTCCACCAGCGCGGCGGCACGCTGTCGGGCGGCGAACAGCAGATGCTGGCGATCGGCCGCGCGCTGATGGGCCGGCCGCGGCTGCTGCTGCTCGACGAGCCCTCGCTCGGCCTGGCCCCGCTCCTGGTCAAGCAGATCTTCGATGCCATCCGCGAACTCAACGAACGCGAGAAGCTCACCGTGTTCCTGGTCGAGCAGAACGCCTATCATGCGCTCAAGCTGGCGCATCGCGGCTATGTGATGGTCAACGGCCTGATCACCCTGTCGGGGCCGGGCCGCGACTTGCTGCAGCGGCCGGAAGTGCGCGCCGCCTATCTGGAAGGCGGCCGGCATTGACGAGGGAACCGGGCCGACCATGAGCGGGCTTTACGCGACGGAGAGCTGGCTGCAGGTCCTGATGGTCACCGGCATCATCGGCGGCGGCGCCGCGACCCTGGCCGGGCGCGCCATCGCCACGACCTGGCGGCCCTATTGGTACGTGCTGGTCTATATGCTGTTGCTCGGCGCCGCGGTGCGTTTCCTGCATTTCGCGCTGTTTTCGGCCCACATCCTGGCACTGGAGTCGTACCTGTCGGACACGCTCTATCTCATGGCGGTCGCCTCGATTTCGTTCCGGATCACCCGCACCAACCAGATGGCGCGGCAATATCCCTGGCTTTACGAGCGCACCGGCCCCTTTACCTGCCGCGAAAAGAAGCCGCTGTTGGACGAAAATTCGACTTGGGAACATCCACCCGGCTGATGACTTCCCCGCAAATTCTGAGAGAATGGTGGTTGGATGGTTTCGCTCGTCGCGGGCCGCCGGGCCGCCCGCGTCGTTACCCCTGTTGAGAGGAGCAGATCATGAACATGTTGCGGCTAACTGGATTGGCAGCCGGCATTTCGCTCGCGCTTGCCGGCGCGGCGTCGGCGCAAGACATCACGATCGGCGTCGCCGGACCGCTGACCGGGCAATACGCCTCGTTCGGCCAGCAGTTCAAGAACGGCGCCACGCTGGCGGTCGCCGACATCAACGCCGCCGGCGGCGTGCTCGGCAAGAAGCTGAAGATGGATATCGAGGACGACGCCTGCGATCCGAAGCAGGCGCGCTCGGTGGCAGAGAAGTTGGTCGGCGCCAATGTGCCGGTCGTGATCGGCCACTTCTGCTCGGGTTCCTCGATTCCGGCTTCCGACGTCTATACCGACGCCGGCGTGATCGAGATCACCCCCGCCTCGACCAACCCGAAGTTCACCGAGCGCGGCAATTGGAACCTGTTCCGCGTCTGCGGCCGCGACGACCAGCAGGGCGAGGTTGCCGGCGACTACATCGCCGCGCACTACAAGGGCAAGAACATTGCCATCGTGCACGACAAGCAGACCTACAGCCAGGGCTTGGCGGACGAGGTGAAGAAGACGCTCGACAAGAAGGGCGTGAAGATCAAGATGATGGAGGCCTACGGCAAGGACGACAAGGACTTCAACGCACTGGTTTCGCGCATGAAGGCTAATGCGATCGACGTCGTCTATGTCGGTGGCTACCACACCTCGGCCGGCTTGATGCTGCGCCAGATGCGTCAGCAAGGCCTCAAGGCGCAGATGATTTCCGGCGACGCCATCGCCACCGACGAATTCTGGTCGATCACCGGCGATGCCGGCATCGGCATGATGTTCACCTTCGGCCCCGATCCGACCAAGCGCCCGGTGGCCGCCGCGGTGGTCAAGCGCTTCAAGGACAAGGGCATCAACCCGGAAGGCTACACGCTCTATACCTACGCCGCCGTGCAGATCTGGACGGAAGCCGCCAAGAAGGCCGGCACCACCGATCCCAAGAAAGTCGCGGCCGTGATCAGCAAGGGCACCTGGGACACCGTGCTCGGCCCGATCTCCTACGACAAGAAGGGCGACATCACCAAGCTCGACTACGTGTTCTACCAGTGGCAGAAAGGCGGCAAGTACGTCGAGATGGAGTAAGCGTCGGCGAACGCACCGAATAACGGGAAGCCCGCCGTTCGCGGCGGGCTTTTTGTTTGCCGAAACGGCGTTCCGTCGTCCTAAAAACTAGCAAACTTCTTTCCGCAATTAAAAATGACATGGCGCAAATCCTTCATCCGCAACTACCGCGCGTTCAGCCTCACCAACGCATTCAAGCGAGCATCCCCTGCCCGTGACGAAATGTTGCGGCCAGTGAGCCGATCGGAATATTGCCGCGGAAGGAAGATGATCTTACGTTCGCGGCGCTCCTGGGCGCGGTTCAGGTTAAGCATGGGTCGTCATCATGGACTGAAAAGAATGAAAAGGCTCGTTGTTGCTGTATTCGCCTTCACAGTCCTCGCAGGGCCCGCGCTGGCACAAGGAGCGCCGGGCGGCGTGCGCTTCTGCAAACAATACGCTTCCAGCGTTGCCAGCATCGCAGCCGACGCTATCAAGAAGAATCCGGCGTGCTTGAACCCGAGCAAGGGCATGCACCCGGTTTATCAGATGCATTTTAGCTGGTGCATGCGGACCCCGCGCAACCAGGTCGAGGGCGCGGCTGATAACATCATGCGGCTGGCCAAGCAGTGCACCACCGGTCGGGGAAACCCCGGCAACCGGGGCGGGCCGCGTCCGATGCAAGGCGTAGGCCCCCTTGGCCACGTATGGAATGAAAGCGAAGCAGGCTGGCAAGGCACCTGGCGCCGGGTCGGCAATTCCAACGCGTTCAAGGCGACCTGGACCCATCCCTCCGGGCGGATTGTGCGAGCCGATCTGACAATCGGCATCGCGGGCAATCGCGTGACGGTCATCCGCCGCGACACGTTCGGCCCAGCGGTTGGCAAAGGCTGCCGTTACTCCGGCATGTTGCACGGCAACGCAGTGAGTGGCTCCTACAGCTGCGACTGGGCCCGCGGGCCCCTGCCGTGGTCAGCGCATATACGCTAGAGCGGATTCGCATTAATCCGGTTCGTATCCAGCGGCGGCGAAGAAGTTGGCGCATTCGGTCGGAGTGAAGGCCGGGATCAGGGTGCCGATTGTGTCCCACAAGGCATCGACGGTTCGCTCGGCGGCTTTACGCAGCAGCGCCTTGAGCTTGGAGAAGGCATTCTCGATCGGATTGAGGTCGGGACTGTAGGGCGGCAGGTAGAGGAGCGCGGCGCCAGCGGCCTCGATGGCGGCGCGCACACTGCGCCCCTTGTGGCTGCCGAGATTGTCCATGATGACGATGTCGTGTGGCTTGAGTTCGGGAACGAGAATCTGCTCGACATAGGCCTGAAAAGCGTGGCCGTTGATCGGCCCGTCGAGGACCATCGGCGCAACCATCCCGGTCAGGCGAAGCCCGGCGACGAATGTCGTCGTGCGCCAATGGCCATGCGGAATGCCGGCGCGCAATCGCTCGCCCTTCGGAGCGCGCCCGCGCAGCCGTGCCATGTTGGTGGAGGCCCATGTCTCATCGATGAAGACCAGCCGTTCGGGATCGAGAGCGGGCTGGTTGTCGAACCAGGCCGCGCGCCGCTTCACGATATCCGGGCGGTCCCGCTCCGCAGCGTGGGCGGTCTTTTTTTGTATGTCAGGCCGCAACGGTCGAGAAACGTCCACAGCGTCGCCCGGGCGGCACGCACGCCACGCTCGGCGAGAAGCTGCGCCAGCAGTTCGCTGATCGTCAGGTCAGGGGTCGCTGCGATCAAGCCGAGAATGTAATCGCGATGCGGATCAAGCTTGCAGCGCCGGGGCTGCCCCTGCTTGCGCGCGGCCCGTTCGCCGCTTTGCCGCGCCCGCCGCACCCAGACGATAGCCGTCGCATCACCAATCCCGAAACGTGCCGCCGCCTGCCGCGCCGCGGCTCCCGCCAACGCCGCATCGATCACGCGGTCACGCAAATCCTGGCTGTAAGCTCGCGCCATGGGCTGCCTCCATCGCTCTCACGACAGAGGATTCGCACCGTTCGCCTGATTTGGGAATCCCACCCGAATCGAAAAACGACGAACGCGCTCTAGCCGGAAGTCGGGCGCTCGGCGGCGGTCACAGACATTCCGGCGGGCCGCCGCAGGATGCCAGGCGCGTCAGCCGATGCGGCCGAGGATCGGGAACGCCTCCAGCAGCCACACGCTCATCTGGGTGATGGTGCCGGTGAGGAAGGCGATGCCGGTGAGCACCAGCAGCCCGCCCATCACCTGCTCGACGCGGTGCAGATAATTCTTGAAGCGGGAGAGGAAGCCGGCGAAGGGCTCGACGGCGAAGGCGGCGACGATGAAGGGAATGCCGAGGCCCAGCGAATAGACCGCGAGCAGCCCGGCGCCGCGCGCCACCGTCTGCTCGGAGGCCGCCAACGCCAGGATCGCCGCCAGGATCGGCCCGATGCAGGGCGTCCAGCCGAAGGCAAAGGCGAGCCCGATCACATAGGCGCCCCACAAGCCGACCGGTTTGCCCACTTCCAGGCGCTTCTGCCGGTGCAGGAAGGCGATCGGGGTGATGCCGAGGAAGTGCAGGCCCATGACGATGATGACGACGCCGGCGATCATCGAGAGCGGCTCGGAATAGGCGCGCAGCAGCGCCGCCGATGACGCTGGCGCTGGCCCCAAGGCCACGAACACGGTGGAAAAGCCGGCGACGAACAGCATCGCGGCCACCACGGTCTCGCGCTTGACCGCAGCTCCGGCTCGCGGTCGGCGAAACGCTCCAGCGAGGTGCCGGTCAGGAACACCAGATAGGGCGGCACCAGCGGCAGCACGCAAGGGCTGAGGAAGCTGATGAGCCCCGGCAATGAGGGCGGCCGCGAGGGACGTCCAAGATTCCGAAGCCGAATGACGAGTCAAGACATGCATGGGCGGCGATATGCACGGGGAAGTGTGGCGATGGCAAGTCGCCCGGCCCGATTCTGACCGCGAAGTGATCGGACGTGATAGGCTCGGCGCCGGCAATAGGTGGCATATGCGCAATCTGATCACCGACATTCCCGGCCTGCGTATCGGCCATGCCGGCGACGCCCGGCTCGGCTCCGGCACGACCGTCATCTGTTCGACGCGCCGGTGGTGGCGAGCGTCGACGTGCGCGGCGGCGGGCCGGGCACGCGCGAGACCGCCCTGCTCGACCCGGCGCAGACGGTGGAAGGCATCGACGCCATCGTGCTGTCGGGCGGCTCGGCCTATGGGCTGGATGCCGCCTCCGGCGTGCAGGCTTGGCTGCGCGAGCAGGGCCGCGGCTTCAAGGTGCGCGAGGCGCTGGTGCCGATCGTGCCCGGCGCCATGCTGTTCGACCTGCTTTCCGGCGGCGACAAGGACTGGGGCCGCTATCCGCCCTATCGCGAATTCGGCTATGCGGCGGCGCAAGCGGCCGGCAGCGATTTCGCGCTCGGCAGCGTCGGCGCCGGGCTTGGGCGCCACCACCGTCAATCTCAAGGGCGGCGTCGGCTCGGCCTCGGCGCGGACGCCGGACGGCATCACGCGTCGGCGCGCTGGCCGCCGCCAACGCCGTCGGCAGCGTGACCATCGGCGACGGCCCGCATTTCTGGGCGGCGCCGTTCGAGCAGGACAAGAATTCGGCGGGCGCGGCTGGCCGGCCGCGTTCACGGCCGCCGACCTCGCCTTTCGCAGCAAGGGCGTCGAGCGCGCCAGCACCACGCTGGTTGTCGTGGCGACCGACGCCAAGCTCTACAAGGCGCAATGCAAACGCTTGGCGGTGATGGCGCAGACCGGCTTTTCGCGCGCCATCTACCCGGTGCACACGCCGCTCGACGGCGACATCGTGTTCGCCGCCGCGCTCGGGCAGAAGGAATTGCCCGATCCGGTTTTCGCGCTGAGCGAGCTCGGCATGCTGGCGGGCAATGTGGTGGCGCGCGCCATCGCCCGCGGGGTTTATGAAGCCAAGGCGTTGTCGTTTGCCGGCGCCTGCCGAGTTGGCAGCAGAAGTTCGGCGGCTGAGCACATCAAAACGATGTCGCCTCTCATCTCCCCTCCCCCCGCGAGCGTAGCGAGTGGTGGGGTGGGGTCGGGGGGCATGAACGGCGCAGCAAGACGAGCCCCAGCGGCCCCCCACCCCCGACAAGCATCGCTGGCGCGATGCTTGTCGACCCTCCCCACCACTTCACGGGGGGAGGGTAAGGAAGCCGCATCAATTACAAAA
>CAWAIV010000011.1:0-168103 GCA_963782145.1 uncultured Pseudomonadota bacterium
CGGCTGCGGCGCGAGATCGCCGAACAGATGAGCGATGGCGAGATTGGCCAGGCCCAGCGCGCCGCGCGCGATTGGCTCAAGAGCCATCCGCTGCCGCCGGCGCCGGTGGTGATCCGCGCCGCGGCGTAGGATCCCAGGCGGCGCCGATAAACGCGTCGAGCGCCTCGCCGACCCGCGTCAGCACGCTTGGCCAGTCGCCGGGGGCAGGCTGGCGCAGCAGCCGCGCGTGCGGATACCAGGGCTGCGTTCGTCGCTCAGCGTCCAGCGCCAATCGGGCGAGAACGGCAGTAACACCCAGAGCGGGCGACCGAGCGCGCCGGCAAGATGGGCGACCGAGGTGTCGACCGCGATCGTCAGGTCGGCAAGCGCAATCACCGCGGCGGTGTCGGCCATATCGTCGAGCTTGTCGCCGACCTGGGTGACGTTGGCCAAGCCGGCGAGCGTGGCGCGGTCCTCATCGCGCAGGTCGCGCTGGAGCTGATGAAGGAAATCCCCGGGCGCGCCAGCAGCGGCGCCCATTGCGCCAGCTCGATCGACCGGTTGCGGTCGTTGGGATGGCGCGCATGTCCCGCCCAGGCAAAGGCGATGCGCTTGCCCGGCAGCGCCTCCAGCTCGGCGCGCCAGCGCGCCAGGCGCGCTTCATCGGCGGCGAGATAGGGAATATCGGCGGGAATGGTCGCCGTCTCGGTCTTCAGCGCCAAGGGCAGGCTGCCGAGCGGGCAGTGCACGTCGTAAGGCGGCAGCGTCTCGCCGCGCACATGGACCTCGGCGAGGCCGGCCAGCGACGCCATCAACGGCTCGATCTCGCTCTGCACTTCCAGCAGCACGCGGGCGCCGGCGCGCGCCAAGAGCGGCGCGTAGCGGGCAAACTGGATGCTGTCGCCCAGGCCCTGTTCGGCGGTGAGCAGGATGGTCTTGCGCGTCAGCGGATAGTCGCCGCGCCAGAGCTGGCCGCGGTAGTTGCGCCGGCTGTCGGACATGCCGCTGCGCTTCCAGCGCCATTCATATTCGGCAAAACCGGAAGCGAGATCGCCGAGGGTGAGCAGCGACAACGCGCGGTTGGAATGGGCGTCGGCATAGTTCTGGTCGAGCGCGATCGCCTTGCCGAAGCTTTCCACCGCCTCACGGTGACGGTTGAGCGCCTGCAGGGCGCGGCCGCGGTTGTTCCAGGCCTGCGCATGGTTGGGCGCGCGGGCAAGCGCGCGATCGAAGGCCTCCAGCGCCGGCGCCGCGCGGCCGAGCGCGAGCAGGGCGTTGCCGCGATTGTAAAGCGCGCCGGGATGATGCGGCGCCAGCGTGAGCGCGGCGTCGAAGTCGCGTAATGCCTGCTCCGGCCGGCCCAGTGTGGCGAGCGCGCTGCCGCGGTTGAGCAGGGCTTCAGGATGACGCGGCGCGATCTTGAGCGTCGCCTCGAAACATTCGAGGGCCTCCGCCGTGCGGTTGAGCGCGAGCAGCGCGTTACCGCGCAGCCGGGTGATCTCGGCATCGCCCGGACGCAGCGCCAGGGCCCGATCGAGCGCGTCGAGCGCCTCGCCGTCGCGCTTGAGCGCGTGCAGCACATTGGCGAAATTGACGTGGGCGTCGGCAACGCGGTTGTTGACCCTGAGCGCCTTGGCGATCAGGCGAAAGGCCTCGCCCATCTGGCCGCCTTGCGCCTTGGCGAGGCCGGAGAGATGCAGCGCGTCGAAATTGTCCGGCGCCAGCTTGAGCACGCGCGCATAGAGCTTGTCGGCCTCGCGCAGCTGGCCCTGTTGGTGCAGGGCGAGCGCTTCTTGCAGCGTGCCACCGATATCGACTTGCCGGCTCACGGCTTCTGCACCCAGAGCCGGTACATGGCGCTGAAGGTGTCGGGATAGCGCGTCTCGATCTCCTGCCAGCGGTCGAGATCGGACGTCGACCAGCCGGCCTGCGCGAATTGGGCGCGGTATTGCCGCTGCGCCGCCGGCTCGAACTCGAAACCGATGAATTTCAACCCGTGCGCGGCGATGAAAGCTTTAAGCTCAGGGATGCTTAGTCGATTCTCTTGCACATGGAACAACAGATCGCGGCATTCGCTGGTCGAGAAATAATCCTTGGCCTGGGCGATGCGCAGATGCGGGCTCGCCAGCACGTCCTGGCGGAAGCGGCGGATTTCCGCGGGCGTGGCGCCATAGCCGCGTTCGGCAATGAAGGCGCGCGCGGCGACAATATGTGCGCGGCCACGCTCGCTGTAGAATCCGATATGCATGAGCCCGCCCGGCCGCACCAGACCGAGCAGGATGCGCCAGGCCTGCAGCGGCTCCGCCATGTGATGCAGCACGCCGGTTGAATCGACGAGGTCGAAACTGCGGCCGAGATCGCCGAGCTTGAGAATATCGGCTTGCGCATAGTCGATACGGGCGCGAAGCGCCGGCGGCGTCTTGCGCTTGGCATAGCCGAGGCTGGCCAGGCTCAAGTCCACCGCCAACACCCGCGCGTTGGCAAAACTCTGTGCAATTCCAATGGCATGGTAGCCGGTACCGCAGCCGGCGACGAGCACCTCGAGCGCCTCGGCTTTGTTGAGCGGCGTGAAGGCGGCGGTCGGAAACAGCGAGCGCAGATGCAGGTCGATGCTCGTCGGTTCGATCCCGCAGGGAGCATGCACCCAGCGTGGAAAGGGATTCTCCTCGTATTGCGCGCGCACGCGTTGCGAGACGGTGTCGTCGATCGGCGTAAGGCGCGGCATCGATTCACGCAGCGCGCGCTCCTCGTTTGGTTCACGCACTTGCTGCGTGATGACGTCGGCAAGCGCGGGCGGAACATCGCGCGCGAGCAGGCGCGGCGCGATCGCCAGCGCATGCAGCGGCTGGTACATGGCGAGCGCGGCGATCTGCAGCGGCGTCAGCTCCGCGCGCGCGGACAATTGCACAAGTTCCGCGTCTTGCTCCGGCGTGGTGGCGAATACGTATTCATTGATGAAGCATTGCTGCGCCAGGGCGCCGGCGAACGCCAGCCGTGCCGTCCCGACCGGCTTGTCGGCGACGGCCTCGGCCAGCAATGCGGTGCGCAGCGCGGTCAGCACGCGTTCGAATCCGAGGTCGTGCACCGGCGTTGCGCGCAACAGGTCGACGCAGCAGCGGATCGCTCTCGGTCGCCGCGCGCCCTTCCGGGGTGAACAGCGCGTCGGCCGGGAGCCGCTGCGGCCAGGCAGCATTGGCGCGCCGCATGGCTTCGGCCAGCGGTGGCAACACCGCGGCGAGCGTGGCGAGGACGCTGGCGAACTGCTCGTAAAGCTGCGGCGTGAGCGCGAGCGCGCGAGCAAAGCGTGCCGAGGCTTCGCCGAGCTTGCCTTGGGCCTGCAGCACGCAGCCGAGATTGTTCAGCGCCTCGGCATGGTCGGGCTTGAGCGCCAGCAGCTTCTTGTAGCTGCGCGCGGCCTCGTCGAGCCGGCGTTCCTGCTCGAAGCGGGCGGCTTGCGCCAAAAGGTAGCGGACGGCATCGCCGGAACCGGCGGCTTGCGCCGGGGGGCTTTGCACATGCGCGGCGCGGCGCTGCTTGCGGTTCATCGCTTCGATACCCGTGCTTCGGTCGGGTTGGCTAAGCCAGTTTCCCGCCCGTCCAGGCGGCGGCGGCGACCTGTTTGACCGTGTCGCGGTAGTTTCTGTAGGCATTGCCGCATCCGGAGACGTGGCCGAGTGGCTGAAGGCGGCGGTTTGCTAAACCGTTATACGCTCTCAAGGCGTATCGAGGGTTCGAATCCCTCCGTCTCCGCCAGCCTCCCTCTTGCCTCGCTGGTTGCGACGGGCAGGGCCCTGCGAGGCGGGTACCCGATTGTCGGCCGATTGACGGCGACGACCGCTATAAAGGGATGCGCAAGAACCCGCGGTTTGCCGGTACCCCAGCCGGCCATGGCCTCGAATCGGCAAGGCTTACCGAGTTGGGTCGCCGCCGTTAACAAAGGCAAGGCGGGTGTGCGGCCGGCGGCAAAGGGTGCCCGCGAATTGGGCGCGCCCGGACGCCGCCGCGGGCGAAATGCCTGGAAAAGCTCCCATTACCACCACGGGCGGCTGCAATCGGGCTATTTATCCGGGTGCGGGCTGCTGCGCGATTTCTGTGAAGAAGCCATTATAAGTCATTGATATAAATATATAATTTTTCGCATTGGGAATGTCGGCAGGGAGCGGCCCTAGGGTTGGCGGCGGGTCCACCTAATTTGCGTGTTTTTTGCGCAACAGTCGCTCGAAAACCGCCGGAAAGGCCTGTGGGAAGGGCCCTTCTTCATTGCGTGAGAGGGCTCATTCGTTAATGTCGTCGTTGCGACGGAGGGGGGCATCCCCCTGTTGCGCTTTCCGGGTCGACGGATCGCACCAAACGGTAAGCCCGAGTGTAGTGTGAGTTTGGGATATCGCGCGGCCGAGTTGGAGTTCTGGACGGCGGGGAGCAAGGGGAAGTTCCATCGGTGCTGTCGCACTGGACGGATACAGAACCCTCTCACGATAAACAACGTTTGGAGGTTCAAGATGAAGATGGTGAAAAGCCTTCTCCTCGGCTCCGCGGCGGGTCTCGTTGCGATTGCTGGGGCGCAGGCGGCCGATCTTCCCGTTAAGGCCAAACCGGTCCAGTACGTGAAGATTTGCAGCCTGTACGGTGTGGGGTTCTATTACATCCCCGGCACTGACATGTGCCTGAAGGTCGGTGGCTGGGCTCGCTACGAGACCGGCGTCGGCTACGCGGGCAGCTTCACGACCGAGTTCGTTCGACAACAACTCGAACAACCGGGCAACCGTCAACTGGCACAGCGCGTCGAAGGGCACGGCCACGTTCGACGCCCGCAGCTCGACCGAATACGGCACCGTGCGCAGCTATATCGCGCTCGGCGTCAGCACCAACAACGCCGGCGGCAGCTCATGGCAACTCGGCCAAGATCTCCGCTACTATGCCAACCGCTGGTTCATCCAGTGGGCGGGCTTCACGATCGGCCACTCGACGTCGTTCTTCGACTTCTACTCGATCGGCGCCAACCAGTACGGCTTCGTCGACCGCGTCTTCGGATTCGGGCGATGGCGGCTGGGACGTGTTCGCCTATACCGCGCAGTTCGGCAACGGCCTGTCGGCCATCGATGTCGGCGGAAATCGCAGCGGCGCGACGCGCATCGTCAACATCAACAGGCGTCACCTTCAGCTCGCGTTCGGCAATGCGACCGGCGTCAACTACGAGGCGCAGCAGGTGCCCGACGTGGTGGCCAATCTGCGCATCGACCAGGCTTGGGGTTCGGCCCAGATCATGGGCGCTCTGCATCAGCGTGGCGGCCATGTATTACGGCAGCACCGAAGGCACCGGCCATCCCGGCGATGCGCTGGGCTTCGCCGTCGGCGCCGGCATCAAGCTGAACGCGCCGATGATCGGCAAGGGCGACTACTTCCAGGCGCAAGTCACCTACGCCGAAGGCGCGATCCGCTACACGAACATGACCGCCATCGATTGGGATTACGTCAAGTTCGACGGCAAGGACGTCGGCTTCGGCTACAACACCGATGCCGTCTATGGCGGCACCGTTGCGGCCGGCAAGGCGTCGGACCTCGAGCTCACCACCACCTGGGCGGTGAACGCGGCGTTCACCCACCACTGGAACCCGGCTTGGAAGAGCACGCTGTGGGGATCTTACCGGGCCAGTCGAACTACAACAGCCTCTGCCAACAACATGATCTGCGAGGCTGGCGGTGCCGGCGCCAACGCCGGGCACGCCGCTGTTGCGGTCACCGGCTGCGACATGGATTGGAGATGCCTGGGGCGTCGGCGTGCGCACCGAATGGGCGGTCTCCAAGACCTTCCAGATGGGTCTGGAAGTCATGTACGCCAACCTGAACAGCGCGTCCTAGCCAACGGTGCTGGTTGACCGCGAATGGCACCGGCCACGGCAAGCCGGCTGGCGCCTACACGGTCAGCGACCAGGATCAATGGGCGGTGCGCTTCCGCGTCAACCGTCCGTTCTATCCCTGATCGGATAACGGCCTAAACGCTATCGACCCTCGGCGGGATACCGCCGGGGGTCATTCCCTTAGCAGCAAGGCAGGCTAAGCGTTACAGACGAGTTTGCGTCGATGACGATTCACCTTGCGGTCCATAACCCACGCGACCTGGTCGAACTGGTTCGGCTCGAACGGCGAGCCTTCGCCGCCAAGATGCGACTGGCGCGCGCGGTGCTCGGCTGGAGCCAGAGCGAGCTCGGCTTCCGCATCGGCATGACCCAGCGGGCGATCCATAAGCTCGAGCAGGGCGAAACCGAGCCGCGGCGCTCGACCGCCCGCGCCATCGAGGAGATCTGGCGCGAGCAGGGCATCGAATTCGAGGATCTGGCCGACGGCGGATTCCGCGTGGACGTGCGTGCCCCGGTGCTGGAGCAGCCGCTCACCCTGCAGTCGCGCCGCAGGCGCGCGTCGCGCCGGCAGCTCGGCGTCACCGCGACCGACACCGGCCGCCGCTACCGGGCCTGACCGGCCAATCTTTCACCTCTGCTGAATGCCGCTTGGTGGTATCGACCCGGCGGCGCCGTGGCCCATTCAGCGTCGGCGCCCGTGCGGGGCCGCATGGCATTTTCGCAAACATGCTATGAATGCCGTGATCCGCCGCATTGCCAGGGCGGATGCGCCGGCCTATACCGAGCGCCGCCGCCAGTCTTCGGGGTCGCAAAAGAGGGTGTCCCCAGATTGGGCGTCCAAAGATCCGGTGTCCCATGACCGCACGCATCTACAAGCCGTCCAAGACCGCCATGCAATCGGGCCATGCCAATACCAAGGCCTGGCTGCTCGATTTCGAGCCGGAGCAGCCGCGCGAGGTCGAGCCGCTGATGGGGTGGACCTCCTCGGGCGATATGCGCCAGCAGTTGCGCCTGCGCTTCCCCAGCAAGGAGGAGGCGGTGGCCTATTGCGAGCGCCACGGCATTCCTTTCCAGGTCCATGAGGCCGCCACGCCGGCGGCGCGGCGCGGCTTAACCTATGCCGACAACTTCGCCTATACGCGGCGCGACGCCTGGACCCACTGAGCGCGCGCCAAAGTGCCGTTCGGGCGCGGCCACACCTGGCCGCCGTCGGCAGCGTGCCGTGAGCAAATAGCTCCGCGCCTGGGTCGATGCCGTCGGGTGACGGCAAGGCGGTCGCAGCCCCGCTGAAAAATGCGCGGCGCCAATGACTTGCGCGACCGTTGACCCAACCTTTACTCTCCTGCGTTAAGCGACGATCCGAGCACGAAAATTCTTAGGGCGCGAGCGCGGCCCCTGCAAACGAGCGCTCCGGCGTGTGTGTCGATGGCGTTGTTTCGCATTTGCATCGGTCTCGGCGTCGGCCTCGCGCTTGCCGCTTGCGCGAGCGTGAACAATCACCCGATCAATCTGCCGGTGACCGACGCGCATGTGCGCATCGCCGGCGATGGCCGGCCGAGCGACGCGTCCGAGGACGACATGCTGGTCGGACTCGCCTTTTCCGGTGGCGGCACGCGCGCGGCCGCATTCTCCTTCGGCGTGCTCAAGGGATTTGCCGGGACGACGGTGATCGACCGCGGCCGCGAGGCGCGCCTGATCGATCGCGTCGATTTCGTCACCGCGGTGTCCGGCGGCTCGGTCACCGCCGCCTATTTCGGCCTCAAGGGCAGCGCGGCGCTCGCCGACTTCCGCGACCGCTTCCTCACCCGCAATGCCGAAGAGGCGCTCAACACCGACATCAACTTGATCAATTTCAGTCGCGCGCTCGCCGGCGGCGCCAACCAGGACGTGCCCTTGCGCAATTGGCTGAACGCCAACCTGTTCGAGGGCGCGACCTTCCGCGCGCTGCGCACCGAGCGCCGGCCGCGGGTCTGGATCAACGCCACCGATATCTACAACCGCACGCCTTTCGTGTTCGGCAAGACCGCGTTCGGCGCGCTGTGCAGTGATCTCGCCGACTATCCGGTGGCCAGCGCCGTCGCCGCTTCCGCGGCGGTGCCGCTCGCCTTCGCGCCGGTGGTGTTGCAGAGCTATCCGCAGCGCTGCCGCGGACCGCTGCCCGACTGGATCACGCGCGCCGCCGGCAATATCAATGCGCCGCCGCTGCTGCACGCCTTTGCCAAGGGCGTGCGCAGCTATCGCGACGGCTCGATGAAATTCGTCAAGCTGCTGGACGGCGGGCTGGTCGACAATTTCGGACTGTCCGGCTTCACCATCTCGCTCGAATCGGCCGAGGCGCCTTATCAACCGATGTCGCGCGCGGAAGCGGTGCGGCTGCGCCGCATCCTGTTCCTGGTGGTCGATGCCGGACGCGGCCCGCAGGGCAACTGGGCCGGACATCTGCAAGGCCCCAGCGGCATCGAGCTCGTCGACGCGGTCACCAGCGCCGCCATCGATGCCTCGGTGCGCGCGAGCTACACCGCCTTCAAGGTCACGATGAACGCCTGGCGCGAGGGGCTGGTGCGCTGGCGCTGCGGCCTGCCGGCGACCGAGGTGGCGCGCCTGCGCGGCGAGCGCGGCCCTTGGAACTGCCGCGACGTCAAGGTCTTCGTCGGGCGTCTGGCCTTCGATCAGCTCGATCCCGCGCGCGCCGCCCAGCTCAATGCGGTACCGACCCGCTTCGTGCTGCCGCCGGCGAGCGTCGACGAGTTGATCGCAGCCGGCGAGGACGCGCTGGCGGCGAGCCCGACCTTTAGCGCGTTCAAGCAGAGCCTGGCGCCGGCGCGCCCGCAACGCTCCTCGCGCCCAAGCGGCGCGGTCAGCCTGCTGAAGCACTGAAAGGCTGGTGGCGACCCCGCCTGGATTCGAACCAGGGACCCTCAGCTTAGAAGGCTGATGCTCTATCCAACTGAGCTACGGGGTCTCAAGCCTTCCGTTTACCCGCAAGGCGGCGGCAATGAAAGGTGGCGCGCGGGCGCCGGCCGCGAGGCCTTCATGGGATGAAGATCTCTTGTAAAATAAATATCTTATGGCAATTTCTTCGATCAATTCACTTAATTTCTGAGGAATATGGCAGAGAAGATTGACCTAACGTGAAAAATCTCTCCTGTGTGCCGGGGAATAAAGCCTGCCGGGCGCGATATCCTGGCGGCGTCACGTCCTCGACACCGCCGTGCGCTGAACTGATAGTACCGCGCCAGAGCGCGATGCGGCCGGTCCTTGCTTGCAACTGGGAACCATATTTCGACAGAATCGCGCGCGAGGCTTGAGAGAGCGCTTCGGGAGGTTCACGCCGATGTTCACGTTTATCCGCGCCGGCCTGGCGGCCGCGCTCATCGCTCTCGCCCTCGTGCCGGCGCTTGCCGCCGACGCCGACAAGCCGTTCCAGAACGCCAGTCTCGACGACGCCGCCATCAAGCTCGAAGCGCAGATCAAGCGCGACGCCGGCAGCGTCAGCAAGCCGGTGGCGACGCTGCGCCGCGAAGCCGATGCCGCCTTCCAGAAACGCGACTACCGCACCGGCATGGTGGTGCTCGGACAGATCGTCACCGTCGCCCCCAACGACGCCGCCAATTGGCTGCGGCTGGCGCGCGCCGTGCGCGAGATCAAGCCGCGCGACGCGCGCGAGCGCTCGTTCCTGCTCGATCGCGCCGCCACCGCCGCCTATATCGCCTACCGGCGCGCCAATGACCGCACGGTGGAAGCCGACAGCCTTGCCGTGCTCGGCCGCACCATGGCCGACCGCCAGCAATGGCGCGCCGCGCTCGATACCCTGCGGCTGTCGCTCGCCTTGCGCGAGACCGCCGATCTGCGCGGCCAATATGAGCGGCTGCGCGTCGAGCACGGCTTCCGCCTGCTCAACTACACGGTCGATTCCGATGCGCTGGCGCCGCGCGCCTGCTTCCAGTTCTCCGAAAACCTGCCCGGCAAGCGCACCGATTTCTCGCCTTACGTGGCGGTCGCGGGCCAGGACCGGCCGGCGATCTCCACCACCGACCGCCAGCTCTGCGTCGAAGGCCTCAAGCACGGCGCCCGCTACGTCATCACGCTGCGCGCGGGGCTGCCCTCGGTGGTGCATGAATCGCTGGTCAAGACCACCGAATTCACCATTTTCGTGCGCGACCGCAAACCGTTCGTGCGCTTCTCCGGCAAGGCCTATGTGCTGCCGCGCTCGGGCCAGCAGGGCATCCCGGTGCTCAGCGTCAACAGCAAGACGATCAAGCTTTCGATCTACCGCATCGGCGACCGCAATCTGATCGACACCCTGCTGGGCTACAATTTCCAGCGCAATCTCAGCGATTACGAGGCCGAGCGGCTGGCCAATGAGCGCGGCGCCAAGATCTGGAGCGGCGAGCTCACCGTCGTGCCCAAGCTCAATGCCGAGGTGGTCACCGCGTTCCCGGTCGAAGAGGCGGTGAAGGACCTCAAGCCCGGCGTCTATGCCATGACCGCGGCGGCCAAGGAGCTCATCGGCAACGATTACGACGCCCGCGCCACGCAGTGGTTCATCGTCTCCGACTTCGGCCTCAGCGCCTATTCGGCCCATGACGGCATCGACGTCTTCGTGCATTCGCTGGCCAGCGCCGAACCGCTCGAGAATGTCGAGGTGCGGCTGATCGCGCGCAACAACGAGGTGCTGAGCGCGCGGCCGAGCGACAAGGACGGCCATGTGCATTTCTCGGCGGGCCTGACGCGCGGGGAGGGCGGCCAGTCGCCGGCCGCCGTGGTCGCCAGCAGCCCCGGTGCCGGCGGCGCCAATGCAAGAATGCCCGACTACGCGTTCCTCTCGCTGAAATCGCCGGACTTCGATCTCTCCGACCGCGGCGTCGCCGGACGGGCGGTGCCGGTCGGCCTCGATGCCTTCGTCTATAGCGAGCGCGGCGTCTATCGCAGCGGCGAGACCGTGCATGTTACCGCGCTGTCGCGCGATGCGCGCGGGTTGGCCGCCACCGGTTCGCCGCTCACTTTGGTCATGGAACGGCCCGACGGCGTCGAATACCGCCGCGTGTTGATCGAGGATCAGGGCCTCGGCGGCCACACCTGGGACGTGCCGCTGGTCGCCTCCGCCATGACCGGCACCTGGCGGGTCAGCGCCTATACCGATCCCAAGCGTCCGGCGATCGGCACCACAAGCTTCATGGTCGAGGACTATGTGCCCGACCGTATCGAGTTCGATCTCACCTCCGCGGCCAAGGCGATCTCGCCGCAGGCGCCGGCCACGGTCGCCGTCGACGGCCGTTTCCTTTATGGCGCGCCGGCCTCCGCTCTCAATCTCAGCGGCTCGGTAGCGGTCGGCGCCGCTTCCGAACGCGCCGGCTTCTCCGGCTACGATTTCGGCTTGGCCGATGACGAGGTCACCGCGCTGCGCCAGGAGCTCGCCGACCTACCCGCCACCGACGACAAGGGCAAGGCGAGCTTCGCGGTAGCGCTCGACAAGGTGCCGACGACCGGCAAGCCGCTGGAAGCCAAGATCACCATCAGCATGGCGGATTCCGGCGGCCGCGCGGTCGAGCGCAATCTGACTTTGCCGGTGACGCCCGCGGCGCCGATGATCGGCGTCAAGCCCGCCTTCAACGGCCGTTCGCTCGACGACGGCGCCAATGCCGATTTCGACGTGGTCATGGTGACGCCCGACGGCAAGACGGTGGCGCAGCAAGGCCTGCAATACGAGCTGCTCAAGATCGAGACCTCGTATCAATGGTACCGGCAGAATGGCAGCTGGGAGTTCGAGCCGATCAAGCGCACCGAGCGCGTCGCCAATGGCACGCTTGCCGTCGCCGCCGACAAGCCGGGCCACCTGTCGCTGCCGGTGAAATGGGGCCGTTATCGCCTCGAGGTGAAGACCGCCGATCCCGATGGGCCGATCACCTCGGTCAAATTCGACGCCGGCTTCTATGCCGAATCGAGCACCGACACGCCGGACCTGTTGGAGATCGCGCTCGCCAAGAAAGACTATAAGCCGGGCGAGGCGCTCAACGTGGCGGTGACCGCGCGTTCGGCCGGCCGCCTGACGCTCAATGTGTTCACCGACCGCCTGGTCGCCAGCCAATCGGAAGAGGTGAAGGCCGGCGCCGTGCATGTGTCGATGCCGGTCGGCGCCGACTGGGGCACCGGCGCCTATCTGGTGGCGACGCTGCGCCGCCCGCTCGACGTGGCCGCCAAGCATATGCCCGGCCGCGCCATCGGCGTGCAGTGGTTCACCATCGACCGCGGCGCGCACACGTTGGCCATGTCGATGAATCTGCCGGCGGTGCTGCGGCCGAATTCGACGCTCTCGGTGCCGCTGCATCTGGCCGGCCTCGCGGCCGGCGAGGAGGCGCGCGTCGTGGTCGCCGCCGTCGATGTCGGCATCCTCAATCTCACCAATTACAAGCCGCCGGCGCCCGACGACTATTATCTCGGCCAGCGCCGGCTCACCGCCGAGATCCGCGACCTTTATGGCGCGCTGATCGACGGCATGCAGGGCGTCGCCGGACAGATCCGCTCCGGCGGCGACGAGGGCGCTTCGCTCACCGGCTCGCCGCCGACGCAGGCGCCGCTCGCGCTTTATTCCGGCATCGTCAAGGTCGATGCCGCCGGCAATGCGCTGATCAAGTTCGACATCCCGGCCTTCTCCGGCACCGTGCGGGTGATGGCGGTCGGCTGGAGCAAGTCACAAGTCGGCAAGACCGTCGGCGACGTGCAGGTGCGCGATCCGGTGGTGTTGACCGCGACGCTGCCGCGCTTCCTGCGCACCGGCGACCGCGGCGCCGTGCAACTCGAGTTCGACAATGTCGAGGGTGCCGCCGGCGACTACAATGTCGTGGTGAGCGGCGAGGGCGCCGTCAAGATCGACGGCGACACCGCGCACAAGCTGACGCTCGCCGCCAAGCAGCGCGGCCACGTCGCGGTGCCGGTCACCGCCAGCGGCGCCGGCGCCAGCAACGTCGATGTCAGCGTCAGCGGGCCGGGTGGCTTCACGCTCGATCGCGCCTATGCGCTCAATGTGCGGCCGGCGACGCAAACGGTGACGCGGCGCACGGTGCAGGCGCTCGGCAAGGGCGAGACGCTCAAGCTCGACCGCGCCATGTTCGCCGATTTCGTGCCCGGCACCGGGCGCGCCGCGCTCTCGGTCGCGATCTCCACCTCGCTCGATGCGGCGGCGCTGCTCAGTGCGCTCGATACCTATCCGTTCTCTTGCTCCGAGCAACTCACCAGCCGCGCCATCGCCATGCTCTATGTCAACGATCTGGGCAGCGAGGCGCATCTGGCGGTTTCCGGCGACGTCAAGCCGCGCATCCAGGACGCCATCTCGCGCCTGCTGGCGCGCGAGGATTCCAACGGCTCCTTCGGCCTGTGGTCGGTGGGCGGCCAGGATATCTGGCTCAACGCCTATGTGACCGACTTCCTGACGCGGGCGCGCGAGCGTGGCTTCGCGGTGCCGGCGACCGGCTTCACGCTGGCGCTCGACAATCTGCGCAACTACGTCGCCACCGCGCCCGACCCGAGCAAGAACGGCGGTGCCGATCTTGCCTATGCGCTTTATGTGCTGGCGCGCAACGGCGCGGCGCCGATCGGCGACCTGCGCTATATCGCCGATGTGCAGATCGACAAGATCTCCACGCCGATCGCCAAGGCGCAGATCGCCGCCGCGCTCGGCATGCTCGGCGACAAGACCCGCGCCGACCGCGTCTATGGTGACGCGCTGGCCGCCCTGCCGATCAAGCCGACGCCGGTCAATTTCAGCCGCGCCGATTTCGGCTCGCCGCTGCGCGATGCGGCGGCGCTGGTGACGCTCGCCTCGGAGGGGCGGGCCTCGGCGCGGACCATCGACAATGCGGTCGCGCGCGTCGATGCGGCGCGGGCGCAGTTCTCCTACACCTCCACCCAGGAAGACGCCTGGCTGGTGCTGGCGGCGAGCGCGCTATCGAAAGAGCTCAACGCCATCACGCTCAGCGTCAATGGCGGCAAGCACCAGGGCGCGCTCTATCGCAGTCTCACCGCCGCCGGGCTGGCCACGCCGCTGAAGGTGACCAATACCGGCGACGGCACGGTGCAGGCGGTGGTCTCCGTCTCCGGCGCGCCGATCACGCCGGAACCGGCCGCCGATCACGGCTTCAAGATCGAGCGCAAATATTACACGCTCGCAGGCGAGCCGGCCGATCCCAGCCATGCGACGCAGAACCAGCGCTTCGCGGTGGTGCTGACGGTGACCGAGCCGCAGCCGCAATACGGCCGCGTCGTGCTCGCCGATTATCTGCCGGCCGGATTCGAGATCGACAATCCGCATCTGGTCTCCTCCGGCGATACCGGCAAGCTCGACTGGATCACCGGTGCCGTCGAGCCGGCCTTTAGCGAATTCCGCGACGACCGCTTCACCGCGGCCTTCGCGCGCACCAAGGATTCGGCGGCGGTATTCACCGTCGCCTATGTGGTGCGCGCGGTGTCGCCAGGGCACTACGTGCTGCCGCAAGCCTTCGTCGAGGACATGTATCGTCCCGACCGCTTCGGCCGCACCGCGACGGGGACGGTCGATATCACGGCGGCGAAATGAGCGTGGCCGTGCACCGAGCAAACGCACAGCCTCTCCGCGCCCCTCCCCCCACGCGCTCTTTGCGCGTGGTGGGGAGGGGTCGGGGGTGGGGGGCCTTCGGCGAATTCGAATTCGAAGGAATTAACCCCCCACCCGGCGCGTCGCCTTCGCTGTGCTTCGACGACGCGCCACCCTCCCCACCGCTTCGCGGGGGGAGGGAGGGAGCGCGCAGCACCGCTCCGGACCGTCTTCAGCGATGCGTGAATTGCGACGCGCGCCGGTCAAGGGGGGCGCCGTGAAGATTTTTGGATGGCGGCTCCCGCTTGTCCCGGCCATTTCCGCGACGGAGAGCGCGACGGAGAAAGAAAGCGCGTCCCGTCGGCTGCGCGGCTGGCGACTCGCCGCAGCAGCATTTGGCGGCGCCTTCGCCTGCTTCCTCATCGCCGCCGGTGCTTACGTCTATGCCCTGGGGCCGCCGCCGCTCGGTCGGCACCTCGAATACTCGCATGTCGTGCTCGGACGCGACGGCAAGCTGTTGCGCGCCTATGCCACCAGCGAAGGGCGCTGGCGGCTGCCGGCGACCGTCGCCGATGTCGACCCGCGCTTCCTCAAGCTGTTGTTCGCCTATGAGGATAAGCGCTTCTACGAGCATGATGGGGTCGATGTGCTGGCCCTGGCGCGCGCCGCCTTTCAGTTGATTACCGAAGGACATATCGTCTCCGGCGGATCCACTTTGACAATGCAGGTGGCGCGTATGCTGGAGCCGCGCGCCCATCGCAGCTTCGGCGCCAAGCTGCGCCAGATCACGCGCGCCTTGGAGATCGAACACGCGCTGAGCAAAGACCAGATTCTGGCGCTCTATTTGTCGCTCGCGCCCTATGGCGGCAATCTCGAAGGCATCCGCGCGGCGTCCTTGGCCTATTTCGGCAAGGAGCCACGCAAGCTCACGCTGGCGCAGGCCGCGCTCCTGGTGGCGGTGCCGCAATCGCCCGAAGGACGCCGCCCCGACCGCAAGCCGCAACGGGCGCGCGCGGCGCGCGATCGCGTGCTCGATCGCGCTTTGGCGGCCGGCGTCGTGCCGGCCGACGAAGTGGACCGCGCCAAGGCCCAGCCGGTGCCGCACGAGCGCAAGCAGTTGCCGATGCTGGCGCCGCATTCGGCCGACCAGATCGTCTCCGCCGAGCCTGCCGTGCGCGTGCACCGGCTCACCATCGATGCCAGCCTGCAGAAGAGCCTGCAGGAACTGGCGCGCACGCGCGCGCAGGAGCTGGGGCCGCAAGTCTCGGTCGCCATCCTCGCGGTCGATAACGCCACCGGCGAGGTGCTCGCCCATGTCGGCTCCGCCGACTATTTCGATAGCCGTCGCGCCGGCCAGGTGGACATGACGCAGGCCCTGCGCTCGCCCGGCTCCGCGCTCAAACCGTTCATCTACGGGCTCGGCTTCGAGGACGGGCTCATTCACCCGGAAACGCTGATCGACGACAAGCCGGTGCGCTTCGGCAGTTACCGGCCGGAGGATTTCGACCTCAGCTTCCAGGGTACGGTGACGGTGCGCCGCGCGCTGCAATTCTCGCTCAACGTGCCGGCCATCGCCGTGCTCGACAAGGTCGGCGTCAGCCGGCTGAGCGCGCGCCTCGCGCAGGCCGGCGCCGCGCTGGTGCTGCCGCAGGGCGCCGCTCCCGGCCTGGCCATGGGGCTCGGCGGCGTCGGCATCGATTTGCACGACCTCACCATGCTCTATGTCGGGCTGGCGCGCGGCGGTCAGGCGCTGCCGCTCACCGAATGGCAAGGCAAGGCACAAGGGCAGGCGGCGCCAAGCCCGCGCCGACTGCTCAGCCCGGTTGCCGCCTGGTATGTCGGCAATATCCTGATCGGCGCGCCGCCGCCGATGAACGCGCCGCCCCGGCGCATCGCCTTCAAGACCGGCACTTCCTACGGCTATCGCGATGCCTGGGCGGTAGGTTTCGACGGCCGCATGACCATCGGCGTCTGGGTCGGGCGGCCGGATGGCGCGCCGGTGCCGGGCATCGTCGGCCGGGTCACCGCGGCGCCGATCCTGTTCGATGCTTTCGCGCGCAGCGGCCACGTTCCGGTGCCGCTGGCGCCGGCGCCGGAAGGCGTGGTCTTCGCCACCACCAGCCGGTTGCCGCCGCCTTTGCAGCGTTTCATTGCCAATGCGGTGCCGGGTGAGGTGAGCGGGGCGCCGCGCATCATGTTCCCGCCCAACGGCGCCCGCCTCGAACTGGCCGGGCCGCGCAACGACCCCGATCCGGTGGCGCTCAAGATCGCCGGCGGCCGCCGGCCGCTGACCGTCATGGTCAATGGGGTGCCGCTGCCGGCCGGGCGCGGCCGCCAGACGCTGTTCTTCCATCCCGACGGCCCCGGCTTTGCCCGCTTGACCGTGATGGACGCCCGCGGGCTCAGCGACACCGTCATGGTGCGCCTGCAATAAGCCCGGAATGACAGGCGGGGGGCCAGGCACTATTGTCCGCGCCCATAGCCCCTGAATTCCGCCCGCTTCGGACAAAATGACCCCATGAACACGGCCGCCAACGACATGCCTGCGCTTGGCGCCCCGCGCGGGTTGTCGGCGGTGCTCGACCGCGCCGCCGCCTCGCATGGCCGCGTATCCGCGCTGCTCGTCGTGTTCTGCCTGATCGCCTTCCTGCCCGGCTTCTTCCAGATCCCCCCGGTCGACCGCGACGAAGCCCGTTTTGCCCAATCGTCCAAGCAGATGATCGAGAGCGGCAGCTATGTCGACATCCATTTCCAGAACGAGGTGCGCTACAAGAAGCCGGTCGGCATCTATTGGTTGCAGGTCGCGGCGGTGAAAGCCGGTCGCGCCGCCGGCGTTCCCGACGCGCTCACCACCATCTGGCTGTACCGGCTGCCCTCGCTGTTGGGCGCCATCGGCGCGGTGCTGCTGACCTACTGGACCGCGCTGGCCTTCGTCTCCCGCCGTGCCGCGCTGATCGCCGCGCTGATGATGGCAAGCTCGGTCTTGCTCGGCGTCGAGGCGCGGCTGGCCAAGACCGACGCCATGTTGTTGTTCACCTGCGTCGCCGCCATGGGCGCCATGGCCCGCATCTACCTCGGCCAACGCCGTGCGCCCGACACGCCGGCCGGCTGGGCGATGCCGGCGATCCTGTGGACCGCGATGGCGGCGGGGGTGATGCTGAAAGGCCCGCTGATCCTGATGTTCGTTGTGCTTGCCGCCATCACGCTGTCGATTCTCGATCGCTCGGCGCGCTGGGTCGGTGCTTTGCGCCCGCTGAGCGGCTTTGTCTGGATGCTGCTCCTGGTGCTGCCCTGGTTCGCCGCCATCGTCGCCAAATCCGGCACGACCTTCTTCACCGACGCGCTGGGTCACGACATGCTGGCCAAGGTGACCAGCAGCGAGGAGGCGCATGGCGCGCCGCCAGGCTATTACTTCGTGCTGTTCTGGATCACCTTTTGGCCCGGTTCGATCCTCGCCGGCCTGGCGGCGCCGGCGGTATGGCGGGCGCGGCGCGAGCCCGGTGCGCAATTCCTGCTGGCCTGGCTGCTGCCGTCCTGGATCGTGTTCGAGGCGGTGATCACCAAACTGCCGCACTACGTGCTGCCGCTTTACCCGGCGCTCGCCATCCTCATCGCCGGTATCCTCGACCAAGGCGGCCTCTACAAGAAACCCTGGCTGGTGCGCGGCACCGTGGGCTGGTTCGTCTTCCCCGGCGCGATCTCGCTATTGGTGCCGATCGCCTTCCTGATCATCGACCGCGACCTGGGCATCATCGCCTGGCCCACCGCGGCCGCCTCGGTGATCTTCGGCCTGTTCGCCTGGTGGCTCTACGAGGTCGATGGCGCCGAGCGCGCGCTGTTGCGCGGCATGATGGCTTCGGTGTTCATCGGCGTGACGGTCTATGGCATCACGTTTCCGATGCTGCCGGCCTTGTTCCCGAGCGAACTGGTGGCGGAGGCGGTGCGCGCGAACCATTGCGCCAAGCCGCAGCTTGCCTCGACCTATGCCTATCAGGAGCCGAGCCTGGTATTCCTGCTCGGCGCCGGCACGCGTTTCACCGACGGCGCCGGGGCCGCCGAATTCATGAAGCGAGGCGCTTGTCGCTTCGCATTGGTCGACCCGCGCAGCGAACGCAACTTCATCCAGCGCGCCAATGCCATCGGACTGCGCTATGCGCTGAGCCAGCGCATCGAGGGCTATAACATCAGCATCGGGCGATCGGTGGCGATGACGCTGTTCCGCACCATGGCAACGCAATGAGCACGGCGAACGGATTGAACAAGGACACGCAAGGTGCGGCGGAGCCGGTGCTGCGCCGCTGCGCCGCCCATGTCGCGGCGGCGATTGCCGTGCTGCTGCGGCCGCCGCGCGTCCATGGGCAGACTTGGGCATTCAGCCTGCGGCAATTGGCGGTCGCCGGCGGCATCGCGCTTGCCATCATTCTGGCCTGCATGGTGTTCGTCGATGCCGCCGCCGTGCGTGGGGTGGGGCGGCTGCCGCATTGGCTGACCTGGAGCTTCGATCAGATCACCGATTACGGAAAATCGGGCTGGTTCCTGTGGCCGCTCGGCCTGTTGTTCCTGGCGCTGGCGATGCTCGATCAGGCCAAGCTCACGCGCGTCTCGCAAGGCGTCTTGGCGGCGGTCATGGTGCGGGTCGGCTTTTTGTTCCTGGCGATCGCCGTGCCCGGGCTGTTCGTCACCACCGTCAAGCGCATGATCGGGCGGGCGCGGCCCTTGGTCGGCGGCAGCCTCGATCCCTTTCTCTATGCGCCGTTCATCTGGCGCTCCGAATATGCCAGCCTGCCCTCCGGCCACGCCACCACCGCCTTTTCGGTGCTGGTCGCCTTCGGCACGCTGTGGCCGCGCGCGCGCACGGTACTGTGGATCTATGCGCTGGCGATCGCGGCGAGCCGCATCGCGGTGACCGCGCATTATCCGAGCGACGTTTTCGCCGGTGCCGTGGTGGGGACCGTGGGCGCGTTGCTGGTGCGCCGCTATTTCGCGCTGCGCGGGCTCGGCTTTGCCATTGGCGCCGACGGCGTTCCGCTGCAGTTCCCGGGTCCCTCGAAGCGGCGGATCAAAGCGGTTGCCCGCGAGCTGCTAGCTGACTAGAAGCGCGCAAACGGGGCGAGCCAGACCATGACCACGAACGATCCGGCGGTTTCGGTTGTCGTGCCGGTGCGCAACGAAGCCGGTAACATTGCGCCTTTGATCGCGGAGATCGCCGCCGCGCTCGACGGGCCAATGGGCGTTCGAAGTGGTCTATGTCAATGACGGCTCCAGCGATGGCACCGAGGACGAACTGACGCGGCTCAAGGCGCAATATCCCTGGCTGCGCCGGGTTCGGCACAAGACGTCCTGCGGGCAATCGGCTGCGGTGCGCTCGGGCGTTGCCGCCGCGCGCGGCGCCATCGTGGTCACGCTCGACGGCGACGGGCAGAACGATCCGCAATTCATCCCGGCGATGATCCGCGCGCTCGAAGCCGGCGCCCCGCGCATGGGGCTGATCGCCGGCCAGCGCGTCGGCCGCAAGGCGACCTGGTTCAAGAAGCTGCAGTCGCGTATCGCCAACAAAGTGCGCGGCGCGGTGCTGCGCGACGGCACCCGCGACACCGGCTGCGGGCTGAAGGCCTTCCGCCGCGACGTGTTCCTCGCCTGCCTTCTTTCGACGGGCTGCACCGGTTCCTGCCGGCGCTGGTCAAGCGCGAGGGCTACGCGATCGGCTATGTCGACGTCATCGACCGGCCACGCTCGCATGGCGTGTCGAACTACGGCATGTGGGACCGGCTCTGGGTCGGCATCCTCGATCTTGCCGGCGTCTGGTGGCTGATCCGCCGCAAGAAGCGAATTCCGGAAATCACGGACTAGCGCGTGGACCCGCACAGCAAGAATCGTCGGACAAGACCACGCGCCACTAAGGGAAAGTGAAATGCTGATCGATATCGCGCGCTCCGTCGGCGGCTATCTGCAGGATGTGTTCTTCGGCAATGTCGATCTGGGCATCCTGATCGGCTATGTCGCGCAGGTGATGTTCGCCATGCGCTTCGTGGTGCAATGGATCGCCTCCGAGCGCGCCGGCAGAAGCGTGGTGCCGACGGCGTTCTGGGTGTTCTCGATCGGCGGCGGGCTGATGCTGCTCGGCTATGCCATCTACCGCAAGGACCCGGTGTTCATCATCGGGCAGGCGTTCGGCGTGTTCGTCTATTTGCGCAATCTTCAGTTCGTGCATGCGCGGCAGGCGGGCAGGGCGCGGCGGCGTAGCCGTCATTGCGCCGCTGTCATCGCCGCGAAGCCGCGCTCGAGATCGGCGATCAGATCGCCGGGGTCTTCCAGACCGATATGCAAGCGCAGCGTCGGGCCGCCCGGCGCCCATTGCGTGGCGGTGCGGTAGTCGGCGCAGTCGAACAGGATCACCAGGCTTTCGAAGCCGCCCCAGGAATAGCCCATGCCGAACAGGCTGAGCGCGTCCATGAAGGCATAGACCGCGCGTTCGCTCGCCGGCTTCAGCACGATGCTGAACAGCCCGCAGGCGCCGGTGAAATCGCGCTTCCAGATGGCGTGGCCGGGATCGCTGGCGAGCGCCGGATGCAGCACGCGGGCGACCTCCGGTCGCGCCTCCAGCCAGCGCGCCACCGCCAATCCCGACTGGTAATGCCGCGCCAGCCGCACGGCGAGCGTGCGCAAGCCGCGCAAGCGCCAGATACATGTCGTCCGGCCCGACGCAGAGGCCGAGCTGGTTCATCGTGTCCTTGAGCGCGGCAGGGTTGCCGCATTGGCGGCGACGCAGCCGAACATGATGTCGGAATGGCCGCCGATATATTTGGTGCCGGCCTGGATCGATAGATCGACGCCCTTCTCGAGGGCGCGGAAATAGAGCGGCGTCGCCCAGGTATTGTCCATCAGCACCACGGCGCCCTTCTCATGCGCGACCTCGGCGATGGCCGGAATGTCCTGCATCTCGAAGCTCTGCGAGCCGGGCGCCTCGACGAACACCGCCTTGCGTGTTCGGCTTGAACAGCGACGGCGATGCCGTCGCCGATCAGCGGATCGTAATAGGTGGTTTCGCACGCCCATGCGCGTGAACAGGCCGTTGCAGAAATTGCGCGTCGGCCGGTAGACGCTGTCGGTGACCAGGATGTGGTCGCCGACGCCGGCGACCGCCATCAGCGCGGTGGCAATGGCGGCAAGCCCGGACGGCATGCAGGGCGACGCCGGCGCAAGTCCCGCCCTCGATCTCGCGCAGCGCGTCCTCCAGGGCTTCCGAGGTTGGCGTGCCGCGCCGGCCATATTGATAGCGGGAGCGGTGGGCGACCTGGTCGGCGGCCGTGGGGTAAAGCACGGTCGAGGCGTGATAGACCGCCGGATTGACGAAACCGTGCTGGCCTTTGGTGTCGCGACCGGCGCTGACCAGGCGGGTTTCCGGCTTCAAGGGGCTCTCAAGCGGCGTCTGGGGCGTCTTCGCCATGTCATGTTCCGGTGGGATGTGCGGCCGAGCGCCGCGCGGGCGCCATATACGAACGCATTGGCGTGAAGCGTCAACCCCTTGACCTTGCAACGCGATCGTTCTGAGATGCGGCAGGCGAGGGGCCTTGGGGTACAGGGCCGGAAAACCAGCATAGAGGGGCCGCGGGACGCAAGTCCGGCGGCCGCAAGATGTCAGCCGCCCACAGGGAGCTCCGCAACACAAGTTTGCGCAAAGAGGCCGTCAAATGAAACGCATCGCCATCCTATTCGCGCTTGCCGCCGTCGTCTTCGCGCAGGGCGCGTCCGCCCAGACGCTGAAGACGGTCAAGGACCGCGGCATCCTCAACTGCGGCGCCAACGGAACGCTCGCCGGCTTCGGGCTTCCCGACGCGCAGGGGCACTGGACCGGCCTCGACGTCGATGTCTGTCGCGCCATCGCGGCCGCCATCTTCAACGACACCAGCAAAGTGAAGTTCGTGCCGCTCTCCGCCAAGGACCGCTTCACCGCGTTGCAGTCCGGCGAGGTCGACGTGCTGGTGCGCAACACCACCTGGACCAGTTCGCGCGACAGTTCGCTCGGCCTGAGCTTCACCGGCGTCGACTATTATGACGGCCAGGGCTTCATGGTGCGCAAGGCGCTGAAGGTGAATTCGGCGCTCGAACTCAACGGCGCCTCGATCTGCGTGCAGCAGGGCACCACCACCGAGCTCAACCTCGCCGACTATTTCCGCGCCCACAAGATGCAGGTCAAGACCGTGACCTTCGCCACCGCCAACGAGGCGGTGAAGGCCTACGACGCCGGACGCTGCGACGCCTACACCACCGACGCCTCGGGGCTCTATGCCGAGCGGCTGCGGCTCGCCAATTCGGCCGACCACATCATCCTGCCCGAGATCATTTCCAAGGAGCCGCTGGGGCCGGTGGTGCGCCAGGGCGACGACCAGTGGTTCACGGTGGTGAAGTGGGTGTTGTTCGCCATGATCAACGCCGAAGAGATGGGCATCACGCAGAAGAATATCGACGAGCAGGCGAAGTCCACCAATCCGGCAATCAAGCGCTTCGTCGGCACCGAAGGGAATTACGGCGAGCAGCTCGGCCTCACCAAGGACTGGGCGGTTCGTGTCATCAAGCTGATCGGCAATTACGGCGAGGTGTTCGAGCGCAATGTCGGGCAGGGCTCGCCGCTGAAGATCGATCGCGGCTTGAACAGGCTGTGGGACAAGGGCGGCATTCAATACGCGCCGCCGATCCGCTGAGTACGCGCGCCGGGCGCCGTGGACCGCCAGGTCTGCGGCGCAGTTGTTGACGAGGGGAAACTAGCAGGCGCCGGCGCCACGGCGAGGGGACCATGTCGACCGACCTTACGACGGGCGAGAGCCCCGCGCGCGTCGCGTTCTACAACGACCCCAAGGTCCGCAGCCTCTTCTATCAAGTCGCGCTCTGCGCGGTCATCGCGTTTGTCGTCTACGGCGCGGTCACCAATGCGATCGATCATCTCAACCGCGCCCACATCGCCTCCGGCTTCGGCTTCTGGGACACTACTGCCGGCTTCGACATCAGCCAGTCGCTGATCCCCTACAACTCGCAGGTTTCCACCTATGGCCGCGCCTTCTGGGTCGGCCTGCTCAATACGCTGCTGGTCGCTGGCCTCGGCATCGTCTTCGCCACCATCATCGGTTTCGTCGTCGGCATTTCGCGGCTGTCGACGAACTGGCTGCTGTCGAAAGTCGCCACCGGCTATGTCGAGACCATCCGCAATATCCCGCTGCTGCTGCAACTCCTGTTCTGGTACAACGCCGTGCTCAAGGCGTTGCCGGAGATGCGCGACAGCATTGCCATTCCGGGCGGCGCCTTCCTCAACAATCGCGGCTTGTTCCTGCCGCAACCGCAGTTCCTCGCCGGTTTCGGCGCGGTGGTGATCACATTCGGTGTCGGACTTGTCGCCGCGGTCGGCTTCGCCGTCTGGGCGCGCAAGCGGCAGGAGCGCACCGGCCAGCAGATGCCGGTGTTCTGGGGCGCGCTGGTGCTGGTCGTCGGCCTGCCGCTCCTCGTCTTTGCGCTGAACGGATTACCGCTCGCTTTCGATTATCCGAAGGCAGGCCGCTTCAATATCCAGGGCGGGGTCGAGCTGCTGCCGGAATTCGCCGCCCTGCTGTTCGGCCTGTCGATCTATACCGCGGCCTTCATCGCCGAGGTGGTGCGCGCCGGCATTCTGGCGGTATCGCGCGGGCAAACGGAGGCCGCCTATTCGCTCGGCCTCAAGCCGGGGCCGACGCTGCGGCTGATCGTGGTGCCGCAGGCCATGCGCGTGATCGTGCCGCCACTGACCAGCCAATATCTCAACCTGACCAAGAATTCGACGCTGGCCGTGGCCATCGGCTATCCCGACCTGGTGCAGGTGTTCACCGGCACCGTGCTCAACCAGACCGGCCAGGCGGTCGAGGTCGTCGCCATCACCATGCTGGTCTACCTCACCATCAGCCTCGGCACCTCGTTCGCCATGAATATCTACAACCGCCGCGTGGCGCTGGTGGAACGGTGAGGGCGCCACCATGACCATGTCGGAAGGCGATCTGGCCGTCACTGAAATCGCCTTCGTGCGCCGCGAACAGATCGCGCCGCGGCCACCGCCGCTGGCGATGACCGGCACGCTCGGCTGGCTGCGCGCAAATTTGTTGTCGAGCCCGTTCAATATCGCGCTGACCATCGTCATCGCGCTGCTGCTTGCCTGGGCGATCCCGGAACTGGTGAAGTTCCTGCTGATCGACGCGGTGTGGAGCGGGCACGACCGCGACGCCTGCCGCGAGATCGTGCAGCATCGTGTAATCGGCGCCTGCTGGCCCTTCGTCTGGGAGCGGCTGCCCTATTTCATCTACGGCTCCTATCCGATCCCGCAGCGTTGGCGCGTCGATGTCTTCTTCGCCATGCTGGCACTGGGTATTGCCTGGCTGCTCTGGAACAACGCGCCGCGGCGCGATCTCGGCGCCGGCTATTTCTTCGTGGTGCTGCCGGTCTCCGCCTTCGTGCTGCTGCACGGTCTTCCCTTGATCGGCCTGCCGCTGGTCGACACGGTGCTGTGGGGCGGCGTGCTGGTGACCATCGTGGTCTCGGCGGTCGGCATCGTCTGCTCGTTGCCGATTGGCATCCTGCTGGCGCTGGGGCGGCGCTCGCCGATGCCGACGGTGCGGCTTGCCTCCACCATCTTCATCGAATTCGTGCGCGGCGTGCCGCTGATCACCGTGCTGTTCATGGCGAGCGTGATGCTGCCTTTGTTCGTGCCGCAGGAATACGAACCGGATAAATTGCTGCGCGCCTTGATCGGCATCGCGCTCTTCGCTTCCGCCTATATGGCGGAGGTGGTGCGCGCCGGCCTGCAGGCGATTCCCAAGGGGCCAATACGAGGGCGCCATGGCGGTCGGCTTGCGCTATTGGCAGATGATGCGGCTGATCATCCTGCCGCAGGCGCTGAAGGTGACCATTCCCAACATCGTCAATACCTATATCGGCCTGTTCAAGGACACCACGCTGGTCTTCATCGTCGGCATCTTCGACCTCTTGCGCACCATCGAGGTATCGCGCATCGACCCGAAATGGGCGACGCCGGTCACCAGCACCACCGGCTACGCGGTCGCCGCCATCTTCTATCTCGTCTTCTGCTACGGCATGTCGCGCTACGCCCGCGCCATGGAATCCCGCCTCGCCGCCGGCGACAAACATTGAGTTCTTGCCCATGAACAGTGACACCGCAGTCAACAACAAGCCGAAGCGGCTCGACACGCCGGTGGCGGTTGACATCGTCGCCATGAACAAGTGGTATCGGCGACTTTCACGTGCTGCGCGACATCAATCTGAAAGTGATGGGCGGCGAACGCATCGTCATCTGCGGACCCTCGGGCTCCGGCAAGTCGACCATGATCCGCTGCATCAATCGGCTGGAGGAGCACCAGTCAGGGCGCATCGTGGTCGACGGCGTCGAGCTGACCAACGATCTGAAGAAGATCGACGAGGTGCGGCGCGAGGTCGGCATGGTGTTCCAGCACTTCAACCTGTTCCCGCATCTGACCGTGCTGGAGAACTGCACGCTGGCGCCGATCTGGGTGCGCAAGATGCCCAAACGGCAGGCCGAGGAGGTCGCGCAGCATTACCTGAAGCGGGTGAAGATCCCCGAGCAGGCCGGCAAATTTCCCGGCCAGCTTTCCGGCGGCCAGCAGCAGCGCGTCGCCATCGCCCGCGCGCTGTGCATGAGCCCGAAGATCATGCTGTTCGACGAGCCGACCTCGGCGCTCGACCCGGAGATGGTCAAGGAGGTGCTCGACACCATGGTGCAGCTCGCCGAGGACGGCATGACCATGCTGGTGGTTACCCACGAGATGGGCTTTGCCCGCCAGGTGGCGGACCGCGTGGTGTTCATGGACGAGGGCCAGATCGTCGAGGCCAATGTGCCGGAGGAGTTCTTCGCCCACCCGCAGCACGAGCGCACGAAGTTGTTTTTGAGTCAGATATTGAGGTAAGGGGCCATATCAGCCCTTCTCCACGGCCAAATCCGGCCTGCCGCCCCATTCCGACCAGGAGCCGTCATAGATGCGCGGCAGCGGCTTGCCGAGCGCATCGAAGCCAAGCGCCAGCACCACCGCGGTGACGCCGGAGCCGCAGGTGGTGATCGACGGCTTGTCGGTGTCGACGCCGTGCGCTGGCGAAGGCCTGCGCAATCTTGTCGCGTGACGCCAGCCGGCCGTTGTCGACGATCTCGGCGAAGGGCACGTTGAGCGCGCCCGGCATGTGGCCGGAGCGCAAGCCCGCGCGCGGCTCCGGCTCGCTGCCGGCAAAGCGGCCGGCCGAGCGGGCATCGATCACCTGCACGCTGGCGTCATTGAGCGCCATCTGCACGTCGCCAAGCATGGCCACCGCGCCGGTATCCATCTCCGCCTTGAAAGTCTTCGCCGGGCGCTTCGACTTCGCCGGCTTCGGTCGGTCGGCCTTCTGCCAGCCAGGCCGGCAAGCCGCCGTCGAGAATGAAGACGTTCTTGGCGCCGAAGATGCGGAAGGTCCACCACACCCGCGGCGACGAATAGAGGCCGCTGCCGTCATAGACCACGATGGTGTCGGTCTCGGCGATGCCGAGCTTGCCCACGGCCTCGCCGAACTGGTCCGGGCCCGGCAGCATATGCGGCAGGTCGGTGGAATGGTCGGCAATGGCGTTGATGTCGAAGAACACCGCGCCCGGAATATGGCGGGCGAGATATTCCGCCTTGGCGTCGCGGTTCTGCGTCGTGAGATAATAGGAGCCGTCCACCACGACGAGGCCGGGCTTGCCGAGATTGTCGGCGAGCCATTGCGTGGATTTGAGCCAGCGGCTGGCGGGCTGCTTGGATTCGCTCATGAGTGCTTCTCGCTTTCGTGATTGGGAGGGCGTTCTATACCAACGCCAGGCGCACGCGTCGGTTCTGCTTGCCCTTCTTTTCGATCTGGGTCACCCGCACCGCGCCGATTTCCCCGGTCGCGCGCACATGGGTGCCGCCGCAGGGCTGCAGGTCGAGCCCGGCAATCTCGATCAGCCGCACGCGGCCGGTGCCCATCGGCGGCTTGACCGACATGGTCTTGACCAGGCCGGGATTGGCGGCGAGTTCCTCGTCGCTGATCCAGCGGCTCGACACCGCCGCATCGGTGGCGATCATCTCGTTGACTTGCGCGGTGATGGCGTCCTTGTCGAGGCCGGCCTCGGGGATGTCGAAATCGAGCCGGCTCTCGACTATCGCCGACCGAGCCGCCGGTCACCGCATAAGGCAGCACGGCGGAGAGCAGATGCATGGCCGTATGCATGCGCATGCGCGCGTAGCGCTTGTCCCAATCGATCGCCGCGGTGACCTCGTCGCCGACGGCAAGGGCAGGGGCGCCCGGCGCATCTTGCGCCGGCACGTGCGCGATCTCGCTCTTGGCGGCGTCGGTATAGACCGCGGTGGCGATCGGCACCGTCGTGCCGTCGGCTTTGCTGAGCGTGCCGCTGTCGCCGGGCTGGCCGCCGGAGGTGGCGTAGAACACCGTGCGGTCGAGCACGATGCCGCCTTGCTCGGTGAGCGCGACGACGCGCGCCTGGCAATCCTGGCGAATAAGAGTCGTCGCGGAAAAGACATTCGGTCGGCATGGTTCGCAACTCAGGTTACACGAAAGGCGGTCTTGATATCGGATTGCGCGTCGAGCCAATCCGGCACCGGCAGCTTCTTGCCGCGCAGGAAATCCGGATTGAACAGCTTCGACTGGTAGCGTGTGCCGCCGTCGCACAGCACCGTCACGATGGTGTGGCCGGGGCCGAGGTCGCGGGCGAGCCGGATGGCGCCGGCGATATTGATGCCGGAGGAGCCGCCGACGCAGAGCCCCTCGTGTTCGAGCAGATCGAAGATCAGCGGCAGCGCTTCCTCGTCGGGGATGAGATAGGGCTTGTCGACCTTGAGGCCCTCGATGATCGGCGTCACCCGGCCGAGCCCGATGCCTTCGGTGATCGAGCCGCCCTCGCTCGCCTTCACCTCGCCATGGGCGAACAGATTGTACATCGCCGCGCCGCGCGGATCGGCGCAGCCGATGACGATGTCCGGCTTCTGTTCGCGCAAATAGCTGGCGACGCCGGCGAGCGTGCCGCCGGTACCCACCGCGCAGATGAATCCGTCCACCTTGCCGGCGGTCTGCGCCCAGATCTCCGGGCCGGTGGAGACGTAATGCGCCTTGCGGTTGTCGAGATTGTTCCACTGGTCGGCGAAGATGACGCCGTTCTTCTCGGTTTTGCTTGAGCTCCTCGGCGAGCCGGCGGCCGACATGCTGGTAATTGTTGGGATTGCTGTAGGGAAGCGCCGGCACCTCCACCAGTTCGGCGCCGCACAGCCGCAGCATGTCCTTCTTTTCCTGGCTCTGCGTCTGCGGAATGACGATCAGCGTGCGGTAGCCGCGCGCGTTGGCGACCAGCGCCAGGCCGATGCCGGTATTGCCGGCGGTCGCCTCGACCACCAGGCCGCCGGGGCGCAATTCGCCGCGCGCCTCCGCCTCCAGGATCATCTGCCGGCCGGCGCGGTCCTTCACCGAGCCGCCCGGGTTCATGAACTCGGCCTTGCCGAGGATGGTGCAGCCGGTCGCGGCCGAGGCGCGTTCGAGCTTGATCAGGGGCGTGT
Source organism: uncultured Pseudomonadota bacterium (assembly GCA_963782145.1). Lineage (GTDB taxonomy): Bacteria > Pseudomonadota > Alphaproteobacteria > Rhizobiales > Xanthobacteraceae > Pseudolabrys. The sequence continues at coordinate 29,010 of CAWAIV010000011.1, forward strand.
TGCCGATGGCCTCGACGATGCCGTCGCGAATTTGCATGCCTGGTTCCGCTGCTGCTCGGGGCCGTTTGCGAACCTAGTGGACCCCCTGCGGGGCGACAAGGCCGGGCCTGGCCGGTCGGGCCCGGCGGTCGGCACGCCGGCAAAACCGCCACGCTGAGCCGGCGCGGAAACTGCACATTCGGTGCTGGGTTCCGAGCACTTATCGCGCCGATGCCGCACATTCGGGACGCGCTTTGGCAAGATGTTCGAAACCATAACGGCGCATTGCCCAGGCGGTATTGGGGCACATTCACCACTTATTTCCGGCCGTCGGCCTTAATCGTGGACTCCGGCGGACGCGGCCAAATCCAGCCGCGGACGTCGTGCGACGGGTACCGAGCCGATGAATTTGGACGTCAATACCCTCTTCATGGTGACGATCTATGTGGAGGCCATTCTCGGTCTGTTGCTGCTGTTCGCCTGGGTGCAGAACACCAGCATCCACGCGGTCGCCTGGTGGGGCTTTGCGCATCTGCTTGCGCGCCGCCTCGGTCATGCTGTTCGGCATGTACGGGTCGGCGCCCGACCTGATCTCCATCGATCTCGCCAATGCCCTGCTGTTCACCGCCTTCGCGGTGACCTGGACCGGCGCGCGCGTCTTCGACGGGCGGCCGGTCGAGCCGGTCTATATGGTGACCGGCGCGGTGATCTGGCTGCTGGTGTGCCGGCTGCCGGTGCTGTCCGATGCGGTCGCCGCCCGCGCGCTGATCGCCTCCGGCATCATCACCTCCTATACTTGGCTCACCGCCTTCGAATTCTGGCGCGGGCGCAGCGAGCCGCTGGTGTCGCGCTGGCCGGCGATCTTCATGCTGTTCGCGCACGGCGCGCTGTTCCTGCTGCGCACGCCGCTGGTCACGCTGCTGCCGTGGTCCTCCGCCAGCCACATGTACAACAGCGTGTGGCTGACCGTGCTCAGCTTCGAGGCGCTGCTGTTCACCATCTCGATCGCCTTCATCCTGCTCGCCATGGCCAAGGAGCGCACCGAGCTGCGCCATCGCACCGCCGCCATGGTCGATCCGCTCACCGGCATCGCCAACCGCCGCGCCTTCGTGCAGGATGCCGCGCTGCTCGCCAAGCGCCACACCGGCGATCCGCGGCCGACCGCGGTGCTGCTGATCGATCTCGATCACTTCAAGTCGATCAACGACCGCTTCGGCCATGCGCTCGGCGATCGCGTGCTGGAAATCTTCAGCGAAACCGCGCGGCAGTCGGTGCGCACCTCCGACCTGCTCGGCCGTCTCGGCGGCGAGGAATTCGCCGCGGTGCTCACCGACACCAGCGAGGAAAAGGCGCTGGCGGTGGCCGAGCGCATTCGCGAGAGCTTCGCCAAGGCCGCGCAGGATGTCGAAAGCCGTCCGGTTGGCGCCACCGTGAGCATCGGCCTGGTGCATTGCGACGCGCCGCTGCTCGACATCCCGAGCTCCTGGCGCAGGCCGACCAGGCGCTCTATTTCGCCAAGGAACGCGGCCGCAACCGCGTCGAGGTCGCGACCCTCGACATGATGATCGCACGCAAGGACGCGGCATCGACCAAGCGGCGCAACCTCGATCGCCACCATCGCGGCCAAGAGCGCGGCGGCGTGAGCAGGGTTCGGTCGCGAAAAATCGCCAGTGTCACTATTTCAAGACGACTTTGCAGTCATATACGAGCCACACGCCGTTGACGTGCGTCAATGACGAATCGGGTTCGGCGAGTAGCAATTCATCCATCCTTTTCGCGGCCCTTATCGGGGCGAGATGGAGAGCGTCATGCCTGTCATCCGTCCTTCACGCAAATCCATCGTCCTTCGGCTCACGCTGTTGGCGGCGATCGGCTTGGCGCCAGCGCCCGCTTGGGCGGAGGAAAAGCCGGAGCAGTCGGCGTCAAGCTTGAATTCTGGCAGGGCCACTTCAACCGCAACGCCGAGGCATTCCATTACTGGGACAAGGCGAAGGCCATTCCGCCCGTCTGTGCGCGCTGTCATGGCGCGACGAGCGTCCCGGAATATCTGAAGGAGGGCAAGGTTGGCCCCGCGGCGCAGCACGTCAAAAATGGCTTCGCCTGCACCAACTGCCACGCGGACATGCTGACCTATGCGCGCCACAGCGGTGTCCAAGGTGACATTTCCCCAGCGGCGTGACGGTCGACACCGGTAACAATGACAGCCAATCTGTGCATGACCTGCCATCAGGGCCGCGAATTCGACGGACAGGGTCAACAAGGCCGTCGCCGGCATGCCGCTGGACAAACCAAATCCCAAGCTCAACTTCATCCACGTGCATTTCTTCGGCGCCGGAGCGACGATCTATGGCGGCGAGGCCAAGGTCGGCTACCAATATGACGGCAAGAAATATGCCGGCCGCTTCGCCCATATGCCGAATGTGAGCACCTGCACCGGTTGCCACCAGCCGCATACCGGCGAGGTCAAGATCGATCGTTGCGGCGGCTGCCATGCCGGCATCAAGACCTCGCCGACCTTGCCACTATCCGCGATGTCGACCAAAGGCGATTTCGACGGCAACGGCAAGGAAGAGGGGCTGGCGAAGGAAATCGTCGGTCTGCAGAAGCAGCTTTATGCGGCCATCCAGACCTATGCGAAGAATGTCGGTGGCGTGCCGATCGCCTATACCGAAGAGGAATATCCGCACTGGTACGCGGACAAGAACGGCAACGGCCGGGTCGATCCGGAAGAGGTCAGCATGGCCAACAAATATCCGGCCTATACGCCGCGCCTGCTGGAGGCCGTCTACAACTATACCTATTCGCTGCGCGATCCCGGCGGCGCCTATCACAATGGCCGCTATGTCCTGCAACTGCTGCACGAACTCGCTGGACAGCTTGGCCCAGAGCGGCAAGGCGGGCGTCGATATGAATGGCAAGGTCCGGCCGTAACGCAGCGAGCCCGGACCAATCGCGGCCGCTCCTTTAGGGGGGCGGCCGCGATTGCCATTTGCGCACGGCCTGCCGCGACCGGCGCGGCTCGACAGTTGATTGGCGTGGTGAAGGGGTAGGGGGCCTTCTTCACCTCCCGCTGGAGGGGGAGGCGGCGCGCGTCAGTACGCCGGGAGGGGCCAACTTTATCTTTCATGATGCCTGACATCGATGCTGTCACCCCACCCCGGCCGCTTTCGCTTTGTTCAAGCGGTCGCCCCTCCCTTCCAGGGGAGGGTGCAGGCCACATCATCGGGGTCGCTGCCCACGCATTGCCTTTACCGTCCGCGCCGTGCATAGCGGAGCCGGACATTCGCAACCGGCAGAACGAGCATGAAGCGCAGCACGACCCGCATCCTCACCACCCATGTCGGCAGCCTGATCCGCCCACCAGCCTTGCAGGATTTCCTGCGCCTGAAGCAGGCCGGCAAGCCATATGACGAGCAGGCCTATCAGCGCTGCCTTACCGAGTCGGTCGCCGCGGTGGTCAAGCAGCAGGCCGAGACCGGCATCGATGTGCCGAGCGACGGCGAATTCGGCAAGTCGATCAGCTGGTCGCAATATGTGCTGGAGCGGCTAGCGGCTTCGAGCGCCGGCCGATCAAGAGCGAAGCGGCCAATCCGTTCAAGCGCGGCGCCGACCGCACGCGCTTTGCCGAATTCTATGCCGAGATTGACGCGCGCGAAGGCGTGGTCACTGCGGTAGATGCGGTCTGCGTCGGGCCGATTCACTATACCGGCCAGGCCGAATTGCAGCGCGACATCGACAACTTCAAGGCCGCGCTGAACAACGTGAAAGTGGAGGAGGCGTTCCTGCCGGTCGCCGCGCCGGCGAGCGTCATCCCCGACCGCAAGAACGAATACTACAAGAATGACGACGAGCTGATGGCGGCGATCGCCGACGCCATGCGCGCCGAATATAAGATGATCATCGATGCCGGCTTTCTGGTGCAGCTCGACGACGCCCGCAATGCGGTGACCTATGACCGCATGGTGCCGCCGGCGAGCTTTACCGACTACCGGCGCTGGCTGGCGCGCCAGGTCGAGCTGATCAATCACGCCATCGCAGGGCTTCCGCCCGACCGCATCCGCTATCACGTCTGCTGGGGTAGCTGGCCGGGCCCCCATGTCAGCGACGTGCCGCTGAAGGACATCGTCGACCTGATCCTCAAGGTGAAGGTCGGCGCCTATGTGATCGAGGGTGCCAATCCGCGCCACGAGCACGAATGGAGGGTATGGCAGGGCGTTAAGCTCGCCGCCGGCCAGGTGCTCATTCCCGGCGTCATCAGCCATGCCACCAATGTGGTCGAACATCCGGAACTGGTGGCCGAGCGCATCGTGCGGCTGGCCAGGATCGTGGGCCGCGAGAATGTCATCGCCGGCACCGATTGCGGCTTCGCTCAGGGACCGTTCCACCGCCGCGTGCACCCCTCGATCATGTGGGCGAAGCTGGAGGCGCTGGTCGAAGGCGCGCGGCTTGCGAGCAAGGAACTCTGGTAGGGTTTCCTGCGCGATCTTTGCTGAAACTGGATTCCACGGCGCGGCGTCCTACGGTAAGCTTTGTCTCGACCCATGGCGCGAGAGACGCCGGATCAGGGAGACAGCCATGAACGTCAAGGCGCAGCCGGCGAAAGCGCTGGCCATTCCGTTCGACCACGCCCGCCTCGACCGCCTGATGGACGAGGCCGGCATCGACGTGCTGCTCGCCACCTCCAAGCACAATGTGCAGTACCTGCTCGGCGGCCACCGCGCCAATTTCTTCGATGTCATGGATGCGACCGGCATCACCCGCTATCTGCCAGTCCTGGTCTATCCGAAAGGGGCGCCGGAAAAGGCCGCCTATATCGGCCACCGCCTGGAGACGTTCCAGCAGCAGGCCAAGCCGCTATGGGTGCCGGAGGTGCAGACCACGGCGGGCGGGTCGGTCGATGCCATGCAGCAGGCGGTCGACTTCATGCGCAAGGCCGGCATGAAGCCCAAGCGCATCGCCACCGAATTCGGCTTCCTGCCCTATGACGCGTCCAAGGTGCTGCGCGCCGGTTTTCCCGATGCCGACTGGGTCGACGGGCTCTATGTCATGGAACGCCAGCGTCTCATCAAGTCGCCGGAGGAACTGGCAAAGCTCAAATACGCATCCGAGGCGGTGATCGGCTCCATGCTGGCGACGGTGGCGCAGACCGCGCCCGGCACCACCAAGGCGGAGGTGGTGGAGACGTTGCGCAGGCAAGAAACCTTGCGCGGCATGACCTTCGAATATTGCCTGATCACCTGCGGCAGCAGTTTCAACCGCGCGCCCTCCGACCAGCGTTGGCAGCAGGGCGAGATCATGTCGATCGACTCGGGCGGCAATTTCCACGGCTATATCGGCGATGTCTGCCGCATGGCGATCCAGGGCGAAGCGGACGCCGAGCTCAACGATCTGCTGGCCGAGATCGAGAGCATCCAGCGCGCCGGATTCAAGGCCGTGCGCCCGGGCGCGCCCGGCGGCGACATCTATGCCGCCGCCGAACCGCTGGTGGCGCGCTCCAAGTTTCACAATAATCTCGAATTCCTCGCCCATGGCATGGGCCTGGTGAGCCACGAGGCGCCGCGGCTCACCGACAGCGGCCCGGTGCCCTATCCGGCCACCGACGCCGACCGCCCGCTGGAGCCGGGCATGGTGGTGTCGGTGGAGACCACGCTCAAGCATCCGAGCCGCGGCTTCATCAAGCTCGAGGACACCGTGGTGGTGACCGAAGCCGGCCACGAGATCTATGGCGAGGGCTCGCGCGGGTGGAACAGGGCGGGGGCGGCGTTAGGCGGCTAGCGGCTTGCCGTGCGCCGATCCGCGTCGGCGGCGAGCGCGTGAAGGGCGTCGGAAACCGTCACCGGATAATCGTAAGCCTCGAGCCGCCGCAGCGGCTCGGGCAGCCGCGCCAATTCGCGCGCGGCGCGGGCGCGGATGTCCGCCAGCGTTGGGACAGGTGCCAACTCGCTTGCCGCCGCGCATGACCGGCACGATCAGCGTCTCGCCGACCTGGCTGTCGGTCTCCACCGATAGGATGTCACCGTGCATGCGCCCGTCGGCATCGGTGGCGCGCCAGACCTGTTTGCGCCCGGGCCAAGTCTGCTTGCCCTCGGAGAGCTTGCGTCGCGGCGTGCCGGCATATTCCTGCAGCTTGTAGGCGCAGTCGAGCGCCGGCACGTCGATCGAAGCGGCGAGATTGACGCCGACGCCGCAGCCGTCGATCGGCGCCCGCGCCTTCGTCATGGCCTGCAGTATGTCTTCGTTGATGCCGCCCTGAAACCAGGATGATGACATCTTTCAAGCCGCCAGCGTCGAGGATGCCGCCGCACCTTCTTGCGCCATGGCGGAAAGGTCGCCGCTGTCGATGCGCACGCCGCGGATGGCGATGCCGTCGGCTTTCAGCTTCGGCGCCAGTTCCACCACTTTGCGCGCGCCGGCCTCTGTGTCGTAGGTGTCGATCAGCAGGATCACGCCGTCGGGGCGCGAGCGCGCGAAATCCTCGAAGGCCTTGGCCTCGTCGCCATGCACCTGCACATAGGAATGCGCCATGGTGCCGACGATCGGAATGCCGTAGCGCTCGCCGGCGAGCACATTGGCGGCGCCGGTAAAGCCGGCGATGAAGCTCGCGCGCGCCGAGAACAGCCCGGCCTCGGCGCCATGGGCCGTGCGCAGGCCGAAATCGGAGAGCGCCTTGCCGGGCGCCGCCAGCACCATGCGCGCGGCCTTCGACGCGATCAGCGTCTGGAAATGCAGGATATTGATCAGCCGCGTCTCGATGAGCTGCGCCTGCGGCAACGGCGCGGTGATGCGGATCAGCGGCTCGTTGGGAAAGCACACGCTGCCTTCAGGGATAGCGTGCACGTCGCCGGTGAAGCGAAACGCTGCGAGGTAGTCGAGCAGGTTCTGGCGGAAGCGGCCGGTGCTCTTGAGCCAGTCGATCTCGGCGGCGGAGAAGCGAAGCGTCTCCAGATAGTCGAGCGCGTCATCCAGCCCGGCGGCGAGCAGGAAGCCGCGCCGCGCCGGCAGCCGCCGCACGAAGAACTCGAACACCGCCTCTTTGTCCTCGGCCTGGTCCAGATAGGCCTGGACCATGTTGAGTTCGTAGAGGTCGGTGGTGAGCGGGCTGGTCAGGAGGCGTCATGGGCGAAGGCGCTTTTGGCGCCTCGGGCGGGCGGCCGACAGGGCAGGCGGGTCGCCTGCGGACGGCCAACACCTAGCGAACTCTCGGCCTGGCGCCAACCCCGGCGTCGTCGTTCACCCATCCGATGACCTTGCGGCAAAAAGTAACCGGCCGCGAAGCAATCCGGCGGAGATGTCGCCCCCTTGGATTGCCCGCGTCCGGCAATGGCTGCGCGCGAATCGCCGACTCAAACCCGAAAGGCGATCCGCGCCTTAAGCGAAACGACTCGGCAAGCGGCCGGGCTATTTGCCCATGCCCTGCCTTGTACTTCTTTCCGGCTGCGTTGAGCGCCGGCGGTGTGGTGTGGCATGCGCTGCATGCTTTGCCGGTCTTCTGCGCGATCGAGGGGTTCGCCATCGATTGCCCGGAGCCCGCCAGCAACATTGCAACGCCGAACGCTACCGCAGCCAGAACTGTTGTCGCCTTTCGCATTGAATATCTCCTGACTCTTAGCGCCGGTTGATCCGGCATCCTCAGAGCGCGCGAACGCTAACAGAGGACGATGGCAGCGAGAAGCTGTGTGGCGTTGCGTCGCACGCAGTGCTGACCCCACGCGCAAGGGCGCGCCTCATGTAAGCCATGCAATGCGGCATTGGTCGTTTCGCGAAAATTTCTTTGCAGCTCGAAGAAAATTCAGCGGACGCCTGCTTTCGATAAAAACTTTATGCGCCGCGCGCCGGCGCGTATTGATTTGAAATCATGACGTATTTCGCGCGTTGGCCCACGCCGGCCGCATGGAAAATATGTACTTCGGCGCACCCCGCGCACACCCTGTTTTCCCGCGCGCTCCACGTAACACATTGAAATAATGGAGTAAAAGTGGCGTCAGCGCGGCCGCTGGCACGGGGCTTGCTGACCTCAAGGGCAAGACCCACGAACGCAAATCCGAGTGCAAACAAGGTGGCGAAGATGAGCGACAAAAAAAGAATTCTCATCGTCGACGACGACGAAGTGGTGCGCATGGAGCTACCTGCGGTCGCTGGAAAGCATGTCCTGCAGCGTCGAGGCCGCCAGCAATGGCGAGGAAGCACTGCAGACGATGGAGCAGGGCCCCGCCGACGTCGTGTTGCTCGACATGCGCATGCCTGGCCAGGACGGCCTGTCCGTGTTGCGCACCATCAAACAGAAATGGCCGGAGAGCGAGGTGGTGATCATCACCGGCTATCCGACCGTGGCCAGCGCCAAGGAAGCGGTGCGGCTCGGCGCCTACGACTACCTCGCCAAGCCGATGGCCCCGCAGGACGTGATCAACGTCACCGACAGCGCCATCACGCGCAAGAACTGGGCGCTGCAACGAATTCCCGATACCGCCGCGGGAGGCTCCGCCTGACGCACACCCGGACAAACACCGAACGCAAGAGATCAAACGTGAATTCGAAAAGGAGAAAGTCATGAACGCATTGCGAAAAGTGCTGGTTGTCGATGACGATCCCGTCGTCCGCAAGAGCTTCGACCGTGTTCTCACCGGCAAGGGCTACGCCGTCATCACCGCCGAGAACGGCGAGGAGGCGCTGGCGCAAGCTCGCGCAAGAGAAATACGACGTCGTCTATACCGACATCCGCATGCCCGGCATGAGCGGGCTCGAGGTCGCCGAACAGGTCAACGCGAATCGGCCCTGGACCCCGGTGGTGATCATCACCGGCTATGGCAGCGAAGAGGCCGAGGCGCGTGCCAAGGCGGCCGGCGTCTCCAGCTTCCTGCACAAACCGCTGTCGCCCGAGATGATCGAGGGTAGCGCCCGCATGGTGCTGGCGGTTCCCGAGACCGCGGAAGCGGCGGTGGCGCCCGTCGTCGAAGCGCCGGCGGAAGCCAGAAGTCCGCCCGGAAAGCGCGCTGTTGAACATCGCCTTGTTCTTCGCCGCCCCCTTCATCGGCCTCGCCTACGTCATCGCCTTCCCCTTCGTCGGCCTTGGCGTCATGGCAATGCTGGCGATGCGCGCCGCCAATCAGTTTGGCGTGTTCAACAAGGCCGGTTCCATGCTGAAATACGGCGGGTTGATCGTGGCCGCCCCGTTCCTCGGATTGGCCTATGTCACCGTGTTCCCGCTGATCGGCCTGGTCATGCTGGTGTGGATGGGCGGCCGGGCGGTGATCGGCGCCGGCGCGCGCAGCGAATGAGCTAGATCAATGAAAGTCGCGGCGACCTGCGTCAGGCATGGTTGAGCATGCGAAGACCCCGGGGGGCGCGATAGCCCCCCGGAACTTGTTGAACCGAAAGCGCCATGGGGACAAAAATGGCCGGACACAGCGCCCTGTGCGATAGAATGCACGCTATTTCACGTAATATATTCGCGATTTCGTTGATTGCCGCAGCGTTTGTGTTGGTACCCGCTGTCCCCTCGGCCCTGGCGCAAGACAATAAGCCTGCCGCAGCACCGGCGGCGGCTGCGCCAGCACCCTCGGCGGCGGACCAGCACTGTCTCGGCTGTCACGGCTTCGCCGGCATGACCAAAAAGCTGGACGACGGCGACACCCTGCAGCTGCAGGTGCCGGCCGGTCCGTTCGAGAAGTCGGTGCATCGCGTCGTCGGCTGCACCGGCTGCCATGCCGACATCAATCCGGCCAAGCACCCGCCGGCCGCCAACAAGATCAAGAGCGCGCGCAGCTTTGCCGTCACCACAACGCAGCTTTGCCGCAACTGCCATGCCGACAAGTTCGACCAATGGCAGACCAGCGTCCATGCCGCGCTGGTGCGCGCCGGCAATCCGGCGGCGCCGATCTGCACCGACTGTCATAATCCGCATGCGGTGATCAAAGGCGCGGCGGCATCCGTCGACCAGATCCCCTGCAAGAAGTGCCACAGCGACATCTACACGGCCTATCTCGGCAGCATGCATGGCAAGGCGCGGCTGCACTCCAAGCAGAGCTATGCGCCGATTTGTTCGGACTGTCACAGCGCCCATGCGGTGAAGCCCACCGCGGTCGGCGCGCTCGCCCAGGGGCCGGAGGCGGCCTGCTTCGGTTGTCACGCCGGCGTGCTGGAACAGCACCAGCAATGGCTGCCCAACGCCGCCCTGCATTTCGAGGTGGTATCCTGTGCGGCCTGCCATGCGCCAACCGCGCAACGCAAAGTCGATCTGATGTTGATCGACAGCAAGAACGCGAAGGTGCGCGGAACCGAGCAGCTCGGCGTGCCGCTGTTCGAAGCCAGCGCCCAGTCGGACAGCAAAGGCATCGACGCGGTGACCCTGTGGAAACTGATGCAGACGCTCAATCGCAGCGGCATCACCGACAAGACCGTGCTTCGCGGCCGGCTGGAAGCCGCCACCGGCCCGCAGATGCATGAGCTCGCCGGCAAGAGCCAGGCGATCAGCGACTGCCGAACCTGTCATAGCTCCGGCTCCAAGGCCTTCCAGAGCGTGACCATCTCGCTGGTCGGGCCGGACGGCCGACGCGTCGGCTATGGCGCCAATGCCGATGTGCTGAATTCGGTGATATCGCTCGAACTCGGTGAAAGGCTTCTATGCGATCGGCGGCACCCGCATCAAAATCCTGGATATCCTGTTGATTCTGGCCATCCTCGGCGGCCTCGGCATTGCCGTCGGCCACGTGGTCTTGGGATGGATCTTCAGGTTCTACGGCTTCTATAAGCCGCATCACGGTGGTCACGGCGGCGGGACTGGCGACGGTTCCGGTCCCAAGGCGGCATGACGGCGCAGGTGCTGAGAAGGAACGACGACATGCAAGGCATGCAAAGGCTCTACATCCACCCGCTGCCGGTCCGCGTCTGGCACTGGATCAATGCGCTCGGCTTCCTGGTGATGATCTTCACCGGCATGCAGATCCGCTATGTCGGCCTGTTCGATATCGTCTCATTCAAGACCGCGGTCACCGTCCACAATACGACCGGTTTCGTGCTGATCGCCAACTTCCTGCTCTGGCTGGTGTTCTATCTTTTCTCCGACCGTATCAAGGCCTATCATGCGGAACTGAGCCCGCGTAAGCATTTCCTCGGCGCCCTGCGGCAGGCCTATTACTACGGCTACGGCATCTTCAAGGGCGACCCCAACCCGTTCCACGTCAGCATCTATCGCAAGTTTAATCCGCTGCAGAGCATGACCTACCAGGTCATCGTGATGCTGCTGCTGCCGATCCAGATCTACACCGGCATCCTGTTGTGGGACGTCAAGCGCTTTTCCGCCCAGGTCAATTTCTTCGGCGGCGTGCGCGTGATCGACACGGTGCATGTGCTGATCTTCATTGCCTTCGTCTTCTACATCCTGGTGCATGTCTACCTCGGCACCCTCGGTCACACCCGCACGGCGCATTTCAAGGCGATGATGACCGGCTACGACGACGTGGAAGTCGTGCCCGACGGCACGGAGCAGTAAGCCGGCGCCTATAGCAACGGGTCCCCACCAGCGTGGGGGCCCGTTTTGCATGGACCGGGCGGTGATGGGCGGAACGGCTATTTGCCGCCGACGTCGAATTCGGTATCGCGCACGCGGATCGCGTATTTCTTCATCAGCGCCTGGAAGTTTGGCCGCTGCATGCCGGTGTCCTCGGCGCTGCGGGTCACGTTCCATTCGTTACGCTTGAGCGCCTCGATCACGAACTGACGCTCGATATCCTCCACCGATTTCTCGCGCGCGGCTTTTTTGACTCGTTTGAGCTCGTCGCCGGTGCGCGGCACCGCGATATCGTCCACCCGCTGCAACAATTCAATAATACTGACTAGGTGGGCTTGGCGGATGACGCTGTCGCTGGTCAGGATCGCGGCCCGCTGGATGACGTTTTCCAGTTCGCGGACATTACCCGGCCAATTGTGGCTGGTGAGCGCGCTCATGGCGCCTTCGGAAATGTCGGTGACCTTCTTGTCGAGTTCGGCGCTGATCACCTTGAGGAAATGATAAGCCAGCGCTGGGATGTCGTCCTTGCGCTCGCGCAGCGCCGGCACGTGGATTGGGAAGATGTTGATGCGGTAAAAGAGGTCGTCGCGGAAACTGCCGGCGGCAACCATCGCCTTGAGGTCCTTGTTGGTGGCGGTGATCAGGCGAAAATTGGCGGTGAGCGTCTTGGTGTCGCCGACGGCGCGGTACTCGCGCTCTTGCAGTACGCGCAGCATTTTGGCCTGGATCGACAGCGAGAAATTGCCGATCTCGTCGAGGAACAAGCTGCCGCTGCCGGCGACCTCGAACATGCCTTTCTTGGCGGTCACCGCGCCGGTGAAGGCGCCCTTGACGTGGCCGAACAGCTCGCTTTCCAACAGGTTCTCGCTCAGCGAATTGCAGTCCACCGGCACGAAGGGCCGGTCCTTGCGCAGGCTGTTGTAGTGGATGGCGCGCGCGATCACCTCCTTGCCGGTGCCACTCTCGCCGGTGAGCAGGACGGTGGAGTTGGTCGGCGCGCATTGCGCCACCAACCGGTAGACCGCCTGCATCTGCGGGCTCTGACCGATGATGTTCTCGAAGCGGTATTTGGAGGAGACCTCGCTCTTGAGATTGAGGTTCTCCTGCATCAGTCGCCGCCGTTCCAGCGCGCGCTGCACCACCAGCTTGAGCTCGTCCGGCTCGAACGGCTTGGAGATATAGTCGAAGGCGCCGAGCTTCATCGCCTGCACCGCGGTGTCGATCTGCGACAGGCCGGTGATCATGATGACGTCGATGTCGGGATGGCTCTCCTTGACCCGGCGCAGCACCTCCAACCCACCGACATTTGGCATCATGATGTCGAGGATCAAGATGTCGTAAGGGTTCTGCTCGACCCGTTGCAGCGCCTCGCGGCCGTCATGGGCGGCCTCGATCTGGTAGTCGGCGCCGTCGAGAATGCGCGTGCAGCTCCGGATGACGATGTCCTCGTCGTCGACGACCAGAATTCGCGCGCTCATTGAATGCTCCTGCTCGATTTATTCTCGGGCGCGCCTGGCGGCGCCGTCAGCGGCAGAAATACGCTGAAGGTCGACCCTTCGCCCACGGTACTTTGTACCTCAATAAGGCCGCCGTGGCCCTCGATGATGCCGTGACTGACGGAAAGGCCGAGGCCGGTGCCCTTGCCGACGTCCTTGGAAGTAAAGAATGGATCGAAGATGCGCCGCAAGTTCTGCTCCGGAATGCCGCAGCCGGTATCGGCAATCGTAATCTCCACCATCGGCACCGGCTCGCCGGATTGCGCGGTGGTGCGCGGGGTGCCAGCGCGGCGCGTGCTGATGGCGATGCTACCCTTTTCCTCGACGGCGTGCTGGGCATTGACCACCATGTTCATGATCACCTGCTTGATCTGATCGGCGTCGATCCAGATCGGCGGCAGGGTCGGATCGAGATCCATGGTGATCTCGATATCGCGCAGATGCGCCGGCCGTTCGACGATGTGCACCGTGTCCTCGATGACCTGGTTGATGTCGGTGAATTTCTTTTCCGGCTGCTTTTCGCGGGCGAAATCCAGGAGCCGCTTGATGATCGCCGCGCAGCGCTTGGTTTCGCGGATCACCAGGTCCATGTCCTCGGCATCGGTGCTCTTGTCGGGCAGTTTCTGCCGCACCAGGTGGGAGAAGGTGAGTATCCCAGTGAGTGGATTGTTCAATTCATGCGCCACGCCGGAGGCGAGCAGGCCGACCGAGGCCAGCTTCTCGCCCCGCATGGTCTCCTGTTGCGCGCGACGCAGCTCCTGTGTGCGGTTCTCAACTTTCTGCTCAAGCGTATAGGCCCAATCGCGCAATTGCTCCCGGGATTTGCGCAAGGCGTCGGTCATGCCGTTGAACGAGCAGGCCAGCTTGCCGAATTCGTCGGCGCTGCGCACCGGGATGGGCTGATCGAGATTGCCGTTGGCGAGGCGGCGCGCCCCGCCTTCGAGGTCGCGCAGCGGCAGATAGATCAGCCGATGGATGAAGAAGGCGACCGCCAACGACGCGATCAAAATGAAGGCGATGGAAAAGGCGGCGATGCCGATCGTGCTGGTGCGCAGCTTGCGATCGATCGTATCGAGCGAATAGTCGATATCGAGAACGCCGAGAACGGGCGTTTCCTTGGAGTGGTGGTGGCAGGCGGCGTTATAGCAGGACGGCTCGTTGCGGATGATTTCCATGCTGCCGAGAAGCGAGCGGCCGTCCGCGCTCTTGAAGGTCCAGGTGCGGTCGCTGCCGGGAAGATGTTCGAGCGGCTGCCGCGTTTGCGACCAGTCGACGGTCTGGCCGACTTCCGGCGCGCGGGTGGAAAAGATGACGCGGCCGTCATTGCTGAGGATTCTGACGCGGTCGATTTTTTCCTGGTTGGCCACATCGTGGATGATGCGGTCGACATAGGCGGGCTGGTTCTGGAGCATCGCGAAGCGGGTGCTCCGGGTGATCACCTGGGACAGTTGGACGACGTAATCCGACACCGAGTTGAGGATCTGGTTGTGCATGTACCAGGCGGCCACGCCGGTGAACAACAGCATGGCCACTGACAGCGCAATGGTGAGGTAGAGCACAACCTTGAACTTCAGGGTCCGCGGCTGCATGGCTGTCGTTACGTTCCTTTCTGCTTCGGAAAGGGCCGCAACCAGTCATGGCCGGCTCGTCGCCGTCGGCAGCTCCCTTTTGTCCCGAATCCGCAGAACTGACCGAAAACATAGCTGTCTGGCTCCGGCCGGCCATTGATGCGTATCAAATCGTGGGTATTTCAGCGCCCGGGCCGGCGCGCCAAGGGTTCCGCGGCTGGCATTTGTTCGGCGGAGCGGGCCTTCAATGGGGCGAGAGGGCCGGCACGGTGAAACGCCTCGTGGACGGCCGAAAATGGATGCCGGAGCTGTAAACGGGACGGGACTGAGCCGTCCACCTGCCGTCGCCGCCACCGTGCGTTTCCCCTGCCGTCAGGAGTTGACCCAGGGCGGCGGATCGAAGAGATCGACCAGAAAGTCGACGAAAACGCGCAGGCGCGGCGCGATGCGCTTGCGTTGCTGGAACACCACCGAAATATCATAGGCGGCGGTCTTATATTCCGGCAGCACCTCGACCAGGTTGCCGGCGGCGAGGTCCGGCTGGGCGTAATATTCCGCCACCTGAATAAGGCCGAGGCCGGCGGTGGCCGCGGCAATAAGCGCCTCGCCGCTGTTGAGCACCATGGCGCCGCCGGCGGCCATCTGCTCGACCGATTTGCCGCGGGCGAAACGCCATTGCCGGATCTGGCCGTTGCGCGGCCGCCGATAGCTCAGTCGCGTATGGTCCCTGAGGTCGGCAGGCGTTTTCGGCCGGCCACGTTCCGCCAGATAGCTCGGCGCGCCGCACACGACATAGTCGACGGAGGCAAGCTTGCGCACGATCATGCGCGAGGAGGGCAATTCGCCGACTTGGATCGCCGCATCCAGGCTCTCGCGGTGCGTCGCCGTCAGGAAGTCGCCGATGACGATCTCCAGCGACACCGACGGATAGACGCTGGCGAAATCCGGCAGCCGCGGGATCACCCACATGCGTCCGAGCGCCGAGGGCATGCCGATGCGCACGCGCCCGCTCGGCTGGCGCCCGGACCGGCTGACGCTGCTCTCGGCCTCTTCGAGATCGCTGATGATTTGCTTGGCGCGTTGGTAGAACTCGATCCCCTCCGCGGTCGGGCTGACGCGCCGCGTGGTCCGGTTGAGCAGGCGCACCGCGAGCTTCTGCTCGAGGCGGAGCACCGCGGCGCTGACCGCGGAGGTGCTGACGCCGAGCGAGCGCGCGGTCTCGCTGAAATTGCGCGTCTCCACCACGCTGAGGAACACCAGCACGCCGTGCAATCGATCCATGGCCGCTTCATTATCAATGTTGGAGTTGAAACACAATGAACCACGCCACTGGCGAAAAATCTACTAGGCTTTGCGGGCAAGGAACGGACCGTCAGGCCGGATCAAAACAGCGCGCGAAGCGAACGCGTGCGGCAAGAGGAGGAACAAAATGCATTCAAGGATGTCATTGCGCGGCAGCGGCCTGCGGCTTGCTGCCTTGACCGCTGCGGCCGTCGCCGTCTTCGCCCTCACGGGCGTTCCCAGCCGGGCGCAGAACTATCCTAGCCGCAACATCACGCTGGTCGTGCCTTCGCCCCCGGGCGGCGGCACCGATACGCAGGCGCGCATTCTGGCGCCTAAATTGAGCGAGATCCTCGGGCAGACCGTGGTGATCGAAAACCGCCCCGGCGCCAGCGGCAATATCGGGGCCCAGGCGGTGTCGAAGGCCGCGCCCGACGGCTACACCATGCTCGCCATGATCTCCTCGCACGTGATCAATCCGAGCGTGCTCAAGACCGTCCCCTACAATATCGACAAAGACTTCGCGATGATCTCGCGGACGGTCACCGTTCCCGGGGTGCTGGTCGGCAATCCCAAGCTGCCGGCGAAGAATCTGAAGGAACTGATCGCCTATCTGAAAGCCCATCCGGGCAAGGTCGCCTTCGGCTCCGGCGGCGTCGGCAGCCTGTCACAGCTCATCGTCGAATTGTTCGCGCAGCAGACCGGCGTGAAGATGCTGCACGTGCCCTATCGCGGCACGCATCCGGCGCTTAACGCCGCTATCGCCGGAGACGTGCAGCTCGACGTGCCGGACCTGACCATCGCGCTCGGCCAATTCAAGAGCGGTCGCCTCGTTGCCTATGGCGTGACCAGCGCCAAGCGCGCGTCGGTGGCGCCGAACATCCCCACCTTGGCCGAGCAGGGCGTGAAGGGCTTCGACGCTGTGCAATGGTTCGGTCTGTGCGCGCCGGCCGGCACCCCGCCGGCAATCATCAACAAGCTGCACGACGCGGTGGTGAAGGCGCTCAACGATCCGGGCGTGAAAGCGCGTTATGCCAAGCTGGCGATGACGCCGGAGCCAAGCGCTTCGCCGGCCGAATACGCCAAGTTCGTGCATGACGAAGGCGTGCGCTGGGCCAAGGTGGTCAAGGCGGCGCATATCAACGCGAAGTAGGAACCGCGGACCTCCGGCATCCGCGATCGCCTGATCGCGGGTGCCGGCCGCCGACAAGAAGCGACAGGAGTTGAAATGACACTCGTCCTCAAGGGCGTGATGCAAAGCCCGGTGACGCCACTCAAGGACGATTTCAGTCCGGACTACGAGACCTTCGAGCGACTGGTCGACTTTCACGTGCGCACCGGCGCCACGGCGATCTCATGGCCGCACCACAAGGCGGAGTCGCACAATCTCACCATCGCCGAACGCAAGGCGCTGGCCGAGGTGGCGATCAAGGCGACGGCCAAGCGCGTTCCCGTCTCCATCCATGTCAGCGCGCTCGCGCTCGAGGATACGTTCGATCTGGCGCGGCACGCGCAAGCCGCGGGCGCCGATGCCATCATCGCGATCACGCCATACTTCTGGAAATACCCGCCGGAGGGCATCTACGAGCATTTCGTTCGGCTGGGCACCTCGTTCGATCTGCCGCTGATCGCCTATAATTCGCCGAGCTATCTCGACGGGGTCGAGTTCACCGGCGAACTGACGGCGCGCTTGATCGAGCGATTGCCGAACTTCATCGCCATGAAGGAGGCAAGCTTCAACAGCGAGAAGTTCTTCGAGATATTGCGCGCGGCGCTGCCATTGCGGCCGGATTTCGCGATGATCGCCGGCGTCGAATATCTATTGCCGTCGGTTTCGCTCGGCGGTGCCGGCTCCTATTCCTCGGCTGGCGCCATCTGCCCTAATCTCTGCGTCGAGCTTTATGAATCCTGCGTCGCCGGCGACTGGGATCGCGCCCGCGCCGCGCAGTACAAGCTGTCGCAGCTCTGGTTGCTGTTCCGCGACCAATATCCGTCGTCGCTCAAGGGCGGTTGCGTGATCATGGGCCGTCCGGTCGGGCCGACGCGTCCGCCGCTGCCGACGGCCTCGCCCGAACGCATCAAATTCATCGAGAAACGCTTGATCGAGCTCGGCATCGTTGACAGCGAGCCGCATGGCTGGTGACGGATAAGGATAAGAACGTGAGTGCATTCAATTTCGGTCTGGTGCATGCGCCGCTGACGCCGTTTGCAAACGGCGGCATCGATTACGACACCTACGGCAAACTGCTCGATTTCCATCTGCGCTACGGCGCCGAAGGGCTGGCGTTGCCGATGCATGCCGGCGAATCCGTCAGTCTCACGGTTGGCGAGCGCATGGCGCTGCTGGAGTTCGCGGTGAAGCATGTCGGTGGTCGCGCATCGCTCATCGCCAATGTCAGCGAGGCCGGCACCTCGATTGCCGCGTCGCTCGCCGCGCATGCGCGACAGGCGGGGGCGGCGGCGCTGGTCGCCGGCGTTCCCTATTATTGGACGCCGCCGCAGCACATGCTGGTCGAGCATTTTGCCGCCATCGGCGCCGCCGGCGGGCTGCCGTTCTTCGTTTTCAATTCGCCGGCGGAAATGAACGAGATGGAATTCGCCAGCAAGTCGGTGGTCGATCTGCTCGACCGGCTGCCGCAATTCGCCGGACTGATCGATGCCAGCCTCGACTGGCAATACATGATCGAGGTGGTGACCGTGGCGCGCGCCGTCCGCTCTGATTTCCAGTTCGTCTCCGGCACCGAATACATGATCTCGGCGAGCGCCGTTGGCGCCACCGGACTGCTGGCGCCGCTCGCCTCGGTGTCGCCGCGTCTGGTGCGCAAGCTCTACGATCTGTGCCGGGCCGAGAAGTACAAGGAGGCCCGCGGAGCGCAGGTGGATGCGGCCATCTTGTACCGCCTGTTCCGCGACGCCGGCGTTCCCGGCCTCAAGGCGGCCGTGCGCGGCCTGGGTCGCGCTTGCGGCAACCCGCGCCCGCCGCTGGCGGTCTTGGCGGACGCGGAGGCGCTTGATTTATCCACGGAGTTGTCGGCGGTCGGCAGCATCAAGACCGAGCCGCAGGGCTGGGCGTAACGCGTGATCCCGAAGAGCCTGTCCCGGGGATAACCCGGGATGGGTGACGGTTTTCGGATAAGATCACGCGCCAAAAAACGAGGCGAGGATCATGGCGCAGGAGCAGGAGGCAGGCCGCAAAGTCGCGCTCGTCACCGGCGCCTCTTACGGGGTCGGCGAAGCGACCGCTCTGGCGCTAGCGCGTGACGGATTCGCCGTGGCGCTGACGGCGACCCGGCAAGAGAACCTGGCCAAAGTGCTCGCCGAACTCGACGCCATCGGTGCCGAAGCGCTGCCCTTGGCGCTCGATCTGCGCGAGCAGGCGAGTATCGAGGCCACGGTGGCCGCGACGCTCGACCGTTTCGGTACCATCGACGTGCTGGTGAACAATGCCGGCGCCAATCTGCGCCGCAAGGCGGTCGACATCACGCGCGCGGAATGGGACGACCTGTTCGCGATCAATGTCAGCGGCACGTTCTTCCTCACCCAGCAGATCGGACGGCATCTGATCGCGCGCCAGGCGGGAGGCCGCATCATCACCGTCTCCTCGACGGCGGCGTTGATCGGTCAGAACGAGCGCTCGGCCTACGGCATCGGCAAGGCGGCACTGGTGCAGATGACGCGCATGCTGGCGATCGAATGGGCCGAGCACGCCATCACGGTCAATTCGGTGGCGCCGGGCCGGCTAATGACCAAGTCGCCGTCGCGGGCGCGGACCGGTTCGGACAAGGCCTATATGGAGGCGATGCTCAAACGCATCCCGTTGCATCGCCTGGCGACGGTCGAGGAAATCGCCGGCACGGTGGCATTCCTTGCCGGGCCCGCGGCGGGATCGATCACCGGCCAGACCATCGTCGTCGACGGCGGTCTGACCGCAGCCTGAGCGAGTGCGCGCGGGCACTCGCTACTGCGGCTGTGCAAATCGGCCGGCGGATCCGCTCCGGGCGTTGGCAATAAGACGAAATTCGTTCCGATAGAACGGGGTATTCCGCAAACTTATGCCGGCGGGCGCGATTGTCATTGGACAGCGGAAGTTCCCGTATTTCATCCTGGCACGAATTAACGCGTAGCAGCGCCGGCAATCCTGGCGAAAAGAACGATCACGCCGCGAACCGCCGCAGCGTCGCCAGTACTTCTGCAGGTCGCATCGATCTGCCAGTACAAAAATCCGGGGGTAAACAATGACCGATCTATTCAAGATTCCGCTCGCTCGTCGCGCGCTGCTCGGTGGTGCCAGCGCTTCCTTGGCGAGCCTCGCATTCTCTGGCGCCCGGGCCGCGCCGACCCTCGAATTGAAATTCGCCAGCATTTCCTCGCCCAATCACGTGCTCAACCGCGTACTGCATCAACAATGGATCAAGGCGGTTGAAAGCGAGACCGGCGGCAAGCTGAAGATCACGCTGTTTCCCGGCGGTACGCTCGGCAATGCCAAACAGGCCTACGATGTCGCACTCTCCGGCATCGCCGATATC
This sequence comes from uncultured Pseudomonadota bacterium, assembly GCA_963782145.1. Taxonomy (GTDB): domain Bacteria; phylum Pseudomonadota; class Alphaproteobacteria; order Rhizobiales; family Xanthobacteraceae; genus Pseudolabrys. The sequence goes on from CAWAIV010000011.1 coordinate 49,366, forward strand.
TCATACGGCTGGACGATCTACTACCCGGGCCGTTTCCCGCGCACCGAAGCGCTGACGCTGCCCGGCGCGGTGCCCAACATTGCCGCGGCGCATCGCTCGTTCGATGTCTACGAGAAGTATCTTCAGCCCGACTGGTCGCAGGTGAAGCTGCTGTGGCTCGGCGTCGCCGCCGGTTACATGCTGACCAGTCGCGAGAAGCCGATCAAGGTGCTCAACGACGTCAAGAGCATGAAGCTCGGCACCATCGGCAACACGGCCGCCAGCGTCGCCAAGACGCTCGGCGCCACGCCGATCGATATAACGGCGCAAAATGCCTATCTCGCCCTGCAGCGTAAGGTGGTCGACGGCTTCATCAATACCTGGCCGTCGGTCGCCGCCAACAAGTATGGCGAAGTGGCGAACTATTTCACCGACACGAGCCTGTTCAATTCCGTATTCTTCTGCGTCATGAACAAGCGGAAATACGAGGCGCTACCCGCCGACATCCGGGCGGCCATCGACAAACACAGCGCCAACCACGCGGCCTTCGATGCCGCCACCGACGCCTATTGGAACGACGACGCCGAGGCGAAGAAACAGGTGCTGGCGCAAACTCGCGGCAAGGGCGCGATATTCAGCTTTGCCGACGGTGAGATGGCCAAATATCGCGCGCTGGTGAAACCCATGTGGTCGCAATGGAGCAAGGCGCAGAGCGCCCGGGGCATACCGGCCGACGCCATCCTCAAAATGATGGGCAATGACAAAGCGTGATTGCCCGCAAGAGACGACGCGGTACAGCGCGCTACGATCGTCGGTAAGCGATCGTCTTTCGAAGTAGAAGACGGAGACGGCGGATGAATTGGCTCGTTCGTGGTCTCCGTCTCCTGCTCGACGCGGTGGGCCAGGTCGGCATTTGGCTGGTCGTGCCGATCATGCTCTTGGTGATGACCGAGGTGGTGTTGCGCTCGATCTTCGGCACCTCGCTGATCGGCGTCAACGAGGTGGTGGAATTCCTGCTCGTCGCGTTTGTCTTTCTCGGCCTGGGCCGCTCCTCGCTGGCCAAGGCGCATGTGACGGTGACGATTATCACCGAAAAGCTGTCGCCAAGCGCGCGCAACGTGATCGACGGCGCCATGTCGCTGATAGCCGCGGCGGTCTGGCTGCTCGCCAGTTGGCAAACGCTGCTCAACGCGCGCGTGATCCAGGTATCCCAGGTGATGTCGCCGACCGTCGACGTCCCCATCCACCCGTTCATCTATCTGACTGGCTTTGGCTGCGGGCTGATGGGCATTGCGCAGCTTGTCGATGTGGCGACGCGCTGGCGCGGCAGGGGGGACGCGTGAGCACGCCTTATATCGCCGCCGCCGGCCTTGCCGGACTGTTCGTGCTGATCGCACTCGGCATGCCGGTCGCCTTCGCTATGATGGTGGCGGGGTTCATCGGCTTTGGCGCGGTAAGCGGCTTCGACGCCGCGCTCAGCGTGTTGGGGCAGGTGCCCTATCACACCATCAGCTTCTACGAATACGTCGTAATCCCGCTCTTCGTCCTGATGGGCATGTTCGCGTTTCACTCTGGCTTCAGTCGCGATCTGTTCAACGCCAGTTACGCTTGGCTGGGCTGGATGCCGGGCGGCCTCGCGATCAGCGCCATCTGCGGCTGCGGCCTGTTTTCATCGATCTGCGGCTCCAGCATGCCGACGGCGGCAACCATGGGGATCATCGCGCTGCCGGAAATGAAGAAGCGCGATTACGACCCGAGCCTGGCGACCGGAAGTCTCGCTGCCGGCGGCACCCTCGGCGTGCTCATCCCGCCCAGCCTCGGCCTGGTCGTTTACGGTCTGTTGTCGGAGGAGAGCATCGGCAAGCTGTTTATCGCCGGGATCCTGCCCGGCATCCTGATGTGCCTGTTGTTCTTCGCCACCGTGTGGCTGCAGTGCCGGCGCAATCCGGCGCTCGGCCCGGCCGGACCGGCGACGACGTTGCGCGAGAAGATTGCCGCGCTCAAGGACGTCCTGCCCACCGCGACGATCTTCCTGGTGTGCATCGGCGGCCTTTATCTCGGCTATTTCACGCCGGTGGAATTGATCCTCCCCCTTTGAAGTGGTCCGACCTGAACTATGTCTTTTGACATGAAGGAGGACCGAGATGCCAAAGAAGAGGTACAAGCCTGAAGAGATCGTCGGGAAGCTACGACAAGCCGATGTACTGATATCGCAGGGTCAGGACATTGCCGATGTCGTCCGTCAGATTGGCGTAAGCGAGGTGACCTATTATCGGTGGCGCCAGGAGTACGGCGGGCTGAAGACCGAGCAGGTCAAGCGCCTGAAGGAACTCGAGATGGAGAATAGCCGTCTGCGCAAGGCGGTCTCCGATCTGACACTGGACAAGCTCATTCTGCAGGAGGCCGCCCGGGGAAACTTTTAAGCCCCGCGCGCCGACGCGCCTGTATCGAGCAGGTCATGGAAGTCATGCATGTCTCCGAGCGCCGCGCCTGTGCGGCGCTCGGGCAGCATCGCTCGACGCAGCGCAAGGTCCCGCGGGGCCGTGATGACGAAGAACGGCTCACTGCCGATATCATCGAGCTTGCTCGGCAATACGGCCGCTACGGCTATCGCAAGATAGCCGGGCTGCTGGAGCAAGCAGGCTGGATCGTCAACGACAAGCGGGTCGAACGGATCTGGCGGCGGGAGGGCCTGAAGGTCCCCCGTAAACAACCCAAGCGCGGCCGGCTTTGGCTGGCAGACGGATCGTGCATCCGGCTACGCCCCGAGTACCGCAATCACGTCTGGTCCTACGACTTTGTCGAGGATCGCACCCACGATGGACGGAAGTATCGCATGCTCAATGTGGTCGACGAGTTTACCCACGAATGCCTGGCGATCCGGGTTGCCCGCAAGCTCAAGGCCATCGATGTTATCGATGTTCTATCGGAACTCTTCATCCTGCGCGGTGTGCCTGGCCACATTCGGTCCGACAATGGACCGGAGTTTGTGGCCAAGGCTGTGCAGGAGTGGATCACAGCGGTCGGCGCAAGGACTGCCTACATCACACCGGGTAGCCCTTGGGAGAATGGCTACGTCGAGAGCTTCAACGCGCGCCTGCGCGATGAACTGCTCGATGGTGAAATCTTCTATACGTTGCGGGAGGCCCAGATCGTCATCGAAAGCTGGCGGCGGCACTTCAACACAATCAGGCCGCATGAATCGCTCGGCTACAAACCGCCCGCACCGGAAGTGTTCGTACCAGCATTCGCTGCGTGGCCGGCTGCGCTATGCCGACCAGCTTCGCCCGCCACGCTAGCGCAACAGCCAACTTTAAACTAACATTCCACCCGGACCACTCGATGGGGGCCTATCATTGCCAAGATAGAAGCCATATCAACTCGCGTTATGCCGCTGTCAATAGCCGCTGAAATGCCGGCTTCGCGAATGCGATAATGCGGGCTTTGGCAACTCCGCTGCCGGAAAAGCGGCCGCGCATAAATTGAAGCTCACCATCGCGGCCTGGCTCAGCGAACCGCCTGACAATCGGCGATGTAATCCTTTTTGCCAGCCCGAAAGTCTGCAATTTCTTTCGCGCTCACGTCCTTGAGATGGCACTGGGGCGAAGCGCCACCGAGGCGGCTGTATGCACTTCGCCGCCCGCAACGTGATCCGTTGCGAGCCCGATCATCAGGACAGGCGCACGGCCTTGAGGCGTGATAAATGGCAGCGCAATCCTGGATTATGGTGCGTGCGATTTGAACATCCGATTGCGGTGCGCGCGCGAGGGCGGGGACCGCGAATGCGCTTAACGCAACGGCCACGGCAGATATCCTGCAAATATCATTCATTTATTGCCCTCGACCGCGACCGATTGATCGCTTCGGCCCCTGATCTTAGTATCGGCCACCACCGAAAGCTAAGACCATGGGCTACAATGCACGAAATGATGAAATCCGCGACAACCTCACGCGGATGCAGCAGGAATGCCAGGCCGAGCGCGACGCCCTGGCAACCGTGCGGCGTTTCAATGCAACGCTTTCGACCAAGCGCTTTGCATGGTTCTGGCCGAAGATTGCAGCCGCGCTAACCGCGAAACATCCTTGGCTGGTTATCGCCTGCGACAGTTGTGGAATGGTGGTTGATCTGGATTTGCGGGTGAAGCGGCGTGATCCCGAAGCCTCAATCCGCGTCGCGCTTTGCGACGTTCGGTGTGCGCGCTGCAATGGGCATGGGCGTCCGCGCATTGTCGCCTTGGCGCGTCAGCCGTCAATTTGATCGCCACCAAGAGGGGCCGCGGCGTGAGTCTAATCTTTCCAGCCGCGCCAGCCGATAACTGAAGCGTCGACCGCAACATCGGTGATTTGATTGCGCCATCCGCCGTCAGCCCATTCGCAAGGGAAGGGCAGGGCGTAGGTGCCGTTGTGATCCTCGCAAAGCAGCTCGATCGGCTGCTTCGCGGGTGGTGCATCCTGCCGAAACTCGTTGAGGCGGTATTGGCGCGTGGCCATCAAAAGTCGCGCCTTGTTCGGATTTGCATCGCTACAGCCGGTCCCGTACCCATGGCGTACCCCAAACTAAAAACCTGTAGATGCCATGACTGCTAAGTGATTGAAAATATTGGCTCCCCGGGCCGGATTCGAACCAGCGACCAACCGGTTAACAGCCGGTTGCTCTACCACTGAGCTACCGGGGAACGAGGCCGGAGCTACGGCAGAACGGCCTATAACAAAGCCGCCCCGCTTTGCAAAGCAGATAGGCCGCCCCGTCGCGGAAACCGTCTGCATTCGTCGGCCGCTGTGGTCCGAACGCCGATTTCGGCCGTCATGCGGGTGCGAAGGGGAGGTTTCGCGAATTCGACCCAGCCTGCCCAGGCGAAGCCGCATGGCGAGGAAGGCAGGTGGAGGCCACGACCAGAATTGAACTGGTGTACCCGGTTTTGCAGACCGGTGCGTAACCACTCCGCCACGTGGCCTTCAGGAACTCGCTCGTCCGGCGCGGACCGAACGCATCCCACCCATGCCTATATAGGAGCCAGGGCTGCTCCACAACGGCGCCGCTTCGCTTGCCTTTTGCGCGTGCTTGCCGCAAAAAAGCCGCGCATTCTTGAACCCCCGCGAGGCTCGCGATGACCGACTTCGCCACCGCCCGCCGCCACATGGTGGATGGGCAGATCCGCACCACGGACGTTACCGATCTGCGTATCCTCACCGCCATGGACGAGGTTGCGCGCGAAGCCTTTCTGCCGCCCGCCTTGGCTGGGATCGCCTATCTCGACCTCGCGCCTCCGGTCGGCGAGGGCGGCGGCCGCCACATGCTCAAGCCCGCGGCCTTCGCCAAGCTGGTCCAAGCCGCCGAAATCGCCGATACCGATCGGGTGCTCGATGTCGGCTGTGCCAGCGGCTATGGAGCGGCGGTGCTTGCCCGTGTTGCGGGCCAGGTGGTCGCCCTGGAACAGGACCCTGCGATGGTCAAGGCGGCTACCGGCGCGCTTGCCGGCGAGGCCAAGGTCAGCGTGGTGAGCGGGCCGCTCAACGAAGGCTGGCCGTCCGGCGCCCCCTATGACGTGATTCTGCTGGAAGGCGCCGCCGAAGTCGTCCCGCCGGCGCTTTTCCAGCAGCTCGCCGAGGGTGGGCGGCTGGCTTGCATTCTCGGCGCCGGTCCAGGGGCGAAAGCCACGGTCTATCGCCGCGGCGGGGCGGATATCGGAGCCCGGGCGGTATTCGATGCCGCCGCCAGCGTACTGCCGGGCTTCGCCAAGCCGCTGGAATTCGCGTTCTGACCCGGTCGTCGCAAAGCGTGGCGCGAAATCCCCAGACGGCCGCCTTTCGCACCTCTTTGTTCGGCAGGGGGTTTTAAGCCCCGGCCAGGGCGCCTATGGTTTTTGGCGCGCACTCGTGGTTCCGTGGTCTTCGATGTCTTGGCGGTGGCGCAGGGGTTGGGTCGTAGAATGCGGCGTTTCGGTTTTCAGTCCTCGGCTGGCGTCTTTGCGCTGGGCGCTTTCCTTGCGGCGACGGCTGCCGCGCCGGTCGCGCGCGCCGACTCGCTGCAATCGGCGCTGATCCAGGCCTATCGCAACAACCCCTCGCTCAATTCGCAGCGCGCCTTGGTGCGCGCCACCGATGAGAACGTGCCACAGGCGTTGTCGGGCTATCGGCCGCGGGTCAGCATCACCGCCACCGGCGGCGAGCAATCGCTCTCCACGTCGTCCAAGTCGGCGGCGAGCATTCCCGGCGCGCCGTCGATCTATTCCACCCTGAGCGGCTATAATTCGCCGTTCTCCACCGGCGTCACCGCCACACAGACCCTGTTCAACGGGTTTCTGACCGCCAACAAAACGCGGCAGGCCGAAGCCCAGGTGCGCGCCGCGCGCGCCACCTTGCGCACCTCCGAGCAGACCGTGCTTCTCAATGCGGCGACCGCTTATATGGACGTGCTGCGCGACAGCGCCATCCTCGATCTCGACAAGCGCAATGTCGAAGTGTTGCAAGAGCAGTTGCGCCAGACCACCGACCGTTTCAATGTCGGCGAGGTCACGCGCACCGACGTCGCGCAGTCTGAAATCGAGCCTTGCCGCAGGCCGTTCGGCGGTGCTGACGGCGCAAGCCAATTACACGTCCTCTGTCGCCACCTATCGCCAGGTGATCGGCAGCAATCCCCGCAATCTCACGCCCGGCATGCCGGTCGACCGTTTCTCGCCGCACTCGCTGCCGGCGGCGGTCGCGGTTGGGAATTGCAACCAATCCCGCGGTGATCACCGCGCAATTCAATTTTGATGCGGCCGAAGAGGCGGTGAAGGTCGCCGAAAGCGCGCTCTATCCGACGGTATCGGTGCAGGGCAATTTCACCAAGAACTGGCTGAGCACGCAAAGCCTTAGCGTCATGGAAAGCTATTCGGCCTCGCTGCTGGGCACGCTCAGCGTGCCGATCTATCAGGGCGGCTCGGAATATTCCCTCATCCGCCAGGCCAAGGAGACGCTCGGCCAGAAGCGGCTCGATCTCGACACGGCGCGCGAATTCGGCACGCCAAAACGTGGTGCAGTCCTGGGGCAAGCTCGATGCCGCCAAGGCCAATATCGATGCCACCAATGCGCAGGTGCAGGCCGCCGAGATCGCGCTCAACGGCGTGCGCGAGGAGGCGCGGGTCGGCCAGCGCACCACTCTCGACGTGCTCAATGCGCAGCAGACCCTGGTGAACGCGCGGGTGGCGGTGGTCACCGCCCAGCACGACCGCGTCGTCGCCTCCTATACGCTGCTGGCCGCGGTCGGGCGGCTGTCGCCGCAGGTGCTCGGCCTGCATGTGCCGACCTATGACGCGCGCGTGCATTACCGGCAGGTGCGCGATAGCTGGGCCGGCGTGCGCAATCCGGACGGCCGCTGAGCAGCGTCGGCGCGTCGCGATTTGTTGTGTCCACAGCTCAATTGCCGGCCGCAGGTATTCCGCCTGCCACAGACCCGCCGCTCTGTCGTATAACCAGTAGAACGACAATTCGTTTCTTCGCCTGTCGACGGGCCTGTCTCCGTGTGGGGATGTGCGGAGATTCGAGCGCGCAGCGGTCGGGAATGACGCTATGAGCCAGACGGCGAAGGCCCAAGAGCCCTCGATGGAGGAAATTCTGGCCTCCATCCGGCGCATCATCGCCGACGACGATGCCGGCAAGCCGGCGCGACCGCCGGAGCCGGCCGCCGTCAAAGCCTGCGGCAGCGGCTCCGCCTCCGCCGGCGCCAAAGCCAAAGCCGCAAGAGGCTCCCGCTCGCCGGCAACAGCCAGGACGATATCGACGCCATGCTGGCGGATCTGGATATGCCGCCGCAGCCCGCCGCGCCCGAGCCGGCCGCCTTGCGACCGGCAGCGCCGAAACCGGTGCCGCCGCCGCCGCCCAGCGATGTGCTTGACCTGACCGAGGCGATGGCGGCGCCGCCGGCACCGCCGCAGCCGCCGAGCTTCCGCACCATCGATGCCGCCGCCGACGTGGTCTTCACCGACCGGGCGCCGGAACCGCCGCCGGAGCCCGCCACCCGCACCGTGGAGGAGGCGCGCCGCGCCTTCGCGCAGACCGCCGCGCCCGATCGCGCGCTGTTGTCGAAGCCGACGGTCGACTGCCGTCGACAGCGCGTTCAACTCGCTGGCCCATACCGTGCTCGGCAACAATGCGCGCACGCTCGAGGACCTGGTGAAGGAAATGCTGCGGCCGATGCTCAAGGCCTGGCTCGACGACAATCTGCCGGGCCTGGTCGATCGCATCGTGCGCGCCGAGATCGAGCGGGTTTCGCGCGGCCGCTAATCAGCGCGCCTTCAGCCGCGTCCAGACCCAGACGCCCAGCACCGGCCACAAGCCCGCCATCAGCACGAAGACCGGCACCGTACCGGCGCGATCGACGATCAGCGCGGCGAGCGCCACGCCGGCGCTCTGTGCCGAGGAACAGAGCCGGAGGAGAAGCCCGCCACCGCCATGCCGCGCGCCTGCGGCAGCATCTGCGTGGCATTGGTCTGCAGCGTGTTGTGCACCATGTAATAGCCGAAGCCGAGCATGGCGCAGGCGAGCGGCGCCGTTTCCCAGATCGGCGCGCCGGCCAGGATGAGAAAGCCCAGCATGCCGACCACGCCGCCGCCGATCGCCAGCCCGTGTTCGCCGACCGCGCGCACCAGGCGGTGCACCGTGCCGGCATAGAGCAGGCTGCCGATGCCGGAGGCGGCGATGATGAGGCCGATGGTGGAGAAGGACAGGTCGAAGCGCGCGTGCAGGCTGGCCGCCACATAGGTGAAGCCGCCGAAGAAGATGGCGCCGTCGAGGAACACCGCCACCAGGATGAAGCGCGGCCAGGGCGTCGACAGCATGGTGCGGTAGCTCGCGAACAGGCGCGGGCGCACGCCGCCGGCATGCGGCATCGGCTTCGTCCAGGGATTGCCGCGGAACTGGGTGGCGAGCGCGAGTGCGGCGAAGGCGAACACGCCGGCGAGCACGAAGAACACCGTGCGCCAGCCGAAATGATCGCCGATGATGCCGCCGGCGATCTGGCCGGCGATCATGCCGAACATCTGCCCGGCGAGGAAACGCGCCAGCACCGGCTGGCGCCGCTCATAGGGCACCACGTCGCCGATATAGGCCATGCCCAGCGGCACGATGATGGCGGCGCCGGGGGCGCTGACCAGGCGGGCGAGCGCGAGCTGCGGCAGCGACTGCGACACCGCGCACAGCAGCACCAGGAAGCAGGACAGCGTGCAGGCGAGCGCCACCGCCTGGCATTTGCCGAGCCGGTCGCCGATGACGCCGGCGAAGGCCTGGGTCAGCCCATAGGGGACGGCATAGGCGGTGACGATGGCGGAGGCGGCGCCGACGCTGGTGCCGAAATCGAGCGCGACCTGCGGCAGCAGCGGGATCGGAGACCCGCAAGCTGGCGCCGCTGGCGAAGGCGGTGAAGCGCCATGATGACGATGGCGCGGGTGAGCGCGCGGTCGCTGGTTTGCGGCGGGGGCTGAGGGCACGTTGACTCCGGCAGGATGGCGGGCTTTCTACCCCGCATCCGCGGACAAGCAAAATGACAATGATCGATAAGACCTATCAGCCCTCGGAGGTCGAGGGCCGCATCTACCGGACCTGGGAAGAGGCGGGCGCCTTCCGCGCCGGCCGGCCCGAGCGCGCCGGCGCCGCGCCCTATGCAATCGTCATCCCGCCGCCCAACGTCACCGGCTCGCTGCATATGGGCCATGCCCTCAACAACACGCTGCAGGACGTGCTCTGCCGCTTCGAGCGCATGCGCGGCAAGGACGTGCTGTGGCAGCCGGGCACCGACCATGCCGGCATCGCCACCCAGATGGTGGTCGAGCGGCAGTTGATGGAGCGCCAGCAGCCCGGCCGCCGCGAGATGGGCCGCGAGAAATTCCTCGAGCGGGTGTGGGAATGGAAGGCCGAATCGGGCGGCACCATCGTCAACCAGCTCAAGCGGCTGGGCGCGTCGTGCGACTGGTCGCGCGAGCGCTTCACCATGGACGAGGGGCTGTCGCGCGCGGTCCTTAAAGTTTTCGTGGAGCTTTATCGCGAAGGGCTCATCTACAAGGACAAGCGGCTGGTCAATTGGGACCCCAAGCTGCTCACCGCCATTTCCGACCTCGAAGTGGTGCAGGTGGAGAGCAAGGGCCACCTCTGGCACCTGCGCTATCCGATCGAAGGCAAGACCTTCGATCCGGAAGACCCGTCGACCTTCATCGTGGTCGCCACCACGCGGCCGGAGACCATGCTGGGCGACACCGCGGTGGCGGTGCATCCGGAGGACGAGCGCTACAAGGACTATGTGGCGGCGTTCAAGGCGGGCAAGGAACGTCATCCTGCCGCTGGTGGGGCGCAAGATTCCGATTATCGCCGACGAATATTCCGACCCGGAGAAGGGCTCGGGCGCGGTGAAGATCACCCCGGCGCACGACTTCAACGACTTCGAGGTCGGCAAGCGGCACAATCTGGCGCAGATCAATATCTTCAGCGTCGAAGCCAAGCTTGCGCTCAAGGACAATGCCGAGTTCCTCGCCGGCGTGCCGGCGTCAAGCGATCTCGACGAGACGCTGGCGATGGACGGGCTCGATCGTTTCGTCGCGCGCAAAAGAATCGTCGAGCGGCTGGAGGCCACCGGCATTCTCGAGAAGATCGAGCCGCACAGTCACGTGGTCCCGCATGGCGATCGTTCGAACGTGGTGATCGAGCCGTTCCTCACCGACCAGTGGTACGTCAACGCCAAGGAACTGGCCAAGCCGGCCATCGCCGCCGTGCGCGAAGGCAAGACCAAGTTCGTGCCGCAGAATTGGGAAGCCACCTATTTCAACTGGATGGAGAACATCCAGCCCTGGTGCATTTCGCGCCAGCTTTGGTGGGGGCACCAAATCCCAGCTTGGTACGGGCCGGGGAAGAAAGCAGATGGCTCCCTCTGGGTAACCATGAATGAGTTTTCGAGCAGCAAAGCGGTCGAACAATGCTTTGTTGCTCAAACGGAAGCCGAGGCAATCAAGCAGGCAGAAATGGAATATGGCCGCCCTGTTCAGGTGGTCGACCGGCAAACATTCCAAAAGGCCGCTTTTGATGCGCTTTTCGCCGACAGATCAAAACCGCTCCCGATTTATCGCGACGAAGACGTGCTCGACACCTGGTTTTCCTCAGCGCTTTGGCCGTTCTCCACCCTCGGCTGGCCGGAAGAAACCAAAGAACTGAAGCGCTACTATCCGACCTCGGTGCTGGTCACCGGCTTCGACATCATCTTCTTCTGGGTCGCCCGCATGATGATGATGGGCCTGCACTTCATGCCCGAGGTGCCGTTCCACGACATCTATATCCACCGCCTGGTGCGCGACGCCTCCGGCGCCAAGATGTCGAAATCGAAGGGCAACGTGGTCGACCCGCTCGGTGTCATCGACGAATACGGCGCCGACGCGCTGCGCTTCACCTTGATGCGCAACGTCGCGCCCGGCCACGATATCCGGCTCGGCCCGCAGGACGTCGAGAACAACCGCAACTTCGCGACCAAGCTGTGGAACGCCGCGCGCTTTGTCGAATTCAATGGCGCCAAGCGCGTCGAAGGCTTCGATCCTAAATCGGCAAAGGAAACGCTCAACCGCTGGATCGCGCACGAAACGGCGAAGGCTTCCGCCGAAATCACCCGGGCGATCGAATCGTATGGCTTCAGCGAGGCCGCCGGCGCCGCCTATCGCTTCGTCTGGAACGTCTATTGCGACTGGTATGTCGAGCTGTCGAAGCCGCTGCTCACCGGCCCCGATGGCGCGGCCAAGGACGAGACGCGCGCGACGGCCGCCTGGGCGCTCGATGAAATCCTCAAGCTGCTGCATCCGTTCATGCCGTTCATCACCGAGGAATTATGGGCGGTGACGGCGGAGCAGGGGCCGAAGCGCGCGCAAATGCTCGCGCTGTCGGCGTGGTCGACACTCGAAGGGCTCACCGACGACAAGGCCGAAGCCGAGATTGGCTGGGTGATCGATCTGGTCACCGCCATCCGCTCGGTGCGTGCCGAGATGAACGTCACGGCGCAGATGCCGCTGGTGCTTGCCGGTGCCTCGCCGGAGAGCAAGGCGCGCGCCGAGCGCTGGGCCGAGTTCATCAAGCGGCTTGCCCGCGTCTCGGAGATTTCTTTCGCAGCCGCCGCGCCGCGAGGCTCGGTGCAGCTCCTGGTGCGCGGCGAGGTGGCCGCGCTGCCGCTCAAGGGCGTCATTGATCTTGCCGCCGAGCGCGCGCGCCTCGGCAAGGAACTGGCCAAGGCCGAGGCCGATATCAAGCGCGCCGATTCCAAGCTCGCCAACGAGAAATTCGTCGCCAATGCGCCGGAGGAAGTGGTGGAGGAAGAGAAGGAAAAGCGCGAGGAGGCGGTTGGCCGCAAAACCAAGATCGCCGAGGCGCTGGAGCGGCTTAAGGACACAGACTGACCTTGACAGCGCCAAGGGTCGGCGCAGTATTGGCCGATAAAAGTCGGGGGGTCGGTATGCGGGGCGTAATTTCGGGCATCGTGCCCGACGGAACTTATGGCCAAGTCTTGGCCGATGACGGCAAGCATTACAGCTACTGGACCAGCGAAGTCCGCAATGGCCCCGTGAAGGTCGGCCAGACGGTCGAATTCCAGATGTGGGAGGGCCAGCCGGTCGACATTCATCGTGTCGACCAAATGTCGCCGCCGCGTGCGGCGCCGCCACAACGTCAGGCCGCGCAGCCGTCGCGGGGGGGTGGGCCGACCGGTCCCGGCGCCTATGCCATGGCAACCGCGGGCGGCGGAGCCGCCTATGCCACGCCCACCGCCGCGGCCGCGGCGTTCCCGACCGGGCGCGACTACTGGATCAAACTGTTTACATCGCCGTCGGGGCGCATCTCCCGACGCCAATTTTGGCTGCACGGCGTACTGGTCATTGTGGCGTGCAATATCTTGCTGACTTGGATTCCGATTATCGGCCAACTTCTGGCCCTGGTATTGCTCTGGGGCAGCATCTGCATCGCCTTCAAACGATTCCACGATCTCGACTATCCGGGCTGGTACAGCCTGCTTTATCTCGTCCCCCTGGTCGCGGCGGTTGTCGTCTTTTCCATCGGATTGATGGTCGTCCGGTTCTTGGATCTCGCGTGGCTGCTCACGGAAATCCTCGGCGGCATCAGCCTCTTGATCGGCCTGGCACAGGTGTTCTTCGTCTATATCCGCCCCGGGCAGCAGGGGCCGAACCAGTATGGGCCCGATCCGCTGGCGGATGCCTGACCGCGGTCGCGACCCGCGGACCTTGTGCTGCGCTTCGGGCGGAAGCAGGACGGTGCGCGTCCGCCGGAGTGCCGAAATACAATGACCGACCCCAATAACCGCCCGGGCGGGCCGAACCTCGTTCTCACCGCCAAGAGCGCGGACAAGGTGCAGTTCTTCGACGCCGCCACGCTTTCGCTCACCGGCGAAATCGCCATGCCGGGTTCGACCCATGAGCTGATCCGCGCGGGCGACGGCGCCACCGTGTACGGCTCGATCTATGGCGGCGGCACCTTCGGCAACAACAAGAACCCCGACCGCCGCATCGCCGTCATCGACCTCGCCACGCAATCGCTTAACCGTACCATCGATGTCGGCGCCGCGCTGGCGCCGCACTCGGTGATGATGGACGCCGCCGGCACGCTCTGGTGCACGGCCGAACTCGGCGAGGCGGTGCTGGCGATCGATCCGGCGAGCGGCGCGGTCGAGCGCGTGCCGCTCGGCGGCGCGCCGCACTGGATCGCCATCAGCCACGCTACGGCTAAGTTGTTCGCCTCGTTCAAGACCCGGGAAGCGGTGGCGGTGCTCGACACTGCGACGCGTAAGCCCATCGGCACCATAACCATTCCGCACGGCGCCGAGGGCATCGCGGTCTCGCCCGACGGCTGGGCGCTGTTTGTCTGCGCCCACCGCAAAGGCGTGGTGCACGTGTTCGATACGCGCACCCTCGCATTGCATCACACCTTGCCGATCGACGGCGCGCCAGGCACCGCAAACCAGCTTCGGCGCGTGCGGGTTTCGCCGGATGGACGTTACGTCTGCGTGTCGTCGCATGTGGACAACTACGCCGCCATTTACGACGCCTTCAAATTCGACCAGATCGCCGGGTTCCCGACGGCGAAGGCGCCGATGGGCTTCGGCTTTGCCGCCGACGGCACCCACGCCTATCTATGCTGCCACGATGCCGCGGCGGTGTTCGAATTCGCGCTGGCAACCGGCCGCGTCACCCGCCAATTCGCCACCGCCGCTGGCTGCGAGTTCATCGTTTCCTACTAGCGGAGAGCGCCATGCGCATCTTTTTCGCCGGAGCGGGCGGGGCGATCGGGCGGCGGTTGACGCCGCTCTTGGTTGCCGCCGGCCACCAGGTCACCGGCACGACGCGCGGCGCCGACAAGGCCGCTGCGCTCGCCCGGCTCGGCGCCGAGCCGGTGGTGGTCGACGTGTTCGACGCGCCGGCGCTGGCGCGCGCCGTTGCGGCCGCGGCGCCGCAGACGATCATCCACCAGCTCACCGATCTCGCCTTCGCGCCGGGTACGCCGCAGTATGCGGAGGGGCTGGCGCGCAATGCGCGGCTGCGCATCGAGGGCACGCGCAATCTGGTCGCCGCGGCCAAGGCCGCCAATGTCGCGCGCATGATCGCGCAGAGCATCGCCTTCATTTACGCGCCCGGCCCCGGCGCGCGCGTCGAAAGCGATCCGCTTGCGCCGGCCGAGGGCGCCATGGCGCAGACCGTCGACGGCGTCGCCGCGCTCGAACGGGCGGTGCTGGCGCTGCCGCAAGGCATCGTGCTGCGCTACGGCTTCTTCTACGGGCCCGGCACCTGGTCGGAGGCGCGCCCGCATCCGCCCGCCGTGCATGTCGATGCGGCAGCGCAGGCGGCGTTGCGCGCGCTCACCAAGGGCAAGCCCGGCATCTATAATATCGCGGAAGACGATCCCGGCCTGTCGAGCGAGAAGGCCAAGCGCGAACTCGGCTTCGATGCGGGTTTCCGCATCCAAGCCTGAGCCCGCGCCGGCCGCTTTCGTGCGCAGACGAGGAAGGCGTCAAAACTCCTTGCTCATCTTATTGTCCAGCGCATAGGGCCCGCTGCCACCGAGGAATATCGCCACCGCGATGAGCCCCATGAACAGCGCATATTCCATGCCGCGGTGACTCCAGCCCCAGTTCGGCCACAGCACCGCAAACGAGATCACCGCCATCTCGATGGCGAAGGCGAGCGCAATCGCGCGCGTGAACAGCCCCAGCACCAGCGCGATACCGCCGAAGAATTCGAGAGCCCCGATGAAATAGGCCCAGGCCAGCGGATGAGACCAGCCGAAATGTACGAAATTGTTGGCGGCGTGGATGGCGTCGGTACCGAATACCTTGCCGAAGCCGTGCGGGATCAGAATCGCGCCCAGCGAAACGCGCATCAGCGTTTGGCTGAGCGGTGCGAAGGTTTCGTAGAAGCCGGCGGCAGCCGGCACGTAGAGTCGTTTGCGATCGACGGTGACGTCCATGGTCGTTCTCCCCCAGGATATGTTTTGTTTGTTGCTTGCAGCTATCTCGCCTTATCGATTACGCTTGCCGGCCTCCGCTTTCCTCGTCGAAGCCCGCATCGCTCGACACCCCGGCGCGATCGATTATTATTCATCGGCCAGGGCAGGAGAGCAACATGGTCTGCGATTTGCTGCAAAAGATCACGCTTTTGCAAGCGTCCGGGACGCAGGTTACGCCGGCTGACGCCAAGGAGACGGTGCAGACCCTCTATGAAATCCTGACCGTTCTCGACAACAAGGGCCTGGCGCTGCTCGCCTTCGACGGCATCATCGTCGCCGCCACCACCTTCGCCGCCGAGAAGGGCGGCGTTTTCAACAAGCGCGGTCTGGCGCGCTGGCTGGCGATCGTGGTCATCTTCCTGTCGCTCGGCGCCGCGGTCGCCTGTCTGTTCGTCTCGGAAATTTCCTATCCGTTCTTCGGCTATGTGCAGTGCCGCGGGCCCCACGCGCTCGACTATACGCAGGAGATCGATCAGCTCGCCCACTTGGTCGATTGGCGCACCGATTATTTCCACTTCGCCTGGTGGTGCTCGATCATCGCGATCCCACTGTTCGCCTGGATGTTCTGGGTGTCCTTGAATTGGAGCAGGCCGCACACGGCGCACGAACCTCACGAGCCGCACCAACGCTAAGTGCTCTTCTGCATATTCGCTCACCGCGCCGGCCGGAACGGCTTGCTCAGGAACGGCGAGCCCTTGAGCCCATAGCGCCAGGGCGCGTCCACCGCCTTGCTGATGCCGATGCGGGGGCCGACGGCGATGTCCGGGTCGCCGACCCGCGCGCGCAGCTCGAAGGGCGGCCGGTCGAGTGCCAGCCCGTTGTGCTTGATGGTCACGCCCAGCGCCTGACAGAGCTTGCCCGGTCCCGAGCACAGCGCCCGCGGCTCCTGCAATCCGCGCCGCCGGCGCATCAACGGCAACCCCTGCACCGGTTGCAGCGCGCGCAACAGCACCGCGCTGGCGCTGCCCTCGTGTTCGCACACGACGTTGAGGCACCAGTGGATGCCGTAGGAGCGGTAGACATAGGCAAATCCGGGCGGGCCGAACATCACCGCGTTGCGCTCGGTGCGGCCGGTGAAGGAATGCGCCGCCGGATCGGTGTGGTGATAGGCCTCGACCTCGACGATCACACCGCCGACGCCGTTAACCAACAACGTCGCCCCGATCAGTTCGGGTGCGACCGCATGCACCGAGCGATCGAAGAAAGAACGGCGGAGGCGGGGCGGCAATCGGCTCATGGCGTGGCTGGCAATACGCGGTTTTGGCGCGAAGTCTTGGCTAAGGCGATGACCGGGCCGCGCCCGTGACGGCAATAATGTCGGTGTTGCACTGCGGCAAACCTGTGACCTGACTGCAACAGTGCAGCAGCAATTAAATCATTCCAATTCATTATGCGGCGCGGCGCCGCGATTTGGCCATAGGCTTTGCGGACACCGAGTACCGCCGAACTGGGGCACAAGCCATTGCGCGGCTTCCGGTTTTCCGGGTCCTCGGCAGAACGCCGGCAGCGGCAGCCGGGCGCAGTTCATACGGGCGAGTGGACGACCTAAGGTAATGGACGCCAAGTCGAATTTGAAATCGAAGCTGCCGAGCCGGCACGCCACCGAAGGTGCCGACCGCGCGCCGCATCGCTCGTTCTATTACGCCATGGGTCTGACCACCGCACAGATCCATCAGCCCTTCGTCGGCGTTGCCACCTGCTGGAACGAGGCCGCCCCCTGCAATATCGCGCTGATGCGTCAGGCGCAGGCGGTCAAGAAGGGCGTCGCCTCGGTCGGCGGCACCCCGCGCGAATTCTGCACCATCACCGTTACCGACGGCATCGCCATGGGCCATGCCGGCATGAAGGCCTCGCTGCCCTCGCGCGAAGTGATCGCCGATTTTGTCGAACTCACCGTGCGCGGCCACGCCTATGACGCCCTCATCGGCGTCGCCGGCTGCGACAAGTCGCAGCCCGGCATGATGATGGCGATGTGCCGGCTCAACGTGCCCTCGATCTACATCTATGGCGGCTCGATCCTGCCCGGCACCTTCAAGGGCAAGGAAGTCACCGTCCAGGACGTCTACGAGGCGGTCGGCAAGCATTCCATCGGCGCGTTCTCCGACGAGGACCTCGACACGCTGGAACAGAATGCCTGTCCCTCGGCCGGCGCCTGCGGCGCCCAGTTCACCGCCAACACCATGGCGACCGTTTCCGAGGCGATTGGCCTGGCGCTGCCCTATTCGGCCGGCGCGCCGGCGCCCTACGAGATCCGCGACAAGTTCTGCACGCTGGCGGGCGAGATGATCATGGATCTGATCGTCAAGAATATCCGCCCGCGCGACATCGTCACCCGCAAGGCGCTGGAGAATGCCGCGGCCGTGGTCTCCGCCACCGGCGGTTCCACCAATGCGGCGCTGCATCTTCCGGCCATCGCCAATGAATGCGGTATCGAGTTCGATCTGTTCGACGTCGCCGAAATCTTCAAAAAGACACCATATATCGCAGATTTGAAACCGGGCGGCCGTTATGTCGCCAAGGACATGTTCGAAGCTGGCGGCGTTCCATTGCTGATGAAGACGCTGCTCGACCACGGTTACCTGCACGGCGACTGCTTGACCGTCACCGGCCGCACCATCGCCGAGAACCTCAAATCGGTGAAATGGAACCCGGACCAGGACGTGGTGCGTCAGGCCGACAATCCGCTCCTGCCGACCGGCGGTGTCGTGGGCCTGAAAGGCAATCTCGCGCCCGACGGTGCCATCGTGAAGGTGGTCGGCTTGCCCTCGCTGAAGTTCACCGGACCGGTGCGCTGCTTCGACGGCGAGGAGGCCTGCTACGAAGCGGTGAAGAACCGCCGCTACAAGGAAGGCGACGTGCTGGTAATTCGTTACGAGGGCCCCAAGGGCGGCCCCGGCATGCGTGAGATGCTCGCCACCACGGCCGTGCTGTACGGCCAGGGCACCGGTGGCAAGGTCGCGCTGATTACCGACGGCCGCTTCTCCGGCGCCACCCGCGGCTTCTGCATCGGCCATGTCGGGCCGGAGGCGGCGGTGGGCGGACCGATCGCGCTGTTGCGCGACGGCGACATTGTCGAGATCGATGCCGATGTCGGCACCATGAACGTGAAGCTTTCGGATGCCGAACTCGCCAAGCGCAAGGCCGAATGGAAGGCGCGCGAGGAGGAATACGGCTCCGGTTATCTGTGGAAATACGCCCAGCAGGTTGGCCCCGCGGTCGATGGCGCGGTCACCCATCCGGGCGCGGCGGGTGAGAAGGCGTGTTATGCGGATAGTTGAGGCGTTGCTGAGCGTGGCGGTGATCGGTGCCGGCCTGATGGCCGGGCCGGCGTTCGCCTTCGACGGCAGTAAGTCGGACGGCGCGGCCGCGGTTGCCGCCGTGCCGCTGACGCCCATGGAGGCGTTCCGTTCCGGTGCTCATTGGCTGCGCGCCGGCAACAAGGTCAAGGCGGTGCACGCGCTCGAATATGCCGCCGAGAAGGGGCACTTCCTGGCGCAGTGGAAGCTCGGCCGCATGTATGCGGAAGGCGACGGCGTCGCCCAGGACGACTACAAGGCCTTCGAATATTTCAGCCACATTGCCGACAGCCATGCCGACGACAATCCGAACACGCCGCAGGCGCGCTTCGTCGCCAATGCCTTCGTCGCGCTCGGCCAGTACTATCTCGACGGTATCCCGAAGACGCCGATCAAGCGCGATGCCGAGCGGGCGCGCGAAATGTTCAACTATGCCGCCTCCTATTTCCGCGATCCCGATGCGCAATATTATCTGGCGCGGCTCTATCTCGATGGCACCGGCGCCCCGCATGATCCGCGCACGGCGGCGCGCTGGTTCATGCTGGCGGCGCAGAAGGGCCAATGCCGGGCGCAGGCCATGCTCGGCGCCATGCTGTTCGCCGGCGATCACGTGCCGCGCCAGGCCGCGCGCGGCCTGATGTGGCTCACGCTCGCCAAGGACAGCGCCAAGGATTCCTCGGTCGAGAACCAAGCCTGGATCAACCGGCTCTATGCCAGCGCTCTGCGCCAGTCCAACGAAGATGAACGTGCGCTCGCCGGCGTCTATCTCAAGCACTGGATGGAGACGCGGCGGGAATAATCCGGGCTTTTGTCCCAGATGCGGCGCAGCACGAGCGCAACTGGTAGCCCGGATAGAGCGCAGCGGCATCCGGGCCGGCCGCGAACGCATCCACCGTCGTGATTATAGGGCGAGGCCGCTCCCGGATTTCGCTCGCTGACGCTCGCTCGATCCGGGCTACAGCTACAGCGTCGTCTCGTCACCGCCCCTCGATCTGCAGGTCGATCCACACCGGCACATGGTCGGAGGGCTTGTCCCAACCGCGCACCTTCCGGTCGATGCCGGCGTCGGCCAGCGTGTCGGCGGCTTGCGGCGACAGCAGCAGGTGGTCGATGCGGATGCCGTCGTCCTTGGCGAAGGCGCCGGCCTGGTAGTCCCAGAAGCTATAGAGCCCGACGTCGTCGCTCACCGCGCGGATGGCGTCGGTGAGGCCGAGATTGAGCAGGGCGCGGAACTTCTCGCGCGTGGCGGGCAGGAACAGCGCGTCCTTCACCCAGGCCTCTGGCCGCTTGGCGTCCCGTGCCGTCGGGATCACATTAAAGTCGCCGGCGAGGACGAGCGGCTCTTCGTACTTCATCCGATCAAGCGAGAATTTAATAAGCCTGTCCATCCATTTGAGTTTATAAGAATATTTATCACCTGGCGCCGGATTGCCGTTGGGCAGATAGAGGCTCGCCACCCGCACCACGCCGGTCCGGGTTGAAACCAGCGCCTCCAGGAAACGCGCCTGCACGTCGCCGTCCTCGCCATCGAGACCGCTCTTGACCTCATCGAAGGGCAGCTTGGATAGCAGCGCCACCCCGTTGAAGGTCTTCTGCCCATGCACCGCCACGTTGTAGCCGAGTGCTTCCAACGGCTCGCGCGGGAAGGCCTCGTCGGTGCATTTGATCTCCTGCAGGCAGACGATGTCGGGAGCGCGCTCGGCCAGCCAGGCCTGCAGGCTGTCCATGCGCTGGCGGATGGAGTTCACGTTCCAGGTGGCGATACGCATGGCCGATTTTCTCGCTGCAGTGCGAACGAAGGCTGCCTTGCCGGGGTTTACCAGTGAGCGCAGGGATATGCACGTAGGGCCGTTTATATGCTATGGAACCGCGTGAAGCGGCCCCAGCTGGTAACGAAACCGAAGTTTTTCCGCCGAATCAGGGAGCGCCCGGGCAGGGCCCAAAAAGCCCGGGCCGAAGTCTCGAAAGATGCGCAAGCGAACGTTGGTCTTTGGGGTGGCTGTGCTTGCCCTGATCGGCATTGCCGTGCTCCTACGCACGTCCTGGACAAGCGACAATGCGGCTGCGCGCTCGCCGCGTTCGGCGGCCAACCGCGTCGTTCCGGTGGAGGTCGCCAAAGCGGTGCGCAAGTCGGTGCCGGTGCGCATCGACGCCATCGGCACCGTCACCCCGATCGCCAGCGTCGCCCTGAAGACGCGGGTCGACACCACCATCGTCGGGGTACATTTCCGCGACGGCGCCCATGTCGAGAAGGGCGAAAAGCTGTTCACCCTCGACTGCCGCCAGGTCCAGGCGGATATGAACCGCGTGCAAGCGGTGATCGACGGGGCGCAGGCGACGCTCGAACAGGCGCAGCGCGACGTCGCGCGCTACACCGACCTCGTCGCCAAGAACGCGACCCCGATCGTTACGCTGCATAACGCGGAGACGCTGGTCAACGTGTCGCGCGCGACGGCGGAATCGAACCGGGCGCAGCTCGAAAATCTGAAGGTGCAGCTAGGCTTTTGCACGATCCGCGCGCCGATCGCCGGCCGCATCAGCATGGCCAATGTGAAGGTCGGCAATTTCGTGCGCCAGGCCGACACCTCGCCGATGGCCACCATCAACCAGATGTCGCCGGTCTATGTCAGCTTCACCGTGCCGCAGAACGACTTGCCGAAAATCCGCCAGGCGCTCGCCGCCAACAGCGCCCGCGTCACCGCGATCGTGCCGGGAACCAGCAAGCATGCCGACGGCGAGGTGAGCATGATCGAAAATACGATCGATGCGGCGACCGGCATGGCCACGCTGCGCGCGACCATGCCGAATACCGACGAATTGCTATGGCCCGGCACATTGGTCACCGCCGAGATGACGCTGCGCAGCGAGGAAGCGGTGGTGGTGCCCTCCACCGCGGTGCAGGTCAGTCAGACCGGCACTTTCGTCTTCATCGTCGCCAACAAGGTCGCCAAGGTGCAAAAGGTCACGGTGGCGCGCCAGTCCGGCTATGACTCGGTGATCTCCGCCGGCCTCAAGGGCGGCGAGACCGTGGTCACCGAGGGCCAATTGCTGCTGTCGAACGGCACGCGCGTGAACCCACGCGCGCCCAAACCCGCGCCGGCCGCCGCGAGTTGACCCCATGACCCTGTCGGAAACCTGTATCCGCCGGCCGGTCCTCACCACACTGCTGACGGCGTCGCTGATCGTGTTCGGCGCCTTTGCCTACAAGCTGTTGCCGGTGGCGGCGCTGCCGGCGGTCGACTTCCCGACCATCCAGATCACCGCGGTGCTGCCGGGGGCGTCGCCGGAGACCATGGCCGCCTCGGTCGCCTCGCCGATCGAGCGCCAGCTCTCCACCATTTCCGGCATCTCGTCGATGACCTCCTCGTCGGCGCTCGGCATCTCGCAGATCACCATCCAGTTTGACCTCGGCCGCAATATCGACGGCGCCTCGCTCGACGTGCAGACGGCGCTCGCCACCGCGCAGCGCCGGTTGCCGTCCGAAATGACCACGCCGCCGTATTTCCGCAAGGTCAATCCCGGCGACTTCCCGGTGCTCTATGTGTCGATGCGTTCCGACACCATGCCGCTGTCGGCGGTCGACGACTATGCCGAGACGGTGCTGGCGCCGCAGATCTCGCAGATGCCCGGCATCGCCCAGGTGCTGGTCTATGGCGCGCAGAAATTCGCCGTGCGGGTGCAGGTCGATCCGGTGGCCGCCGCCGCCCGCAACATCTCGCTCGAGGACATCCGCCGCGTCGTCTCCGCCACCAATTCCAACGCGCCGGTGGGCACGCTGCAGGGCGACAAGCAGGCGGTGACGCTGCTCGCCACCGGCGCCATGCGCAAGGCCTCCGATTACCGCGACGTGGTGGTGGCCTATCGCAACGGCGCGCCGGTCAAGCTCGATCAGGTCGCCAACGTTATCGACAGCGTCGAGAACGACAAGATCGCCACCTGGTACAATGACGCGCGCGCCATCGTGCTGGCGATCCAGCGCCAGCCCGACGCCAATACCGTCGAAGTGGTGGACGAGGTGCGCAGCGCGCTGCCGGCGATGCGGGCCCAGATACCGCCGGCGATCCAGATGGCGCCGCTGTTCGACCGCTCGATCTCGATCCGCGCCGCCGTCGGCAACGTGCAGGAAACCCTGGCCATCGCCATCACCCTGGTGATCTTGGTGATCTTCCTGTTCTTGCGCAAAGTCTCCGCCACCATCATCCCCGCTCTGGCCGTCCCGGTCTCCCTGATCGGCACCTGCGCCGCCATGTACGCCTTCGGCTTCTCCATCAACAACATGACGTTGTTGGCGCTGACCCTGTCGGTGGGCTTTGTGGTCGACGACGCCATCGTCATGCTGGAGAACATCGTCCGCCACATCGAGGGCGGCATGCGCCCGTTCGAGGCGGCGCTGAAGGGGTCGCGCGAGATCGGCTTCACCATCATATCGATCACCTTCTCGTTGATCGCGGTGTTCATCCCGGTGCTGCTGATGGGCGGCATGGTCGGCCGCATCTTCCGCGAATTCGCGGTCACCATCGCGGTGGCGATTATCATCTCGGGCTTCGTGTCGCTGACGCTGACGCCGATGCTGTGCGCGCGCGTGCTCAAGGGCCACCACGGCGAGGAAAAACAGAACTTCGTGCTGACGGCGTTCGAGCGCATGTTCGAAGGCATGGCACGCGCCTATCAATGGTCGCTCAACCGCGTGCTCGCCTACAAATCGATCATGCTGATAGTGGTTTTTGCCACCATCGGCGGCACCATCTGGCTCTATATCGTGGTGCCGAAAGGCTTCTTCCCGACCGAGGACACGGGCTATGTCATCGGCATCACCGAAGGCAACACCGACATCGCTTTTCCGGCGATGAAGGCGTTGCAGCAGCGCGTTGCCGATATCGTTCGCATGGACAAGGCAGTCGACTACGTCAACTCGACGGTCGGCGCCGGCGGGCCCAATTCGCTCGGCAACAGCGGGCGCATGCTGGTGGCGCTCAAGCCGCAGGACGAGCGCGACAAGCTCTCGGTCGTGCTCGGCCGTTTGCGCCGCGAAGCTAATGTGGTTCCCGGTATCGCCATGTTCTTCCAGCCGATCCAGAACATCCGACTGGGCGGGCGGCTGAATAAGAGCGAATACCAATATACGCTGCAATCCAACGACACCGACGCGCTCTATCGCGTGGCGCCGGAGCTGCGCGACAAGATGGCCAAGCTGGCGTCGCTGCGCGACGTCACCACCGATCTCTACGTCAAGAATCCGCAGGTCACCGTCGAGGTCGATCGCGAGAAGGCGGCGGTCTACGGCCTCACCGTCGATCAGGTGCGCCAGACGCTCTATGACGCCTTCGGCTCGCGTCAGGTCGCCACCATCTACACGCCGGCCAACGATTACCAGGTGATCCTGGAGAGCAAGCCGGAATACCAGCAGAGCCCGAACGACCTCAACAAGCTCTATGTGAAGACCGCGAACGGCGTCGTGGTGCCGATCTCGGCGGTCACCCGTTTCGTGCACTCGGTCGGCCCGCTACAGGTCAATCACCAGGGCCAGCAGCCCTCGGTGACCATCTCGTTCAATCTGGCGCCCGGCCATTCGCTCGGCCAGGCGGTCGATGCCATCCAGAACCTCGAACGCGAGGAGCGGCTGCCGGCCTCCATCACCACCGGCTTCCAGGGCACCGCGCAGGTGTTCCAGGATTTGCTGCGCGGGCAGGGCATCCTGATCCTGGCCGCCATCTTCGCCGCTTACGTCGTGCTTGGCATCTTGTACGAAAGCTTCATCCACCCGATCACCATCATCTCCGGCCTGCCGTCGGCCGGCATCGGCGCCATTCTGACGTTGATGCTGTTCAAGATGGACCTATCGGTCATCGCCATGATCGGCATCGTCATGCTGGTCGGCATCGTCAAGAAGAACGCCATCATGATGATCGACTTCGCCATCGAGCGGCGCCGTGTCGGCCTCTCGGCCGAGGCCGCCATCCGCGAGGCGGCGCTGCTGCGTTTCCGTCCGATCATGATGACGACTTTCGCGGCGATCTTCGGCTCGTTGCCGATCGCGCTCGGCACCGGTGCCGGCGCCGAACTGCGCCAGCCGCTCGGCGTCGCCGTGGTCGGCGGCCTCTGCCTGTCGCAGTTGCTCACGCTTTACATCACGCCGGTGATCTATCTCTATCTCGACCGCTTCGACCGCATGATCAAGCGCCGCATCGATCCGCAGCTCGAGGAAGTGCCGGAAGCGCCGATGGCGGAAGCGGCGGAGTAATTAAACGCGGTCGTCCCCGCGAAAGCGGGGACCCAGTAACCCCAGCGTGTCCACATCTCGAACATGGTGGTTGCTGGGTCCCGGCTCGCGCGCGCTGCGCTCGCTTGGCCGGGACGACAGCAGAAATCGTGGCGGGAATAATCTTACAGCGCGAAGCTCGTGCCGCAGCCGCAGGAGGCGGTCGCCTGCGGATTCTTCACCTTGAAGGCGGCACCGATCAGGTCCTCGACGAAGTCGATCTCCGACCCGGCCATGTATTGCTGCGACACCGGGTCGATCAGCACGGTGGCGCCATCGCGCGCGATCACCAGGTCGTCCTCGCCCGGCGCGCGTTCCATGCCGAATTTGTATTGGAAGCCGGAGCAGCCGCCGCCTTCGACCGACACGCGCAGCATGGTGCCTGCCGGCTCGGCTTGCAGGATTTCGCCAATCCGCCGCGCCGCCCGTTCGCTGACCGTGATGCTTGCTTCGCTCATTTCAGGAGCCATCCTATTGGCAGAACCATTGAGAACAAGGTAAGTGCGTCGGGCAGCAAGTTCAATGCCAAGCGGGCAGCCGAGCAATGGCGATCGAAACTTCCGTCGCACGCACGCCCTATGCGGCCGATCCGCGGCAAAGCCGCGGCCGCCGCGTTCCTGAGCCGGTAAGCCCCTCGCGCAACGATTTCCGTCGCGATTGCGACAGGATCATCCATTCCACTGCTTTTCGTCGGCTTGCCTACAAAACGCAGGTCTTTGTCTACCACGAGGGCGACCATTACCGCACCCGGCTCACCCACACGCTCGAAGTTGTGCAGATCGCCCGCTCGCTGGCGCGCGCGCTCGGCCTCGACGAGGACTTGGCGGAGGCGGTGGCGCTCGCCCACGATCTCGGACACCCGCCCTTCGGTCATGTCGGCGAGCGCGCGCTCGACGCCTGCATGCGCGGTTTCGGCGGCTTCGACCACAATGCGCAGACTCTACGTGTGGTCACCGCGCTGGAGCACCGTTATGCCTCGTTCGACGGGCTCAACCTCACCTGGGAGACGCTGGAAGGCCTGGTCAAGCATAACGGTCCGCTCATCGACCGCGCCGGCGCGCCAGCCGGCCGCTATGCCGCAACTGGCGTGCCCGGGCCGATCCTCGCCTATTCCAAGATCCAGGACCTCGATCTCAATTCCTTTGCCAGCGCCGAGGCGCAGGTGGCCGCGCTCGCCGACGGCATCGCCTATGACGCCCACGACATCGATGACGGGTTGCGCGCCAAACTGTTCAGCTTCGACGATCTCGGCCGCCACCTCGATTTCGGCGATGCCAATATCCTGGGCGAGGTCGACGCCCAACATTCCGGACTCGACCCCGCCCGCCGCGCGCATGAGGTGGTGCGCCGCCTGATCAGCTCCCTGATCGAAGACGTGGTGCGCACCAGCAACGAGCGCTTCGCGCGGGCCAAGCCGAAATCGGCGGCCGAGGTCCGCGCCCTGGCCACCCCGATGATCGCCTTCTCAACCGCCACCGAACGCAATGAGGAGACGGTGCACCGCTTCCTGTTCGCGCAAATGTATCGCGCCGAGCGGGTGGTGCGGATCATGGGGGAGGCGGAAGGTGTCGTGCATGACCTGTTCAACCACTACGCCGCCTCGCCGAAGGACCTGCCGCCGGAATGGCGCGAGGGGCTCGATCACGCCACGGAGCCGGCGCGGCTGCGCCGCATCACCGACTATATTGCCGGCATGACCGATCGTTACGCGCTGGTCGAGCACGCCCGCTTCTTTCCGGTGACGCCGGAATTGATCTGAGGCTCAGGCGTAACGCGCCTGCTTCGGCAATGCCGCCGCGAGCAGGTTCTTGAGCGCGGCAAGCGGCTGCGGCTTGCTGATGAAATAGCCCTGCACCTCGGTGCAGCCAAGCTCGCGCACCTGTTCGAGCTGGGCGGCGGTCTCGACGCCTTCGGCGGTGGTGATCATGCCGAGGCTGCGCGCCATGGCGGTGACCGCGTGCACGATGGCGAAGGCGTCCTTGTCGTTGGCCAGGTCCTCGATGAAGCAGCGGTCGATCTTGAGCTTGTCGAAGGGAAAGCGCCGCAGATAGCTGAGCGAGGAGAAACCGGTACCGAAATCATCCATGGATATCTTCACGCCCAGCCCGCGCAGCCGATGCAGCGTGGCCAGCGTGCTTTGCGTGTTCTGCATCAACACCGATTCGGTGATCTCCAGCTCCAGCCGGTTCGCCGGCAGGCCGGCGGCGGCGAGCGCGCTGATCACCGTGGGCACCAGATGCGGGTTCGCCACCTGAATCGGCGACAAGTTGACCGCCACCTTGATGTCGCCCGGCAAGCCGGCGGCATCGGCACAGGCCTGACGCAGCACCCATTCGCCGATCGGTACGATCAGCCCGATCTCTTCTGCCACGGGGATGAATTCACCGGGGCGCACCAGGCCGCGGCTCGGGTGGTTCCAGCGGATCAGCGCCTCGCAGCAGGGCATGCGGTCGTCGTCGAGGTTGAGGATCGGCTGGTAGTGCAGGGTGAACTGGCCTTGGCTGAGCGCTGCGCGCAGCTCGCGCTCGAGCGAGCGCCGCGCCTTGATGCAGGCGTCCATCTGCGGTTCGAAGAAGCGGAACATGCCGCGGCCATCGTCCTTGGCGCGGTAGAGCGCCATGTCGGCGTTCTGCAGCAATTCGTCGGGCGCGTTGCCGTCGTCGGGCGCGATGGCGATGCCGATGCTGGCGTCGGTGATGATCAAATGGCCGAACAGGTCGTAGGGCACGCGGATACGCTCGCAGATCGTGGTGGCGAGCGTGGCCGCGTCATTGATATCCGTGAGTTCCGGCACGATGATGGCGAATTCGTCGCCGCCGACGCGCGCCACGGTGCTCGTTTCGTGCACGCAGGCGCGCAGCCGTTCGGCCACGCATTTGAGCAACTCATCGCCGAACTGGTGGCCGAGCGTGTCGTTGACGCCCTTGAAATGATCGAGGTCGAGATAGAACACCGCGAGCCGCTCGCCCTCGGCCTTGTTGGTGAGCGCCTCGGCCAGCCGGGCGCGCAGCAGCAGCCGGTTGGGCAGGTCGGTGAGGGCGTCGTGGTGCGCCATGTGCGCGATCTGCTTTTCGGCGCGCCGGCGCTCGGTGATGTCCTCATGCGTCACCACCCAGCCGCCGCTGGCGATCGGCCGGCTGATGATAGAGATGGTGCGCCCGTCCGGCAGGTCCATCATCCGGCTGTAGGTCTGGCCGCTGGCGATCATCGCGCGCAGCTTCTCGGCATATCGGGCGGCATCGCCGTTGAAGCTGTGGGTCTCGGCGCGGTATTCGAGCATGCTCTGCAGTGGCATGCCGGGCTTCAATCGTTCGGCGGACAGGCCATAGAGCTCGAGATAACGCCGGTTATAGATCATCAGCCGGCCCTCGGCGTCGAACATCAACAGGCCCTGCGACATGTTGTTGAGTGCGGCGTCGATCATCATGTTCTGCTCGGCAAGCCGCGCTTCGCGGTCGCGCAGCGCCGCGGTGCGCTCGGCGACCAGTGTCTCGAGCCGGCGATTGAGCTGATCGAGCTCATCGACCATGAGAGTGATCGAGCGGTCGGTACGTCGGCGGTCGCTGTCGGCCTGCTCATAGGCGGCAGTGACCAATTCGCCGAGCCGATCGATGTCGATCTCGCCCGACGGCTTGGTCGCTTTCGCAAGCTGCCTGGTGAACAGCCGGTGCACTGCGTTTATCCGCTTGCCTCACTGATGGCGGTGACGGTCATGGTCTGGTTGTGCAACTGACAGGCGCCGGATGGCCCGTGCGGCGAGATTTCGCCGTAGGAGTAGAAACCAAGCCGGTGCATGCGTGGGCCGAGCTCGACGCCGGCCGCTTCCACCTCGTCGACCGTGTGTTGGCCCATGAGCAGGCGGCGGCCAATGCAGCTCACCAGGATGGCGACGCCGTCGCCATTGGCGGCAATACCGGTGGCGGCCTGGCGCGCCGCGTCGGCGGCGCCGGCGGCCAGCCGGTCGAAATTGCCGCGCATGAATTGGGCGACCCAGCCCTCCGGCACATCGCCGGCGAAGGTCATCGAGCGGCGCTCATGGTCGACCGCGAGCACGGTGCGCACCAATTCGTTTTCCGGATGCTGCGGATCGTGGATACGCAGGGGAAATAACAACGCAGTGCCGGGCAACCCTTCGGCCTCCTCGCCCAGATAGCGCTTGTAGAGATCGAGCGCCGGCTCGCCGTCGAGCGCGTAGAGCACATTGCCTTCGGCGCGGGTGATCTGCCGGCGCGGGCCGAACTCGTCCCAGCCGCCGGCCGAGCCATGGCCGATGCGCACCGCGTCGCCATAGAAGCCGACCGCCGCCGCCTGGCAGCATATCGGCGGACAGTCGCCGCCGACCAGCGTTTCGCGGAAGGCGGCGCCATCGCCGGCAAGCCCGCCGGTGATCGGCACCTGTTCACCGACCACCGAGGCGATGCCGGCGACCAGCGCGCTGCCGTTGACGTGAAGCCCGTCGGAGAGAACGAAAATGCCGGCCAGTTGCTCGCCCATGAGTGCGCGGCCGAGAGTTTGTCCGCAGTTTCGCGACTGCGTCGCGTCGCTTGCCACCGCGGTGGCGAGCTTGATCCGCGTGCGCGTGAAACTCACGGCGACGCCGGCGATCTCCTCGTCGGTGACGTCGTCGGTATTGATCTGCCCGCCGGTCGAGCAGCCGAGGATATGCGCGGAGGGGAAGCGCGCGCGCAATTCGTGATAACGGGCACCGCCAGCCAGCGCCGCGCGGGCGCCGAAATAAATGACGAGATCGGTATGCTCCGGAAACCCGCTGCGGAGAGCGTTCCAGCCTTTCGCCTCGCTCCACGACAGCTGTTGCGCCCGCACGCCGGCTACTCCCTGAAGACGCATGGTCAACTGATAATCCTATGCGCAACAAACGAAGACTTTGTTATTCGGCGGGTGCGCGCCGTAAGCGAAATTACCGCGCAACGCCGGCTTTATCGGCTAGGGCGCGGGCGGCAATGTGGTTTTCCGCGCCTGCGTATAAATTGTAGTGATGCGTGAAACCATGCTTTAACTCTGCGCGCACCTAGCGGCACACCGGTTCCCTCGACCCGAGTGCCGACAGTTGCCGCCGCTGCGCTAGCCGCGCGCGCGCGCGGCACGGATCGGGCTCAATCCGGCCGGTAATTGGATCGCCATGGATGCGACCAGCAAGACCAGCAGGCCGGTGATCAAATAGACATGATGCAGGCCCAGCGCGAGCGCCTGCATTACCGGCTCGAGCACCGCGGGCGGCAGGCTGTGGCGCAGGTTGGGGTCGATGGCGCGCGCCACGATATCGCCGCCGGCGACAGCGGCAGGCACGCTCGCATTGAGCAGGCCGCCGAATACCGCCGCGCCCAGTGCTTGACCGATGATGCGCGAGAACACCGTAACCGAGGTGGCGACGCCGCGCTGGCCCCAGCCGACGCTCGATTGGATCGCCACCTGGAAGGTGTTGTTGGTGAAGCCCATGCCGACGCCGATCAGGCCGGCGCCGGTCGCCGCCCACAGCGCGCTGCTGGTCGGTTCGAGCGCGATCATCATCAGGCTGCCGGCGATAAACGGCAGCGCGCCCGCGAGCACGGCGGCGCGATAGGAGGAATGCAGCATCAGCCGTCCGCCCAGCATGCTGCCGATCGGCCAGCATACCGAGGGCGCGGCCAGCGCAAAGCCGGCGATCATGGCGCTGCGTCCCATCACGCCCTGCACGTAAAGCGACAGGAAGGCCGTACTGCCCATCAGCACCGCGCCCAGCGCCAGGAAGGTGACATTGCCGCCGGCAATGATGGGATTGCGCCACAGCGCGAGCGGCAGCATCGGTTCCGGCGCGCGCTTTTCGTGCAGAAAGAACAAGGCCAGCAGGATCGCGGCGGTGGCGAGGAGCGCTGCCAGAATGTCGAGGCGCAGCTTGGCCGCGTCGACCAGCGCGAACATCAAGATGCTGGTCGCCAGCATCATCAGCACCGAGCCGAGGTAATCGATGCGGTGGCGGCGCTGATGGATCTGTTCGCGCAGCGTCACCATGAGCAGGACGGCGGCGATGCCGCCGATCGGCACGTTGACCCAGAACACCATCGGCCAGATGGTGTGGGAGACAAGGAATGCGCCGATCAGCGGCCCGATGATGGCGCCGAAGGCCCAGATGCTGGAGAGCCAGCCCTGGATGCGGGCGCGCTCCGCCGCGGTGAACAAATCGCCGATGATGGTTTGCGCGATCGGCACCAAGCCTCCGGCACCGATCCCTTGCAAGGCGCGGAACGCGATCAACGAGGGCATGTCCCAGGCAAGGCCGCACAGCACCGAGCCGACCAGGAACAGCGCGATCGAGGTCAGCAACACGCGTTTGCGTCCGAACAGATCGGCGAGGCGGCCATAAATCGGGATGGTCACCGCCTGGGCCAGCAGATAGGCGGTGAAGGCCCAGCTCAGGAAATCGAAGCCACCGAGCTTGCCGACGATGGTCGGCATGACGGTGGCGATGATCGTCCCTTCGACCGCCGCGATCAGGATGGTGGCCATGGTGGCGGCCAGCACCCAGGGCCGGCTCGATCCGCGCGACGGATCGGGTTCCGCCAGGGGCGACAGCGACGGGGAGGGGTCGGTCATGGGGCGTGTGGCGTGGCGGTCTGGCAGCGGCCGGGCTTCGGGGGTGCGGCGGTGAGGCACCTTGTCGGTGGCGAGTGGGCTGAGCGGAAACAGGCGCAATTGCCTTAGCCCGGATGGAGCAGGCTGCCAATATGGCCCAGTCGGAGCGCCGGCTGCGCCGTTGCCGCGCGGGCGGGCTGGGCCGAAACGTCGGGTCACAATCCAAATTCACTGGAGGTATCGCCGTATTTATAAACGTGGCTCCAGACTTAATGAGGAAGTTATTCTGAACAGCGGAATTGATTAGGACCGAGCCCCTAGCGTTTCCGCGCACGCCGGCATCGGGGCGTAAGGCAGGGGCGGGGATGTCATGGCGAACCGATCCAGGATTTTGATCGACATGTTTGGCGCCAGCGGTCTGATCGCCACCGGCATCTGCATTGCGATCATTGCGGCAGTGAACAGGATCGCCCTGCGCCGCCGCCGCGGGCCGCTTCGATGAATGTCTTCAGCTTTCACTACCGGGTAACGCCGGCGGTGCCGTCACAACGGCGACCGAAGGGATCGTTCTACCAATGAACGCGCAACGGGTTGCATTACGCCGGCGTGGCTTCGGCGCGGCGATGGCATGCGCGCTCGCCGAATGGGCCGGAGCGTGGCGCCTTGCCGACGCCGACGCGCCGAATGGATTGACGCGCAAAGCGCTCATGCTCGATGTGTGCGAACGGCTCTTCGTTTCGGCCATGTTTCTGAATTTCATTTATCGGCTCGGCTCCGACCTTTCCATCAGCTTCAACCTCATCACAGCGTTGCTTGCGGTCGCCGAAACGCTGCCGTTCCTCTTGATCGTCGCGCGTACGCCGTCGATCACGCTGTCGCAACGGCCGACCGACTGGTGCTTCGGAATATTGGGCACCGTGTTTCCCTTGCTGGTCAAGCCGGTCGCCGGCGTGTTGCCGCTGATCCCGATGATGGTCTGCCTGGGCATCATGGTCGCCGGCATCACGATGCAGATCATGGCGAAGCTGGTGCTCGGGCGCGCCTTTGGCGTCGTTGCCGCCAATCGTGGCGTCCGGATAGCCGGGCCCTATCGCTTTGTCCGCCATCCGATCTATGCGGGCTATACGCTGACGCATGTCGGCTTCCTGCTGGCGATGCCGTCGCTGATGAATGCCCTGTTCTATGCGATGGCACTGACGATGCAGGTGGCGCGCATCTTCCGCGAGGAACACGTGCTGGGCCAGGATGCCGACTATCGCGCGTTCGCGGCGCGCGTGCGTTATCGGCTGCTGCCGGGGATTTTCTAAGACGACGAACGCACATCCACTCTGCATCGATGAAATGGAGATGGCCGGGGCTTTGCGGCCCCGGCCATCTCTAGGGATTGATGACAACTCGATAGTTAATCGGTCGCCGGAATTGCATAGGTGTGCACGTATTCGATGACCGTACGTGCGTCATCGGCCGCTTGCGCAAAGCCATCCACCCCACCATCGGTCGAGGTATAATTCGTGCTACCGAAGACGGTATCATAGACATTCACGGTGGTCGCCTTATAGGTGCCGTCTGCCTGTTTGACCAGGACATCGACGGTCGCCGTGCCGTAAACGGTCTGACGATCATAGTTGAATGTAGTGTAATCAACATATGAGCCGCCGCCTGAAGCATCTTTCAGCGTACCGGAAACGCTCAGGATTGCGTTCATGTCGACAACCTTGTCGATGTTCAGCGTGCCTGATTTATCAGAGGCCGCCGCCAGGAACGAGGCTGCCGTTAACATGTCGGCCGGGGTCAGCGTGCCGTCTACCAGATAGCTGAGGTTGCTTGCAGTGAACTTCGACGGGTCGGTCACCCCGGTGATCGTACCCTTGTTCAGCAACTCAACATAGAGTGCGAGGTTGGCCAACGGAGAATCAACTGCCGATGTAACGCCGTTGGTCGTCAACAAGAGACGACCGCTCGCATCCAACGACACCGAGTCAGCAGCGTTGATATTCTTCAGGACCTCTTCGTACTGCGAGCTGAGCACGGTGAGCGGCGAGCGTCCGACATTAAGCCGCCCGAGATCAACGGCGATTGCTTGAGTGGCATCGATCAGGTTGCCCTCGGCATCGAGCGGCAGCGGAACGCCATTAGCGTCAACCGGCTGAACGACCCATGTACCATCCGCCAACTGGATCATGATCGGCACGCCGTTGGCGTCGCGTAACAGGACATACATGTCGCCGTAGAGATCGCCCTTCTTGGTGCCCGATGCCACGTTGCCGCGGCCTGGCTTGCCGTCACGTCCAGAGGTGCCAGCCCACGCCGGACGATCGGAGTCTTCTTCCTCGGCGGCTTTGGTGGTGCTCTTTCCGGTCTTCTTGCCGGCCGTGCTCGAGCCTTTCGTCGCCGTGCTCGCGGAACCTTTCTTGCCGCGGCTCGTCGCTGCGGAACCGCCCTTCATTCCACTGCCATGCTCGTCGCTGCTCGCCGACGAATGCTCCGTCGCCGATCCGGACTCCATCGTATTGAAGATGTCACGCAGCGATTGGCTTCCGCCACCGCCGCCACGGCCCATACCTTGACCGCCCTGGCCACCCTTGCCGCCGCTGTGGCCACCATCGGCATGATCGGCTTCGGAACTGGAGTGGCTTCCGCCGCCACCGC
This sequence comes from uncultured Pseudomonadota bacterium, assembly GCA_963782145.1. Lineage (GTDB taxonomy): Bacteria > Pseudomonadota > Alphaproteobacteria > Rhizobiales > Xanthobacteraceae > Pseudolabrys. The sequence goes on from CAWAIV010000011.1 coordinate 83,632, forward strand.
CGCCATGTTTTTGCGCATAGGCAGGGGTCAGGCTGACCGTAAGCACTGAACCAACGATTGCTGCGAATGCGAGAGTCGCGAATGTTTTTGCCTTCAACATGGAAGTTACTCCTCTCGATTTTATTTAAAAAAAACTAAATATTATTGCGAACCTCCGCATTGATTCTCGTCAATATCAGACAAGTCGCGTTGCGACCGCGTGCCGCATGGCGAACGATGGGAGGTCACGGCTGGAAAGGAATTATTTCGCATTTATATACTTGACTTAGCAACCCGGACGTGGGATAAAGTGGTCATAGGAGCTAGCACTACTTTGGCAGATTGCCTATTTTGCCCTGCTTTATAGGATTCCCGAATCAATTTTTCAATGATTCATGGGTGGTCGGCTCTTGGAGGGCTGACCATGGCGGGATGGAAAGACGAACTCGAACGCTGGCTGATGCCGTTCTTGGACCGGTTGGGTCATAAGACCCGGCAGCGGATGTGTCCTCTGTATGTTGCAGGATTGATCGGTCCTGGCGATCGCAAGAGCGTTCAGCCGATGGCGGAGCGCCTTGCCACGGGCAACTACGACCAGCTGCACCATTTCATTGCGGACGGTGTCTGGGACGCGACGCCGCTGGAGACAGAGCTGCTCAACCAGGCGGACCGACTTGTCGGTGGCAAGGATGCGGTGCTGGTTATTGATGACACCTCACTGCCGAAGAAGGGCGAACGCTCGGTTGGTGTTGCGGCTCAATACGCGTCGGCTCTCGGCAAAACCGCAAATTGCCAAACGCTGGTATCTTTGACGCTTGCGCGCGGCGAAGTGCCAGTGATGGTCGCGTTGCGTCTCTTTTTGCCTGACAGTTGGACAAGCGACGTGTCTCGTTTGGAGCGCGCTCGCGTGCCAGTCGAACATCGAACGCCACGGTCCAAGCCGGAAATTGCTTTGGCCGAGATTGACCGCGCGATGGCTGCCAACGTGCGCTTTGGATGTGTGCTGGCGGATGCAGGATACGGACTTAGCGCACCGTTTCGACAAGGGCTAACAGAGCGCGGGCTGGCCTGGGCTGTCGGCATTCCTCGGCACCTGAAGGTGTATCCGGTCGATGTGAAGCTTATTTGGCCGATTACCAAAGTCCGCGGGAAACCACGAAAGCACCATGTGCCCGATATCTTATCGATTGCGGCAGAACAAATGCTGGCCAGCGCCAAATGGAAAACCGTGAGTTGGCGCAGCGGGACGAAAGGTCGGCTGAAAGCCCGATTTGCTGCTCTCCGTGTCCGCACCGCCGACGGCCCTCCTCAGCGCATTTGGGATAAAGGTCAGCAGCATCTCCCGGGCGACGAAGCTTGGCTCATTGGCGAGCAACGCGCCTCAGGGGAGAAGAAATACTATCTTGCCAATCTCCCTGCGGCGACGGATCTGCGCACACTAGCCGCCACCATCAAGGCCAGATGGATTTGTGAGCAGGCCCATCAGCAGTTGAAGGAGGAGCTTGGACTTGATCACTTTGAGGGGCGATCATGGCAGGGTCTTCATCGCCACGCTCTGATGACAATGATCGCCTACGCCTTCCTGCAACATCGTCGCCTCGCGCACGCGGGGCGGAAAAAAAGAATCAACGGACCTCCGCCTCAGCCAACCACGCCCGCCGTACGTCACGCCATCGTCGATCTCATCCTTCGGCCGCCGCCTCAACGGTGTCCATACTGCCGAAAACAAATCCTTGAAAAACAATGGCGCAAATAGATTCTGCCAAAGTAGTGCTAGTCATGACCGCTTTAACCGCGCCCCAGTTCACCAATGAAGCCGCCGCAGTGGCCCATTTAGAGGCCTCCCGCTGGCCGGATGAGGTTTTCTGCCCTCACTGCGGCTCGACTAACGTTCACCGCATGGGTGGCAAAACGCAGGCCGGGATGTTCCTGTGCAACGATTGCCGCGACAAATTCACTGGTCGTACTGGCACGGTCATGGAGCGCTCAAAAATTCCGGTCCATAAGTGGCTGCTGGCGATCCACCTCATGTCAGCTTCAAAAAAAGGTATGTCGGCACATCAACTGCACCGCATGTTGGGGATTACATACAAATCCGCGTGGTTTCTCGCGCATCGCGTCCGCGAAGCCATGATCGACGACAAGCCGACCCCAATGGGCGGCGAAGGCCAATCAATTCAGGCCGATGAAACGTATTATGGCAACACGTCCAAGCGCGCGAAGCACTACAAGAAAGGTCATTCGCAAAAGTCTGGCGTTGTCGCCCTTGTAGAACCCAAGTCAGGCCGCGTTCGCGCCGTGGTTATGAAGCCCGCAAACGTCGAAAAGGTCCGCGAATTTCTGGTCCGCAACATTGATCGCAAATCTGAACTGCACACCGATCAATCTCGCCTTTATATCTCAGTCGGCAAAGAGTTTGCGGATCACAAGACCGTTGAACACGGCTGGAACGGCGGCGGCTTTTATGTCGGCAAGGACGGCCAAACGACTAACAACGTCGAAAACTTCTTTGGGGTGTTCAAGAAAGGCATGGTCGGCGTTTATCACTTCTGTGGAGAACAACACTTGCAGCGGTATTTGAACGAATTTGCCTTCCGTTATACGAACCGTTCAGGCGTCGGTGTTGACGATAATCAGCGAGCCGCGATGGCCCTAAAGGGCATCGAAGGCAAGCGCCTAACCTACCGTAGTCCTAACTGAAATCAGGACGAAAAAGCACGCTGCTAGGCGCTTTTTGGCTTGGCGCGCGCGCCGCGTTTCGCGGGACTCTTAGCCGTTTTTGCTTTAGCTTTCCCAAGCTTCATGTCCGCATGAGGCTTGGGCGGCGCTTTCAGGATATTGCCCAAAACGCGCTTAAATTCAGGGTCTTTTGTTGGGTCAGCTTTGACCATAGAAAGGTAACCTTGTGAAAGCTAAACCGTTTGATGGTCCTAAATTAAAACTCGCTCGTGGCCGAGAACACACCGCTAATCTTAAAGCTAAAATTTCCGACTACCTTAGCCGTGATCCGTGGGCCGCACTCTTGCAACTCAACCGCAAGACTAACGAGCATCGGATTGCATTCAAGGGGCGCGAGGAAATCCCTTTGCATTTTTCTGCAATTTTTGGGGATGCCGTCCACAATTTCAGAACCGCGCTCGATATTCTCGCAAACGACTTGGTAGCTTTGAGCGGGGTCCAGCCCAAAAAGGTATACTTCCCCTTCGGAGACAGCGCCAGCGGGTTTGAAGTTCAAATGAAGGAGAAGATGAAACAGGCCCCGCCGGACATTCAATCTATTGTCCGGGGTTTTGCGCCATATCGCGGCGGCAATGAGAATTCTCCGCGCGCTTCATGATTTGGACGTCGGCGACAAGCATGTCGCCATCATGGCCGCACAAGCTAGTGCCGCCACAGGCCCGCTGCCTATGGGACGTAGGACGGTCGAACCAAGCCCTATCCCGGGACACACCAAAATCACTATCGAAGCAGATTTTGGTGCGATGAAAACCATCCCCATTGATCTCACCGGCTTCCCCGCCGATCTCGACGCTGCTTACGTCGAGACAATCGGAAAACTTGCTGGAGCCGAAATTAGCCTCCGGGTCGCCAAAGGGATGCCACTTGAGGGCCAGCCTGTCGTTAAAGCTTTGGACGATATGGGCCACATTGTGGAGCGTATCGTTGAGACGTTCGAGGCGTATTGCTTCGGACGCAAGAAGCCCAGCGTATAGAGCTGGGTCTGGCCCATATTCTTCTTGACCATATTCGCACATGCGTTCCTTTCCGGAACGCACCTAAAACCCTTTGTTAGCGCTGCCCTGTCGAAACGGGCATAACATATTTGCTAACTCAGGTATATAAGTGCGAATTATTTCTTATCGAACTGAGCTAGCAGGCCAATTCGGAACAGGTCGTCCTTGGGACGATATTGCTCGACCTCGCCAGCCGGCGGCGTCGTCAATGAGAACTCGGGATATGAGGTGTGAGTATAATCCAGTCGTACGATAAGATTATCCGACGCTGGAAATTCCATACCGCCGCCGAAACGCAATCCGGTCTTGGTGTATTGCTCAGAAAGACTGTTTTTGCCGCGCGCATAATCAAGTTGAAATCGTGTTTCCACAATGCCGATGCGGCCATAAAGCAGCGAGGTATTGTTGACGACATAACCGGCGCGCAAACTCGCACCGTAGTTCCATTGCTTTTCGAGCGAGAATGATCGACCGCCGCCTTCGCGCTCATGGTTGCTGTGTGTCTTGGAAAGCTCAGCCTCGAGCTCGCCGCCAAAGTATAGACCGCCAAACTGGATGCCATAGCCGTCGAACAGCCCAGCGGTATAGCCGAGGTCGCCAAAATTGGCGGTCAACGTTGTCCCGGAATCGCGAGGTCCGGTTGTCCAAGTTGACATCGAATCATGGCCGACCTGGCCGCCAGCATAGAAGCCGCGATAATCGATATTGGCCGACTGTATAGCGCCCGGTACGGCACCGAACGTATAGACGAGGCCTACCGCCGTCATCGTCTCGTCGTTGGTGAAGTTGTCGGGCGTGCCGCGCGGTGGCGGCGGGTCAATACAGCAATCAATATTGTAACTATCGTATGCTGAATAGGTGTGTTCGAGCCGCACAGCGAGTTCCGGCGTCAGTGGTGCGGATCCGCCGATACCAACGCGGATACCTGGCTCGGTCCGGCGATCCTGCGTGCTTTTTTGCCGTAGCTCATAGTCTGTATTGAACTCCGCAGCGACGACACCGGCCTTGCCATAGAGCATCGTGCCACCTTTGAAGGATCGGCCGATGATGCCGGAAAGCCCGTATTCCCAACCGCGCGACACAGAAAAAATTCTTTCGTTTGGAACGTGGGTGTGATCCCAACCGCCACTTGCCTTGCTCACGTCGGCTTCCAGCGCCAGATGCCAGTCGCCGATATAGACGCCGTAGCCGCCAAATACGCCGTTTGCCCAGCCTTCATCGCCAAAATCGGCCTGCAACGTTCCGTCGTTACCGCGCGATCCCTGAAGTTTTGTCTCCAAATTCGCCAATCCGGTTTGGAAACCGATATAGAAGCGACCTTGACTGTCTGTGGGCACTTCCGGCTTCTTGAAATCCTCCGCTTTGTAAGCCGGCTCTTGCACGAGACCCGCGCGGATCATCGCTCTTAAGTCGATATAGCTGTAATCCAAATCCGTCGAATCGCGGGTCGTGCGCGAGAATTCGGCACCCAGATAGAAATGCGGTGTAAAATATTTGCGTATGCCGATGCTGTAGGACTGAACCTGATCGACCCGCGTTGTTATCCCATTGTATTGATCGAGATCGTAGGTCGCGCCACCGTTGATCCGCAAATCCGGCTGGACCCAATGAACGACTTCGAGGGAGGCTGCCGTTTCCAAATAGCCCGACACCCCTTGTAGGTCGGATTCTTGGATCGTGCGCTCCAATTTCGCCGTGACCGTCGTTCCCGGAACGCCGGTCCAGCGGACCTGTCCGCCGAAATCGGGAACGAACACTGTGCCGAAACGCGGATCGCTGTAACGCTGATATATGCCGCCAGCATACAATTCGCCGTCCAAGGTCGAACTGACCTGATGGTGGAGGCCACTCGAAAATCGCACCCCGTTTGAATCTTTCTGATAGCCATAATCATCAAACGGCAAACGATAATTGCGGCTGTCGTAGGTGAACATACCGAATATCTCGTCGGACTTACTGATCGAGTGGCCAATGCGCACGCCGGCAGTCGCCGCGTCCCGATCGCGGTCATCATTGTTGACCGTACCGCCGCCGACCTGGGCGACATTGTTGTAGTCGAAATGGTCGAAGGTGCCCCCGATCCGAACCGAACTCTGGTCGAGTTTTAGAAGCGCTGCGCCGAATGCGCGCGTCACGTTGTAAATCGTCGGGGTGACACCGGGCCGGGCATTGGGTGAAGAACGCAATTCGTGCTGGTGGTCGTAGGCGGTCCCCGCGGACAAGCTCAGCATCGGCGAGAAATTATACCGGCCGTTCGCATATGCGCCATAGTCACTGTAATTTTCGTCGCGATAAGTAGCATAACGGCCGATAGCCGCTGTGCCGCCAACGTTGATTTCGCCCTTCTCGCTGCGGAGCTTCAGGTTGGCGAACGGGTTAATCAAAAGGATCCAATCGGACTTTTTGTCCGTTCGCGCCGCATAGATGTTGTCGGAATATTGTTCGCCGAACGAAACACCCGAGGTCATTTCCGGCGTAATTGAAGCAGCCGCGGACGGCTGCACCTTCTGCTGGCCATGACCAGCTTGAGGAATCACACACGCTGCCACGGCAGCGCCTGCAAGTAATTTGCGAGTTAAGTTTCCCATTATTCTCTAGTATACAGCGATAGGAAAAAGATCTCCGTGATATGTCTTCTGAAAGAGACACCCCCGGATCAAATAGATCATGTGACAGGATTTAATCAACGCCAAAAAGCATTATAATCATGATTTTCCAAGTGAGTTGCCGTACTGCGACATACGGAGGCCGACCCCTGGCAAGCCAACTTGTTTCGCGCGGAAGTTGGAGTTGCCATGCGGCCGGCTGCAATCGTCCGCCTCCTTGACCTCGATCAAATACACTAGGGACCCCCTGCCTATGATGCCGGCATGTCGGTTCCCCCCCGCGCGGGCTCGCGCCCGTCGCCGCTCAAAAACCTATTGCAGAATGTGCCCGGCCTGCTGCTCGCGCCGGTGCCGCTCGCACTGCTGCAGCCGATCTTCGACCGCATCGCGGTACACGTTGCCGAGGCGCGCCCGCAGCTGTTCAACCGGCTCGGCCCCAGCGCCGGCAAGCGCTTCCTGATCGACCCGATAGACCTGCCTTTCGTGCTGCTGCTCACGCCCAAGCCGGAACGGCCGCTGCTGACAGCGCACCGCCGCTATGAGCGTCCCGCGCACGACGCCGGCATCGCCGGCAAATTCTTCAACCTGCTCGACATGATCGACGGCTCGCTCGACGGCGACGCGCTGTTCTTCTCGCGCAACCTGCAAGTCTCCGGCGACACCGAGGCGGTGGTGGCGCTGCGCAACGCACTCGACGATTTCGAAGGTTCGGCGCTCGACAGCGTGGTGGCGAGCTTCGGGCCGCTGAAAGCGCCGGCGGCGTTGGCGTTGTCGGGAATGCGCGCCATACGGGGGAGGTGAACGCAATGGCCGAGGCCAATGCCTATCAGCGACCGGAACTGGTCTGCCCGGCGGGAACGCCGGCCGGCTTGCGCACCGCCGTCGATGCCGGCGCCGACGCGGTTTATTGCGGGCTGCAGAACGAGACCAATGCGCGCAATTTCCCCGGGCTGAACTTCACCCCGGAGGAAGTCGAGCATTCGGTCGAATACGCGCATACGCGCAAGGCCAAGGTGCTGCTGGCGGTCAACACCTTTCCGGCCGCCGGCCACTTCGACACCTGGCGCGACGCGATCGACGTGGCGGCGCGCGCCGGCGTCGATGCGGTGATCGTCGGCGACATCGGCGTCGCCGATTATGCCGCGCGCACCTATCCCGATCTGCGGCTGCATTTGTCGGTGCAGGCCGGCGCCAGTTCGCCGGAGGCGATCCGCTATTACGCCCAGGAGTTCGGCATCAAGCGCGTGGTGCTGCCGCGCATGCTCACGGTGCCGGAGATCGCCGATCTGCATCGGCAGATCCCCTGCGAGATCGAGGCCTTCATCTTCGGCAATATCGGCATGATGGCGGAGGGGCGCTGCAGCCTGTCGAGCTATGTCACCGGCTCTTCGACCAACATGGACGGCGTCTGCTCGCCGCCGACCGATGTGCATTACGAGGAGGACGCCGAGCGCAACCTGACCACGCGGCTGGGCGAATACGTCATCGACCGTTTCGCCTGCGGCGAGAGCGCCGGCTATCCGACCATCTGCAAGGGTCGCTATCTGTGTAGCGCACGCAACGACGCCTATTACGCATTCGAGGAGCCGGTCAGCCTCAATCTGTCTGCGCTGTTGCCCGACCTGATGCGCGCCGGCGTCACCGCGCTCAAGATCGAGGGCCGCCAGCGCAGCCGCGCCTATGTCAAAAGCGTGGTGTCGGCATTCCGCAAGGCGGTCGACGATCTCATGGCCGGGCGCGAGGCGGGTTTCGCCAGCCTGTTGGCGCTCACCGAGGGCAGCCGCGAGACACAGGGCGCTTTCGCCGGCAAGCGATGGAGATGACGGTGGTGCCAAGCCAACTCACGCTCGGACCGGTGCTGTTCAACTGGGCGGCGGACGCCTGGCGCGATTTCTATTTCCGCATCGCCGACGAGGCGCCGGTGGCGACCGTCTATCTCGGCGAGGCGATCTGCTCCAAGCGCGCGCCATTATTCGAGCCGCACCTCGCCGAGGTCAGCGAGCGGCTGACCCGCGCCGGCAAGACGGTGATCTATTCGACGCTGTCGGAGGTGATGTCCAAGCTCGACCGCGACCTGGTGGAAAGCGTCTGCGCTATGGCCGACGCGGCCGTGGAGGCCAATGACGGCTCGGCGCTGTTTTACCTGCGCGGGCGGCCGCATCACATCGGCCCCTTCGTCAACGCCTATAACGAGCGCACGCTCGGCGTGCTCGCACGCAATGGTGCCCGCAATGTCTGCCTGCCGCCGGAAATGCCGGGCACGGCCATCGCCGCGCTCGCCGGCGAGGCCGCCAAGCTCGATCTCTCGCTCGAGGTGCAGGTGTTCGGCCGCGTCGGCCTCGCTCTGTCGGCGCGCTGCTACCACGCCCGCGCCCATGGCCGCACCAAGGACAGTTGCCGCTTCGTCTGCGACGAGGATCCCGACGGCATGGCGCTGCGCACGGTCGAGAATGCCGATTTCCTCACCGTCAACGGCATCCAGACCATGTCGCACGACTATCTCAATCTGGTCGGCGAACTGTCCGAGTTGGAAGCCGCCGGGGTTCACCGTTTCCGGCTGTCGCCGCATTCCTGCGACATGGTGGAGGTCGCCGACGCCTTTCGCGCCGTGCTCGACCGGCGCCTGGAAGCGGCCGAGGCCTCCGAGCGGCTGGCGGCGCTCAATCTCGGCGCGCCCTTTTCCAACGGCTTCTATTATGGCAAAGCGGGCCACCGCTTCGCCCCGGCCGGGCTTCACTAAAGCGCCATCAGCCTTATCGACAAAAGTGCGGCGGACGGCCTAAGGTAGCGCCCGGCGTCGGGGGTGTGGGTGCCGCTCGGGCAAGCAAAACGAAAGTGCAAGAGAAGAACATGAACAGGCGAAATATCAGTCTTATCAGTGTCGTGGTCGGTGGCCTTTCGCTCGCGGGGGCGAGCGCCCTGATGCCGATGCAGCAGGCCTGTGCGCAGCCCGCCAACGTCCGTGGGCAGATCAGCTTCCGCGAAGACATCGTCCCCATCTTCAAGGGCTGGTGCGTCGAATGCCATCAGCCGGGCGGGCAGGGCCAGCAGGCCAGTGGCGTCGACCTGACCAGCTATGCCGGGCTGATGAAGGGTACCAAATTCGGCCCCGTGGTGGTGCCGGGCGAGCCTGATGCCAGCACGATCGTGGCGCTGATCTATGGCCGCACCTCGGCCAAGATTCGGATGCCCTTCGGCCACAAGCCGCTGCCGGATTGTCTGCGCAGTAACGTCTGGACCTGGATTTTCCAGGGCGCCAAGAACAACTAACCACAACTGAGCTTCATCGTCGTCGTTTCAGAGCGTCCGCCGCAGCGCAACGACGGCCGGCGCGCCGAGACTCGTGCTCCGCAACCGAGCCGATGGTCTCCACGCGCGCAGGCCTGCGTCGGCGCCGTGAAATAACGAATCGTTTCTGCATCGCTTGCCCGCCGCGGCTCGTCGGCGCAAAGCGCGGGCGGAACGATCGTCTCCACGCTGCGTTGGCCTAGGGAAGGGTGAGCCGCAGCCGGCGGTTCCCCGCCGCATGTGGAGGACAACGACATGAACACACGAATTGCCGTGCTGCTTGGCGGCGTCGCCGCGCTGACCATGGCAGGCGCCGTGCAGGCCGCCCCGGCCGCAAAGGTCTCGGCGCCGGCGGCCGAAAGCTATGCCGATCTGCTCGCACCGATTCCCAACGCCCGTGCGCAATTGCGCGCCGATGATGCCGCGCGCGCCGCGGCGCCACCCGCGCGCCTTCAACGCGCGCGTTACCGTCATCACCACCATCACCATGGCGGCTTCATTCCCGGCGCGGTGATCGGCGGCATCATCGGCGGCGCACTCGCGGCCGCGCCGCCGCCCGATTACTACGACGGGCCGCCGGCTTATTATGGCCCGCCGCCAGGCAGCGCGGTCGAATATTGCATGCAGCGCTTCCATTCCTACGATCCTGCGAGCGGCACCTATCTCGGCTACGATGGCTACCGGCATCCGTGCCCGTGATTTGACCGCCGCGATATTCAAAACCCTCTCCGTCACCCGAAGACGCGCGGCGGGTGCCAGGCCGCGCGGGGTGACGGGGTTGTTCCGGCCGTTCACATCGTTATCCTGGCGGGGCCGCCACAACGCGGATGCCCGCCATGGACAGAATTCGCGCGTTACCGATCCCCTTTACGCTAGTGCTGCTGATGGGCCTGTCGCTTACCGCGGCGCAGGCGCAGAGCTTCAATTGCCGTTATGCCAAGAGCGCCGACGAGGTGCTCATCTGCCAGGATCCCAAATTGTCGTCGCTCGATGAACGCTTGGCGAGCGCTTATGCGCATTTGCGCCAGCGGTTGTTCGGCGCGCAGCGGGCCCGGCTTTCGGTCGACCAGGCCGCGTGGTTGCGCGGGCGGCGCGACTGCGGCCGTGACGCCCATTGCATCGCGGAGCTCTATGTCGCGCGCATCAAGGAACTGACCGTGCAGGCGGTGCTGCCGAAGGCGGTGGGCGAATGCGTCATCACCACCATCGCCGAAGTGAGTGACCGCTTCGGCGCGCCAATCGGCGCGCGGCCGAACCCCAACAGCATGGGCTCGGCGGTGTCCTACGCCAATGGCGGCTATCAGGTGTCCTATGACTGGGTGGCGGCGCTCGCCCATTCACGCGCCGGCGACAAGGTGCGCCTGTGCCTGGCCTCGATCCCGCAAGACTGCCCGCCGGGCGACAACCGCGGCCGCTATTACAAGACCACGAACCTGCGCACAGGCGAATCCTGGTCGCTGCCGGATGCGCAACACATGTGCGGCGGGGCGTGAGGGGAGGGCCGGGATCGAAGGCGAAGCCGTGGCGGCAAGCAAGCTAATATATTTCAGCGGCGCGTGTGCTGATCGGAGAAGGTAGCCGGGACGACATATTGATCCGACGGCTGGCATCACCATCCCTTTTGACTCCCCACCCAATTTCAACTACCCGCTCCCCACTATGCCGTCGGCCGCCACCCAGCCTCCGCACCTTTTCGCGACCTTGCTCATCCGCGTCCACGCGGCCTGCGCTGCCGTGCTCGGCCCCGATGCCGATTTCTCGCGCGTCCTGGTCGAGCCGCCGCGCGACCCGAGCCACGGCGACATGGCCACCAATGCCGCCATGGTTCTGGCCAAGGACGCCAAGCAAAAGCCGCGCGACCTTGCCGAAAAAATCGCCGCCGCGCTGCGCAGCGACGACCACATCGCCGCCGTCTCCGTCGCCGGGCCCGGCTTCATCAACCTGACGCTGAAGCCCCATGTCTGGTCCGCGGAATTGCGCGCCGCGCTTGCCGCTGGCGCCGATTACGGCCGTGGCAGCCTCGGGGCCGGCGAAAAGGTCAATGTCGAATATGTCAGCGCCAATCCCACCGGCCCGATGCATGTCGGCCATTGCCGCGGCGCCGTGTTCGGCGACGCGCTCGCCAATCTGCTCGCTTTCGCCGGCTACGAGGTGACGCGCGAATATTACATCAACGATGCCGGCGCCCAGGTCGACGTGCTGGCACGCTCGGCCTTCCTGCGCTACCGCGAGGCGCTGGGCGAGGACATCGGCGCCATCCCCGAGGGCCTCTATCCCGGCGATTACCTGCGCCCCGTCGGCGGCGAGCTTGCCGCCGCGCATGGCTTCACGCTCACCACCAAGCCGGAAAGCGAATGGCTGCCGCTCGTGCGCAAGATCGCGATCGCGCGCATGATGGATGCCATCCGCGCCGATCTGGCCGCGCTCAACGTGCATTTCAATCTTTATTTTTCCGAGCGCTCGCTGATCGAGGACGGCGACGCGGTCGGCGCCACCATCGAGGCCCTGCGCCAGAGCGGCGAGGTCTATGAGGGCCGCCTGCCGCCGCCGAAAGGCGCGCCGAGTCGAGGACTGGGAGGACCGCGAGCAGACGCTGTTCCGCGCCACCGACTTCGGCGACGATGTCGACCGGCCGCTGAAGAAGTCCGACGGCAGCTACACCTATTTCGCGTCCGACATCGCCTATCACAAGTCGAAGGTCGAACGCGGCTTCTTCAATTTGATCGACGTCTGGGGCGCCGATCACGGCGGCTACATCAAGCGCATGCAGGCGGCGGTGAAGGCGGTGAGCGGCGGCAAGGCCACGCTCGACGTCAAGATCGTGCAGCTCGTGCGTCTCTTACGCGCCGGCGAGCCGGTGAAGATGTCGAAGCGGTCAGGGGAGTTCGTCACCTTGCGCGAGGTGGTGGACGAGGTCGGCAAGGATGCCGTGCGCTTCGACATGCTCTACCGCAAGAACGACGCCGTGCTCGATTTCGATCTCGCCAAGGTGATCGAGGCGACGCGCGAGAACCCGGTGTTCTACGTCCAGTACGGCCATGCCCGCGGCCAGTCGGTGTTCCGCAATGCGCGCGAGGCCTTCCCCGATCTGCCGGCGGATCCGGCCGCGCGCGCCGCACTGCTGCGCGGGGCGCCGATCGAGCGGCTCGTCGACGAGGGGGAATTGGCAATTTTGCGCCGGATCGCGCTTTATCCGCGCATTCTGGAGGGCGCCGCGGCGGCCCATGAGCCGCACCGGGTCGCCTTCTATCTCTATGAGCTGGCGAGCGAATTCCACGCCTTGTGGACGCGGGGAAAAGATTTGCCTCATTTACGCTTCATTATCCAAGATGATCCAGAAACGACGATGGCGCGGTTGGCCCTGGTACAGGGCGTCGTCATCGTGCTCGCCTCGGGGCTCGCGCTCCTTGGGGTCGAAGCGCCGGAAGAAATGCGGTAAATCTCGGCTGTCGGGCCCGATGTGTCGGCGCCCGGCCTGGGGCCGAGGGGGATCAGCGCGCTAACAATCGGACAGCACAATGGCCGACGACCATACCCAACGACCTTACCGTGCCGCCGATAATGCCGGGGCGCCCCGCGAGCGGCAACGATCCGCTCGCCGAGCTTGCCCGCTTGATCGGGCAGAGCGATCCGTTCGCTGAATTCGGTCGCGGCGCGGGGCAGAGGGCGGCGGTGCCGCCGTCTCAGCCGGCGCCGAGCGTGCACGCCGAGGCTGCCTGGAGCGCGCCGACCTGGCCCGGTGCCCGGTTATGCGCCGCAAATGCCGCATGCCGCCGAACCGGCGCATCCGGCCGTCGATCCCTATCCGGCCCAGCACTACGCCGCTGCCGACGTCTATCATGCCGAAGCTGGCGAGGCCGCTTACGTGCATCCCGCGGATGCCGGTTATGAGCAGCCCTACGACCAACAATCACGAGGATCCGAACGCTCCGCCCTACGGTCCCGGGGAAGACGACTATCTACGAGGATGCGCCGCCGCGCCGGCGCATGGGCGTCCTCGCTATAGCCGCTGTTTTCGCGCTGGCCGTGATCGGGACGCGCGGGCGCCTTCGGCTATCGGGCGCTGTTCGGCTCCGCGTCGTCGGGTCCGCCGCCGGTGATCAAGGCCGATACCGCGCCGAGCAAGATCGTGCCGGCGAAAAACGATTCGAACGCCAAGCTGATCCAGGAGCGCGTGCCCGCCCAAGGCGAGAAGATCGTCGCGCGCGAAGAGAAGCCGGTCGATATCCAGGGCAAGCCCGCCGGCGTGTTTCCGCAGAATCAGATGGGCGCCGCATCCGGCGCGGCGCCGGCTCCGATGCTCGGCAGCGGCGTGATCGGCGGTGAGCCGAAGAAGATCCACACCATCACCATCCGTCCGGACCAGGCCAACGGTGCCAATGCGGGGCTCGCGGCAGCGGCGTCGCCGCCAGCCGATATCACCTCGATCAGCAGCGGGCCCGCGCCGCAGCCGTCCCATAGCGCCAATGCCGCGCCGCCGCCGCGTGAACCGTCCCCGGCCGCGCGTCCCCCGGCACCCGCGCCGCGCCACACCGTCGCGCGGGCGGCACCAGAACCGCAGCATCGCGTGGCGGCGGCGCCGGCCCCGGCGCCGAGCAATGCGCCGCTTGTCCCTGAGCCCCAACGCAGCCGTTGCCTCCGGCGCCCGCTCGGACACCACAAATGCGGACCGCCTCGGTGCCGCGGCAGACCGCGGCGCAGCCGGCGCGCCACGGCGGCTATGCCGTGCAGCTCTCCTCGCAGCGCAGCGAGGCCGACGCCGTGGCGGCCTTCCGCAACATGCAATCCAAATACCCGAGCCAGATCGGTGGACGGCAGCCGCTGATCCGCCGGGTCGATCTCGGCAAGAAGGGCGTCTATTACCGCGCCATGGTCGGCCCCTTCGCCAGCGCCGACCAGGCGGGCCGCCTGTGCAGCAGCCTCAAGGCGGCGGGCGGAAGCTGCTTCGTCCAGAGGAATTAACGCGCCGCGCCTTGACCCCCGCTGTTGGCGCGGGCTAATCGGCGCCAATGCCTGCGCGCGCCTTCATTACCGGATTGGCGGGATTGACGATTTCCGCCCAGGAGCGCGCGTTCCTGCGTGCGGCGTCGCCATGGGCGCTCATTATCTTCAAGCGTAACATCAGCACGGCTGAGCAGGTATCTGATTTAACTAAATCATTTCGTGATGTTCTCGGCTGGGCCGCACCCGTGCTGGTGGACCAGGAGGGCGGCCGGGTGCAGCGGCTGGGACCGCCGCATTGGCCGGCCTATCCGGCCGGCGCCCGCTACGGCGAACTCTACGACCGCAGCCCGGAAATGGGCCTGGCGGCGGCGCGCCTGGCCGGCCATCTCATCGCCGCCGACTTGGCGGCACTCGGCATCGACGTCGATTGCCTGCCGCTGGCCGATGTTCCGGTCGAAACCGGCGACCCGATCATCGGCGATCGCGCCTACGGCACCACGCCGGGCAAGGTCTCGGCGATTGCCGGCGCGATCGCGCACGGACTGCAGGCTGGCGGCGTCCTGCCGGTACTCAAGCACCTGCCTGGCCATGGCCGCGCCGCAGCCGACAGCCACCACGCCCTGCCGGTGGTCGACACCGACCGCGCAACCCTTGAAAGGACCGATTTCGCCGCGTTTCGGCCGCTGGCCGGGCTGCCGCTGGGGATGACCGCACATGTTGTGTTTTCCGCCATCGACCCGGTCGCGCCGGCCACAACTTCGGTCACAATAGTGCGCGAAGTGATTCGCGGATTCATCGGGTTCCAAGGGCTGCTGATGAGCGACGATATTTCGATGGGCGCCTTGTCCGGTACGCTTGTCCGAGCGCAGCCACGCGGCGCTCGCCGCCGGTTGCGACGTGGTGCTCCATTGCAATGGCGTGCTCGGCGAGATGGAAGCTGTCGCGGGCTCGGTGCCCGAGCTTGCCGGCGGCGCGCTGCGACGGGCCGAAGCGGCGCTCGCCGCCCGCTCGGCGCCGGAAGAATTCGATATTGCCGCGGCGCGCGCGCTGTTCACACGCATGATGGCGGGCACGGCCCCGCAGGGGATGACCGCTTCATGAGCCCGGACGATTTCGACAACACGGCGCTTGCGGCCGATCGCGGCACCACCGAGCCGGCGATGATCGTCGACGTGGAGGGCTTCGAGGGTCCGCTCGATCTGCTGCTCACGCTGGCGCGCACGCAGAAGGTCGATCTCGCCAAGATCTCGATCCTGGCGCTGGCCGATCAATATCTCACTTTCATCGAGGCGGCGCGGCAGGTGCGGCTCGAACTTGCCGCCGATTATTTGGTGATGGCGGCCTGGCTCGCTTATCTCAAATCGCGGCTGCTGTTGCCGGAAGCCCCGCCGGGCGAAGGCCCGAGCGCGGAGGACATGGCGCTGGCGCTGGCCTATCGGCTGCGCCGCCTGGAAGCCTTCCGCGAGGTGGCGAGCCGACTGATGGGGCGTCCGCA
Organism: uncultured Pseudomonadota bacterium; assembly: GCA_963782145.1. GTDB lineage: Bacteria > Pseudomonadota > Alphaproteobacteria > Rhizobiales > Xanthobacteraceae > Pseudolabrys. The sequence continues at coordinate 99,678 of CAWAIV010000011.1, forward strand.
GCTCAATCGCGACGTGTTCGCGCGCGGGGCGCCGGAGCCGATCGCCGAGATCAAGCAGCCGGAATGGTCGGCGACGCTGTACGACCTGCTCACCGCCTATGCCAACCAGCGCCAGCGCAGCGTGCTCTCGCGCGTACGCTTCAAGAAGCGCGAGGTGTGGTCGCTGGCGGAAGCGCGTGCGGCGCTGGAACGGCTGATCGGTCAGACCGCCGATTGGTGCCGTATCGACCAATTTCTGATCTCTTACGTGGTGGAGCCGTCGATGGCGACCACGGTGCTGGCGTCTTCGTTCGCCTCCGCGCTCGAACTGGTGCGCGAGGGGCTGGCCGAGATTCATCAGAAAGAGTCATTCGCGCCGATCTACATGCGCAAGCGCGTCGGGGCGAATGGACGTGCTGCGACGCATGACGCGCAAGAAAACGCATAAGGAGACCGGGTCGATGCCGAGCGTGGCCAACAAGCTCGTAATTGTGCACAACGACGAGCCGGCGCTGGAGGCCGGCGCGCCGCCGCAGACGCCGCCGGAAACGCGTCTGGAGACGCCGCCAGAAACGCGGCCGGAAGAATTGCGCCTGCTGGAGGCGCTGCTGTTTGCCGCCGGCGAGCCGCTCGACGAGGCGACGCTCGCCCGTCAGCTTCCCGATGGCGTCGAGGTCAAGGAGGCGCTGGCGCGGCTCAAGGCGGAATATGCGACGCGCGGCGTCAATCTCGTCCGCATCGGCAAGAAGTGGACCTTCCGCACCGCCGACGACCTCGCCTGGCTGCTCACGCGCCAGAGCGTGGAGACGCGCAAGCTGTCGCGCGCGGCGGTCGAGACGCTGGCCATCGTCGCCTATCACCAGCCGGTCACCCGCGCCGAGATCGAGGATATTCGCGGCGTCGCCGCCGCCGCCGGCACGCTCGACGTGCTGCTCAAGACCGGCTGGATCCGTCCGCGCGGGCGGCGCAAGGCGCCGGGCCGGCCGATCACCTACGGCACCACCGAGACGTTCCTGTCGCATTTCGGGCTGGAGGGGTTGACCGATCTGCCCGGCCTCGACGAGCTCAAGGGCGCCGGCCTGCTCGAGGGCAACATGCCGGCGGGCTTTGCGGTCCCGATGCCGTCCGACGACCTGGCGCTGCGCGAGGATGAGGAGCCGCTGGATCCGGGCGACCTCGATCTGGCGCTGGCCCCGCGGCCGGAACCCGAGGAGAAGTGATATCGCTGCCTTTCCGGGTGCGGCGCGCAGGCGCCGTCCCGGACGGGCGGAGGCGGCATAAACAGCGGCTAAATTAAGGTAACCACGCGGAATTTTGCGCCGCGGCGCGGCCCTTTGCCCGGCCGCGAAGTCCTTGTTTTTGCCGTCCGCGGAGCCTAGTTTCTCGGTCAAATCATAGGCGGGACAAGCGGTGGGCAGCCCGTCGCTGCGGAGGATAAGCGGATGGGTTCCTTAAGCATATGGCACTGGATGATCGTCCTCTTGGTGGTGATGGTCGTCTTCGGAGGCCGTGGCAAGATTTCCAACCTGATGGGCGACTTCGCCCAAGGCATCAAAGCCTTCAAGAAGGGCATGGCCGAGGACGAGAGCAAGCCGGCGGCGAGCGAGCCGGTCAAAAGCATCGATCATCAGGCCGCCAGTGGCGGTGGGGCGCCGAAGACGGAAGCGGAACGGCAGGCCGAGAGCGTACGCTCCTGAACGCCGCCGTGGCGGCGCTGAGCGGGTTGCCGGCGGCTGCGATCTAATGCGCGGCGCCGGCCGCCGGATAGCGGCGCCCTGGAGTTGACCAATCCATGTTCGATATCGGTTGGGGCGAGCTCGTCGTCATCGGCGTCATTGCGCTCATTGTCATCGGGCCCAAGGAATTGCCGACGGTGCTGCGCACGCTTGGCCAGTACATGGGCAAGGTCAAGCGCATGGCCAATGAATTCCAGGGCCAGTTCCAGGAAGCCTGCGTGAAGTCGAGCTCACCGACCTGAAGAAGCAGGCCGAAGATCTCACCAGCGATCTCGACAGCTCGTTGAGTGAAATCTCCAATTTCGATCCGCTGGCCGACACGCAGCAGGAGCTCGAGCGCTCCTTCGAAGCGGCGCCCAATACCGAGCCGGAAACCGAGAGCCCTGCGCCGCGCGATCGAGGCCGCGCCGGCGCCGGCCGCAATCGAGGCACCGCACGCGCCGACGCCGGTCGCGGCCGAAGATTTGGCACCGGCTGAGCCGTCGCCCGAACCGCCGCCCAAGCCGGCCGGGGGCGCGGCATGAGCCACGACGACATCGAGGCCACCAAAGCGCCGTTGATGGATCACCTGATCGAGCTGCGCTCGCGGCTGATCAAGGCGGTGCTCGCCTTCGGCGTGATGTTCGTGCTCTGCTTCATCTTCGCCAAGGACATCTACAACATCCTGGTCTGGCCCTTCGTGCTGGTGGCGGGGCCGGAGCATTCGAAATTCATCTACACGGCGCTGCTCGAATATTTCATCACCCAGATCAAGCTGGCGATGTTCGGCGCCGCCTTCCTGTCGTTCCCGATCGTGGCGGCGCAGATCTACATGTTCGTGGCGCCCGGCCTCTACAAGCACGAGCGCAAGGCCTTCCTGCCTTATCTGATCGCGACGCCGATCTTCTTCACGCTCGGCGCGCATGGTGGTCTATTTCCTGGTGTTCCCGATGCTGATCCGCTTCTCGCTGCACATGCAGCAGCCGGGCGGCCGGGCGAAGCCACGATCGAGCTGCTGCCCAAGGTCGGCGAATATCTGTCGCTGATGATGGCGCTGGTGCTTGCCTTCGGCGTCGCGTTCCAGCTTCCGGTGATCCTGACGCTGCTCGGCCGCATCGGGCTGATCACCTCGGCGCAGCTCAAGGCCAAGCGCAGATACGCCATCGTCGGCGCCTTCATGCTCGCCGCCGTGCTGACGCCGCCGGACGTGCTCAGCCAGATGTCGCTCGCCGTGCCGCTGTTGCTGCTCTACGAGGGCTCGATCTGGTCGGTGCGCATGGTGGAGAAGAAGGCGGCCAAGGCTGCCGCCGGCGCGGCGGCGGCGACTGGCGGCCGAGTACCGGCGGCTGATGCCGAACGGCGGCTCAGCCGGCGGCGACAGCGACGAAGCGAAGCCGGCGGAGTAGGGTATGTGTCATCCTGGTCATTGCCCGGGCTTCGACGCCGGCAATCCATCAGATCGTGTATCGACTTTTTTGCGCATGGACGGCGCGGGTCAAGCCCGCGTCATGACGTGCTATAGAAGCAGCCGGCCATGTACGACATCAAATGGATTCGCGAGCACCCTGAGGACGTTCGACCGCGGGCTGAGCGCGGCGCGGGCTGGAGCCGCTGTCGGGCAAGCTGATCGAAGCTCGACGAGCGCGGCGCGCGCTGATCACCGAACTGGAGCAGGCGCAGGCGCGCCGCAACGCGGCCTCGAAGGAGATCGGCGAGGCCAAGGCGAAGAAGGACGAGGCCGCGCGCGCAGACGCTGATGGCCGAGGTGGCGGAGCTGAAGACCGGCATTCCGGCGATGGAGGAGCGAGGAGAAGGAAGCCTCCGCCGAGCTCGAGCAAGGCAGCTGGCCTGGATTCCCAACACGCCGCTCGACGAGGTGCCCGACGGCAAGGACGAGCACGACAATGTCGAGCATCACACGTCTGGCGACGCAAGCGCGATTACGCCTTCACGCCGAAGCAGCATTTCGAACTGGGCGAAGCGCTCGGGCATGATGGATTTCGAACTGGCGGCGAAATTGTCCGGCGCGCGCTTCGTGGTGTTGCAGAAGGGCCTGGCGCGGCTGGAACGCGCGCTCGGGCAGTTCATGCTCGATCTGCATACGCAGGAGCATGGCTACACGGAGGTCAATCCGCCGCTGCTGGTGCGCGACGAGGTGATGTTCGGCACGGCGCAATTGCCGAAATTTGAAGATGATCAGTTTGCACGGCGACACGAACTGATAGCAGGCATCGAGCACTTGCTACATGATGCAGTTGAAGTACGCTGAAGCGACCTGACAGACATCGAAGATATCAATGAGCGGCGAAAATCGATGCATCGGAAGCAGCTGCTGATTGATCGAATTCTCGAACAGCGACGATCACTTACAGAGAGCGAGACGATCATCGTGGCTCATCCCCACCGCCGAAGTGCCGCTCACCAATCTGGTGCGCGAATCCGATCCTCGACGAAGACAAACTGCCGCTGCGCTTCACCGCCTGCACGCCCTGCTTCCGCGCCGAAGCGGGCGCGGCCGGCAAGGACACGCGCGGCATGATCCGCCAGCACCAGTTCACCAAGGTCGAGCTGGTCTCCATCACCACGCCGGAGCAGTCGAAGGACGAGCACGAGCGCATGCTCGCCTGCGCCGAGGAAGTGCTGCAAGCAAGCTCGACCTGCATTACCGCGTCGTCACGCTGTGCACCGGCGACATGGGCTTCGCCTCGCAGAAGACCTACGACATCGAGGTCTGGCTGCCGGGGCAGGACGCCTATCGCGAGATTTCCTCCTGCTCGGTCTGCGGCGAGTTCCAGGCGCGGCGCATGCAGGCGCGCTATCGCTGCCAAGGACGGCAAGTGCGCAGCCCGTGCACACGCTCAACGGCTCCGGCGTCGCCGTCGGCCGCGCGCTGATCGCGGTGATGGAAACCTATCAGCAGGCGGACGGCTCGATCGCGGTGCCGGACGCGCTGGAGCCCTATATGGGCGGCATGACCAAGATCGAGCGGGCGTAATGCGCATCCTCATCACCAACGACGACGGCATCCACGCGCCGGGCCTCGAGGCCTGCGAGAAGATCGCGCGCGAACTCTCCGACGACATCTGGGTCGTGGCGCCGGAGACCGACCAGTCGGGCGTGTCGCATTCGCTCTCGCTCAACGATCCGCTGCGGCTGCGCGAGATCGGCGAGCGCCATTTTGCGGTCAAGGGCACGCCGACCGACTGCGTCATCATGGGCGCGCGCCACATCCTCGAAGGACAAGCCCGACCTGGTGCTCTCCGGCGTCAATCGCGGGCGCAACGCCGCCGAGGACGTCACCTATTCCGGCACCGTCGCCGGCGCCATGGAAGGCACCGTGCTCGGCATTCCCTCCTTCGCGCTGTCGCAGGCCTATTCGGCCAGCCACCAAGCGCGCTGCCGCACTGGGAGACGGCGATCACGCTACGCGCCCGACCTGATCCGCCGCGTGCTCGCCGCCGGCATGCCGCGCGACGTGCTGGTCAACATCAATTTCCCCGATTGCCCGCCGGAGGAGGTCGCGGGCATCGCCATCACCAGCCAGGGCAAGCGCGACCAGGAACTGCTGCACATCGAGGCGCGCCACGACGGCCGCGGCAATCCCTATTACTGGATCGCCTTCGGCGCGGCGGCATCGTCGGCGCGCGGCCCGGCAGCGATCTCGCCGCGCTCACCGAGAAGCGCATCGCGGTGACGCCGCTGCGGCTCGACCTGACCGACGAGCCGTTCATGACGCGGCTCGCGGAATTGTTCGATTGACGGCGCTTGTCCCGAGCGCGGTGCAGCAATCGGCGCCCGTGCAGGCTGAGCGAGAGGCCGCTCTACGCCGGCGCCAACAGGCCGGCGAGCACGGCCTTGAGCTGCTCGGCCTGGAACGGCTTCTGCAAGGCGGGCGGCCGCGGTAGTTCTCCGGCAGGCTCGCTTCGCCATAGCCGGTGACGAAGACGAACGGCAGTCCGCGGCGGGCGAGGATGTCGGCGACCGGATAGATTTCCGCGCCGTCGAGATTGACGTCGAGAATGGCGACGTCGAAGTCGCCATCGGTGGCGAGTTCGCTCGCTTCCGCGATGCTGCCGACCGCGGCGGCCAAGCCGTAGCCGAGTTCGCTCAGCATGTCTTCCAGCAGCATGCGGATGAGGTACTCGTCCTCGACCACCAGAACCCGTGGCGCGCCCGGCGGCTTCGCTCATCACCTGCTCTCCAGCTTTCAGCATCGAGGCGCGATGCGGGTTCCCGCCGTTTGCGATCCGCCATCGGCGCCGGCAAGCTTACATGAATGCCCGGCGAAACGTGCTAGAAAAGCGGCGAAAACAGGGGGGTATCGTGTCCGGGCGAGCAGAGCGGTGACGAGGACGTCGGCCGCATGGAATTCCTGCTGACCTTGCGTCGGCGCGGCATCGGCGATGCCGCCGTGCTGCACGCCATGGACGAGGTGCCGCGCGAGCGTTTCGTGGAGGCCGGCGAGCGCGATCGTCGCCTATGCCGACCAGGCGCTGCCCATCGCCTGCGGGCAGACCATCAGCCAGCCCTATGTCGTCGCCTATATGACCGAGCAGCTTGGCGCTCCGGCCGCACCATCGCGTGCTGGAGGTGGGTACCGGCTCCGGCTACCAGGCCGCCGTGCTGTCGCGACTGGCGCGCGAGGTGGTGAGCATCGAGCGCTATCGCACGCTGGCCGAGGCGGCGCGCGCGCGGCTGGCCGCGCTCGGCTACGACAATGTCGAGATCGTCGTCGGCGACGGCTTTGCCGGCGTGCCGGCGCACGCGCCCTATGACCGCATCATGGTCACCGCGGCGGCGGCGACGCGTGCCGCAGGCGCTGGTCGACCAACTCGCCGACGACGGCGTCATGGTGATACCGCTGGGGCCGCAAGGCGGGCCGCAACACATTGTCAAGCTTACCAAGTCGAAAACGGGGCTGGTGCGCGAGGATCTGATCGCGGTGCGTTTCGTGCCGCTGTTGCCGGGGCAGGCGCATAGAACTCTGACAATCGCGCGTTTTGCCGTGCTCGCGACGTCTGAAGCCGTGACATTTTTGTCAGACTCGCAGGCACTCGGCAACGCGTCGGTAATTCTTAAAAGCTTATTTACTGGTCACTGCTTTAGTCCGCATCCGAGGATTTTTGCGTACCAGTGAGTAACCACTATGCCGCGCCCCAACGTGCCGTCTCGCTCGCGTGCCTGGCCGCGCGTTGCAGTCCTTGCACTGGTTGGCATGCTTGCTGCCGGATGCTCGGATAGCGCGCGCTTCGATTCCAACCCCTACGCCTCCAAAACCGCCGCCGCCGGCGCGACGTGACCGGCTCGATCGCGCGCGCGTCCGGCGCCGAGCGAGCCGCATCGCCTCGCAGCCGCTGCCGGCGCCGAGCCGGCCCGCCACGGTCGTCGCGCGCGGCGGCTATGCCGACGGCGCCGCAGGGCTTCGGCGCCTATCGTCCCGGCGAGCGCAGTGCCGACATTACCGGCTCGGTGCCCGAGCACCGCGCGCCGGCCCCGCCGCCGGTTCCGGCCGGACATTGGACCTGGGACGGCGGTGCGGCCGTCACCGTCGGCCGCGGCCAGTCGCTGGAGATGATCGCGCGCAAATACGGCGTGCCGGCATCGGCGATCATGCAGGTCAACGGCATTTCCAATCCGGCGGCGATTCAGCCCGGGCCAGCGTCTGGTCATTCCGCGCTATGTGTCGGGCAGCGCTGCACCCGTGTCGCATACGCATGCCGTGCCGCATGCAGCGCCTCACCCGGTGCCTCGTGTCGCCGCCGTTGCGCCGGCGCCGCAGCCGCGCGTTGGCGAGGACATCCATATCGTCGCGCCGGGCGAAACCCTGATCGCGATCGCGCGCCGCCATCATATGTCGCTGGCGGCGCTCGCGCGCGCCAACAACATCGATGCCCTATACCAAGCTCAGTATCGGCGACCGCGTGACGGTGCCGTCGGCGGGCGCCGGGTCAGCGAAAACGGGCGCCGGCGCCGGCGCCGCGGGTACCGCAAGTGGCGCGGCCGCGCACGGTTGCCGCGGCGCACGTCGCCAGCGAGCCGACGCAGAGCGTGCGCATGGCCAAGGCGGAAGCGCACGCGCGCCGCGAGCGTCACCAAGACGCGCGGAGCCGGCCGGCGCCATTCCGAGCTTCCGCTGGCCGGTGCACGGGCGCATCATCGCTGGCTTCGGCCGCCAGGCCGAACGGCGCGCAGAACGACGGCATCAATCTGGCGGTGCCGGAAGGCACGCCGATCAAGGCGGCCGACGACGGCGTCGTCGCCTATGCCGGCAACGAGCTCAAAGGTTACGGCAATCTGGTGCTGGTCCGCCATGCCAACGGCTATGTGTCGGCCTATGCCAATGCCAGCGCGCTGCTGGTCAAGCGCGGCGACAAGCGTCAAGCGCGGGCAGGTGATCGCGCGCGCCGGGCAGACCGGCAACGTGACCTCGCCGCAGCTTCACTTCGAGATCCGCAAGGGCTCGGTGCCGGTCGATCCGACGAAGTATTTGAACGGGGCGTGATCGAGGGAGGAGCGGTAGTAGTGGTCCGGGGCGTGCGTAATCCGCGCGAGCCCGGAACTGGCGCTGCTCTCTACTTCCTTTCAACGTCACGCCCAGGCGTCCGGCCAAATCCTGCACGAACTGCCAGGCGACGCGGCCGGAACGCGCGCCGCGCGTGGTCGCCCATTCCAGCGCCTCGCGCCGCATCGCCTCGTCGGGCGCGGGAATGCCGAAATACGCGACGTAGCCTGAGACCATGGCGAGGTATTCGTCCTGGCTGCAGCGGTGGAAGCCGAGCCACAGACCAAAGCGATCGGACAGGGAGACCTTTCTCTTCCGTCGTCTCGCCCGGATTGATCGCGGTCGCGCGCTCGTTCTCGATCATGTCGCGCGACATCAAATGGCGGCGATTGGACGTGGCGTAGAAGATCACGTTCGACGGCCGGCCCTCGATGCCGCCTTCCAGCACCGCTTTGAGCGATTTGTAGCAGGTGTCCTCGACGTCGAATGACAGATCGTCGCAGAACACGATGAAGCGATAGGGCGTGCCGCGAATGAGGGTCATCAGTTCCGGCAGGCTCTCGATGTCCTCGCGGTGGATCTCGATCAGCTTGAGCGAAGTGCTGCCGCTCTGGCGCGCCAGCGTGCGATTGACCGTGGCGTGAGCGGCCTTCGCCAGCGACGATTTGCCCATGCCGCGCGCGCCCCAGAGCAGCGCATTGTTGGCCGGCAGGCCCTTGGCGAAGCGTTCGGTGTTCTCGACCAGGAGGTCGCGCACGCGGTCGATGCCCTTGAGCAGCGACATCTCCACGCGATTGACATGCGCAACCGGCGCGAGCAGGCCCTCCGGGTGCCAGACGAAGGCGTCGGCGGCCGCGAGGTCGGGACCGGGGGCCGGCTGCGGCGCCAGCCGTTCGAGCGCGGCCGCGATGCGCTCAAGCACCGCGGCATCGGCCGCCGGCGTCTTGTTCGTCGCCTTAATCTTCGGGCTCGACTTGGCCTTCGCCTTGGCCGGGGCGATAGCGGATTTCTGCTTGGATTTGGATTTCGCCATTGCTCACGCTTTCGGGGATCGGCGCTGCTCATAGCGGGGTGGCGGCGACCCCGCAAGGCGGCGGCGCCGAGGCCGAGAAATCGGCCATTTTGAGGCCGTTCGCGGCGTTGCAATTGGGCTCGTGGCCGCTATAGTCCGCGCGAAATTGCGGTTTCGGACGCCGGGTCGGCGCCGCCGGCCGCCGGACCCTATATCCCATAGAAGGCCGAGGACCGTTTCCGATGTTCATTACGACGGCATTTGCGCAAGGCTCGCTGTTCGGCGGGGGGGCTGGCGGCGAAGGCGGCATGCTGATGTCGCTGCTGCCGTTCGTCCTGATCTTCGTGATCATGTATTTCCTGATTCTGCGTCCGCAGCAGAAGCGGGTGAAGCAGCACCAGGAAATGGTGAAGAACGTGCGGCGGGGCGACACTGTCATTACCAATGGCGGACTGGTCGGCAAGGTCACCAAGGTGATCGATGACGACCAGATCGAGATCGAAATCGCCGACGATGTCCGCATCCGCCAGTTGCGGCAAATGCTGGCGGAAGTTCGCGCCAAAGGTGAACCGGTAAAGGACGAGGCCGCGGCCGGCTAAGCGTTATCGGTCCCGCGAGCCCCAAGTCGAGACGTCATGCTTTATTTCACGCGCTGGAAGGTAGTGGCGATACTGCTCACGGTATTCGTCGTCTGCCTGTTCGCGGTCCCCAACTTCCTGCCCGCCAGCATGGTGGCAAGCTGGCCCAAATGGGCGCAGCGCCACATGGTGCTCGGGCTCGACCTGCAGGGCGGTTCGCATCTGCTGCTGGCGGTCGATACCAAGGCAGTGCGCAAGGAGATGCTCGAGACCACGCGCGACGACGCGCGGCGAGTGCTGCGCGAAGCCCGCATCGGCTATACCGGCCTGGTGGTGCGTGGCACCAGCGTTGAAGTGCGCATCCGCGAGAGCAACCAGGTCGATTTGGCGCTTACCAAGCTGAAAGAACTGTCGCAGCCGCTCGGCGGCGTTCTCGGCACCACCGGCGAGCGCAACCTCGATGTCAGCAATGACAACAATCTGATCCGGCTCACCGTGAGCGAGCCCGCGATCGTGGGGCGGGTGCGGCAGGCGGTCGACCAGTCGATCCAGATCATCGAGCGGCGCGTCAACGAACTGGGCACCGTCGAGCCGCTGATCCAGCGCGAGGGCGCCGACCGCATCCTGGTGCAGGTCCCCGGCCTGCAGGATCCGACCCGGCTCAAGGCGCTGCTCGGCAAGACCGCCAAGCTCGATTTCCGCATGGTCGATACCTCGGTGACGGCGGAACAGGCGCAGCAGGGTCAGTTGCCGCCCGAGGATGAGCTGCTGCATGGCGCCGGCCGCGAAGCCAGTCAGGCCTATGTGGTGGAGAAGCGCATCCTGGTGTCGGGCGCCGACCTGACCGACGCGCAGCCCGGCTTCGATTCACGGACCAGCGAGCCGGTGGTCAATTTCCGCTTCAACACCTCGGGCGCGCGCAAATTCGCCGAGGTGACGCAGCAGAATGTCGGCAAGCCTTTCGCCATCGTGCTCGATAATCAGGTGATCTCGGCGCCGGTGATCCGCGAGCCGATTCTCGGCGGCTCCGGGCAGATTTCCGGCAGTTTCACCGTGCAGAGCGCCAACGACCTCGCCATCCTGCTGCGCGCCGGCGCGCTGCCGGCCCCGCTCACCATCATCGAGGAGCGTACCGTCGGCCCCGGGCTGGGCGCCAACTCGATCGCCAAGGGCAAGATCTCCTCCTATGTCGGCGCCGCCATGGTGATCATCTTCATGTTCGTCACCTACGGCCTGTTCGGCCTGTTCGCCAACATCGCCGTGGCCGTCAATGTCGCCATGATCTTCGGCGTGTTGTCGATGCTCAACGCCACCCTCACGCTGCCCGGCATCGCCGGCATCGTCCTCACGGTCGGCATCGCCGTCGATTCCAACGTGCTGATCTATGAGCGCATCCGCGAGGAGGTGCGCGCCGGCCGCTCGCCGATCAACGCCATCGATGCCGGCTTTACCCGCGCGCTCGCCACCATCCTCGATTCCAACATCACCACCTTCATCGCCGCCGCGGTGCTGTTCTACATCGGCACCGGCCCGGTGCGCGGCTTTGCCGTCACCCTCGGCGTCGGCATCATCACCACGTTGTTCACCGCCTTCACCCTGACCCGCCTGATCGTGGCCTATTGGGTACGTTGGTGGCGCCCGCAACACGTGCCGATCTAAGCGCGCATGATCCCGAAAAGCGGGGACCGGTTTTCCGGACAAGATCATGCGCAAAATGAGAACCTAGGATAAGCCCGTGCGCCTGCTTCGCATCGTTCCCGACGATACCAAATTCGACTTCATGCGCTTCCGGCGCATCAGCTTTCCCGTGTCGGCGGCTGATGTCGATCCTGGCGATCACGCTGTATTTCTATCCACGGCCTGAATTTCGGCATCGACTTCAAGGGCGGCACGCTGATCGAGGTGGCGACCAAAACGGGGCAGCCCGCCGACCTCGCCAAGATGCGCTGCATCGCTCAGCTCGCTCGGCTTCGGCGAGGTGCAGTTGCAGCAGTTCGGCTCACCCGACGACGTGCTGATCCGTATTGCCGAGCAGCCGGGCGGCGACGAGGCCCAGCAGGTGGCGGTCGGCCAAGGCGCGCGGCGCGCTGGGCGAGGGGGTCAACTACCGCCGCGTCGAGGTGGTCGGTCCGCGCGTGTCCGGCGAGTTCTTGTCCTACGGCATCATCGGGCTGATGAGCGCGATCCTGTGCATCCTGGTCTATCTCTGGTTCCGTTTCGAATGGCAGTTCGCGCTCGGCGCCATGGTCGCCAACGTGCACGACCTGGTGCTTACCATCGGCTTCATGTCGCTGACGCGCATCGATTTCGACCTCACCAGCATCGCGGCGTTGCTCACTATTCTCGGCTATTCGCTCAACGATACGGTGGTGATCTACGATCGTATCCGCGAGATGCTGCGCCGCTACAAGCGCATGCCGATGCCGGATCTGCTCAACGCCTCGGTCAACCAGACGCTGTCGCGTTCGGTGATCACGCATTTGACCGTCAGCTTGGCGCTGCTCGCGCTGTTCCTGTTCGGCGGGCAGGCGATCCACTCGTTCACCGCCACCATGATGTTCGGCGTGGTGCTGGTCGGCACCTATACCTCGGTGTTCATCGCCTCGCCGATCCTGATCTATCTCGGCGTCGGCACCGGACGCGATTCGCTGACCGGGGGTGCCGACAAGGACAACAAGGAGCGGCCCTGACCATGGCCGGCGGCCTGTCATCGGACGCGCCGCATCTGCCGCGAGCGGTCCCGATCGACGCCTATGGCAAGGGAGGCTTCCGCTTTGCCGGCATGTCGCACCTCGGCTCGCTGTTGTGCCTGCCCGACGGCATCTGGGCATGGCCGATTGCCTCCACCGCCGAGATGACGCCCGAACTGCTGGAGCCGATTTTTGCCCGCGCGAAACTGCTCGATTTCTGTCGTGCTTGGCGGCGGGCGCGACCCCTGGGTGCTGCCCGGCCATTTGCGCGCGCGCTTTCGCGAATTGGGGCTGTCGGTCGACACCATGGCGACGGGGGTGGCGGTGAGCACCTACAATATCCTGCTCGGCGAAAAGCGCCGCGTCGGCGCCGGATTGATCGCGGCGCCCTGATCCGCGCGCTAGACTGCCGCCATGACGTCGAATTTCGATCATTGCGTCGCGCTGGTGCGCGAGGCCGACCACGACCGTTATCTCGCCACGTTGTTCGCGCCGGCCGAGCACCGCGACGCGCTCTACGCGCTCTATGCGTTCAATGTGGAGATTGCGCGCGTGCGCGATGTGGCGCGCCAGCCGATAGCCGGGCGAGATCCGCCTGCAATGGTGGCGGGAGGCGCTTGAAGGCGAGCGCGCCGACGAAGCGATTGCGCATCCGGTGGCGGCGGCGCTGCGCGCGGCGCTATCCCGCTACGGCCTGCCGGCGGAACGGTTGACCGCCTTGATCGATGCGCACGGCTTCGATCTCTACGACGAGCCGATGGCGACGCTCGACGATCTCGACGATTATGCCCAGGACACGCAAGGCGGTGTTGTTGCGCACGGCGGCCGAGATATTGGCGGGCGGTAACGCGCCGAACGAGGCGCTGATCCGGCATGCCGGCATCGCCTATACGGTCGCCGGGATCCTGAGCATGCTCGGCCGCCACGCGGTACGGCGGCAGCTTTATGTGCCGCTGGAAGTGCTCGACCGGCACAAGGCCGCGCCCGCCGATATTTTCGCGCTGGAAAGCGGTGATGCGCTGCAAGCCGCGCTCGCCGAACTGCGACGGCACGCACGCCGGCAGCTTGCCGCCGCGAGCGCGGAACTGGCATCGGCGCCGGCGGAAATCTTGCCGGCGCTGTTGCCGGTAGCGACCGCCGGGGCGACGCTTGGTGCGATGGAGCGGCGCGGCTATCAGCCGTTCCAATTCGAGCCGCCGTCGCGGCTAGCCCGGCAATGGCTGTTGTGGCGGGCGGCGCGCAATTCGCGCCGAATTTTCAAAGCGTGATTATTCGGCGGCGTCCGCCTGCTGCGCGCCCAGCCAGCCCTCGAGATCGGCGAGCGCGCGGGCGCTGAGCGCGCTCTTGCGCGCGAGGTTCTTGGCCGAGCCGCGGCCGAATTTACGTCCTGTGCCCGGAGCGGCGACCGGCTCCGCCAGCGGCGGGAACAGGCCGAAATTCACGTTCATCGGCTGGAACGACGACGGACCGGCATCGATGGTCTCGATATGCCCGCCGGTGATATGCGCGAGCAGCGCGCCATGCGCCGTGGTCGGCGGCGGCGGTGCGAGTGCCTCGCCGCGCAGCTCGGCGGCGGCAAAGCGCGCCGCCAGGAGACCGATGGCGGCCAATTCCACATAGCCCTCGCAACCGGTGATCTGGCCGGCAAAACGCCAGCGCGGATTGGCTTTCAGCCGCAGCGTGTCGTCGAGCAGCTTGGGCGAATTGAGGAAGGTGTTGCGGTGCAGGCCGCCGAGGCGGGCGAATTCGGCATTCTGCAGGCCGGGAATGCCGCGGAAGATGCCTACCTGCTCGCCATGCTTGAGCTTGGTCTGGAAGCCGACCATGTTGAACAGCGTGCCGAGCTTGTTGTCCTGGCGCAGCTGCACCACCGCATAGGGCTTGACGCCCGGCGCATGCGGATTGGTCAGGCCGAACGGTTTCATCGGCCCGTGCCGTAGCGTCTCGCGGCCGCGCTCGGCCATCACCTCGATCGGCAGGCAACCGTCGAAATAGGGCGTCGTCGCTTCCCAGTCGTGAAACACGGTCTTGTCGCCGGTGATCAGCGCCTCGACGAAAGCGTCATATTGCTCGCGCGTGAGCGGGCAATTGATGTAGTCGGCGCCGGAGCCGCCGGGACCCGGCCTTGTCGTAGCGCGACTGGAACCAGGCCTGATCCATGTCGATCGAATCGCGATGCACGATCGGCGCGATGGCGTCGAAGAAGGCGAGCTGTTCCTCGCCGGTGAGCGAACGGATGGTCGCGGCCAGCGCCGGCGAGGTGAGCGGGCCGGTGGCGATGATGACGCTTTCCCACTCGTCCGGCGGCAGCGCGACTTCGCCGCGGTCGATCGTCACCAGCGGATGCGCCGCCAGCGTCGTGGTGACGGCGGCGGCAAATCCGTCGCGGTCGACCGCCAGCGCGCCGCCTGCCGGCACTTGGTTGGCATCGGCCGCGCGCATCACCAGCGAGCCGAGGCGGCGCATCTCCGCGTGCAGGAGACCGACTGCATTGTGTTCCTTATCGTCGGAGCGGAACGAGTTGGAACAGACCAATTCGGCCAGTCGATCGCTTTTGTGCGCGGCGGTCGCCTGCAGTGGCCGCATCTCATGCAGCATGACCGGCACGCCCGCCTGTGCGAGCTGCCAAGCGGCTTCCGAGCCGGCGAGGCCGCCGCCGACGATGTGCACGGATTTCGAGGTCATCGCCGGAAACTAAGCGCGCGGGGGCAGGGCGGCAACAGCCGCAAAAACGAAAGCGCCCGCGGCGGGCGCGGGCGCTTGCGAAACCAGTGCGGAAGCAGCTTACAGCTTGTGCGAGGCGTTCCAGGCCACGCGCGGGATGTCCGAGCGGCTGATGCCGATATCGGCAAGCTCGCGGTCGCCCAGGCGATTGAGCTCGCTCAGGCTCTGGTGATAGCGCTTCCAGGCGCGAAGGAGGCGGACGACTTGGCTAAACATTGCAGTCCCTCTGTTCGTTGCGACCGGCGTCGCCGGCAAAATCTGTTGTCTGCAAAATAGTGATGTTCGGCCGCTTGAAAACCGATAATGTTGCGTCGCAGCAATGCATAAATAGCATAGCTCAAACATTTGATCCTTAACAAAAAAGCCATTTTTTGTTGCGGTTTCTAGGGGTCGCCACAGCGATCTTTTCGCGGCGACGCAGCATTCCGCCGAAAATCCCACAAAGCGTGCCGATCGTGTAGATTGCCCTTCCGTCCGGGGAGAAGAAGCCATGTCCAAGTGTCTCGGCTACCGGCCTGTCAGCCATGCAAGATCGGCCGTGCGCGCCAGGGGACCGCAGGCCCGCCCGGCGGCCGGCTAGGGGCGGCGCGTCTTGGCAGAGCAGGCAGACGGATTCGCACTCGACCGACGTGTTGTCATCACCGCGCTTGGCGTCGCCCAGATCCTGGCCTGGGGCACCTCGTTCTATTTCCCGGCGGTGTTTGCCGAGCCGATCGTGCGCGACACCGGCTGGTCGCTGGGGATCGTTGTGGGCGGCACCTCGCTCGGCCTCTTGGTCGCCGGCCTGATCTCGCCGCAGGTGGGCCGCCTCATCGACCGCCATGGCGGCCGCCCGGTGCTGTTGGCGAGCTCGCTCTGTTATGCGGTCGGGCTCGTTGGCATCGGTCTGGCGCCGTCGCTGCCGTTCTATCTCGCGGCCTGGGCGCTGCTCGGCATCGGCATGGGTACCGGCCTCTACGATGCGGTATTCGCCGCGCTCGGCCGTATCTACGGCAGCGCGGCGCGCGGGCCGATCACCAATTTGACCCTGTTCGGCGGCTTCTCCAGCACGATCTGCTGGCCGCTCAGCGCCTTCATGATCGACCATGTCGGCTGGCGCAGCGCCTGTTTCATTTATGCCGGCTTGCATCTGGTGGTTTCGCTGCCGCTGCAGATGGCGGTGGTGCGGCGGCCAACACAGCCGGCCACAGCGAGTAGTGGCCCGGCCGCGGAAACGGCGCGACGGGAGCCGGCGCCGATCGCCAACGAGACCGTAATCTTCGCGCTGCTCGCTCTGGTGCTGTCGCTCGCCGCTGGCATCGGCTCGATCGTGGTCGTGCACCTGCTGATCTTCCTGCAAGCGCGCGGCGTGGACTATGCGGCGGCCGTCAGCCTCGGCACGCTATTCGGCCCGGCCCAGGTCGGTGCGCGCGTGGTGGAGCGCCTGTTCGGCGCGCGCTACCACCCGATCTGGACCATGATCGCTTCCTGCACCCTGATGGCGATCGGACTGATCATGTTGCTCGGTGCATTCCCGATCCTGGCGCCGGTCATTCTGCTCTACGGCGCCGGCTACGGCATATCTTGGATCGGCCGCGGCACGCTGCCCTTGGCGCTGTTCGGACCGGTGCGGTTTCCGCGCCTGATGGGCAAACTCGCCTTTCCCAGCCTGATCGTGCAGGCATTGGCGCCGTCGGCCGGCGCGCTGCTGATCGAGGCCAGCGGCTAAACGCGACCATCGCCGTCTTGACCGGCTTCGCGCTGGTCAATGTCGCGCTGGTCGGGTTGCTCTGGTGGTTATGCCGGTCGCGACCTAGCGATTTATGACCACGGCAATGTCAGGTATCGGATTATGGTGCTGGCTCGGTGCCGGCGCCAGCGCGAAAGCCATGCCGAGCAGGGCGAAACTGAAAGTGCCGATGGCAAAGCGGATCAAGATCATGATACGCCCCCTTTCTTCTTGTTGCCGGCGATTAGAATTGATTCCGGCTTGTATGCAATGATGTAGGTCAACGGGAGCCGCGAAATTTCGTGTGCGGCACAAGGCGCAAGGTAAGAGCCGATCATGCTGACGCTGCAAATGCTGTACTTCGAAGACCTCTCGCTCGGCATGACCGAGACGCTGCACAAGACCGTCAATTCCGCCGACGTGGTCGGCTTCGCCGAGGTCACCGGCGACCGCAATCCGATCCATCTGTCCGAGCATTTCGCGGCCAAGACGCCGTTCGGCACCCGCATCGCGCATGGGCTCTATACCGCGAGCTTGATCTCAGCCGTGCTCGGCACCCGTCTGCCGGGGCCGGGCGCTATCTATATCTCGCAGACCCTGCATTTCCGTGCGCCGGTCAAGATCGGCGACACGGTTGAGGTCAGCGTCACGGTGGCGGAATTGATGCCGGAGAAATTCCGCGCGCGGCTCGCCTGCGCCTGCAGCGTCGGTGACGAGATCGTGCTCGACGGCGAAGCCTGGGTGAAGGTGCCGTCGAAGACAGCGGGCGGCCGCCCGCTGCCGCGGGTGTGATGAGCACCGGCGATTTGTCGCGCGCTCAGCTACCCGGCCGCGGCGCGAAGAAGCAGCGCGGCGTGCCGTCCGGCCGCTTGCAGCGCCAATAGGCGCCGTCGGGCGAGGGCAGTGCCTGGCTATAGGGAATGACCTCGTGGACCTGTTGATGCACGGTCGGTCCGTCGACCGCATTGCCGGTGATCGCCTCGCCATAGGTGACGGTGCCGGCGACCGAATAGCCACCCTTGGTGGCCTTGACTGCATTGGGCGAGACGACCCCGCAATCCTCGGCGCCGCAGCACCATTCGCCGGCGGGATTGCGATAGGCGCCCTGGCTGATCCAGATATCGTGAGCGAGGGCAGCGGAACTGGCGACGACGAGAACGAGCGTGAGCATCGAGCATTTCAAAACGCGCGGCATCGGTGGCCTCCATCAAAACCCCCCGGCGCGGCGTTTCAATCGCTTCTCTGCTCCTCCTTCTCCCTGACGACGCAGCACCGGTTTGGCTCCGGCGCATCCACTTTCTTGCACCCCGCAACCTTGTGATCGGTTGTGACGAATTGAAGCGACTAAAAAATGCTAGCACTTTCCGGACCAAGCGGAAGGTAGCATTGTGCATTGCAGTATGACTGTTATGCGGCGCAAGGGGCCATGAAAGTGCAAGTTTCTCAAAGTAATGACGATGGCAGTGGGAACTCGGGCGGTTCATTGCCGCAACGGGCTGACTATTTCGCAGGCAGCCGCCTAGGGCGTAGGCAGCGCCCTTGAGTGCATCCTGGCAGCTCTGGCGCGACAAGCGCGGGCGGCTCTCCAAGCTGCGCTTGGCCACTCTGGCGCTGCTGTTGTTTCCGCTCGCCAAGGCGCTGTTTGATGCCGATGCTATCATCCATGGCGCGCGGCCACTCAACGACATGATCCATCGCGCCGGTTTCTGGGCGCTGGTCTTTCTCGGCGTCACCTTGTCGGTGACGCCGTTCCGCAGCATCGCCCGCTATGGCAACCTCGTCGACGTGCGTCGCATGCTCGGCGTCGGCTGCTTCTGTTACATCGCCGCCCACCTGACGCTGTTCGCCGCCGACCAGGGCTTCGATCTCGGCAAGGTCGCGCATGAGATCAGCCATCGCTGGTATCTTATCGTCGGCGGCACCGCCTGGCTCGGGCTGGCGACGCTCGCCGTCACCTCGACCGACGGCATGCAGCGCCGGCTCGGCGGCTTGCGCTGGCGCCGGCTGCACCAGGCGGTCTACGCCATCGCGCTGCTGGCGCTCATCCATTATTTCCAACAGACCAAGGCCGACGTGACGGTGCCGATCTTCGTCGCCAGCCTGTTCGGCTGGCTTATCGGCTATCGATTGCTGGCCTGGTGGCAGGACAAGAGCGAGCTCTCGACGCTGAGCATCTTCGCGCTCAGCCTGGTCGTATCGCTGCTTACCTTCGCCGGCGAGGCGATCGGCATCGGCATCGCTTTTCATGTCTCGCCGATGCGGGTGCTCGACGTCGCCTTCAATCTGCGCGCCGGCATAAGGCCGGGCTGGGAAGTGCTTGCCGCCGGTCTCGCCGTCACCGCGCTCGATGTCATCCGCGCGCGCTTGAACCCGCGCCGGCGGCGCGCGCGCGCGGTCGCCGCAGAATAGGAGGACGACGCATGGCCCTATTCGTCGTCTGCCATGGTGCCTGGTCGGCCGGCTGGGTCTGGAGGAAGATGCATCCGCTGCTCGGCGCGCGCGGCCATCGACTGATCACGCCGACCTATACCGGTATCGGCGAGCGCGCCCATCTCGCGCGCCCCGACATCGATCTGGAAACCCATATCGCCGATATCCTCGGCGTGCTCGAGTGCGAAGACCTGAACGGCGTTAGCCTGATCGGCCATTCCTATGGCGGCATGGTCGCGACCGGCGTCGCCGACCGCGCCCGCGGCCGCATCGCGCGGCTCATCTACCTCGATGCCTTCGTGCCGGATGACGGCGATTGCGTCTACGACCTGCTGCCCGCGGCGGTGCGTGCGCAACGGCAGGCGGCGCTGGACGGCTGGCGTATCAAGCCCAATCCGATGCCGCCCGATACGCCGGCCGAGGATCTCGCCTGGTGCCTGCCGCGCCGGCTGCCGCAACCGGCCAAGACCTTCGAGCAGAAGCTCAAGCTTCGCAACGGCGCGCCGACGCTGCCGCGCCATTACATCTATTGCGCGCGCTGCGCGCCCGACGACCGTTTCCGTCGCTTTTACGCGCGCGCGCAAAGCGAGGGCTGGGGCACGCACGAGATCGATGCCAGTCACAATCCGCACATCACCAATCCGGTGGCGCTTGCCGATCTGCTCGACGGCATCGCACGCTAGATTTTTCGGCTGTCATAGGCCCAGTGCAGCAGCGCCTGGCGCTGGCGGCGCCGGCATAACAGGTTGCCCGGTTCGCAATGCTTCTGCAGTTGGCGGACGTGGCGGCGGATTGCCTTCCAGCGCTTGATCTGGCGCGCGTCCTCGTCGGGGAGGCGGCGTCCCAGGTAATAGCGGCAATACCATTGGAACCAGCCGCGCGGGTCGTCCGGGTAAATCCAGCCCTTGCGCCGCCATTCCGACAGCGGCTGGCTGGCATCGATGCCGAAGAAATTGAGCGCAGGATCGCGCGGGCCGGCGGACAACTTGGCGCGCGCGAACCAGGTCTTGGGAAATTCGCGCGCGCAGTCGGTCATATATTTGCCGCCGAACACGCCGAGCCGCAGCATGTCGGCGGGCTTAAGTTCCGGCTTGAAGTCGGGGTCGAAGTTGCGGCCGGACGGCGCCACCAGGGCGTAGCGGTAGCCCTTCTGCATCGTGTCGTTGACGGTGACGGTGCGTTTGCGCATGGCGGATTCAAGAATCGAAAGATTGCGTCAAATCAAGGTCAAATCGCGACAGATGCGCTAGCCTTAATTCGAAACGGAGGCGTCCGTGGCAAAAATCAGCATCGTCGTCGGGCATCCGCACCCCGGCAGTTATTGCGAGGCCCTGGGCCAAGCCTATTGGCGTGGCGCGCAAGCGGGCGGCCATGAAGCCAGACTGTTCGTGCTGGCGAACATGAGTTTCGACGCCATCCTGCGCGAAGGCTATCACCGCTTGCAAGCGCTCGAGCCCGATCTCGTCGCCGCGCGCGATGCCTTCATCACCTGCGACCATGTCGTGTTTGTGTTCCCGCTGTGGTGCGGCGACATGCCGGCGATCATGAAGGGCTACATCGAGCGCGTCATGCAGCCCGATCTGCTGGCGATCCAGAAGAGCGGCGGCAAAGCGAGTTGGAAGATCTACAAAGGTAAGTCGGCGCGCGTGATCATGACCATGGGCATGCCGGGCTGGTTCTATCGCTGGTATTTCGGCGCCCATGCCTTGAAGCTCATCAAGCGCAACATCCTGCACTTTACCGGCATAAGGCCGGTGCGTGCCAGCATCTACGGCATGATCGAGGCGGTGAGCGACGATACGCGCAAGGAATGGCTGCGCGAGGTTGAAGCGCTCGGCCACGCCGCGCGTTAGCTCGGCTTGCGCTCGGCGGCGGGGGCGAGCGGCGCGCGGCGGCGTCCCAGCAGCGGCTTGAGATGGCCCGCCGCCTCGGCGAAGGGGCGCAGCATTTCCGCCTTCACCGTGTGCGCGTCGGTGTGGCCGGCGACGCCGAAACGCAGCGGCTCGCGCTCTTTTTGCGGCACATAGAGCGTGCCGAACAGCCAATCCCACAGCGCCAGGCAACTGCCGAAATTGGAATTGTAGTGCCTGGGGTTGTCGGAGTGGTGGATCTGGTGATGCGCCGGGCTGATGAAGATGCGCCCGAGCACGCCGGTGAAGGCGATCCATATCTGCGAATGCTGCAGGTGGACATAGGCGTGGATGAACAGCACCAGGATGATGTTGGTGTCGTTGAGCGCGTATTGATAGGCGGTGTCGCCGAACAAATAATGGCCGATGCCGTTGGCGACCGCCGCCGACAGTGCCAGGATATTGGCGAACATCAGCATATAGATCGGGTGGACGCGGAAATTGGTGAGCGGGGTGAGCACTTCCGCGGTGTGGTGCACTTTGTGGAATTCCCACAGGATCGGCACCTTGTGGCTAAGCCAGTGGTTGAACCAGTAGCCGAGCTCGTAGGCGAGGAACAGCATCACTGTGATCGCCGCACGCGCGACGAAGACCGGCAGCGTCGACGGCGTCGCCGGGCCGAACAGCGCCACGAGGCCAGCGATGATGGCGTTGCCGACGAACTGATAGGACAGGATCGCCCAGCCGAAAACGAGACCGAAGACGAAGACGCTGAACAGCAGGTAGCCGATATCGGCCTGGTTGGACGGGTGGCGCAGCATGCGGCGCGGGAACAGCGCCCGCAACAGCGTGCGCAGGCGCACGCGGCGGCCGCGCTTGTGCCTTTGCCAGGCGAAGAAGCCGGCGGCGATGATCAGCGCGCAAAGCAGCGAGGTGAGCGATAGCTGGGCGCCGAAGCCGAACAGCAGGCGACGAATATGATCGAACAGGAAGTCGAAACTGGGCGATAGATGCTGCAACGCGTCGCACTCCAAAATATGACCGACGGGCTGCAGGCAATGTCTTACCAAAACGTAAATTTTGCGTTAGGTGGATGGCCGAAAGCTGCGGCGCCGTCACGCCGCCGACATCTTTGTCGGCGACCAGATGCGGGCCCATCCACCAAGGAGCGCCGCCATGGCCGACCTCACGCTTTATCACGCCTCCCCGTCGCGCTCCTCGATCGTGCTGTGGATGCTGGAGGAGGTCGGCGTGCCCTACGACATCAAGCTCATCAAGCTCTCCGCCGGCGATAATCAGAAGCCCGACTATCTCGCCGTCAATCCGATGGGCAAGGTGCCGGCGCTCAAGCACCACGACACGGTGATCACCGAGGTGGCGGCGATCTGCACCTATCTGGCCGACGAATTTCCCGCCGCCAAGCTCAATGTGCCGGTCGGCACGCCGCGCCGCGGCCTCTATCTGAAATGGCTGTTTTTCGGGCCGAGCGTGTTCGAGCCGGCCATGATCGACCGCGTCTATCCGCGCAAGGAGGAGGCGCGCGCCTCCTCGCTCGGTTGGCGCGGCTTCGACACGGTGCTCGACATCGTGGCCAAGGGGATTGGGGCGGGGCCCTGGCTGATGGGTGAGCAGTTCACCGCCGCCGACGTGGTGATCGGTGCCAATATCCGCTGGGGCATGATCTTCAAGATGGTGCCGGAGCGGCCGGAATTCACCGCCTATGCCGCGCGCATCGCCGCGCGTCCGGCGGCGCAGCGCGCCGAGGCCAAGGACAAGGAACTGGCAGCGGGCTGAGCGCCGCCGAGGCTGTCCCCAACAATATCGCACAGCCGTTGCGCGCGGGTCTTGCCAGGCGGCGCGGCCTCGGTCTTGATGCGCGCTCTCTCGCCGCCAAGGACATCCCATGAAGCTCATTCTCATTGTGCTGGGCCTCGCACTGATCGCGATCGCCGTCGTCTATTTCATGGTGCCGGCCGACCAGTTGCCGAGCTTCTTTCCCGGGCACGCGGCCGGCGTCGCCCGCGTCCACACCAAGCACGGGCTCGTCTCCGGCGCGCTCGGCGTGGTGCTGATCGCCATCGGCTGGTTCATGGGCCGGCGCTGATCCGCCGAGCCGCCGCGGCGGCGATGCATGGGCGCCTGCACCACGGTCCGCCGGACATGGCGCAGCGCTATGTGTGCAAGGTGCTGCCGCGCTATGGCGGCGGTGTCTGCACCTCGCCGCCCTATGCGCCGCTGGGCAAGCGCTGCAGTTGCGAGGGCCCGCACGGACCGCGGCGCGGGGTGGTAAGTACAAGGTGAGCGTTCGCGGCTCGCCGCACCCCGCAGCGATCAATCGTTCTCCAGATCCATCAGCCACAAAGCATGGCGCGCGGTTTCCGCGTTAATGCAGGTGGCGTAAACCACGCGCGAGAGCGTTCCCCCTTCGTAGCGCATGGCGGCGGTGTCGCAGAGTTTGGCGCGCGCCAGCAGCCAGGTTCGTTGCATGTCGTCGATGATCTCGGTGCCGGGCACCGCATGCGCGCGCTTGTTCTCGTCCGGCCAATTCCACGGCTGCGCCACTTTGTGGCCGAGCGGGCCGGCACGCAGCGCCGCCAGGCTGGCGTCGATTTTTTCCTCCCAAACGGCGATCTCGCGTTCGGCGCAGTCGCCGCGGCCGGCGGTGGAGCCGGGCGGAAAGCGATCGGTGGGCGACTGCGGCGCCTCGCTGCAGGGCCGGTAGACGATGCCGACGCAGCGCGCGGGCGTATCCTTTTCGCGCTGCAGACAGGCATCGATGGCGGCGCGGTCGGCGGGGCGCACCGCGGGCTGCGCCGACGCGACGGTCACCGACGTCAGCAGGAACGCGGCGGCGGTCAAAACGCGCATGGCTCAGCCTTTGAAATCGGTCACCAGGCGGCGCACCGACCAGGTGCCGCCGCCGGGCGCGGTGCCGCGGATGTCGTCGATCTTCCAGGCGCCGCCTTCATTGACCAGTTCGTAGCGCACGGTGGTGGTCGGTTGCCGGTCGAGCGGTTGCTTGCGGGCGCCGAAGGTGGCGGCGACTGTGGCGCGCCGACCGTCCTGCTTTTCGACCGTCACCGTGAAGGCGCGCAGCTGCGGGTCCTGCGAATTGCTGACCGGATCGAAATCGAGCGGACCGGCGTAACCCGGCTGCGTCCTGGCGTCGGCGGCGGCCCAAAGCGCGCGCAACGAAGCCGACAGGTAAGGCGCGCGGTCTTTCGCTTCGATGAGGAAGTCGCCGCCGCTCTCGCCGTTGCCCGCCGATGCGCGTTGATAGATGGCGGTGATTAGCGCGGCGGGGCTTTCGGCGCGCGCCGGCGCGCCCGCGCACACAGCGAGGATGGCGAGCAAGGGTGCGATGGCGGCAAAGAGGCGCTTAGGCAGGTGACGGCGGGTCATGGCGAGCTATTCCGCGGGCGGACGCCATCTTAGCCGTTGTCGCCGCGCCCCGATACGGCATGCCCTGACGCGGCCGGCTTTGCTTCGCTCAACCGATCGTAGGGGCGACGGGCTGTCATTCGGTAATTCCAATTGGCGTGATCGCGGCGCAGGCGGCGCCGCCGCGAGGCGCGGCGCCGATCGCGTCATTTTGATTCACATTCGATACAGCGGAACCGGCCCGCGTTAAGGCGCGCAGGATTACAACCCCGGTGCCCGGCGCCTGACCGGTGCGGTCCACATGCAGCCGACGCTGCGGTCGTCTCGGGTACAAGGAGCATGGTGATGAGCAAGCGCAGGATGTCGTGGCTCTCGGCTTTGGCTTTCGCGGGGCTGGCCGGGGCATTATTGGTCGGCGCGGTGGCGCCGGCGCTGGCGCGACAGGCATGCACTGCCTTGACGATCACCGGCCATCCGTCCTATCCGCCGGTCGCCTGGGCGGCGCAGGGAAAGATCGTCGGCGCCGCGCCCACGCTGGTGAGCGCCATCGCCACCAGGCTCCGCGTCAAGCACGTGGTGTCGAAGGACTTCGGCTCCTGGGAGGCCGCGCAAGACGCAACGCGCAAGGGCGAAGCCGACGTGATCTTCGGCATCTACAAGAATGACGCGCGCGCGGAATATCTCGACTATGTCGAGCCGCCCTTCATGACCGACCCGGTGGCGATCGTCGCGCGCAAGGGCGAGGGTTTTGCCTTGGCCGAATGGAGCGACCTCAAGGGCCGCAAAGGCGTGACCAATGCCGGCGAGAGCTTCGGCGACAAGTTCGACGCCTACATGGCGAAGGAGTTGACCGTGGCGCGCGCCGATGGCGTCGACAAGGCGTTCGCGGCGCTGCTCGCGCATCGGGCCGACTACATGATCATCGGGCTTTATCCGGGCCGCAACGAAGCCAGGCGGTTGGGGCTAGCCGGCAAGGTCGCGTTCCTGCCCAAGGCGCTGTTGTCCTCGGCGATGTATGTCGCCTTCTCCAAGCGGTCCAAATGCAGCGCGCTGCGGGGCGGCTTTGCCGCGCAGATCAAGGCCGCGGTGGACAACGGCACGGTGGCGAAATTGTTGAAGGCGGCGGAAAAGCGAGCCGGACGATAGGGGGAAGTCGTCTGTCGCCCGCATGGAGCCCCCGGGTCGCGTCTTCGGCGCGCCCGAGGGTTCTGGATTTTGTCTTGGAGAAATGTTGATCCGCTACGCACAATTGCGGAACGCCAGCGTTGAATCAGGCCGCAGCGCCGATCTCAAAATCCAGACCATCACGTTCTATCTTCTTATGATTTACCAGCAATGTACGGATTGTCATTGGAGAGACGTTAAAATATTCAGCTGCTTCTTGCTGATTTTCCATAGAAAAATCGCCAGCAAGCATCTCCTCGACAGCGCCAAATGGACTGAAAAATTCCGCCGCAAAAGAACGCTGCATCTTTTGCCTGTAAGTGTAGGAGCGTGTGGCGGGGAACAAACGGCTAGTTTGTTGCCTAGCGACTTGATCTCCCAAAATTCTTGCTAGTTCAAAGCGACGTCCAGTTTGCCACTTTGACCTAAGAACGATCCGGCTCCGATTTGTATTCTCATCGAGTGCGAAAGAAAGATTTCCGCCGCTTGTTCTATCTGCAAGCGCGGCCACTCGTGTGCCCACCATTGTTGCCAATTTGTCATCGGAAATTGGCTGGCCGTCCAAACGTTCTTGCTCGCGGAGTGCGCTAGCAGCCGCCGCACCAAGACGCCACGCCGCGACTTGGCCTGAACGCGGGAGCCCAGATCCATGTGCTATCCTGACCATATCGCGTGGAAATGCCTCATAGCCTTTTGTTGCTGCAATGTCGCGCAACTCTTGAGCCGTTGTTACTATGCCGCCTATGCCGTGATCGGCTGCAATTTCGTCTACCGCTCCGGCACCAAGCGCATCCGAGTCAGCAATGAGCTGTTCCAATACTTTGGGATCGGTTTCGTCCGGCTCCTGCCCCAACAGCGCTTCAAGTTTTCGCGCTCGCGCTAGCGCTGGCGTGCGGCGTTCCTCTAATACGCTTTTCCAAATTGTTTGGAGATTAGTTTCTTTTATCGACTCAGAATCGAGTCGTCCTAGAACCTGATCAATAAAACTATCTGTACCGGATTCAAATTCAGGTGCTTGGAGAATGACAGCGACGTCCGCGATGTAACGAAAGGGAGTTTGAGGTCGCTCTTCTGTTGGCTTTGCGATCAGCGCAACACGTTCGCCATCTGAGAAGATCGTAATGTTTGGCCAAATATAACCACTTCCTATCGTGGTCATTCGATGAGATGAGGCCCAATCCCGCACGGTGGTTGATCGGGGCTCCCACCTTAAACGCCACGAATTCCAAGCGAACCATTCTGCGAGGTTGTACGCGGAGAGACGTGGTGCTTTTCTGACGCTATTGGCGAGCGTATCGAGCCCTTCCGTCAGCCATGCGCTATGCGCTTGAATGCCAATGGACGCAAAACACGCTTTTTCCTCCGGAGCACCGGAATCAAGCGGTTCCCACTCGGTCGTTATTGACCAGCTACCTGGCATCGTTCGTTCCAGACTCGCTTTACGAGGTCGCGTATGTCGTCTTCTTCTTCGAGGCGATACCCATGATACACTCCGAGTGTCACAGGGTCCGTCTTAGCTTCATAAACTTCCCCATCATCTCCCACGCACCAGACGAATTTTGGGAATTCTCCGAAAGTGTAGCTGCTTATCATACCAAGAGAAATACCCTTTTGGATCATATAGTTAGCTTCTTTCAGGGGAACGATCCGAATTTTGTCACATAATGACTTTGTCGGCCGCGGGTTCGTCCTTTCAAGACCGTAGTCGGCCGGATTTCGTTTGTGATGACCGCCTCCTAGGTATTTGATTTTATTTAATAAATCGCGCTTTCCGGCGGCATCTAATAAGTCCGCCGGCGCAATTCGCCGCTTGGGATTGTTGCCCTCCCGTTTCACAATCCATTCCCCTCAATCCAGATAATAACGTTGGTTCAGGGAGACGTCATTTGATTTACTCCGCCGCTTCCATCCCCTTCTTCTTCCGCCGCCCCGGCGCCTCCCGCCCCAGCACCGGCTTCAGATACTCCCCGGTATAACGCCGCTTCGCCTTGACGATATCCTCCGGCGTGCCTTGCGCGACGATCTCGCCGCCGCCGTCGCCGCCTTCGGGGCCGAGGTCGATGATCCAGTCGGCGGTCTTGATCACTTCCAGATTGTGCTCGATCACCACCACCGTGGTGCCAACTGCTATTTCGCCGCCACTGGCGTCAACTCGAATACGCGGCCGTATTTCGCCGCCTCGGCGACGTTGCCGGCACGCAGGGCGAGGCGCACGGCGTCGAGCTTGCACACGTCCTCGGGCGAAAGATAGGGCGACCACGCGGTGTCGTCCTCAATCAGTTCGACCGGGACCTCGGCGGCATATTTGCCTTCGTGGATGAGTTTGATGCTTTTGCGTGTCATGGCACCATTCGCTTTCTGAAATCGCCATCCCATAGTTCCGGATCGGGTCGGTAAGCCGTGACCAACACCGCGGGATGCCTTCGGCCTGCCGGAATACCCCAAAGAACATGTATGAGCCGACCGGCACCGTCGTGCTGCAAGGCAAGAACGCTGGGGCCGCGCACGCGATCCGGATAATCCTCGACTGCGACCGCCGCCGAAATCCCCGCCAGGGCATCGACAGGCAAAATATCATCTTTCGCCAGTTCGTCATAGCCGTGGTCCGAGATGAGGTAATCGCCCGCCAGCACGAGCGTTTGTATCCGGCGCAAGGTTTCGCTCATGCCGCCCCCAGCCCCTCATCCGGCTTCCTCGCGCTGACCGCGCTCGGAAGCCACCTTCTCCCCGCAAGCGGGTATAAGGAAGATCACTCCGCCGCTTCCATCCCTTTCTTCTTCCTTCGCCCCATCTCTTCCCGCCCCAATACCGGCTTCAAATACTCCCCCGTATAACTCCGCTTCGCCTTGGCGATATCCTCCGGCGTGCCCTGGGCGACGATCTCGCCGCCGCCGTCGCCGCCTTCGGGGCCGAGGTCGATGATCCAGTCGGCGGTCTTGATCACTTCCAGATTGTGCTCGATCACCACCACCGAATTGCCGGTCTCCACCAGCTCGTGCAGCACGTCCAAGAGCTTGGCGACGTCGTGGAAGTGCAGGCCGGTCGTCGGCTCATCGAGAATATAGAGCGTGCGCCCCGTGGCGCGCTTGCTCAGCTCCTTGGCGAGCTTGACGCGCTGCGCCTCGCCGCCCGAGAGCGTGGTGGCCTGCTGGCCGACATGGATGTAGTCGAGGCCGACGCGGTGCAGCAGCGCCAGCACGTCGCGCACGCGCGGCACCGCCTTGAAGAACTCGAGCGCCTCTTCCACCGTCATGTCGAGCACGTCGGCGATCGACTTGCCCTTGAACAGCACCTCCAGCGTCTCGCGGTTGTAGCGCTTGCCCTTGCAGACGTCGCAGGTGACGTAGACGTCGGGCAGGAAGTGCATCTCGATCTTGATGACGCCGTCGCCCTGGCAGGCCTCGCAGCGGCCGCCCTTGACGTTGAACGAGAAGCGGCCGGGCGCGTAGCCGCGCGCCTTGGCCTCGGGCAGGGCGGCGAACCATTCGCGGATCGGGGTGAAGGCGCCGGTGTAGGTGGCCGGATTGGAGCGCGGGGTGCGGCCGATCGGCGACTGGTCGATGTCGATGATCTTGTCGATGTGCTCCAGCCCCTCGATGCGGTCGTGCGGGGCCGGCGCGAGCGAGGCGCCGTTCAATTTGCGCGCCACCGCGTTGTACAGCGTGTCGATCAAGAGCGTCGACTTGCCGCCGCCGGAAACGCCGGTGACGCAGGTAAACAGGCCGAGCGGGATATCGGCGGTGATGCCCTTGAGGTTGTTGCCGCGCGCGTTGACCACGCGCAATTGGCGCCGCGCATTGGGCGCGCGCCGCTCCGGCACCGGCACCATCAATTCGCCAGAGAGATATTTGCCGGTCCACGAGCGCGGCGCGGCGATGAGATCGTCGACCGAGCCTTCGGCGATGATATGGCCGCCATGGATACCGGCACCGGGGCCGATGTCGAGCACGTAATCGGCGGTGCGGATGGCGTCCTCGTCGTGTTCGACGACGATGACGGTGTTGCCGAGATCACGGAGGCGCTTCAGGGTTTCGAGCAGGCGGGCGTTGTCGCGCTGGTGCAGGCCGATACTGGGCTCGTCGAGCACATAGAGCACGCCGGTGAGGCCGGAGCCGATCTGCGAGGCAAGCCGTATGCGCTGGCTTTCGCCGCCGGACAGCGTGCCACTGGCGCGCGACAGCGTCAGATAGTCGAGGCCGACATCGACCAGGAACTTGAGCCGCTCGCGGATTTCCTTGAGCACGCGGCTGCCGATCTCGTTCTGTTTAGGCGTGAGCTCGCCCGGCAGCTCGGTGACCCAGTCGCCGGCCTTGCGTACGCTCATGTCGGCGACATCGGCGATAGTCTTGCCGGCGATCTTGACGCAGAGCGCTTCCGGTTTCAGCCGCGCGCCATGGCAGGCGGCGCAGGGCACGTCGGTGAAGTATTTCATCAGGTCTTCGCGCGCCCACTCGCTCTCGGTCTCCTTGAAGCGGCGCTCGAGATTGGTGATCACGCCTTCGAACGGCTTCTTGGTGGTGTAGCCGCGCAAGCCGTCGTCATAGGTGAATTTGATCTCGTCCTCGCCGGAGCCGTAGAGGATGGCGTCCTGCGTCTTCTTCGCCAGGTCCTTCCATTTGGTGTCGAGGGTGAAGCGGTAATGCTTGCCCAGCGCGTCCAGCGTCTGCGTGTAATAGGGCGAGGATGATTTGGCCCAGGGCGCGATGGCGCCCTTGCGCAGACTGGCGTCCTTGTCGGGGATGACCAGGTCGGCGTCGATATGCTGCTCGAGGCCGAGGCCGCCGCATTCCGGGCAGGCGCCGAAGGGATTATTAAAAGAAAAGAGTCGCGGCTCGATCTCCGGAATGGTGAAGCCGGAGACCGGGCAGGCGAATTTCTCCGAAAAGATCAGCCGCTCGGCATTGGCATTGCGGCCGCGATTGGCGGCGGCGCCGGACGCCTTGGAGTCGGCGAGCTCGATCACCGCCAGGCCGTCGGCGAGCTTGAGGCACTGCTCCAGCGAATCCGCCAGCCGGGTGCCGATGTCGGGCTTCACCACCAGCCGGTCGACCACCACGTCGATGTCGTGGGTGAATTTCTTGTCGAGCGGCTTGACGTCTTGGATCTCTTGGAAGGCGCCGTCGACTTTGACACGTTGGTAGCCCTTCTTCAGCAGCTCGGCCAATTCCTTGCGGTATTCGCCCTTGCGCCCGCGCACAAGCGGCGCCAGCACGTAGATGCGCGTGCCCGCGGGCAGCGCCAGCACCCGGTCGACCATCTGGCTGATGGTCTGGCTTTCGATCGGCAGGCCGGTTGCCGGCGAATAGGGCACGCCGACGCGCGCCCACAGCAGGCGCATGTAGTCGTAGATTTCGGTGACGGTGCCGACGGTCGAGCGCGGGTTCTTCGAGGTGGTCTTCTGCTCGATGGAGATGGCCGGCGACAGCCCGTCGATCTGGTCGACGTCCGGCTTCTGCATCATCTCCAGGAACTGCCGCGCATAGGCCGACAGGCTTTCCACGTAACGGCGCTGGCCCTCGGCATAGATGGTGTCGAAGGCAAGCGACGATTTGCCGGAGCCGGACAGGCCGGTGAACACGACCAGCTGGTCGCGCGGGATGGCGACGTCGATGTCCTTGAGATTGTGCTCGCGGGCGCCGCGGATCGAGATCACCCGGGAATCGCGGCCGGTCTTGCTGGGTACGTCGGTCATCGGGCGGTTCTGGAGCTTTCGGGCGACTCTTGCAGCGCGGGAGC
Organism: uncultured Pseudomonadota bacterium; assembly: GCA_963782145.1. GTDB lineage: Bacteria > Pseudomonadota > Alphaproteobacteria > Rhizobiales > Xanthobacteraceae > Pseudolabrys. The sequence continues at coordinate 131,147 of CAWAIV010000011.1, forward strand.
CAATTGGGGACGGTCTGGAACGTAGTGAGAACGGCGCCGTTGCGCTAGCCCGGCACCGGTAATTGTGCATCGCTACTGGGGAAAATTCCGACACGGCTTCGGCCGCAGCGGCTTTATCCCTGCACCGCCAGCGCTTAGGGCAGTTCCTTATAATTATTCTAAGGTATTGAAATTATTATCGTAATTACTTGACCTAACTCAAGAGCGGGATCAAATGAACATGATAATCGATGGCACATGAATTGCGAATGGGTCGCATTATCGCTCGTACGAAGGATGGAATGCCGTTCATGAGCGCACAAACGAATGGGCAAACGCCGGCCTGCCTGGGTCATGCCGAACGCGGCTTCCGCGGCCGCGTCCACGCTATTTCGGCCACCAACCGCAGCCACCATCTGACGGCGGAGGAACTCGAGCGGCGCCTGATCGAGCTCGGCTTCATCGAGGGCGCGCTCATCGAAATCCTGCACGAGGGATTTTTCGGCCGCGACCCCATCGCGGTGCGGGTCAACGATGCCACCATCGCGCTGCGTCGGCGCGAGGCGATGGCCATCATGGTGGTGTGATCCGACAAGGCCATGAGCGTCAGTGCCGAGGCAACTCGCCGTCATCTCGCCCTTATCGGCGCCCCGAACAGCGGCAAGACTGCGCTGTTCAACGCGCTGACCGGTAGCCGGCAGAAAGTCGCCAACTATCCCGGCGTCACCGTCGAACGCAAGACCGGCGCGCTGCAGACGCCGGCGGGCCACCGTGTCAGCCTGATCGACCTGCCCGGCACCTATTCGCTGCGCGCGCGCAGCCCCGACGAACAAGTCACCCGCGACGTCGTGCTCGGCTGCCAGGCGCGCGAGCCGCAGCCGGACCTGCTGCTCTGCGTCGCCGACGCCACCAATCTGCGGCTGGCGCTGCGGCTGGTGATCGAGCTCAAGCGGGTGGGGCGCCCGCTGCTGCTGGTCATCAACATGATCGACATCGCGCGCCGGCGCGGCATCGAGATCGATCTCGATCGGCTTTCCGCCGAGCTCGGCGTGCCGGTGACGACGGCGGCGGCGGTGCGCCGCGGCGGTACCGACGATCTGCTGCGCCGCCTCGACGAATTGATCACCGACGGCGGCCAGCCGCCGACCGAGAATAGCTGGCAGCCGCCGTCGAGCGGCGAATTGCGCACCGCGCAGCGCGAGGCCGACCGCATCATCGGCCTGGCGGTGCGCATGCCGGCCAAGCCCGACACCCTGACAACGCGGCTCGATGCCGTGCTGCTGCATCCGGTGGCCGGCCTGGTCATCCTGCTCGGCATCCTCTTCGTCATGTTCCAGGCGGTGTTCACCTGGGCGCAGCCGCTGATGGATTTGATCTCCACCGGCTTCACCTTGCTTGGCGCGCTGGCGCAGGACGTGCTGCCGGCTGGCCTGTTGCAGAGCTTCGTCGTCGACGGCGTCATTTCCGGCGTCGGCAGCGTGCTGGTGTTCCTGCCGCAGATCCTGATCCTGTTCTTGTTCATCCTGTTGCTGGAAGACCTCGGCTATATGGCGCGCGCCGCCTTCCTCATGGATCGCATCATGGGCGGCGCCGGATTGCATGGCCGCGCGTTCATCCCGCTGCTGTCGAGCTTTGCCTGCGCCATTCCCGGCATCATGGCGACGCGCGTCATCGACAATCCGCGCGACCGGCTGACCACCATCCTGGTGGCGCCGCTGATGACCTGCTCGGCGCGCATTCCGGTCTATACGCTGATCATCTCGGCCTTCATTCCGGCCAAGCAGGTGTGGGGCTTCGCCAGTCTGCAGGGCCTGGTGATGTTCGCGCTCTATGCCGCCGGCATCGTCAGCGCGCTCGGCGTCTCCTTCGTCGCCAAATTCCTGTTCTGGCGCGAGGACCCGGCACCGCCCTTCATGCTCGAACTGCCGGACTACAAGCTGCCGCGCCCGCGCAGCGTGGCGATCGGACTGATGACGCGCGCGCGCATGTTCCTGGAGCGCGCCGGCACCACGATCTTCTCCATGATGGTGGTGATCTGGTTCCTCGCCTCGTTCCCGCGGCCGCCGGCCGGTGCCAGTGGGCCGGCGATTAATTACAGTCTGGCCGCCATCATCGGCCATTGGATCGAGCCGCTGCTGGCGCCGGTCGGCTTCAACTGGCAGATCAGCGTGGCGCTGGTGCCGGGAATGGCGGCGCGCGAGGTGGCGGTGGCCGCGCTCGGCACCGTCTATGCCATCGAGGGCGGCAAGCAGGCCGCCCAGCAGATCGGTGAGACGCTCGCGCACAACTGGTCGTTGGCCACCGCGCTGGCGCTGCTGGCCTGGTATATTTTTGCGCCGCAATGCGCGTCGACGCTGGCGGTGATCAAGCGCGAGACCGGAAGCTGGCGCTGGATGGCGGTCACCTTCGGCTACATGCTGGCGCTCGCCTATATCGCGGCCTTCGCCACCTATCACGTGGCGGTTGCGCTCGGCGCCGGCTGAGGGCGGCTTGCCGCCGGCTTTCGTCCTGCGTTGCGGCAAACGCCGCCGCCGTACACATATTCAAAAATAAATATGTTGAATTTCATTCTCCGCCGACCCAAAATGGCAGTGTCGATGTTCTGAAAAGTCGGCAAAAACGAGAAAACAACAGCTCTCTCCAGGATCGCGGTCTTCGATGGACGGCCGCATCCGGACCGGCAGCAGCCGCAAGAGAGAAAGGGAGATAGAGATATGCTCGATCGTTCCAACAAGATTCGTGTGACTCGCCGGCAGTTCGGCACGCTTGCCGGTGCCGCCGGCGTGGCGCTGGCGATGCCGCGGCTCGCCCTCGGCCAGGGCACGCCCGACTCCGCCGCCATCATCAAGGGCAAGGAGAGCGGCCTGATCATCCACAACGCCAAGCTCGGCGTGATGGAGACCCCCCTCACCGAGCTGCGCAAGCACGCCATCACGCCCAAGAACATCCTGTTCAACCGCTTCCACTTCCCGCACGAGGGCGACGCCACCTGGTACGCCACCACGGCGGCGCCGTCGGCGGACATGGTGAAGAACTGGACCATCCGCGTCGACGGGTTGGTCGAGCGTCCGCGCACGGTGACCATCGCCGATCTGCAGAAGCAGCCGCAGGAGAAGCGCGTCTCGGTGCTGCAATGCGCCGGCAACGGCCGCGCCTTCTATGCGGCGAAGCAGAAGGTGGGTGGTGGCCAGTGGCATAATGGCGGCATGGGTTGTGTGGAATGGGAAGGCGTGGCGCTTAGGCCGTTCCTCGATAGTCTGAAGATGCAACCGGCCAAGACCGCGCGCTGGCTCACCGCCGAAGGCTGGGACCAGCCGGCGACACCGGTCGGCTCCGACTTCGCCAAGAGCTATCATCTCTCCGATGATGCGCTCGACCACGCCATCCTGGCGCTGAAGATGAACGGCGAGCCGATCCCGGCCACCAACGGCGGTCCGGTGCGTCTGATCATCCCGGGCTACTACGGCAACATGAACGTGAAGATGGTCACCGAGCTGCTCTTCATGGCCGAACAGTCGCCGAGCGTGTTCCAGTCGATCGGCTACCGCATGCCCAACTATCCGGTCGAGCCTGGCAAATTCGGCGCCAATGACTTCACTTGGTACAACAGCACGCCGACCTATGGCCACGTGATTAAGAGCGTGATCTTCTCGCCGCTGCCGGAAGACAAGCCGAAGGCGGGCACCCACACGATCACCGGCGTCGCCTTCAACGATGGCCGTGCCACGATCACCAGCGTGGAAGTATCGAGCGACGGCGGCAAGACCTGGCATAATGCGGAGATCAAGGCGCCGCTGAGCCCGTGGGCCTGGTACCACTGGTCGGTGAAGGCGCATCTCGGTGCCGGCAAGCAGATGCTGATGTGCCGTGCCACTGACGCGCTCGGCCGCACCCAGCCGATGGACGGCCTGACGCGGTGGAACCCGCGCGGCTTTGAGTGGAACGGCGTTGACCGCGTTGAGATCACCATCTGACGCGTGCCAAAAGAACGGGGGCGCCGCGTGGCGCTCCCGTTTTCCATTGATGCAAGGAGAAATGACGATGCGGAAGACGACCCTCATCACAGGGGCCGTCGCAGGCGGCCTGTTGGCCCTGATGATCGGTGCGGCCAGCGCGCAGCAACTGGAACTGCCGCCGGGGCCGAACCGCGCCCTGGTGTATGGCAAATGCCAGACCTGCCACGACTTGCAATATCTGAAAGAATCCGCCGGCGTGCCGCGCAGCACCTGGAACGACCTGCTCGACAGCATGAAGCAGTACGGGCTGGAATTGCCCAAGGACGAGCGCGCCAAGATCCTCGACTATCTCGGCACCTATCTCGGTCCCAATCCGCCGAAGCCGACCGCCACCGCCGCGGCCGCCGCGCCGGCGGCGGCACCGGCCGCTGCGGTCGACGGCGCCAAGGTGTTTGCGGAGCAGTGCAGCGCCTGCCATCAGGCGAACGGGCAGGGCGTGGCCGGTCAGTTTCCGCCGCTCGCCGGCAACAGCGATCTGTTCCTGAGCCCGACCTACCCGGTCATGGTGGTGCTGGCGGGCCTGTCCGGCGCCATCGAGGTCGAAGGCAAGACCCTCAATTCGGTGATGCCGCCACTGGACTATCTGGCGGACGCCGATGTGGCGGCGGCGGTGAATTATGTACGCGGCGCCTGGGGCAACGACAAGCTGCATCCTGGCGGCATGGCGCCGCTCGATGCTGCTGCGGTGGCGGCGGTGCGCCAGCAGCACATTCCCGCGGCGCAGGTCTATGCCCGCCGCAAGGCGCTGAAGGCAGCGGCGAAATAGCGGCGCAACAACTTTGTCTCGCGTCTTGCCAAGTGCTGAGGAATCCGTTAGAACAAAAAGAGAACACAGCTATGTCCCACTTGCCGTCGGCTTTTCCTGACGGTTGCCGTAGCCCTGTGGATTAAGGCCGAACGTGCTTGCCGCTGCGGGATGCGGGACTAGGGTGACGGTGATCCAGGGCTGCGTGCGGCAGGCGGCCCACTCAAACGACGCAGGCGCCGGCGGCGGGAATGCTGGCGCGGAAGGGCGTCACGCGGAGAACATCATGGCAGGTAGCGTCAATAAAGTGATCCTCGTCGGCAATCTCGGCGCCGATCCGGAAATCCGCCGCACGCAGGACGGGCGCCCCATCGCCAATCTGCGGGTCGCCACCTCGGACACCTGGCGCGACAAGGCGACCGGCGAGCGCCGCGAGAAGACCGAGTGGCATCGCGTGGTGATCTTCAGCGAGGGTCTGGCCAAGATCGCGGAGCAGTATCTGAAGAAGGGCTCCAAGGTTTATCTGGAAGGCGCGCTGCAAACGCGCAAATGGCAGGACAAGGATGGGCAGGACCGCTACAGCACCGAGGTGGTGCTGCAGGGTTTCAATGCGACGCTGACCATGCTCGATGGCCGCAGTGGTGGCGGTGGTGGCGGCGCCGAAGCAAGCGACGATTTCGGCTCCTCGGGTCCGAGCGCCGCACGCGAGCGGCGGCCAGCCATGGCCGGCGCCGGCGGCAAGCGCGACGATCTCGACGACGAGATTCCGTTCTAAACGCCGCGCGGTTCGCGCGGATGGTCGCGGCAATTTCCTGGAGCGGCGGAAAGGACGGCTGGCTCGCGCTGCTGCGCGCGCGGGCGGCCGGGATCGACGTTCGCTACGCGCTCACCATGTTGGACGAGAGTGGCGAACGCTCGCGTTCCCATGCACTGCCGCCCGAACTGATTGCCCGGCAGGCGCGCGCACTTGGGCTTGAACCGGTGACGGCGCGGGCGCCGTGGCCGGACTACGAGACGAGGCTGATCGCCGCGTTGCACGAACTGGCGCAACGCGGCGTCGATACCGTAGTGTTCGGCGACATCGATATCGCGGCCCATCGCGCCTTCGAGGAGCGGGTCTGCGCCGCGGCGGGACTGACGGCCGAACTGCCGCTGTGGCAGGAGGATCGCGCCGCGCTTGTCGAGGAGATGTTCGCCTTCGGCCTTGAAGCCGTGGTGGTGACCACCGACGACCGTTTTCTCGACGGCAGCTATTGCGGCCGCCGTTTCGACCGCGCTTTCGTGGCCGCCCTGCCGGCCAATGTGGACGTCTGTGGTGAAAACGGCGAGTTCCACACGTTCATGACCGGCGGGAGCGGATTTGCCGCCACTTTGCCCGTGGCGGCGGCGGCGCCCTACGCCCATACGGTGACCTTCGCGGGCGTCCGCGCCGGCTACCATTTCGCGCCTTTGCGCGCCCTCGAAACCGAGACCGCCTGAACGTCGTGCGGTTCATCGGCGCGGCGGAGTTTGCTCGCGCGTCATCAGCAGCGACCAGGTCAGCGCGCAGAAGCCGGTGAAGGCGATCACCGCATTGGCGGCGTGCGCGATTTCCCATTGCCAGCGCAACTGCTGCCAATTGGCGGGAATGACGGTCCAGTTGTTGGTGGCCTGATTGGCCGGATAATTGAAGGCGAAGAACACCACCAGCATGATCAGCTGGCAGGCAAGACTGATCACCACCAATAGGAACGGGCCGGTCTGCGCGCGCTGCACGATCGCCAGCGTCAGGTTAGAGATCACCGCCCCGATCATCACCACGCCGAACAGCGCCCAGCCGCGATAGATGGTCTGGGCGATGAAATAGTCGGTCTGCGTGAGGTCGATCTTGTTGGCGAGCGACGCCAGATGCCCGCCGAGCGGAACCAGCGTCAGCGCGGTGAACACCATGGCGACGAATTGCGCGATTCTGAGCAGGGCAGGGGCTCCTTGGCCGCCCCCAAGGATGCGCGTCATGCGGCGACGCGGACGCTGACTTTATCCGGCGCGCCGCCGGCAATGCAAGGTCGTGGGCTCGCGGCCGCGTCAGCCCGAAAGCACGGCGCGCACGCCATCGATGACGAATTGCACGGCCAGCGCGGCCAAGAGGACGCCGAGCAGGCGCGAGAGCACGATATTGCCGGTGATGCCGATGAGGCCGGCGATGCGGCTGGCGAGCAGGAACACCACCAGGCACAGCGCCAGCACCAGCACGATCACCGCCATCAGCAGCATCAGCGCCATTGGCACGTTGTCCGCTCTGCCCGCCAACAGCACCGTCGCCGTGATCGCGCCCGGTCCCGCCATCAGCGGCACCGCCAGCGGAAACGCGGCGATGTTGCGCACGCGCTCTTCGACCGCTTCCTCGGCCTCTTGCGACTGCCGGGTGATGCGGACACCGAAGACCATCTCGGAGGCGATGGAGAACAAGAGCAGGCCGCCGGCGATGCGGAAGGCGGGCAGGCCGATCGAGAGGGTTTGCAAGAGCCAGCCGCCGACGAGGGCGCTGCCGGCGAGCACGATGACGGCGATCAGGCAGGCGCGCCAGGCCACGCTCATGCGGGAGCGGGCGGGCAGGCCGTGGGTGATGGCGATGAAGGTGGGAACGAGGCCAATCGGGTCGACCACGACGATCAGGGTGACCAGGGCGGAGATGAGGAATTCGACCGGCATGACGGCGACGATGCTAGCGCTTTGGCGGCCGAAACGGCGGCAAAATCGCGGCCCGGCACGGGGCTTTGCCGCAGCGCCAAAACGGGCTTATAAACCTTTGATATTTCAATAGAACTTGCCCTGTTCCGGCCGCTAATTCACCTAGCAAGGCGGCGATAAATCGGCTAGATAAATTCGGCGTCAGTCCCGTTCCAGGAAGTCCGCTCCTTGCCCGACAGCGACACGCCCAAATCGGGCGACCCTTCCGACATTCGTCCGATCTCGATCACCGAGGAGATGAAGCGCAGCTATCTCGATTACGCCATGAGCGTGATCGTGTCGCGCGCGCTGCCCGACGTGCGCGACGGCCTCAAGCCGGTGCACCGGCGCATCCTGCATTCGATGAACGAGCAGGGCCACACGCCGGACAAGAAATACGTCAAATCGGCGCGCGTGGTCGGCGACGTGATGGGCAAATATCACCCGCACGGCGACCAGGCGATCTACGACGCGCTGGTGCGCATGGCGCAGGACTTCTCCATGCGCCTGCAGCTCATCGACGGGCAGGGCAATTTCGGCTCGGTCGACGGCGATCCGCCGGCGGCCATGCGTTACACCGAGTGCCGGCTGGCCAAGCCCGCCATGGCGCTGCTCGACGACATCGACAAGGACACCGTCGATTTCCAGGCCAATTACGACGGCAACGAGCATGAGCCGGTGGTGCTGCCGGCGCGCTTTCCCAATCTGCTGGTCAACGGCGCCGGCGGCATCGCCGTCGGCATGGCCACCAATATCCCGCCGCACAATCTCGGCGAACTGATCGACGCCTGCACGGCGCTGATCGACGACCCGACGCTGACCATCGGCGATCTCATCAATATCGTGCCGGGGCCGGATTTCCCCACCGGCGGCATCATCCTCGGCCGCGCCGGGATCCGCTCCGCCTATGAGGTCGGCCGCGGCTCGATCGTCATGCGCGGCAAGGTGGCCTTCGAGACCATCCGCAAAGAGCGCGAAGCGATCATCATCACCGAGATCCCCTACCAGGTGAACAAGGCCACCATGGTCGAGCGCATGGCCGAGCTGGTGCGCGAGAAGAAGATCGACGGCGTCGCCGAGCTGCGCGACGAGAGCGACCGCGACGGCTATCGCGTGGTGATCGAGCTCAAGCGCGATGCCGAGCGCGACGTGGTGCTCAACCAGCTCTACCGCTTCACCCCGCTGCAGACCTCGTTCGGCGCCAACATGGTGGCGCTCGACGGCGGCCGGCCGCTGGTGATGAACCTCAAGGACATGCTCACCGCCTTCGTCGCCTTCCGCGAGGAGGTGGTGTCGCGGCGCACCAAGTTCCTGCTCGGCAAGGCGCGCGACCGCGCCCATATCCTGGTCGGCCTCGCCATCGCGGTCGCCAATATCGACGAGGTGATCAAGCTGATCCGCGCCTCCAAGGACGCCGGCGAAGCGCGCGAAGCTTTGATGGCGCGCGAATGGCCGGCCAAGGACATGGCGGCGGTGGTGACGCTGATCGACGATCCGCGCCACAAGGTGTCGGAACACGGCATGACGCGGCTGTCGGCCGAGCAGGCCAAGGCCATCCTCGATCTGCGCTTGCAGCGGCTGACCGCGCTCGGCCGCGACGAGATCAAGGACGAGCTCGACAAGCTCGCCGCCGAGATCGCCGATTATCTCGACATCCTGCGCTCGCGCGCGCGCATCCAGTCCATCATCAAGACCGAGCTGGCGACGGTGAGAAACGAATTCGCCACGCCGCGGCGCACCGTGATCACCGAAGCGGAAGCCGAGGTCGACGACGAGGACCTTATCCAGCGCGAGGACATGGTCGTCACCGTCTCCCATCTCGGCTATATCAAGCGCGTGCCGCTCTCCACCTATCGCGCGCAAAAGCGCGGCGGCAAGGGCCGCGGCGGCATGCAGGTGCGCGAGGAGGATTTCGTCTCGCGGCTGTTCGTCGCCTCGACGCATACGCCGGTGCTGTTCTTCTCCTCGCGCGGCAAGGTCTACAAGGAGAAGGTGTGGCGGCTGCCGCTGGCGGCGCCGCAGGCGCGTGGCAAGGCGCTGATCAATATCCTGCCGCTCGAGGTCGGCGAGATCATCACCTCGATCATGCCGTTGCCCGAGGACGAGGGCACCTGGGGGCAGCTCGAGCGTGATGTTCGCCACCATCCGCGGCAATGTCCGGCGCAACAAGCTGTCGGATTTCGAGAAGATCCGGCCGTCCGGCATCATCGCCATGAAGCTCGATCAGGGCGACGCCATCGTCGACGTCTCGATCTGCGTCGAGAAGGACGACGTGCTGCTCACCACCGCCGCCGGCCAATGCATCCGCTTCGCGGTGCCGGAGGTGCGCGTGTTCGCCGGTCGCACCTCCGACGGCGTGCGCGGCATCGCGCTCGCCAAGGACGATCACGTGATCTCGATGTCGATCCTGCGCCATATCGACGTCACCGCCGACGAGCGCGCGGCCTATCTCAAGCGCGCCAGCGCGGTGCGCCGCGGCGGCGTCGAGGAAGAGGCGGCGGTCGAGGTGGAGGAGGTCGAGAACGGCGAGGCGACCGGCGCCATCGAACTGGGCGAGCAGCGCTATGTCGAATTGTCGGCGGCCGAGCAGTTCGTGCTTACGGTGTCGGAGCGCGGCTTCGGCAAGCGCTCCTCGTCGTTCGAGTACCGCACCACCGGTCGCGGCGGCAAGGGCATCGTGGCGATGCACGTCACCGCCAAGACCGGGCGGCTCACCGGCTCGTTCCCGGTGGAGGAAGCCGACCAGATCATGCTGGTGACCGACCAGGGCAAGCTGATCCGCACCGGCGTCGCCGGCATCCGCATCGCCGGCCGCTCTACGCAAGGCGTGATCGTGCTCGACACCGCCGAGGACGAGCGCGTGGTGTCGGTCGAGCATCTGAGCGAGGAAGAGGACTAATTAGATTTAAAGTCGGCACCAAGCTAGCAGTAGTGTTGCTGCCGAGAGATTTGATATGCAGGCCTCTGAAGAACTTTTTCAATTGGCCAAGAAGCTAAGCGAAGCGGCTGCGGCTCGTGATGCCGGTGCTGTCGCTGAGCCGCTGGACGCCCTTAGCCACGGCCGATCTAGCTTATGGCGGGAATTGAAAGATTTCGTCCAAGATCGACTCCGGTTACCTTGGGACGAATTCAATCGTGTTCCTGTGGCGGGGGTAACAAATATTGCACGGCTCTCCGAGATGCTCGATGCTGCGGCTGTTGCGCTGCTTGTCATGACGGCGGAGGACGAATTAGCCGATGGTGGGCTGCAAGCGCGAATGAATGTTGTGCACGAGGCTGGCTTGTTTCAGGGGGCCTTGGCTTTACTAAAGCAATTGTACTCTTGGAGGATGGCTGTACGGGATTTAGTAACATTGAAGGGTTGGGGCAAGTTCGATTTTCGAAAGGCAACATTGCCACCGCATTTGAAGAAGTACGAAGAGCTCTAGAGCGTGAGGGATTAGTTAAGGAGACGGACTAGGGGATCAAGCTTTGCCGGTCACGCCATGCAAGGGGTGATCGTGCTCGACACCGTCGAGGGCGAGCGCGTGGTCTCGGTCGAACATTTGAGCGAGGAAGAGTAAAATGGTCACGGTAAATAGCTCAAAATCTAAAGACATCCTCGGCGGAATCGTCGATCTCGCATGCAAGATGTCTAATTCAAGTCCGAAAGATTATCGCATCAAAATCGGCGGCGATCAGCTTGGTGATCGAGCTGATGTAGATTGGTACATCAGTGTTCAGAATCACGACGCCTCTGTGAACACTAAAAAGGCGATAGAAGTCGGCCTAATAAGGCGCACATTTGGAGTTTATCGCGAAAAGCCAGAATCGGAGCTCACGTTGAGAGTACGTGAATGGGACGCGTCAAAAGACAGTGACGGAAATTATCGACTGATCTGGGTTCAATCTGCCGAAGATATGAAGGCAAGAAAGGAATTAGCGGAAATTATCGCTAATAGTGTTCGAGAGTTGGCCGCTCTACGCAAGGCGTGATCGTGCTCGACACCGCCGAGGACGAGCGCGTGGTGTCGGTCGAGCATCTGAGCGAGGAAGAGGATTAGCGGACTTACGCGTGTTGCCGCTCTTTCCCTCCCCCCGCGAAGCGGCGGGGAGGGTCGGTTTGCAATCGCTCGCGAGTGCAAACCGGGGTGGGGGGCTTGGCGGGTGTCTTGCTATAATATCCCCCCACCCCCGACCCCTCCCCACCACTCGCAAGGGCTCGTGGGGGGAGGGGAGCAGAGACCATCATGAACTGGCACCTGTTCTCCGCCTTCCTGCTGATCACCGTCGTGCTGTTCCTCACGCCCGGGCCGATCGTGACGCTGATCGTGGCGACCGGCGCGCGGCAGGGCACGCGCGCGGCGCTGCTCACGGTGAGCGGGGCCACCAGCGGCAACGCCCTGCTGCTCGCCCTGATCGCTTTCGGGCTCGGCTGGATCCTGCAGACCTCGGCGGCGGTGTTCGACACGCTACGCTGGGTCGGCGCCGCCTATCTGGTCTGGCTCGGCATCCAGGCCTGGCGCCATGCCGGCGAGAAGGCCGAGGCGATCGCTCCGGCGGCGCATGTGCATGCCTGGCGTGGTTTCGTGGTGGCGATGACCAATCCAAAATCGATCGCCTTCTTCACGGCGTTCCTGCCGCAATTCCTCGATCCGACGCTGCCGCTCGGACGGCAATTGCTGGTCATGTGCGTGTGCTCGGTGACGCTGGGCGGCATGCTCGACTGCGGCTGGGCCGTTGCCTCCGGCCTCGGCCGCGCCTGGTTCCTCAAGCCCCAGCACAATCGCCTGCTCGGCCGCATTTCCGGCCTGGTGCTGATCGGCGGCGGCGTGTGGCTGTCGCTGGCGCGAACGCGGTAGCGTTACGAGCGGACAACTATCTAAGAACGATGGCCGCGTGGTTGTTTCCCTCCCCCCGCGAAGCGGTGGGGAGGGTCGGTGAGCATCGCGTCAGCGATGCGAACCGGGGTGGGGGGCTTCTGTGAACGATAGGCAGTGGCTTGACTCTTTCCCCCCACCCCCGACCCCTCCCCACCACGCGCAAGTGCGCGCGGGGGGAGGGGAGTCGAAAGGCCGTGCAATTTCTCAATCCGCCTTGATGTGCAGCGAGGCGATGATCGGCTTCCACTTCGTCGTCTCATGCGCGATATAGTCGGCCAGCACCTGTGGCGAGCCGCCGCGTCCTTCCGCGCCCATCTTCGCCAGCATGCTTTTCATCGCCGCCGAATTCAGGGCGCCGTTGGCCGCCGCGTTCAACTTGGCGATGATGGCCGGCGGCGTGCCCTTGGGCGCAACGAACGCCGTCCAGGCGCCCGTGGTGAGCAGCTTGTAGCCGAGCTCGGCCATGGTGGGGACGTCGGGCATTTCCGGCCGGCGCTTCTCCCCGCTGATGGCGATGGCGCGCAGCTTGCCCGCCTTCACCAGTTGCAGCGAGGTCGGCAGCGTATCGAAGGTCAATTGCGTCTCGCCGGCGAGCACCGCGTTGAGCGCGAGATGACCGCCCTTGTAAGGCACATGGACAATGTCGGTGCCGGTCAGCTTTTTGAACAGCTCGGCGGTGAGGTTGGGAAAGGTGCCGATGCCGCCGGACGAATAGTTGAGCTTGCCCGGATGCGCCTTGGCATAGGCGACGAGGTCGGCGACGGATTTGAACGGCAGTTTCGGATTGAGCACCAGCACCTGCGGCGTTTCGGTGATGAGCGCGATCGGCGCGAAGCTGGCGGCGCTGTAGCCGGGATTCTTATGGATCAGCGGGCTCAGCACGAGGCCGCTCACCGACGAGACGTGCAGCGTATAGCCGTCCGGGGCGGCCTCCGCCGCGGCCCGGGAGCCGATGATGTTGCCGGCGCCCGGCTTGTTCTCCACCACGATCGTGGCGCCACCCAGCTCGGCCGGCAGCGCGTTGGTCAGCAAACGTGCCATGACGTCGACCGGGCCGCCTGGCGGCGTCGGCACGATGACGCGGATCGCACGGTTCGGATAATTCTGCGCCACGGCGGGCGCGGCCGCTGCGCAGCTCAGCGCGAGCGCGGCAATAATGATGGCCTTGCGCATTTCGTCCCCCTTGGAAATTACGGCAATCTCTTCGGGGGCGAGCCTAGCGCTACTCCGGCGTGTGGGTAAGCGGGGTGGCGGCTAAATGATCCGTCGTCACCAGGCGGACGCGTGGATTGCCGAAGCGGGTGCCGACGCAGTTGAGATAGGGCCAGGGGCGTTCGGCGCAGGCGTGCATGGCGGCGCTGGTGACCGCGGGCAAGGGACCGGCGGTGACCGTTTCGGCCGGCGCGGACATGAGGGTGACGGCGGCTGCAACCATCGCTGCAACCACAATGGCGGTGAACGATTTCATGGCTATCCCCTGTTATCGGCGGCTTTGAAAGTGGGTCGCGGCTGCCAGCCACAAGGTTCAAGGAGTTAACGCTTCAGGCAGCGAAAGGTTCGCCGCGGGAACCGGGCCTTGCCGGGCGGCAAGCGGCGGGGTAGAGGGGGCGCCATGCTGCGGACCGCCCTCTATGCCGGGTCTTTCGACCCCGTCACCAACGGTCATCTCGACGTGGTGCGCCATGCCGCGCGTCTCGCCGACAAACTGGTGCTGGCGATCGGCGTGCATCCCGGCAAGGCGCCGTTGTTTTCCGCCGAAGAGCGGCTGGCCATGCTGGAGGAGACCTGCGCGCCGTTGGCGCGTGCCGCAAATTGCGAGCTCGCCTGCGTCACCTTTTCCGATCTCGTGGTGGAGACGGCGCGGCGCGCCGGCGCCAATCTCCTGATCCGCGGCCTGCGCGACGGCACCGATCTCGACTACGAGATGCAGATGGCGGGCATGAACGAGGCCATGGCGCCCGACGTGCAGACCGTGTTCCTGCCGGCTTCCCCCATGGTGCGCCCGATCACCGCCACATTGGTCCGCCAGATCGCTTCGATGGGCGGCGACGTGTCGAGCTTCGTGCCGGCAAGCGTGGTCGCGCGCCTGAAGAAGAAATTCGCCGCGCCGCGCGGCGCCTGATCCGCCAGCAAACGAGGACGGCAATGACCCCACGACGATCGATGCTGACGCTTGCTTTAGCCGCGGCGCTCGCCGCCGGTCTGGCCCTGCCGGCGGTGCCGGCGCTGGCGCAAACGCATAGCCTGTTCAATCCGGCGACGCTGACCGAGCCGGCGCCGGCGAGCTACAAGGCCAAGTTCGTCACCAGCAAGGGCGCCTTCGTGATCGAGGTCACGCGCGCCTGGGCGCCGCGCGGCGCCGACCGTTTCTACAATTTGGTGAAGAACGGCTTCTTCGACAATGCGCGTTTCTTCCGCGTGATCTCCGGCTTCATGGTGCAGTTCGGCATCAACGGCGATCCGGCGGTTTCCGCCAAGTGGCAGAACGCCAATATCCCGGACGACACGGTGCGCCAGAGCAACAAGCGCGGCACCATCAGTTTCGCGACCGCCGGGCCGAACACGCGCACCACCCAGGTGTTCATCAATTTCGCCGACAACACCAATCTCGACGGCATGGGCTTTTCGCCGTTCGGCAAGGTGGTGTCGGGCATGAATGTGGTCGACGCGCTCTATGCCGGCTATGGCGAGGGCGCGCCGAACGGAAGCGGGCCCGACCAGGGCCGGCTGCAGGCGCAGGGCAATGCCTATCTGATGCGGGCTTTCCCGCGCATGGATTACGTGAAGAAAGCCACCATCGAACGCTGATCTTATCGCGAAAGGAAATACCATGGCCAAGCCGGAAGACACATTGACGCTCGAGACCACGCAAGGTCCGGTGGTGATCGAGATGCGGCCCGACCTCGCGCCCGGCCACGTCGCGCGCATCAAGGAACTGGTGAAGGAGGGCTTCTACGACGGCATCGTGTTCCATCGCGTCATCGACGGCTTCATGGCGCAGACCGGCTGCCCGCACGGCACCGGTACCGGCGGCTCCGGGCAGAAGCTGAAGGCCGAGTTCAACAAGGAGCCGCATGTGCGCGGCACGGTGTCGATGGCGCGGGCGGCGAGCCCGGATTCCGGCGACAGCCAGTTCTTCATCTGCTTCGGCGATGCCCGCTTCCTCGACGGCCAGTATACGGCCTGGGGCAAGGTGATCTCCGGCATGGAGAACGTCGACAAGATCAAGCGCGGCGAGCCGGTCGAAAACCCCGACAAGATCGTGAAGGCGACGATGGCGGCGTAGTTACCTCTCCCCGCGCGCGGGGAGACGTAAAGAAACGCCATGCGCACCGATCTGTTCGATTTCGAGCTGCCGGCCGACCGCATCGCGCTGCGGCCGGTCAGCCCGCGCGACGCCGCGCGGCTCCTGCTGGTGCGGCCGGGCGGGGCGCCGGAATGGGAGGATCGCGCTATCGGCGATCTGCCCGAGCTGCTGGCGCCCGGCGACGCGCTGGTGGTCAACGACAGCAGGGTGATTGCGGCGCGGTTGAAGGGGCGGCGTATCGGACGGGGGGCTGCCGAGCCCGCCATCGAGGTGACGCTGCATCAGCGGCTCGACGGTTCGCAGTGGAAGGCCTTTGCGCGGCCGGGCAAGAAGCTGCAGGTCGGCGATATGGTCCGTTTTGGCAGCGAGGGGCGCGTCTGTTTTCTCGGCCAGCTCGACGCTCAAGTTTCACATAAAGATGAGGGAGGGGAGATAACCCTCTCATTTAGCTTTCATGGTCCGGTGCTGGATCAGGCCATTGCCGAACGCGGCGAGATGCCGCTGCCGCCCTATATCGCCTCGCGCCGCGCCCCCGACGAGCAGGACAAGACCGACTACCAGACCCTATTCGCCGATGACGAGGGCTCGGTGGCGGCGCCGACCGCCGGGCTGCATTTCACGGAAGGATTGCTGGCCAGGCTGGCGGCGCGGGGCATCGGCCTGCACAAGGTCACTTTGCATGTCGGCGCCGGCACCTTCCTGCCGGTGAAGGCGGAGGATACCGGCGGCCACACGATGCACGCCGAATTCGGCACGGTGTCGGCTGAGGCGGCTGCGGCGCTGAACGCAACGCGCGACAGGGGCGGTCGCATCGTGGCGGTGGGCTCCACCGCGCTGCGGCTGCTGGAAAGCGCGGCGGACGAGGACGGGCGGCTCGGCGCCTTTGCCGGCGAGACCGCGATCTTCATCACGCCGGGCTACCGCTTCAAGGCGGTCGACCTGATGCTGACCAATTTCCACCTGCCGCGCTCGACCTTGTTCATGCTGGTGTCGGCCTTTTCGGGGCTGGACACGATGCAGCGCGCCTATGCCCACGCCATTGCGACCGGCTATCGCTTCTATTCCTACGGCGACGCCTGCTTGCTTTATCCTGGCGGCCGATGAGCGAGGCATTCTCCTTCAGCCTGCTCGCCCGCGACGGCGGCGCCCGCCGCGGCGAACTCGTCACCCCGCACGGCCGCGTGCAGACGCCGGCCTTCATGCCGGTGGGCACGCAAGCGACGGTCAAGGGCCTGACGCCGGAAGTCGTGCGCGCGACCGGCGCCGAGATCGTGCTCGGCAATACCTACCATCTGATGCTGCGGCCGGGGCCGGAGCGCATCGCCGCGCTCGGCGGGTTGCACAGCTTCATGCAATGGCCGCTGCCGATCCTCACCGACAGCGGCGGCTTCCAGGTGATGTCCCTGTCAAGCCTGCGCAAGCTCACCGAGCAGGGCGTCGTCTTCCGCTCGCATCTCGACGGCGCCATGTACGAACTGACGCCGGAGCGCTCGATCGAGATCCAGGCGCTGCTCGGCACCGACATCACCATGCAGCTCGACGAATGCCTGCGGCTGCCGGCCAGCGCCGAGGAGATGCAGCGCGCCATGGAACTGTCGCTGCGCTGGGGCGAGCGCTCCAAGCGCGCCTTCGAAGCGCGGGCACGCGCGGGCTATGCGCTGTTCGGCATCGTGCAGGGCGGCGACGATATCGCGTTGCGCCAGCAAAGCGCGCGCTCTCTCGCCGATATCGGCTTCGACGGCTACGCCGTCGGCGGGCTGGCGGTGGGCGAGCCGCAGGACGTGATGCTGACGGTGGTCGAGGAGACCGTGCCGGTGCTGCCGGCCGGCGCCCCGCGCTATCTGATGGGCGTCGGCACGCCGCACGATCTGCTGGAGGCGGTGGCGCGCGGCATCGACATGTTCGATTGCGTGATGCCGACCCGCAACGGCCGCCACGGCATGGCCTTCAGCCGCTTCGGCCCGATCAACCTCGCCAATGCCCGCCATGCCGACGATCCGCGTCCGCTCGACGCGGAAAGTCCGCACCCGGCCGCGCGCGAATTTTCGCGCGCCTATCTGCATCATCTCGTGAAGGCCAAGGAGATGCTCGGTGCGGTGCTGCTGTCGACCGTCAATCTGGCCTATTATCAGGCGCTGATGGCCGGCATGCGCGTGGCGATCGCCGCCGGGCGCTTTGCCGATTTCCGCGCCACGACGCTCGCGCAGTGGGAACAAGGCGATCTGCCGACGGTTTGAAGAATGGCAACGTCCGATCGAGGGCGTGGACTGATCAACGCGCAGCAGCAAAACTTGAAGAAGGCGCGCTCCATCATGAAGAAGACAACCGGCGACTCGACGAAAGCTAAAGGAGGTGAATCTCCCTCGCGCCTAGTCGATGCGAGGATCGCGGCGCTGAGCGATTGGCGGGGCGAGACGCTCGCCCGGGTGCGAAAGCTCATCAAAGAGGCCGTCCCGGACGTGGTCGAGGAGGTGAAATGGCGAAAGCCGTCGAACGCGATGCGAGGTGTTCCCGTGTGGTCGCATGCTGGGATCATCTGCACCGGTGAGACCTACAAGGATAAAATGAAGTTGACTTTCGCCAAGGGCGCCGCGTTGGAGGACCCTTCGGGCTTGTTTAATTCCAGCCTCGACGGCAATGTGAGGCGCGCCATCGATATCCATGACGGTGACAAAATCAATGAAAGGGCGTTGAAAGCGCTCGTTCGCGCCGCGGTGATTTTGAATAACGACAAACCGCGAGGCTAGTTCGCATACTGCATCATCCCACGACGTCCGTTTTTGCGGCGCCGCGAGTACACGACCTGGTTTGAAGAAGTTCAGCGAGGAGGACGGCTTTTGATTGCGACGCTGGCGGAGCTGGTCGCGCCGCTTTCCGAGCGCGAATTTCTCGATCTGCTGCGCGCGCGCCGGCTGGCGTTCTGCCCGGCGCCGGGCGCAAACCGTTTGCAGTCGCTGGTCGACTGGGAGACGCTGCGCCGCGCGATCGAGGCCGACGACTTCCGGCCGAAGAAACTGCGGGTCACGCACAATACCCATCCGGTGCCCGCGGCCTTCTACACGCAATCCGGCAAAGTCGACGCCGGCAAGCTGGCGGGCCTGATGCGCCAGGGTGTCAGCCTGCTGGTGGAACGCATCAACGAGGATTTGCCGGCCTTGGGCGCGCTCTGCGCTACTATCGGCGCCGGCCTCGGCGAAGAAGTCATGGCCGCGGCGGTGATGACCGACGGCGGCGGTGGGGCGCTCGAGCTGCATTACGATTCCTACGACGTCGTCGTGCTGCAGATCGAAGGCGCCAAACATTGGCGCGTCTACCCGCCGACGGTGCGCGATCCGGTCCGCGGCATGGTCAAAGAGGCGCCGCCGCCGCCCGGTGAGCCGATCTTCGACCGGGCGCTGCAAACCGGCGAGCTGCTGCTGGTGCCGGCGGGCTATTGGCACCAATGCGACAAAGCGGCCGAACGCTCGTTGCATGTTTCGATTGCCTTCCTGGCGCCGACCGGCTGGCATGTGGTGGCGGCGTTGGTGCCGCAATTGTTGACGGAAGGGATTTTTCGGGTGCCGCTGAGCCGGCTTGGCGATGCGGCGGAGCGGGCCGCGCATGAAAGCGCGCTGAAAGAACGGTTGGTCGAAAGGGTCAGTCAGATGTCGGTCTTCGGCATGAGCGCCGACGCCGAGGCGATCACCCGCGACTGGGTCCCGCCCGCGCAAGATTGACGGGGCCGAGCCGCGATGAATCCGGCATTGCCATGAGCAGCCGGCTTGGCTATCCGATGCCACTACAGGCTGGAGCGCGCCATGAACGTTCTCGTTGGGTTTCTTGCGCATAAGCGCAAGCCGGCATTCAAATTGCCCCCTGGGGCGACCGACGCCCATTGCCATGTGTTTGGGCCCGGCGACCGCTTTCCCTACGCGCCGGGGCGGCGCTATACGCCCGCCGATGCGCCGAAGGAAATGCTGCGGGCGCTGCACGATCATCTCGGCGTCAGCCGCGCGGTCATCGTGCAGGCGAGCTGCCACGGCGCCGACAATGCCGCGATGCTCGATTGCATCGCCTCAGATCCCAAGCGCTCTCGCGGCGTCGCCATCGTCGACGACAGCTTCACCGACAAGGATTTCGACCGGCTCGATGCCGGCGGCGTACGCGGCGTGCGCTTCAATTTCGTCAAGCATCTCGGCGGCGCCCCCGACATGGGCGTGTTCGCCCGCGTCATCGACCGCATCAAGGGCCGCGGCTGGCACGTGGTGCTGCATGTCGACGCCCCCGACATCATTCCGCTCTCCGACATGATCCGCAAACTGCCGATGCCCTTCATCATAGATCACATGGGGCGGGTGCCGTCGGCGGCGGGCGTCGAGCAGCCGCCGCTGCGCGCGCTGATCGAGCTTTCCCGGCTGGACAATTGCTGGATCAAGGTCTGCGGCGCCGAGCGCATCTCCATGCCGCCTTATAAAGCGGCGGTGCCGATCGCTCACGCATTGGTGGAAGCGGCGCCGGAGCGCGTATTGTGGGGCACCGATTTTCCCCATCCCAACGCCACCCACGAGGCCGACGAGGCAGATCTGGTCGATCTTGTGCCGCAATATACAAAAAGTGCGCTGGCGCAACAGCGCCTGCTGGTGGACAATCCGGCGAGGCTGTACGGTTTCGCCTGATCCAACGACAACGAAAAATTGTGGAGGAAATGCACAATGAGACAGGAAATTTTCGCCGCCGCACGGATCGCGCGTCGTCTTGCGCTGCTGGTATTGCCGGCGGCTCTCTTGATGGGGACGTTGCCGGCGCAGGCGGCGTGGCCGGATAAGCCGGTGAAGATCATCCTTCCGTTCGGCGCCGGCGGCGTCGCCGACGTCAGTTCGCGCATCCTGGCCGACAAGCTCGCCAAGAAGCTCGGGCAGAATTTCGTCATCGAAAACCAGCCGGGCCCGGGCGGCATCAAGGCCGCGCGCGAAGTGGCCACCGCAGTGCCCGACGGCTACACGCTGGGACTGGTCACCAACGGCACCGCCATCAGCGTCGCCGCCTTCAAGAAGCTGCCGTTCGACCCGGTCAAACAGTTCGCCATGATTTCCGGACTCGGCCAGTTCAATCTGCTGTTCGCGGTCGCCGCCAATTCGCCCTACAAGACCTTGGGCGATTTCATCGCCGCGGCCAAGGCGCACCCGGGCAAGCTCAATATCGGCACCGTGGTGGTCGGCTCGACGCAGAATCTCGGCGCCGAATTGTTCAAGTCGACGACCGGCCTCAACTTCGTCATCGTCCCGTTCAAGCGCTCGCCCGACATCGTGCTGGCGCTCGAGCGCAACGACGTGCAGATGCTGATCGAGTTCCCGCCGGCGCTCAAAGGCCAGGTGGCGGCCGGCAAGCTGCGCGTGCTGGCGAGCTCGGGCGCCAAGCGCGAAGGCGAAATGCCCAAGGTGCCGACGGTCGCCGAGGCGGGCGTGAAGGGCTACGAAGTCTCGTCCTGGAACGGCGTGTTCGCGCCCAAAGGCGTGTCCAAGGAAGTGGTCGAGAAGATGGGCAAGGCGATGAACGACATTCTCTCGCAGCCGGATGTGAAGGCGCAATACGCCAAGCTCGGCGTCGAAGCGCATCCGAGTTCGCCCGCCGAATTGATGCAGCGGCTCAAGGACGACATCGTGAAATGG
Organism: uncultured Pseudomonadota bacterium; assembly: GCA_963782145.1. GTDB lineage: Bacteria > Pseudomonadota > Alphaproteobacteria > Rhizobiales > Xanthobacteraceae > Pseudolabrys. Next base: position 152,413 of record CAWAIV010000011.1, read on the forward strand.
AACGCGGTGATCGAAAAGGCCGGCATTCCGCGCAAGTAACGCCGCTGCCGACGCGCAGCGCCTAACGCGCAGCGCCTAACGCGCAGCGACACGAGCCGCGCACCGCGCCCGCGCCCGTCAAAACCGGGCCGGGCGCGTTCGCTTTTCCGCGTGCGTTCCCGCCGGCGCGTGGTGGCTGCGCGCTAGGCTTTTTGCCGCCGGCGACGCTGCATTTTCAGGCATCGGCGTCGCGGCGCCCGCCCGGCGGCGCGCGTCGCCATCAATTTCATCCGCAAAATCAAGGGTGTCTTCGCCTGGCACGTCGCTTGCTTTTGAGTATTACGTTTTTCGGTTTTCGTAATACTCAACCAGGGAGCCCGCGATGTATCGCAGAGCTAGCATCGGTTTCATCCTCGGCCTCGTGGCGTTCGCCATGATGGGCGTCCGGCCTGGCGCGGCGGCGCCCTTGACGATCGGATACAGCGATTGGCCGGGATGGGTCGCCTGGCAGGTCGCCATCGACAAGGGCTGGCTGAAGGACGCCGGCCTCGACGTCAAGTTCCAGTGGTTCGACTATTCGGCGTCGATGGACGCCTTCGCCGCCGGCAAGATCGACGCCAACCTGATGACCAATGGCGACACCCTCGTCACCGGCTCCGGCGGCGGCAAGGGCATCATCATCATGGCGACCGATTACTCGAACGGTAACGACACGGTCATCGCCAAACCGAGCATCAAGAGTATCAAGGCGCTCAAGGGCAAGAAGGTCGGTGTCGAGGTCGGCCTGGTCGATCATCTGCTGTTGCTCGATGCCTTCAAGAAGAACGGCATCAATCCGAAGGATGTCACCTTGGTCAATTCGAAGACCAACGAGCTGCCGCAGGTGCTCGGCTCCGGCCAGGTCGATGCGGTCGCCTGCTGGCAGCCGATTGCGGGCCAGGCGATGAAGGCGGTGCCGGGCTCGCGTCCGGTATGGACCTCCGCGCAGTCGCCCGGCTTGATCTACGACGTGCTTGCGGTGAAGCCGACCAAGCTTGCCAGCAACAAGGCCGAATGGATCAAGCTGATCAAGGTCTGGGGCAAGGTCGTCAAATACATCAATGACGCAAAGACCCAGCCCGATGCGCTGAAGATCATGTCGGCGCGCGTCGGCCTGACGCCGGCGGCCTACAAGCCCTTGCTCAAGGGTACCAAGCTGCTCGACCTGGCGGCCAACGTTAAGGTGTTCAAGAAGGCGGCGGGGCTGGGGTCGATGTACGGATCGACGACGGTCTCCGACGACTTCAATGTCGCCAACGCCGTCTACAAGAAGCATGAGGACGTCGCTTCCTATATCGACCCGTCCTTCGTCGGCGCGGCGGCGAAATAACCGCCGGCCGCGTTCCGCTCACGCCTGATCCCGGGTCCGGCTGCGGCCGGCCCGGGAGTTCGCCGCAAACGAAAATTCGGTCGCGAGAATGATCGGCTTGCGTGACGTCTGCGGATTTTGGCGGCGGGCACTGATCGCCTGGCCCGACGGGCGAAGCGATGCCGAAACCGACGTGTACTGGCTGCAAGGCCCACGCCGCTATGCCGATCTGCGCATCCCGGCCGGCCGGCCGCGCTCTCCGGGCGTGACCTGCCTGCGCGCGCTGGACTGGACCCTGCTGCGCTTCATGGCCCGCCAGGAAGGTTTTTTCGGCCAGCTCGATATCGTGGCTTCGGTCGGTCAGTGGCACCGGGCTTTCGACTTCCAGCCGGAGAGCGGCATGGCAGACCGCGGCGCGCTCGCCTTCGACGACGGCATACTGATCGAACGCGGCCTTGATCTGCCCTATGTCGAGCATTGGTGCCGCCAATCCGGCAGCGAGGATGTGCTGGCGCTCTCGTTTGCCGCGGACGCATCGACCGCGCCCGGATGTCTGGTCGTTACCGGCGATGCGTTCATCTACGCGCGCGGGCGCACGGTCCCCTTGCCGCGCGGGGCCACTTTGCGCGAGCTGGTGGACGGCGCCGCGTCGCTGCAGGCCGCGCAGGATCTGTTCGATTGCGAGATATCGTTCGGGCTTCGCCAGGGGGGCGGGTGGCGCATCGAACGATCGAGCCATTGCTACCGCGAAGGCGCCATGTTGGCGCCCGCGCTTGATGGCGCCGGCGACTCTCTGGTCGTCGACGACGTGACCGCGGCCGGGGCCCGGTTCAAGCGGGCATGGCACATCGCGGCGCAGGAAAGCACGACGGTCGCGCCGCTGTCGCACTGGTTTGCATCGCCTGTCGCGCATTGCTCGCCGGGCATGGCGGCATTGATGCAAAAATGATCGGGGAGCGCCACGATGAGTAAGTCCGCATTCACCGAACTGCCGGTCGTCGATATTGCCGCGCTGTTCGGAAGAGGAGGTGAGGGCGCCGCGCGGGCGGCGGAACGATTGGGGCGGGCGGCCCGCGAGGTCGGGTTTTGTTACGTGACCGGACACGGCATTCCCGAGGCGGCCTTCGCTGGACTGTTGCGCGCGAGCCAGCGCTTCTTCGCGCTGCCGATGTCCGACAAGATGAAGGTCTATATCGGCAATTCGCGCAACCATCGCGGCTACGTTCCGGAAGGCGAGGAAGTCTTCTCGGTGGGGTCGAAAGATCGCAAGGAGGCCTTCGATCTGTCGCTCGACCTGGCGCCCGACGATCCCGATTATGTCGGCGGCAACCCCTTGCTCGGCCCCAATCAATGGCCCGCGCTCGACGGTTTCGGCACATCGGTCATGGCGTATTACGGTGCCGCGTTTACGGCCGGCCGCGCGCTGATGCGCGGCTTCGCGCTGGCGCTTGGCGAGACGGCGGACTTCTTCGAGCCTTATCTGCGCAAGCCGCCAAGTCAGTTGCGCCTCATTCATTATCCGTTCAATGCCGACGCGGAGGACGCGATGGGCATCGGCTCGCACACGGATTACGAATGCGTGACGCTGCTGCGGTCGACCGCGCCGGGCCTCGAAGTCCTCAACAGCGCGGGGCAATGGATCGACGCGCCGCCGCTGGCCGGGGCGCTGATCATCAATATCGGCGACATGTTGGAGATATGGAGCAACGGCGAATTCGTCGCCACCTCGCATCGGGTCCGTCCGGTCAAGGAAGAGCGCTACTCGTTCCCGCTGTTCTTTGCCGTCGACTATCATACGCGGGTCGCGCCGCTTCAGCGCTTCGTCACGCCGGAGCGGCCGGGGCGCGAGAGTCTTGTCGCGGGCGAGCACCTGTTCGCGCAGACGGCGCAGAGCTTCCGATATCAAAAGCAGCGCTTGGAGCGCGGTGAAATCCGCCTGCCGAAAAAATACGTGGCACTTTCCTCGTTCGGGCAGGAGGCGCGCTACGGCGCCTATAACGCGGGATGAGGTGGAAGGCGTCGCCGCGGGCCGCTGGCGCAGCGGCTGCCGCCTGGAAAAGCAGCGGGCTGCCACCGAATTAGGCGGCTGCTTTCATCCCGAATTCCCGCTGAATCAAAGGCTTATGTCTGGCACAGCGCTTGCTTTCCAGTATTACGATTTTGGCAATTCGTAATACGCGTTGCCGCCGGCGGATCAGGGGCAGCCGGGAGCCAAGCAGAATGGGCCACGCAGCATGAGCAAAGTCGGCACCTTTGACTCCAAATCCGCGCTGGCACAGGTCGCCGCCGCGGAACTGCCCAGCCGCGCCGCCGGCAGGACGGCGCTGAAGCGCAGAAAGGGCTGGTTCCAGGTTCTGCGCCCGCTGACGCCGCGCGCCCGGCTCACGCTCGGCACGCTGTCCTTCGTGCTGCCGGTCGTAATCTGGTGCATCGTCTCTTACGTCCCCTTCGTCTGGCACCCGCAGGTAGAAATCACCGATCCCGGTTCGGTCGAATATCTGCAGGTCGGCATGCGCATGAACAAAGCCGACTTCGTCAGCGCCGTTGACGAGGCCAAGAGCGACCATAAAGCTCCGCCGCAGGGCGTGTCGTCCAATCCGATCTATCTGCCGGCGCCGCACGAGGTGGCTAAGGCACTCTACACGGCCTTCATCACCCCGCCGCCGACCAAGGACAGCCCCTGGCTGCACCAGAGCCTGTGGCACAGCATCCAGGTCATCTTCTGGGGCTTCGTGATTTCCTCGCTGTTCGGCGTGCCGATCGGCATTCTCTGCGGCACCTATGCGGGTTTCGCCCGGCTGAACGAGCCCTTCATCGAATTCTTTCGCTATCTGCCGGCGCCGGCCTTCGGCGCTTTGGCTGTAGCTATTCTCGGCATCTATGACGGGCCGAAGATCACCATCATCGTCATCGGCACCTTTTTCCAGCAGGTGCTCATCATCGCCAACACCACGCGCAAGCTCGACGTGGCGCTGGTGGAGGCGGCGCTGACGCTCGGCACCAAGAAACTCAAGCTGCTCTCGCGCGTGGTCATCCCCGGCATCCTGCCCGATCTTTATCGCGACCAGCGCATCCTGCTCGGCTGGGCCTGGACCTATCTGATCGTCGCCGAATTGATCGGCACCACTACCGGCATCACCTGGTTCATCACCCAGCAGGCGCGCTACCAGCATTTCGCCAATGTCTATGCGGCGATCATGATGATCGGCTTCATCGGGCTCGGCACCGACATGGTGTTGGCGCTGCTCGGGCGGCGGATGTTCCCTTGGGACCGCACGCTGGCAAAGGACGCGTGAAGCGGCCATGAACACATTCGTCGCGCCCGCGTCGCTGCCGTCCTATCTCGATCAGTCGAGCGCGGTGCGCGCGCGCTTCGATCGGTTGAAGGCGCGCGAGGTTATCCTCAAGGTCGAGCACCTGAGCAAGGTCTTCACCACGGCCAAACGCGAGACGCTGGCGCTCGACGACATCAGCTTCCAGACCCACCGCCGCGAGTTCCTCTGCGTGGTCGGCCCCTCCGGCTGCGGCAAATCGACCTTGGCGCGCATCCTCGCCGGGCTCGAAGAGCACACCTCGGGCGAAATGCTGCTGCAGGGCAAGCCGGTGTCCGAGCCGGGCAGCGACCGCGGCATGGTGTTCCAGGGATACACGCTGTTTCCCTGGCTGACGGTGAAGAAGAACGTGATGTTCGGCCTCGAGGTCAACGGCAAGGACCGCTACGAGGCGGAAAACCAGGCGCTGCAATGGCTGCAGCTCATCGGGCTGGAGAAATTCGCCGATTGCTATCCGCACCAATTGTCCGGCGGTATGAAGCAGCGCGTGGCGATCGTGCGCGCGCTGGCCAATCAGCCACGCATCTTGCTGATGGACGAACCGTTCGGCGCGCTCGACGCGCAGACGCGGGCACGCATGCAGGCGCATCTCCTGGAGATCTGGCGCAAGATCGACATCACCATCGTCTTCATCACCCACGATCTCGACGAGGCGATCTTCCTCGCCGACCGCATCCTCGTGCTCTCCGCCCATCCCGGCCAGGTGCAGGAGCTGATCGAGGTGCCGGTTCCGCATCCGCGCTCGACGGCGCAATTCATCTCGCCGGAATTCCTCGCCACCAAGGCGCGGCTGGAAGAGCTGATCCACCAGGGTGCCGCGCATGACGACGAGGACGCCGGCACCTATCAAATGGTGGCGCGCCTCACCGACGTTTCCGACAGCGTCGACTAGCCATGCAGTGGGGCGAGCGCACATGGGCCGAGCTGCCCCACGACCTTGCCGCTGCGGCGCGCGCGGCGATCCTGCCGGTGGGGGCGACCGAGCAGCACGGCCCGCATATGGGCTGCGGCATGGACACGGTGCTGGCCGAGCGGCTATGCGCCGAAGTCGCCGCGCGTACCAAGGTACCGATGCTGCCGGCGATCGCCTATGGCTGTTCTCTCGGCCACAGCCGCCGCTGGCCGGGGACGCTGTCGCTGCAGCCGCCGACACTGATCGCTCTGGTCAAGGAGATCGGCAGCGGCGCCTATCATTCGGGCGTGCGCCGGCTGTTTATCGTCAATACCCATGTCACCAATGCGGCGCCGTTGCGCTGCGCGCTGGAAATGCTGCGCGCCGAGCACGACGACCTCATGGTGGGCCTGTTCAATTCGGCGCAATTGAGCGCGCGGGTGCGCGAATTTCACGAGGCCGACGGGCAAGACTGGCACGCCAACAAGGCCGAGACCGCGCTGATGCTGGCGACGGCGCCGGCCATGGTGCGCACGGCGCAGATGGCGCAAGCGGACGATCCCGATCGCACGGCGGGGCTTGTCTTTGCCCATCCGGTCAATCGCACCAGCGCGAACGGTGTCACCGGCCGGCCGAGCGAGGCCGATGCCGACCTGGGACGGCGCGGGTTCGCCTGGATGGTGGACGACTTGTGCGACCTGGTGACCCGCGGCCTCACCGAGACGCCGCCGCTCGACCACTCCTATTTTGAAACCGTCTGCTAGCGAAAAAGGCACCGACCACCATGTATGCGGCCGAAAAGATCAAGCAGACGCAGGACGAACTGCGCGCCAAGGGCGTCAAATACTGCATCGGCGCCTATGTCGACATCCATGGCGTGCCCAAGGCCAAGGTGGTGCCGCTCGATCACCTCGCGCACATGGCGCACGGCTCCGAGCTTTACACCGGCTACGCGCTCGACGGGCTGGGGCAGGCGCCGAACGACGACGAGATCGCCTCGGTGCCCGACCTAGATCAGGTCATTCAGCTGCCGTGGGAGCCCAAGCTCGCCTGGATGCCGGCCGACAACACCTTCCGCGGCGAGCCCTATCCGCTCAATACCCGCGTTGCCCTGAAGAACGTCTTGGCGCAGGCAGCCGAATTGGGATTCGGTTTCAATCTCGGTATCGAATGCGAAATCTTCGTGCTCAAGCAGAATGGCGACGGCACGCTCTCCGTGCCCAATCCCGACGACAAGCTGACCAAGCCCTGCTACGACCTGCGGCCCTTCCTCGATAATTTCCGCTGGCTCGACAAGGTCGCGAGCTGCATCAACGAGCTCGGCTGGGACCTCTACTCGTTCGACCACGAGGACGCCAACGGCCAATACGAATTCGATTTCAAATTTGCCGATGCGCTGACCACCTGCGACCGGCTGACCTTCTTCCGCTACATGACCAAGCACTATGCGAAGGAGGAGGGGCTGCTGGCGACCATGATGCCCAAGCCCTTCGCCGACAAGACCGGCTGCGGCGCCCATTTCAACATGTCGCTCTACGATCTCAGCAGCGGGCGCAATGTGTTCGCGCGGCCGCCCGCCGAGGATCCGCGCGGCCTCGGCTTGAGCGAGACCGGCTATCACTTCATCGGCGGCATCCTGCGCCACGGGCGCGCGCTGTGCGCGGCCTTCGCGCCGACGGTGAACAGCTACAAGCGCTTGGTGCGGCAGGGCGCGATGAGCTATTTCTCCTGGGCGCCGGTGTTCAATTCCTACGGCTCCAACAACCGCACCAATTCTGTGCGTGTGCCGATGGGCGGTGGCCGCTGCAAGTCGCGCAATGCCGACGGCGCGGTCAATCCCTATCTTGCCGCGACGCTCGCCTTGGCCGCCGGCCTCGAAGGCATTCGCGAGAAGATCGACCCCGGCAATCCGAACGAGGACAATCTCTACACCATCTCGGACGCGGCGCGGCGCGCGCGCGGCATCGACTTCCTGCCGCAGACGTTGCAGGAGGCGGTCGCAGCCTTCGCTGGTGATCCGCTGATCGAGGCGACACTCGGCACGGCGCTGCGCGACGAATTCGTCAAGTACAAGACGATGGAATGGGAAGCCTATCACCTGACGGTGAGCCAATGGGAAGTGGAACGCTACAGTCATCTGTTCTAGGAGGTTTTCATGCGCGTCGTCGCCCGTAGCGCCAACCGCCCGGTGAGCCGGATCAGCATCTCCTTGCCGGAGGAGCTGTTGAGCGATCTCGATCGCATGGTCGAGGCGCGCGGCTTCGCCACCCGTTCGCAGGCGGTCAACGACATGCTGCACCAGTTCCTGGTCGAGCATAAGCACACCCTCGGCGACGACATGATGGTGGGGGTGATCGCGCTGCTCTACAACAATGCGGTGCCCGGCCTGCAGAAACAGCTTGCCGACCTGCAGGTCGAATATATCGACGAGGTGATCTCCTCGCTGCACGTGCATTTGATGCACAACCAGACCATGGAAGTGGTGCTGGTGCAGGGGCCGGCGCGCCAGCTGCAGATGATCGCCGACCAGATGACCTCGCGGCGCGGCGTCATTTCGGGCAAGATACATCTAGCCGCCGCCTTGATTCCGCAAATCCATCCGTTCATCGACGGCAAGCAAGAAGCAAAAGGAGCGTTCTGATGCGCGATCCCTTCACCCATCATTCGCGCAAGGCCGGGCTCATGCCGGCGCCTGCGCGCGCGCGCCGTCATCACCCCGATTTCGACCGCATGGCGACGCAGGGCTGGAAGGCGCTCGACGCCGAAGGCAAGCTGTCGGAAGGCGGCTGGCGCAAGGAGCAGCAATGGGCGCTCGACATGGGGCTGCCCGGCGCCGATAGCCTGACCGACAAGTCGATCCCGACATTTTCCCGCGGCGAGCTGCCGCATTTCGCCGGCATCAACACCTTTCTCAAGGCGCCCTATGTCGAGAACGTGCGCGACGTCGCCAAATACGACGCCGCCATACTGGGCATTCCGTTCGATTCCGGCACCACCTATCGGCCGGGTACGCGCTTCGGGCCGCAGGGCATTCGCCGCATCTCGGCGCTCTACACGCCGTATAATTACGAGCTCGGCGTCGATCTGCGCGAACAGATGACGCTATGCGACGCCGGCGACGTGTTCACCATTCCCGGCAATCTGGAAAAGAGCTTCGACCAGATCAGCCGCGGCGTCGCCCATGTGTTCTCCTCGGGCGCGCTGCCGTTGATGCTGGGCGGCGATCACTCGATCGGCTTCCCCTGCGTGCGCGGCATCGCGCAATGCACCTCCAAACGCATCGGCATCATCCATTTCGACCGCCACATCGACATCCAGGAGAAGGATCTCGACGAGCGAATGCACACCACGCCCTGGTTCTGGGCGACCAACCTGCCCAACGTATCGCCGACCAATCTGGTGCAGCTCGGCATCGGCGGCTGGCAGGTGCCGCGCGCCGGGGTGCAGGAGGCGCGCAAGCGCAACACCAATGTGCTCACCATCGCCGATATCGAGAAGATCGGCCTGGAGAAGACCGCGGAGATCGCGCTCGAGCTGGCATGGAAGGACGCCGACGCGGTCTACATCTCCTTCGACGTCGATTCGATCGACTGCGGCTTCGTGCCCGGCACCGGCTGGCCGGAGCCGGGCGGCTTCCTGCCGCGCGAGGCCTTGAAGCTGCTCGGGCTGGTGGCTGCGGAGGGCCTGTGCGGGCTGGAGGTGGTGGAAGTGTCGCCGCCCTATGACACCTCGGACATCACCGCGCTGGTCGGCGTGCGCGTGGTGGTCGAGGCGCTCGGCTCCATGGTCGCGCACGGCAAGCTCGGCAGCCACAAGAAGCTCATCGACAAGCCGGCGGCCTATTGAGGGAGCGTGTCATGCACCGGGAACACGATCACGACCATCATCACCACGGCAATGGCGCCGGCGCCGGACACAATCACGCGCAGCCACCGCGCGCGGTGCAGTGGCAGACGCCGCATTTGCCGCACGATCACGACCACGAACAGGATCACCATCACCACGAGCCCGACCTCGACCTGGTGGAGATGGCCTTTGTCGAGGGTTTTGCCACCGCCAAGGACCCGGCGAGTTTCCTGCGGCTGGCGCGCATCCCGTTCGAGGCGGTCGACGCCGCGGGCGCCAAGCTGGTGCTGCTGCGAGTGGAGAGCGACGCGCGTCACCGACGTCGGCGCGCTGATGCCGCAGCTTGGCGGCGGCGCCATGCGCTACGACCCGCTGCCGGCGCGCATGGTCACGCACCGGCGCCGCCTGCGCTTCGTCTATTTCGACGGTAACGCGCCGCGGGTGTTGAGTTTGGGCGAGGTGAGGGAACTGGCGCCGGCGTCCTGACGCGCGGGCGGCGCGCCTCAGTCGCAGGCTTTCGGGCGTTTGTCTTCCGTCCAGTCGGCAAGCTTGATGGGGACGAAGCGTCCGCTGACCGGCTTGAACTTGCCGTTCAAGCCGTCCGAGCGCCGACCCTTGCCGGAAAGAAAGTCGATGTCGCAGCTGCCCATGGCGCTGCGCGTCTCCCAATCATAGGTGACGCCGCCGACCCAGAACGTGCCATGCCGGTAAACGATGGTGAGGGTGGTCGCATAATCATTGCTGCATCCGCCGCAGCCCGCCTTGACGATCAGCGAACCCTTGGCGGTGGCCTCGAAGCGAAGACGCAAGCCCCTGAGGACGGCCTTCTTGACGATCGCCGGCTTGCGCGCCGGATCGAGCTTGCCGCTGCCGACGCCGAGATAGATGGTGAGGTCGCTGGATGCGGTCGCACCATCGTCCACGAAGACCGCGCGGTCCATCGTGCCGTCATGGTCGATGTCGAGCGCGACCTCGGTCGGCACCGGCATCGGCGTCGATTGGGCCTGCGCCAGCGCCGCAACCAGCGCCAGGGCGATGGCCGACAGGAAAGCCGCGCGCTGTAACGCCGTCCGCATGGTCGCTGCCTTGCTGGTCACAACCCGCATAAGACGCGGTGAGGCGCCAAGAGGTTCGAATGCGGGCCCGGCGTTCCGGGGTTGCGCGCCTGTGGTGAGCGCCCCGGAACCGCGCGGCAATCAGGTGCCGCCGTAGAGCCAGGCGATGCCGTCGAGGCTCTGCCGCGGCGTGCGGCCGCCGAGCGCCATGTCGCGCAACTCGGCGGTGACGCCGCGCGCGTGATAGAACTCGCCATAGACCCGCGCCATGATCTGCACCCGGCCGGTGCGCAAATAGCGCGCCTGCGTGTAGGCCTGGAAGGCCGCCGGCAGATCGTCGGGCGTGGCGGCAACCTTCTCGGCCAGCGTGACCGCGTCTTCGGTGGCCATGCAGGCGCCCTGCGCCAGATATTGCAGCATCGGATGGGCGGCGTCGCCGAGCAGGGTGACGCGCCCCTGCGACCAGTGTTTCACCGGCTCGCGGTCGCAGAGCACCCACATGCGCCAGGTCTCGATGCGCTCGAGCATGCGCAAGACTTCCGGCCGTTCCCCCTTGAAGTGCTTCCAGAGCAGGTCCTTGCTGCCTTCGGCGTCCCAGCCTTCCTCGTAATGGTCGGAATGGAACACGGCGACCAGGTTGTAGAGCTCGCCGCGGCGCAACGGGTAATGCACGAAATGGGTGCGCGGGCCGGCCCACAGCACCACGTCCGGGCGCCACAGGTCCTCCGGCACGTCCTCGCGCTTGAGCACGGCGCGATAGGCGATGTGGCCGGAGACCCGCGGCTTGCCGTCACCGACGATGCGCTCGCGTATCGTCGACCACATGCCGTCGCAGCCGATGAGGGCGCGGCCGGTGGCGGTTTCGCCGGTGTTAAGGGTGACGCTGACGCGGTCGCCGTGATCCTCGTAGGCATCGACCCGGCGGCTGGTCTCCAGCGTGATCAGGTTGCTGCCTGCGCAGGCCTTGAGGAAGGTGCCGTGAATATCGGCGCGGTGGGTCACCGCATAGGGCTGGCCAAAGCGCTGCAAGAACAGGTCGTCGAGCGGAATGCGGGTGATCAGCTTGCCGGTGAGGGCGTCGCGCATCTCCTGCGCCGGCGGGCGGTGGGCGTCGGCGAGCACCTCCTCCTTGAGGCCGATCTTCTCCAGCGCGCGGAACACATTGGGACCGAGCTGGATACCGGCGCCGACCTCGCGGAATTCGCTCGCCTGCTCGAACACGCGCACCGGGAAGCCTTGCCGCGCCAGCGCATAGGCCGTGACCAGCCCGCCGATACCGCCGCCGGAAATGAGAAAAGGCGACGCGTTGCCATTCGTAGAAGCCATGGGCATTTCCTCGAAATTTCTGCTTTCAACGCACCATAGATCGCGCCCGCGCGCGTCGTAAAGCGCGCGGCGCGCGCAATATAATGCCCGCCGGCGCAGGCGGCGCCGACGGGCTCAGGGCATTAACCTGCGGGCGCGCGCGTGGCCAGCGCGTCCCAAAACGGTCGCAGACGCTTTACTTCGTCACTTGGCCGCGAATCTCGCCGCCTTTGTGCGCCGCAGTGTGGATGTTGACGTACCAGCCGCCGCTTTCCAGCGCGGCCGCCTGGTCGGCGGTCAGCGTCTTGGAGCCGGCGAACGGGCTCTTGGCGGTCTTGCCGGCGAAAATCGGCACCACGACGCCGCCATTCTTGCCGGGCGCGCCGGCATGGAAATGGGCGGCGGTGGCCGGGCCGGTCAGGCCGGAATAGCTGCCTTTCCAGGACAGCTTCTTGCTGCCGGTATCGTAGGTCACGTCGACCGAGCCAGTGCCCTTACTGTCATTGGGCGGAACCTCGGTGGACGCCTTGAGATCGGCCTTCATCTTGACCATGGCGGCCATGGACGGGGTGGCAAAGGCGAGCGCGGCGGTGCAGGCGAGGGCGGTCAGCAAGGACCGCCGGATCAGTTGGGTCATGGGTGCCCCTCCTCTGGGATCAGGCTTAGCAGCCGATCAGGCAAACACCGCGGCCGGCCGTTCATTCCGGCACGCCGGGCTCATTTGCGGGCAAGGCGGATGGTGGTGCAGGAGCGCTCGCCGCAGTCGTCGCATTCCCAGTGGTGGCGGATCTCGCCACTCTCGACGAACTCGGACATGACCGGGGCAACCATCCCCTCGCCGCAGTGGGGACAGCGGGCGGGCAGGCAGAAGCTGCGGATCGCGGACAAGTTCACGCTGGCGCAATCGATCTGCATGGTCTCGGCTTCCTTCTCTTCACGTCGCTTCTCATCGTCGCCTCATGCTGATGGGATAGCGGGCGATCATGGCGCGGGTGGGACCGCGCGATGAAGCTGTGATGACCATTGCGCTGTGTTTTTGCGACGCGGGAAGGCGCGTGTCCTGCCGGTTCCTGCCCGAAACGGTGCCCGCTTGCGGGCTTTCGCCGCCGCGGCGCGGCCCATGCGCGCAGTGCAGCGAACACGATTTGGACTCTTTTATTTAAAGCGGAAGTGTTGTTGCGCGCTCAGTCGTTCCAACCGCGCCAGCCGATGACCGAGTCGTCGAGCGCCGCCCCGGTTATCGCGTTGTGCCACTTGCTTTCGAACCACTCGCAGGGAAAGGGCAAGGTGTAGGTGCCGTTGTGATCCTCGCAAAGCAGCTCGGCTTGCTGCTTTGGCGGCGGCAGGTCTTGCCGGAACTCGTCGAGACGATGCTGTCGCGTGGCCATCAGAAATCCGAATTATTCAAATGTTTACCCCAACCTGAACACGCTAAAGGATGGTCTCGTTCCGAGAAATATCAGATGACATCGATATTTTTGGTGAGCGCGCAGGGTGTGCCACAAAGTAGAAAAATCAAAGACTTAGGTTGTCAAACGCTAGATAACGGCGCAAATTGAATCCAAACGGTTATTTGGGCTGGTGTCAAACTGACGGGTTGAATAGCTCTGGCGATGCTTTCCAACAGGACCATTCGATCAATATACCGGATCTCGAAACTTGAGCCCGGCATCAATGCGGATGGTTTCACCGCTGATGTATGATGCATGATCGGACAATAGGAACGCTACGACGTCCGAGACTTCTTCCACGCGACCGGGGCGGCCGATCGGAAAGGCCTTATAAAGCTCTGGCCACTTGTCCTTGTCGCCATATTGCTGCAGGGCAACGCGCTCGGCGCCGCGTTTATGCCTGTCGGACATGATCGGTCCGGGGTTGACGGCCAGGATGCGAAACGCCATCCCGCGTTACACTCTCCCCGCCCAGGCATTGGGTGAAGGTGACCAGGGCTGCGTTGCCACAGCAGGTAGCGATGTAATTCGGATCAGGACGTTCCGCCGCCAATCCAGCGATGTTGATGATGACGCCGCTCCTGCGCGCCTTCATCCGGGGAGAATGCAGCGGGTCAAGGTCGATGTAGCCGTGGACCATTAGGTCGCCAGGCCCTGCCGCCAAGCCTCCGGGTGACCTCTCGGTGGAGCCGCGGGAGAATCGGCCGGCCATGTTGATCAGAAAATCGAAATCGCCGGCACGCTCGGCGAGGGCGACGATGTCTCGTGTTCGATGGTCAGAGGGAAGTGTGCGCGACCGTGACGCCGGTCTGGACACGGATTTCGTCAGCGACCGTATCGAGTCGCTGTGCATCCGTCGCACTGAGTGAAAGGTTGCACCCCTCCGCGGCCAGCACGCGGGCAATCAACTCGCCGATACCACGCGATCCTCCTGTGATGAGGGCCGTCCGGCCATTCAAACCCAAATCCATGCGCGTACTCTCCCCACATGTCTTCTTGGTGGCTGCCTTTTCATCGATATCTTAAGCGGGAGTTTCGGCTCGCTCCGGCAAGCTCAGGTAGATGGTGTCATTTCGAATGTCGATCTTTATCGGCCGCAAACGCAGCGACGTTTTGCCCGGATGGCAGCCGGTGTCGAGGTTGAACTCGTAGCCGTGCCAAGGACATACAATGTGGCGTTCCGGCGCAAAACGTAGGCCGATGCTTTTCTCTGGCGTCAGCAGCTCGTCGACGCGATTGTAGAGCTTGCCCTGACAGACGGGGCCGCCCATGTGGGGACAACGGTTTTCATAGGCGACGAAGCGGTCGCCGCGATTGAAGATTCCGACTTCGATGCCGCCGATGCTGAGAACGCGATATTCTTCGTCGGCAAAGTCAGCGACGGTGCCTACCATGACTTCGGTCATATTTCTCCCCTTGCGCAGCTTTCGATCAAGCCGGCCGGCGCCCAAACCACATGGCAAGGTCAAGCAGATTGAGGTCTGCGGCGCGGATCATGGCGCAGGCGGCGACCACGGTCTCGGTGGCGTTGATTCTTTCGATGTCGAAAGGGACGAGGTCCGCGCTCGCTTCGTGTAGTTCGGCCTTTGCCGCGTAAAGACGCACAACCGCGGTGAACGCGCGGCGGAGGGCGGGCGTCGAAATGCTGTCGATATTGCCGTCACGGAGTATCCTCTCGGCCGTCTCGCAAAAGGCCAACGCGCTGAGGTCGTCACGCCCGATATTGGCCTGACTAGGGGCTTCGGTTTGAGGGGTTAGTCCAGCATAGTGTTGCATGGCGCGATCCTTTGGCTCGGAGTTCGGATGATCCGACGGATGATCAGGACGAAGCCACCGGCGTCACCGGCTTATTGGCTAGTTTGTGCTTGGGTATTTCGAGGTCGAACAGCTTGGCCGCGTCGAGGCCGAGAATGTTGCGCTTTGTTTGCTTCACTGAGGAACGGTAGCGTCGTGATCGATGCCGGCAGGTCGAAGTCCCAGTGCGGCCAGTCGGACGAATAGAGCAACTGAGATTCCGCGCTTGATCATCGCTCGAATGTCTCCGCCGAAAGCCTTCATGTCGGTGCGCTTCGAGTCGGCTGACAGCGGTCAGTACATTTCGGCGATGTATTCCGCTGGGCAATTCTTACTTCGAGCCCAGCGGCGCATTCCGAGGAGCGCATCAAGTACTCGTTATCGAGCCGTTGCATGATGAACGGCAGCCAGGCTAGCCCGGGATCTCGATCCAGAGCACGTTTGAGTTTCGGGAAAGCGCTCGGGCAGGCCGTTGACGATCCAGTTCGTCAGGTGGACCATATTGCAGTTCACGAAGGAAATCGCGTGCATCGAGATAAATCGATTGCACTGCTGTAGCGACGGGTCGCCCCAATGAGAAAGCGGAATGAAAGGCAAGGGTCTTACCCGCTTCCTCGATCGCCGCATAGATAGGCATGTAGCTGTTGTGGTGCACGGCACGATGGCGTGTAGCGGTGATCAAAAGCCGA
>CAWAIV010000012.1:0-414746 GCA_963782145.1 uncultured Pseudomonadota bacterium
CCCTTTCGGTTCGAACGGTCGGAGCGTGTGACGCGAATTTCTTGACCGCGTTCCGGGCGAAGGGGAAGTAGGCCGACAGGCAACACCGGATGACTCAGTCGACAATGACCCGGAACGGACAGTGCCGGTCTAACGTTTGCGCGTCTGCCACCATATTCCAAACAAAAGGCCGGTGAGTAGCCCACCGATTGGTGCAAAAAAGAAACCGACCTGCATCGAGGCCGCGCCTTCGAAATCGTTTACCTGCACGAGATTCGTGTAGGCGATCCAGCCGAAAAGAATGGTGCAATACCCTGTGATGATACCAAGCAGGAATCCTCCTAGAAAGCGCATAGCCCCCTCGGCTTCATTGATCATGCTCCAAACAGCCGTAGCTGGCAGCCCTGACGTCTCCCGCCCGGAGCCTCAGCTCATGCGAATTCTAACATGAACGACGTGCGTCATGCCTGGTCAATGTCCGCTCCCGGCCCATCGTCTCGTTTCGCTGCGACACAGCAAACGGTCGCTTTCCGAGCGAAGCGGCCAGTCGGCGACCCGCATTTACAGAACCGGATCTATCAATACGCGCCCTAAGCGAGAAACCGCTCCGCCCGATACGGCGCCGGATCGCAGAAGGGCGGCTCGCCCGCCATCATCTCGCGCGATCAGCCGTCCGGTGACGGGGCCGAGCGTCAGTCCCCAATGGGCGTGGCCGATGGTCAGCCACAGGCCGGGCAGGCCCGGCGCGCGGCCGATCACCGGCCGCGAATCCGGAAAGCACGGACGCGAGCCGAGCCAGGTCTTGTCGTCGGCGCGCTCGCCGAGCGCGAACAATCGCGCGCGCATGCGGCATCAGCCGGTCGAACTGCACCGGCGTCGGCGGCGCATCGCGGGCGGCGAATTCGGCGCCGGTGGTGAGCCGGATGCCCTGCTCCATCGGCGTGATCAGATAGCCGTATTGCATATCGACCACCGGCCGCGACAACGCCGCATTGCCCTCGCCCCGGAAGTGACGGTGATAGCCGCGCTTGACCGCCATCGGCAGTTTGAGGCCGAGCGGCTCGAGCAGATCCGGCGCCCAGGGCCCGAGCGCGACCACCACCTCCGGCGCATCGAGCGCGCCTTCGTCGGTCTCCACCCGCCAGAAGCGGCCGGCGCGATGCAGCGAGCGCGCGTCGCCATTGAGCGTGACGCCGCCGAGCGTGGCAAAGCGCGCGGCATAGGCGCGCGTCACCGCCAAGCGGATTGCTCACGCTCGCCGCCTTCGGCCAGAACACCGCGCGCGAGAACACCGGATTGAGCGAGGGCTCCAGCGTCTGCGACGCCGTCGGCGTCGAGCGTCTCCAGCGGCAGGCCGAATTCGCGGCGCCAGCTCGAACTCGAGCTGCAGCGCGGCGAAAGCGCTTTCGCTGCGATAGAGCTTGAGCCAGCCGGTCTTGCGCAGATAGCGCGTGGCGCCGGCCTCCTGCATCAGCAGCTCGTGCTCGGCGAGCGCGCGCGCGAACAGCGGCCGGTTGAGCCGCGCGCGTTCTCGGCCAGGCGCCGCGGCCCCGAGGCGGCGCGGAAGGCCAGCAGCCAGGGCGCCACCTGCGGCAGGAACGACAGATGATAATTGGCTTCGCTCGCGCGCTTGAGCGCGACCCGCAGCCAGCGCCGGCCAGGCTCGCCGGAAAGGCCGGCGGCAGCAATCGGTCGAGCCCTCGATCACGCCGGAATTGCCGTAGGAGGTCTGCTCGCCGACGCCGGCGCGGTCGACCAGCGCCACCGCCATCCCGCGCTTGGCGAGATGCAGCGCGACCGAGGTGCCGACAATGCCGGCGCCCAAGACGATGGCGTCAGTGCGTGCCATTCTGCCTCGCCAGTCCGTCCATCGGGCGGACGTCCTTTCCCGTCGGCGCGTGCGCGGCGCCTTTTATATGGAATGGATCGGGCGCAGGCGCTATGACCCGGCGGCCACACTGCGCCGGGGACCGCTTCTCGCATGCCGATTCTGAATGGGCTGACCTTCGCGCTCGCATGGCTCGGCCGGCAAGGCACGCGCGCGCTCGCCGCCTCGATCTTCCTCGGCCTGGCGCTTCCCGCGCTCGCCGCTTACGTCAAGCCGCATCTCGCCGAGATGGTGTTCGTGCTGCTGCTGTTTTCCTATCTGCGCACCGACCCCGACCGCCTTCCGCCGCTATCTCGCGGCGCCGGGGCTCGTCATCGCCGCCTCGCTGTGGGTGATGGTGGGCATGCCGGCGCTGTTCGGCCTCGCCTTCGCCTGGTCCGGCCTGCGAGCGGCGATGCCGGCGCTCTATACCATCATGATCCTGCACATCGCGATCGCGCCGATCACCTCCTCGGCCGCCTTCGCGGCGCTGATGGGGCTCGACGTGGCGCTGTCGCTCGCCGCGCTGATCGCCTGCAGCGCGCTGTCGCCGATTTCCACCGTGGCGTTCAGCTATCTGTTCCTCGGCGCCTCGCTGATCTCGCCGGTCGCGCTCGGCCTCAAGCTGTTCTTCTTTTTCGCCGCCTCCGGCGCCGTCGCCTATTCGATCCGCCGCATCGCCGGCCAGGCCTGGATCGAGCGGCAGAAGGAACCGATCGACGGCCTCAACGTGATCGCCGTCTTCGTCTTCGCCATCGCGGCGATGGACGGCGTGCCGCGCCACGTGATGGCGGCGCCGCTGTTCGCGCTCGCGCTGTTTGCGATTCATCGCCGTGCTGACCGCCCTCATGGTCGGGGCTCAGCGTGCTGGTATTCCTCAGGCGGGCGCCGACCGCGGGCTGGCGATCGGCCTGCTCGCCGCTTTCCGCAATCTCGGCGTGGTGATGGCGGCGCTCGGCGCCTCGCTGCCCGACACCGCCTGGTTCTATTTCGCGCTGGCGCAGTTCCCGATCTTCCTGATGCCGGCGCTGCTGAAGCCGCTGGCCGATGCGGCTGCAGCGAAAGATCGGACGCTAGGCGCTGGTCGAGAGCCACGGAACGCCGACGGCGGCAGGAATTGCGACTGCAGCTTGATCAGTTGCTCGATCAGATTGTTCTGGCTCGTGGTCCCGGAGCCGCCGCTCGACGACCCGTCCTTCGACGAGGAGTCCGACGTCGAAGCGGCCGCCGGCATGGTCATGCTGACCGTGCTGCCGTCGCTATAGGTGATGGTGGTCGTGGTCGAGCCGTCCGCATTGGTCGTCGACTGCGTGCTCGAGCCCTTGGTATCGGTCGAACCCAAGAGCGAGGTGAGCGAGGAGAGGCCGCCCGCCGCCGTGGTGCTGCCGGTTTGATGATGATGATGACCGTGACGCCCCGCGGCGAGCTCGCTCTGGCTGAGGTTGCCGTCGCCGTCGCTGTCGAGCTTGTTGAATATCGAATCGGCGCTCGCCGTAGAGACGCCTTTGGCGCCGAGCGCGCTCTCGAATTCGCTCTGGCTGATCTGGCCGTTGCCGTCGGTGTCGATCTTGGCGAACAGCCCGGATATGCCGCTGGTGCCGCTGGTTCCACCGGTGCCGCTCGTATTGGTGGCACTGGTGCCAGTGGTCGCAGTGGTGTCACTGCTGGAACCGCTGGTGCCGCCGCTGTCCTGGCCCTGCAGCGAGATCAGGCCGGCCAGCATGTCGGGATCGAACGGCGGCGTTGTGCCGCCCGAGCCGACCGGCGTCGATGTGGTCTGCGCTTGATCGCTGCCGTCGGTGCGAGGTCTGCGTGGTCTGCGACAGCGGACCCGCTGCTCTGCGTCGAATTGGTCGCGCGGTGGACGACTGCAGCAGCGAGGTCAGATAGGACAGCGCGCCCAAGCCGGCGCTTATTGGAAACATGATACCCTACGCTCCTTGGTACGCCGGCCGGCCGGCGCTGCTCGCCCCGTGGCCGGGCCGACGCAAGAGCCGCGCCAGTTCGCGCGCCGAGCCGAAAAAACCCGTGCCGCCATTGAGGTTGTCCACAATTTGCGCAGCTGCGCGGAGCTGCCGCGCGGCCGCCATTGGTGGCAATTTTTGCCGGGTCGGCCGCTCCGTAATTTGCCGGGTCGCCGGCATGGGAATCGGCTTGGGCGCCGGCGCGTTGCCCGCGGGCCAGCGCCCGTGTTACGCGAACGCCGTCCGGAGGCCGTCATGCGCCCGATTGCCATCGCTCCTTCGATCCTGTCGGCCGATTTCGCCCGCCTCGGCGAGGAAGTGCGCGCGGTCGACGCCGCCGGCGCCGACTGGATCCATGTCGACGTCATGGACGGGCATTTCGTGCCCAACATCTCCATCGGGCCCGAGGTGGTGAAGGCGATCCGCCCGCACACCAAGAAGATCTTCGACGTGCATCTGATGATCGCGCCGTGCGATCCCTATCTCGAAGCCTTCGCCAAGGCCGGCTCCGACATCATCACCGTGCATGTCGAGGCCGGCCCGCACGTGCACCGCTCGCTGCAGGCGATCCGCGCGCTCGGCAAGAAGGCGGGCGTGACCATGAACCCGGGCACGCCGGTGTCGAGCATCGAAAACGTCATCGACCTGGTCGATCTGGTGCTGGTGATGTCGGTCAATCCCGGCTTCGGCGGCCAGAGCCTTCATTCCCGGCGCGCTGGACAAGATTGCGCAAGTGCGCGCGCTCATCGGCGGCCGTCCGATCGACCTCGAGGTCGACGGCGGCGTCACGCCGGAGAACGCCGCGCGCGTGGTTGAGGCCGGCGCCAATGCGATGGTCGCGGGCTCGGCGGTGTTCAAGGGCGGCGACTACAAGAAGAACATCGCCGCCATCCGCAACGCGGCGGCACTGGCGCGCGGGGAAGCGGCGTGACGATGGCAATGTCATGGCGGGGCTTGACCCGGCCATCCCGATAAAGGACGCACGGTGCCCACTTAAGCGAGATCGCCGGACAAGCCCGGCGCTGACAGGTTTTTTTCGATGACGCTCGGTAGCAAACAATGATCCCCCGCTATTCCCGCCCCGCGATGACGGCGATCTGGTCGCCGGAAACCAGGTTCCGCATCTGGTTCGAGATCGAGGCGCATGCCGCCGACGCCATGGCGGAACTCGGCATCATCCCCAAGGCGGCGGCGAAGAAGATCTGGGACAAGGGCAAGGCCGCGACATTTGACGTCGCCCGCATCGACGCCATCGAAGCCGAGGTCAAGCACGACGTCATCGCCTTCCTCACGCATCTGTCGGAGATCGTCGGACCGGAAGCGCGCTACGTGCATGCCGGCATGACCTCCTCCGACGTGCTCGACACCTGCTTCAACGTGCAGCTCGTGCGCGCCGCCGACATCCTCATCGCCGATGTCGACGCATTGCTCGCCGCGCTCAAGCGCCGCGCCTTCGAATACAAGGCGACGCCCACCATCGGCCGCTCGCACGGCATCCATGCCGAGCCGACCACCTTCGGCCTCAAGCTGGCGCAGGCCTATGCCGAATTCGCCCGCGCGCGCGAGCGGCTGCACGGCGGCGCGCAAGGAGGTGGCCACTTGCGCCATTTCCGGCGCGGTCGGCACCTTCGCGCAGGTCGATCCGCGCGTGGAGGAACACGTGGCCAAGGCCATGGGGCTCACGGTCGAGCCGATCTCCACGCAGATCATCCCGCGCGATCGCCACGCCATGTATTTCGCCACGCTGGGCGTGGTGGCGTCCTCGATCGAACGCCTGGCCACAGAAATCCGCCATCTGCAGCGCACCGAGGTGCTGGAAGCGGAAGAGTTCTTCTCCGAGAAGCAGAAGGGCTCCTCGGCCATGCCGCACAAGCGCAACCCGGTGCTGTCGGAGAATCTGACCGGCCTCGCCCGCATGGTGCGCGCCTATGCGCTGCCGGCGATGGAGAACGTCGCGCTCTGGCACGAGCGCGACATCTCGCATTCATCGGTCGAGCGCATGATCGGGCCCGATGCCACGGTGACGCTCGATTTCGCGCTGGCGCGGCTTGCCGGCATTATCGACAAGCTCGTCGTCTATCCGGCCACCATGCAGAAAAATCTCGACCGCCTCGGCGGCCTGATCCATTCGCAGCGCGTGCTGATCGCGCTGACGCAGAAAGGCGTGCCGCGCGAGGAGGCCTATCGGCTGGTGCAGCGCAACGCCATGAAGGTTTGGGGCGGCGAGGCCGATTTCCTGGCGCTGCTCAAGGCCGACCCCGACGTCCACGCCAAGCTGAGCGACAAGGAGCTCGAGGCCAATTTCAACCTCGACTATCACCTCAAGCACGTCGACACGATCTTCAAGCGGGTGTTCGGCAACGCGTGAGCCACGGCGGCCGGCGGCCGCCGCGCTCCTGTCGTCTCTGCGGTCGGCCGGGCTCAGTGCCCGCTGATGGACGAAGGTCCGCCGCCGCCACCGCCACCGCCACCGCTCGGGCCACCGCCGCCGCCTCCACCACCGCGACTACCGATGCCACCACCGCCACCGCCGCGACCACCGCCGCCACCGCCGCCAATAATGGAGGGAGCGCCCCCGGACCCGCGCCGAGTTTGGCCGCCGCGGTAACCGCCGTTATAGTGGCGGTTTCCGTAGTAGCGGCGTCCGCCGTAGTAATATCCGCCGAAGCCAGGCGTTACGACGATGGCGGGGGGATAGGCCGGGCCGTAGACATAACCTCCCCCTTCGGCGATGTAGTGGCTGCTGGCGAAGCCTTCGGTGCCACGCCAATTCACGCGGCACCAAGCGCCGCCGCAGCCGAGCACGACCACTTGCGCACCAGCCGGCATGGTGCCGATGATGTGGTAGCCGGTGCCGGGTCCGCTGCGCAGGTTGAGATCGCGCGTGACCACCGCGGCGGAAGCGGCGCTCGCCGACAGCAGCAAGGCGCCGGCGACGAGCGATAAAATCTTAAGTCGCATGTCCTATCCTCCACCCCGCGCTCGGTACCGAAACACCAAGCGCGGGGCCTGGTTTCGCCCCCTACTTCCGTTAAACGGATCGATCCGCCATTTCCGGCTGCGACCCATTGTCATTGATCTACCGCCGTGGCTTAGCTCGCGCCATGCCCGATCCGACCCGTCCCCCCGCCCCAAGCGTCCTCGTCTTCGATTCCGGCCTCGGCGGCCTCACCGTATTCCGCGAGATTCGGATGGCGCGGCCCGATGCCCGCTTCGTCTATCTCGCCGACGATGCCGCCTTCCCCTATGGCGCGCTCGCCGAAGAAGCGCTGATCGCGCGCGTCGCCGCGGTGATCGAGCGACGCCATCGCCGAGCATGCGCCCGACCTCATCGTCATCGCATGCAATACCGCCTCGACCTTGGCGCTCACCGATCTGCGCAAGCGTTTTGCCGTGCCCTTCGTCGGCACGGTGCCGGCGATCAAGCCGGCCTGCGCGCAATCGACGAGCAAGCGCATCGCGGTGCTGGGCACGCAGGCCACCGTGTCGCGCGAATATACCCGCGCGCTGATCCGCGAATTCGCCTCCGACTGCGATGTGGTGCTGGTCGGCTCGCCGCATCTCGCCGCCTATGCCGAAGCCGAGCTCGCCGGCGAGCCAGAGAGCGATGCCGCAATCGCCGCCGAGATCGCGCCCTGCTTCGTCGAGGCGGACGGCCGCCGCACCGACACCATCGTGCTCGCCTGCACGCATTATCCGCTGCTGCTTGAACGCTTCCGCGCGCTGGCGCCTTGGCCGGTCGACTGGCTCGATCCGGCGCCGGCGATCGCGCGCCGCGTCGCCGATCTGTTGCGCGACCGGCCGGCCTTGGCGCAAACGCCGCCAAGGCCGCGGATCGTTTTCACCTCCGGCCGCGCGCCCGGCGCAAAGCTCGCCGCGGCGCTCGCCACATTCGGCTTCTAGCCAACGAGATGCGGCCACACCTCAAGTGCGCCGCGCCAGATCATATCGAGCGCGACATAAAGGATGATGGCAAGCCCCACATAGGCGATCCATCGATGCCGGTTGAGCAGCTTGGCGATAAGGCTGGCGGCGAGGCCCATCAACACGATCGAGAGGCTGAGGCCGAAGATCAACGCGGCCGGATGATCGCGTGCGGCTCCCGCCACCGCCAGCACGTTGTCGAGCGACATGGAGACGTCGGCCATCACGATCTGCCAGGTGGCCTGAGCGAAGGTCTTGCGCGGCACATGCGCTTCGCCCACCGCCAGCGCCGCTTCGGTGTCGGCGGCGTTCGGCCCGCGCAATTCGCGCCACATCTTCCAGCTCACCCACAACAGCAGGATGCCGCCGGCCAGCAGCAGGCCGACGATCGCCAGCAATTCGACCGCGATCCCGGCGAACCCGATGCGCAGCACGGTCGCGGCCGCGATGCCGACCAGGATGGCGCGCGCGCGCTGCTCGCGCGGCAGCCCGGCGGCGGCAAGCCCGATCACCACGGCATTGTCGCCGGCTAGCACCAGGTCGATCATGATCACCTGGAAAAAGGCCAGGATCGCCTGTTGCGAGAGCAGATCGCTCATCATCCGCCATTTACCTGTAAAATATTACCTCCAGGCTCGGCGGTTTGACAGGACCGGGCCCGCCGCCTAAATAGCCCGCGACCGGCGGGTTTGTGAAACCCGCCGGTCAAGTTTCGCGACCCGTGGCAAGGCCTTGCGCTTTCGAGGCTTTTCCTGTCGGTCCCGGGTTTCCGGGACAGAGGAGGGCGCGATCCTCACCATGATTGACAACAAGAATCCGAGGACGCGATGACCAAGCGCATGGAATCCAAGTACAAGATCGACCGCCGGATGGGCGAGAACATCTGGGGTCGGCCGAAGAGCCCGGTCAACCGGCGCGAATACGGCCCCGGCCAGCACGGCCAGCGCCGCAAAGGCAAGCTCTCCGACTACGGCGTGCAGCTCAAGGCCAAGCAGAAGCTGCGCTTCTATTACGGCAACATCTCCGAACGCCAATTCCGCGGCATCTATGACGAGGCCATCCGCATGAAGGGCGACTCGGGCGCCCACATGATCGGCCTGTTGGAGCGCCGGCTCGATGCGGTGGTCTACCGCGCCAAATTCGTGCCCACGGTGTTCGCGGCGCGCCAGTTCATCAACCACGGCCATATCCGGGTCAACGGCAAGCGCGTCAACATCGCGAGCTACCGGGTCAAGGTCGGCGACGTGGTCGAGGTGAAGGAGAAGTCGAAGGAGCTGGCGCTGGTGCTGGAGTCGCAGGCGCTTTCCGAGCGCGACGTGCCCGATTACATCGACGTCGACACCGCCAAGAAGGCGGCCACCTTCAACCGCATTCCGGCCTATTCCGATGTGCCCTACCCGGTGCAGATGGAACCGCATCTGGTGGTGGAATATTATTCTCGCTAAGGCGGCTTGAAGCCTTCCGCTTTGCCGAATCCCCTGCCCTCGCGGCAGGGGATTTGCTATTCTATGCCATGGCCGCCCTCACCCGCCGCACCCTGCTCGCCGCTGCCGCACTCGGCGCCGCTGCCCGCGCGCTGCCGACCCTGGCGGCGCCAGCGCCATTGCGCTTCACGCACGACGCTTTCCAGGTGACGGTGTCGACGGACGGCCAATGGAAGATGCCGACCGCCGGTCTCGCCACCAATGTCGCGCCGGCCGAGCGCGACGCCGCGCTGCGATCGATCGGGCAGACCGACGCGCTCTACGACTTCCCCACCAGCATCACGCTGATCCACGCCGGCAAGGAGCTGATCCTGGTCGACATGGGTGCCGGCGACCGCTTCATGCCGACCACCGGCAAGCTGTGGAATAACCTCAAGTCGGCCGGCATCGACACGGCCAAGATCACCAAGGTGATCTTCACCCACGGCCATCCCGATCACCTCTGGGGCGCGCTCGACGAGCTCGACGACCTGGCGCTGCCGAAAGCGGCTTTCTATGTCGCCGGCGCCGAATGGAATTTCTGGACCGGTGCCAATGCCACCCGCGGCCTGCCGGCGGACCGCGCCGGCTTCGTCACCGGCGCGCGCCGTCATTACGCCGCGATCAAAGACCGCGTGACCATGGTCAAGCCGGGCGACGAGATCGTCAGCGGCTTGCGCGTGATCGGCACGCCGGGCCACACGCAAGGCCATGTCTCGCTGGAGCTTGCCGGCGGCGACGGATTGATCGTCGGCGGCGACGCGCTCAGCCATGCGCTGATCTCGTTCCAGCATCCGGAATGGACGCCCGCCGCCGATCACGTGCCCGATGAGGCGGTGGCGACGCGCAAGATGCTGCTCGACCGGCTCGCCGGCGACCGCTCGCGGCTGATCGGCTACCACCTGCCCTATCCGGGCTTCGGCCTGGTCGAACGCAAGGGCCGTGCCTACCGCTTCGTGCCGGCGGCGTGAAAGCTCAATACAGCGCCGGGATCGTGAGCGCGACCGGCAGCACCGCCAGCGCCAGATCGGCGGGCGCCGCGACCGCCAGGATGACTTTGGTCACGGCGCTTACACGCCGCTATCGCGCTCAGGCGCTCTCGCGCACCGCGATGCCATTTTCCTTCAGCGTCGCCTGCAACTCGCCGGCCTGGAACATCTCGCGGATGATATCGCAGCCGCCGACGAACTCGCCCTTGACGTAGAGCTGCGGAATGGTCGGCCAGTTGGAATAGGCCTTGATGCCGTTGCGCAGGTCATCCGACTCCAGCACGTTGAGGCCCTTATAGGCCACGCCGAGGTGGTCGAGGATCTGCACCACCTGGCCGGAGAAACCGCACTGGGGAAACTGCGGCGTGCCCTTCATGAACAGCACCACGTCATTGCCCTTCACTTCATTGTCGATGAATTGCTCGATGCCCATTGGATTGTTGTCCTGGTCCTGTTGAGCGCGGCGCCGCGCGGCGAAACCGCTTCGCTTGCGATATATGTAGCCCAAAACGGCCCGCCACCCCAAGGGGGAATGGCTGAAAATCAAGCCGTTTTCGCGGCGCGGAAGCGCCGCGATGTCAGGCTTCGGGCGTGGCGGTCTGCAGCGCCAGCGCGTGCAGCACGCCGCCCATCTGGCTCTTGAGCGCCTCATAGACGAGCTGATGCTGCTGCACCCGCGATTTTCCCTTGAAGGAGGCGGAAATCACGGTGGCCGCGTAATGGTCGCCGTCGCCGGCCAGGTCCCGGATCGTCACCTGGGCGTCCGGGATGCGCGCCTTGATCAGCCGCTCGATCTCGCCGGCGTCCATGGCCATGGGGGAACTCCTTGGGGACGCGCCGCGCGGCGAATCCGGCACACCGTTAGCCGGCAATTTGCGCCCAAAATTTCGCGCATGACAATACCGGAATGGCGGTTACCATTGTGCCTGTGGGGACGGAAAAGGGGGCCTCATGATAGGACCAAGGATCGGTTGTTGCGCCAGGCTGGCGCGGCAGCACGTCCCCCACATCGAAAGACCATGAAAGACAATGAGGGACGACCGCTATGTTTTCGATTGATGATTTCGCCTGGCGCGCGGCAACGCGATGATCGTAGTTTCGGCCTTGGGGATAGCGCTGGCGGCGGGCGGCGCGCGGGCCCAACCGACCGACGCGCAGAAGAGCGCGATCAAGTCGTCCTGCCGCTCCGATTACATGGCGAACTGCATGAGCGTGCGCCCGGGCGGCAAAGAGGCGATCGACTGCCTGCGCAGCCACCTCGCCACGCTGTCGCCGGCCTGCCAAAGCGCGGTCAATGCACTGACGCCGAAGCCGCCACCGGCAGCTGCCGCGCCGCCACCGCCGCGCGCCAAAACCCGTGGTCAGCGCGCCCAAACCGCCGCCGCCAGCCGCGGCTGCAGCCCCGCCACCGCCGCCGGCCGCCTCAGCGCCACCGCCGAAGCCGGCCAAGCCCGCCGCCAAGGCGAAGCAGAAGGCAAAAAAGGCGAAGATGGCAGCGCCACCCCCGCCTCCGCCGCCGCCAGTGGCGGTCGCGCCGCCGCCACCCGCGGTGCCGATGGCCAAGATCGAGCACCTGTCGTTGCCGAAGCGGCTGGCGATCATCCGTTCCTGTGAGGCCGACCAGCAGGTGCTCTGCGGCAACGTCAAGGCCGGCCACGGACGCATCATCGTCTGCCTGGCGGAGCATCCGGGCGCGCTGTCGCCGCGCTGCCGGCGCACGCTGACGCGGGCGCTGCGCTGAGCGAGCGCGCGGTCGAAGGGCCTTAAGCGGGCGCGCCGGCCATATAGGCCGGCAGCCAGCCCTCGAATTGTTCGCGCAGGGCTGGCACCAGCAGTGGCTGTTCGCCGGCAAGCGTCAAGGCATCGCCGCCGGTGGTGCCGAGCCGGGCGACCATCACGCCGGCTGCTTCGATGCGGGCGATCACCGCGTCGGTACGCGCCGCCGGCACGGTGACGACATAGCGCGCCTGGTCCTCGCCGAACCAGAAGCCATGCGCCGGCGTACCGCCTTCGAGCAGCGTCGCGCCGATGCCGGACGCCATCGCCATCTCGGCCACCGCCACCAGCAGCCCGCCGTCGGAAACATCGTGCACGGCGCTCACCGCGCCGTCGGCGATCAGCGCGCGCACGCAATCGCCGTTGCGTCTTCTCGGCGGCGAGATCGACCGGCGGCGGCGCCCCCTCCTCGCGCCCGCAGATCTCGCGCAGATACATCGACTGGCCGAGCCATGACGGATGCGCCGCCGATCAGCAGGATCGCCTCGCCGTCGCGCTTGAAGGCCAGCGTCGCCGATTTGGTGAAATCGCTCGAGCAGCCCGACGCCGCCGATCGAGGGCGTCGGCAGGATCGCCTTGCCATTGGTCTCGTTGTAGAGCGAGACATTGCCGGAGACGACCGGGAAGTCGAGCGCCTTGCAGGCTTCGGCGATGCCGCGAATGGCGCCGACGAACTGGCCCATGATCTCCGGCCGTTCCGGATTGCCGAAATTGAGATTGTCGGTGATGGCGAGCGGCGTGGCGCCGACCGCGGTGAGATTGCGCCAGCATTCGGCCACCGCCTGCTTGCCGCCCTCGAAGGGATCGGCCTCGCAATAGCGCGGCGTCACGTCGGTGGTCAGCGCCAGGCCCTTGGGCCCGTTCTCGACGCGCACCACCGCGGCGTCGCCGCCCGGGCGCTGCACGGTATTGCCGAGGATGATGTGGTCGTATTGCTCCCACACCCAGCGCTTGGAGCAGAGGTCGGGCGCGGCCAAGCAGCCTCTCCAGCGCCTCGCATGATGCCGACCGGCGGCGTCGACCGATGCCGCGTCGATCACCGCCGGCTTGGCGCCGTCGCGGAACGGGCGGTTATATTCCGGCGCCTGATCGCCGAGCTCCTTGATCGGCAGGTCGGCCATCACCTCGCCCTGGTGGCGCACGATGAAGCGCAGCGTCGGGCGTGGTCTCGCCCACCACCGCGAAATCGAGGCCCCATTTGCGGAAGATGGCCTCGGCCTCCTTTTCCTTCTCCGGCTTGAGCACCATGAGCATGCGCTCCTGGCTCTCCGAGAGCATCATCTCGTAGGCGCTCATGCGCTCCTCGCGGCAGGGCACCTTGTCGAGATCGAGGGTGACGCCGAGATCGCCCTTGGCGCCCATCTCCACCGCCGAGCAGGTCAAGCCCGCCGCGCCCATGTCCTGGATGGCGATGACGCAGTCCTTGGCCATGATCTCGAGGCAGGCTTCGAGCAGCAGCTTCTCGGAGAAGGGATCGCCGACCTGCACGGTCGGCCGCTTGGCTTCCGAATCCTCGCCGAATTCGGCCGAGGCCATGGAGGCGCCGTGGATGCCGTCGCGCCCGGTCTTCGAGCCGAGATAGACGATCGGCATGCCGACGCCGGAGGCCGCGGCGTAGAAGATCTCGTCCTTCTTGGCGATGCCGACCGCCATGGCGTTGACCAGGTTGTTGCCGTCATAGCGCGCATGGAAGCGCACCGAGCCGCCGACCGTGGGCACGCCGAAAGGAATTGCCGTAGCCGCCGATGCCGGCGACCACGCCGGAGACCAGATGCCGGGTCTTGGGATGCTCCGGCGCGCCGAAGGACAGCGCGTTGAGGCAGGCGATCGGCCGCGCGCCCATGGTGAAGACGTCGCGCAGAATGCCGCCGACGCCGGTGGCGGCGCCCTGATAGGGCTCGATATAGCTCGGGTGGTTGTGGCTCTCCATCTTGAACACGCAGGCCAGCCCGTCGCCGATGTCGATGACGCCGGCGTTCTCGCCCGGGCCCTGGATCACGCAAGGGCCCGTGGTCGGCAGCGTGCGCAGGTGCACCTTGGAGGACTTGTAGGAGCAGTGCTCGTTCCACATCGCCGAGAAGATGCCGAGCTCGGTGAGCGTCGGCTCGCGCCCGATCAGGTCGAGGATGCGCTGGTACTCGTCCGGCTTGAGGCCGTGCTCGGCGATCAGTTCGGGGGTGATGCGGGGTTCGTTGGGGATCACAGCAATGCGCTCACGCCGCCTGCCCCAGCGCCTCCACCAGCCCGGCGAACAGTCCACGCCCGTCGGTCGGGCCGATCGCGGCTTCGACGTGGTTCTCCGGATGCGGCATCATGCCCAGCACATTGCCGCGCGCATTGAGGATGCCGGCGATGGCGTTGATGGCGCCGTTGTGGTTCCAGTTCGGATCGATCATGCCGTCGGGCGACGCAATAGCGGAAGATCACCCGCCCCTCGCCTTCCAGCCGCGCGATGGTCTCGCTGTCGGCGATGTAATTGCCCTCGCCATGCGCGACCGGCACGCGGATCACCTGCCCGGCATTGTAGCCGCGGGTGAACGGCGTGTCGGAGCGCTCGACCTTGCAGATAGACCTCGCGGCAGATGAAGCGCAGGTTCTGGTTGCGCATCAGCACGCCGGGCAACAGCCCGGCCTCGCACAGGATCTGGAAACCGTTGCAGACGCCGAGCACCAGGCCGCCGGCCGGCCGCATGGCTGCGCACCGCGTCCATGATGGCGCTGCGCGCCGCGATGGCGCCGCAGCGCAGATAGTCGCCATAGGAGAAGCCGCCCGGGATCACCACCAGATCGGTGCCGGCGGGAAGCGCGGTCTCGGTATGCCAGACCATGGCCGGCGCGCGGCCGCCGATCAGCTCCAGCGTGCGCGCCATGTCGCGCTCGCGATTGATGCCGGGAAAGACGAGGACGGCGGCTTTCATCCCAGCACGTCCACCTTGTAGTTCTCGATCACCGTGTTCGCCAAGAGCTTGTCGGCGGCCTGCTTGAGCAGCGCCTCGGCCTTGGCCGGGTCGGCGCCCTCGAGCTCGATGTCGAACACCTTGCCCTGGCGCACGCTGGTGACGCCCGCGACCCCGAGCGAGCGCAGCGCGCCCTCGATCGCCTTGCCTTGCGGGTCGAGGATGCCGGATTTCAGGGTGACGGTGACGCGGGCTTTCATCGCGAGTTCCAAAAGCTACAGAAAAGCAAACCGGGGGCCGTTATGGCCCCCGGTTAGCATCCTTGCGGATTCGTCTCAATCGCCCCCGGGGCGCTGTCCTCAGCCCTTGACCAGCACCGGGCCGGTGCCTTGCGGCCGCTCGCCCTCGCTCATGATGCCCAGCCGCTTGGCGACCTCGGTATAGGCCTCCACCAGCCCGCCGAGATCGCGGCGGAAACGGTCCTTGTCGAGCTTCTCGTTCGACTTGATGTCCCACAGCCGGCACGAATTGGGCGAGATCTCGTCGGCCACCACGATGCGCATGACTTCGTTTTCCCACAGCCGGCCGGTTTCCATCTTGAAGTCGACCAGGCGGATGCCGACGCCGAGGAAAAGGCCGGAGAGGAAGTCGTTGACGCGGATGGCCAGCGCCATGATGTCGTCGATCTCCTGCGGCGAGGCCCAGCCGAAGGCGGTAATGTGTTCCTCCGACACCATCGGATCGTTGAGCGCGTCGTTCTTGTAATAGAACTCGATGATCGAGCGCGGCAGCTGCGTGCCTTCCTCGATCCCCAAGCGCTGGGAGAGCGAGCCGGCGGCGACGTTGCGCACCACCACTTCGAGCGGAATGATCTCCACCTCGCGGATCAACTGCTCGCGCATGTTGAGCCGGCGAATGAAATGGGTCGGCACCCCGATATCGTTGAGGTGCTGGAATACGTATTCGGAGATGCGGTTGTTGAGGACGCCCTTGCCCTCGATCACTTCATGCTTCTTGGCATTGAAGGCGGTGGCGTCGTCCTTGAAATGCTGAATCAGCGTTCCAGGCTCGGGGCCTTCATAAAGGACCTTCGCCTTGCCCTCGTAGATGCGGCGACGGCGGCTCATGGGAGTGTACCGTTTGTGAAAGTCCATCGGGTTGCCGTGGCTCCTCTTTAGAAACTATTGCAAGATCCGCGGCGGCGGGACCGGACTGTTGCGCTCCGCGCGCTTAGAACAGTCCGGGCACGGGGGTCAACCTAGCCGATCGCTCAAGGCAGCACAATCGCGCCTAGCCTGCGTTTTCCACCTCGCATTTCCGCCGCATTGGCGCGGCGGGATGTTGCCTTGACGCTGGCGCGGCGATATGCAAGGCGCCGGGTATATAGAGCGCGACCGGACGCGTCGCAAGCAACGAGGGCGGCATGACCACCACATTCGACAAGCGCGAGGAAGGCTTCGAAAAGAAGTTCGCGCATGACGAGGAATTACGCTTCAAGGCGATGGCCCGCCGCAACAAGCTGCTCGGCCTGTGGGCAGCCGGCGTGCTCGGCAAGAGCGGGGCGGAGGCGGAAGCCTATGCCAAGGAGGTCGTGCTGGCCGATTTCGAGGAGGCCGGCGACAACGACGTGGTGCGCAAGGTCGTGAAGGACCTCGCCGGCAAGAATGTCAGCGAGAGCGACATCCGCGCCAAGATGGCCGAACTGCTGGCGCTGGCGATCGAGCAGATCAAGAAGAGCGGCTAGTTTTCCGTCATTCCCGAACGGCGCAGCGCGCCGGACCTGGAATCCGGGTGCAAATTCAGCGTGAGTCCGCGGATTCCGGGGGTGCTGGCTGCGTCGCGCGCCGGAAAAACCGCCAGTTGAGGGCGCCAATGACCCAATCCTTTCCCCTCGCCCATTCCCTGCACGCCAATAAGACCGTGTTCGCCGGCTGGGCGACGCTTGCCGCGCCCCTTGCCGCGGAAACGCTGGCGCGCGACGGCTTTGCCGGCGTCGTGCTCGACGTGCAGCACGGGCTCTGGGACACCGCCTCGCTGATCGCCGGCATCAGCGCCGTGCATCACGGCGGCGGCTCGCCGGTGGTGCGGGTGCCGCTCAACGATTTCGCGCTGGTGTCGCGCGCGCTCGACTTCGGTGCCGAGGCCATCATCGCGCCGATGATCAACAGCGCCGACGATGCCCGCCGCTTCGCCGCCGCCGCCAAGTTTCCCCCGCTCGGCGAGCGGAGCTGGGGCCCGCAGCGCGCCATGGTGCTGCAGGGGCGCAGCGTCGCCACCGACTATCTGCGCGAGGCCAATACGGGCACGCTGACGCTGGCCATGATCGAGACGCCGACGGCGCTGAGCCATGTCGCGGCCATTGCGGCGACGCCGGGGATCGATGCGCTGTTCATCGGCCCTTACGATCTGTCGACCGCGCTCAGCGGCGGCACGGCGCAGGACGTGACGGCGCCGGAAGTGGAAAAGGCGATCGACACCATCTGCGCCGCCGCGCTCAAGGCCGGCAAGATTCCCGGCATCTATTGCCGCGACGCCGAGCGCGCGCTCGCCATGCGCGAGCGCGGTTTCAAATTCATCACCGTGGGCAGCGACCAGGCCATGCTGCGCGACGGCATCGCGGCGCAGGTGAGGATGTTGAAGAAGTAAGCCCGTCGTCCCCGCGCAGCGAAGCGAGACGCCGGAGCCCATCGATCGCCTGCGGGCATGATGCAGACCGCAGGGGCTCGGCTCCGCTCGCGCCGGGACGGCAGCGGAAAGCTGATCCAACACCGCCGCGACATCCCGCTCCACCGCATCCGCTCTCAGCTCGACCACGCGATAATCGTGGTCTTCAAGCCAGGCGCGTTTTTCGGCGCGATTGCGCGCGGCTTCTTCACTTTCCACCGGCGGCATGAGGTCGATCACGCAGCGCAGGGGAAACGACACGAAATCCGTAATATGGGCGCCGACCGGCACTTGCCGCTTGAAGCCGCGGCCGGCGAAGCGGCGGTCGTTGGTCAGCGCCTGCCACAGGATGCGTTCCGCCTCGGTCGGATTACGCCGCAACAGCCGCGCCAGTCCGCGCACCGGGCCGCGTTCGCCCGGCACCTTGCCGGCGCCGTGCTCGGCGATGAGGGCGCGCAGCTGCGTGGCTTCCTCCGGATCGAGCACGCCGCCGCGCGCCGGCCCCTTGCGGCCGTGCACCAGCGCGGTGACCACGCCATGCAGCGTGCGAATGTCCTGCTGGGACGGCGTCATGCGCTGGAAGATGTTGCGCAGGTTGATGCTCATGGTGCCGCGCTTTTCTTCCGGGCGGAAGAATTCGGCCTTCTCCAGCTCGCGCTCGAGCTCGGCGAAGAAGACGTCGAGCTGCTGCTTGGCCGCCGGCGGGGATTTCTCCGGCATGGTGAAGGGAAGCTCACCGCCGCCGCTCGACTTGAACCATTCATAGGCGACGATCACCACGGCCTGCGCCAGGTTGAGCGAGGCGAAGGCCGGATTGACCGGCAGCGTGACGATGGCATCGGCCAGCGCCACTTCCTGGTTGGTGAGCCCGATGCGCTCGCGGCCGAACACCAGCGCCACCGTCTCGCCGGCGCCGACGCGCGGTGTCATGGCCGCCGCCGCCGCATCGGCGGCCCAGACCGGCTTGACCTGATCGTGGCTGCGCGCGGTGGTGGCCAGCACGAAGCTGCAGTCGGCAATCGCGGCGGTAAGGCTATCGTGCAGTTCGGCGCCGTCGAGGATGCGGTCGGCGCCCGAGGCCATCACGCGGGCCTTCTCGTTCGGCCAGCCCTGCAGCGGCCTGACCAGCCGCAGTCGGGAAAGGCCGAAATTGGCCATGGCGCGCGCCGCCGCCCCGATATTCTCGCCGAGCTGCGGCTCGACCAGGACGACGATCGGCGCCGGCGTCGCCAGCCAGCGCTTGGTTTTGTCGGTGCCGGCGCCCGGCATGGCATTCTCCTCAAGGACCGCGTCGGCCCCGCTGGCGCAGCCCCTGCCCAAGCCGGCCGCTTGCGTCAAGCGGCGGCACCGTCTCCGGCCGAAACACCAGGGCGGCCCCCGCCGAGACTTTCGCTTCGGCGCGCTGGAGCGTTTCCAGGCGAAGTGGATACCGGTTCGCCGTCCGGAAACGCGACAAAAGGAGGACCTCGCCACCTGCGCCGGTATTTCGCGAAAAGCCCTTCACCCGCCGCCGCAAATAGCCAAGCACACGGTGTTTTCGCGCCTTTCCGCTCATGCGCCAGGCGCATATTGGCCCGCCAGCGCTTATCTCGCATCTGCTAACAAGGCTTTCACCAGCGGGGTGCGGGTGCTATAGGGCGCGCGCCGAACTCCCCGTCAGTCGAATTCCCGGTTGGCGGTGTCCGCGCCGAAAACAATTCATTCGAGGGCCCGCGGGAGAAGCCATACCACCGCGCCCATCAATGTTCAGTTTCCGCCCGGCCCAAACAAGCACGGCGACCAGAGGTGCAAGCATGCCAGATCTCGAAATCATGTGGACAAAGGTCGATGAAGCCCCGGCGCTCGCGACCTATTCCCTGCTGCCGATCGTCGAAGCCTTCGTGGGCGCGGCGGGGGTGTCCATGAAAGTGAAGGACATCTCGCTGGCCGGTCGCATCCTCGCCAATTTCCCCGAGAAGCTCACCCCTGCGCAACGAATCAACGACGAACTCGCCGAGCTCGGCGCGCTCGCGATGAAGCCCGAGGCCAACATCATCAAGCTGCCCAACATCTCCGCCTCGATCCCGCAGCTCAAGGCCGCGATCAAGGAACTGCAAGACAAGGGCTACGACATTCCGGACTATCCGGACAACGCTGCGACGGACGCCGAGAAGGACATCAAGGCTCGCTACGCCAAGGTACTCGGCAGCGCCGTCAACCCCGTGTTGCGCGAGGGCAATTCCGACCGCCGCGCCGCCGGTGCCGTCAAGCAATATGCCCGCAACAATCCGCACAAGATGGCCGCTTGGAGCCCGGACTCGAAATCGCATGTGGCGCACATGTCGGACGGCGATTTCTACGGCTCGGAAGTCTCGACCACCGTCGCGTCGGCGACCAACGCCCGCATCGAACTGGTCGGCGCCGACGGCGCCGTCACGGTGCTGAAGGCGAAGACGCCGATTGCGGCCGGCGAGATCATCGACGCGGCGGTGATGAGCCGCAAGGCGCTACGCGCCTTCTTCGCCGAGCAGATCGAAGCCGCCAAGAAGGACGGCGTGCTGTTCTCGCTGCACCTGAAGGCGACCATGATGAAGATCTCCGATCCCATCATCTTCGGCCACGCCGTTTCCGTCTTCTTCGCCGATGTGTTCAAGAAACACGCCGCCACGCTGAAGCGCCTCGGCTTCAATCCCAACAATGGCTTGGGCGATCTCATGACGAAGATCGAGACGCTGCCCGACGCCGAAAAGAAGGCGATCAAGGACGACATCGCCGCCGAATACGCGAAACGGCCGGGCCTTGCCATGGTCAATTCCGACAAGGGCATCACCAACCTGCACGTGCCCTCAGACGTGATCGTCGACGCGTCGATGCCGGCGATGATCCGCGAAGGCGGCCGCATGTGGGGCGCCGACGGCAAGCTGCACGACGTCGATGCCGTGATCCCGGATCGCAGCTACGCGACCTCTATCAGGCGACCATCGAGGACTGTAAGGCCCACGGCGCCTTCGACCCGCGGACCATGGGTTCGGTTTCGAACGTGGGGTTGATGGCGCAGCAGGCCGAGGAATACGGCTCGCACGACAAGACGTTCGAAATTCCCGCGGACGGAACGGTCCGCGTCGTCGCCGATGACGGCAAGGTGCTGCTGGAGCGTCCGGTCGAGACCGGCGACATCTTCCGCATGTGCGAGGCCAAGGACGCGCCGATCCAGGATTGGGTCAAGCTCGGCGTGCGCCGCGCGCGCCTCACCGGCACCCCGGCGGTGTTCTGGCTCGACGCCAAACGCGCGCATGACGCGCAGGTCATCGCCAAGGTCGAAAAGTACCTGAAGGATCAAGATACATCGGGGCTCGACATCCGCATTCTGCCGCCGGTCGAAGCGATCAAGTTTTCGCTCGAGCGCATCCGCAAGGGGCAGGACACGATCTCCGTCACCGGCAACGTGCTGCGTGACTATCTGACCGACTTGTTCCCGATCATGGAGCTCGGCACCTCGGCCAAGATGCTGTCGATCGTTCCGCTGTTGGCGGGCGGCGGTCTGTTCGAGACCGGCGCCGGCGGCTCGGCGCCCAAGCATGTGCAGCAGTTCCAGGAAGAGGGCTATCTGCGCTGGGATTCGCTCGGCGAGTTCCTCGCCCTTGGCGCGTCGCTCGAACATTTGGCGCAGACCTACAAGAACGCCAAGGCGCAGGTTCTCGCCGAGACGCTCGACACGGCCATCGGCAAGTTCCTCGAATTCAACCGCAATCCGGCGCGCAAGGTCGGCCAAATCGACAATCGCGGCAGCCATTTCTACCTCGCTTTGTACTGGGCTCAGGCGCTGGCCGCGCAGACCAAGGACGCGGAGCTGCAAGCCCGCTTCAAACCGCTGGCCGAGACGCTCGCCAAGAACGAGGCCAAGATCAATGCCGAACTGATCGGCGCGCAAGGCAAGCCGGTCGACACCGGCGGTTACTACCTGCCCGATGCCGCCAAGGCATCGGCCGCGTTGCGGCCGAGCGCCACGCTGAACGCCGCAATCGCCGCGCTCTGATACGGACATCGGCGGCACCGCTAATTCCCTCTCCCCGCTTGCGGGGAGAGGTGAAGCGAGGTCGCCGCACCGTTTGCGCGGCGCCTACTGCAGCTTGATATTGGCCGCCTTGATGATCGGCCACCAGCGTTCGGCCTCGGCCTTCTGGAAAGCATGCAGCGCCTGCGGCGTCTGTTCGCTGGTGTTGATCTGAATGCCGAGTTGCTTGAAATGCGCCTGCACCGCCGGCATCGACAATACCTTCACCAACACGCCATTGAGCTTGGTCTCGACCGCTTTCGGTGTGCCTTTCGGCACCCAAAGCCCATACCAGAGCGAGGCATGGAAGCCCGGCAAGCCGGCTTCATCGGTCGTCGGCACCTCGGGCAGCGAGGTCGTGCGCACCTTCGCGGTCACGGCGAAGGGCTTGACCGCGCCGGCCTTGACTTGTCCGATGAAATTCGAAGACGGCTCGAGCATGAAGTCGATTTGCCCGGCAACAAGATCCTTCAAGGCCGGACCGTTGCCGCGATAGGGCACGAACACGTATTTGGTGCCGGTTTCCTTCTGGAACCTGAGACCGGCGACGTGCCCGGTGGCGCCGATGCCGGCAATGCCGCAATTGGCCTTGCCGGGATTGGCCTTCAGATAGGCGATGAATTCCTTCAGATTATTGGCCGGCAGGGTCTTCTTGCCGACGAGCAGCAGCGGCTCGCTGCCGATCAGGATGATCGGGTCGAGGTCGGTCAAGCAGATCGTAGGGCAGCTTGTAGAGGCCCGCCGGTCAGCATATGGGTGGTCGAGGTGCCGATGCTGAGCGTGTAGCCGTCGGCGGCCGAGTGCACCGCTTTTTGCACCGCGATGCGGCCGGCCGCGCCCGCCACGTTTTCGATGACCACCGGCTGCCCGAGCAGGTCGCGCATGTGCTCGCCGAGATAGCGCGCCAGCGTGTCGGTCGCCCCGCCCGCCGGGAACGGCACGATGATGGTGACCGGGCGTGTCGGATAGGCCTGCGCGCTTGCGCCGTCGACATTCGTCAGCAGCACAACCGCCGCCAGCATTGCGGCAGTGGCTGCCGCCATCAGAGTCTTCATTATTATCCTCCCCAATAGAAAAACGGCCTGTTTTCCGGCCGTTGCCGACAAGCTTAGCGCATGGTGCCGCCATCCGCCATCAGGTCTCGTGCAACTCCTCGCTCACGATGTCGCCCTTGGGCGAGACCGCGTCGCGGCCGACGCGTTTCTCCACCTCTTCCTTGATGCGGGCGGCGATGCGCGGATCGCGCTGCAGCAGCGCGTGCAAGTCCTGCGCGTCGAGCACCAGGAGATTGGCGCGGGTGAGCGCGATCGCGGTCGCTGAACGGCGCACACGCCGCAGCACCGCCACCTCGCCGAAGAATTGGCCGACGCCGAGCCGCACCCGCTCGCGCTTGAGGTCGATCTCGACCTCACCGGCGGCGATGAAATACATGGAATGGGCGGGCTCGCCGGCGCGTACGATGACCTCGCCGGGCTGCGCCACCTGCGCCCGCAGCAACTGCATGACGTCGGAGATTTCAGCGGCATCGAGCCCGGCAAACAGCGGCACGCGCGCGATCATGCCCCAGGTGACGATGAAGTCGCGGCGGTGGATCTGCTCGGCGAATGCGGTGGCGATGATGCCGACCGGCAGCGCGATCATGATCAGGCCGAGGAAGATGGTGCCGGTGGCGACCAGCTTGCCGAGCGCGGTCACCGGCACCACGTCGCCATAGCCGATGGTGCCCAGCGTCACGATCGCCCACCACAGCGCGTCGGGGATGGTGCCGAGCTTGTTCGGCTGCACCTTGCCCTCGGCCAGATGCATCAGCGCCGCCGCCACCAGCGCGGTGCCGAGCGTGATCACCAGGCAGCCGAACAGCGCGCGCCGTTCGCGATAGAGCACGTCGAGCAGCGAGCGCATGGCCGGCGAATAGCGCGCGATCTTGAAGAAACGCAGGATGCGCAGCACCTGCAGCACGCGCAGATCGTCGGGCAGAAGCGGCGCGCCCCAGAACGGCAGCACCGCGATGAGATCGATGAGGCCGGCCGGGCTTAATGCGTATTTGAGGCGCGCCCGCGCCGGTGAAAGGTGCCGGTTCGGCCCGTGCTCGACCGCCACCCACAGCCGCAAGGCATATTCGGCGCTGAACGCGACGAGCGAGAAATATTCGATGACCCAGAACAGTGGCTGGTACGGTTCGCGCAAGCTGGGCACCGATTCGAGCGCGACCGCCAACAGATTGATGAGGATGAGCGCGACCAGCGCGCGGTCGACGGTAATGCTGAGCCGGTCGCCCACCGGCCCCTGTTCGAGCACCTGGTAGACGCGCCGGCGCAGTTCCCTGATCTTGTCACGGGCCATCGGGCGCTATCCTAGCCGCAAGCAATTTAAGACAGTTTACCCGGCTCCCCATTGCGCTCGATCAAGCCGGCCGGCCCCGTGCCACTCTGGGAAAGCCGACCCAGCTCGGCATTTCTCATCGCGGCCACCCGCTGCAGGACCGCCTCGTCGGAGAGCTCCAGCCGCTCGAGCAGACGGGCGGCAAGCTGCAGGCTGGCCTCCACGGTTTCCGGGATCACGCTGACGGCGCCCAGCGCCAGCAGGCGGGCAGCGTGATCGGCATCGGTGGCGCGGGCGAAGACCAGGGCGTCGGGATTGGCCCGGCGTGCGGCCGTGACCATGCGCTCGGCGGCGCGCGGGTTGTCGAGCGTGACCACGACGGCGCGGGCGCGGCGGGCGCCGACCCGCTCGAGCAGTTCCGGCCGCCCGGCGTCGCCGAAGAAGACCGGCTGCTGCGCCAGCCGCATCTGGGCGACCAGTTCGCCATCGGTGTCGAGCGCGACATAGGGCACGTTCTCGGCGGCGAGCGCCCGCGCGATCAGGCGGCCGACCCGGCCGAAGCCGCCGATCACCACGTGGCCGTCGAGCTCGGCGAGATCCGGCACCGGCGCCTGCCGGCTCTGATCGGCCGTCGCCAGCCGGGCGCCAATCCGGCGCGCGGCCGTGGCGAACAGTGGCGTCACCAGCATGCTGAAGCCTACCGCCGCGACGGCGCCGGCGGCGAGCCGCGGCGGCAGCAGCGCGCCGGCCACGCCGATCACCACGAAGGCGAATTCGCCGGCTTGCGCCAGCAGCAGTGCGACCTCGGCGGCATCCGCACGCGGCAGGCGGAAGGCGCGCGCCACGCCATAAAGGATCGCCGCCTTGACGCCCATCAGCAGCGCGACGCCGAGCACGATCCAGCCGGCATCGGCGGCGATCGCCATAACATCGATATTGGAGCCGACGCTGATGAAGAAGACGCCGAGCAGCAGTCCCTTGAACGGCTCGAGATCGACCTCGATGTTGTGGCGCGCCTCGCTATCGCTGAGCAAGAGGCCTGCGAGGAAGGCGCCCAAGGCGACCGACAGCCCGGCAAGCCCGGTGGCGACCGAAAACACCACCAGGATCAACAGCGTGATCGCCATGATCAGGTCGCGGCTACCGGTGCGCACCGCCGAGCGTAACAGCGGCCGCAGCACGAAGCGGCCGAGCAGCATGATGGCCATCACCACCGCCAGCGCCTCGGCGAAGGGCCGGATCAGCGGCAGGATGCCGACGCCGCCGGTCTGCTTGCCGCCGGCCATGACCTCGACCACGAACAGGATCGGCACCACCATGACGTCCTGCAACAGCAGCACCGAGAGCGCGATGCGGCCGACCTGATTGGCGGCGCGGTGCTGCTCGATCAGCAGCTGCATCACGATCGCGGTCGAGGACAGCGCCAGGCAGAGGCCGAGCACGATGCCGGCCGCCGGCCCGCCGCCGACGATCTGCACGCTGGCGCCGATGACCAGCGTGCTGAGCGCGACCTGCGCCAGCCCGACGCCGAGCACGTAGCGCCGCAACTGCCACAAGCGCTGCAACGACAGTTCGAGCCCGAGCAGGAACAGCAGGATGACGATGCCGAATTCGGCCAGCACCGCGCCCTGTTCGGGATTGTCGAAGGTGATGGCGCCGATGAAAGGGTGCTGCGCCGCCAGCCGCCCCAGCCCGTTCGGCCCCAGCACCACGCCGGCGATGAGGAAGCCGAGCACCGTGCCGATGCGCGCGCGATGGAACAGCGGCACGACGATGCCGGCGACCACCAGGAAGATGATGAGGGCTTTCAGCCCCTCGGCGTGCAGCACGGATGGCGCCCCCCGCGTGGCGTGCCAGCTCTATCCGGCCATCGGCGCCGCAATCACGAACCGGAAAGCGCCGCCTCGACCGCCTTGAGCGCGTCGTCGGCCTTGGAACCGTCGGGGCCGCCGGCCTGCGCCATGTCGGGGCGGCCGCCGCCGCCCTTGCCGCCGAGCGCCTCGGCGCCCTTGCGCACCAGCTCCACCGCGTTGAAGCGGTCGGTGAGGTCCTTGGTGACGCCAACCACGATGCCGGCCTTGCCGTCGGCGGAAAGACCGACGAGGACGACCACGCCGGAGCCGACCAGTTTCTTGCCTTCGTCGGCGAGGCTGCGCAGGTCCTTGAGCTCGATGCCGGAGACCGCGCGCGCCAGTAACTTCACACCGTTGACCTGACGCACGCCGTCGTCGGCCCCGGCGACCTGGGCGCCGCCGCCCATGGCGAGCTTCTTGCGCGCATCGGTCAATTCGCGCTCCAGCTTACGGCGCTCGTCGAGCAATGCGGCAACGCGCGCCGGCATGTCCTCGGCCGGCACCTTCAGCTCGGCGGCGGTGGCCTTGAGCAGTTGCGCCTGGTGGTCGGCGGCCTTGCGCGCCACGCGGCCGGTGAGCGCTTCGATGCGGCGGACGCCGGCGGCGACGCCGCTGTCGGCGATCACGGAGATCAGGCCGATGTCGCCGGTACGGCGGACATGGGTGCCGCCGCACAATTCCACCGACCAGCCCAGCGTATTGCCGCCGGCGTGATCAGGATTCTCGCCCATGGCAACGACGCGCACCTCGTCGCCGTATTTTTCGCCGAACAGCGCGCGCGCGCCGGAGCCGCGGGCCTCGTCGAGCGCCATCAGCCGCGTCGTCACCGGCGTATTCTGCAGCACGATATCGTTGGCGATGTCCTCGACCCGCGTGAGCTCCTGCGCCGTCATCGGCTTGGGATGCGAGAAATCGAAGCGCAGCCGGTCGGGCGCCACCAGCGAGCCCTTCTGCGCCACGTGATCGCCGAGCACCTGGCGCAGCGCCTCGTGCAAGAGATGCGTGGCGGAATGGTTCTGCCTGATGGCGGCACGGCGGGCATGATCCACTTCCAGCAGCAGCGGGTCGCCGACTTTGATGGTGCCCTCGGCGACCGTGACCGAATGCGCGAACAGGTCGCCGGCCTTTTTCTGCGTGTCGGTGACGGCGACGCGCGCGCCGTAGCGGTGCATCTCGCCGGTATCGCCGACCTGGCCGCCGCTCTCGCCGTAAAACGGCGTCTGGTTGAGCAGGATGGCGCCGCTCTCGCCCTTCTTGAGTTCGGCGACTTCCCGGCCGTCGTGCACCAGGCCGACCACCACGCCCTCGGCGCTTTCGGTCTCGTAGCCGAGGAACTCGGTGGCGCCGAGCTTCTCGCGCAGCGCGAACCAGACCGTTTCCTGCGCCGCCTCGCCGGAGCCCGCCCAAGACGCGCGCGCCTTCGTGCGCTGGCGCTCCATGGCATCCTCGAAACTGGACAGATCGACGCCGATGCCGCGCGCGCGCAAGGCATCCTGGGTGAGGTCGAGCGGAAAGCCGTAGGTGTCGTAGAGCGTGAAGGCGGTCTCGCCGTCGAACATGTCGCCCTTCTGCAGGCCGCCGCTCTTCTCGTCGAGCAGGGCCAGGCCGCGCGTCAGCATGGCGCGGAAGCGCGTCTCCTCCAGGCGCAGCGTCTCCGCGATCAGCGCCTCGGCGCGGATCAGTTCCGGATAGGCCTGGCCCATCTCGCGGGTGAGCGCCGGTACCAGCCGCCACATCAGCGGGTCCTTGGCGCCGAGCAATTCGGCATGGCGCATGGCGCGCCGCATGATGCGGCGGAGCACATAACCGCGGCCCTCGTTCGAGGGCAGCACGCCATCGGCGATGAGGAAGGCGGAGGCGCGCAGGTGATCGGCGATCACCCGGTGCGAGGCCTTTTGCGGGCCGTCGGGCTCGACCCCGGTCAGGTCGGCGATCGACGCGGATCAGGGTGGCGAACAGGTCGATGGCGTAGTTGTCGTGCGTGCCCTGCAGCACCGCGGCGATGCGCTCGAGCCCCATGCCGGTGTCGATCGAGGGGCGCGGCAGGTCGAGCCGGCGGCCGTCGGCCAGTTGCTCGAACTGCATGAACACCAGGTTCCAGATCTCGATGAAGCGGTCGCCCTCGGCGTCGAGCGAGCCGGGCGGGCCGCCCGGGATATGCGGCGCCATGGTCGTAGAAGATCTCCGAGCAGGGACCGCAGGGGCCGGTGTCGCCCATGGCCCAGAAATTGTCGGCGCCGGCGATGCGCAGGATCTTGCTCTCGGGCAGGCCGGCGATCTTCTTCCACAGGTCGAAGGCGTCG
Source organism: uncultured Pseudomonadota bacterium (assembly GCA_963782145.1). Taxonomy (GTDB): domain Bacteria; phylum Pseudomonadota; class Alphaproteobacteria; order Rhizobiales; family Xanthobacteraceae; genus Pseudolabrys. The sequence goes on from CAWAIV010000012.1 coordinate 28,035, forward strand.
TCGTCGTCGATATAGACGGTGATCAGCAGCCGGTCCTTGGGCAGCCCGAATTCCTTGGTGATCAGGTTCCAGGCGAGCTCGATCGCGCGCTCCTTGAAATAGTCGCCGAAGGAGAAATTGCCCAGCATCTCGAAGAAGGTATGGTGGCGCGCGGTATAGCCGACATTGTCGAGGTCGTTGTGCTTGCCGCCGGCGCGCACGCATTTCTGCGAGGTGACGGCGCGGCTGTAGGGGCGCTTCTCCAGGCCGGTGAACACGTTCTTGAACTGCACCATGCCGGCATTGGTGAACATCAGCGTGGGGTCGTTGCGCGGCACCAGCGGCGAGGACGCCACGACCTGATGGTCGTTGCGGGCGAAGTAATCGAGGAAGCTCTTCCGGATCTCGTTGACGCCGCTCATGCTGGAACGCTTTTGACTGCCCTGGCCCCCGACGCGGGCTAAATCCGCGTGCGGCTTGATGTTTCGAGGCCTATTTAGCGGCGGGGGGCGGGCAAGTCCAGGAAGGGGCTGGCGACACGGCGAAAACCCTCTGCCCTGGTGGGAGGGGTGGCCGCCGACGTGTCGCGGAGGCAGCCGGGTGAGGGATCCGGCCCATGCAGAAAAGCACAAACCCCTCACCCGGCTCGCGCGCGCTATCGCTCCGCGCGAGCCACCCTCTCCCACAAGGGGAGAGGGGAAGCGAGCGTGCGGCCCGGGCGTTCGGACAGAATAGACTCTCAAACGCGCTTCGCCCCCGTCCTCGGTGGCGGCCGCTTTATGCAGCCGGGTGCCGACGGGGGCGATACGCCGAACGCGTTGCCGGATCTGGTGCGGCGGAAAACTGGCGCCGCCGCCACGCCTCACAATTCTATCCGTTCATTCCCCGCCTGCGCGGGGACGAGCGGCGACTGTTATCTCACCCCTCCGCCGCCTCCTCGTCGTCCCCGCCCTTGCCGGCGTCTTCGCCGGCCATGATCGCCTCGGCGATCAGCCCGGCATTCTGGCGCACCGCCGCCTCGATGCGTTGGCCGCCAGATCGGGATTGGCCTTGAGGAAGTTCTTGGCGTTCTCGCGGCCCTGGCCGATGCGCTGGCTGTCATAGGAGAACCAGGCGCCCGACTTCTCCACCACGCCGGCCTTGACGCCGAGGTCGATCAATTCGCCGAGCTTGGAGACGCCCTCGCCATACATGATGTCGAACTCGACCTGCTTGAACGGCGGCGCCAGCTTGTTCTTGACCACCTTGACGCGGGTCTGGTTGCCGACCACCTCGTCGCGCTCCTTGATGGCGCCGATGCGGCGGATGTCGAGCCGCACGGAGGCGTAGAATTTCAGCGCATGGCCGCCCGAGGTGGTCTCCGGCGAGCCGTACATCACGCCGATCTTCATGCGGATCTGGTTGATGAAGACCACCATGGTGCGCGAGCGCGAGATCGAGGAGGTGAGCTTGCGCAGCGCCTGGCTCATCAGCCGCGCCTGCGAGCCCGGCTGCACGTCGCCCATCTCGCCTTCGAGCTCGGCGCGCGGCACCAGCGCGGCCACCGAATCCACCACCAGCACGTCGATGGCGCCGGAGCGCACCAGCGTGTCGGCGATCTCCAGCGCCTGCTCGCCGGTGTCCGGCTGCGAGATCAACAGGTCGTCGACATTGACGCCGAGCTTGCGGGCATAGACCACGTCGAGCGCGTGCTCGGCGTCGACGAAGGCGCAGATGCCGCCGAGCTTCTGCGCCTCGGCGATGGTGTGCAGCGCCAGCGTGGTCTTGCCGGAGCAACTCCGGCCCGTAGATTTCCACCACGCGGCCGCGCGGCAGGCCGCCGATGCCGAGCGCGATGTCGAGCCCGAGCGAGCCCGAGGATATCGCCTCGATATCCATGGCCTTGTCGTTCTTGCCGAGCCGCATGATCGAGCCCTTGCCGAACTGGCGCTCGATCTGGCTGAGCGCGGCGGAAAGGGCTTTCGACTTGTCCATGGACGATCCTTCGACCAGACGCAAAGCAGGCTAACTCATGTGTCGCGCTCCTTATGGCGGGGAATTCGACCCCCCGACAACGCGGCGGGTTGTGCCGGCTGCCGGAATCGACGGGATAAAATACACTGTACACCATTTGTTCTCAGTTCGCAATATGTTCTTTTTGGGAGGGCGGGTACTGGCCCCTTTCGACCCCGCGTATCCCAGTTCGAACTTGCCGGCAGCCTGATTTGCGGCCTATGCCTCTGATTGTCAGGTTCCCGTCAGCGAACGAGCCTAGAAGCACCGTGGCCATCCGAGCGGGGCCATTTTTTCTTGGCTGCCTTCATGAGCGAAAAGCGAAGCAAACCGCGCCTGCGAACGCTCAAGGGCGGCTCCATCATCTTTGGGCTGGCCGCCGCCATCGACTGCACCGTCCGCAATATGTCGGAAACGGGCGCCTGCCTCGAGGTGCAAAGCCCCCTCGGCATTCCCGACGATTTCACGCTGTTGATCAAACCGGAATTTGTGAAACGCGCCTGCCATGTCGCCTGGCGCTCGTCGCAGCGGATCGGCGTGCGCTTCGTCTGAGGCCGCCGCGGTTGGCGGCCTGTTTCGTTGGATCCGGGTCCCTCCCCCCACTTTCATTTCTCCCCATCGCTTTGCGGCGCCGGCCTGCTAGGATGGCCGGCTTTGCCCGATCAACGGGCAAACTCAAGGGAGACAGTCATGAAATACCTGGCGGGTGCGTTCCTGCTTGTGGTCTGCGCCTCGTTAAGCCCGGCATCTGCGCAGAAGATGAATGCGGACGATCTCAAATGGATCAATCAGTGCATCAACGATAACCGGGGCGAACCCGGCGCCACACCGGCGATCATCCGCGCCTACTGTGTCTGCATGAACGAAAAAATGGACCAGAACGAAACCCGCTCGATCACGCAGTGGGAAAAAACCCACCCGGCGGCGCGGAAAGCTTGCGATCAGCAATCCGGCTGGAAGTAACGACGGCCGCGCGCAGCCGCCGCGAGGTCGAGGCTCCCGACAAGGTCCCGGCTCACTACAACCATATTTAGATACCGGTAACGCCCCTGCGGTAGGGCTACACCGTCCGGGATAATGTCTGAGCCTCGGACAAAACAGGGAGGCCCCGGTGCCTGGCACCGGGGCTTCTACGCTTTCACGCCGGCGCCGCCGCTCTTTTGGCAAATTTGTTGCTTCACACTATTGCAAATAATTCCGGACATAGTGGCCGGCGCCGGACAACCGACGGCAGCGGCCAAATCCGGTCTCGGTCATTGCGGGCAAGTCCATCTGTGCGTGGCGTCATGACTGTTGGAATCAGGGACTGGGCCACCAGGAAGCTGCACACCGGCGACCTCACGGCGCTCGCCGCCGTCGCCGACGGGCTGGCGGTGGATGAGGTGCGCCTCAAACGGCTGCAGCGGCGCGGCTTTCTTTCCCAACTCGACGACGGCCGCGTGGTCGTGACCGCGCGCGGCCGGGTCGCGCTGATGATCAAGCGGCTGACGCCGCGATAGCGGCGCGGATGCCGGCGGCGGTTGGCAACCGGCTGCGCTTCCGAAGTTCTTCCCACGCGCGGTGATTTGTTGCATATGGCTGCGCCACCTGTGGGACGTTCTCCCAGGTGTCGCCAGGGTGTAACAAATGCGACTGCTGGTGCCGGCGCCAAGCCGGGCCTAGCCCAAAATAACTAATAATGTCGGCGTGAGCGTCGGCAGTGGGAAGGATGCCGATGCAGATTGGAATTGCCGCCTATCTTCGTAACCTGGCTGTGCGCTGCAACAAGATCGCGCGTGAAAGCCCGGACCCGGGCATACGCGATGCCCTGGTCGCGATCACCGCGGAACTCACCGACAAGGCCGAGGCGCTCGAATCGACCTTCCATGTGCCGAGGGAAAAGCGCTGACGCTGGCGGGATGGGCCGCGCCGGCGCGATGGCTCGAGTCGCGCGGCGGTGAGCCCATGGCGGCTGACAGGCGCTCCGCTTTTCCGTTGCCGTAGCAAGCCGCGCCGGTCGCGGGCGGGCAAACCTGGCTCGCCGGCATCGCCGCCACCGCGCTTCCCCCGTCGGCGATAAAGCTCTACAAATCGGAAAATCAGCAGGGAGAGCGCGCCGTGGACCGTGCCGTGGCCCGGCTCAATATCGAGCATTTCCGCCGCTTGCTCGCCAAGGAAACCGACGAGTCGCGCCGGCAGATTCTGCTTCGCCTCCTGGCGGAAGAAGAGGCCAAGATCGTCGATCCGAAGCCGAAGGAAAGAAAGCGCCGACCGTCCGCCTAGCCGGTCTGCCGCTGCGCCTGCGGCTCCCAATCGCGCCAATGCGTCGGCCGCACGTCCAGCCGCTCGCGGGTATCGGCATTCATCCAGCCGCCAAGGATGCGCCGGCAGGCAAACACCAGCGCGTGCGGGCCGTCATTGTCGATGACAGCCAGCTCAATGTCGCGATCGAAAGGCGCCGTGGAAATATGCCGCCACATTCGCCAATTTGCCCGCTCGGTGCAGCGGCGCATTGAGATAAATCAGATTACGGCACGCCGCAGGCGTCGGATTTGGCTGCGTTTCCCACCCGGTCTTGATCTAGATCAAACCGCGGCGGGCCAATCCCGCCGATTTTTCCCCATGGCATTGCGTCCCCGATCGCCGATCCGTCACTGTCCGTTCTGCGGCATCGCCATGCAGGCGTCCAAGTCGCGCGAGACCGTCCGGGACGTCGATACGTTCTCCTGCCTGAGCTGCGACACCACGATCATCGAATCGAAGCCGCCGCAGCCCGCCGGCCCTTCCGGCAAGGACTGACCGGCGCCCGTTACGGCGCGATCGCTTCAGCAAACGCGGCAGGTCGGGCGGGCGGCGATCGCCCGCTCAAGACCGCCGGCTCAAAACGGCCAGGTGTTGATGATGAGGGTGACGCCGGTTAGCGCCGAGACCATGGCGCTCAGCAGATAGACCTGACCGACGATCCAGACCTTGAGGAAGCGCGCCGGCTCGCCAGCCACCGGCCGCGCGATCAGCACCATCCCCACGGTCACCGCGATAAGCACGAACCCGAGCACAAACGGCATGGACCAGCCCCGTTCGGTGGAAACGGGCCGAAATGTAGGACCGGCGCCGGCTTTTGCTCATAAATTAGGCATAAAAAGTCGCCGCTCTGCCATAAACGCGATAGCGGTAAAACCGCTCGCCCCGCGCACAGATCGTGGAACCCTAGCCCGCCATTCGCGTTAGCTATGGGGGCATGACCCCTGAGCGTTATATGGTTTAATTCAACCGGGGGTTGTTATGATGAAGTCCGCCATCATCAAACGGTCCGTTGTGATCAATGGCCACAAGACCAGCGTGAGCCTGGAGCAGCCGTTCTGGAATATCGTGCGCGAGATCGCCCATACCGAACAAACCACCGTCTCCGTCTTGTTGCGCCAGATCGACAACGCCCGCCAACACGCCAATTTGTCGTCCGCGGTGCGCATTTTCGTGCTCGAGCATGTGCGGGCGCAGCTGGCCGCGCGCGTCATGCCGATGCCGAAGGCGGACTTCGCGCGCGCCTCGCAGAGCCTGGGCGCGGCCTGAGGACGAGCCGACCCCCGGATTCCCCCGTCCCGGCGCATGCGCTAGGATCGCGGCCGTAACCGGACCGCACCCGCATGGTCGACTCCCTGCTCGCCCCGCCCGCCGTCATCGCCTCGCCGTTCCGCCCCTGGTACCTGGTCGCCGCGCTGGCGGCCGTGGCGGTGCTGATCGCGGCCATTTTCAACAGCAGCCTCTGGTTCCTCGACTTCGTGCATGTGATGAGCGGCACCCTGTGGACCGGCATCGACCTGTTCATGGGCTTTGTCGTCGGCCCGGTCATGCGCCGCGTCTCCCTCGATACCCGCCGCGCCATGATCGCCGGCATCATCCCGCGCACCCTCATCCTCATGCCCACCATCTCCGCCATCACCTCGACCGCCGGCTGGTTCCTGGCGGTGCGGCTCGGCTTCCTCGATGTCGGCTATCCGCAATTCTGGTGGGTGGTCGCGGCGCTCGTCATCGTCACCGTGCTCACGATACAGGGGCTCGGCTATCTGTTGCCGACGAACCTGCGGCTCTATTTCGAGATCCAGAAACCGGCGCCCGATCACGCCAAGCTGGCGCGCTGGATGCGCACCTATGTGCGCGTCGTTGCGATGCAGGGCTGCATGCAGATCGCGATTATCGTGGTGATGGCGCGGTTTGCCACCGGCCTATAAGCGCTGGCAATCGCGCATTCAGCTGACTGCAACAGCAAATGCGAATTGATTGCAATGCGATACCGCGTTGCAACTTGATATTGCTCAAATTGTAAGGGTCCCGGCCGGTGCTACTTATAAGCACTAATGGCATCACCACTCCGGAAACCAAGATGAAATCATCAGTCATCAAACGCTCAATCGACATCGGTGGACACAAGACCAGCGTGTCGCTCGAGGACGAGTTCTGGGAAGGCCTGCGTTCGATTGCCGAGCTGCAACATCTGACCGTGTCGGCGCTGACCAAACGCATCGACACCGAACGGCACAACCGCAATCTCTCTTCGGCCATCCGCGTCTTCGTGTTCAGGCATTTTCAGACGCAAGCCGCCGCTGAGACCGTGCCGGACTATGCCGCCACGCGTCCCATGCACCACGGCATGGTGTCGCCGGCCTGAGGCCGAGGGCCGCGGCGCGGCACCTTGACCGTTCGCTGGCTGTTATCGACAATCGATCCCGGCGCGGGGACCCTGGCGCGCCGGGACGATTGGCATGAGGCGTGAACCCAATGCCGTGGATTTCTGGCGCGGGTTCGCGCTGATCACGATCTTCGTCGATCACATCCCCGGCCTGTTCTACGCCCGCTACACGCTGATCAATTTTTCCATCGCCGACGCCGCCGACCTGTTCGTGTTCCTGGCCGGCTGGTCGATGCGGCTGATGGCCGACGGCGGCGGCCGCCATATGCCGACGCGCGATGTCATGCTGCGGCTGTCCGGCCGCGCGCTCGAGCTTTATGCCGCACAGGTGCTGATCACCATGATCGCCATCGCGCTGTTGGCGACGAGCGCGCTCGAGCTCGACAATCCGCTGCTGCTGCAGTGGCACAATGCCGCAGCCGTCTTCAACGACCCTGTCCCCACCCATATCGGGCTGGCGCTGCTCACCCATCAGCTCGGCTATTTCGACATCCTGCCGCTCTATGTGGTGCTGATGCTGATGGCGCCGTTCTTCGCCGCGCTCGACCGCCTGGCGCCGCATTGGGTGCTGCCCGCCTCGTTCACGCTCTATGTCGTGGTACTCGCCTTCCGCCTGACGCTGCCGACCTGGCCGGTGTCGGGCACCTGGTTCTTCAATCCGCTGGCCTGGCAGATTCTGTTCGTGCTCGGCTTCGTGCTGGCGAAGAATGAAGGCGTCGGCGCCTTCGCCCGCCGCCATATTCTGCCGCTGCGCCTGGTGGCGGTGCCGATCGTGATCCTCGGCGTTCTGGTCGCCCGCTTCGGCTGGTGGCCGGACCCGACCAAGGTACCCGACCCCAAGCTGTTCTTCATCGCCGACAAGACCTATGTCACCCCGATCCGGCTGATCCAGTTCCTGTCGCTGGTGGCGGCGTTCTCGATCCTTTTTCCCTATATCAAGCGGCTCACGGCATTGCCTGTGCTCGGCCGCCCGGTCGGCACCCTGATCGGGCTCCTGGCCATGCTCGGGCGCAATTCGCTCTATGTGTTCTGCGTCGGCTCGCTCTTGAGCCTGCTGGCGCAGATCGTGCGCTACTACTATCGCGGCTCTGTCGGCAGCGACACGGCCGTGGTAGTTTGTGGCATCGTCGTCATGGCATTCACCGCATGGCTTGCCGAATTGCGACAACGCACACGGCCTGCGCCCTCGGCGTAGCGCTCCTGAGCGCGCTTCTCGTCGGCGCCGCGGCGCGCGCGCAAGGCGCGCCGCCGGGCGCGGCGTCGATGACGCTGTCCAAGGCCTGTCAGGCCGGCTCCGCCGCTATCGCCGATCAATCGCCGCTGCCCAACGTCGCGGCGGCGCTGGCGCAGCGCAAGACGCTGCGCATCCTCGCCATGGGCGCCGCGCCCGGCCGTGTCAGCGCGCGCGGCGGCTACACCGAGGTGATCGAGGCCATGCTGCACGGCGCGCTGCGCGATACCGATGTGGTGATGATCAACCGCGGCATTTCCGGCGAGCTCGCCGCCGGCGCCGCCGTCCGCATGCGCAACGAGGTCGCCCTCGAGGAGCCCGACCTGGTGCTCTGGCAGGTCGGCACCAATGACGCGCTCGCCTATGTTCCGGTCGATGAGTTCGCCGACACGGTGCGCGAACAGATCGACTGGCTCAAGGCGCACAAGGTCGATCTGGTGCTGGTCGGCTTGCAATTCGCGCCGCAGATGCTGCGCGATTCCCACTACGTCGCGCTGCGCGAACGCTTGCGCAAGCTGGCGGCGGGGGAAAAGGTGATCATCATCCGCTTCTACGAGGCGATGCAGATCCTCAACCAGGCCGCCCACACCGCCGGCGAGCCGGTGACCGCCGAGTTCGAACGCAACGAGGCCGGCTTCAACTGCCTGGCGCAATATGTCGCCCGCGCCATCACCCTCGGCCTGTTCGCCAAAGCCATGCCGAAGCGTCCGGGGCCGACGCCTTAACCGCCCCCCGTGGTTCGCGCCGCGGCCGGAACGACGACGGCGGCGCGTTCACACACCCAGATACTTTTGCAACACATCCGGATCGGCCTTGAGCTCATCGGCCGGGCCTTCGTGTACGACGTGGCCGTTGTTGATGATGTAGGCGCGGTTCGCCAGCGCCAGCGTCGCCGCCAGGTTCTGCTCCACCAGCACGATGGTCTGCCCCGCCTCCACCAGTTTGCGGCAGGCGACCATCAGGTCGCGCACGATCACCGGCGCCAGGCCCTCGAACGGCTCGTCGAGCAAAATGAGCTTGGGATCGCGCACCAGCGCCCGCGCGATCGCCAGCATCTGCTGCTCGCCGCCGGACAGATCGGTGCCGCGGCTGCGCCGCCGCTCGGCCAGCCGCGGGAAGATGTCGTAGATGCGTTGCAGCGGCCAGGCATTGGGCGCCGTCAGGCTCGCCAACACGATGTTCTCTTCGACATTGAGGCTGCCGAAGATGCGCCGCTCCTCCGGCACCAGTTGGATGCCGGCCCGCGCGATGGCATGCGCCGGCTTGCCCGCGAGGTTCGTGCCGTCGAACAGCACCGAACCCGAGCGCGGTCGCACCATGCCCATCAGGCTCTTCAGCGTGGTGCTCTTGCCGGCGCCGTTGCGCCCGAGCAGCGCCACCACCTCGTGCGCCTCCACCCGCAGCGCCAGATCGAACAGGATGTGCGAGTCGCCGTAATAGCTGTTGAGCGACTTGACCTCGAGCATGCTCATGGCGCGTGCACCCCGCCGAGATAGGCTTCCTGGACGGTGGCATTGGCCTTGATCTCGTCCGGCGTGCCCTCGACCAGCACGCGGCCCTCCTGCAGCACGGTGATCTGTTCCGCCAGTTCGAAGATCGCGTCCATGTCGTGATCGATGACCACCATGGTGCGCCCGCGCCGGATCGATTTGAGCAGCTGCACGGTCTCGACGCGCTCGCGCGGGCTCATGCCGGCGAGCGGCTCATCGAGCAGCAGCAGGCTCGGATTGGTGGCGAGCGCCAGCCCGATCTCCAGCCGCCGCTTCTCGCCATAGGCGAGCTCGGAGACCGGCAGCTCGGCGCGCTCGGTCAGATGCACCAGCGCCAGCGTCTCGGCCACGCGTTCCGGCAACCCCTCGACGCTTTCGATCGGCTTGAGCAGGTCGAAGCGGAACGGTCCGCGCTTGTCGGCGAGCGCCGCGATGATGATGTTCTCGCGCACCGTCAGGCGGCTGAACAGTTGATTGACCTGGTAGCTCTTGGTCAGGCCGAGCTGGCAGACTTCGGTGACGTCGCAGCCGGTGATGTCGGCGCCGTTGAACTGGATGGTGCCCGAGGTCGGATGCACCTCGCAGGTCAGCATCTTGAAGAAGGTGCTCTTGCCCGCGCCGTTCGGCCCGATGATGCCGCGCAGCTCGCCACGCCGCACGGCGAAATCGATAAAGTCGTTGGCGACGACGCCGCCATAGCGCTTGCTCAGGCCGCTCGCCTGCAGGATGACGTCGCCGGCGCGCTGCGGCGAGGCGCCGACCGGCGCGGCTTCGAAGCCGCCCTGCACCGCAAAAGCGGTCGCCGCCACCGCAATTGGAACGGATTCCACCGCCTCGTGCTCGTTCTGCCCGCGTACCAGCCGCACCAGATCGACGAGGCCGCCGACGATGCCGCGGCGCAGAAACACCACCAGCAGCACGAAGACGATGCCCAGCACCAGCTTCCAGGTGCTGCCGAGATGCAGCGTGGTCTGGAAGAAATCGCTGAGATAGAGCCAGACGGTGGCGCCGATCAGCGGTCCGAACAGCGTGCCGGCGCCGCCGATCGCCGTCTGCATGACGAGCTGGCCCGAGGTCTCGAAGGTGAAGGCGTCGGGCGGCATGAAGCCCTGCATCACGCCGAGCAGGCCGCCGGCAAAGCCGGCATAGGCGGCCGCGATCACGAAGGCGGTCAGCTTGTAGGCGTGGATGTTGTGGCCGACCGCCGCGGCGCGCAGCGGGTTGTCGCGGATCGCGCGCAGCACCGCGCCGACCGGCGAGCGCACGATGCGCAGCGCGAGCACGATGCCAACGAAATAGCAGAAGGCCAGGAAGCTGTAGAGCGACCAGTCGGTGTCGAAGTGAAGCGTGGTGAAGCCGAGATAGAGGTTCGGCGTGGGCACGCCGGGCAGCCCGTTCTCGCCGCCGGTGAAGGCGGAGAGCGGATTGAACTCGACGAAATAGAAGATCTCCGCGATCGCCACCGTGATCATGGCGAAATAGATGCCGGTGCGCCGCAGCGCGATCAGCCCGACCAGGAACCCGACCGCGGCGGCGACGACCATGCCGATGATCAGCGCCGGGATGACGTAGGGAAAGCCCGCCATGGTGAGCAGATAGGCGGCGACCATGCCGCCGGTGCCGAAGAAGGCGGATTGGCCGAACGACAGCAGGCCGGTGAAGCCGAACAGGATATCGAAGCCGATGCCGAACAGGCCCCAGACCAGGATGCGGTTGACCGTGGCCGGCGCGAAATCGAGATAGGGCAGCACGAAGGGCGCGGCGATCAGCGCCGCCGCCGTCAATGCCTCGGTGAGGAAGGGTCGTTGCTTGAACATGGCGGCCCGCGTTTATTCGCGGCCGGCCGTGCCGAGCAGGCCATAAGGCCGCAGCACGAGCACCAGAGTCATCGCCACGAAAAGCATGACATAGGAATAGCCGGGATTGAACATCGAGGTGATGCTGATGATCTCGCCGGCAATGAGGCCGCCGAGCACGGCTCCCGGAAACGAGCCGACGCCGCCGATCACGACGACGACGAAGGTCTGCACCAGGATCTCCTCGCCGACATCGGGCGCGATGGAGACCACCGGCGCGTTGACGATGCCGGCGAAGCCGGCCGCCATGGCGCCGATGCCGAACACCAGCATGAACACCTTGTAGACGTCGATGCCGAGCGCATCGACCATCACCGAATCCTCGATGCCCGCGCGCACGATCATGCCGATGCGCGTGCGGTAGAGCACGATATAGAGCGCCAGCAGCGCCACCGCGACGATGCCGAGCACCGCCAGCCGATAGGTCGGATAGAACATGAAGCCGAGCTTGGTGATGCCGGCGAACAGCGACGGCGCGTGCACCGTCTTCGACAGGCTGCCGAAGAAAAAGCGGACGAGCTCGACGAAGACGATGCCGAGACCGAAGGTGACGAGGAGCTGGTCCTCGTGCGGCCGCTTGTAGAAATAGCGGATGATGCCCCGCTCCATGATCACGCCGACCAGCATGACGAAGAGCGAGCCGGCAATGACCGCGGCGATGAAGGAACCGGTATAGCTATAGGCGACCCAGCCGGCATAGCCGCCGAGCATGAACATGGCGCCATGCGCGAGGTTGAGCACGCCGAGCGTGCCGTAGATGATGGTCAGGCCGGACGAGATCAGCGCCAACAGCGCGCCGAGCACCAGTCCGTTGAAGGCCTGCGCGACGAAATTTGCCCAATTAACCACGTGCCGCCCACTCTTGTCTCAAGCGATCAGGATAAGCACCCGACCAGGATATACAGCGAGCGATGGCCGGGACAACAAACGCGAAGACAACGCTTCGCGACTTTTGCCCGGCCATGCCCGAAACGGCAACCTTCCCCGCCCTTGACGGGCGGAGAAGGCGCCTGGTGGCGGCGATCAGGTATAAGCGCCGAGCTTGCAGCCGAAGGCGTCGGGCTTCTGCATCAGCGGTGCGCCCGGCACCACCTCGAGGACCTCCCAGTAGTCCTCCTTGTTCTTCATGTCCTTCGGCGCCTTGCCGCGGACGATGACGACCGGACGGACGAGCTGGTGATCCTCGGGACGGAAATGCACCTCGCCCACGGTGGAGTCGAAGGTCTCGCCCTTCTCATAGGTCTTGATGACGTCCGGCGGATAGAAGCTGCCGGCCTCCGAGACCATGCGCGCCCAGATGGCGAACTGCATATAGGCGTTGTTGGCGCCCCATTCCGGCCGATAGCCGTACTTCTTGTGGAAGGCCTCGACGAACATCTTGGCCAGCGGATACTTGTCCTCCAGCGTCCACCAGAAATCGGTGGCGGCGAACACGCCCTCGGTGAGCTCCGGCCCGGTTTCCTTGGCGAGGAACGGGATCTGATAGGGGATCACCATCTTCATCTTCGGGGTGAGGCCGAACTGCTTGGCCTGCTGGATCGACAGCACCGCGTCGCGGCCCCAGTTCACGTTGATGATGAACTCGGCGCCGGAATTGGCGATGTTGGTGAGGAACTGGCTGAAGTCCTGCGTGCCCAGCTTGGACACCTGGTTGGTCACCATCGTCCAGCCGCCGTGCTTGCTCAGATAGTCGTTCACCGACTTGGTCACGGTGTGACCATAGGTGTAGTCCGGCGTCATGAACGCGGCTTTCTTGTTCTTGCCGAACTGCTTGAGCAGCACCGGGCCGATCGCGTTGGCCGCCGTCTCGCCGTAGAAGCACTGGCGGAACGAGTAGCGCACGCAGTCCTTGCCGGTGGTGTCGTTGGAGCCGGAGATCGCCACCAGATAGAGGATCTTCTCGCGCTCGGCGAACTTGTTGAGCGCCACCGCCACCGCGCTCGAGGTCGAGCCGGTCATGGCGATGATCTTGTTCTCGTTGATGAAGCGCTGCTGCTCCTGCACCGCATTGTTCGGCTTGGCGCCGGAATCGGCGACCACCAGGTTCACTTGCTTGCCGAGCACGCCCTTGGACACCTTGGGCGCGATCTTCTTGATCAGCGGATGGCCTTCATTGATGTGCTCGACGGCAAGCTGCATGCCCTTGAGCTCGTCTTCGCCCTGCACCGCATAGGCGCCGGTGCGCGGCACGGTGGCGCCGATGGTGACGGCCGAGCCCGCCGAACCGGCCGGCCAGGTGCCCATCGCCGGATGATCGGCGGCAAAGACCGGCAGCGAGAACGCCGGGGTCAACATGGTGGCGCCGGCAAGCCCGGCGCCCGCGGTCAGCACGGACCGGCGCGAAACGCCGGATAGACTGTCGGAACTCTTGCGAATTGACATGGATATCCTCCCTGTGGGGTTTTTGTTCGAGTCGCCCCTCGAATCCAAATCGTGTCGTTGTCTTTCCCGCTCCCTAAATCGTTGCGAGACAGACGGGTCATAAAGCCCGCCAGCGCCCGCGCCCTGCGGCACAGACCGGCGGCCGTCGTCGATGCGGCCATTCCCGATGATGCGTGCTGCTTCGTCAATGCCACTTTCGTTTAGGGCGCGGGCCAAACGCGGCGCTGCAAAAAGGAATTTGCCGCCGGCACCGAAGGCGATGCCGCGCTGCACAAGAAACGGAGCGACGGATAGTCGCGGCCGGCGCGAGCGCGCTAGCCCAAATTCAATTCCTTGAAGAAGTCATTGCCCTTGTCGTCGATGACGATGAAGGCGGGGAAGTCCACGACTTCGATGCGCCAGATCGCCTCCATGCCGAGCTCGGGATATTCCTGCACCTCGACCTTCTTGATGCAGTACTCGGCGAGATTGGCCGCCGCGCCGCCGATGGAGGCGAGATAGAAGCCGCCATGTTTCTGGCAGGCCTCGCGCACCTGCGGTGAACGGTTGCCCTTGGCAACCGAGATCATCGAGCCGCCGGCGGCCTGGAACGCATCGACATAGGAGTCCATGCGGCCCGCGGTGGTCGGCCCGAAGGCGCCGGACGCGTGGCCCTCCGGCGTTTTCGCCGGCCCCGCGTAATAGACCGGATGGTTCTTGAAATAGTCGGGCAGCCCCTCGCCCTTCTCCAAACGCTCGCGCAGCTTGGCATGCGCCAGATCGCGCGCCACGATCATCGGCCCGCTGAGCGAGAGCCGCGTCTTCACCGGATACTGCGAGAGCTGCGCCAGGATCTCCGACATCGGCTTGCGCAGGTCGACCTTGACCACGGCGCCGCCGAGCTTCTCCTGGTCGACGTCCGGCAGGTACTGCGCCGGATGTTCTTCGAGCTGCTCCAGGAACACGCCGTCCTTGGTGATCTTGCCCAGCGCCTGGCGGTCGGCCGAGCACGACACGCCAATGCCAACGGGAAGCGAGGCGCCGTGGCGCGGCAGCCGCACCACGCGCACGTCGTGGCAGAAATATTTGCCGCCGAACTGCGCGCCGACGCCGGAGACTTGCGTCATCTTCAGCACCTCCGCCTCCATGGCGAGATCGCGGAAGGCGTGGCCGTCCTCGCCACCTTGCGTCGGCAGTTCGTCGAGATAATGCGTGGAGGCGAGCTTGACCGTCTTCAGGTTCAATTCGGCCGAGGTGCCGCCGATGACGATGGCCAGATGATAGGGCGGGCAGGCGGCGGTGCCGAGCGTCATCACCTTCTCCTTGAGGAAGGCGAGCATGCGCTCGTGCGTGAGGATCGAGGGCGTGGCCTGGAACAGGAAGGTCTTGTTGGCCGAGCCGCCGCCCTTGGCGATGAAGAGGAACTTGTAGGCGTCCTCGCCCTCGGCATAGATCTCGACCTGCGCCGGCATGTTGTTGCGGGTGTTCTTCTCCTCGAACATGGAGAGCGGCGCCAGCTGCGAATAGCGCAGGTTCTTTTTCAGATAGGCATCGCGCGCGCCCTCGGCGAGCGCGCCCTCGTCGGAGCCGTCGGTGAAGACGAAGCGGCCGCGCTTGCCCATGATGATGGCGGTGCCGGTGTCCTGGCACATCGGCAGCACGCCGCCGGCGGCGATGTTGGCGTTCTTGAGGAAATCATAGGCGACGAACTTGTCGTTGGCCGATGCTTCCGGGTCGTCGAGGATTTTGCGCAGTTGCTTGAGGTGCGCCGGGCGCAGCAGGTGGTTGATGTCGGTGAAGGCGGCCTCGGCCAGCGCCCGCAGCGCCTCGTGCTCGATCACCAGCATGTCGCGGCCCATGACCTTCTCGACGCGCACGCCCTGGTCCGTGATCTTGCGGTAGGGCGTCTTGTCGGGGCCGAGCGGGAACAGCGGCGAGTGGTGGTAGGGGGGGACCGGGGTGGCGGGCGTGGGTGTGGGGGCGTTCATGGGGGCTATATCCAGTTTTGCGGCCTAATATTAGCGCGTCCTCACTACCTCGTCATGGCCGGGCTTGTCCCGGCCATCCACGCCTTTCTGCCATGCATCTCAAAAAAGACGTGGATGCCCGGGACAAGCCAGTATCAAAAATCGCCTAACAGCTGGAACCGCAATTCGGATTCGGCACATCATAGCAAAATCCGCCAATCGATTTCGCCTGAGAAAGAAGCTGAATAGCAAACGTAGCCCGGATGAGCGTAGCGAAATCCGGGATTGCTGGCGCCGCGCACAATCCCGCATTCCGCTATCGCTCCATGCGGGCTACAGGCAAAACGCCTCTTCCGGCCTCATGCTGAGGAGCGCTCCGTTAGGAGCGCGTCTCGGGAATTCGTTGAGTGTCTGATCCTAGACGGCATCACTACATTCCCGTGTTCTATCTGAAGCAGTGGATAGGTGAGGACGGTTGCCTTTGCGAATTCAGCAAGCCCTACAATCAAGTTAAGCCAAAACGAAAACACCCATCCTCTACCGCGTATGTGGAGGGCCTGTACACGATACCTGGCTTCCCGCCTGAAGGCGCCGAAATCATGGAAAAGGTGTTCATGAGCGCTGTAGATAATACAGCAGCTCAAGCTCTTCATTATTTGGCTAAAGGCCACGACGCGTCTGAGATGCCCGAGCGTTCACGGATGGCGTGGGCGCGTTTTTTGTATTCATTAATCCTGAGAACGCCCGAACACCTAGAATGGGCGAGGTCAAAGCTTAAGGAAATGCGAGTCGAAGTTGTTAACGCGGAACGGGACGTATACTTGTCCAAAAGAACCGAGCGAGACCCTCCAACATTTGAAGAATTTCGAGAGGCCTTCCTCTCAAATCCCGACAATTACGCACCGACGAGATACCTTCATAGATTTTTCTCAAACGGAGCTGCCGCTAATCATATCATGAGAATGCGCTGGTCAATCGCATCATTCAAAATGACAAAACATTTACTGCTCACGTCCGATCGGCCGCTGGTCATGACGAACGGCTTCGCGAGATCAGATGGGCATCTGGCTATCCCGATTTCTCCGACGCAGCTTTTTCTCGCCTCCAACAATATGGAAATAGAGAAACATATTCACGGCATGCGACAGGATGAACTTATTAAAGTAACGAACTCAAGGATTGTCGAGCAAGCGCGTAATTTCGTTTATGGCCGGGACGACCAGCAACTAAGATTCGTAATCGATCGCTTTGGGGCAATGAAACCATCAACGCCTTTAGGCTAAAGCCCCTAACCTGGACGACCGCAGCGAAATCCAGGATAGGCTCCCCGCATTCCGCTATCGCTCCATGCGGACGACAGAACTCACGCCGCCGTCCGTCCCCTCGCCTTGCGCAGCAAGTCGAGCCCGTCGCGGAACAACCAACCGCATTCCGCCATTGCCGACAATTCGGCGCGTTATGCTGCGCTAACCCGCCCTGCGGGCCGACAAACGCGCCGTCATTGTCGAATCGATCGACGTTTGCGCAGCGGGCGCCGAATGGCGCCTTGAGGAACAAATTCCGATATCAGGCGTTATCCTCGCAGCCCGTTTGGAGTTTGCTTTCATGCGCAAATTTAGGACCACATTAAGCGCCATTGCTTCCATCGTCGTGATGACGGCTCCGCTTCCGGCAACCGCCTATACGCAAGAGGATGCCAATGCCTGCACGCCGGATGCCATGCGGCTTTGCCAACAGGCAATCCCCGATGTCACCCGCATTACGCAATGCCTTGTGCAGAAAAGGCGGCAACTCAGCCCCGCTTGTACCGTCGTGTTCAATCGCCCGCGCGCCGCGGGTGGCCCCCACGCGCCCCGGGCCATGATTCAGAACACCGGATACTGAGCCGGTCGTAGCCCGCAGCGCGCAATAGCAAGGCGTATTCCGCCATTCTCGACCATTCGGCACGTGACGCTTTTGCTAACGAACCCTGCAAAACTCGGTAAAAAGAATCAGAGACTATGAGCACGGGACTTAACCAAGGCCGCCGCTTTGATTTGCCATCGCATTCCGCTTGATGAAGATGAGAGGGTCTGGAATTTTGCGGATGGAGGCCACACGTGACCATCGGTTCTCGCCTCACCACGAAGCAGCGGATTTTCACGGCCGCTCTTTGCGCCGCAATTCTCGGCAGCCTATCGGCTCCCGCGAGCGCCGCGGATCTCCGCGCGGTTCCTCGGCACGTCACCAAGCACGTGCGGACCGCGCGGATTTATGGCAACTGGCTCGATCGTTGCGCTTACGCGGGCTATTACTGCCTCTACGCCGAGTACGGATACGTCTACCATTATCCCTTCGATGACCGCCCGATCGCTTACAGCCACGCTCGGCGCCGGTACCGGTAGCAAGCGGAGCCCGATTGAGCGAAGCGAAATCCGGGGCTTGATGCATTCCCGCATTCCGCTTCGCGTCATGCGGGCTACAAGCTACGCGCAGCCACGGGGCAAATCCGCCATTCTCGCCAAGCCGGCGCGTTACGCGCCGCCGTAGCCCGGATGAGCGGAGCGAAATCCGGGATTCCCATCGCCGAGCGCAACCCCGCATTCCGCTTCGCTCCATGCGGGCTACCGGCTACGCGCGGCCACGGGCTAATCCGCCATTCTCGCCAAGCCGGCGCGTTACGCACCGCCGTAGCCCGGATTGAGCGAAGCGAAATCCGGGATTCCCATCGCCGAGCGCAACCCCGCATTCCGCTGCGCTCCATGCGGGCTACCGGCAAAAATCACTCATCCGTCCGCTCCACCGCCTTGCGCGCGCGCAGCCCTATTTCCATGCCGCCGAAATCGATGTAACCTGTAGTTGCAATAAGAACAAATCTCCAGGGAGGCGACCATGACATAATTCATGCATGCATCGCGTCACGGCGATGGCGATCTTTGCGCTCACGCTTTTGCTGGCGCCGGCCGGCGCCTCGGCCAAGGTCGGCGATAGCTGCGGCGGTTTCATCGGCAATGTGCTGTGCGGCAAGGCCGAGTTCTGCCAGCACCCGACCGGGCAATGCATCACCGTGCTGCCCGGCGCCTGCGCCGTAAAGCCGCGCTTCTGCCCGCGGATCTATCGGCCGGTCTGCGGCTGCAACGGCAAGACCTACAGCAACGACTGCGTCCGCATGCAGGCCGGCGTCTCCAAGCTGCACGACGGCAAGTGCGTCAAATAGCCAGGCGTCGTCAGCACGGCTCGGCCCTCGGCGTGTAGCGCCGGCGCAACATACTCCGGCCATCACGCATGGATTGCCGGAGCCGCCCCACTGTACCTCTGGCCAGCGGGCAAGAGCGGCTAGCCTTATGTCGGGCACCCGGGGGGCAACCGGGGTTCGACGCTGACATGAGCCGGTTTGGACGGCATGGCCGCTGCGGCCGCATCGCGCATCTGATCGGCGCGGGCATGATCTGCTTGGCGCTCGGCGCCTGCGCCAACAGCAACGTGACGCGCAACACGCTGGCGAGCACAACGGCTCACGACGTGGCCGAGCAAACCGACGCCGGCGCCGCGGCGGTAAAGGGCCGCGAAAGCGCCAAGTCGACGGCCGTTGTCGAGCACCATGTGCATCAAACCCGCGATGCCGGTGCACGCGCGCGCCTCGGCTATAGCGCCGTCGGCATGGCGTCCTGGTACGGCGCCGATTTTCACGGCCGGCGGACGGCGGACGGCGAAACCTTCGACATGAATTCTTTCACCGCCGCGCATCCGACGCTGCCGCTGCCGTGCCGGGTGCGGGTGACCAATCTCGCCAACCGCCGCTCGATCGTGGTGCGCGTCAACGATCGCGGCCCCTACGTCAATCACCGCCTCATCGACGTGTCGGCGCGGACGGCGAAAATGCTCGGCTTCTATGCGCACGGTGTTGCCAAGGTGAAGATCGACTATGTCGGCCGCGCGCCGGCGAAAAATGCCGCCGGCCCGGCGCCATTGATCGAATAGACGGGCGCGGCGCGAGCGCGCGCGGGCCCGCTCACACCAGCCGGCACTTACCCGCCTGCCCCACCGCGCATTCGAGCGCGGCGCGGTCCCACTGCGCCAGATCGGCCGCCGCCTCATAGGTGCTTTGCAGGAATTCCATCAGCGCCGCGTCGGGATCGCGCGCGGTCCGCATCGCCTCGTAGGGCAGCAGGAATTCGCCGAGCGGCTGCGAAAAGAACGCCGCCGCCGGCTTCACCCGCGCCGCCGCGAAGCCCGGCGGCGCCGGATAGGCATAGGAATAGAACGCGGCGTAATCCACCGGCCCGCCGCCGCCGGGCCAGAAGCCGGCGCTGGAGACCTCGTGCGAATAGGCCTCGCGCGCCACCGCATTGGGCAGATGCGGCACGCCGCCGGGGTGCGGCGGCGCGCGCCGGCCGGAAAAGCGCGTCACCGCCAGGTCGAACGAGCCCCAGAAGAAATGCACCGGGCTGGCCTTGCCGATAAAGCCGGTGCGGAAACGGCTGAGCACCTCGTGCGTGGCGGCGAGCACGCGCCAGAACCGCTGCGCGTAGTCGGCATCGTAGGCGCGGTGCACCCGGTCCTGCTCGAACGGCACGGCGTCGGCGATCTCGCAGGGCATGCTGCGGATGGCGACCGCGATGCCGAGCGCGCGCAGCGCCGCCATCAGCGCGGCATAGAATTCCGCCACCGGCATCGGCGCCAGCTTGAGCTGGCGGCTCTGGCCGTCGCTGCTGCGCAGCCACAGCACATGGTCGATAAAATCGAAATCGATCTGGAATTGACGGGCGCCGTCGGGAATCGGTCCCGTGGTCAGCCCGCGCGCGGTCACGGTGAGCGCGACGTGCCAGGAATGGTTCAGCCAGGGCGTGCGCGCCAGCCTGATCTTGCCCACCATCTGCGTCCACAGATGCAGCGTGGCGGCGGTGTCCCGCCACGCCGCATAGGGCAATTCCGGCCAGCGCTGGTCATTTGTGGGCGATGCCATGGCGGTTTTCTCCCCCGCCATCATGACGCGTCAGGCCGCTTGCCGTAAAGGCGGCTTGACGCCCGCCCCTGCATCTGCCATCCGCACCTGCCGCGTCTGTCTGGAATCACTCATCGCAATGCCTCCACGTCCTTTCCGCCTTGGCCGCTCGAATACCGGGCTCGGCCTGTTCGCCACCCGGGCGATCAAGAAGCATACGCGTATCGCCGAATATAAAGGCCGCATCCTCGGTCTCGAGGACGCCGAAAAGGCCGAGCGCCGCGGCAACCGCTACCTTTACGAAGTCTCCACCCACCGCACCATCGACGGCACCGCGCGCAAGAACATCGCGCGCTACTTCAATCATTCCTGCAACCCCAACGCCGAATCGCTGATCTGGCGCGGCCGCGTCTTCGTCAAGACGCTGCGCAACATCAAGCCGGGCGAGGAAATCACCTACGACTACGGTACCGATTACCTGAAGAACGTGATCGGCCGTTCCAACTGCAAATGCTCGCGCTGCCGGCGCCGGCGCGCCAAGCGGGCGCGCGAGATGCGGGCGCTGAAGAAACGCCGCGCCGCGCGGCTGGCGGGCAAGCGGCGGGCCAAGCGCAAGAGCAAGCGTTAGCCGCATTGGAACTCGGCGGCATGGCCGCGCGTTGAGGCGGCGGCGCAAACCGCGCCGACGGACGCGCATCATGACAGGCAAGGCGGACCTTAGGCGGCCGGACGGCGCGGCTACGATGGCGACGCTGTTCTCCCGCTTCGCGCAGGCGACCTCGGCCTGGACCGGCCATCCGCTCACCTTCCTGGCGGCAGTGCTGGTGGTGGTGATCTGGATCCTCACCGGGCCGGTCTTCCGCTACAGCGACACTTGGCAGCTCGTCATCAACACCGGCACCACCATCGTCACCTTCCTGATGGTGTTCCTGATCCAGAACACGCAGAACCGCGACATGATGACCGTGCAGCTCAAACTGTCGGAATTGGTGCTGGCGATGAAGGGCGCGGAAAACAAATTCGCGACCATCGAGGATTTGAGCGACGAGGAACTCGAAAAACTGCATGCCGAATGCCGCGCCCGCTCCGATTTGACCCTCAAGCACCTCCGGTCGCGCCGGCGCACGCCGCCTCCGCGCGTCGCCGCCCAACGCGCAAAGGCCCCGAGCCGTCGTTCGCAGGCCGCCGCAAAATCCTGAGCGCCGGTCTTGCTTCCTATTGCCGATGCCGCATCGGTGCCACACTCGCGCGGCATGATTTCAAGTCATGGACGCGCGGCTGGGTATGATGGCTGACACCGACGCTGGAACGCTGGACCGGCCCGCCAAGGCGGCGGCAACCGGGACGGTGCGGTGCGCCATCGGCATTGCGGCGGCGCTCGCCTTGGGCCTCGCCGGCGGCAGCGCGCTGGCGCAGGGGCCGAAGCGGATCGCCGGCCTCGCCTCCTATTACGGCAAGGATTATCACGGCCGGCTCGCCACCGGCGGGCACTACGATCCGCGCAAATTCACCGCCGCCCACCGCAGCCTGCCCTTCGGCACGCATCTGCGCGTCACCAATCCGCGCACCAAGCGCAGCGTCACCGTGGTGGTCAACGACCGCGGCCCCTTCATCCGCGGCCGCGTGCTCGACCTCTCCTTCGCCGCCGCGCAGGCGCTGCACATGACCGGACGCGGCGTCACCCGCGTGGTCGCGGAAGTGCAGTAGCCTCAGGCCGGCGGCAGCAGCCGCAGCGCGCTGGTCGAGGGCGAGCAGCGGATCCAGGTCTCCGCCTTTGCGGTTTCCGCGCCCAGCCGGGTCTGCACCGTATTTTCATCGACCAGCGCCATGAACACGGTCTGTCCGCCGCCCGGCTCCGGCGCCGGCACCACATAGGAGAACCAGTGCCGGCTGTAATTGCCTTCCATATGCTTGCCGCCGGGCGTGACCAGCGCCGGCCCGCGGATGGAGAAGCGGCGGCCATCGTTGTGGCACCAGTCGCCGTCGATGGCGTCGGCGAAAGCGGGCGCGCTGAGCAGCGCCAAAGCGAGCGCCGCGCCGGCGAGCGTGCGAATACGATGAGACATGGTCTGCCCCTGTGAGCGGTTGAACGCCGTCAATCCACCTTGGCTTCGTCGCGATACATGACCTTGTGCCGGGTCTCGCGCACCCAGTCGTCGATCTGCTCGATGGTCATGTAGTTCTTCATATCGAACTTATCCCAGCTCATGATCTGCGGCAGCGTCTTCTTCCAGCGCTTGTAGGGCGCCTTGGCCGGCACGCCGAACAGCATGATGTCGATGATGGCGAGGTCGTCGGGCACGCCGAGCAGCGGGCGCAGCGATTTCTGCGCGTCGTCCTGGCCGATGGCGGTCACCCACCAGACCTGATAGCCGAGCGCGGCGGCGGCCAGATGCGCCGACATGGTCGAGGCGGCAACGCTCTGCAGCAGGATGCGCTCGGCATTGGCCTGGTATTGCTTGTCGAGGTCGGAGCCGTCGAGCAGCACCGGGAAGGCGCGCACGAAACGGAAATCGGCGGCGATCACCACGAAGCCGGGCGCGGTGGCCAGCCCGCGGTAATTGGGCGTGGGGAATTTCATCTTCAGCTTGGCGCGCTTGGTGGCTTCGGCCACGAAATAATCGGCGATCTGCTGCTTCACCGCCGGGTCGGTGACCACGATGTAATGCCAGGGCTGCGCATTGGCGCCGGAGGGCGCGTGGCGGGCGGCCTCCAGCACCATCTCCATATGCTCGCGCGGCACCGCGATGTCGGTGCGGAAGGCACGGCTGGTCAGCCGGTTGCGTACCACCTCCATCAGCGCCTCGTAGCGCGCGAGGTCGGGGGTGAATGTGGTGATCTCGTCCATCGGGCGTCTCCCCTGGGCATTGTGCATTTTCCACGATAATAGACGCAGATTGCGTTCCGCGTCACACCCTGCCCCGTCACCGGCTGCCATTTAGGACAAATTCATGCCGAGCAAGCGCCCCGCGTCCCGCCTTCCCGTCCTGGACGAGGACCAGTCTGAGCCCCGCCCAAGGCACGCTTCTGGCGGCCATGCGGGCCGGGCCGCGCGGCAAGTCGCTCGCCATCCGCGGCCCGTTCGCGGTCTGGTTGCATGCGCCGGAGTTCGGCCTGTTGGCGCAGGAGCTCGGCGCCTTTTGCCGCTTCAACACATCGTTGCCGCCGCGGCTGTCCGAATTCGCCATCCTGTGCACGGCGCGGATCTGGCGCGCGCAGTACGAGTGGTTCGCCCATGCCGCGATCGCCGAAAAGGCCGGCGTCAAGGCAAAGACGATCGCCGACCTGCGCGCCGGGCGCACGCCGACATCGGCGGCCAAGGACGAACGCGCGATCTATGCCTTTGTGCAGGAGCTCTACAAGACGCGGCGGGTGAGCGATCGCACCTACAAGCGCCTGCATGCGCTGCTCGGCGATACCGCGATGGTGGAGCTCACCGGCCTGTGCGGCTATTACGCCACGGTGGCGATGGCGCTCAATGTCTTCCGCATGATGCCGCCGGAGGACGTCAAGCTCGCTTTTGCCGAGCCGAGCGGAAAATAACGCGGGCTTCTTGTCGTCATTCCGGGGCGCGGCCTTTAGGCCGCGAACCCGGAATCCAGAGCCACACGGCGGCCGTCACTTGTTTCTCTGGATTCCGGGTTCGCGAACGTCGTTCGCGCCCCGGAATGACGGGCATCACCCTCAATGCCCGCGCCAGACCACCGAATAGAGGTCGAAGCGGCGATCCTTCAGGTTCTGCACGGCGCCGCCTTGCCGCGCCGCGTAGAGGCTGTCGAGATGCAGATCGGCGATCGCCACCATCTCGACATTGGGCGCCGCCTCGGTGGCCACCCCGTCGCGCGCGAAGGGAAAATCGCACGGCGTCAACACGCAGCTTTGCGAATACTGGATATCCATGTTCTCGACCTTCGGCAGATTGCCGACATTTCCCGCCATCACGACGTAACATTGATTTTCGACCGCGCGCGCCGCCGCGCAATAGCGCACCCGCATATAGGCCTGCCGCTCGTCGGTGCAGAACGGCACGAACAGGATGGCCATGCCCTGGTCGGTGAGAAACCGGGTCAGCTCGGGGAATTCGCAGTCGTAGCAGATCGCCACCCCGACCGGCCCGCAATCGGTATCGATGACGTTGACGCGGTCGCCGCCCTTGATGTTCCACCAATAGCGTTCGTTCGGCGTGGGATGCACCTTGAACTGTTCGTGCACGCTGCCGTCGCGCAGAAACACGTATGAAATATTGTAGACCTCGCCATCCGCTTCGCGCGTGGGATGCGAGCCGCCGATGATATTGACGTTGTAGCTGACCGCCAGGCGGCTCATCATCTCCTTGAAACGGCCGGTATAATTGGTCAGCGCCGCGATCGCATCGGCCGCCGGGATCTTCTGGTTCTCGATCGACAGCAATTGCAGCGTGAACAGTTCGGGAAAGACCGCGAAGTCGGCTTTATAATCGGCGACCACATCGACGAAATACTCGACTTGATGGGCAAACTCCTCGAACGAGGACACCGCGCGCAATTGATATTGCACGGCAGCGACGCGCACCGTTTGCGGCCGCCGCTGCACGCGCGCCGGCATCGTCGTCGGTCCGGACGGCTCCTGAGGATTGCGCCAGATCATATGGGTGGCGAAACCGCGCGAACTCGTGATCGATCGGCAAATAATTGTGCAGGATGCCCATCGGCTCGAAACCGTTGCGCAATTGAAAGCCGATCACCGGGTCACGCTGCTTGCCCTCGAGAACGAGCTTGAGATAATTCTCCGCCGATCCGACGCTTTTCCAGCGCCGCGCCAGGTTGGGCATGCGGCCGGCAAAGACAATGCCCTTGAGATGCAGGTGCTGGCACAGCCGGCGCCGTTCGTTGTAGAGGCGCTGGCCGATGCGCCGACCGCGGAATTCCGGATCGACGCAGACGTCCATGCCGTACATCCAGTCGCCCTGCGGGTCGTGACGGGATGCATAGCCGCGGCCGGTGATCGTCGCCCAATCGTGCGATGCCAGCGCCAGCAACTCCGGAATTCGGAACGTGGCGCAATAGCCGATGATGCGGCCCTCATAGGTGGCGACGAACTGGCCCGCGGGAAATTGGTACATTTGGCCGCGCAATTGCGCGTCCGAATAGACCCCGCTGGGGCCGAGCGCGGGGTAGGCCTTGGCCATGAGGGCGCGCATACCGGCGATGTCGGTGGGCGTCGCCTGGCGAATGATCAGTTTGGGCAGAGGTTTCGCGCGCTGCTCCATGGCCGTCTTATGGCAGCCATCGGGCGCGATTGGCAACTCGCACGGCCGCGACGGCATCACGCCACGTGGTCGGCGGCGGCCGGCGCCGAATTAAGCCACGCGTCCGGCGGTATCGGGCTCGGCGGCTTGCGCCTGCGGACGCGGCTTGTTCATGCGCTGGCGCAACAGTTCGAGGAAGCGCTCCTTCGGCATCGGCGGCGCGATCAGCATGCCCTGACCGAAATCGCAGCCCATCACCACCAGCGCCTGCAGGTCGGTCAGGCTTTCGATGCCTTCGGCCACCGCCACGCTGCCGAAGCGATGCGCGAGGTCGATGGCGGTCTGGCAGATCGCGGCATTGGTGGCGTCGGTGGCGCAGTCCTTCACGAACGACTCATCCACTTTGAGTTCGGCGAAGGGCACGTCGCGCAGGCTGGAGAACGAGGAATAGCCGGCGCCGAAATCGTCGATGGCGATGGTGACGCCGCAATCCTTCAGTTCGCCCGCGACCTTTTGCGTCTGCGCGATTTCGCGCACGATCTGGTCTTCGGTCACTTCCAGGATCAAGCCGGGCCAATTCTCCACCTTGGGCCGGTTATCCGACACGATGCGCGCGATCGGCATCTTCCACAGCGCGCTCGCCGGCACGTTGATGGCGAGGTGCAGATTGAAGCCGGCGTCGGCGAAGCTCGTCCAATTGCGCAGCGTGGTGAGCAGCGCGTGTTCGGTGAGAAGCGCGAGGCTCTCCTCGTCGGTCTCGGGCAGGAAGCTTTCCGGCCACAGCATGCCTTCATGCGGATGGCGGATACGCGCCAGCGCTTCGGCGCCGGCCAGGCATTTGCGCTTGAGGTCGATCTTCGGCTGGTACCAAATCTCCAGCCAGTTGTTGCGCAGCGCCTCATCGATGGCGACGGGCCCCGACGCAGTGGCGGGAAGGCTGGAAAAGCGGCGGGCTTCGTTCTCGCTGGCCGTCATCACCCCACACTCGACGGGAAGTGGCAATGGGCCTCTATAGACGTCATAGTCTTAACTATTGGTATTGTCGGCGAAATTTTGTGAAATCAATTACAAATACGTGCAACCGCGCCGGACGCGGCAGCGGCTGCCTCCGCTGACCAGCTTTACGGCAGTACCGGCTAATAAAGCGGCGAAATTGCCGGCATTGCCGCGTCGGCTCGCCGAATTCGGCTATGCCGGGGCGAAGCCGTGAAATGGCACGTCGCTTGCTCCCTTCTGGGCGGCCTTTGCCGGAAACCAGCAAAATACGGGAGCATTTCATGCGACGCAGAGATTTCACCACATTGGCGCTGGCCGGCGCCGCCGGCACGCTCGCGGCCCCTGCGATCGTGCAGGCAGAACCCGCTACCTTCAAATGGAAGATGACCAGTTTCTACGGGCCCAACGCCTATTTCTATTCGGAAGGCCCGGGCAGCGCCAAAGATCTCTGCAAACGCATCAAGGACATGTCCAACGGCCGCCTCAGCATCGATTTCTACGGTGCCGGCGAACTCATTCCGGCGCGCGGCGGCTTCGACGCGGTGTCGGCCGGCACCGTGGAAATGAACTACGCCAATTCCTACTTCTGGACCGGCAAGAGCTTTGCCGCGCAATATTTCGCCGCGGTGCCGTTCGGCTTCAACTTCGTCGGCCTCAATGGCTGGATGTATGACGGCGGCGGGCTCGAGCTGTGGCACGAGGTCTACAGCAAGTTCAATCTGGTGCCGTTCCTCGCCGGCAATACCGGCGTGCAGATGACCGGCTGGTTCCGCAAGCCGATCGAGAAGGTCTCCGACCTCAAGGGCCTGAAGATGCGCATCCCGGGCCTGGCCGGCCAGGTCTATCGCTCGCTCGGCGTCGACGCGCAATTGCTGGCGCCCGGCGACATCTTCCCCGCGCTCGAACGCGGCGTCATCGATGCCGCCGAATTCGTCGGCCCCTATCTCGACCGCCAGCTCGGCCTGCACAAGGTGGCCAAATATTATTACACGACCGGCTGGCACGAAACGGCGACGGCCAGCGAAGTGGCGATCAACAAGACCGCCTGGAACAAGCTGCCGCCCGATCTCAAGGCCATCGTCGAGAACGCCTGCATGGCCTGCAACACGCGCGGCGAAGCCTGGTGCCAGAAGGTCAACGCGGAAGCCATGGACGACCTGATCAAGAACCAGGGCGTTCACGCGCAGCCGCTGCCCGACGCGGTGGTCGAGGCGCTGCGCGCCGCCAATGCGAAGATCCTCGCCGCCGCGGCCGCCAAGGATCCGCTCGTCAAGAAGGTCAACGATTCCTATTGGAACTACATGAAGACCTATAAGCAGTGGGCGAAGTACAGCGAGAAGCCCTACTACGACACCATTCTCGGCGCTTGACGTGACCGCTGCCGGTAAGCTGGCCGACGCGATCGATTGGTTCATCGACCGCGTCGGCGGCGCCATCTCCTGGCTCGCGCTCGCGGTCGCCTTGGTCATGGGCGCCAATGTGTTCATGCGCTACGGCCTGTCGATCGGCTTCATCTGGTCGCAGGAGCTGGAGTGGCACCTGCTGGTGCCGCTCACGCTGATCGGCATGTCCTATGCGCTGCGGCACGGCGAGCATGTGCGCGTCGACGTGCTGTTCGCCAATTTCAGCGACCGCAGCAAGCACGCGATCAACGTCCTCTCGGCGGTGATCGCGATGATCTTCTCGCTGCTCGTGGTCTGGTTGTCGGTCGGCTACGTCATACAGTCCTGGGACCTGGGCGAGGGCTCGCCCAATCCCGGCGGCCTCCCCGCGCTCTATCTGATGAAGGCGATGATTCCGCTCGGCTTCGCGCTGTTGTTCCTGCAGTCGCTGGCGCAAGCCATCCAGGCGGCCGCCGCCTTCCGGAGCCTCGCCGATGAGCCCTGAAACGCTCGCCATCCTGATGTTGGTGGCGTTCTTCGCGTTGTTGCTGGCCGGCATCCCGGTCGGCCTGACGCTGGCCTCGACCGGCTTCCTGTTCGGTTACCTCGGCTTTGGCATCGGCCTGTTCAACCTGTTGCCGTTGCGCATCTTCGGCGTGGTGACCAATTACACGCTGCTCGCCATCCCGTTGTTCGTCTTCATGGGCGTGATGCTGGAGAAGTCCAAGCTCGCCGAAGAGCTGATGGACGTGATCGGGCTCGCCGCCGGGCGGCTGCGCGGCGGCCTCGGCGTCGGCATCATCGTCGTCGGCGTGCTCATGGGCGCCACCACCGGCATCGTCGGCGCCACCGTGGTCACCCTCGGCCTGCTCACCCTGCCCGGCATGCTGCGCCGCGGCTACGATCGCGGCCTCGCCTGCGGCGTGATCTGCGCTTCCGGCACGCTGGGCCAGATCATCCCGCCCAGCCTGATCCTCATCCTGCTCGCCGACATCACCAACCAATCCGTCGGCACCCTGTTCGCCGCCGCCATGGTCCCCGGCCTGATGCTGTCCGGCCTCTACATCGTCTACATCCTCGTGCTCGGCTATTTCCGCCCCGACATGGTGCCGGTGGTCTCGGAAGAAGAGCGCGCCGCCGTCACCGGTCTGCAGCTCGCCGGCAAGATGGTGCGCGTGGTGGCCCCGCCGATCGGCCTGGTCATCGCCGTGCTCGGCTCCATCATCGGCGGCATCGCCGCGCCGTCGGAAGCCGCCGCCATGGGCGCGCTTGGCTCGATCCTGGTGGCGGCGCTCGGCCGGCGGCTGACGGTCAAGGTGCTGCGCGAGACGGTGCAATCGACCACCCGCATCTCCGCCATGGTGCTGTTCATCCTGATCTGCGCGCAGGCCTTCTCGCTGGCGTTCCGCGGCCTGCACGGCGAGAAGCTGGTGCAGGACGCCTTCACCATGCTGCCCGGCGGCATCGATGCCAGCGTCTGGTTCCTCATGGGCCTGATCTTCGTGCTCGGCTTCTTCATCGAGTGGATCGAGATATCCTACATCGCCGTGCCGCTGTTCCTGCCCATCTTCATCCGCGCCAATACCGACATGGTCTGGCTGGCCACGCTGATCTGCGTGAACCTGCAGACCTCGTTCCTCACCCCGCCGTTCGGCTGGTCGTTGTTCTTCCTGCGCGGGGTAGCGCCGCCGGAGGTGACCACCCGCGACATCTACCGCGGCATCGTCCCCTTCGTGATCATCCAGGTGGCCGCCGTCTTCGTGTTGTTCTTCTTCCCCGCCATCGCCACCTGGCTGCCGCGGGCGATCGGCTGGTAAGAGGCGCTCAGGCCGATGCGGGATAGCGGCGGATCAACTGGCTCTGGCGCATGAGGCTGATGACGAACTGAGCGGTCGGGGTCGGGCGGAACCCGCGCGCGCGATTGCGGCCGCCGATGAGGAACATCAGCCGCTGCTGGCAGACCAGCCGCCGGTAGGCCTCACTCACCGGCAAGCGCGGGTCCCAGCAATCGATAGCCTCGCCGCCGATGCCGTTGATCTCCACGATCGCGAAATCCTCCGCCCGCATCAGCGCTTCGACACTCTCGAAGCGCAGGTCGAAGCGGCCGTAGTGGAACTCGGTCATGCTGCGGGCGATGGCGTCGAAACGCGCTTCCAGCGCGGTGGTGATGTAGCGGCGGCCGTCGCGATAAAGACCGCCGGCGCGCTGGTTGCCGATCAGCGCGATGCGCACCACCTGGCCGCGCGCCGGAACGCGATCGAGGTCGGCTGCGTCGACGCCGCAATGGCTTGGATCGGCGCCCAGATGCAGGCCGGATTTCCACCGCGCGCGTTCGTCGGCGGCAATGAGCGCGCGTACCGTCTGACGACCGTCGCCGATGACGTGCGGGAAGTAGCGGAAGGTGAGCGACAAGATGCGGCCGCTCGCTTCGCCGGGCAGCCGGCCATAGAGCACCGCCGCCTCGCCGGCATGCGGCACGTAGCGCTGCAACATGAGCGTGGAGGATTGGGGAAACTGGGCGATATAGCGCGCAAGCTCGGCATCGTTGTCGATGCGGCGCACGCCGTGTCCGTGCCAGCCGATATCGGGCTTGGCGATGAGGGGATAATCGAGCCCGGCGTCGGCAGCCGCGCAACTGGCCTTGGCGAGGTCGTCCGCCACGGCATCGGCATGGCGCTCGACCAGAACATAATCGGCGATCCAGCGGCGCTCGCCGACGCCAACGTCGCCGAAATAGGAGCTCTTGGTTTCGCCCCACATGCCGCCGGTGAAGATCGACGGGTTGGCTGCGGTCGGCAGCGTCAGCGAGCGATGGCGCAGCCCCAGCCCGATCCAGTTGAGCGCCAGCGGCAGATAAAACAGAAACGGCGGAATGCGCTCGGCCGCCGCCACCTTGCGGTCGGCGAGCGCCAACGGCGGCATGCCGAAGCAAGACGCCGGCAGCATCGTTTCGCCGCCCTCAGCCGGCGCTCCGCCGTCGCGGAATGCGAACACCCGCTTGCGCATATAGCTGGACGCGGCGATGGCGACGAACACCATCGGCCAGGCCCAGACGCCGATATGATTATCGAGCGCATCGCCGAAGGTGATGACGAGATAGAGCATCAACGGCAGGTAGACCGCCGACACCAACAGGCTGGCGATGGTGAAACGGGCAAACGACACGCGCATCCAGCCGCAGGCGATGAAAGCGACGAACACCACGCCCGGCACCACCCGGCATAGCGCCACCAGGCCGAACACATTGCGCTTCAGCGTTTCGGAGAATCGGCGCACGCGCCCGTCGACGGCGATGCTCTTGAGCCAGGGCAGCCGGCGCGCCGCGGCGCCAATGCCGTAGAGCGCGACATCGCTGGCGACCATGCCGCCATAGATGCTCAGCGCCACCAAGGCCACCGGCATCAGCTTGTTCACAATGATATAGCCGCCGAGGATGATCGCGAGATCCTCGTGCGCGAAGGGCAGCACCAGCAGTGAGGTAATTTTGGCAAGCCCGGACAAATCGAGCACGGCAAAATTACCAATCGCAGTTATGGATTGAAACAAGCCCGATCCCAATCCCCCACCAAAGTCCCTTCGGCACCAACGAAGGAACCAGCAACCTCTCACCCGCCACGGCTTGACGCGCCGCAGTCGCGATTAGACTCGGGGGCCTGCACCCGATGAAAGGCCAATCCGCGCTCTTATGAGTAATCCCGGCCGAAAGAACAAGTCCGGCCGGGAGGCCAAACGCCCTCCGGGCGCGATGCGGCGTGAAGGCCGCGCCTTGCCAGGAGCTTGCCAAGGAATCGTCCGGATTCGCAGCGAAATCCGCTGATCGCGTCTCGCCATGATGCGCCGCGGCAGACGCTCCTGGCTGCCCCTTCGGGCCCTCGCCCACAGCCATCGAACCGCCATTCCCGTCATGGTAAACTCGCGTCATGGCCAGCGAACAATCGCCATCCACAGACCCGGAGCGGCGGGTCCTGAACTTCCGCCGCGCGCGCGCCGGTCTACCGGCCGCGCCGCCGCTTGCCGACCTCGCCAAATACGAGCGGAGCGAGGGCGACGACTACCGGCACCGCATGATCGTCAATACGCTCGCCTTCCTCTTCGTAGTGGCGCTGATCGGCGCCGGTCTCTGGCTTGCCGACACCATGGCGCAGATGCGCCGAAACCAGGATTGCGTGCTCTCGGGGCGGCGCGGTTGCACCCCGGTCGAGTACAGCAAGGAACGCTGGTTCCCGCCCCGCTCCGAGGGTGCCCAGGATACAGGGCAAAGCCGTTAGCCGAGGTTTGCTCGTTCAGGCCCGTCGCCATTGAACTTAGCCCCACCCTTCGCTATACGGGCTGCCAACCGCTTGCCATTCAGGGCCTGGCCGGGGGGCTGTCGCGCGAGGGCCGGGGCGCGTGGGCCGTCGACTTGCCAGAACTCCATAGCAATCAGAGAGTTATCGATGTCCACGACGTTCGACACCATCGCCGATATTATCGCGGAAACCTGCGATATTCCGCGTGACACCATCAAGCCGGAGAGCCACGCCATCAACGATCTTGGCATCGACAGCCTCGACTTCCTCGATATCGCCTTTGCCATCGACAAGGCGTTCGGCATCAAGCTGCCGCTGGAGCAGTGGACCCAGGAAGTCAACGACGGCAAGGCGACCACCGACCAGTATTTCGTGCTTCGAAAATCTCAGCGCCCGCATCGACGAACTCGTCGCTGCCAAGGGGGCCTAACCGCGGCAGGCCGATGCGTCTTGAGTATTTCCAGCTGATCGACCGGATCGTCGAGATCGATCTCCCTGGCCGCAAGATCACCAGTGAAGCCACGGTCCCGGCCGAAAGCACGATTTTCCAGGGTCACTTCCCCGGCTTCCCGTTGATGCCCGGCGTGCTGCTGATCGAGACCATGGCGCAGACCGCCGGCTGGCTGGTCGTGGCGCTCAACCGTTTCGAGCGCATGCCGTTTCTGGTGGCGGTCAAGGAAGCCAAACTGCGCAATTTCGTCAAACCGACCCAAGTCCTCAACGTCACCGGAATACTCGAGCACGAAGGCTCCGGCTATGCGGTGACCAAGGCGAACATCCGCGTCGATGGCGAGCCGGTCTGCGACGCCACCATCACCTTCCGCGTGCTCGATTTCCCCAACGACGAGATGAAAATGATGATGCAGGCCTGGGGCACGCAGATCGGCTATCCGAGCGAGGTGCCCGTCGATGGCTGAGGGCACGCGGGAAGTCTGGATCACCGGCATCGGCATCGTCTCCTGCCTGGGCGAAGGACCCGAGGCGCATTGGCAGAAGCTGATGGCCGGGCAGCCGGGCGCCGATACGACGACCTTCGCGCCCTACGTCGTGCATCCGCTGGCGCCGATCAGTTTCGACGCGCAGATCCCCAAGAAGGGCGACCAGCGCCAGATGGAAGCCTGGCAGCGCATCGGCACCTATGCCGCCGGCCTCGCGCTCGACAGCGCCGGCGTCAAGGGCAAGACCGACATCCTCTCGCACATGGACATGATCGTGGCCGCCGGCGGCGGCGAGCGCGATCTCGCCGTCGACACCGCGATCCTCAGCGGCCTGCCGCAGGCGGAAAACCCGGGCGCCTTCCTCAACGAACGGCTGATGGGCGATCTGCGCCCCACGCTGTTCCTGGCGCAGCTATCCAATCTGCTCGCCGGCAATATCTCGATCGTGCATGGCGTCACCGGCTCCTCGCGCACCTTCATGGGCGAGGAATCCTCCGGCGTCGACGCCGCGCGGGTGGCGCTCGCGCGCATCGCCTCCGGGCAGAGCGACATCGCGCTGGTCGGCGGCTCCTACAATGGCGAGCGGCCCGACCTGCTGATGCTGTTCGAATTCGGCGGCTACGCCTTGAAAGACCGCTTTGCGCCGGTCTGGGAACGCCATGCGCATGCCCGGCGTCGCGGTCGGTTCGCTCGGCGCCTTTCTGGTGCTCGAAGGCCGCGACTATGCCGAGGCGCGCGGCGCCAAGCCGCTGGCCAAGCTGACCACGGTGATCTCCGAGCGCAGCCGGCGCGCCAGCGGCGCGATCACCGAGGCGCTGGTCTCGCTGTGGGACAAGGTCAAGGACAAGATCAGCAGCGGCCACGCCGCGGTGCTCTCCGGCGCCACCGGCGTCGAGCCGGCGACGGCCGAGGAACGCGCCTTTCTGACGGCGCATCCCGACCTTGCCGTGCGCGCCACCGGTTCCTATGTCGGTCATGGGGCGGAGCCGCAATTCATCGTCAATCTGGCGCTTGCGGTGGTCGCGCTCGGCCATGGCAGGCTGTATCCGCCCTGCGATACAAGCGGGCTGGAGCAGCCGATGTCCGAGGATTTGAGCCAGGTCCTGGTGACCGGCGTCGGCCATTGGCGGGGCGAAGCCCTGGCGCTGGTCGAGCGGGTCGACTGACAGGGAGACTGCAACGATGCCTGCACCGACGGACAAAAAAGGCCGGCCGATCGTGGTCGTCACCGGGCTCGGCGTGATCACCTCGCTCGGCGTCGGCAAGACGGAGAACTGGAAAAGGCTCACCGCGGGCGAATCCGGCATCCACGCCATCAACCGCTTTCCGACCGAGGGCCTGCGCACGCGCATTGCCGGCACCATCGAATATCTGCCGGCGGAGGAATCGACCGCCGCGCTCACCGAAAACTTCGCCAAGCTCGCGGTCGAGGAAGCGATCAGCGAATCCGGCATCGGCGGCAAAGGCGATTTTCCCGGCCCGCTGTTTCTGGCGGTGCCGCCGATCGAGGTGGAATGGCCGCAGCGCATCGAGGTCGCCGGCCGCAGCGGCGCCAATGACAAGGTCACCTATAACGACATCCTGCGCGCCTGCGCCGGCCTGCCCGCCTATCACGACCGGTTCATGCTCGGCTCGGTGGCCGATCGTCTGGCCGATCTGTTCGGCACCAAGGGCTCGCCGATCTCGCTGTCGACCGCCTGCGCCTCCGGCGCCACCGCCGTCCAGCTCGGCGTCGAGGCGATCCGCCGTGGCGAAACCGATGCCGCGCTCTGCGTCGGTGCCGATGGCTCGATCAGCCAGGAAGCGCTGATCCGCTTCTCGCTGCTCTCGGCGCTGTCGACCGGCAGCAACGACAATCCGCAAGGCGCGGCCAAGCCCTTCTCCAAGAACCGCGACGGCTTCGTCATGGCGGAAGGCGCCGGCGCGCTGGTGCTGGAAAGCTACCAATCCGCCAAGGCACGCGGCGCCCGCATCCTCGGCGTGCTGGAAGGCTGCGGCGAGATGGCGGACGCTTTCCATCGCACCCGCTCGAGCCCCGACGGCAAGCCGATCGTCGGCTGCGTCGTCAATGCGATCAACGACGCCGGCCTCACCCCCGAGGATATCGACTACGTCAATGCCCACGGCACCAGCACGCCGGAAAACGACAAGATGGAATATGTCGGCCTGTCGAAGGTGTTCGGCGAGCGCATGAAGGGCATTCCGATCTCGTCGAACAAATCCATGGTCGGCCACACGCTGTCGGCGGCCGGCGCGGTCGAGGCGGTGTTCTCGCTGCTGACGCTTGCGCATCAGCGCATCCCGCCCACCATCAATTACGCGGTGCCCGATCCCGATATCCCGCTCGACGTGGTGCCCAATACGGCGCGCGACGCCACGGTACGCCACGTGATCTCCAACTCCTTCGGCTTCGGCGGGCAGAACGTCTCGCTGGTGATGGGGCGCGAGCCAGCTTGAACGGCTCGCCGTCGATCGTGATCCTGCGTGCGCAGCCCCCCACTCCGTTCATTCCCGCGCAAGCGGGAATCCAGTAACACCATAGCCTGGGTCCCCGCTTTCGCGGGGACGAACGGGTGAGTAAAACCTCGTCATGCGCGCCCTTCAATTAGTTGCCGACCGCAAACTAGAGTTGGTCGACCGACCCGACCCGCCGCCGCCCGGTGACGGCGAGGTGCAGGTCGCGATCAAGGCGGTCGCGCTCAATCATCTCGATCTCTGGGGCTTTCGCGGCATGGCCTTCGCCAAGCGGCAATTGCCGCTGGTGGTGGGCGCGGAAGCCTCCGGCGAGATCGCCGCGGTCGGTGCCGGCGTCGCCGGCTTCAAGCCGGGCGACAAAGTGGTGATGTATGGCGCCCGCACCTGCGGCGTCTGCGCCGCCTGCCGCGAAGGCCGCGACAATCTGTGCGAGAATGTCGGCGGCATCATGGGTTTCCATATCGACGGCTTTGCCCGCGATCTGGTCAATATGCCGGCGCGCCTGCTGGTGCGCGTGCCGGACGGCGTGTCGCTGCGCGACGCGGCCTGCGCGCCCATCGCCTTCGGCACCGTCGAGCACATGCTGTTCGACAATGCCAAGCTCAAACCGGGCGAAACCATCCTGGTGCATGCCGGCGGCTCCGGCATCGGCTCGGTGGCGATCAAGATGGCGAAAGCCTTGGGCTGCACCGTCATCACCACCGTCGGCGACGACGCCAAGGCGGAAAAGGCCAAGGCGATCGGCGCCGATCACGTCATCAATTACAAGACCCAGCGCTTCGAGGGCGTCACCCGCAAGCTCACCGCCAAGAAGGGCGTCGACGTGGTGTTCGAGCATGTCGGCGGCGAGGGCTTCAACGGCTCGCTGCTGGTGCTCAAGCGCGGCGGCCGCCTCGTCACCTGCGGTTCGACAGCGGGGCCGACCGTGACCATCAACCTGATGCAATTGTTCCAGCAGCAGTACAAGATCCTCGGCTCGTTCGGCTGCTCGCTGCGCAATATCCGCGACAGCCTGTCCAAGATCGCCGCCGGCATGGCGCCGATCATCGACAGCGAGTTCGCGCTCGGCGATTTCGACAAGGGCCTGGCGCGCATCGAAAGCCGGCAGGTGTTCGGCAAAGTCATCGTGCTGTTCTGATGGCCAGCCGGCGGACCATCGGGTGGCGCCGCAGCGCAAAGCGCGCCGGCGACGCCGTTCTCGGCGCGCTCGCCGTCGGCGTCATCAAGCTCTTGCGGCTCACCGATCCCGACCGCATGGCCGATATCGCCGGCTGGACGATGCGCAAGGTCGGCCCGCTGCTGCGCGAGAACGCGATCGCGCGCGCGCAACTCACCGCCGCCTTTCCGGAAAAATCCGCCGCCGAGATCGAGACCATCCTGCGCGGCACCTGGGACAATCTCGGTCGCATGGGCGCCGAATTCGCCCATCTCGACCGGCTGTGGGACTACCAATCGCCGGAACATCCCGGCCGCTTCGACATCTCGGCGGAGAACCTGGAGCGCTACCGCCGTGTGGCCGAGGGCGGCAAGCCCACACTGGTGTTCGCCGCCCATCTCGGCAATTGGGAGCTGCCGGCGATCTCGGCGGCGGCCGACGGCGTCGACAGCGCGGTGCTTTACCGCGGGCCCAACATCAAGGCGCTCGACCGCTGGATCACCGGAACCCG
This sequence comes from uncultured Pseudomonadota bacterium, assembly GCA_963782145.1. Lineage (GTDB taxonomy): Bacteria > Pseudomonadota > Alphaproteobacteria > Rhizobiales > Xanthobacteraceae > Pseudolabrys. The sequence goes on from CAWAIV010000012.1 coordinate 65,475, forward strand.
CTCCGCCCTCATGGGCCGGCTGATCCCGACCGGGCTCGATGCGCCGCTCAAGCTCGCCGAAGCGCTGGAGCGCGGCACCCATGTCGGCATGCTGGTCGATCAGTATTACGTGCGCGGCGTGCCGGTCACCTTCTTCGGTCGGTCGACCCGCGCCAATCCGCTGTTGGCGCGGCTGGCCCGCCATTTCGACTGCCCGATCCACGGCGTGCGTCTGATCCGCCTGCCCGGCCACCGCTATCGCGGCGACATCACCGAGGCGATCGCGCCGGCACGCGATGCCGAGGGCAAGGTCGACATCGCCGCCACCATGCAGATCATCATGAGCGTGATCGAGGGCTGGATCCGCGAGAACCCCGAGCAGTGGCTGTGGCAGCACCGCCGCTGGCGGCCGGAAGACGACAAGAAGCCGGCGGCGTGAACGGACTCAGCTTCCCGGCTTGGTCGGCAGGCCGGCCGCCTTCCAGGCGAGGATGCCGCCGGCGAGATGCGACGTGTAGGGGAAGCCGGCGTCCTGCGCCGCGAGCGAGGCGGTCACCGAACGCCGCCCGGAGCGACAGGCAAACACCACCTGCTTGCCTTGCGGGTCGGGAATGGCGGCTGGGATCGAAGCACGACAGCGGCACGATCACCGCTTCCGGATAGCTCTCCACCATGGTCTCATTCGGCTCGCGCACATCGACGAGCAACATGCGCCCGGCGCTCACACCCGCCGCGACCTCGTCGGGTGAAAGATTTTGTACTTCGTCGGCGCGCGCCATGTCGTCGGCCATGATCCCTCTCCGTGAACGGCCGTTCTTTAGCCGGAAACGACGCGGCTTGCACCAGGCTTTTTACATTACACCGCCACCTGGGTTCCCACTTCCACCACCCGCCCGGTCGGGATCTGGAAATAATTGGTGGCGTCGTTGGCGGCCCGGGTGAGGCCGATGAACAAGTGGTCCTGCCACTGCGGCATGTCGGACTTGGCCGCCGGTTTGAGCGAACGGCGCGACAGGAAGAACGAGGTCGACATGATGTCGAACTGCCAGCCGAGCTTGCGCGCGATCGCCAGCGCCTTGGGCACGTTCGGCGTCTCCATGAAGCCGAAATGCAAGGTCACGCGCGCGAAATGCGGCGACAGCGGCGTCATCTTGACCCGCTCCTCCTCCGGCACGCGCGGCGTATCGGCAGTGACGATGGTGAGAATTACGTTCTTCTCATGCAGCACCTTGTAGTGCTTGAGGCTGTGCATCAGCGCGGTCGGCGCGAATTCCGGATCGCTGGTAAGGAACACCGCGGTGCCGGGCACGATCGGCGGCAGCTTCTTCTCCAGATTGGCGACCAGGCCTTCGAGCGGCGTTTCCAGCTTGCGCGTCTTCTGCAGCAGGATGCGCGTGCCGCGGCGCCACGTATACATCACGGTCATGACCACGCCGCCGAGCGCCAGCGGCACCCAGCCGCCCTCGACGATCTTGAGCATGTTGGCGGTAAGGAAGCTGAGATCGATGAACAGGAACGGCGCGATCAGCGCCGCCGCCGCCCATGGCCGCCAGCGCCAGACCCGCCAGATCACGATGAAGGCCATCAAGGCGGTGACCACCATGGTGCCGGTGACGGCAATGCCATAGGCGGAAGCGAGCGCGCTCGACGAGCGGAACAGCGCCACCAGCAGCAGCACGCCGACCAGCAGCAGCGTATTGACCCGCGGCATGTAGATCTGTCCGAACAGCGATTCCGAGGTGTGGCGGATTTCCAGCCGCGGCAACAGGCCGAGCTGGATCGCCTGACGGGTGAGCGAATAGGCGCCGGTGATCACCGCCTGGCTGGCGATCACGGTGGCGGCGGTGGCGAGCAGCACCATCGGCAGCAGCGCCCAATGCGGAAACAGCAGGAAGAACGGATTGTCGATCGCCTTGGGATTGGCGAGCACCAGCGCGCCCTGCCCGAGATAATTGATGATGAGCGCCGGCAGCACCACCGTCAGCCAGGCAAAGCGGATCGGGCCACGGCCGAAATGGCCGAGATCGGCATAGAGCGCCTCCGACCCGGTCACCACCAGGAACACGGCACCGAGCGTGAACAGCGCCACGATGCCGTGATGAATGAGGAAGTGCACGCCGTGCCAGGGATTGAAGGCGTAGAGCACGCTCGGGTTGCCGGCGATATGCCAGAGGCCGGCGGCGGCGATGGCGGCAAACCAGACCAGCGTGATCGGACCGAAGAACGCCGCCACCTTGGCTGTGCCGTGCGACTGCACCATGAACAGAGAGACCAGGATCACCACCGTGATCGGCACCACGAATTCGTCGAAGGCGGGCGTCGTCACCTTGAGGCCTTCGACCGCCGAGAGCACCGACAACGCCGGCGTGATGATGGCGTCGCCATAGAACAGCGCGCCGCTGATGACGCCGAGCAGGATCACCAACCCGCCACCGCGCAACGCGCGCGAGGCGAGCGCCATCAGCGCCAACGTGCCGCCTTCGCCGTTGTTGTCGGCGCGCAGCAGGATGAGCACGTATTTGGCGGTGACCACCAGGAACAGCGCCCAGATGATCAACGACAAGATGCCGAGCACCACCGCGTGGCTCGCCGGCGCATGGGGACCGACCGCCGCCAGCACCAACTCGCGCATGGCGTAGAGCGGGCTGGTGCCGATATCGCCGTAGACGACGCCGATGCTGCCGAGCGTCAGCGCCCAGAAATTGCCGGTGGGATGAGCGCCGCCATTGGCGGCAGCGATCGCCCCGCCAGTGTCGGCGGCAATGCTATGGGACATGGGAGGATGGCCTGGGTTTGTTGCAATGCAAAACAGGGACGCGGATATAAACCCAGGCCGGGACTTTAAGCAGCACCATTCACGCAAGGCCGCGCCTTGAGCCATGCGCAAAGCGCAGATCGAATTCGACAGTTTCTATAGATTTATCAAATAGTTATTTGAATGTCTTGGCGGGCGGACGTTGACACTTTTACACCGCCACTTGCGTGCCGACTTCCACGACACGGCCCGTGGGGATCTGGAAGAAGTCGGTGGCATCGCTCGCCGAGCGCGCCAGCGCGATATACAGATGGTCCTGCCAGGAGGGCATGCCCGATTGCGGCGACGGCTTGAGCGAGCGCCGCGACAGGAAGAACGACGTCGACATGATGTCGAACTGCCAGCCGAGCTTGCGCGCAATCGCCAGCGCCTTGGGCACGTTGGGCTGCTCCATGTAGCCGAATTTCAGCGTGACGCGGGTGAAATGCGGCGACAGCGGCGTCATCTTGACGCGATCCTCCTCGGGCACGCGCGGCGTATCGGCGGTGACGATGGTGAGGATCACGTTGTTCTCGTGCAGCACCTTGTTGTGCTTGAGGTTGTGCAACAGCGCGGTGGGCGAGAATTCCGGATCGCTGGTGAGGAACACCGCGGTGCCCGGCACGAAATGCGGCGGCTTCTTCTCCAGGCTGCGGAACAGGGTGTCGAGCGGCACCTCGGTGCGCCGGGTCTTGTTGGTGAGCAGCGCGGTGCCGCGCCGCCAGGTGAGGATGATCAGCACCAGCGTGGCGCCGAACAGGATCGGCGCCCAGGCGCCTTCGAACAGCTTGAGGAAATTGGCGGAGAAGAAGGTCACGTCGACGATCACGAAGGGCGTGATCAGCGCCAGCGCCTTCCACATCGGCCATTTCCACAGCTTCCAGATGACGATGAAGGCGAGCAACCCGTCCACCACCATCGTGGTCGCCACGGCGATGCCGTAGGCGGAGGCGAGCGCGCTGGAGGTGCGGAACAGGCCGACCAGCAGCAACACGCCGACCAGCAGCGATATGGTCACGCGCGGAATATAGATCTGGCCGGCATGCGAGGCCGAGGTGTGCAGGATGGCGAGCCGCGGCAACAAGCCGAGCTGGATCGCCTGGTGCACCAGGGAATAGGCGCCGGTGATCACCGCCTGGCTGGCGATCACCGTCGCCGCCGTGGCGAGCACGATCATCGGCATCAGGAAAGTGTCGGGCACCAGCCGGTAGAACGGATTTTCGATGGCCGCCGGATTGGCCAGCACGCTGGCGCCTTGGCCGAAATAATTGAGCAGCAGCGCCGGCAACACCAGGCAGAGCCAGGCGGTCTGGATCGGCTTGCGGCCGAAATGGCCGAGATCGGCATAGAGCGCCTCGCCGCCGGTCACCGCCAGGAACACGGCGCCGAGCGTGACCAGGCCAATGCCGCCATGGGTGAGCAGGAAGTCGATGCCATACCAGGGATTGATGGCGATGAGCACATGCGGATCGTCGTGGATGTGCAGGATGCCGGCGATCGCGATCGAGACGAACCAGACCACCATGATGGGTCCGAACATCGCCGCCACCTTGGCGGTGCCGCGGCTCTGCGCGGCGAACAGGGCGATCAGGATGATGACGGTGAGCGGCGCCACATATTCGCTGAAGGCGGGGCTGGCGAGCTTGAGGCCTTCGACCGCCGAGAGCACCGAAATGGCCGGGGTGATCACCGAGTTCGCCTAGGAACATGGACGCGCCGATGATGCCGACGATGAAGACGAAGGCGGTACGGCGGCCCAGCGCGCGGCTGGCCAGCGCCGTCAGCGAGAGCGTGCCGCCCTCCCCGTTATTGTCGGCGCGCAGCAGGATGAGCACGTATTTGGCGGTCACCGTGATGATCAGCGCCCACAGGATCAGCGACAGCACGCCGAGCACGATGCCGCGGGTGACCGCATGGTTATCGCTCGCCGCGATCGCCGCCTCGCGGAAGGCGTAGAGCGGGCTGGTGCCGATATCGCCATAGACCACGCCGACACTGCCCAGCGCCAAGGCCACGAAACTCGGCGGCGCCTCGCCGTGACCGTTTGCGGCAGTGGGTTCGGCGGAGGCCGGGCCCGCGTTCACTCCATCACTCATCGCGCCTGCTTCGACTTTAGCCCGGGCATCCAAGGGCGCGGCTTATAACACCGCAGGGGTGGGGAGAATACCGGGATTTCTCCGTGGCGAAATGACCGGGATCAATCCGCCCCAGCGGCGATCATAGACGATGTCAGGGGGTAAAATCAGGGGGAAGCGGGGGCGCTTCCCGCATCAAAGTGATGGTGACCCGCCGATTTGGCGACAAATAGGGGTTGTCCGGAAATAGCGGGTCGGTATCGGCCTTGCCGGCCACCATGAACACATGGCCGGACGGCAGGCCCTCCCCGGCCAGGATCTCGCGCACGCTGTTGGCCCGGTCGGCGGACAGTTCCCAGGGCCCGTAGCCCGGCTTCGGCGGCACCTTGCTGGAGGCGGTATGGCCGGTGATCGAGACCCGGAACGGCATCGCCTTGAGCGCCGGCGCCAGCTTCTGGATCAGCAGGCGGGTGCGCTCATAGGGCTCCTTGCCGCCGTCCGGAAACATCGAGCGGCCGTCCTGGTCGACGATCTCGATATTGAGACCCTGCTTGGTCTCCTCCAGCATGATGTGCTTGGAGGCTTCCGTGATCTCCGGCATGTCCTGCAAGGCCTGCCGCAGCGAGGCGGTGGCCAGCGCGAATTTGCGGTCTTCCTTGAAGCGCGCGCCATAGGTGCGCTGGTGGTCGTGCTCGTTGGGCGACGGCGTGGCGGACGCGTCGGCGGGATCGATATGGGCGGCGTTCTTGAGCTTGGGCCGGGTCGGCAGGCCGGGGATTTCGATGATGCCGGAATAGCGCACGCGGTCCTGCACGCCGAAGGCGTCGCGCATGGATCCGGCGACGACCTGCAGCTTGGCCTGGTCCTGGGTGGAGAAGGCGACCAGCATCACGAAGAAGCTGACCAGAAGCCCCATCAGATCGGCGAAGGTCACGAACCAGCCGTGACCGCCGTGTGCTGCTTCCTTGCGTCTGGCCATGGGCTATCGCGCGATCCGATGCCGCCTCAGGCGGCCACCGACTCGGCCCCTTTCTCTTCTTTTTCGTTTTCGCCGTCGCTGTGGCGGTGCTTCTCCGGCAAATAGGCGAGCAGCATCTCGCGCACCAAGGTCGCGCTCTTGGCCTCGCGGATCATCAGGATGCCGTCGATCATCAAGGTGCGGTTGGTCTCCTCGTCGACAAGCTTGAGATGCAACTTGTCGGCGATCGGCAGGCAGAACAAATTCGCCAGCGCGGCACCATAGAAAGTGGCAAGCAGCGCGCCGGCCATGAACGGACCGAGCTTGGAGGGATCGGTCATATTGGCGAACATCTGCACCATGCCGATCAGCGTACCGATCATGCCGAAGGCCGGCGCGCAGTCGCCGACCGCGCGATAGATTTTCTGCCCTTCGTCGAGATGGGTGAGGAAGTTGTCGCGGTCGCGCTCGAGGTTGTCGCGGATGAAATTGGAGTCGTAGCCGTCGGCGACGAAGCGGATTCCCTTGGCCAGAAAGGGGTCGTCGAGTTCGACCTTTTCCAGGCCGACGGGACCCTGCTTGCGGGCGACGTCGGCGAGCCCGGCGAGTTCGTCGACCAGTTCGCGCTGGCTCATCCGCCGCAGCGAAAACGCGAATTTCGCGCCGAGCGGCAGGCCGTGCATGATAGAGGCGAGCGGGAAGCGGATCAGGGTGGCGGCGAAGGAGCCACCGAAAATTACGATGAACGCATGCTCGCTGACGAACATGTGCAGGTCGCCGCCCATCATGATCACCAGGGAGACGACGCCGACGCCCGCCACCAAGCCGAGACTCGTTGCGATATCCATGAACTACCCCACCAACGCGCACCAAACGCCCGGCCACCCATGCCAAAGCCGGCACCGGTTACCCTAGACGCGCGCTGTTAAGGAGGGGTAAAGCCTAACCGAAGGTGAAGGAAAATCCGCGCCGACGTGTCCGGGACGGCCAAAACCAACGTGACAAATGCTGTCAGAATGGCCTGAAATGACCGGCAAACCCGTCTCGTCCGGGCGCGGACCATGAAAATCGGAGGACAATGCCATGCGTGAGATCGGCCATTTCGTCGGCGGCAAGGAAGTCAAAGGCCTGTCCGGACGCTTCGGCGACATTTTCAACCCCAATACCGGCGAGGTGCAGGCCAAGGTTGCGCTGGCCAAGCATTCGGAGGTCGAGCACGCCATCGCCAATGCGGAGGCCGCGCAGACCGGCTGGGCGGCGACCAATCCGCAGCGGCGTGCGCGGGTGATGTTCAAATTCCTCGACCTGGTGCAGAAGGATTTCGAGAACCTCGCCAAGCTCCTGTCCTCCGAGCACGGCAAGGTGGTGAGCGACGCGCGCGGCGACATTCAGCGCGGCGTCGAGGTGGTCGAATTCGCCTGCGGTATCCCCCATCTGCTCAAGGGCGAATACACCGAGGGCGCCGGCCCCGGCATCGACCTCTATTCGATCCGCCAGCCGCTCGGCGTGGTCGCCGGCATCACGCCGTTCAATTTTCCGGCCATGATCCCGTTGTGGAAATGCGCGCCGGCGATCGCCTGCGGCAATGCCTTCATCCTCAAGCCGTCGGAGCGCGATCCGTCGGTGCCGATGCGCATTGCCGAACTGTTCCTGGAAGCCGGCCTGCCGCCGGGCATCCTCAATGTCGTCAATGGCGACAAGGAAGCCGTCGACACGCTGCTTAACGACAGCCGCGTCAAGGCGATCGGCTTTGTCGGCTCCTCGGCGATCGCCGAGTACATCTATTCGACCGGCACCGCCAACGGCAAACGCGTGCAGTGCTTCGGCGGCGCCAAGAACCACATGATCGTGATGCCCGATGCCGACATGGACCAGGCGGTCGATGCACTGATCGGCGCCGGCTATGGCTCGGCCGGCGAGCGCTGCATGGCAATCTCGGTAGCGGTGCCGGTCGGCAAGAAGACCGCCGACATCCTGCTCGAGAAGCTGATCCCGCGCGTGGAGAGCCTGAAGATCGGGCCCTCGACCGACGACAAGGCCGATTACGGCCCGATGGTTACGCGGCAATTGCTCGACAAGGTGCGCGGCTATATCGACACCGGCGTCAAGGAAGGCGCCAAGCTGGTGGTCGACGGCCGCGGCTTCAAGCTGCAGGGCTACGAGCACGGCAATTTCATCGGCGGCTGCCTGTTCGACGAGGTCAAGCCCGACATGACCATCTACAAGGAGGAAATTTTCGGGCCGGTGCTCTCGGTGGTGCGCGCCAAGGATTACGAGGAAGCGGTGCGGTTGCCGTCCGACCATGAATACGGCAACGGCGTCGCCATTTTCACCCGCGACGGCGATGCCGCCCGCGACTTCACCCAGCGCGTCAATGTCGGCATGGTCGGCGTTAATTTCGCCATTCCCGTACCGCTCGCCTATTACACCTTCGGCGGCTGGAAGCGGTCCGGCTTCGGCGATCTCAACCAGCACGGACCGGATTCGATCCGCTTCTACACCAAGACCAAGACCATCACCTCGCGTTGGCCCTCCGGCATCAAGTCGGGCGCCGAATTCGTCATCCCCACCATGAAGTGAGGCCACTGTAAGCGAATGTCCGAATACCAGCTTTATTGCTTCGCGCAGTCCGGCAATGCCTACCGCGCCGCGCTGATGCTCGAACTGATCGGCGCCGACTGGGAGCCGATCTGGTACGACTTCTTCGGCAGCGCGCCGCAGCGCACGCCGGAGTTTCGCGAGACGATCAACGAAATGGGCGAAGCGCCGGTGCTCGTGCACGGCCAGAAAAAGCTCTCGCAGTCGGGCGTGATCCTCACTTATCTCGCCAACCGCAGCGGCCAGTTCAAACCGCAGGGCGAGGACGAGGAACTGGAAGCGCTGCGCTGGATCATCTTCGACAACCAGAAGGTCAACGGCTTTCTCGGGCCCTACCGGTTCCTGAAGAATTTCGCACCGAAGCAGCCCGACCCCGCAGTCTTTGCCTTCATGAAGGGCCGCATCGACGCCGCGCTCGCCATCGTCAACAAGCGATTGACCGGGCGGCAATTCCTGGTCAGCGACAAGCCGACCATCGCCGATATTTCGATGGTCGGCTATCTCTACTACCCGGCGGAGGAATTCGGCTTCGATATCGCCAAGGAGCATCCGGCGATCGGCGTCTGGCTCCAGCGCATGCAGGCGCTGCCCGGCTGGCGGCACCCCTACGACATCATGCCGGGCTACCCGTTCGGCACGCAGGGCTACCGCAACGCTTCTGGCGCATGAATTTTTCCGAAAACCGGTTCCCGTCCCCGATCGGGTCGGGGACAGGCTTTTTCGGGATCATGCGCTAGAGCGTGATTGACCTAGATTGAAGCGGTGCAGCAAGCGCGGCGCGCTCCCTCTCCCCTGGGGGGGGAGAGGTGAAGGCCGTGCCGAGTCGCGATTTAATCTGAAACAGAAGCGCTCTAGTGATCGTGGTGATGGTGGCCATGGTCATGCGCGTGCCCATGATCGTGATGTTCGTGCGCATGCGATAGCGCATAGGCGCCGCCTTCCGGATCGAACGGCGCCTCGATCGTCGTCACCTTGACGCCGAGCGCGGCGAGCAGCGCTTCGACGCCGGCTTCGCGCCGCACGCGGATGCGGTTCGCCAGCACCTGCACCGGCACGTGGCGGTCGCCGAGCTGCCAGGCCAGCCGCGCTAGCGCAGCGAGATCGGCGGCGCGCGCCTCGATGAGCGGCTCGGGCGCCGCCACCACTTCGATGAGGGTGCCGTCGTCCAATTCGATGAGGTCGTCGGTGACAAGCCGGCGCGGTTCGGCCAGCGCAATCTCGTAGGGGCCACCCTTGACGCCCGAGACCGTCACCCTGGACGCACTGCGCTGGGCATAATCGAGGATCACGGTGTCGGAGGCCTTGCGGCCATGGTGCTCGGCCGGAGCCAGGACGCGGGATGCAGGCGGCATGATGCGACCGGGTCCGCCGCGGTTCAGTTCAGCCGCGCCGGCCGTTTATCGTCGCCGTCGTCCGCCGCATGCCCAGGGGCAAACGAAGCCGCCGGCGCCGGCGTGACGACCGCGGCGGCGGCGGCCAGGTCCTTGCGCTGATATTTGCGATAGGACCAGGCACCGATCGGCAGGCAGGCGAGATAGGCGAGCGTGCCGATGGTGAGCACCGCCCAAGGGTAGGCGATCAACAGCGCGAAGAATGCCACGACCAGCACGAAGACCGGCAGCACCATTTCCGGCGGTACGCGCTTGCCCACGCGCTTGCCGGAGAACACCGGCAGCCGCGACACCATCAACAAGGCGATCGTCAGCGTGTAGAGGAAGGTGACCCACACCACGATCAGCCCGCCGGACAGGCCGAGGAAATCGAGATAGATCGGCAGCAGCACGGTAATGGCGCCAGCCGGCGCCGGAATGCCGGTGAAGAAATTGCCTGCCCAGGCCGGCTTGTCCGGATCGTCGATCATCACATTAAAGCGTGCGAGGCGCAGGCCGGCGCAGATGGCGAACACCATGGCGGCGATCCAGCCGGCCGATTTCAATTCGTGCAGGCCCCAGAAATACAGGATCAGCGCCGGCGCCACGCCGAAATTGACGAAGTCGGCGAGGCTGTCGAGCTCGGCGCCGAAACGCGAGGTCCCTTTGAGCAGGCGCGCCACGCGGCCGTCAATGCCGTCGAGCAGCGCCGCCAGCACGATGGCGGCCAGCGCCAGTTGGATATTGTGCTCGACCGCGACGCGGATGGCGGTGAGCCCCGCGCACAGCGCCAGCAACGTGATCAAGTTGGGCAACAGCGTGCGTACCGGGATCGGCTTGAACCGGCGGCGGCGCGGCTGCGAGGGATCGATGGGCTGAAACACCATGGCCGGCAATATAGGACTTTCGCCGCCCGCGCGCCATGCCAGGCCGCGGCGGTTGCGGCCGCGCGTTAACGATCAGCCGCTGCGGAAGGCGCGGCCGCCGTCGGTGCTGGCAAGATCGGCGAGCACGGTCTCGCCGGCGAGCGCGGTCTGCCCGACCGCCACCAGGGCGTCCGCCTGTTCCGGCAGATAGACGTCGAGGCGCGAGCCGAAACGGATCATGCCGAAGCGTTCGCCGGCGCCCACCGGCTGGCCCTCGCGCACGAAACAGACGATGCGGCGCGCCACCAGGCCGGCGATCTGCACCACGGCGATGCGCGCCGTCGGCGTGGCGATCACCAGCGAATTGCGCTCGTTGTCGGCGCTCGCCTTATCGAGATCGGCGCTGAGGAATTTGCCCGGCTGGTAGACGATCTTTTCGACGCGCCCGGCGACCGGACTGCGGTTCACATGGCAATCGAACACGCTCATGAAAATGGAGACGCGCGGCAGCGGCGTGTCGCCGAGACCGAGCTCGTGCGGCGGCACGGCCGTGGTGATCTGGCTGATGCGGCCGTCGGCCGGCGCCACCACCAACCCGTCGCGCACCGGCGTCACCCGTGGCGGATCGCGGAAGAAATAGACGCACCACAGCGTCGCCACGGTGCCGAGCCAGCCGAGCGGCGTCCACAGCCAGAACAGGACGAGGCTCAGCAGCGCGAAGGCGCCGATGAACGGATAGCCCTCCGGCGTGATCGGGGCGATCTGGGAGCGGATGGAGTTGAGAATCGACATGGCGGCCAACCTTACTCCGCGGCGTCCGCCGGCACATCGACGATCGCGCGCCGCCGGCACAACCAGTTCGTCGGCGACCGCCGGCGGATTGCGGTTGGGCGCGATGGCCTCTTCGTCGGCGCGGGCGAGCTTCTCGCGCGCCTCCTCGGCTTCGCGCTGCCGGTTCCACATGCTGGCATAGAGCCCGTTCTTCGCCAGCAGCGCGTGATGGGTACCGCGCTCGACGATCTCGCCCTGGTCGAGCACGATGATCTCGTCGGCGCCGACAATGGTGGAGAGCCGGTGCGCGATCACCAGCGTGGTGCGGCCGGTGGAGACGCGCTCGAGCGCGTCCTGGATTTCCTTCTCGGTGTGGCTGTCGAGCGCCGAGGTTGCTTCGTCCAGCACCAGGATCGGCGGGGCCTTGAGGATGGTGCGGGCGATGGCGACGCGCTGCTTCTCGCCGCCGGACAGTTTCAGGCCGCGCTCGCCGACTTCGGCCTCGTAGCCGAGCGGCGCCAGGCGGATGAAAGTGTCGATCTGCGCCAGCCGCGCCGCCTCCTCCACCTCGGCGTCGCTCGCCTCCCAGCGGCCGTAGCGGATGTTGTAGCGGATGGTGTCGTTGAACAGCACGGTGTCCTGCGGCACCATGCCGATCGCCTCGCGCAGCGATTTCTGCGTCACCCGCGCGATATCCTGGCCGTCGATGAGGATGCGCCCGCCCGACAGATCGTAGAAGCGGAACAGCAGCCGCGAGATGGTCGACTTGCCGGCGCCGGAGGGACCGACCACCGCCACGGTCTTGCCGGCCGGCACCTCGAAGCTGATGCCTTTGAGGATGCGGCGCTCCGGCTCATAGGCGAAGGCGACGTTCTCGAACCGGACGGTGCCGCTGGCGACCTGCAGCGGCCGCGCCCCGGCCACGTCCTTGATCTCCGGCTCGCGCGAAAGAATCGCGAACATGAACTCGATATCGGTGATCGCCTGCTTGATCTCGCGATAGACCATGCCCATGAAATTGAGCGGCTGGTAGAGCTGGATCATCATGGCGTTGACCAGCACGAAGTCGCCGACCGTCTTGGTGCCGGCGCGGATCTCGAAGGCGCACATGACCATGGTGGCGGCCAGCCCCATGGTGAAGATCACCGCCTGCCCGGCATTGAGCACCGCCAGCGAGGTATAGGCCTGCACGCTGGCTTTCTCGTAACGCGCCATGGCGCGGTCGTAGCGCGAAGCCTCGCGCTCCTCGGCGCTGAAATATTTCACCGTCTCGTAATTGAGCAGCGAGTCGATCGCCTTGATATTGGCGTCGGTGTCGCTGTCGTTCATCTTGCGGCGGATGCCGATGCGCCATTCGGTGGCGTGATAGGTATAGAGCATATAGGCGGTGACGGTGGCCAGGATCACCGCCACATAGCGCCAGTCGAACTGCCAGAGCAGCACGGCGGAAACCAGCGCCACCTCGATGATGGTAGGCGAGAGCTGCAGGATCACCATGCGCACGATGATCTCGATGGCGTTGCGGCCGCGTTCGAGCACGCGGGTCAAGCCGCCGGTCTTGCGCTCGAGATGGAAGCGCAGCGACAATTCGTGCATGTGCACGAAGGTGCGGTAGGCGAGGCGGCGCACCGCATGCATCGAGACTTTGGCGAACAGCCCGTCGCGCATCTGCTGCAGCAGCGCCATCACGATGCGCATGCCGCCATAGGCGATGGTCATCACGATGGGCGCGGTCACTGCCCAGGCCAGCCAATTCGAGGCCGCGACCGGCGCCGAGCCATGACCGGCAAGCCCGTCGATCGCCCATTTGTAGGTGAACGGCACGGCGATGGTGGCGAGCTTGGCGGCGACCAACATCACCATGGCGCCGATCACGCGCAATTTCAGGTCGCGCCGGTCGGACGGCCAGATATAGGGCCAGAGATGGATGACGGTCGCCAACAGCGCGCCCTGGCTGGCGGAAACCGGCGGCGGCGGGCCGGAGGAATGGTCGTGACGGTGATGCGGGCTCATGCAGGTTCCGGAAGCGGCGGGCCGCGGGGGCGGCCGTCGCGGCCCTCCATATAGGAGGATTCCGGGCCACAATCACCCCGGGGCGAGGCATAAACGGCCGTCCCGACTGGGGATTTCTCAGCCTGTCTTGACGCCGCCAAGGTCGCAGCGCACATCCAGGGCCATGAACAGAATCGAAAACCCGAGCAAAATCCGGAAAATCTGCGTCTATTGCGGGTCGAGCGCGGGCACCGACCCGGCTTTTCTGCAAGCCGCCCGCGATTTCGGCGAAATCCTCGCCAAGAACGACATTGGCCTGATCTATGGCGGCGGCGGCGAAGGCATGATGGGGACGCTCGCCCAGGCGGTCGTCCGCCACGGCGGCTCCGTCACCGGCATCATCCCGGAATTCCTGGTGCGGCGCGAACATGCCGAGCGCTCGGCGCGCGACCTGATCGTCACCCGCGACATGCATGATCGCAAACGCACGATGTTCGAGCTGGCGGACGCCTTCGTGGCGCTGCCCGGCGGCGTGGGCACGCTGGAGGAGCTGGTCGAGCAATTGACCTGGGTGCAACTCGGCCGCCACCGCAAGCCGGTGCTGGCGCTCAATATCGAAGGCTTCTGGCAGCCGCTCTGCGCCCTGCTCGACCATATGCGGACACTGGAATTCATCCGCGCCGATATGGGCTTCGACCTGCTGGTGGCGGACAAGGTCGCCGACGTGCTGCCGATGCTGCAGCGCGCGGCCGAGGCGGTGCCGGAAGGCGCCAAGCAGATGGCGCCCGCCGCGGCGGAGCGGCTGTAACCGCTATTTAGCGACGAAGGTTACCGCCTCGATGCGATTGCCGTCGGGATCGCGGATGAAGGCGGCGTAGTAATTGTTGTAATAATGCGGGCGCAGGCCGGGCGCGCCATCGGAGCTGCCGCCGCCGTCGAGCGCGGCGGCGTGGAAGGCATCCACCGCCGCCGGCGTCCGGGCACGCAGGCAGATATGCACGCCGCTGTCGGCGGCGAGCGGCGCCATGTCGGCGCGGACGTTGATCCAGAACTCGGGATATTTCTTGCCGAAGCCCACCGAAGCATCCGGCCACTCGCGCAGCTTGCTCATGCCGAGGGGCGCGAGCAGCGCTTCGTAGAAACGCGCCGCCGCCTTCAGATCGCGCACCGCGATGGAGATGTGGTCGATCATGGGCCCCTCCTTCACCTCTCCCCGCGTGCGGGGAGAGGTCGACTTCCGAGCGAAAGCGAGGAAGTCGGGTGAGGGGGCGCATCCGCGATTCTGAGCGCTTCTGAAACGCCCCCTCACCCGGCTCGCGGCTTCGCCGCTCGCCACCCTCTCCCCGCAAGCGGGGCGAGGGACATCACGCCGGCGCGCCGGACTTCACCAGCTTATAGACGATCGAATCCATCAGCGCCTGGAACGAGGCGTCGATGACGTTGGAGGAGACGCCGACCGTGGTCCAATGCTCGCCCTGCTCGTCCTCGCTCTCGATGAGCACGCGGGTCACCGCTTCGGTGCCGGTATTGAGGATACGCACGCGATAGTCGGAGAGCTTCAACCCGTCGATGTATTTCTGATACTTGCCGAGGTCCTTGCGCAGCGCCTGATCGAGCGCATTGACCGGGCCGTTGCCTTCGGCCGCCGAGATGGTGTCGTCGTTGCCGACCTTCACCTTGACCACCGCCATGGTGACGGTGACGCGCTCACCCTTGGCGTTGTAACGCTGCTCGACATTGACGTCGAACTGGGTGACGTCGAAATAATCCGGCACCGTGCCCAACGTGCGCCGGGCCAAGAGATCGAACGAGGCGTCGGCCGCCTCATAGGCATAGCCGAGGGTCTCGCGCTCCTTGACGATCTCCAACAGACGGCCGATGCGCGGATCGTCCTTGTCGACCTTGATGCCGATGCGGTCGAGCTCGGCGAGCACGTTGGACTTGCCGGCCTGCTCGGAGACCAGCACCTTGCGCCGGTTGCCGATGCTTTCCGGCGCCACGTGCTCATAGGTCGCCGGCTCCTTGGCGATGGCGGAGGCATGGATGCCGGCCTTGGTGGCGAAAGCGCTTTCGCCGACGTAGGGCGCGTGCCGGTTGGGCGCACGGTTGAGCCGTTCGTCGAGCGCGTGGCTGACCTGGGTCAGCCGCTGCATCGCCGCGTCGGTGACCGCGATCTCGAACTGGTCGGCATATTCCGGCTTGAGCTTGAGCGTCGGGATGATGGAGATGAGATTGGCGTTGCCGCAGCGCTCGCCCAGCCCGTTGAGCGTGCCCTGAATCTGGCGCGCGCCGGCGCGCACCGCGGCAAACGAATTGGCCACCGCCTGCTCGGTGTCGTTATGGGCGTGGATGCCGACATGATCGCCGGGGATCGCCTGGCACACCTTGGCCACGATCTCCTCGACCTCATGCGGCAGCGTGCCGCCATTGGTGTCGCAGAGCACCACCCAGCGCGCGCCTTCCTCGTAGGCGGCCTTGGCGCAGGCCAGCGCGAACTGCGGATTGGCCTTGAAGCCGTCGAAGAAATGCTCGCAGTCGAGCAGCACTTCGCGGCCCTTGGCCTTGACGGCGCTGACGCTGTCGCGGATCGAGGCGATGTTTTCTTCCTCGGTCGTCTCCAGCGCCACACGCACATGGTAGTCCCACGACTTGGCGACGAAGCAGATGGCGTCGGCCTTGGCCTGCAAAAGAGCGGCCAGGCCCGGATCGTTCGACGCCGAGCGGCCCGGCCGCCGCGTCATGCCGAAGGCGGTGAAAGTCGTGTGGAAATGATGCGGCTTGGCGAACAATTCGGTGTCGGTCGGATTGGCGCCGGGATAGCCGCCTTCGACGTAATCGATGCCGAGATCGGCCAGCATCTTGGCGATCGCCAGCTTGTCGGCCAGCGTGAAGTCGACGCCATTGGTCTGCGCGCCGTCGCGCAGCGTGGTGTCGAAGAGATAGAGGCGTTCGCGGGCCATGACCGATCACCAGAGATAATAGTTTGCCATGAGGGCGATCGCGGCGAGGACGGCGATGACCGCGGCGATGATGTGGTGGCGCTTCATGGCAAGGCCTCCCCTATGGCGGTTAAGCCATCCGATAGAAGAAATACAAAGCGAGCAGGACGGCCACGATCAGCAGCGCGAACTTGAGCGCGATGTAATAGAACCAGTGGCGTGGAAACGGCGTGTCGGGCTTTTTCATGAGGCCTCCCGCGGTGCGAGTTGCTTCTGCATGGTGGTGTTGGCGAGCCATACGCCGCCAACCGAAATGCTGTTGCGCTGCTGGGCGACATAGCCGCGTTTCTGGAAGAAACCCTCGGCGGTGTCGCTGGCATCGACGCTGAGCTTTTGCACGCCGCGCGAGCCTGCGAGCTTCTCCAGCGCATCGACCAGCATAGCGGCGATCCCCTGCCCGGCGACCGCCGGATGCACATAGAGCATGGCGATCTTGTCCTTGCCGGCAAGCGAAGCAAAGCCGACGGGCGAGCCTTCCAAAGTGGCGACCAAGGTGAGCTGCGCGCCCAGCGTCTTGGCGAAGGCGCCGGCATCGTCGGCTGAGGCAGCCCAGGCTTCCTGCTGCACCTCGTTGTAGTCGTCGCCGGTGAGATCCGCGATCGAGGCGCGGAAGATATCGGCGAGCAGCGGCGCATCCTCCGGCAGCAAGGGCCGCATGGCAAGCCGCGGATGCGCCTGCGCGTTCATCGCGCGACCTCCCAGGTGGTGCCGTCCTTGCTATCCTTGAGCACGACGCCCATGGCGGCGAGCTCGTCGCGGATGCGGTCGGATTCCTTGAAATCCTTGGCCTTGCGCGCGGCGGCGCGGGCATCGATCAGCGATGTGACCTTCTCCTCGTCGACGACCGCGCGACGAGGATAAGCCTGCATGAATTTGCGACGTGTCTGCGCCAACAGGCCGATCAGCATTCCGGATGCTCTGAGCGCCCGCTTCAGTTCGATCTGCGCCGGACCCGACGCGGGACCACGAATTTCACCGGCGAGACGGTGAAGGTGCGTCACCGCCAGGGGCGTATTCAGATCGTCGCACAAAGCGTTGACGAATTCCGCATCCGGCGTTCCGCTCGAATTGGTCTCGTCACCGATGATATCGTACCAGCCGTCCAATATCTTGCTGCTTTCCTCCAATCCCTTCACCGTCCAATCGATCGGCTGGCGGTAGTGCGTGCGCAACATGTTGAGACGCAGCACCTCGCCCGGCCAGTCGGCGAGCAACTCGTGGATGGTGAAGAAGTTGCCGAGGCTCTTCGACATCTTCTCGCCTTCGACCTGCAGGAAGCCGTTGTGCATCCAGTAATTCGCCATCACCGGCGTATGGAAGGCGCAACGCGACTGCGCGATCTCGTTCTCGTGGTGCGGAAAGACCAGATCGATGCCGCCGCCATGGATGTCGAAACTCTCGCCCAGATGCTTCCAGGCCATGGCCGAGCATTCGATGTGCCAGCCGGGACGCCCGGGCGCCTCGATGCCGCATGGCGACGGCCAGGCCGGCTCGCCCGGCTTCGACGGCTTCCACAGCACGAAGTCCTGCGCGTCCTTCTTGTAGGGCGCGACCTCGACGCGGGCGCCGGCGATCATCTCGTCGAGCGAGCGATGCGACAGCGCTCCGTAATCCGGCATCGACGGCACGTCGAACAGCACATGCCCGTCGGCCACATAGGCGTGGCCGGCGGCGACCAGCCGCTCGATCAACGTCTTCATCTGGTCGATATGCTCGGTGGCGCGCGGCTCCACCGTCGGCGGCAGGCAGCCGAGCGCCTCGATGTCGGCCTTGAAATTATCGTAGGTCGCCTTGGTCAATTCCTGGATCGATATGCCGCGCTCGGCGGCACGCGCATTGATCTTGTCGTCAACGTCGGTGACGTTGCGCACATAGGTGACGTGCTCGGCGCCATAGATGTGCCGCAGCAGCCGGAACAGCACGTCGAACACGATAACCGGCCGCGCATTGCCGATATGGGCATAGTCGTAGACCGTCGGCCCGCACACATACATGCGCACGCGTGCCGGATCGAGCGGGACGAACACCCGCTTCTCCCTGGTCAACGTATCGTAGAGTTTGAGCTCCATAAGACATCCATCGGCCCCGCTGGCCGGGCGTCTTGACGATCTCGAAAGGAGAAAAGACGGCCGCAGCCAGCGTTTTGCGCTAGCTAATAATCTGGCGGCAAATGCCGCAGGTTTGGTTAAGGCCGTTCATGGGCGGCACCATGCGCAAAACTCGCCGATGCCGTCAAGCCCCGGCGCGCCGGAACCGCAAAAATCCCGGCAAAATCGTCGGTTTTGCCGCGTCACGGTGGCGCGACACCGTGAGGGTTAAAGGACCCTTAACGATTTTGTTCGCATTCTCGGGCGGCGAAGCGCCCGAACGTGGCGCCTCCAGCATTAGCGGGCGATCCCATGCGAACACTCCTCATCAGTCTCGCGACCCTGCTATGCGCCGGTATGCTTTCGTCGGCGCAGGCCGAGCGGCGCATGTTCATCATCACCAACGACGCCTCCTACGGCGTCGACCACTGCCTGACCGCCGGCGAGAAATGCGGCGCCGCCGCCGCCAACACCTATTGCCGGTCGCACCAGTTCGCCTCGGCCACGTCCTATCGCAAGGTCGACCGCGACGACATCACCGGCGCCATCCCGACCGGCGGCTCCGGCGGCTGCCGCGGCGCCCGTTGCGACGACTTCGTCGCCATCGTCTGCACGCGCTGACGCGCGTCGCCGCGCAACTTCAACGAAGCGATGCGAGTGGCACCCGGCTGGCACCGGGCGCCTTCGGCCGCGTTCAGATCTCCCGCCCAATCAGCGCATCGATCGACCAGGCGCCGCCGCCGCGCACCAGGAAATGCGCGACCACCACCGCCCAGAACACCGGATATTCGTAACCGCGGTTTTGCCAGGCGAAGCCGAACTGCCAGTGATAGGTGACGATGGCGACGACCAGGAAACCGATGATCGGCACGGCGACGAGCCGCGTCAAAAAACCGAGCGCGAGGCAGAGCCCGCAGACGAACTCGACCAGGCCGACCACATAGACCCAGAACACGCCGTGGGCGAAGCCGACGCTTTCCAGGAACTTGGCGGAACCCGCGATGTCGCCGGTGAGGATCGGAAAGCCGTGCAGCGCGAGCGACCCGCCGGCCACCAGGCGGATCAGCGGCTCGGTGACCGGGGCGAAGGTGCGATAGAGCGCGCCAAGCGCGGGGAACAACAGACGCGGGCCCTGCGACATCTGGCCTCCTCGGCATATTCCCGAGCGGGCGTCGTGGATTTAGCGTGCGCGCCGCGCCCTTCACAGGTTAGACCACTTCCAAACACGTTGCACGTGCCCGCAACATCGGCCTAAGTTGAGGCACGCGCGCCAAGGCCTGCCGGTCGCAAGGGACGGCCACGCGCCAGGGGAAGCGGCAGTGTCAAAAAGTAGCGGCAGTGTCGACGTGGCGGACGAGCGCGCGCAACTGGCCTGCAATGAGCCGGTCGTGGATGGCGCGGCGCTCAAGCTGGAAGAGTTCCTGCCCTATCGCCTTAACATCTGCGCCAGCGTCGTGTCGCAGGGGCTGTCGCGCGTTTTTGCCGAACGTTACAAGATCGGCGTGCCGGAATGGCGCGTGTTGATGACGCTCGGCGAATACGGCCTGGTGACCGCCAAGACGATCGGCCAGCGCTGCCACATGCACAAGACCAAGGTCTCGCGCGCGGTCGCCATCCTCGAAAGCCGCAAGCTGGTGACGCGGCGGGCCAATCGCGCCGACCTGCGCGAAGCCTTTCTCTCGCTCACGCCGGCCGGTCGCGATATCTACGACGAGCTTGCCCCGCTCGCGCTCGACTTCGCCCGCCGCCTGATCGACACGCTCGACCCCGCCGACTACGCCGCGCTCAACCGTGCCCTGGCGATCCTCACCGAACGCTCGGCCAAGCTCGCCGCCGAACTCGCCAACGGCCGCGGTTCCAGGTAAATTAACGCCACTTGTCTCCTTCAGCCGGGAGTGGCCGTGAAGCTCTATACCTTTTTCCGTTCGTCCGCCGCCTATCGCGTGCGCATCGCGCTCAATCTCAAGGGACTGCCCTATGAGATGATCCCCGTTCATCTGCGCAAGGACGGCGGCCAGCAGCGCAAGCCGGAATTCCGCGGCATCAATCCGCTCATGCGGGTGCCGGCGCTCGCGCTGTCCAGCGGCGACGTGCTCACCCAGTCGCTGGCGATCATCGAATATCTCGACGAGATCCAGCCCGAGCCGCCGCTGTTGCCGGCCGACGCGCTGGCGCGCGCCAAGGTGCGCGCGGTGGCGCAGACGGTCGCCTGCGACATTCACCCGCTCAACAATCTCATCGTGCTGCAATACCTCAAACGCGCCATGAAGCACGACCAGGCCGAGATCGACGCCTGGTACCACCACTGGGTGATCGAAGGCTTCAACGCCATCGAAGCCATGATCGCGCCGGCGCCCTATGCCTGCGGCGCGCAGGTGACCCTCGCCGACGTCTGCCTGCTGCCGCAGATCGCCAATGCGCGGCGGCTCGACGTGCCGCTTGCGGCCTATCCCAAGATCGTCGCGGTCGAAACGGCCTGCCTCAAGCTGCCCGCCTTCGACCAGGCGCGGCCCGAGAACCAACCGGATGCGGAGTGAGGGGAGCGCGCCGGCCTGCCCCCCTTGCGCGATTCGCGACCCGGAACATCAAGCCCTGCGCGCGGCCTCACCCGGACCGGCTTGACGGCGCATGATGGCCGCGGCAATGCCCTGTCGAGCGCTGATCACCTGCGGAACCGGCACCAAGAAAGAACAATATCCCAGCGGGACGCATCCTCGCCCTGCCACATTTGAGGGGTTAAAGTGCCGGCCATGAGGGGACTTGTCTCGAAGCTCGCCGCCGTCGCCACCACCGCCCTGTTGTCGGGCACGGTG
The DNA here is from genome assembly GCA_963782145.1 of uncultured Pseudomonadota bacterium. Taxonomy (GTDB): domain Bacteria; phylum Pseudomonadota; class Alphaproteobacteria; order Rhizobiales; family Xanthobacteraceae; genus Pseudolabrys. The sequence continues at coordinate 86,777 of CAWAIV010000012.1, forward strand.
GCCTGGGCGCAGCAGCCCAATCCGAATCCGATGTGCCAGCGGCTGGAGGCCCAGCTCACCTCGCTCGACCGCGGCAATTCCGATCCGCAGCGCGCCGACCAGATCAGGCGCGCCGAGGATGGGGTCAATCGCCAGCAATTCGAGGTCGACAAGCTGGTGTCGCAATGGCGCCGCATGGGCTGCGAAAGCTCCGGTTTCTTCTCGATCTTCACCAATCCGCCGCGCCAATGCGGCCCGCTCAGCCGCCAGGTCGACCAGCAGCGCGCGCGCCTGGAGCGCATGCAGAACGACCTCGAGCGGCTCAACGGCGGCACCACCGAGCGCGCCGCCCAGCGCCAGTCGCTGCTGATCGCGCTTGGCGACAATAATTGCGGCCCGCAATACAGCCGGGCGGCACTGGGCGGCCAACAGGGCGGCTTCTTCGATCGGCTGTTCGGCGGCAATGGCGGCGGCCCGGGCGCGCCGCCGCCGGCGGGACCGATGGGCAGCACCTATCGCACCGTCTGCGTGCGCACCTGCGACGGCTATTACTTCCCGATCTCCTATGCGACCACGCCGGATCATTTCCGCGAGGACGAACTGTCCTGCCAGCGCATGTGCCCGGCGGCGGAGGTGCAGCTCTTCACCTATCATAATCCGGGCGAGGAAATGTCGCAGGCGGTCTCGCTCAACGGCCGCCTCTACACCGAGCTGCCGACCGCGTTCCAATACCGCAAGGCGGTGAGCCCGGCCTGCAGTTGCCGACGACCGGGCGAAAGCTGGTACGAAGCCTTGAAGGGCACCGGACGCGACGAAACGGTGGCGCCGGGCGACGTGGTCGTCACCGAGCAGAACGCCAAGCGGCTGTCGCAGCCGCGCGTCGGCGCCAACGGCAAGCCGATCCGCAGCAATTCGCGCGCGCCGGCGGATGCCGCGCCGCTGCGTGGCTCCGAGCCGGCGCTGGCCGAGGCCCCGGGTCAGACCGACCCCACCAAGCGCAAGGTGCGCACGGTCGGGCCGACCTTTTTGCCGCACTGAGCGGTTGGTGCTGCGGACGTCCGTTTTCCGGCTAAAGAGCGAGCTGGAACAGCCCCAATCCCGACCGCACCTCGTCGAGCGTTGCCGCTGTGATCGCGCGCGCCCGTCTCGTCCCTTCGCGCAGAACATCGAGCACGTAGTCGGGATCACGCGCATAGGCGGCGCGGCGTTCCCGGATCGGCGCGAGCACATTCTGCAGCAGGGCCTCGAGCCGCTGCTTTACCGCCATGTCGCCGAGGCCGCCGCGACGGTAGCGCGCCTTCAGCGCGGCGACGCCGGTTGCGTCCTCGTCGAACGCATCGAGATAGGTGAAGACCACGTTCCCCTCGACGGTTCCCGGATCGCTGGCGCGCAGGTGGTTCGGATCGGTGTACATCAGATGGACCGCGCGGCGGATTTCGTCGGGCGATGCCGATAGCAGGATCGCGTTGCCCTGGGATTTGCTCATCTTGGCCTTGCCGTCGATGCCGGGCAGCCTGCCGACCTGCGGAATGACGGCTTCGGCCTCCACCAATACGGCGCGGCCGATTTGTTTGTTGATACGCCGCACGACTTCGTTGGTCTGTTCGATGAGCGGCGCCTGATCCTCGCCCACGGGCACGACACTCGCCTTGAACCCGGTGATATCGGCCGCTTGCGCGACCGGATAGCAGAGGAAGCCCGCCGGTATGTCGCGGCCGAAGCCGCGTGCGCGGATTTCGTCCTTGATCGTGGGGTTGCGTTCGAGGCGAGCGACGGACACGAAGTTCAGATAGAGCATCGTCAGGTCGGCGAGCGCCGGCAGGCTGGACTGCACGCAAAAGCTGGTCTGCTCGGGACGAATGCCGACGGCCAAGTAATCAAGCGCCACCTCGATGACATTTCGGCGCACCCGCTCCGGATCGTGCGCATTGTCGGTGAGCGCCTGCATGTCGGCAAGAAGCAGAAACTGACGATGCGTTTCCTGCATCCTCACTCGATTTTTCAACGATCCGACATAGTGGCCGAGATGAAGCGGGCCGGTGGTGCGATCGCCGGTGAGGACGATGGGTCTTGCGGCAGAGGGGGTATGCATGGCGGTGCTCCGGTTTTGGAGCCGCCGCGCATCGGCAAGCGTGTCGCAAAAGAATGTTGCCTACCGATTCACGGCGGCAACGTCTGATGGCTGAGGAAAATGACGACGCGCCGCTCCTAGATGGAGCGCCACCAATAAGCTCTGGCGGAGGTCATTGCGTCGTTCATGCGCGCTCGATGCCACACTTTAAGACCGTCCGCAAGATGCGGACGCGCGCGGGCACGCGGCCTAGGACAGATCGACCGCGCGCGCATTGGCCGGCTTGCCGGCAACAAGCGAGGTGTCCGGCGCCGGCAACGGCGTGCCCGGATCGCGGAAGCGGTTGGTGATCGGATAGCGGCGGTCGCGGCCGAAATTCTTCAGCGTCACCTTGACGCCGGGCGCCGCCTGCCGGCGCTTGTATTCGGCGATGTTGAGCATGCGCTCGACCCGCATGACGGTGTCGCGCTCGAAACCGGCCGCCACGATCGCCGAGATCGGCTCCTCGCGCTCCACCAGCCGCTGCAGGATGGCGTCGAGCACCGCATAGGGCGGCAGCGAATCCTCGTCCTTCTGGTTCTCGCGCAATTCGGCGGTCGGCGGCCGTGTGATGATATTTTCCGGGATGACGCGGCCGTCGGGACCCATGGCGCCTTCCGGCTTCCAGACATTGCGCAGGTGCGCCAGGCGGAACACCTCGGTCTTGTACAGATCCTTGATCGGATTGAAGCCGCCATTCATGTCGCCATACAGCGTGGCATAACCCACCGACATTTCCGACTTGTTGCCGGTGGTGACCAGCATGACGTTGAACTTGTTGGAGATCGCCATCAGGATGGTGCCGCGCGCACGCGCCTGCAGATTCTCCTCGGCGACATCGCGCGCCAACCCCGCAAACAACGGCTTGAGCGCCGCCTCGAAGCCCTCGACCGCGGGCGCGATCGGCAGGATCGCATAGTCGACGCCCAGCGCCTTGGCGCAGGCCGCGGCATCGTCGAGCGATTCCTGCGCGGTGAATTTGTACGGCATCATCACGCAACGCACGCGGCTTGCGCCCAGCGCGTCGACCGCCATCGCCGCGCACAGCGCGGAATCGATACCGCCCGACAGGCCGAGCACCACGCCGGGAAAACCGTTCTTGTTGACGTAGTCGCGCAGGCCGAGCACGCAGGCGGCATAGTCGGCCTCGTCGCCCTCAAGCGCCGGTTCCTTCGGCCCGTCGTCGCAGCGCCAGGTCTCGCCCTGACGGCGCCAGCGCGTGGTCACCACCGCCTCCTTGTAGGAGGCCAGTTGGAACGCCAGCGAACAATCGGCATTCAGCGCCAGCGAGGCGCCGTCGAACACCAGTTCGTCCTGGCCGCCGACCTGATTGGCGTAGATCAGCGGCAGGCCGGTTTCCTTGACGCGCGGCACGATGACGTTGAGCCGCTGATCGGCGACGCCGTGGCGGAAGGGAGAGCCGTTGAGCACCAAGAGGATTTCGCCGCCGGTCTCGGCGATGCATTCGGCCGGCTCGGGGCCCCAGATGTCCTCGCAGACCGGCAGGCCGAGGCGCACGCCGCGGAAACTCACCGGCCCGGGCATCGGCCCCGGCGCAAACACCCGCTTCTCGTCGAACACGCCGTAATTGGGCAGGTCGACCTTGTAGCGCAGCGCCGCGATGCGCCCGCCCTCGAGCAGCGCCGCCGCATTGTAGAGCTTGCCGGCCTCGAGCCAGGGCGTGCCGACCACCAGTGCCGGCCCGCCGTCACCGGTCTCGCGCGCCAGCTGCTCGACCGCCGCGCGGCAGGCGGCCTGGAAGGCCGGCTTGAGCACCAGGTCCTCGGGCGGATAGCCGGCGATAAACAGTTCGGGGAAGACCACCAGGTCGGCGCCCTGCCCGGCGGCCTCGGCGCGCGCGCGGCGCACCTTCTCGGCATTGCCGGCGATATCGCCGACAATCGAGTTGAGCTGGGCAACGGCAATGGCAAGCTGGTCGGCCGGGCGTCCATTCATAGGCAAACCTCTAGCGCTTCGGCCTGCCTACCGGCAATGGGGACGGTCGCATCGCAGCCCGGCGCAAACGGGCCCGGATCAGAGCGCGCCGAAGCGATAGCTGCCCTGCAAGAAGACGCCATAGATATCGAGCTTGAAATCGAGCGGCTGCGGGCTGCCGCCGATATCCTCGAAATGCGCGTATCCCTGGCTCTGCATGTGCCAGTAGCGCCCGCCGAGGCCGAGGCTGATGGCATCGTCGAGCTTGTAGCTGACGAGCGCTTCGAGCTGATAGCCCCAGCCGTGGCCGTCCTGGCGGATCGGCTCGGGGATATCCGGGCGCAACAAATGGTTGTCGGTGCCCGACATCCAGACATAGGGCAGCCAGGCGCCCTCGAGATCGATGCGCCAACGGTCGACGATGGGAAGGTCGGCATTGAGGCCGACGCGCAGCGCCTGCCAGGTATCGTCTTCCACGATCACCGCGACATTGTCGGGAATGCCGCCGGCGCAGACGAAGGGATTGGACGCGGTCTGCTGGCAGCCGAACGCCTTCATGCGCTGGTGGAAATATTGATAGCCGACGAAGCCGTCGACGCGGAAACTGGTGCCGCGCAACAGCGCGCCGCCGAAGTCGGTGTTGAGATAGCCGACGGTCTGGTTCTGCAGCGTGCTGTTGGTGCTCGAATAGGGCGTGATGCCGGGCGGGAAATCTTCGTCGGTCAGATGGCCCTGGGTCAGCAGGCCGCCGCCGATCGTGCCCTTCCAGAACAGGCCGCTCGAATGGTCGACGCGCACGAAGCCTTCCAGCGAATGCGTCTGCATGCCGTCATAGGTCAGCCGCGAATTCAGCGTGTCGCGGGTCAGGCCGTAGAGGTCCTTGCTGGTCTTGTCGAAGCCGTACCAATAGCGCACGCCGACCACGGTGAAGAATTGCGAATCGGGAACCGGCTCGCCGATGATGAACGGGTTGTCGGGCAGCGCCACGTCGGCGGCGAAGGTGGGCGCGCTGACAAGCGCGGCGCCCAGCGCCACAACCGCCCCCAACCGGCTCCGCAGACCGAACATGCTCGTCCCCAACCCACCACTGCGATGGGAACGATCATTCAATCCGAGAGCTTGCTCAGACGTTACGAAATTAGCGCGACATTGCGCCATGCCCGTTCATCATTAACGCGCGGATAAATGACCAAGAGTTTACGTTGACGAAGGGTAACCGCCGGCTTTCCCGGCGCGGCCGTGAAACGGCGCGGTGCCGGGGCATGACCCCACAGCCGCGCCCCGGATACGTCTGATGACCGCGCGCCATTGTCGGCTGTCGGCTTGAGCGAGCCTTATCGTCGAACCGATGCCGCGTCGGTTCACGACGCAAAAGCCATTGCGAGAAATCGTGCCGCGCGGCGGCGCTTTCGGCGATGGGCGATAGGCGGCGCGTACTTTTGAGACGGTGAAAACGTCATCGGCGTTGCTGAGTCTCAGAATCACCCGTCGCGACAATGTCCGGGCAAGTTCTTTCGCGCATGCGATTCTCGGGCCTTGCCATGCCCATCGCATTGTCGCCTCGCCGGAGAGGCCATGGTATACAACGCGAACTTCCGCGCAGCCGATGTAGGAATGAACAATGCACGAAGTAACGGGTCGCACCCATTGGCATGAGCCGACGGCGGGAAAACGCGCCGGATTTGGCAAGTTCGGCCGTCCCAAGACGCCTTACGACCTGTTCATGGAAGCGGAGGGCATTCCGATCTTCCGCGATATCGGCATCAGCAAGGTGCAGAACCTGCCGCTCACGCCCTGGCAGCGCATGGGCGGTCGCGGCAGTTACATTCAGCTCTATGGCACCGAGGGCAAATGGGGCTGCTATGTGGTCGAGGTGCCCGGCGCCGGCGCGCTCAATCCCGAGAAGCATCTCTATGAAGAGATATTCTATGTGGTCGAGGGACGCGGTTCGACCGAGGTCTGGCTGGAAGGCGACCGCAAGCGGCATGTCTTCGAATGGCAGGCCGGCTCGTTGTTCTCCATTCCGGTGAATGCCTGGCATAGCATCGTCAATGCCAGCTCCAGTCCGGCTTTGCTGCTCGGCGGGACGACGGCGCCCAATCTGATGAACCTCATCAACAACACCGACGCGATCTTCAATTGTCCCTACGAGTTCCGCGACCGGTTCAGCGGCGCCGACGATTTCTACAAGCCGAAAGACGACGTCGAACCCGATCCCGTGCGCGGGCTCGCCATGCGCCGCACCAATTTCATCCCCGACATCAAGAATTGCGAGTTGCCGCTCGATAACCGCCGCTCGCCGGGCTACCGCCGCATCGAGCCGTTCATGACCGGCAATACGTTCTATCTGTGGATCGCCCAGCACGAAAACGGACGCTATTCGAAGGCGCATGCGCACACGTCGGCTGCCGTGCTCATCTGCCTGCGCGGCAAGGGCTACACCTATACGTGGCCGGAGCATGCCGGCGTCACGCCGTGGAAGGACGGCAAGGCGGATTTGATCAAGCGGGTGGACTATGAGCCGGTCGGCATGGTGTCGGCGGCGCCCGGCGGCGCCCGCTGGTACCATCAGCATTTCGGCGTGTCGAAAGATCCGCTGCGGCTGACCGCCTGGTTCGGGCCGAACTCGCCGGGCCGCGAGCCGGGGCCACCCGGCGAAATCCACACCGACTATACGGGGATGGACATCCCCGAGGGTGGCACCGCCATTCCTTATTGGATGGAGGATCCCTTCATCCGCGCCGAATACGAGGCGACCTTGCGCCGCAACGGCGCGGAGAACCGCATGGCGGAAGCGTTCTACGACCGCGCCTACAAGGGCGAGCTGCCGAAAGAATAAGGCGACGCCCGGCGGGCAGGAGCACTCTTGGCCATGGTCGACGAGGCGGCGGGCGGGCGCGTCTTTTTCTCCGACACCGGGCGCACGCTCGCCGAAGAGGATCAGATCTGCATTCTCAGCGTCGGCGTCGATATCGGATCGTCGACGTCGCACCTGGTGTTCTCGCGCATCGTGCTCGAGCGGCTGGATAGCCGTTACGTGGTGAGCGAGCGCGAGGTCTTCTTCGAATCCGAGATCATGCTCACGCCCTATACGGTCGCCGACACCATCGACGCCGACGCGCTCGGCCGTTTCATCGAGCGGCAATATGCCGACGCCAAGGTCGATCCCGACGAGATCGACACCGGCGCGCTCATCCTCACCGGCGTCGCCGTGCGCCGCAGCAATGCCCGCCGCATCGGCGAGCTGTTCGCCCGCCAGGCCGGCAAGATGGTGGCGGTGAGTGCCGGCGACAGCCTGGAGACGACGATGGCCGCCTACGGCTCCGGCGCGGCGGCGCGCTCGATCAGCGCCGGCGCGACGGTGATGAATGTCGACATCGGCGGCGGCACCGCCAAGATCGCCGTCTGCAGCGAGGGCCGCGTCGTCGACCTCACGGCAATCGATGTCGGCGCGCGCCTCGTCTGCACCGATAGCAACGGTTGCATCATGCGCATCGAGCACGCCGGCCATCGCTTTGCCGAGGCACTCGGCCTCACACTGGAGATCGGCGGCCGGCTGCGCGCCGCCGATGCGACGGCGCTGGTCGAGGCCATGGCCGATCGCCTGCTGGAGGCGATGCAAGGCGGCTCGCCCCGCCTGCAATCGACAGACCTGCTGCGGCTGGCGCCGTTAGCGTGGCGCGGGCCGGTGCAGGCGATCACGTTTTCCGGCGGGGTGTCCGAATATATCTACGGCAAACAAACCGGCGCCTTCGGCGATCTCGGTCCCCAGCTTGCCGCCGCGGTCCGCGACCGGGTCGAGCGTTGCGGCACCAGGATCGAGGCGGCGAACGCGCGCATCCGGGCGACCGTCATCGGCGCCTCGCAATATACGACGCAGGTCAGCGGCAGCACGATCTATGTAACGCCGCTGGAAACGCTGCCGCTGCGCAACGTGCCGGTCATCGCCCCGCAACTGGCGCTCGATCGAACGCCCATCGATGCGGCCGAAATAACGCGCGCCGTACGGTCGCTGCTCGAGCATCTCGATCTCATCGACGGGCACAGTCCGGTGGCCGTGTTCCTGCCCTGGCAGGGTTCGGCGACATTCGCGCGCCTGGACGCCTGCTGCCGCGGCCTGATTGACGGGCTCGCCCCGGTATTGGCGCGCGGCCATCCGCTGGTGCTGGCGGGCGATGGCGACGTGGGTGGCTTGCTCGGCATTCATTGCCGCGAGGAACTGCATATCGAGAGCGCGATCGTGTCCATCGACGGGCTGGAATTGAAGGCGTTCGACTATATCGACATCGGCTCCATGCTCGACACCTCCGGTGCCGTTCCGGTCGTGATCAAATCGTTGATCTTTCCGCAAGCAGCGGCGCTCGGCCCCGATGTTTCGGCGACCTCCGGGTCAGCTTCCGAACAGCAGGCCGGGATAAAGCTGTAGCCGCAGCAGCACGGCAAACAGCAGCCAAACGATCAGCACCATGCCGGCGGCGCCGGCCAAACTGACCAGATACGATCGCCTGCCGCGCAGGCGCATCGATGCGAAGACATAAAGCGGCACGGCGTAGAGCACGCCGATGAGCACCAGCGCCACGACGAAGCCGGCCAGCCACGATACCGCCGCCACCTGCCGTCGCATCGTATTGCCGTTTGCCGCCGCGTCGTCCGCCCGCTCCGCCGCCGGATTGAGCCAGCGCGTCAAGGCATGGCCGAGCGGCGTCTGTGTGCGCGAGGCGAGATCGAGCAGCAGCAGCACCAGCATCGACCAGGCGACGAGAACGGGCATCGCCCGCGAATCGGCGCTGTAGCCATAGGCGGTCGCCAGATAGCCGGCGGAGAGCAGGAAGAGCACCAGCGCCGGCAAATAGCCGATGATCGGCGCGCCGAAGACGCGTTTCATGTTCCCAGCTCCGGCGTCGGGATCGCCGGCTTGCGCAGCCGCCGATAGAGCATGCGCAAGATCGGCGAGCCAAGCAGCACGATAATGGCGCTGACCAGCAAGGCGGATACCAGCCGGGTGACAAAGATCGACCAACTGCCGTTGCCCATGATCATGGCCTGGTGGAAGCTGCGTTCCGCGGTGCCGCCCAGCACCAGCGCGACGACGACGGTGAGCCGCGGATAGTCGAACCGCATCATCAGATAGCCGAGCATGCCGAAGACCGCGGTCACCACGACATTGCCGATCTGGCCGTCGATGGCGTAGGAGCCGATGAAGGCAACGCAGATCACGACCGGCGCCAGAATCTCGGAATCGATCAGCGTGACATAGGCCAGCGGCCGCACCAGCAAGAGACCGATGCACGAGGCCAGAATGCACGACGCGGTCAGCGCCCAGACCAGACCGTAGATCTCCGTCTGGTGCTGGATCAGCATCAAGGGGCCGGGTTGCAGGCCGTGCAGCACGAGAATGCCGAGGAACACGGCCATCTCGGCGCCGGCCGGAATGCCGAAAGCGAGCGTCGGGATGAGCGCGCTGCCGTCCTTGGCATTGATCGCCGCCTCCGGCGCAATCACGCCCTCGATGTTGCCCTTGCCGAACGACTCCGGATCCTTGGACGCCTGCACCGTCAGGCTGTAGGAGAGAAACGAGGCAACGACGCCGCCGACGCCCGGAATGGCGCCGACCACCGTACCGACGATCGAGCCACGCAGGACCGTTCCCGGATGACGGAACGTCTCCATGACGCCGCTCATCGTGCGGGTGATTTTCACCGTCCCCGGATCGCGCGCCACCGTGCCGCCCTTGACCATCATATTGAGCATCTCGGCGATCGCGAACAGCCCGATCAGCGCCGGCACGAGATGAATGCCATCCCAGAGATAGGGTATGCCGTAGGTGAAGCGCACATCGCCGGTCACGTCATTGTAGCCGACGAAAGCGATCATCAGGCCAAACCCGCCGGTGATCAGGCCGCGCAACATCTTGCCGCGCGAGGTCGTCGCCACGACCACTAGGCCGAGAATGGCCAGCAGGAAGAACTCCGGCGGCCCGAACAGCAGCACGAGTTCCTTGGCGACCGGCAGCACCGCGAGAACGGATATCGTGCCGATGATGCCGCCGAGCGAATTGGCGCTCGCCGCCGCGCCGATGGCGAGCCCGGCCTTGCCCTGCTGCGCCAGCGGATAGCCGTCGATGCAGGTCGCGGCATTGGGCGCGGTGCCCGGCGCGTTCAGCAGGATCGCGGTGATCGAGCCGCCCATCGGCACGGCGCCCATCACGCCGCCGGACAGCGCCAATGCGGTGAAGGGTTCGAGGCCGTAGGTCAGCGGCATCAGCAGCGCCAGCGCGGTGCTGCCGCCGAGACCGGGTATGGCGCCGAAGATCAAGCCGATGGCCATTCCGAGCGCAAGGAACATCAGTTCCTTGACCTGCAACAGGCCTTCGATGCCGCTGAGCCAGACATGCAACATGAATGCGAAGGCCTGCCTTCACCCGCCGTCAACAGATCACTTCTTTGGCTTCAGATCGGACTTCCATTTTGTGTAGAAGGCGATCTGGCTCTTGAGCGTTGCCGCTGCCTGATCCGGGGTCTCCGGTGCGAGGCCGGCATCGGTCTTCTTGGCCCAGGCGAGGACCTGCGGATCGGACAGCGCCTTGGCCATGGCGCCGGCCAGGGTCGCCTTGACGTCGGCCGGCATTCCAGGCGGGCCGGCGATCAATCGCTGCAAGCTGATATTGGCGAGTTCCGGTTCGCCGAGCGTCGTTGCATCCATCGCTCCGGGCACGCTGCTGTGTTCTTCGAAAGTCGCAAGGATCCTCAGCGTCTTGCCGGCCGCCATACGGCGCAAGGTCGGAATGACGGTGACCACGGCATCGCCGTCGCCACGCACGGCGCCCATGACATAGTCACGCGACCCCTTGTAGCCGGTGATCAACTGCGCCCGGATGCCGAGCAGATGCGCAGCGATCAGGGTTGCGTTATAGGCGGTGCCGGCCGGGCCCGTGGAGGTGAATTTGACCGGCCGCTTCTTCGATAGCGCCTTCAAATCCGCCATCGACTTGATCGGCGAATTCTCGCCGACGGCAAGGCCGTATTGTTCGACCCCGACGCGACCGAGCCAGGTAAGCTTTTCCAGATCGAATCCCGTGGTGCCCCGCTCCTGCTGGATATAGATGCCGGGAACGTTGAAAATGCCGATCATGAAGCCATTCGGCTTGCCGTGATAAATCTCGGTCGCCGCCCGGGCGCCGCCGGCGCCGGGAACGTTCGTCGGGACGATCGCGACCTTGTGCGGCAGGTACTTTTCCATCGCCGGCGCGATCGCGCGCACATAGCTGTCGAAGCCGCCGCCCGGTCCGTCGGGAATGACGAAGGCAATATCCCTGTCGGGGAAATTGGCGGCTGCCATGATCGGCGAATTCGTCATCAGGGTCGCGCCGGCCAAGGCGAGCGAGACGAGCAGGAACCGGCGCTGCATTTTAGGCATCACTTCCTCCCTCTACAGGCGCCACGCTTCTTCGACGTGGCTGCGTGCCGAAACGACCAGGATAATGGGCGCACCGCGCCGGCGGGCAACGTGCAGGCGCTATCGCCAGCGTGGGATCTTGTCATCGCGATTATGCAACCCTAGCCGGCATGCTCGCAAGCCGTCCACGGCTTTATCGGAATGCCGTTTCTATTTTGCTGCGAGATGCGACGATCAACTCGGACGTCCAACGGAAATTCCGCCCAATGAAATTGTGACCGCCGTTTCAATGGCAGCCGCGGTTGCGCCCGGCAGTCTTTTGAACCACCGGAGGCCGAAACCTGCCGCCGCGCTAGAGCGGCCATGCCTGCGGCAACAGCCCGGCGGCCTGCCCGCGTCCCACATAATACGTCCACAGCTTGGCGATGTGCCGGTCACGATCGAAATCGTGGCAGAACTCGACGATCTCGGCGGCGTTCAGGGGAATGACCGGGCCGAGACAGGCGGCATCGTACATTGCTTGCGCGTTCTCGACGAAGTGAATGCTGTCGATCAGAACGGCGGGAACCGACTCGGCCACGATGACCTGACCATGCGCGCGGATGAGCAGGCCGTGATCGGCACCAAGACTGCGGACCAGCGCGCAGCCTCGCGCCGGCGTGCTGACATGGCTGGGATCGGGATGGATCGGAATTCCGCTCGCCCAACGCACCGCGTGATTCTTGACCGGCTGCAACTTGACGCCGTCGGTGAGCGAGAATGCGGTGGTCAGGTCGTGATGGAAATGCGCTATCGCATTCACGTCCGCGCGCGCGCGAAAGATCTCGCAATGCAGATAGACTTCGGATGGCGGCCGCAGGCCGGCCGGGCCTGACACGACCTTGCCGTCAACATCGCAGACCAGGAGGTCGTCCGGCCCTACCGTCGATCGACTTTGATCGAATGATTGAATGAGGAAGGTATCGCCCCCGGCCAACCGGGCCGCGACATGTCCGCTATAACCGAGGATGCCGAGATCGTTGAGCAGCAGGGTCGCGGCGGCGACCTGGTGGCGAAGATCCTTTTCCGTCTTTTGCATTTGCACCCATACTCGCTGGACATGTTACGACGCACCGTATCGTAACACCCACACGAAACCGTGCGAATAGGGGTCATGCGGAAGCGGCCGGGCCGAGCCGCCAAAAGTCCCGCCCCGTCCGTTCTCGCCGCCAAAGCGGAAGCGACAACGGACATGCGTCGGTCTCTGGCGGCGCGTTAATCTGTTCGCGCGCGCGTCGGTGCGGACGGATCGGCTGTTAAAGCCCCGCCGCCGCCGGCATCGGCGCCGCCCGCCGCACGCGATCATTCTTCAGCCGATCGGCGAGCAGGAAGGCGAGATCGATCGCCTGCTCGGCATTCAGCCGCGGGTCGCAGACCGTGTGATAGCGGTCGTTGAGGTCGGCGTCGGTGATGGCGCGGGCGCCGCCGGTGCATTCGGTGACGTTCTGCCCGGTCATCTCCAGGTGCACGCCGCCGGCATGCGTACCTTCCGCCGCGTGCACGTCGAAGAAGCCGCGCACTTCCTTCAAGATCAGATCGAAAGGCCGCGTCTTGTAGCCGTTTGCCGAACTGATGGTGTTGCCGTGCATCGGGTCGCAGGACCAGACCACCACCTTGCCTTCGCGCTTGACCGCCCGTACCAGCGCCGGCAGTTGCTCGGCGACCTTGTCGGCGCCGACGCGCACGATCAGCGTGAGCCGGCCCGGCTCGTTGTCCGGATTGAGGATGTCGATCAAGCGCAGCAGGTCGTCGGTCTTCATCGACGGTCCGCATTTCAAGCCGAGCGGGTTCTTGATGCCGCGGGCATATTCGACATGCGCGTGATCGTATTGCCGGGTGCGGTCGCCGATCCACAGCATATGGCCGGACGTCGCGTACCAGTCGCCGGTGGTCGAATCGACGCGGGTCAGCGCCTGCTCGAAGCCGAGCAGCAGCGCCTCGTGGCTGGTGTAGAAATCGGTGGTGCCGAGCGCCGAGTCCACCGCCAGATCGAGCCCGCAGGCGCGCATGAATTCGAGCGCGCCGGTGACGCGGTCGGCGAGATCGGCATAGGCCTTGGACTGCGGCGAGCCGGAGACCGACTTCAGCATCCATTGATGCACGTTCTCGACGCTGGCATAGCCGCCCTTGGCGAAGGCGCGCAGCAGATTGAGCGTCGCCGCCGATTGCCGATAGGCCTCGATCTGCCGGCGCGGATCGGGCATGCGCGCCTCGGGCGAAAAGGCGATGTCGTTGATGATGTCGCCGCGATAGCTCGGCAACTCCACGCCGTCGCGCTTTTCCATCGGCGCCGAGCGCGGCTTGGCGAACTGGCCGGCGATGCGGCCGACCTTCACCACCGGCAAGGCGCCGGCATAGGTCAACACGATCGCCATCTGCAGGAACACGCGGAAGAAGTCGCGGATATTGTCGGCGCCGTGCTCGGCGAAGCTTTCGGCGCAGTCGCCGCCCTGCAGCAGGAAAGCCTGGCCCTGCGCCACCCGCGCCAACGACTTCTTCAGATTGCGCGCTTCACCGGCAAAGACCAGCGGCGGGAAGGTGGCAAGCTGCTTCTCGACATCGGCCAGCGCCCCCGCGTCCGGATAGTCCGGGACCTGCAGGATCGGCTTGCCGCGCCAGCTATCGGGCATCCAACGTTCGGGCATCACGCGTAACCTTTTCTCGAGCACGATCGCTTCCGAAAACCGGTTCGTATCCCCGATCGGTCCGGGGACAGGCAGTTCGGGATCATGCTCAGCGATTTAGCCGGCTTATACACGATGCCGGCCCGCCGAGGCCAGTTTTTCGGTAAATCGCGGTCAACGCGATGCTATTCGGCCGCCTCGCGGCCGTAGCGCGCGGCCGGCTCGCGCAAGGTGACGAGTTCCTCGGCCGCGGTCGGGTGCACCGCCATGGTGGCGTCGAAATCGGCCTTGGTGGCCCCCATGGTCACCGCCACCCCGACCAGCTGGATCAGTTCGCCGGCGTCGGGCCCGATCAGATGGCAGCCGACCACACGGTCGTTGCTGCCGTCGACCAAGAGCTTCATGAACGAGCGGGTCTCGCGGCCGGACAGCGTCGCCTTCATCGGCCGGAACGAGGTCTTGTAGACGTCGAGCCGGGCATGCTGCGCGCGCGCCTGCGCCTCGGTGAGGCCGATGACGCCGATCTCGGGCTCGGTGAACACCGCGGTCGGCACATTGGCGTGATCGACCCGGGTCGGCTTGCCGCCATAGACCGTATCGGCGAAAGCATGGCCTTCGCGGATCGCCACCGGCGTCAGGTTGACGCGGTTGGTGACGTCGCCGACGGCGTAGATGTTCGGCGCCGAGGTGCGCGAATATTCGTCGACGTCGATGCCGCCGTGCTCGTGAATCTTGAGATGCACGGTTTCCAGCCCGAGCTGCATGACGTTGGGGCGGCGGCCGATGGCGAACATCACCTTGTCGGCGGCAATGGTGCTGGCGTCGGACAAATGCGTCACATAGGAATCGCCCGATCGCTCGATGGCCGCGACGGTATGGCCGCAGGTCACCGTGATGCCGCGCCGGCGCATCTCGTTGCGCAGATGTTCGCGCACCTCGTCGTCGAAGCCGCGCAAAATATTTTCGCCGCGATAGACCAGCGTCACCTCGCTGCCGAGGCCGGCGAAGATGCAGGCGAATTCCACCGCGATATAGCCGCCGCCCTGGATGACGATGCGCTTGGGCAGGTCGCTGAGATGAAACGTCTCGTTCGAGGAGATCGCGTGCTCGAGGCCGGGGATATGCGGGCCCATGTGCGGCCAGGCGCCGGTCGCGATCAGGATGGTTTCGGCGCGCACGCGCTCGCCGGTGGCGAGGAGCCGCACCGTATGCGCGTCCTCCAGCACCGCGCGGCTCTTGACGAGCGCCACCTTGAAGCGTTCGAGCGTCGCGCTATAGGCGGCTTCCAGCCGCGTCACCTCGCGCGCGACATTGCCGATCAGCGTCGGCCAGTCGAAGCGGGGTTCGCCCGCATCCCAGCCGAAGCCGGCGGCGTCCTCGAATTCGTCGGAAAAACGCGAGGCATAGACCAGGAGCTTCTTCGGCACGCAGCCGCGGATGACGCAGGTGCCGCCGACCCGGTACTCCTCGGCGATCATGACGCGCGCGCCATGGCTCGCCGCCACGCGGGCGGCGCGCACGCCGCCGGAGCCGGCTCCAATCACAAAAAGATCGACGTCATGCTCGGCCATGCGTGCCACCGTCCGTCCGCGCGAGGGTCCGTCCGCAAGCCAGGCTTGCGGCCGCGGCCGTCACATCGGGTGCCCGCGCTTCCTCAGCTCGTCGCGCATCTTCGCGATCACCTCGTCGGACAGTTTGCCGGCCCAGTCCTGCGCGAATTTCATGCTGTTATCGATGATCTGCGGCTGCTGCGCGAGCAGCTTCTGGCCGACCGGCGACTGGTAGAAGGTGAGAATGGCCTTGAGCTCCGGCTCGCTGAAGCGGGCGGCATAGAGCGAGGCCACTTTATTGGAGAGCTCGGAAAACCGCGGCTCCATCTGCGTGCGCAGCTTGGCCGCAATGTCGTTGAGTTCCTTCTGCAGCGACGGATCCTGCTGCAGGAACGGCGTCTTCGCCTGCTCGATCACGCCGGCGATCAGGGGATCGAACAGATTGGTGGCGCCGGTGATCTTGATCAGCTTGTTGGCGGTCGCCATCTCCGCCGCCGACGGCTTGTGCTGGGCCTGCGCGGCCGATGCAAGCGCGAGCAGCGCGACCGCGACCAGCGGCAGCCGGGTGAGCCGGTGCAGGGCCTGCATGAGATTGATCATTATCAGCTCCATTCGAGTCGAGATCTCAGGGCAATCGTCAGGGTCGCTCGACAATCCTGACGCCGGCGGGACCGGCCATAATGGCCATTTGCGCGAGGCCGATGAACAGGCCGTGCTCCATGACCCCGGGAATGTCCGCTAGCGCACGGGCGAGCGCCGGCGGGTCGTCAATCCGGCCCAGGCCTGCGTCGACGATCCAGTGGCCGCCATCCGTGACGAAAGCAAGGCCGTCCTTGCCGCGCCGCAGCGTGAGCCGGCCCGGCGCCTGGATGGCGGCGATCGCCCGCTCGATCGCCCGCACCGTGGCGGCGACACCGAACGGCGCCACCTCGATAGGCAGCGGAAAGCGGCCGAGCGCGTCGACCCATTTGCCGTCGTCGGCGATCACGATCATGCGCGCGGAAGCGGCAGCGACGATCTTCTCGCGCAGCAAGGCGCCGCCGCCGCCCTTGATCAGGCTGAGATCCGGGCCGATCTCGTCGGCGCCGTCCACGGTCAGGTCGAGTTCCGGCGTCTCGTCCAACGTGGTCAGCGGGATGCCGCAGCGCTCTGCGTCCGCCTTGGTGGCCAGCGACGTCGGCACCGCGACGATGTCGAGACCGCCGCGCACCCGCTCGCCGACCAGCTCGACGAAATGCCGCGCGGTCGATCCGGTGCCGAGCCCGAGCCGCATGCCGGACCGCACAAACTCGACGGCGCGAGCGGCGGCTGCGCGTTTGAGGGCTTCGGCGTCCATCGGTTCCGGGCTGGGGGTGAATGACGAGGGGCTTGGCGATCCCGCCTATCTAACCTCGATTGCCGGCCCTGGATAGCCGAAAATAGGCCTGCGCCAGCGCCCGAATTCGCCCTTGCATCGACCCGAAGCGGAGGCTAGCGATCCGCTCATGTCCGCAGCAACAATCGTCTTCGACCTCGACGGCACCCTCATCGATACGGCGCCGGATCTCATCGATACCCTCAACGTGCTGTTCGCGCGCGAGGGCTTGCCGCCGCTGCCCTACGACAGCGCGCGCAATTTCATCGGCGGCGGCGCGCGGGCGATGATCGCGCGCGGCATCGAAGCCGACGGCCGCACCATCGCCGCGGAAAAGCTCGAGCAATTGTTCGCCGATTTCATCGCCTATTATTCCGAGCATATCGCCGATCGCTCGCGGCCGTTTCCCGGGCTCGGCGACGCGCTCGACGAGCTGGCGGCGGCGGGCTTCCGCTTCGCCGTCTGCACCAACAAGCTCGAGCGGCTGTCGCTGCGCCTGCTCGACGAACTCAAGCTCACGCACCGCTTCGCCGCGATCTGCGGACAGGACACGTTCGGCGTGCAGAAGCCCGACCCGGAAGTGCTCCGCCGCACCATCGCCGCCGCCGGCGGCGAGGCGCAACGCGCCGTCATGATCGGGGATTCGCTGACCGACATTCGCACCGCCCGCGCGGCCGGCGTGCCGGTCATCGCCGTCGACTTCGGCTATAGCGAGCAGCCGGTCGCCGACTACGGGCCGGATGGCGTCATAAGCCATTTCGCCCAGCTGCCGGGCGCCATTTCGGCCATCTCTTTCGGCCGCTGACCGGGCGGTATGGAATTATGGTTAACGCCGTTAAGGTTAACGGTAACCCACGAGTTGCGCCATTATGACAGTAACCCTATTCTGGGCAGGGCTGGGCGGCATCCGTCGCTTGCGTGGACAGGTAAAAGTCGATGTACCGGGTAATCGCGATCGTCGTCGGGGGGCTCGCCCTCGCCGCTTGTTCATCCAATTCGCAGTGGCTCAGCCTTGATGCCTTGAAGCCGGGACCGACCATGGAGACCGTGCGCTTCGAGTCGGAGCCGCCGGGCGCCGAGGTCAAATTGTCGAACGGACAAACCTGCCGCACGCCCTGCGCGCTCGCCATCCCGCATCCGCAAACCGGCGGCTATGCCCTCACCTTCACGCTCAACGGCTTTCTGCCCGACACCGAGCAGCTTCAGGTGGAGTCGATTGGCGACGGCACCGCGCAACTGCGTCCCAATCCGGTCGTGGTCCAGCTGACGCCGGCGGCGCCGCCGCCCAAGCCCAAGAAGAAAGTCGTGCGCCACCGGCGCGCCGCCAAGCCGGCTGCGAAGAAGCCGGCGGCGAAGAAGCCGAAGGCCGCGCCACCTGCGAAGCCGGCCGCTGCGCCACCGCCGATGCAGCCGCAACCGCAGTCAGCCCCCTCGCCCTGGCCGCCGGTGCAGCCGCAGCCGGCGCGCTGACGCAAAACGCGCGCGTTTCGCCGCTCGCGCAACGCGATCCGGGCATCGCGGGCGGGTGGAACCCGCGTGCTGGACCCACTCGCGATTATCGGCCACACTGTCTATATGGAGCGCGAGCGGACGATGAGAATTCGCCGCGCAGGGACGGATAATGGCCTTTAACAGCGAAACGACGACCCTGGAACTCGATCGCGCCGGCACCGCGCCGCAGCCGCTGATCGACCCGTTTGCGCGCGCCATCACCTATCTGCGCGTCTCGGTGACCGATCGCTGCGATTTCCGCTGCGTTTATTGCATGTCGGAACACATGACGTTCCTGCCCAAGGTGGATCTCCTGAGCCTGGAGGAACTCGACCGGCTGTGCAGCGCCTTCATCGCCAAGGGCGTAAGCAAGCTGCGGCTGACCGGCGGCGAGCCGCTGGTGCGTCGCGGCATCATGACGCTGGTCAAGTCGCTGTCGCGGCACCTGCAGACCGGCGCGCTCAAGGAACTGACGCTCACCACCAATGCGTCGCAACTGGCGCGCTACGCCAGCGAGCTCAAGGCCTGCGGCGTCGAGCGCATCAATGTGTCGCTCGACACGCTCGATGCCGACAAGTTCCGCGCCATCACCCGCTGGGGCGAGCTCGACAAGGTGCTGGCCGGCGTCGATGCGGCGCTCAAGGCCGGTCTCAAGGTGAAGATCAATGCCGTGGCGCTCAAGGGCGTCAACGAAGACGAGATCGCCGATCTGATGACCTGGGCGCACGGAAAAGGCATGGACCTGACGGTGATCGAGGTCATGCCGCTGGGCGACATCGACGAAGCCCGCATCGATCAATATCTGCCGCTGTCGACGGTGCGCGCGCGGCTGGCCGAACGCTACACGCTGGAAGACATCGACTATCGCAGCGGCGGCCCGGCGCGCTATGTGCGGGTCAAGGAAACCGGCGGACGGCTCGGCTTCATCACGCCGCTCACCCATAATTTCTGCAAGTCGTGCAACCGCGTGCGCGTCACCTGCACCGGCACGCTGTTCATGTGTCTCGGCCAGGACGATGCCGCCGATCTGCGCGCGCCCTTGCGCGCCTCCGAGAGCAACGATCTGCTCTATACGGCGATCGACGAGGCCATCGCGCGCAAGCCGCAGGGACATGATTTCGTCATCGACCGCCGCCATCAGCGCCCTGCCCTGGCGCGCCACATGAGCGTGACCGGCGGCTAGCCCCTCACGCCGCCTGCTGCGGCATCGTCACCAGGTCGCGCAATTCCTCCAGCCGCATGCGCGACGGCGTGAAGCAGACGCCGAAGCTGTCGCCGGCAACGCGCACGATCTCGCCGGCGATCGCGCGCATGCCGGGGAAGGTCAAGGTGATCTTGTCGCCGACCGCCAGCTCGGCAATGGCGCCGATGCGCGTGCCGCCTTCGCTGACATCGTGCACCGCGATCTCGACCGTCCGCTCGGCCCATTGCAGGCGCGCGGACAGCTTCACGTCGTAGCGGGGGAATTCGCGCAAATCGGCCTTCACCGCCGTGCGCACGATATCCGGAATCTCTCCGCATAGCAGCCGCGAGGTGGCCTGCATGTCGGCAGCGACGGCGGAAACCTCCTGCGCGGTTTGCCACGAGCCATGCACCATCTCGGCGATGCCGGCCATGCGCCCGGCAACGTCGGACACCAGGCTTGTCGTCTCATGCGCGCTGCGGGCAAAATCCTCGGTCGCCGCCCGCTGCTGGTCGATCGCCGCCGACACCGACTGGGTGACGCCCGACAGATGATCGATCGCCTCGGCGACGCTGCTCAGCGCGGCGACGACTTCGCGCGTGGTCGATTGGATTTCGGCGACCTTGGCGCCGATCTGCTGGGTCGACTGACCGGTCTGCAGCGCCAGCGTCTTGACTTCGGAAGCGACCACCGAAAACCCGCGCCCGGCCTCGCCGGCGCGCGCGGCCTCGATGGTGGCGTTGAGCGCCAGCAGATTGGTCTGCGCGGCAATGCCGCTGATCACGCTGACGATGTCGTCGATCTGGCCGGCCGCCTTGGTGAGCGCGTCGATGGTGCCGCGCGAGGCCTTGGCGCGGGCGACCGCGTCGCGGCCGAGCGCGCTGCCGCGTTGCACCTGCTCGGAGATTTCGCCGATCGCCTGGATGACCTGGTGCGACAATTCGCCGGCGGCGCGATCCATGGCCTGCGAGCCCTCGGCGGCGCGGGCGGCCTCCTCGATCGCCATGTGCACGGTCTCCAGCGCCGACAACATGCCGTCGGCCTTGGCCTGCAGCATCGTGGCGCCGGCGGCAATCGGCTGGATGCCGGCTTCCGTCGCCGCTTCCACTTGCGGCGCCAGATTGGAGAGATGGCTGCGGCGCAGCGCCTGCCAGGTGCGGTCCAGATCGGTGTGCACGAGATCGCGGCGATGCCGCTCGCCGAGCACATCGGCCAGGCGTCCGCTCGCAGCCAGGAGATTGGCCAATTCGCCGCGTTCCGGGGTCATCGGCGGCGCCGAGGACAGCTCGGCATAGGCGATGGCATCGACGGTTTCGGTGGCTTGCGCCAGCGCCCGCGTGATCGGGCGGGCAATGGCGATGGCCGCGGCCAGGGCCAGAATTACCACCGCAAGGTCCACCACAACCTGGGCAAGAGCCGCGTGCTCCGCACCGAAGAAGGGGATCAGCATCGCCGCCGCCGTCGGCGCCAGCAGGAGACCGGCCAGCGGCAAGGCAGCGGCCGCAAGCAGGCGCTCGGCGATGGTCAGGTGCCGCATGCTCTTTTCTCCGCGCCGCGCCGCTGCCCGGCGTGCCGCCGGCCGCAAGCGTGGCCGGCGCCCCCCGAGGGCTGGCCAGCAGCCATATTTCTAGCCGATCCGTGGTTAACCGAGTGTTTAGAGTTCGTTAACCATGGGTTTCAGCCTTTTGGCGGATGGCGCCGGCCGGCGTCGCACGGGGGTGGCGGGGGCAAACTCGCCGCATGGTCTCAAACGCCATAATCTGCAACAAACTTATCCATTGACGCCTCGTCCCGGCATCGATTTAAGGTTGCCGAGATGGCCTTTGGGCCACGCGCTGGGGGCAATTCGCAAAAATAACGGACGGGCGCCTGCCGGCCGGCCAAATTGTGGGGAGGTGCCGTGCGCGCTCTCGACGCAGTGCTCAAAGCGTTGCTTCCGGTGACGCGGGTGATCGATGCCACCAGTATGTGGCTCGGCAAACGCCTGTCGTGGCTGATCCTTGTCGCCGTCGCGGTATCCGCCGTCAACGCCTCCGTGCGCAAGGTTTTCGATACCTCGTCGAATGCCTGGCTCGAGCTGCAATGGATTCTGTTCAGCATCGTGTTCTTGCTGTGCTCGCCGTGGACGCTGCTGTCCAATGAGCACATCCGCATCGATATCGTGAACAACCTGTTCCCCGCCCGCGTGCGCAACACCATCGAGCTGGTCGGTCATACATTCTTCTTGCTGCCGCTGTGCATCGTCATGATCGTCACCAGCATTCCGTTCTTCCTCGGCTCCTACGACGTGAACGAACAGTCCTTGAACGCCGGCGGCCTGCCGCAATGGCCGTCGAAGGCCCTCATCATGATCGCGTTCAGCCTGTTGTTGTTCCAAGGTCTGTCGGAACTGGTCAAGCGCATCGCCGTCATGCGCGGCCTGATCCCCGATCCCCACGCGGCGCAAGTCAGTTCGATCGAGGCTGAAGTCGAGCAGCTGGTCGAAGCCATCGAGAAACACTGAGCCGTCGCGGCGGAAGCGGAACCGGGGTCAGGTATGGAAGTCTTCCTCATCGACAATATGGCCCCGATCATGTTCGTGGCCTTGGTGTTTTTTCTGCTGCTCGGCTATCCGGCGGCGTTCTCGCTCGGCGCGGTGGGCCTGATCTTCGGTCTGATCGGCATCGAGCTCGGCCAGTTCCATCCCGACTTCCTGCAGGCGCTGCCCGACCGCATCTACGGCGTCATGGGCAACGAGACGCTGCTGGCGATCCCGTTCTTCACTTTCATGGGCTTGATCCTCGAACGCTCCGGCATGGCCGAGGACCTGCTCGACACCATCGGGCAATTGTTCGGCACCGTGCGCGGCGGCCTCGCCTATGCGGTGGTCTTCGTCGGCGCGCTGCTCGCGGCCACCACCGGCGTGGTGGCGGCCTCGGTGATCTCGATGGGGTTGATCTCGCTGCCGATCATGTTGCGCTACGGCTATGACCGGCGCTTCGCCACCGGCATCATCGCCGCCTCCGGCACGCTGGCGCAGATCATTCCGCCGTCGCTGGTGCTGATCGTGATGGCCGACCAGCTCGGCCGCTCGGTCGGCGACATGTACGAGGGCGCCTTCATTCCCGGCATCGTGCTCTCCGGCATCTATGCCGGCTATGTGCTGCTGGTCACGCTCTTGTTCCCCAAGGCCACGCCCGGCCTGCCGCCGGAGGCGGTCGGCTTCCGCGAGGCCAATGGCGGGCGCGGCCTGACCTCGCTCGGCCTCTTGGCGGTGGCGAGCGGCGTGTTCGCCTGGTTCGTCATGCGCAACTCGGAGACCCACGGCGCCGATTACGTGGTGCTGAGCATGTTCTTCGGCATCCTGTTCGCCTTCGCCGTCGCCGTGGTCAATTGGGTCATCGCCAAGCTGACCGGCTTCCGCTTCCTCTCCCACATGGCGCAGCAGACCACCTTCGTCATGGTGCCGCCGCTTGTTCCTCATCTTCCTGGTGCTGGGCACCATCTTCATCGGCGTCGCCACCCCGACCGAAGGCGGCGCCATGGGCGCCAGCGGCGCCTTGATCCTCGGCGCCGCCAAGCGCCGGCTGACCTGGGACCTGGTGCGGCAGGCCGCCGAATCGACCGCCAAGCTGTCGGCCTTCGTGCTCTTCATCCTGATCGGCGCGCGCGTGTTCTCGCTCACCTTCTACGGCGTCTCCGGCCATATCTGGGTCGAGAACATGCTGGTGTCGCTGCCCGGCGGCCAGGTCGGCTTCCTGGTCTTCGTCAACATCTTCGTGTTCTTCCTCGCCTTCTTCCTCGACTTCTTCGAGCTCGCCTTCATCGTCATTCCGCTGCTCGGCCCCGCCGCCGAACATCTCGGCATCGACCTGATCTGGTTCGGCGTCATCCTCGGCATCAACATGCAGACCTCGTTCATGCATCCGCCGTTCGGCTTCGCGCTGTTCTATCTGCGCTCGGTGGCGCCGCGGGAATCCTATATCGATCGCGTCACCGGCAATCGCATGGAACCGGTCACCACCGGCCAGATCTATTGGGGCGCGATGCCGTTCGTGGTGATCCAGGTGATCATGGTGCTGCTGGTGATCTTCTTCCCCGCCATGGTCATGCACTACAAGGGCACCGGACCGACCATCGATCCCAACAAGGTGAAGATCGAGATTCCGCAGATCGACATGCCGCCGCCGCTCGATCTCAGTCAGCCGCCCAATATCAAGTAGCCAACCCCGCCAACAAAAAACCCCGAAGCCGCGGCTTCGGGGTTTTCTGCGTGGCGCGGGCGCCGCTCAGGCGCGGGTGTGGCGGATCATGAAGGAATCGTAGTCGTATTCCGCGACCTGGAACCATTGATAGCCATTGTTGCGGAACGCCTTCATCGAACTCGTAGGCCTTCTTGAAGCTCTCATTCTTCTTGGCGATGTCGTCATGCAGCTCGTTGGCCGCCTTCCAGCACGCCTCCATGATCGCCGGCGAGAAGCGGCTCAGCTTGGCGCCATTGGCGATCAGATTACGCAGGGCCGGCGGATTGAGGACGTCGTATTTCGCCACCATCCAGTCGTTGGCATAGGCGGCCGCGTGCTCGACAATGGCCTGATAGGATTTCGGCAGCGCGTTCCATTTGTCGAGATTGATGAAGGCGTTGATCATCGAGCCGCCTTCCCACCAGCCCGGATAGTAATAATGCTTGGCGACTTTGTATAAGCCGAGCTTCTGGTCGTCATAGGGGCCGACCCATTCGGCGGCGTCGATGGTGCCCTTCTCCAGCGCCGGATAGATGTCGCTCGCCGCGATCAGTTGCGGCACGCCGCCGAGCTTGGCGATGACCCGCCCGGGGAATCCGCCGATGCGGAATTTAAGGCCCTTGAGGTCGCGGACGGTCTTGATCTCCTTGCGGAACCAGCCGCCCATCTGGCAGCCGGTATTGCCGGCGACCAGCATGGTGACGTTGTACTTCTTGTAGAACTCGTTGAGCACTTCCTTGCCGCCGCCCTGATAGTACCAGCCCTGGTTCAAGCGCTGGTTGGGGCCGAAGGCGATGGAGGTGCCGAAGGCCGAAGGTCGGGTCCTTGCCGAAATAGTAGTAGGATGCGGTGTGACCCATCTCCACGGTGCCGTTGGACGCGGCGTCGAGCGCCTGCAGCCCGGGCACGATCTCGCCGCCGGCAAACACCTGAATCTGGAATTTGTTGTCGGTGGCTTCGGCGACCGCCTTGGCCAAGATCGACGGCGCCGCCGTACAGGGTCTCGAGCGATTTCGGCCAACTGGCCGTCATGCGCCATTTCAGTTCCGGCATCGATTGGGCGATGGCCGGTGCAGCGACGACCGCACTGGCGGCAACGCCGAAACCGGCGGCTTTCAAGAATTGACGACGCTTCATCCCTAATTCCTCCCTGTTGTCGTTACCGTGGTTTTGTTCGTTGTCGTCATTCACGGCGGGCATTGCTGACCCGCCCGCCCCCGTTATTCTTCACCCCCGGGGTGCGGCTGGACGCATACGAGGCTTCCGGCGCTCAGTCTGCACCGATTGCCCAAAATTGATAAGTGGAATTCCGCGCTAGCCCGAGGCTTGGCGGCCAAAAAGCAACGGGGCCGGCGTGCCGCCGGCCCCGTCCATCCGCCTATGCGCTGTCCTCAGGCCTTGGTGCGGCTGCGGATCATGAAGCTTTCATAGGTGTATTCGGCGACCTGCCACCACAGATTTTCGTCGTTGATGAACGGCTTGAGGTCGGCCAGCACCTTCTTGTAGCTCGGGTTCTTCGCCGATTCCTCGGCATTCACCTGGTTGGAGGCCTTCAGGCAGGCTTCCAGGATTTCCTGGCTGAACGGCCGCAGTTGCGCGCCGCCGGCGACCAGACGCTTGAGCGCCTGCGGATTGCGCGCATCGTATTTCGCCAGCTGATTGACGTTCACATAGCCGGCGGCGGCTTCCAGGATGGCCTTGTAGTTCTTCGGCAGCGCGTTCCACTTGTCGAGGTTGATCATGATGTGCTCGACGGTGCCGCCTTCCCACCAGCCGGGATAGTAGTAGTACTTGGCGACCTTGTAGAAGCCGAGCTTCTCGTCGTCGTAGGGACCGACCCACTCCGCCGCGTCGATGGTGCCCTTCTCCAGCGCCGGATAGACGTCGCCGCCGGCGATCAACTGCGGGAACCACGCCGAGCTTGCTCATGGTCTTGCCGGCCCAGCCGCCGATGCGCATCTTCAGGCCCTTGAGATCGGCGACGGTCTTGATCTCCTTGCGGAACCAGCCGCCCATCTGCGTGCCGGTGTTGCCGGCGGGCAGGCAGTGCACGTTGTACTTGCTGTGGCTGAACTCATCGATCAGCTTCTGGCCGTCGCCGTCATAGAACCAGGCGTTCTGCTGGCGGGCATTGGGGCCGAACGGGAACGAGCAGAACAGGGCCCAGGTCGGGTCCTTGCCGATGTAGTAGTAGCCGCAGGTATGGCCCAGCTCGACGGTGCCATTTTGCGTCGCATCGAGCACCTGCAGACCGGGGACGATCTCGCCGCCGGCGAAGGTCTGAATTTGGAATTTGCTGTCGGTGGCTTCCGACACATATTTCGAGAAGGTGGTCAGCGACGCCGAACAGGGTGTCGAGCGACTTCGGCCAACTCGCCGTCATGCGCCATTTAAGTTCGGGCATCGATTGCGCGATAGCCGGCGCGGCCACCGCTGCGCTGGCCGCTACGCCGATACCGGCGGCCTTCAGGAATTGGCGTCGTTTCATCAGGATCCTCCCGAATTGGTGCTGTAATGACAGTTTAACCGGCCTATGACGCGGTGCAAACCGCCCTTAATGGCCGGCACAATGCGTCGCGAGCCCGGCAAGCGCAAGTTGCCAATTGGTACGGGCTGCAATGTTTTAACATCGGACCGGTGAGACTATACCGCGACGACCGGGCACCGCACGCGCCGCCCTGACGCTACTGCTAGTGCAGTGCCTAGGCTTCGATCACGATCTTGGGCGCCGCCCGTCCGGCGGCGGGACCGCTCTCCAGTTGCTCGCGCACCTTGGTGGCGATGCCGCGGAAGATGCGGGCATGCTCGCCGTCCGGCTCGGTGGCCACCACCGGCAGGCCGGAATCCGACTTCTCGCGGATGGTCATGTGCAGCGGCACTTCGCCGAGGAACGGCACGCCGAGCCGCTCGGCTTCCTTGCGCGCGCCGCCATGGCCGAAAATATCCGAGCGCTCGCCGCAGTGCGGGCAGAGGAAATAGCTCATGTTCTCGACCAGGCCGAGCACCGGCACGTTGACGCGCTTGAACATGGCGATGCCGCGCCGCGCATCGATCAACGCCAGGTCCTGCGGGGTGGAGACGATGACCGCGCCTTTCAACGGCACCTGCTGCGCCATGGTGAGCTGAGCATCGCCGGTGCCGGGCGGCATGTCGACCACCATGATGTCGAGCTTGCCCCATTCCACCTCGCGCAGCATCTGCGTGATCGCCGACATCACCATGGGCCCGCGCCAGATCATCGGCGTCTCTTCCTCGATGAGGAAGCCGATCGACATCACGGTGAGGCCATAGCGGCTGATCGGCTTGAGCCGGTTGCCGCCGACGGTCTGCGGCTTCTCCTTGATGGCGAGCAGCTTGGGCAATGACGGGCCGTAGATATCGGCGTCGAGCATGCCGACCTTGAGCCCGAGATCGCGCAAGGCCAGCGCCAGATTGACGGCCGTGGTCGATTTGCCGACGCCGCCTTTGCCGGAGGCGACCGCGATCACCGCATCCACGCCGGGAATACCGGTCGGCACATTATCGGCGGGGTGAGCGGGACGCTTCGGCTGCCCACCGGGTGCCGCCGGCTGCGGCGCGCGCGCGGGCGCGGCGCCCGCGGCACGTTCGGCGGTCAAGGCCACCAGCGCCGACTGCACACCGGGGATGGCGCGCACCGCGGTTTCCGCCGCCTCACGCACCGGCTCCCAGGCCTTCACCGCGGCGGCGTCGACCGTGATCGAGAAGAACACCTTGCCATCGGTGACGACGATGTCGGAGAGCACACGGCCTTGCGTCAGGTACGAACCTCCCGGTGTCGGAACCCGCCCCAACGCCGCCAGAACCTGTTCCTTGCTGACCGCCATATCGTCCACCCTGCTCTGCTCGCCCCTGCTCGCCGTTCGGGCCGCCACCATAGGCATGGGCGCGGGAGGGTCAATGCAATCGATGCAGACCTTGCCGCCGGCATGGTTGACGCGCTTGCCGCCACGGGCGACCTATGGGGCATTGGCGCAGCCGCAAGGCCGGCCAAGGCATGAAATCAAGACGCGAGGGAGGAAAACGATGGCGAAGGTGGCGTTTCTGGGCCTGGGCGTCATGGGCTATCCCATGGCCGGACATCTCAAGAATAAGGGCGGCCACGAGGTCACGGTCTACAACCGCACCGCCGCCAAGGCCGAGGCCTGGGTCAAGCAATACGGCGGCAAATCCGCCGCCACGCCGAAGGCCGCGGCCCAGGGCCAGGATTTCGTCATGGCCTGCGTCGGCAATGACAATGACCTGCGCCAGGTGATGCTGGGCGCCGACGGCGCCTTCGCCGGCATGGGCAAGGGCGCCGTGCTGGTCGATCACACCACCGCCTCCGCCGAGATCGCGCGCGAGCTTTATGCCGGCGCCAAGAAGGCGGGCTTCGATTTCATCGATGCGCCGGTGTCCGGCGGCCAGGCCGGTGCCGAGAATGGCGCGCTCACGGTGATGTGCGGCGGCGATGCCGGCCCCTTCGCCCGCGCCGAGAAGGTGATCGCGGCTTACGCGCGCGCCTGCAATTTGATCGGCGACGCCGGCGCCGGCCAGCTCACCAAGATGGTCAATCAGATCTGCATCGCCGGCCTGGTGCAGGGCCTGTCGGAAGCGCTGCATTTCGGCAAGAAGGCCGGCCTCGATATCGAGAAGGTGATCGCCACCATCTCCAAGGGCGCCGCGCAGTCCTGGCAGATGGAGAACCGCTACAAGACCATGACCGCCGGCAAGTTCGACTTCGGCTTCGCCGTCGAGTGGATGCGCAAGGATCTGGGCATTTGCCTCGGCGAGGCGCGCAAGAACGGCGCGCATCTGCCGGTCACCGCGCTGGTCGATCAGTTCTATTCGGAAGTGCAGGCCATGGGCGGCACGCGCTGGGATACGTCGAGCCTGATCGCGGTGTTGGAGCGCTGAGCCCCGTCAGAATTCGAGCTGCAACCCATCTTCGGCGATCAACACGCCGGCGGCTTTGACGTCGTCGAGCCGGGCCAGCACGGTCGGGTTCATGTGCGTCAACATCAGCCGCTTGGCGCGCAGGCCGGCAATTTTGCTCTGCAGGATTTCCCAGCTCATGTGGCCGGTCAGTTTTCCGGCATAGGCATAGCATTCGCAGATGAAGAGGTCGGCATCGGCCGCGATCGGCAACAGCGCGTCGGTCCATTCGGTGTCGCCGGAATAGGCGAACACGCGCTCGCCATCCGACAGCCGTAGCGCGGTCGACGGAGCACCGGATTGGTGCACGACGTCGGTCGTGACCAGCGAATGTCCGAGCAGGTCGGCTTCAACGCCGACCGCGATCTCGTCGACCCGCCAGGGAAAGCGCCATTTCGATCCGGTCGATTTGGCAAAGAACACTTCCAGCGCGGCGTCGATGCGCGCGCGGGTTCCCGGCGGGCCGGCGATCAGCAGCGGCTTTTCCCGGCGCGCCAAAAATTGCGCGTCGAGCAGGAAGAACGGCAGGCCGCCGAAATGGTCGCCGTGCAGATGCGAGAGGACGATCGCGTCGACGCGATTGGGATCGATCTCTTGCGCCTTCAGCGCCGGCAGCGCCGAAGCGCCGCAGTCGACCAACAGCGCGGCCTTGGCGGTCTGCAGAAAGAAGCAGGTGTTGTGCCGGCCGCCGGAGCCGAAGGCGTCGCCCGAACCGGCAATGGTGAGCTTCATCCCTGGATTCCGTGGCGCATGACCAAGAGCGTGGATCATACAGGATCGATCAAGGGCGGGAAATGACTCGTCTCACGCGTCGATCCGAACGAGCGCATGTTCGCTTCCCGTGGCAAAGCGGTCTCGTATCGGGCCTCGCGATTGCGCCGCTTGTAAGCGCGGCACGCTGAATGTCCGCTTCACTCCAAAATCGACCGAATTACTGCGTCGCCGCGAAATGTAGCTATTTGCCAATACTGAACTCAAAATAAACAAGCCAAGGCCCTGCGGCCCCCAGCTCCAGTCTATTGCCTTCTATGCGGCTTCGGCGGCCTTTGCCGGGAATGTGGCATGGGTAATCGACACAACCGTACCCACATGGCCGGCGGTCGTTTTAACCTGGGCATTGAGCTGATGCGATAGTGCTTTGATAATGCCGGTGCCTAGCCCAGATTTACCGTTTGCGAATTCGCCCTGTTTTTTGCCTATTCCATTGTCCGACACCGTAAGCTTCCAATTCGTTCCGACCATGTCATAGGCGACCGCGATGGTGCCTGCGGCTTTTTCGTCAGGGAACGCATGCTTGAGTGCATTCATGACCAGCTCGGTGACGATCAAACCGAGGCTTTCCGCTTCGCGGGATGTCACAGAGGCTTGATCGGCAGTGACCGTCAGCGCGATGGGGCGGCTGTCGCCGATCATCGAATTCGCAAGGCTCTGGCATAGCTTCGTGAGATAAGGCGCAACTTCGATGACGCCGCCTGTTCCGGAGGCGTGCAGCTGCTTCTGTACGGCGGCGACCGACAAGACGCGCTTGTGCGCGTCTTGCAGATGAAATCGCGTTTCTTCCGACAGCACTGTCCGCGCCTTCATCAAAATGATGCTGGCGATGATTTGCAGGCTATTGGCGACCCGGTGCTGCAATTCCTCGAGCAGAACGTCCTTCTCCCGCAACAGTTCGTCCTTTTCGCGCGACAGGATGAGCTGCGTGGTGACGTCTTCCATGCCGAGCAAAATCGTCGTGTTGGCGCCATCCTGGTAGAACACCTGGCGGGCGTTCAGACGCATCGTGCGATTTCCGATACCGGGAAATTCGTGTTCGACCTCGTAGCCCTCCATCACGCCTTTCTCGGGAATGATTTTTTCCAGGAGAACGCGCAGCTTCGGGATATCCCATTGGCCGTCGCCGAGTGCGTAAAGAAGCCTGCCTTGGGTATCCTCGGGCTTGACCTTGAAGGCGGAATAGAATGAGCGGCTGGCGGCGATCACGCGCAGGTCTTTGTCGAGCACGAGAACGGGTTCGCGGACCGTGTCGACGATGCCCTGAGCCAGCGCCCAAGCATCTGCGATGCCTATGAACTGTTCTCTGAAGCCGGTGGGTTGCACAAAGCCTCCGCAACGGATGTCCATGCGGCAAAAACGACTCCGGTTGGATACCGGCGTCCGCAGCGGCATGGCTTAGGAGAGTTCGTACGGAGTACGCCTATATTTACAGTATGTCTGTATAATTCGGACGGTTGACGCCCAATAAGCCGACTTACGGCCACATGTGCGACAATTAAATATGGAACGATTGTGATCCGTGTTAGTTAGCAGCGAGTGCCCCTTTTCCCCACCCAAGCTCTCATCATGGTTGTCGACGACGATGTGATCGAGCGCATGGGCGCGTCCTATATGTTCTCGGATGCAGGATATCGGGTGCTAGAGGCCGGCAATGCCGACGAAGCTCTCGGATTATTCGAAACAAACGCCGATATCAGGCTCCTTTTCACCGATGTCAGTATGCCGGGCGGCATGAGCGGGCTGGATTTGGCCCACCGTGTCGCCGAACGATGGCCCAAGGTCGCCATCATCATGACGTCAGGCCGGCCACGGCCGGACAAGATGCCGCTGGGCATGTGCTTTCATGACAAACCCTATGAACCGATCGACGTGCTCAGGCACGCGAAGGAAATGACGATTCCGCTTGCGTAATTCGCCGGCAGAAGTGAACGCGGTCTGGTGCCAGATTTTCATCCGGGGTCGTAAGCCGCGTTTGGCCAGGGATGTCGCTGTTGGGTCAAACGCTGCGTAGATTTTCCACCTCCGGGCTGACCTTTGTCTGCTGTTGCTCCAAGAGCGACCAAAAATGATGCGTCGCGGTGACACCCGAAAACCGGCACCCGTCCCGGAACAAGTCCGGGACAGCCTGTTTCGGATTATGCGCGCGCGCTCGGCCTGGCCGACACCGCGGCGTGCCAGCGCTTCACGTTGGTGAGGTTCTCCGGCATGACGATGCGCGACGGCTTCAAGAAATCGACCGCCACCTGGGCGGTGATGTCGGCGACCGAATAGCGCGCGCCGGCGATGAATTCGCGGCTGGCCAATTCCTTGTCCATGAGCTCGAGGAACCAGATCGCGCGTGGCCGCATGGCTTCGGCATAGGCCGGAATCTGCGGCACCTCCAATTCCTTCATCGAGGGATGCAGGTGGCGGAAGACGGCCGCGACATTGGCGAAAAAATTGATTTCGCAGCGCCGGTTCCACATCTCCACCAGCGCGATCTCCTTCGCCCCCACCCCGAACAGCGGCGGTTCCGGCTGCAAGGCCTCGAAATAGCGGCAGATGGCGATCAATTCGGTGATGATGGTGCCGTCGTCGAGCACCAG
Organism: uncultured Pseudomonadota bacterium; assembly: GCA_963782145.1. GTDB lineage: Bacteria > Pseudomonadota > Alphaproteobacteria > Rhizobiales > Xanthobacteraceae > Pseudolabrys. Next base: position 118,951 of record CAWAIV010000012.1, read on the forward strand.
CGCCGGCATGCGCTGCAGCGGGTTGATCGCGGTGTATTCCGGGGTCTTGTGCTGCATGGTCAGGATGTCGACCTGCTCGGTCGGCAGCGAAATGCCCTTTTCGGCCAAAAAAATGCGGGCGCGCCGCGGGTTAGGCGCCATTCGGCTGTCATATAGCTTCATCGGGGACGGTCCTCGGCTTTTGTCCGGGCGGAGCCGACCACGGGCGCCGGCGCCTGTCAAAGGCCGGGTAAAAAAGTGTTAACCAGGCTTTTTAGTCGCCTCTTAAGCTTGGTCTTAAGGATTATGCGCGAGGTTTAGCCTCCGAATTTCAGCGTATCAGCGTCAATTCATGCCAATTCCAGGCGAACAGCCCGACCTTGCCGCGCTTCCGCCGGACACCTCGCCGGTCAAGCGCCGGCTTGCCGCGCAATATGTGCGCGACGCGCGCGACCGGCTGATCTCCTCGAGCGGCACAAGGCCGGCCTTCGATTACGAGCTGCTGCGCCAATACGCCCAGAACCGCCTGTCCGCCTCCTTGGTGATCTTGTTGTTGGTCGCCACCGTGGGCTTCCTCTCCAGCCTGTGGACCGGCGCCGTCACCGCCGGCGTGTGGACCGGCTCGGTCTTGGTGATCCATGCCGTCATGATCACCAAGTGCCGGCAATTCCTCGACCTGCCGCCGACCGAAGTCTCCTACCGCGGCTGGCGGCTGCGCTTCGTGATGCTCGACTTGTTCTACGGACTGGCCTGGATGTTCGTCCTCATCCATCCGGTCGGCACCGACGAAAGCTCCAACACCTTCATGCTGTTCGTCATGTTGCTGGTGGTCGCGGTCTCCAGCATGCTGGCGTCCAGCCTGCCCATGGCCGTGTTCGCCGCCACCTTCCCGGTCACCGCCGCGATCGCGCTCGACTTCGCCCTGCACGGCACGCTGCGCAATTACATCCTCGCCATCATGGCGATCTCGGCGCAGGGCTACTTCGCCGTGCTCGCATATCGGCTCTATTCGACCACGCTGGCAACGCTCGAAGCGCGCGCGGAAAAAGACGCGTTGATCGGCGAGCTCGAACAGGCCAAGGCAATCTCCGACGAAGCGCGCATGCGCGCGGAAGCCGCCAATATCTCCAAGTCGCGCTTCCTCGCGCAGATGAGCCACGAGTTGCGCACGCCGCTCAACGCCATCCTCGGCTTTTCCGAGGTGATGAAGACGGAGGTGTTCGGCGAACACTCGGTGCCGGCTTACAAGGAATATTCCGCCGACATCCATAATTCCGGCGTGCACCTGCTCGGCCTGATCAACGAGATCCTCGACCTGTCGCGTATCGAGGCCGGCCGCTACGAACTCAATGAGGAATCGGTTTCGCTGCCGGCTATCGTCGAGGACTGCCACCACCTGCTCAAATTGCGCGCCACCAATCGCGGCATCACCATCCGTGAAGCGTTCGAGAACGACTTGCCGCGGCTGTGGGCGGATGAGCGCGCGCTACGCCAGATCTGCCTCAACCTGCTGTCGAATGCGATCAAGTTCACCCCGCAGGGCGGGGAAATCTGGCTCAAGGTGGGCTGGACTGCCTCGGGCGGCCAATACATGAGCGTGAAGGACACCGGGCCCGGCATTCCCGAGGAGGAAATTCCGGTGGTGCTGGCCAGTTTCGGCCAGGGCTCGAACTCGATCAAATCCGCCGAACAAGGCGCCGGCCTCGGCCTGCCGATCGCCAAGAGCCTGGTCGATCTGCATGGCGGCACCTTCAGCCTGAAATCTAAGCTGCGCATCGGCACCGAGGTGGTGGTAACCTTTCCGCCCGAGCGGGTGGTGGCGGCCATGGCGCCGATGACGCAGGCGCCGCCGATCGCCCCCAAACCGGGCGAGCCGATCCTCACGCCGGAGGAAAAAAGCCGGCTCAGCCGACGGCCGCTGTTCCGCGCTGGCACCTGAGCAGTCGCGCATGATTCCGAAAGAGCCTGTCCCCGACTTAATCCGGGATGGAAGCCGGTTTTTGGAAAAGATTCACGCGCCAACAAAACGGGCCTTGCGACCAATCGCCATGATTGCCTTCCCGCGCGCCGCGCTTATGTTCGCAGCCGGAGTCGGCCGTAAATCGCAGCATGATCGAAAGCCCTTGCGTCAAAATCTGTACTCTCGATGCCCGTACGGCGCTCTGCCTCGGCTGCGGGCGCACCGTCGCGGAGATCGCGCACTGGGGCGCCATGAGCGCCGCAGAGCGCGCAGCGGTCATGGCCGAATTGCCGAGCCGGCGCGCCGCCGCCCCGTGCGGCGAAACGGCACGCCCGACAGGATGAGCCCGTGAGCCGCCGTCTGACCTGGTCGCTGGTGTTTGGCGTCGCGCTGTCGCTGGCGGTATTGATCGTCAGCAGCGACAGCGACCCTATCGCCAATCTGCTGCATCACAATATCGGCTCGCTGGCGATCAAACTGGCGCTGGTGGTGTTCATCGGTGGCCTGGTGCTGACCCTGTTCCACGAGCGCCTGTCGAAGGCGCTGGAAGCCATGCTGTTCTGGGCCGTGGTCGGCTTCCTGCTGGTGGTGGGCTACACCTACCGTTTCGAATTGCGCGACGTCACCGATCACGTGGTGGCGGAATTGATGCCGGGTCATGTCGCCGGCCATGGCCGTCATGTCGAGGTGGTGCGCGGTCAGGGCGGCGATTTCTCGCTGGCCGCCCACATCAATGGAGCGCGGGTCCCCATGGTGCTCGACACCGGCGCCAGTTCCGTGGTGCTCACGCAGAAGGCCGCCAAAGCGGCCGGCCTGCCGATCGAAATGCTCAATTATTCGGTCAATGTCGACACCGCCAGCGGGCACACCAAAGCGGCTCCGGTGACGCTCGACCGCGTGGCGGTGGGCGGCCTGGTCGAGCGCGGCGTGCCGGCGCTGGTCGTGAAATCAGATCAGCTCAAGAACAATCTGCTCGGCATGAGCTTCCTCAACCGGCTGGAAAGCTGGGAGGTGCATGGCGATCGCCTGCGCATGCGCGGCACGCCTTAGAACAAGCTGATCAAGAATCGCAGCGTGACGATAGTCAGGAAAATGCCGAAGGCGATTTCCAGCTTGCGTCGCGGCAGCCAGTGCGCCAGGCGGACGCCGAAACTCGCGGTGTAGCTCGACACCGGCGCCATCAGCACGAAGCCGATCAACGACACGAAGCCGATCGACAATGGTGGCAGCTGGCCGACATGTTGCCAGCCGGCCAACATATAGCCGATGGCGCCGGCAATGGTGATCGGCACGCCGAGACCGGCCGATGTCGCCACCGCCTGTTTCATCGGACGCCCGTAGAGCATGAGGATGGCATTCGACACCGAACCGCCGCTGACCCCCACCAGCGAAGCGATCAGGCCGATGACGAAGCCGTAGAACGCGAGCAAACCGCGCCCCGGCAATTCGGAGCCGAGATTCCAGCGGTCATTGCCAAAAAACATACGCACGGCAACGAAAGTAGCGAAGACCACGAAGGTGATCTTGAATACCGGCGCCGAGGCATGGGCCGCGATCACCGAACCGAGCGCCACGCCGACCACCGCCGGCAGCGCCCACACCCGCACCACCTCCGGCAGGCCGGCGCCCTTCTTGCGATGGCCGATATAGGAGCGCACCGTGGTCGGCACGATGATGGCAAAGGAGGTGCCGATGCAGAGTTGCATCCGCAGGTCTTCCGGCACGCCGAGCACGCGAAAAACCTCGTACAGCACCGGCACGATAATGGCGCCACCGCCAATGCCGAACAGGCCGGCGAGGATGCCGACGAGAATGCCGGCACCCGCGATCCATGCCGCCAGCAGCGCGATCTGTTCGATCGGATAACCCAGCACCCTGAAGTCCCCGGACGGCGCGGTGGCGCAAAGACCCGCTAGGCAGCGATGTGCGACAATTCCGTCGGCCTGTCCAGCACCAGCGCCAGCGCTTCGGCCATGACCGCGGCAGTGGCGCCAGGCTTGACCGCCTCGGTGGCAAGATGCCGGCGAAACGCGCGCGCGCCGCGCACCGCGCGAAACAGGCCGAGCACGTGGCGGGTGATGGCACTGAGCCGCACGCCGCTCGCCAGCTCACGCTCGATATAGGGGATGAGCGCGAGGCCGGCTTCCTTGGCCGAGGCGAAGGGCGCCGGCTCGCCAAACAGCACCGGATCAACGGCGAGCAGCCGCCAGGGCTCCTGATAGGCGGCGCGCCCCATCATGACGCCGTCCACGCGCGCAAGCTCGGCTTGCGCTTGCGCCAGGCTGGCGATGCCGCCATTGAGGACGATGTCCAGGTCGGGATGCGCGGCCTTCAAGCGATGAACGCAGGCATAATCGAGCGGCGGCACCTGGCGATTTTCTTTCGGCGAGAGTCCCTGCAGCCAGGCCTTGCGCGCATGCACGATCAGCGCGTCGGTGCCGGCGCCCTTCACTGCCGCCGCGAAGCCAAACAACGCCTCGTCCGGATCCTGCTCGTCGATGCCGATGCGGCACTTCACCGTCACCGGAATGCGCACGGCGGCCTTCATGGCGACGACGCCGTCGGCGACCAGCGCCGGCTCCGCCATCAGGCAAGCGCCGAAGCGACCCTCCTGCACGCGGTCGGACGGGCAGCCGACATTGAGATTGATCTCGTCATAGCCGACGTCCTCACCGATGCGCGCCGCTTCGGCGAGGGCACGCGGATCGCAGCCGCCAAGTTGCAGCGCCACCGGATGCTCGAGCGGATCGAACGCGAGCAGTCGCGCACGGTCGCCGCGCAGCACCGCGCCGGTGGTGAGCATTTCGGTGTAGAGCAGCGCGCGACGCGTGAGCAGGCGATGGAAGAACCGGCAATGCCGGTCCGTCCAATCCATCATCGGGGCAACACTGAAGCGCCGTTGCAGCATTCTCGCGGCCGTCTCTTAAGTCCTTGCGGGCCCAACATGGCCAACTTGCGTCGAATTAACACCCTTTTCCGTCTCTCGGTCCAGACCGCGCATTACCTATCTCATTTGGTGCGAGACGACGGCTCAGCGGTGGATGGCGCCGCTACTTGCCGCGCCGCCGCCTGCCCCGCCAAGCGGCCGAGCACCGTCGCGGTCAACAGGCCGTTGCCTGACAGATAGCCTTCGGCGGTCGCACCCGACACCCCGGCCGCGGCGCCACCGGCGGCAAAGAGATTGGGGAACACGGTTCCGTCCTTGCGCTTGACGCGGCCGGCGGCGTCGATGGCGAGGCCGCCCTGGGTATGGAACAGCGCACCGGTCACCTTGACCGCGTGGAACGGCGGCGCGCAGGCCTGTTCCGGCGTGAACTGGCGCCCATAGCGGTCCTGTCCGCCGCGCGCTTTAACGTTTTCAACGTCGCGCCACTCCTCGATCAAAGCTTGCGCGGGCACATGCATGGCAACCGCCAGATCAGCAATGTTCTGCGCTGTCAGGATGGCGCCGGCGCTTTCGGCCTCACGGTAATCGGCGAACTGGCGCGCCACCGCGGCGATGCGCGCGTCGAACACATTCCAGGCGATTGCGCCGGGCTGGCGCAGCACCTCCGCCGCCTGCTCGGAATAGCCGCGCGAACTCATCGCAAAAACGATGGCCCTCGCGGTTGACCTGAATGCCGCCCTGCATGATCACCGCCCAACTGATCAGGATGTTGTGCGGGGTCGCCACCGAGCCGTGCCCCTGATAGGCGCCGAGATGCGCGCGTGCCGCGCCCAGCGCCTCACCCCACACCACGGCATCGCCGCGGTTGCCCGGATGGCCGAAATAGAGCGCGTCGGCCATTTCCGGAATGAAGCGGCGCACCAGTTCCGGCTTGCCGCCGTAACCGTTGCAGGCGAGGATCAGCGCCTCGCAGCCAATGCACTCACGCGCGCCATCGCCGCGCGCGACCTCGACGCCGCGAATGCAGCCGTCCGCATCGGCGAAGAGCCGCTCGGCGGCGCGCTCGGTCAGAATGACGATATCGCTCTCCTCGGCCGCGCTGCGCAGCCGGTCGATCAACTCCTGCCCGCTGCGGCTCGGCAGCCCATGCATGCGCAGCGCCGAATGTCCCGGATAATTGAAGTTGTCGACCAGGTCGAACGGCAGGCCGTAGCGATCCGTCAGCCATTCGATCAGCGGGCCCGACCCCTGCGCGACCGCCTCGACCACCGCCGCATCGGCTTGCCCCTTGGCCTTGCGCTGGATGTCGGCGGCAAGAAGCTGCGGGCTGTCGGCAATGTTCTTGGCGCGCTGGAAGCGCGTGCCGGCGGCGGGAATGAGCCCAGCCGACAGCGCCGTCGACCCGGCCGGCACCGGGTCGCGTTCGAGCACCACCGCCTCGACGCCGGCTTCCTTGGCCGCCAGCGCCGCGCACAGCCCGGCGGCGCCGGCGCCGATGATCAGCAGCGGCACCCGGGTGTCAAATTTTTCGTCCGCCGCAACCGCCACTGTACTCATCATTTCCCGATGTCGCGTATTAGCGGGCATTATGACGGTTCATTGTGCGCGCGTGACGGAGGATGTCCGCAGATATTCGCCGCGCGCCGGTCCGACGATGTTTCCGCCGTCGGCAACAAGTTCGCCGCGCAAGAACGTACTCTTGACCCGACCGCTGAGTTCGACGCCTTCGAACGGGGTGTAGCCTTGCTCGGATTCGGATTCGGCGGCGCGCACCACGAAGCTTTCGTGCGGATCGACGATCGCGATATCCGCGTCATAACCCGGAGCGATATCCCCCTTGCTGGGCAGACCGAAACGTTGCGCCGGCTTCCAGCTCAAGAGCTCGGCCATGTGATTGTATGACATGCCGCGCTTGCTGCCCTCGCTCAAGACGCCGGACAGGAGATATTCGGTGCCGCCAAATCCGGATTTGGCCAGCCAGATATTGGTGGGGTCGTCTTTTGACCACTTCTGCTCGGCCGAACAGCACGCATGATCGCTGACGATCCAGTCGATCTTCCGGTCGAGCACGGCCTGCCACAGCGCCTCGACGTCCTCGCGTGGGCGGATTGGCGGATTGACTTTGGCATGCACGGCGCATTCGCAATCGGTGTCAAGAAGAAGATGACCAACCGTCACTTCGCGGCGGAAGGCAATATGCGGAAAAACCTGCTGCATGGTCCACGCGGCATCCACGGCCTTGCGTGAGCTCAAGTGCAACAGATTGATGTTCAGGCAATTGGTTTCATTTGCCAGATAAGATGCGATCCAGATGGCAAGACCTTCGGAATGTGGCGGGCGCGCGGCGCTGTAAGCCTTCAGGCCGGTCAGCTTGCCCTCTCGCTCCACGATCTTTGTATAGGCGTTGAGGATCTCCGCGAGTTCGCAATGCAGACTGACGCTGATGTGGGCGGCTTGATCGGGGAATTTGGCCATCAAGCGCTGTGCGGACCGCATGATGAACTCGAAATGCGCGATGTCGTACTGCTCGTCGGGTCCGATCATCAAAAAATCATTTTGCTGCGACGAGCGTCCGTGCAGCCCATAACCTCCGTAAAACATGAAGATTTTGAACGAGGTTATCCCGTGTTCAGTGACCAGATATTCCATTTCATCGATGTGCGCCGATTCGATCGGCGCAAGATGAAAGCCGTAATCGACCCAAAACCGTCCCGCGGACTGCTTGTACACTTCGGGCATGAATTCGCGGTAAGGACCGCCGCGATTGAGGTAGTAGTGCCCCGTGCGCAGGTAATTCAGGCTTGAGGTAACCCCGCCCATCGCCGCGGCCTTGCTCTCCGAAACCGCATCCTGGGCGAGCGGCGCATAGATGCCGATATGCATATGCGAATCGACGCATCCGGGGAACGCCAGCCGATTCTTGGCATCGAAGACTTGGTTGGCGAGATCGGCCCGAATATCCGGCCCGACCCGCGCGATCTTTCCATTCTTGACCGCGATATCAAGACAATCGACCGACGTCTTATTGGGGCGAACCACCCTGGCATTCTTGATGATGGTATCGAAAAGCTTGTCCATGTGAGACATTCCTTGGCTTGCTGGTGGCCTTTTTATCGTGCGCCAGTTGGCGCCGTATCATGTTTGGATAATTCTTCGTTCTCCGCCGCCCTACCCGGTTTCACGCGCTGCGGCCTTTCTTGCTATCCGGCGCGACCGACGTTTCGTATCGCTTGCCGCGCTCCAGCATCTCCGGCGTTCCGATCAGGCGGTTGAGCGCATCGAAGTCGAACATGCGCGGGCGGAATGGATCGGTCGAGCCATGCGCCTTGAGCGAGCCGTAGAATTCCTCGGCCGCCTTGGCCAGCGCCCGCACGATGGCGCCAGGGAAGATGACGAAGGCAAAGCCGAGCGCTTCCAGTTCGATCGCCGGCAGGATCGGCGTCTTGCCGCCTTCCACCATGTTCACCATCAACGGTGCTGCCTTGCCCATCAGCGCGCCAATGCGGCCGAGCTCCTCGCGTTGGCGCGGCGCCTCGATGAACAGCATGTCGGCACCGGCCTCGCGATAAAGCGCCGCGCGGGCGATCGCGCGCTCGAAGCCTTCGACGGCGACGGCGTCGGTGCGCGCGATGATCATCGTGTCGGCCGAGCGCCGCGCGTCCACCGCCGCCTTGATCTTGCCCGCCATCTCCGGTGCCGAAACCAGCACCTTGTCGTCGAGATGACCGCAGCGCTTGGGGAAATCTTGATCCTCGAGCTGAATGGCATTGGCGCCGGCGCGCTCGAGCAGGCGCACCGTGCGTTCGACATTGAGCGCATTGCCGTAGCCGGTGTCGGCATCGACGACGAGGTAGGTGCCGACGCGGTCGCGGATCAGCCCGACCGTCTCGATCACCTCGCTCATGCTGACCAGCCCGATGTCGGGCCGCCCCAGCCGGGTATAGGCGATGGCCGCGCCGGAAACGTAGAGCGCCTCGAAGCCGGCCTGTTCGGCGATCAGCGCGGTCAGCGGATCATAGACGCCCGGCGCGATCAGGATCGGCGGGCGCGACAGGCGGGCACGCAGGCTAGTGTCGGTCATGCGTCACATTCCCAGGTAAGTACGTTTGAGCTCGGGATCGGCGGCAATGTCGGCGGCGGCGCCGGACATGACGAAGTGCCCCTCGGCGAGGATATAGGCGCGGTCGGCGACATCCAGGCTCTGCACCACATTCTGTTCGACGAGAAGCACCGAGACGCCGTCGGCATTGATGCGCGCGACGAGCGCGAACAGTTCCTCGACCAGCAGCGGCGAGAGGCCGAGCGAGGGCTCGTCGAGAATGAGCAGCTTGGGCTCGGCCATGAGGCCGCGGCCGATGGCCAGCATCTGCTGCTCGCCGCCCGACAGGGTGCCGGCGCTTTGCGTGCGCCGCTCAAAGAGGCGCGGGAAGATCGCGAATACGCGTTCGCGGTTTTGCGCGCGGCGCGCGGTGGCGCGTGCATAGCTGCCAAGATCGAGGTTCTCGCGCACCGAAAGATTGGGAAAGATGCGGCGGCCCTCCGGTACATGGATGAGGCCGCGCGCGACGATTGACTTCGGTTTCTCGTGCTCGATGGCCGCGCCGTCGAAACGGATCGATCCCGCACGCACGCGCAAAATGCCGGAGATCGTGCGGTTGAGCGTCGACTTGCCGACGCCATTGGAGCCGAGCACGGCAACGATCTCGCCGGGGCTGACGGTGAGATCGATTCCGCGCAGCACCTCGGTCTGGCCGTAACCGGCGCGCAACGCGCGGATGTCGAGCAGCGGGTTATCGCCCATGCGCCGCTCCGAGCTTGGCCGCGGCGCCATGGCCGAGATAGGCCTCGACGACGGCGGGATCGGCCGCCACCTCGGCCGGCGTGCCTTTGGCGATGACGGCACCTTCGGCCAGCACGAAGACGCGCTCGGCGAGACTCATCACCGCCTGCATCACATGCTCGATCATCATGATGGTGATGCCGCGCGCGGCAAGCCCGCGGATCACCGGTACGATGTCGCGAATTTCCGACGGGTTCAAGCCGGCGAGCACTTCGTCGAGCAGCAGCAGCTTGGGCTCGGTCGCCAGCGCGCGGGCGAGCTCGAGTCGCTTGCGCCCGGCGACAGTCAGCGTCGCGGCCGGCCGGTCGAGCAGATCGGCGAGGCCGAGCTCGCGCGCCACCCGCTCGACGGCAGCGAGCGCGGCATCGCGGGCGCGGTGGCGCAGATGCGCGCCGACCAGGACGTTCTCGAGCACCGACAAGCCGCTGAACGGCTGCACGATCTGGAAGGTGCGCGCGATGCCGCGCCGGGCCAGCCGGTGGGGCGGCTCTCCGGTGACGTCCTCGACGCCGTAGCGCACCACACCATCGCTCGGCTTGAGGAAGCCGGAGATGATGGCGAACAAGGTAGTCTTGCCGGCGCCGTTGGGGCCAATCAGCGCGGTGATGCAGCCCTCCGTCGCCGCCAGCGATACATCATTGACCGCGAGCAGGCCGCCGAAACGGTGCGATACCCGTTCGGTTGCCAACAGCGTTTCAGCCACGGCCGGCCTCCCGCATCGAAGCCCGGCCCGACGACACGCGCCGCTTCAGCCAGGTGCGGATCTCGGCAATGCCGCCGATGAGGCCGCGCGGCATAAACCAGATTACCAGCACCAGCACGCAGCCATAGACCACAAGGTCGAGTCCCGGCGCCTCGCCGGTCGCCATGCGCGCCGCTTCGCCCAGCGCATTGACCGCCAGCGCGCCGACCAGCGGCCCGAACACGGTACCGACGCCACCGATGATCGCCGTCAGCAGCGCCTCGATCGAGATCCAGGTGCCATAGGCGATGCCTGAATCGACGAAGAGGAAATACTGCGCATAGAAACATCCGGCCGCCGCCGTAATGGCCCCCGAGATAACCATGGCGGCCAGCTTGACCATGGTGGTGTCGACGCCCAGCGCTTTTGCCGCGTCTTCATTCTCGCGCACCGCGATCAGCCAGACGCCGAAGCGCGAGCGTTCCATCAATCGCGTAATGACCAGCGCCACGGCGACCAGCGCCAGGATTACCCAATAGAAGATGGCGCGGCTGTGGAACTGCAGCGCCGCAAAGCGCAAATCGAGCTTGATCAGCGTGCCGACGCCGGCGCCGGTGATCGGCGCCACGCTCGCCATGATGCGCAGCACCTCGGCGAAGGCGAGCGTCACCAGCGCGAAATACGAGCCGCGCAGGCCGGAGCGGAACGAGAGCCCGCCGACAATGGCGCCGACCACGGCGCCGGCCGCGATGCCGCAGGCGAAGGCCAGCCAGGCATTGACGCCGTAGCGCACCTGCAGGATGGCGGTGACATAGGCGCCGGTGCCGAAGAAGGCCGCGTGGCCGAAGGAATACTGGCCGCCATAGCCGCCGAGGATATTCCAGCCCTGCCCGGCCAGCGCGATCATCAGCGCCACCACCAGGAAGTTGAGCGCGACGTTCGAGTGCACAATCAGCGGCACCGCCGCCATCACCGCCATCACCGCCATGATCGGCATGATCGGCTTCATGCCCGTGCCCCGAACAACCCGCGCGGGCGCACCAAGAGGACGGCGATGAAGATGAGGAAGATGCCCATCTGGCCTAGCGACTCGCCGAAGAACAGGCTGGACAGGCTTTCCACCACGCCGATGACCAGGCCGCCGACCAGCGCGCCCGGCACCGAGCCCATGCCGCCCAGCACGACGATGGTGAATGCCACCAGCACGAAGGCGTTGCCGGCGCTCGGGTTGACGTAATAGGTGGGGATCAAGAGGCAGGCGGCGATGGCGACGCAGGCGCTGCCTAGGCCGAAGGTCACGGCGTAGATGTGGGCGACGTCGATGCCGGCGAGTTCGGCGCCCAGCTTCTCCTTGGCGACGGCGCGGATGGCGCGGCCGATGTCGGTGAAGCTCATGATCAGCCACAAGACCAGGGCGACGACGAAGACGGCGATGAAGCCGATGACGCGGGGCACGGCGAGGAAGGTGAAGCCGAAATCGATGCTCTGGAAGGCATAGGGCACATCGATGGTGCGGGTATCGGCGCGGAACGCGTAGAGCAGCGCGTTCTCGATGATGACGGCCAGACCAAGCGTCACCAGCAGCATATTGCGGTCGTCGCCATGCGAGGCCGGGCCGATGACCAAGCGCTGCAGCGCATAGCCGAGCACGAAAAAGAGCGGCGCCACGATGAAGACGGCAATGTAGGGGTCGATGCCGAACTGGTGAAAGGCGAAATAAGCCGCGAACATGGCGGCGGTGAGCAGCGCGCCATGGGCGAAATTGATGATGTGCAGCACGCCGTAGATCAGCGTCAGGCCGAGCGCGACAAGCGCGTAGACCGCACCGGTCAACAAGCCGTTGAGGATGGCGGGAATGAGGATCGTGGGCGAGAGCACGGACACTGGACGTTGCAAGGATCACGGCCGCGGACGGCGCCGAGACGCCGCCCGCGTCCGCATGACCGTCAGGCCGGCATCGGGAAGACCGGCTTCGCGTTGGCGAATTTCGGCGGCATGATCACCTTGATGTCGTTGTCCTGCACCTGGGTGTTGCACGGCGCCGCGCCCTGGTTCTGGCCGTTGACGAACTGGGTCGGCCCGTAGGGCATGATGTGGCCGGACCAGGTGGAGCTCGCCAGCGCCGCGATGAGCTTGGCGCGGTCGGGCGAAGCGCCGCGTTCCAGCGCATCGGCGACGAGCCCGACGCAGGAGTAGTTCAGATAGACCTCGTAGGTGAAGAACTGCCCCTTGGCCTCGACCGTCTTCTTCAGTTCCTGCGCCTTGGCGCTCAGCGGGTTGAACCAGTGATTGCAGTCCATGATGCCCTTGGCCGCGTCAGGAAATTCCTTGACGAACTTGTAGGAGGAGGCCGCCCCGCCGAGCACCGAATAGATGCCCTTCGGGCGCACATGCTGCTGCAGCATGGTGCGGGCGAGCAGCACGTATTCATTATAGTAGTTGGCCGGAATGACGATATCGGGGTTCTGCGCCTTGATCTTGAGCACGATGGTGTTGAAATCGCGCGTCGGGGTCGGATGCGCAATCGTCTCCAGCACCTTGAAGCCCTTGCCGGGAAGCTGCGCGTTGAGCAGCTTGGCGAGGCCCGAGCCGAACAGCGAATCCTCGTGCACGATCATCACGGTCTTGGCCGCCTTGCCGGCGCCGTCATTGATCGTCACCAAATTGTCGAGCGCGGCCTTGGCGATGACGCCGAAGCCGGGGCCAAAGCGGAAGGTATTTTTCAGCCCGCGCTTGACGATCGAGTCGGCGACGCCGACGTCGACCACATAGGGCAGATCGTAGCGCGCCGCCGCTTGCGTGGTGGCGAGGCAGATCGAGGAAGCATAGCCGCCGACGATGCAAGAGACGCCGGCGGAGTTCATCTTCTCCACTTCGGCGGTGCCGCCCGCGGGCGTCGACTGTGCGTCGCCGAGCACGGCATCGATCTTGGCGCCGCCCAGCGACTTGATGCCGCCGGCGGCATTGATCTCGTCGATCGCGAGCATGGCGCCGAGACGGCCCTGCGTGCCCGAATAGGACAAGGCGCCGGTGACCGGGTGCAGCACGCCGAGCTTCACCGGCGCACCGGCGGCGCGCAGCACCGACGGCATGGCGACGCTTGCCGCCGCACCAAGTGCGGTGGTGGCGAGAAATTGGCGACGGCTGAATGGAATCTTCTGGTCCGACATGATCACTCTCCCTCTTGGTTTATCGCGACGGCGTGAAACCGGTTGATTTGGCCTTGTTGTTCAAAGTCCTTAACGGCGAAGCCGCGCGGCCGGTCTTGCCGCCGCGGCGCGCGATCGGCGACCAGGACTTGGTTTCGGCGGCGCCCGAGCGCACCAGATCGATCTCGAAGGCGTAGCGATCGGGCCGGTACAGCGCGTGCAGATGTTCGACGCCGCGGCCGTCCTGGTCATGCACGACGCGGACGAGCTCGATCAGCGGCGATCCGGTGCGCAGGCCGAGCGCCTGCGCCACGTCCGGCGGCGCCAGCCCGGCGCTGATGCGCTGGCGCGCCGACTCGACCTTGACGCCGGCGCGCTCGAGCAGATCGAGCAGCGGTCGCGAGGCAAGCTCTTGCCGCGTGAACGTCACCGAAATGCTCTCGGGCACGTGGGTGGTGAGATAAGAGAACGGCAGGCCGTCGACCGAACGCACGCGCACCGAACGCTGCAACATTTGATCGGATGCAACGCCGAGCGCCTGCGCCACCGCGCCTTCGGCCGGAACGTAATCGAACGCCAGCAATTTGACCGCCGTGCGCCGCCCCATATCGGCGAGATTGGCCAACACACCGGTAATGTCGGCCGTCATCGGCGCCGGCGCCGGGCGGTAGATCACCCGCGTGCCGGCGCTGCGGCGCCGTTCGATCAGCCGCTCGCGTGCGAGCTCGCCGAGCGCCCGGCGCACGGTAACCCGCGACACGCCGTGAAATTCCGCCAATTCATTTTCGGTGGGCAGCTTGCCGCCGTAGCCGATGGCGCCGCTCAAGATGCGGTCGCGCAGCACCAGATAGACCTGCTTCGCCTTCGCTTCGCCCAGCCAATTGCGCAAACGCCACGCTCCCCTGCCCCGCGCACCGCCGCGGGCGGCGGCTTTACTTGGTATTCTTTAGCATACATTATTGGCAACCCTCGACAAGCCCGCAGAAACTGAGGCAAGGCGACTGCGCCATGAGCGAACCCCGCACCCTGATCGACAAGCTGTGGGCGGCGCATGAGATCGCGCACCGCGAAGACGGCGCCACTCTGCTCTGGGTCGACCGCCATTACGTGCACGAGGGCTCGTTCCACGCCTTCAGCCAGATGCAGGCACGCAGCCGCGCCATCGCCGAGCCTGGGCTCACCTTCGGCGTCGCCGACCATTACGTGCCGACCCGTGGACGCGCCGCCGGCATCGCCGACCCGGAGATCGCCGCCATGGTGCGCAATCTGGAAACCAATACGGCGGCAAGCCGGATCACCCTGTTCGGCCTCAACGATCCGCGCCAAGGCATCGTACATGTGGTCGGCCCGGAACAAGGCCTCACCTTGCCCGGCCTGCTGATCGTGTGCGGCGACAGCCACACTTCCACGCACGGTGCCTTCGGCGCCTACGCCTTCGGCATCGGCGCCTCCGAGGTCGCGCATGTGCTGATGACGCAGACGCTGTGGCAGAAGAAGCCGAAGCGCATGCGCGTCACGGTCACCGGCAAGACCACGCCCGGTGTCGCGGCCAAGGACATCGCGCTCGCCATCATCGCGCAAATCGGCGCCGACGGCGCCCAGGGCCACGCCGTCGAATTCGCCGGCAGCGCCATCGCCGCGCTGTCGATGGAAGGGCGCATGACCTTGTGCAACATGTCGATCGAGGCCGGCGGACGCTGCGGCATGGTGGCACCCGACGCCACCACCTTCGCCTATCTCAAGGGACGCCCGTTCGCGCCGAAGGCTGCCGATTTCGACCGCGCCGTCGAGGACTGGTCGGCGCTTGCCACCGACGCGGACGCCAGCTTCGACCGCGAGGTCGCGCTCGATGCCGCGACAATCGCGCCGATTGTGACCTGGGGCACCACGCCCGACGACGCGCTGCCGATCGATGCCCGCGTGCCCGATCCCGCGAGCGTCGTCGACGAAGCGGAAGCGAAATATATGCGCGAAGCGCTCGACTATATGGGTCTGGTGCCGGGCACGAAGCTGACCGATGTCGCCATCGACCGCATCTTCATCGGCTCCTGCACCAATGCGCGCATCGAGGACCTGCGCGCTGCTGCCGCCGTTCTTGCCGGCCGCGTCAGCAAGGTGCCGGGCCTGGTTTCGCCCGGCTCCAGCCCGGTGAAGCAGCAGGCCGAGCAAGAGGGCCTCGACCGCATCTTTCGCGACGCCGGCCTGGAATGGGCCGATTCCGGCTGCTCGATGTGCGTCGGCATCAACGGCGACAGAGTGCCGCCGGGCGAACGCTGCGCCTCGACCACCAACCGCAATTTCCGCGGCCGCCAGGGACCGGGCGCGCGCACGCATCTGATGTCGCCGGCGATGGTTGCTGCGGCCGCCGTCAGCGGCCACCTCGCCGATGTGCGACCATTGCTGGCCGGGCGCGGACAATAGGAGGCGGTCATGGAAAAATTCACCCGCCTCACCGCCAAGGCCTGCCCGCTGATGCAGCCGAACATCAACACCGACCAGATCCTGCCGGCGCGCTATCTCAAATGGCCGCGTTCGCGCGGACTGGGTCAGGTGTTGTTCCAGGACCTGCGCCGCGACAGCGCCGGCAAGGCACGCGCGGATTTCCCGCTCAATCAGCCGATCTGGCGCGACGCCAAGATCTTGATTGGCGGCCGCAACTTCGGTGGCGGCTCCTCGCGCGAGGCGGCCGTCTATGCGGTCTACGATGCCGGCTTCCGCTGCGTGGTCGCGCCCTCGTTCGGCGACATATTCGCGCAGAATGCGGTCAAGAACGGTCTGCTCTGCGCCATCGTGTCGGAGGCCGACGCCGCCGAACTGGCATCGGCGGTCGCCGCCGATCCCGAACGCGCGGTCACCGTCGATCTCGAGCAGCAGACGCTCACCTGCGGCAATCGCAGCTATGCCTTCGCCATCGACCCGGTCAGCCGCAACCAGCTCATCAATGGCTGGGACGACGTCGATCTGACCGACAGCTATCGCCCGCAGATTTCCGCCTTCCGCTCGGCGGACCGCGTGCGCCGGCCTTGGGCGCTGCCGGCAAAGGCGTGAATTTTCGATCGCGCGCAACTCCGCGCGGTCCGCTTCGATCCGCAGTCAGCCAAGGTCAGACAGGAACGCGCCGCCTCTCGGTGACGTCAATTTCCGGGACTGAGGCTGCGCGATGGTTGTCTTTGCTATTATAGGTTGTGTTTCGCAAACGAGACCAACTTTACGTCTTGCCGGACAATACAACTTATGAAATAGTCTATTTCTATATGCTACTTTGAATTGTTTGGTGTCATGGCTCACCGGATGACCTCCCGCGCCGTGCGAGGACGCCTGTCTGCGCGGCTCCTTTCGACGCCGCCCGCCGCGGGCGGGCGGGCGCCGGCCCTGCCACAGGCCGCCCCCGCATGTCCCAAGCTTTTGCCCGGCGCGGCGGTGAGCGGCGCGCGCGCGCCGCCACGGCCGATTGCTTTGGCCTGACAGGGGGCGGCGCATCGCGCCGATCAAAACGCAGAGGGGACATCAATGAAAAAAGGATCGCTCGTTGTCGTGGGCTCCGGAATCAAGAGCGTCGGACATCTCACGATCGAAGCACAGGGATGGATCAAGCATTCGGACGTCGTTCTGTATTGCGTAGCCGATCCCGCCACCGAGGTCTGGATCAAGGAAAACAGCAAATACAGCATCGACCTCTATCAGTTCTATGGAAACGAAAAGCGGCGGCTCGACACCTATATCGACATGGCCGACGAAATGATGAAATTCGTTCGCCAGCACAAGGATGTCTGCGGCGTCTTCTACGGGCACCCGGGCGTGTTCGTTTATCCCTCGCACCGCGCCGTGCAGATCGCGCGGCAGGAGGGCTACCGGGCGGCCATTCTTCCGGCGATCTCGGCGCTCGATTGCCTTTATGCCGATTGCGGCGTGGACCCGTCTTCCAAGGGTTCGCAGACCGTCGAGGCCACCGATCTGTTGCTGCGCAAGCGGCGGCTGACCACGGACGGTCACGTCGTGGTGTGGCAGATCGGATGCGTCGGCGATCTCGGCTTCAATTTCGGCGGCTATGACAACCGCAACCTGGACCTGCTCGTCGACTATCTGGAGACCTTCTACAAGCCGGATCATGAAGTGATCCACTACCAGGGCTCGCAATATCCGATGTGCCCGTCGGTGGTGCAGCGAATGCGGCTGGACGATCTGCGAAAGGCCGCGGTCACCGGGATTTCGACGCTTTACATCCCGCCGCAGGACGAGCTGCCGACCGACATAGAGATGGCGCGCAAGCTCGGCCTCGTGGTCAAGCGGGTCACGCCGGCGCAAGCCGCGGCGAAAAAAAGCGCAATGCCGCAGCGGTCGACGCCACGGGAAAACGACGCACCGAGCAATGGCGCCACCGCAAAACGGGTCAACGGCAGCAGCCGCTATTACCCGTCACCGGAACACAGCGGCCTGGCGACGTTCATCGCCGATGTGTGCGGAAACCCCATCATCCTCGCCGAGTTCCTGCGCAATCCCGAGCTCACGGCGGCCACGCACGCCACCCTGACCGACCCGGAACGCAAGGCGCTGCTGTCCATGCATTCGGGCCGCATCAGGATGGCGATCAAGCATTCGAGCTGGGACGATCCGCGCGTCAAAGCGATCGACGCCACCCGACATCTCGACGCCAAGCAATAGGCGGCCGCCGGCGAAGCCCGGCGAGAACGGCCCGCATGTGCACGAGGCCGCGAGCAACAGAAAGATGAACGTCGTCATAAGGGAGAGGCAATCATGGCCACGACAAATGCCAGTCAGCAGTCCTACAACGATGCGCAACGATTTCTGCAGGACTGTCTGACCACGCCGACACTGGCGGACCAGTATCAGACGCAGGGCGCGAAAGCGCAGGACCAGGGCGATCCGACGATCCTCACCACCTGGCTGACCAGCCAAGGCTACAACACCACGCCCACCCAACTGGTCCAGGCGCAGGAGCAGCAGCAGGACACCCAGCTCGCCTATTGGGCCGGCACCTACGGCACCACCTCCATCAAGAAATCCAACGGCAGCTATGTGCTCGGGCCGCCGCTGGTGGTGGTGAGCAATACCAGCGTGTTGATCAACAACGTGGCGATCACCGGCTTCACCTTCACCAACGCCACCCTCACCTGGACGACGACGGGCAACGCCACCGCCGGCAGCATCACCTTCGAGGAAATCCCGTCGGTGACGACCGATCCCGATCCGCCGACCGGCTATACCGGCAAGCTGTTCAACGGCACGCTCACCCAGACCGGCGCCTGTGCGCCGGACAGCGGCGCGCTGACCTATAGCGGGCAGATCGGCCCGATCGTCTCCTTCCCGCTCGACAGTTGGTCGGGCAATTACGGCTCGGCCTCGCTCAAACAGTCCGACGGCACCTATATCGCCGGGCCGCCGCTCATCGTGCAGGACGCCAGCACCGTCATTCTCGATCAGACCACGATCAAGAATTTCACCTATTGCTCGGTGGGCAACCAGTTGAGCTGGACGCTGACCGACAATGCCAGCGCCGCCAGCGTGGTGTTCAGCAAGATCACCACGCCGACCGCGAGCGGCTATGTCGGCCCCACCTTCTATGGCACGCTGCAGCAGGGCTCCGGCGGCGCCGTGCAGCAATACAGCGGCACGCTGTCGACGCCGACGGCGCTGTCCGATTGGATCGGCGTCTACGGCCAGACCACGATCACCAACACCGACAACTCCTATGCGGCCGGTCCGCCGCTGGTCGTGGTCAGCGAAACGCAAGTCACCCTGAACGGGGTGACGCTCACCGGCATCAACTACGACGTCAACACCAAGGTGCTCACCTGGCCGTTCTCCGGCAATTCCGCGGGCGGTTCGATCACGTTCACGCAGATCACCACGCCCACCTCGGCGGGCTATGTCGGCAATTCGTTCTACGGAACGATCCAGCAGACCTCGGGCGGCGCCTGGCTCCCGTTCTCCGGCATCCTCGGCCAGCCCTATTCGGGCGGCGGCGGCTACCAGGAGAGCACGCTGCAGAAGGTCTTCACCATCGCCGGCTATGTGCTGACCGTCATCATGGCGTTGCAGCTTCTCTACCAAGGCATCAAGGGCGTCTACAAACTGGCGAAATGGGTCTGGGGCAAAATCGCCGAACGCCGCGCGGCCGCCGAGGACGCCGATCCCGGATTGCAGGACGGCGTGCCGGAAGCCGACGCCGATCCGGGGCCGGCGATCGATCCCGACAATCCGCCGCCGGAAAACACCACCACCGACACCACCACGGAAACCAACGCCGAACCGGTCACCACCACCGACACCACGACCGATGTCACCACCGAAGTGACCACCGAGGTGACGACGGAAGTCACCACCGAGGTGACGACGGAAGTCACCACCGAGGTCACCACCGAAGTGACGACCGAGGTCACCACCGAAGTGACGACCGAAGTGGAAGTGGTCGAGGTCGAGGTGGTCGAGGTCGATATCGTGGTCTTCGCCGAAGAGGACAAGAAGAAGAGCAAGGACAAGAAGAAGTAGACGACATGGGCGGGGCCGGCATCGAAGGCCCCGCACCCGCATGTGCCTCATCCCGGCGCCGGCGAGCCTCCTGTGAATGGGCTCTCGGCGCCGGGCAGCCATGAGGGCGGCCCGTTGCCCGATCGCGTGCGTCGCAATTCCTCGGCAATGCGAAGATGCATGTCAAAAAGGCATCCATAATCGGATACGACACCCGGCAATACGATTTTGCCGGCTGGGCGCGCGCGGTCCTGGGCGTAGCGGATTTGGCGAAGATCCACGAAAGAGCCGATCTCCAGGCGTTTGGCGCGCGCGACGTCGTCAAGCAGATCGACCTGTGCCGGCGCGCCTTGAGCGACACCTTCGCCGCCTGCGAACCGCTTTATGACGATTTTATCAAATCCGTGGTGGCGCCATTGTTCGGCGGGGTCAAATCCTACCAAAAGCCGCCTTCCTTCCGTTTCCATTACCGCCACCGGGGCAGCAGCGCCTTTCACCGCGATCGCGATTATGGCGTGCAAAACGGACGGCTGAACGTGTGGGTGCCGCTGACGCCGGTCTGCGGCGACAACAGCATCTGGATCGAAAGCGAGGTGGGAAAAGCGGATTTCGCGCCCGTGGCGCTGAATTACGGACAGGCTTTAGTCTTCGACGGCTCCAATCTGTGCCATGGCAGCAAATTGAATTTTACCAATTCCAGCCGGGTCAGCTTTGACTTTCGCTTTGCTCCCGGAAACGGGGCGTGAAGACCCTTCCGGCGGTATCCGCCAGCCAGTCGGACGGAATCGCATTTGTCGCCGCAACGGTCGAAATTTCCCCGCATTTGCGCTAAAGCCAAGGCGCATGCAGTCTGAAAAAGAACACGTCGCGCTGTCCTCGATCGCGGCCTCGGCCGGACTGACCATCGCCAAGGCGGCGGTCGGCTATGCCACCGGCTCGCTGGCGATTCTGTCGGAGGCCGGTCACTCGCTGATCGATTTCGGCGCCACGGTGATGACCTATATCGCGGTGCGCGTGTCCGGCAGGCCAGCCGACGAACAGCACCCTTATGGCCACGGCAAGATCGAAAGCATTTCCGCGCTGGCGGAGACGGCGCTGTTGTTCCTGCTCTCGGGCATCGTGGTCTGGGAGGCGGCGCGGCGCCTGCTCGCGCATGATGGACATCTAGTCGAGGCGACCGCCTGGGCCTTCGGCGTGATCATGGTCTCGATCGTCGTCGATTTCGTCCGTTCGCGCGCGCTGTCGCGCACCGCGCGGCAGACCTCAAGTCACGCGCTGGAAGCCGACGCGCTGCATTTTTCCTCCGACCTGTGGAGTTCGCTCGCCGTGCTGATCGGGCTCGTCGGCGTGCGGCTGGGGTTTTGGTGGGCGGACTCGGCCGCGGCGCTGGCCGTCGCGGTGCTGGTCTGCGTCGCCGGTTGGCGGCTTGGCCGCCGCACCATCGACACGCTGATCGATGTGGCGCCGGAAGGCGCAGCACGGACCATCACCGCTATCGCCGCCAAGGTGGCGGGCGTGGTCAAGGTCGAGCGGGTGCGCGCGCGCGCCGTCGGCGAGACCACCTTCATCGATTTGGGCGTCGCGGTGAGCCGGACGCTGCCGATCGACCGCGTCAATGTGATCAAGGATCAGGTCGCCGCCGCCATCCGCCGTCAGATGCCGGGCGCCGAACCGACGGTCACCACGCAGCCGGTCAAGCTCAACAACGAGACCGTGCTCGACCGCGTCATGGTGATCGCGCGCAACCGCGCGCTCGCCGTGCACCACGTGACCGTGCATGAGTTGAAGGACCGGCTGGCGGTCGCGCTCGATCTGGAAGTGGATGGGAAATTGTCGCTCGGCGCCGCGCATGAGCTGGCCGACAGCCTGGAGAACGCCGTCGCCGACGAGCTCGGTCATGGGGTCGAAGTCGAAACCCATATCGAGCCGCTGCAGCCGCAGGAAGCGCCCGGCCGCGAGGCGCCGCCCGAGCGGGTGCAGGCGGTGGCGCTGGCCTTGTCGGAGCTCGCCGCCGAAGGCCGCACCATCCGCGACGTGCACGACGTGCGCGTGCGCGAGACCGACGACGGCGAGATCGTCAATTTCCACTGCCGCGTCGATCCCAGCGCGAGTGTGCAGGTGGTGCACGAGAAGGTCGATCTCATCGAGCGCGCGCTGCGCGAGCGCGCGCCGTCGATCAAGCGCGTGATCGGCCACGCCGAACCGATGCGCTGACTGTCATCCCTGGGCGCGCAAAGCGCAAACCCGGAATCCAAAAACTCGTGGACAAAATCCGCCGGTTAATGCCCGGATAATCCGGCACCCACGATTGAGGCCTGGATGAAGGCGGCTGGGCTGATGGTGCACTGAGAAAGGACCGAAGCCTTCGGATGTCCGCTTCGCTCCGAAAGCGAGACAATTGCTGCGCAGCTGTGGAACGTTGCGAATGGCCACAAGCGACATCGCTCACTTGTCTTGAATTAGAAGCAGCGGCCGGCCGAGGCGACATCGACCGTTCGTTCAATTAGTGGGTATTCTATCAGCAGATAGCGCCAAGCTTTCCCTGAGCGCCTGGGCGGCTCCCGGCACACCCTCGGCGTTGTCCTGGACTATCCAAGCCTTGGCCAAGCGTTCCGCGTCAGAAGTGGTAAATCCGTGGAACACAAGCAGGCCGTAGAACAATAGCCAAACTACCAAAAGTCCTCCGAGTTCAGGGAGGACCAAGCCTTCGCCTTTTGACTGCACGCGCATCTTTGGCTGCCTGCTATAGAACGGCAACTTCGATCGGTCGCCGCTTTATTGACGTCTATCAGACGGAAATGGTCTCGCCTGTTATGTCAGGTGCCACACATTTACGGCCCTGCGCATCAGCCGAACGGCCGATGCGCAGGGACAATTCGGTCGAGGTGTAGGAGGTTTTGCGCGGAGAGTAACACTCGAACCAATTCAGCTTGTCGCGCGGTCCCGGTTTTATCGAAAATTCGTGATAAATGGGTCCGCGCCGTTGCCCTGGAAATTGAGAGACTATCAGCCGCCGCCTGAATACCGTTTCCATTCGAGATTTCGACGGCAAACGCTGCTTCCGCCGGCGTAAGCCCGAAGAGTTCCCGTAGCTGCAACGCATTTGACTTAGATTTTTTTTCAGGATCACTCACGAAGACAATCGCCATCGGATGGCTCGCGAAAAGACTCGGTGCGGCCGAGCCACCCAGTGGGGCGATACTGAAGAGGAGACTAGATCTTCCCATTCCGCGGCCTATTGCAACAAATCCGCCTGCGACAGCCGCCAACTCTGGCGCACTACACTGCGCGATCAAAGCATGAAGCTTCGATGTCTCTGCGGGCGAAGAGCTTTGTAAGCACCCTTTGCTTTGGCGCAATTCGCCTTTCACAAAAAACTGCTCAGCGACAACATTGGCGAACAATACTTTGGCGTCGAAGTCGACCAATATTATCCCGCCATCAATTCGGTTGAAGGCCTCAACGGTGGCCGATTGTTGCAGGTCTGCTTTTGCCAACTTGACGTTGATTTCAACCGCTCGTCGGAGGTGCGGGTCAGCAGCTTATAGAAATCGACCTCATGCTCTTCGATTTGTCGGTCAGCTTGAAGAGTTATGACGCTTTGTCGTCCTTCTTCACACAAGACGACGGCGTTGAGAAGGCCTCTTGTCTGTTGTGGAAGCAAGAAGTCATTGAAGAATTCCGTTTTTGACAGCTCTCGCCGAGGTACGATCATCGAATCTGACTGGACTGTCCCAGCAGGGGTTGAATTACTGCGCTGCCAAATCAAATTTACGGTATGGTAATGATCAACGTATTTTTGCGAGAAGCTCGGATCCAATCCAATTGTAAACGCCCAGCATTCAGCAGGCGTCTTTCCCTGTCGAGCAACACCAACCGAGGGCACGCCAAATGCTGTCGCGATGCGTTCGAGCACAACTGGCCAAAGACGGAAATCCATTCCCGCATCATAGATTGCGAGAATAAGATCGTTTACATCGGTTGCCTTTGGCATAGTTCCGTTTGGAGACCCCAGGCGCGCTGTAACCGGACCGTCAGCCGTTCCGCTGATGCGCCGCCGGACAAGAATTGATCTTATTAGGTGTCGCATCCGCTAGCTAGAGAATGGAAGCGCGCAAATTGATTTAGTATGTGGTATCTGTTTCGGGACGCCAGTGGCTCCCTAATCCACGAATTGGCAGGTGGTGCCTGGATTGCATTTCTTGCCACGCGGTGAGCAGTTTTCATAATTGAAATCAGCGACATGCCAACTGACTTATCGGTCGCAATGGAGCGTAGGGCCGAGCGAAATAAGGAATTAGCGGCGCGAGAGTTCCATTGGGTGTTATTCGTGTCTTTTTGCATTTGCCCACTGACAGAGATCATTGCTTTTGAAACGCCAGACTTTGTTGCTGCTACAGTATTGGCCACCGCGCTGTATTGAAGGCATGGTTTAGCAACCTACTGGTTGATACGTTTGGGTCATGAGCGCAGCTCTCGGCGATAGGCTGCTGCTTATCTACTTCCGCAATGCCCCGGTTGCGACCGAAGTCATGCGGCATTGCAACGTGTCGCCGAGGGTCTAATTCGGTCACCCAAAACGATAAATGGGCTCCGCATACCCGGGTACCAAGTGTCAGGTCTTGTCCACTCGTACGGAATTTTCATCTGGATTTCGGGTTCGCGCACGTCGTGCGCGAACCGCAGAATGACAGCTGGACTATGGAATCAACACCGCCGCGCCTTGCAGGCGCCCGTCGCGCAGGTCGGACAGCGCCGCATTGGCGCGCGCCAGCGGATAGCGCGTCACCGCGCAGTGCACCCCGGCCCGCGGCGCGACATCGAGGAATTCGCGCGCATCCTGACGGGTCAGATTGGCGACCGACATCACATGCCGCTCTTCCCACAGCAGCGCATAGGGAAAGCTGGGGATGTCCGACATGTGGATGCCGCCGCAGACCACGCGACCGCCCTTCTTCACCGCCTTGAGCGCCGCCGGCACCAGCGCGCCCACGGGCGCGAAGATGATCGCCGCGTCGAGCGGCTCGGGCGGCATCTCCTCGGAACCGCCGGCCCATACCGCGCCGAGCGAGCGAGCGAAATCCTGCGCGGCCGTGTCGCCCTTGCGCGTGAAGGCGAACACCCGCCGCCCCTGCCAATGCGCCACCTGGGCCAGGATATGGGCGGCGGCGCCGAAACCATAGAGCCCGAGCGCCAATTCATTCCCAGATCGCCCTCGCCCGCCATGCGGTAGCTGCGCCAGCCGATCAGCCCGGCGCATAGCCAGGGCGCGATCTCGGCATCATCGCCCGCCTCGCCAAGCGGGAAAGCAGAAGCGCGCATCGGCAACCGTATGCGTCGCATAGCCGCCGTCGCGCGTGTAGCCGGTGAACGTCGGCGCATCGCACAGGTTCTCGGCGTTGGAACGGCAATAGGGACAGACGCCGCAGGTCGCTCCCAGCCAGGGCACGCCGACCCGCTCGCCGATCGTGAACCCGGTAACGCCCGCGCCGATCGCCGCCACGCGGCCGACGATCTCGTGACCGGGCACCAGCGGCAGCGTCGGATGTTGCAACTCGCCGTCGACGACATGCAGATCGGTGCGGCAGACCCCGCAGGCCTTGACCTCAACCAGCAGTTCCCCCGCGCCCGGCGCCGGCAGCGCCCGTTCGCGCAGCACCGAGCGGCGTGCGGGCCCGCTCCAGCACCATGGCGCGCATCGTGGCCATCATTCGTCCTTCCAATTCCGCAGCGGACACCTTAGATCAAATATTCATGCGCACCGACATTGCCCAGCCCATCCGCCTGCAGGACTACCGCCCGCCCGACTGGCTGGTGGACGAAGTCTCGCTCAGTTTCTCGCTGCATCCGACGCAGACGAAAGTGCGGGCGACGCTCGCCCTCCGGCCCAATCCCGATAGCCCCGCAGCCCCACTGGTGCTCGACGGCGACGGGCTCTCGCTTGTTTCGCTCAAAATCGACGGCGAGGCGCCCGACACCAACAGCTATATCGTCACGCCGGACCAGCTCACCATCCCGCAGCCGCCGAACGGGCCGTTCACGCTGGAGATCGAGACGCTGGTCGACCCTACCGCCAACACCCAGCTCTCCGGCCTCTACCGTTCGAGCTCCAGCTACTGCACGCAATGCGAGGCGGAAGGCTTCCGCCGCATCACCTATTTCCCCGACCGGCCGGATGTCATGGCCGTCTATACGACACGCATCGAGGCCGACAAGGCCGAGGCGCCGGTGCTGCTGTCGAACGGCAATCCGGTCGAAAGCGGCGACCTACCCGGCGGCCGCCATTACGCGGTCTGGCACGACCCGCATCCGAAGCCGTCCTATCTGTTCGCGCTGGTCGGCGGCGATCTCGCCTGCGTCGAGGATCGCTTCGTCACATTATCCGGCCGCGCGGTCACGCTGCGCATCTATGTCGAGCACGGCAAAGAGGACCGCTGCGGCTATGCCATGGATTCGCTCAAGCGCGCCATGCGCTGGGACGAAGAGGCCTTCGGCCGCGAATACGACCTCGATATCTTCATGATCGTCGCGGTGTCCGACTTCAACATGGGCGCCATGGAGAACAAGGGCCTCAACGTCTTCAACGACAAAGCCGTGCTGGCCAGCGGCGACACCGCCACCGACGCCGATTTCGCCTATATCGAGGCGGTCATCGCGCACGAATATTTCCACAACTGGACCGGCAACCGCATCACCTGCCGCGACTGGTTTCAGCTTTGCCTGAAGGAGGGCTTGACCGTCTTCCGCGACCAGGAATTTTCCTCCGACATGCGCGCGCGCGCGGTCAAACGCATCGCCGACGTGCGCGCCTTGCGCGCGATGCAATTCGTCGAGGATTCAGGGCCGCTGGCGCACCCGGTGCGCCCCGAAGTCTATAAGGAAATCAATAACTTCTATACCACCACCGTGTACGAGAAAGGCGCCGAGCTGGTGCGCATGGTGCAGACCCTGATCGGCCGCGAGCAATTCCGCGCCGGCATGGATCTCTATTTCGCCCGTCACGACGGCGAGGCCGCCACCGTCGAGCAGTTCATCCAGTGTTTCGCCGAGCGAAGCGGCCGCGACATGACGCAATTCATGCGCTGGTACAGCCAGGCGGGCACGCCGGAAGTGACGGTCGCCACGCATTTCGACGCCGCGCGCAAGACTTTCGCGCTCACCTGCAAGCAGAGCGTACCGCCGACGCCCGGTCAGCCGAGCAAGCTGCCGATGGTGATCCCGCTGGCGTTGGGACTGGTCGGCAAGGATGGCCGCGACCTGCCGCTGACCGCGTCAAACAGCGGACCCATCGACCGCGGCGTGCTGGTGCTCGACAAGCCGGAGCAAGTGTTTGAATTCGCCGGCATCGCCGAAGCGCCGGTGGCGTCGATCAATCGCGGCTTCTCGGCGCCGATCAAACTCGTCACCGATCTCGATGGCGACGATCTTGCGTTCCTGGCCGCGCATGACAGCGATCCGTTCAACCGCTGGCAGGCGTTGCAGACCATCTCGATGCGGCTGTTGATCGACAACGTCGCGGGCCTGCGCGCCGGCAAGGTGCCGCGCAGCGACGAACGGCTGCTGGTCGCGCTCGCCGCCATCCTCGAGGATGCCTCGCTGGCGCCCGCTTTCATGGCGCTGGCGCTTATTCCGCCGGGCGAAGGCGACATCGCGCGCGAGATCGGCCACGACATCGATCCCGATGCGATCTTCCAGGCGCGCAAGGCCTTGCGCGCGGATATCGGTGCGCGACTGGGCCCGGCTCTGTCGACGCTTTACGAGCGCATGACCGTTCCCGGCGGCTATTCGCCCGATGCAACAAGCGCCGGCCGGCGCGCCCTGCGCAATGTCGCGCTCGACCTCATGGCGGCGACCGGCGCGCCAGAGGCAATCGCCCGCGCGGCGCGGCAATATGCAGAGCCGCCGACAACATGACCGATCGCATGGCGGCGCTGGCCACGCTGTCGACAGCATGACGTGCCGCAGCGCGCGCAGGCACTGGACGACTTCTATCGCCGCTATGCGGCCAACGCGCTGGTCATCGACAAGTGGTTCTCGCTGCAGGCCGCCATCCCGCAAGCCGATACGCTCGACCATGTGCGCGAACTCACCCGGCACCGCGCTTTTTCGCTGGCCAATCCGAACCGCGTGCGCGCGCTGATCGGCGCCTTCGCGCAAGCCAATCCGACCCAGTTCAATCGCGCCGACGGCGCCGGCTACGACTTCATCGCCGACACCGTGCTCGCGCTCGATCCGAAGAACCCGCAAGTCTCGGCGCGGATGGCCACCGCCTTCCGCACTTGGCGCACGCTCGAAGCCGGCCGCCGCACCCACGCGGAAAAGGCGCTTCAGCGCATCAAATCCGCGCCCGGCCTGTCGCGCGATCTTTCCGATATCGTGGAGCGGGCGCTGGTCGCCAATTGACGCGCGGCGCGCGCCCGCCACAGCCGGTAGTAGTGCCTTACTGCTTGGTCCGGCCTCTATATTTTGTGGGTAACGAATTTTAAATATTTGAACTCCTGACTTCTCGACAAATCGCCAGCCATCGATTCCAATCGAAAAGTGATTCGGAAAGCGATGCGGCACATCCTTACCGATCCAGGGCTACAGGGGAAATTCCAAACGGAGGCCGTCAATGGCGCGCGCCGGTGTGGCGAGTGCGTCTGCACACACGGATTCCATCAAGGGGCTTGCGCAATCAATTGCCAAGCCGGCCTACAGACGCCTGCTGACGGCCGAGCCCCTGCTCCGCCGCGCCGTTCCGGTCCTCATTATCGCCTTTCTCGCCACCATCTGTGTCGGCGCCGTCGTGCAACTGCTCGACCATCGCCGGCAGACGCTCAGCGACATGGTGCTGACGCTCGACGCCGTCGCCGATCTCGCCGCCGAACGGCTGCAACAACCGTTGCAGCGCCCCGCCGATGCGGTTGAACGGCCGCAGCAACTGCTGACGCATGCATTGCCGGTCTGGGCGACAAGCACCGGCCGGCATTTCCTGCTGACCAATGCGGCGGGCATCATCGCGGCGGCGACGCCGGGGGCGGAAGCCGACATCGGCCGCCGCCTCATCGACGTCTTGGGCGCAACCCAGCCGCTGACCACCTTCGGCGCCGGCGCCGGCGTCATGCAAATCACGCTGCCCGATAATACCGCCGTGCTGGCGACCGTGCGCATGCTCAAACCGCCGTTCGGCGCCGATCGCCGTGGTGCAGTCGCGCGCCGCCGCGCTGATGCCCTGGCGCTCGCTCACCACCCTCACCGTCACGCTGTCGGCGACCACCGGCTTTGTCGTGCTCATCCTCGGCTTCGCCTTCCATTGGCAGGCGACGCGGGCACGCGAAGCCGACGTGATCTATGAAACCGTGCGCAGCCGCATCGATACCGCGCTCAATCGCGGACGCTGCGGCCTGTGGGACTGGGACCTGGCGCGCGGCCGCATCTTCTGGTCGCAATCGATGTTCGACATCCTTGGCCTGGAGGCCAAGGACGATCTGCTCGCCTTCGGCGACATCAGCGCGCTGGTGCATCCGGACGACGTGCGGCTCTATGAGCTCGCCACCGAGCTCGCCGACGCCAAGGCGTCGACCGTCGACCATGCCTTCCGCATGCGTCACGCCAGCGGTCATTGGGTGTGGCTGCGCGCGCGCTGCGAATTGGTGCGCCAGCCCGGCGAGCCGGGACTGCATTTGATCGGCATCGCCGTCGACATCACCGAGCAGAAATATCTGGTGGAGAAGACCGTCGCCGCCGACATGCGCCTGCGCGACGCCATCGAGACGATCCCGGAAGCCTTCGTGCTGTGGGATGCCGACAACCGGCTGGTGCTGTGCAACTCGAATTTCCAGGAGCTGCACGACCTGCCCGACGAAGCCATCATAGTCGGCGCCTCTTATGAGGCGGTGGTCGCCGCCGGCCGCAAGCCGGTGGTGCGCAACAAGATCGTCACCGGTGGCCCGGCCGTGCCCGGCGCGCGCACCTTCGAGGCGCAGCTCGAGGACGGACGCTGGCTGCACATCAGCGAGCGGCGCACCAAGGACGGCGGCTATGTGTCGGTCGGCACCGACATCACGGCGCTGAAGACGCACGAGGAAAAGCTGATCGAGGGCGAGAAACGGCTGATGGCCAGCGTCACCGACCTGCGTGCCTCGCAGCAGCGCTCGGCGGAGCTCGCCGAGAAATATGCCGCCGAGAAGACCCGCGCCGAGGAGGCCAACCAGGCGAAGTCGAAATTCCTCGCCAATATGAGCCACGAATTGCGCACGCCGCTCAACGCCATCATCGGCTTTTCCGAGATCATGGAGTCGGGCATGTTCGGCCCGCTCGGTGCCGAAAAATATCGCGAATATTGCAGCGACATCTACGGCAGCGGGCAATATCTGCTCGACGTCATCAACGACATCCTCGACATGGCCAAGATCGAGGCCGGCCGCATCAGACTGGAATTCGAGGACCTCGAACTCGACACGCTGCTCAACGAGGCCATGCGCGTCGTCTCGGCGCGCGCGCAGGACAAGCAGCTCACGCTGAGCGACAAGATCGCGCCTGAATTGCGGCTGCGGGCGGACCGCCGCGCGCTCAAGCAGATCGCGCTCAACCTGCTCTCCAACGCCATGAAATTCACACCCGGCGGCGGCCGCGTCACCTTGCGCGGGCGCGCCAGCGACGACTGCGTCGTATTGGCGATCGCCGACAGCGGCATCGGCATCGCCGAGGATGCGCTGGCGCGGCTCGGCCGTCCGTTCGAGCAAGTGGAAAGCCAGCTCACCAAGAGCCATCAAGGCTCCGGTCTCGGGCTTGCCATCTCCAAGTCGCTGGTCGAACTGCACGGCGGCCGCATGCGCATCCGCTCCACGCTGGGCAAAGGCACGCTGGTGCTGGTGCGGCTGCCGCTCGAGCCGCAATGCCCACTGCCGAAGGAAGAGGCGGCCTAGCGCGCCTTCCCCAATATCCGCACGAAGCTTTCGCGCACCTGGCCTTGCGTCTCAATCAGCGTGGCATCGAGCGTGGCGAAGTCCGGCACGTCGGCGGCACGCGCCAACAGGCGCAAAAGCCCGGCGCCAGCCGTCTTGGGATCGAACGGCCCCGGCAGGCACAGCCGCAGGATCTGCGTCAGGTCGTGATAGAGCTGCACCGCCGGGCGCAGCACCTCGGCATCCTCCACCGTCAGCACATGCAAGGCCCAGGCCTTGTCGAGCACGCGCGCGGTGGAGGTGTCGAGAATCGCCGGCAGCCGCTCGGCATGCACCAATTGCAGATATTGCGCGATGAACTCGATATCGACGAGCCCGCCGGCGGCATATTTGAGGTCCCAGCGCTCCTTGTCGCCCTTTTCCTTGGCGATCGCACCGCGCATCTCCACGACGTCGCCGGCGATCAGTTCGGCGTCGCGCGGACGCTGTAGGACGGCGCCGATGACGCCCTCGATGCGCGCCTTGAACGCGGGCGAGGCCGAAACCACGCGTGCGCGCGTCAGCGCCATGTGCTCCCAGGTCCAGGCCTCGCGCTCCTGATATTCCGTGAAGCTCTCGATCTGCGTCGCCACCGGGCCGGCGCGCCCCGACGGGCGCAGCCGCATGTCGACCTGGTAGAGCGCGCCGTAATTGGTCTGCGCCGTCAGCGCGTTGATCAGCCGCTGGGTCAGCCGCGCGAAATATTGCGCGCCGTAGAGCGAGCGTTCGCCGCTCGATTCCGGGTGCTGCGGCGTCGAAATCGTAGATCAGGATCAGGTCGAGGTCGGAGCTCGCCGTCATCTCGCGCCCGCCGAGCTTGCCCATGGCCAGCACCGCGGTCTCCCCGCCACGCATATGGCCGTGGGTGGCGGCGAAATTGTCGGAGACCGCCCGATGCACGGCGCGGATCACGGCGTCCGCCAGCCGCGCGAAGGCTTCGCCGGCCTGGCGCGCGGTCACCGTGCCGGAGAGGATGCGCACGCCGATCAGGAACATGTATTCGAGCCCGAACATGCGGATGCGTTCGAGCAGATCCTGGTCGTAACCCAATTGCGCCAACGCGGCGTCGAGCCGTCGCGTCAACACGCCCTCGTCGGGCAGCGTGCCGAAAAAGCTGGGATCGACCAGCGCATCCATCACCTGCGGATAGCGCGCCACCGTGTCGCCGAGCCGCGGCGCCATGCTCAAGACCAGCGTGATCAGCGCGATCAGATCGGGATTTTGCCGCAGCAGCGACAACAGCCGCGCCGCGCCGTGCAGATGGCTGAGAAAACCGTCGAACTTGATGAGCGCCGCGCTCGGATTATCCGAGCGCGCGATCTGTTCGAGCAGCACCGGCAGCAGCTCCTGCAGATGCTGCTGGGTCGCCTCTCCCTTCAGCGAGCGATAGGTGCCGGAAAGCCAGTTGCGCACGATCCCCGAGGTTTCCAGCGGCGCGCGGAAGCCGAGCTCGGCCAGGCGGTCGAGCGTCTTATGATCGTCGGTATCGGGCGGAAAGCTGAGCTTGGGCTTGTCGGCGGCCGGCTCGCTTTCGAACAGGCGCGCGTAATAGCGCTGCACCTTGTCGAGATGGCCGAGCAGCACCGCGGCGAAGGCATCGCGGTCGGCAAAGCCGAGAAAGCGGGCGAAGCGCTCGAGGCCGTCGCGCTCGGCTGGCAGTATTTGCGTCTGCTCGTCATTGACCATCTGCAGCCGGTGCTCGACCGTGCGCAGAAAGCAATAGGCCGCCTTCATGTCGTCGCGCGCGGAGGCCTCGATCCAGCGCCCCTCGGCCAGCTTGTCCAGCGTGGTCAGGGTGTCGCGGTCGCGCAGGTCGGGATGGCGCCCGCCGGCGATCAATTGCTGGGTCTGTGCGAAGAACTCGATCTCGCGGATGCCGCCGCGGCCGAGCTTGATGTTGTGGCCCTCCACCGCGATCTCGCCGTGGCCGCGATAGGCATTGATCTGGCGCTTGAGGGCATGCACGTCGGCGACGGCGGCGTAGTCGAGGTATTTGCGCCAGACGAAGGGCGACAGTTCGCCGAGCATGGCCGCGCCGGCATCGAGATCGCCGGCGCAGGCGCGCGCCTTGATCATGGCGGCGCGCTCCCAACTCTGCCCCACGCTCTCGTAATAGGAGGAGGCCGCCGCGGTGGAGATCGCGATCGCGGTCGAGGCCGGATCGGGCCGCAGCCTGAGATCGGTGCGGAACACGTAACCGTCGGCGGTGCGCTCCTGCAGCAGCTTCACCAGCCGCTGCGTCAGCCGCACGAATAACTGCGCCGGCTCGACATGGTCGGGCAATGGCGCCGTCGCCTTGTCGTAGAACACGATGAGATCGATATCGCTCGAATAGTTGAGCTCGAACGCCCCCATCTTGCCCATCGCCAGCACGATATAGCCGCTGCCGATCTGCGGCTGCGTCGGATCGGGCGGTAGCAGGCGGCCGGCGCGCACGGCCTCCGCCAGCACAAAGCGGGTGGCGGCATCGACCGCGGCATCGGCAAGCTCGGTCAGCGCATGCGTTGCCCGCATCACCGGCCAGACGCCGCCGATATCGGCAAGCGCAATGAGCAGCGCCGCTTCCGCCTTCATGCGGCGCAAATGCCGCATGGCTTCCGCTTGGTCCTCGGTGGCGGCGGCAGCGCCGCTTTCACGCGCCAGCAGGTCGGCGAGGTGCCGATCCGGATCGGCGTCGAGCAGACGCAACAGCCGCTCCGGCGCACGGCTCGCCAGATCCCACAAATAAGGAGAGCTATCGCTGAGGCTTTCCAGCAGCCGGCGCAGCAGCGGTTGCGCACTCAGCCTCGCCTTGAGCGCGTTACCCGTCGGCGCGTCTAGCCCCGCCAGCCACGCGGCGACGCGGGCGCGCGCCGTCTCCGGCTCGACCAGGAACGGCGCGGTAACGATGCGCCCGGCGAGGTTCGTACCCTCGCGGATTGTGGCCTTAGTGATGGAGTCGGCGTCGCCCGGCAAAGTCATCCCGCACTCTGTACCGGCCCTCCCCGTGGCAGCGCAATGACGCATTTCAAGCCGGGCTTATTGTCCTCCATCGTCAGGTCGCCGCCGTGCAGGCGCGCCACCGCCGCGGCCAGGCTCAAGCCCAGTCCCGAACCGGGTTGCGACCGGCTCTGCTCCAGCCGCACAAAGCGCTCGACGGCGCGCGCGCGGTCGGCCTCGGGGATACCGGGGCCGTGGTCGGCCACCGTCAGCAGAATGCGGTCGCCGTCGTCGCGCGCCGCCACCACGATTTCCGCCGGCACACCGTTGATGGCCGAAGCCGCCGGCTCGGCATATTTGATGGCATTGTCGACCAGATTGGCCACCGCCTGGCTGATCAGCTCGCGGTTGCCCTTGGCCGGCGCGGGGCCCTCGGCGTCGACCGTCAACGCGATACCCTTTTCCTCGGCCAGCGGTTCATAGAGCTCGCAGACGTCGTGGGCGATCTCGGCGGCGTCAAAGTCCTGCATGTCGTCGCGCGCCTGGCCCAATTCGGCGCGCGCGATCATCAACAGCGCGTTGAAAGTGCTGATCAGCCCATCCAACTCGTCGATGGTCGCTTCCAGCGCGGCGCGATATTCGGCCTCGTTCTTGGCGGTGCGCAGCGCCTGCTCCGAGCGATTGCGCAGGCGCGTGAGCGGTGTCTTCAGATCGTGGGCGATATTGTCGGAAACTTCCTTGAGCCCGCGCATCAGCAACTCGATGCGCTCGAGCATCTGGTTGAGGTTCTCGGCCAGCCGGTCGATCTCGTCGCCGGTGCCGGCCACCGGCAGTCGTCCGCCGAGATCGCCCTCCATGATGGTGCGCGTGGTCTCGGTCATGGCGTCGACGCGGCGCAGCACGCGGCGGGTGACGAACAGTCCGCCGGCCAGACCGAGCACGATCACGATCGCCACCGACCAACGTCCGGCGGCGAGCACGATGTGGTAGAGCCGTTCGCGCTCCTCGAGATCGCGCCCCACCAGCAGGCGGAAGCCGCCGGGAAGCTGGAACACGCGCACCAGCGCGCGATGCTCGGGATGTTTCTGGTTGGCGGTGTCGGGCTCGTCGAGCCGGCGGTAGATGGTCTCGGTCCAGCCCGGTGTGTCGAGAATGCCCGGCTGCAGCGCGGTCACGTTGCCGGCCAGCGCCTCACCATTGAAGGTGGTGACGAGATAAAGGCTGGAGCCCGGCCGCCGCGCCCGCGCATCGATCACCAGTACCAGCCGCCGGATGCCGCCCTGCCGGTATTGCTCGGCGAGGCCGGTGATCTCGGCATTGACGGTATCGGTGATCTGCTCGTCGATCAGACGGCGGGTATTGAGCGCGAAATAGCCGAGCAGAAATGCCGCGAATAGCGCGAACACGGTCAAATAGACCAGCGTCAGCTTGAACGTGGTGGTGCGAAACAGTTTACCGAGCGCCGTCACGGATCATGTATCCCGCGCCGCGGATGGTGTGTAACAGCGGCTGGGCGAAGCTTTTATCGATTTTCGAGCGCAAGCGCGAGATATGGACGTCGATCACATTGGTCTGCGGGTCGAAATGGTAATCCCACACGTTCTCCAGGAGCATGGTGCGGGTGACGACCTGCCCGGCATGCTGCATCAGGTATTCGAGCAGGCGGAATTCGCGCGGCTGCAGCGTAATCTCCTCGGCGCCGCGCCGTACCTGGTGCGACAACCGGTCGAGTTCGAGATCGCCGACCCGTAGCACGGTCTCCTCGCTGCGGGTGCCGCGGCGGCGCGCCAGCACCTCGACGCGGGCGAGCAGCTCGGAGAACGAATAGGGCTTGGGCAGGTAGTCGTCGCCGCCGGCGCGCAGTCCCTTGACCCGGTCGTCGACCTGGCCGAGCGCCGACAGGATCAGCGCCGGGGTCTCGATGCCCTTGCCGCGCAGCGTGCCGATCACCGACAGGCCGTCGAGCTTGGGCAGCATGCGGTCGACGATGAGCACGTCGTACTGGCCGTCCAGCGCCATGGCCAGGCCGTCCTCGCCGTCGGTTGCGGCGTCGGCGACATGCCCGACCTCGCGAAAGGCCTTGACCAGGTAGTCGGCCGCATCGCGGTCGTCTTCGATCACCAGGATGCGCATGGTGGTCCGATCCGGTTGCGCATCGGCCGTCCGGCCGGATGCACGCTGCCCGTCAATATCCGCAAATGTGGGCATCGGTCACACCAATTTCAGCGATTTCGCAAGCGGGTCAATCCCGCCGTCTCCCCCGTTCGCAAGCCTGGCCAATCGTCGTCTTCAATAGCCCCCCTAAGTAACGCGAGGGGGTGGCGGATTTGGCCCGCCACCCCCTCGACGACCCCACCCCAGCGGGGGCGACGGATGCCAGGGTTGGAGTTCCGGTCGGACCGCGGACAACCGTCCGCGGCCCGGAATTTGGTGGGACGGGCACGAGGCCCGTCCCCTTGAGGTCGTACCGCCGACGGGGGCGACGGATGCCGGCGGAACGCCCCCAAACTCTTCGCCTGCCTAGCCGTTACCGACCGGCAGGGCGACGAAGCGGGTGCCGTCATTCTTCTTCACCCGCATCAACACGGTGCGCTTGCCCTCCGAACGCACGCTGGCAATCGCCTTGCGCACGTCGGCGGGCGTCGAAACAGTCTTGCCGGCCACTTCCAGGATCACATCGCCGGTGGTGAAGCCGTGCTCGGCGGCGGCACCCGAAGAGTCGACATCGGTCACCACCACGCCTTCTTCGCCGGCACCGGCCACGCGGGCGGCGGGGGCGAGCGTCAAGCCGAGCTTGCTGAGGTCGAGGCTGCCATCGTCGTTCTGGCCCTTTTTGTCGTTGGAGCCGGCACTCGCCACTTCAACGTTCTTCGGCATCTTGGCCAGCGTCACCGACACGGTCTTCTCGGCGCCCTTGTGGACGACCGAAAGCTTGACCGTGGCGTCGGGCGCCATCGAGCCGATCTTCTTGGCGAGATCGCGCGCGTCCTTCACCTCGCTGCCGTTAACGGCGGTGATGACGTCGCCGGCCACGATTCCGGCCTTGACCGCCGGGCTATGCGGCTGCGGCTCGGCCACCAGCGCGCCCTCCGCCCTCTTCAGGCCGAGGCTGTCGGCAATGTCCTTGGTGACCGGTTGGATCTGCACGCCGATCCAGCCGCGTGTGACCATGCCATGCTCGCGCAACTGGCTGATCACGCTCTTGACCGTGTCGGCGGGGATGGCGAAAGCGATACCGACCGACCCGCCCGACGGCGAGAAGATCGCGGTGTTGACGCCGATCACGTTGCCGTCGACGTCGAAGGCCGGACCACCGGAATTGCCCTTGTTCACCGGCGCGTCGATCTGGATGAAGTCGTCATAGGGGCTGGCGCCGATATCGCGACCGCGCGCCGATACGATGCCGGCGGTCACGGTGCCGCCGAGGCCGAACGGATTGCCGACCGCCAGCACCCAGTCGCCGATGCGCGGGGTCTTGTCGGCAAGCTTGACATAGGGGAACGGACCGCCCTCGACCTTGATCAGCGCCAGGTCGGTGCGCGGATCGGTGCCGATCACCTTGGCCTTGTGCGTCTTGCCGTCATCGGTGTTGACGGTGACGCTTTCGGCCTTTTCCACGACATGGTTGTTGGTCACCGCATAGCCGTCGGCCGAAATGAAGAAGCCGGAGCCTTGGCCCATGATGATGCGGTGATGGCTGTCACGCGGCATGTCCGGAAAGCCGGGCATGCCGAAGCGGTGGAAGAACTCACGCAAGCCGGGCGGAATCTGATTGTTGGTGCCGAGGCCCGTAGTTGCCGATCCGCCGTCGACCTTGACGCGGACAGAGATCACCGCTGGTTTGACCTTGGCGACGATGTCGGCAAAGCCGATCGGCGCCTGCAGCTTGTGCGCCTGTTCGGTCAGGTTCTGCGCATACGCGGCCGGATAGCCGCTCGACAAATTGAGGCCGGGACCGATCACGAGGGCGGCGGCGCCGAGACCGGCAATGGTGGTGGCGAGGAGAATGACGCGGCGCGCGGACAAAATCCGGCGCTTCTTGGTGGATTCCGAAGCGATATTAACGCTCGGGTTCATCAGGCGGATCTCCATCAGGATTCGGTCAAGCGCGGCATGCGCGCTCGTTTCGAACCCGAAGATGGTACCCCGAGCCTTACAGCGTCCTGTCGGCGGGATTAAACTTTGGTAAGGTCCACAATGAATTCATGGTTGCAAACGCGAAATCGAATCGACTTTCACTTGGTGCTGGGCTCGACCAAGGCTGAAAGCTTGCGTTCTTCCTCGGGCGAAAGCGCCGCGGGCTCCATGCTCACCGATTGACGTCGGCGCATGACAAAGAACAGCCCGATCATGCCGCAGATCAGCGCCACCGGCGGCAAGGCCCACAGCAGATAGGTGTGCGGCTCAAAGCGCGGCTTCAGCAGCACGAATTCGCCGTAGCGCGCGACCAGATAATCGAGCACCTGACGGTCGCTGTCGCCGGCCTCCAATCGCTGGCGCACCAGCACCCGCAGATCGTGCGCCAGCGGCGCCGCCGAATCGTCGATCGACTGATTCTGGCACACCAGGCAGCGCAGTTCCTCCGACAGGTTGCGGGCGCGCGCTTCCAGCGCCGGATCCTTCAGCATCTCGTCCGGCGTCACCGCGAGAGCCGCGGTGGGCGCCAACAGCGTCAGAAGCAATGCGATCAAGGCAAATCGACGCATGATCCCTACTCCGCCGGTTGCAGCGCGGACTTGGCGGCCGGCTTCGGCGCGCCGACCCGCAGTCGCCGATCGGACAGCGACAGCCCGCCGCCGAGCATCATGATGACGCCACCGATCCAGATGAAAACCACCAGCGGCTTGTAATAGAGCCGGATCGCGATCGAGCCATCGGGTTTGCTGTCGCCGAGCGACAAGTAGAGCTGCCCGCCGAAACCGCTCGCCATCAGCGCCGCCTCATTGGTCGACATCTGCCGCGCGGAGAAGGAGCGCTTCGACGGCTCCAGCACGCCGATGACGCTGCCGCCCTCGCGCACCGTGAACTTGCCGACCTCGGCAGTGAAATTCGCTCCCTGCTGCGGAGTCAGGCCTTCAAAGGTCAGCGTATAGCCGGACAGCGACACCGATTGCGACGGCTTGATCTCGATGATGCGCTCGGTGCCCCAGGCGGATGCGCCGACGATGCCGAGCAGCGTCACCGCGATGCCGAAATGCGCCACCGCCGTGCCCCAGGCCGAGCGCGGCATTCCGATCGCGCGTTGCACCGCGGTCGACAGCGGCACGCGGAACAGACCGATGCGTTCGGCGAGATCGACCAGCGCGCCGACCATCACGAAGAAGGCAAGGCCGACACCGAACGGCGCCAGGACCGGCTTGCCGCCCTTGACGGCAAAGGCCACCGCCAGCGCGACAATGGCGGCGCCGAAGGCGGTCATCAGCCGTTGCGCCGCGCCCAATAGGTCGCCGCGCTTCCATGCCAGCAATGGCCCGAACGGCATGGCGAACATCAGCGCCAGGAACAGCGGCCCGAAGGTCAGATTGAAGAACGGCCCGCCGACCGTGATCTTGGCGCCGGTGATCGATTGCAGCGCCAAGGGATAGAGCGTGCCGACCAGCACGGTCAGGCAGCAGGTGGTGAGGAAGAGATTGTTGAGCACCAGCGAGCCTTCGCGCGAAATCGGCGCGAACAGGCCGCCCTGCTTGAGTACGGAAGCGCGCCAGGCGAACAGCGCCAGGCTGCCGCCGATGAACAGCACCAGGATGGCGAGGATGAAAACGCCGCGGCGCGGATCGTTGGCGAAGGAATGCACCGAGGTGAGCACGCCCGAGCGCACCAGGAATGTGCCGATCAGCGAGAGCGAGAAAGTGAGGATGGCGAGCAGGACGGTCCAGATCTTCAGCGCATTGCGCTTCTCCATCACCACCGCCGAATGCAACAGCGCGGTGCCGGCAAGCCAGGGCATCAGCGAGGCGTTCTCCACCGGATCCCAGAACCAGAAGCCGCCCCAGCCGAGCGTGTAGTAGGCCCAATAGGAACCGCCGGCGATGCCCAGCGTCAGGCACATCCACGCCATCAGCGTCCATGGCCGCACCCAGCGCGCCCAGGCGGCGTCGATGCGGCCCTCGATCAGCGCGGCGATCGCAAAGGAAAAGGCCATGGAGAAGCCGACATAGCCGAGATAGAGCAGCGGCGGATGCACGGCGAGGCCCGGGTCCTGCAGGATCGGGTTGAGCGACTGACCTTCGAACGGCGCCGGCTGCAGGCGCAGGAACGGGTTCGAGGTCAACAGGATGAAGAGATAGAAGGCCGAGGCGATCCACGACTGCACCGCCAGCGCGTTCGCTTTCAGGCTCGCCGGCAGATTGCCGCCGAACAGCGCCACCATCGCGCCGAACAGCGAGAGGATGAGCACCCAAAGCAGCATGGAGCCCTCGTGGTTGCCCCATACGCTGGTCATTTTGTAGATCAGCGGCATCATCGAGTGGGAATTCTCGAACACGGTCGCCACCGAGAAGTCCGAGGTGATGTAGCAGATCGTCAGCATGGCGAAGGAGAAGGCGACGAAGCCGAATTGCATCAACGCCGTGGAATTGGCGAGCCGCATCAGCGCCGTGTCGCCGGTCTTGGAGCCGATCACCGGCACGACCGACTGGATGAGACCGAGCGCCAGCGCCAGCACCAGGGCGTAGTGACCGAGTTCGGGAATCATTTCGCGCTTCCTTCCTGCCAGCGTCCGGTCTTCTTCAGCGCATCGACCACTTCCTTCGGCATATAGCGCTCGTCATGCTTGGCCAATACGGTGTCGGCTTCCATCGAGCCGTTGGACTCGATCTTGCCTTCCGCCACCACGCCCTGCCCTTCGCGGAACAGGTCCGGCACCACGCCTTGATAGTGCACCGGAACATTGCTCTTGCCGTCGGTAACGTCGAAACGGATGTTCAAATTGTCGCCGCGCTTCACGCTGCCTTCCCTGACCAGGCCGCCGATGCGGATTCGCGTGCCGGCGGCGAGATGATCCTGCACCACCTCGGTCGGCGAATGAAAGAACACGATGGAACCGCTCATCGCGTTCAGCACCAGGCCGACGGCAATGACCAGCACGCCACCACTGGCGCCGATCAGGATCAAACGTCGCTGCTTGCGGGTCATTGCACTTCTTTCCTGTCTATCCTTCAAGCCCGAGGGTCTTGATCACGTTCTCGACGCGGCGCAGCCCATCGGGGTCGCCGGCGAGCGCTTTGCGGGCATCGGCGGCCGCCCCCAGCGCCTCGGCACGTTCGCCGAGCACCATATAGGCCCGCAGCAGCCGTTGCCATCCGTCGGCATCATGGCCGTCTTGCTTGAGATGGCCGGCAAGCCGCGCGACCATGGCATGGATCATGGCGCCACGATCACGCCCATTCGTGGATGAGGCGCTGGCAATATTGGCTTTCGTCGGCCCTTCAGCGGAGGCCAGTGGCCGGCCGAGTTCGGCAAGCGCCTGCTGCAGGGTCGCTGCCCAGGGCGCACCGGTTGGCACCTGCGCCAGCATGTCGCGCCAGATCGCTGCCGCTTGACGACTGTTGCCGTCCTGTTTGGCGGCGAGGCCGCTGAAGAAGCGCGCCTTCATGTCCTTGGGATCGAGCGCGAGCGCGTGCGCAAACACGGTCTTGGCCTCGGCGGTGACCAGACCGCTGGCCGCGGCGGTGAGAGCGACGCCCAAATTGGCCTCCCGATTGGCACTGTCGCCGGCAAGCGCGATCACTTTGCGGCAGGCATTGACCGCATCGGCGAAGCGGCCGAGCCGCAGATAGACCGGCGCCAGCACCTCGTAGCCGCGCACATCGTTCGGACGTTGCGCCAATTGGGCCTCGGCGCGGGCGACCAATTCGGCGAGCGGGCTATTGCGATGAATGGCGGCCAGCCGGGCCGCGAGCGGTTCGCCCGGCAATTGCGGATCCCCGAGCGTCAGATAAAGCGCGCCGGCGCCGAGCGGCAGCAACAGCAAGGTGGCCACGGCGAGCGTACGGCGCCGCCAGAGCGACGAACCGGCCGCCGAGACCGTATTCACCGCGGCGTCGGCGGCCGCGATCAGCCGGCGCGACACTTCGACATGCGCGGCTTGCGCTTCGGCGGCACCGATCAGGCCGGCGGCGCGGTCGCGCGCGATTTCGTCGAGCTGGTCGCGATAGACGGCGACCTCGCCGCTTCCCGTTGCGACCGGTGCACGGCGCGAGAGCGGCCATAAAACGGCGAAAATCGCCGCCGCCGTCATCAGCGCGAGTGCCAGCCACAGAATCATAGAGCCCGTCTATCTGCCAAGCGCGGCGCGGAAGCCGCCACCCCCATGGGCATACATCATGCCCAATCATGGCGGCAATTGAGCGAGATCAAACCGCCTGACAGTCAGCCAGAATTGCGCGTTTTTCAGCCGAAAACGCTAGCTCAGCGGCGACCAGGTTCCGTCCGGATTGCGGCAGGCGGTGCCGCGCGCGGTCTGCGGGCGGCCGTCGATATAGATGGTGTGGGTGTAGGAGCGGCAGCTATGGCCGGCTTCCTGGTAGGCGGGCCCGGGAATGACAGCGCCATAGCGGCCGGAATCCGGATTGCGCCACGAGGTCGCGACGCCGGATTGCCCGTGTTCCAGCGCGGCTTCCTGCGCGGCATAGGCGCGGCGCTGGTCTTCTTCGTCGAGCGCGGCGCCGATGCGGTTGCCGATCAGGCCACCGAGCAGCCCGCCGACCGCCGCACCCGCCAGCCGGCTGCCGGTGCCGCCACCCGCGACCGCGGCGCCGAGCAGCGCGCCACTGCCGGCGCCGAGCAAGGTGCCGGTATTCTCGCGCGGCCCAGGGCCACCCGGCGTGCCGGCACAAGCGGCCAGCAGGACGGCGGCGGCGGCGAGAACGGCAAATTTGGATGCGGACATTTCGACCCCCGGCAATGGACGGCTGGCAAAGCGGAACCCGCCCCGGAAGGCGGACCATCTTCTTAGCGTGACGGGAGGATTCTGGCAAAAGTCCGGCGGGCCCGGACGGATCAGAATTTATCAATAAGACAGTAGCTTAGCCGAAAGCTCTATCCTGCCGGCAGGGTGAGCTCGGCGCGCAGGCCGCCGAGCGGGGCCGCGCCGAGCTTGAGTTCGCCGCCATAGAGGCCGGCCAGTTCCGTCACGATTGACAGCCCGAGCCCCGAGCCCGGCTTGGTCTCGTCCAGCCGACGCCCGCGCTTGGCCGCCTGTTCGCGCTCGGCGGGCGACAGGCCGCGGCCGTCGTCGTCGACCATGACATGCACGACCTCCGCCTCGTTGGCGGGATCGGGCCGCTCGCGCTTGACCTCGATCGCCACCCGCGAGGCCGCCCATTTACAGGCATTGTCCACCAGGTTGCCGATCATCTCCTCGAGGTCCGGCCGTTCGCCGCGAAAGCGCGCCTTCTCGTCGGCATGCACGTCGACGGCGATGCCGCGATCGTGGTGCAGCTTCTCCATGGTACGCGCCAGCGCGGTGACCACCGGCTCCACGTCGGTCACCGTGCCGACCACACTCGCGCGCGCCGCCAGCCGCGCCCGCTCGAGATGGCGCGCAACCTGGTCGCGCATGATCTCGGCCTGCTCCAGCACCTTCATGGCAAAGGGATCGGCTCCGCGCGCGGCGGCCTCGTTCACCATCACCGACAGCGGCGTTTTCAGCGCATGCGCCAGATTGCCGACATGGGTGCGCGCGCGTTCCACGATCTCCTTGTTGGCGTCGATCAGCGCATTGGTCTCGCGCGCAAGCGGCGCGATCTCCACGGGGAATTGGCCGGCGAGGCGCTCGGCGCGACCGGCGCGGATGGCGGCAAGGCTGTCGGTGATGCGCTTGAGCGGCGCCAGGCCGAAACGCACCTGGAACATAGTGGTCAACAACAGCACCACGGCGAGGATGGCGAACGTAATGACCAGTGCCTGGTCGAAGGAACGCGTCTCCTCGGTGATTTCGGCGGCATCGCCGGCGACCGCGACCAGGTAATGACCCTCGTCGCCGAGATCGATATTACGCTCGACCAGCCGCAGCCGCTGATCCTCCGGCCCCGCGACATAGCCCTGACGCGAACCATTGGTGCCTGCGGCGACACCATAG
This sequence comes from uncultured Pseudomonadota bacterium, assembly GCA_963782145.1. Lineage (GTDB taxonomy): Bacteria > Pseudomonadota > Alphaproteobacteria > Rhizobiales > Xanthobacteraceae > Pseudolabrys. Next base: position 162,865 of record CAWAIV010000012.1, read on the forward strand.
TCCTGCAGACGCGGCAGTCCGCCGTCCCACAGCGAGCGCGAGGAGCGCACGTCGTGCTTGTCGGGATCGAGCCGGGTTACCTGCCAGTACCAGCCCGACAGCGGCAGCTCGAACAGCGGCTCGCCCAGCGACTGCGGGAATTTGTCGCTCGCCTCCTCCGGCGCGGCGAGATCGGCGACCAGCGTGCGCAGATAGACGCCAAGCCGGCGGTCGAAGGCGCGCTCTACCGCCTGGCGATAGAGCGAGGACAGCACGATGCCGGTGATGAGAAGGATGACGACCGCCCAGCCCGAGGCGGAGACAAACAGGCGCAGTGCGAGCGAGTTGGCGCGCATGGCATCAACGCTCTTGTTGCACGCGCATGATCATAGCCGAAAACCGGTTCGCACCTTTCGAGGTCAGGCGTTGGGCGGCGTCAGCAGATAACCGAGACCGCGCACGGTCTGGATGATCTCGACTCCGAGCTTCTTGCGGATGCGGCCGACGAACACTTCGATGGTGTTGGAATCGCGGTCGAAATCCTGGTCGTAGAGGTGCTCGACCAATTCGGTGCGCGATACAACGCGGCCGGCGTGATGCATGAGATAGGCGAGCAGCCGGTATTCGTGGCTGGTGAGCTTGACCGGATTGCCATTGACAGCGACGCGGCCGGTACGGGTATCGAGCCGCACCGGGCCGCAATTGAATTCGCTCTTGGCGTGGCCGGCGGAGCGGCGCAGCAGCGCGCGCACGCGGGCCAGCACTTCCTCCAGGTGGAAGGGCTTGGCGACATAATCGTCGGCGCCGGCGTCAAAGCCCTGCACCTTGTCGCTCCAGCGGTCGCGGGCGGTGAGCATCAGCACCGGCATGGCGCGGCCGGCGCGGCGCCAGGATTCCAGCACCGAGATGCCGTCCATCTTCGGCAGGCCGATATCGAGGATGACGGCGTCGTAGGGTTCCGACTCGCCGAGATAATGACCCTCCTCGCCGTCGAAGGCGCGATCGACGACATAGCCGGCGTCGGTCAACGCGGTGGCGAGCTGACGGTTGAGATCGGGGTCGTCCTCGACGACAAGCAGGCGCAAGTGAGAAGTCTCCGCTCACGGAGCATTGTCGGGCGAAGCGGTACCGGTTCGCCGTCCGACAATGCAACCAATCTAATGCCCGTTGATAAGCTCACCATTGGCGGCGTCAACGCTCGCGCGGGTCACTTTGCCACTCCGCGCGAGCAGAGTCAGCACGTAGACCAGGCGGTCGCCGCGGTGGCACAGGCGGGCCCGCAGCAACTCGCCGCGGCGGCCATGCCTGCGCGCCGATTTGATCGCCTGGGCGAGCGGGACCGCACGGTGGCTGGCCACCGCCGCACGCTGTTCGGCCTTGGTGAGACAGGCCCGGCGTGGCGAATTCGATGGCACGCGCCGGGATGGACGCGGCAGCAAGGAGGCCGAGCGAGAGGAGAATCGCGGAGAGACGTCGGGAGACCGGCATGGGGGGTCTTTAAGCGCCTACCGGTGAACGCCGCCTGAACGCCCGTGGCTAACGGTCTGGCACCGCTAGGCTTCAAACCCCTCGAACGACGCGAAGTCGCCGAGCGGCGCGCGCGGGGCACGCCAGGAATTGATCGGGGCGCTGGCGTCGGCATGGCCGAGCGCCATGCCGCAAAAGATCATGAATTCGGGGGGAAGCTTGAGGAAGGCGTAGAGCGTCTTGTGCAGATGCGTCCAGGCTTCCTGGGCGCAGGCGTCGAGCCCGTAGCCGCGGGCGAGCAGCATCACGGTCTGGATGTAGCCGCCGAGATCCGACCATTGCGGCGGACCCATGCTGCGGTCGATGGAAAAGAACATCCCGACCGGCGCGTCGTAAAACAGGTAGTTGCGCGCGTATTGCCGATAGCGGCCGGAGCGGTCCTCGCGTGTCACGCCGATCGACTGATAGAGCATCACCCCGGAACGCTGGCGCCGGCTCTCATAGGGCTCTTTCAGCCCGCGCGGATAGATGTCGTATTCGGCGCCCTCGAAACGCGGCAGTTCGTCGAAGCGCGCACGCACCATGGCGCGCAGCGCTTCCAGCCGCGCCCCGGCCAGCACGTGCACGCGCCAGGGCTGCAGATTGCCGCCCGACGGCGCGCGCGCCGCGCGCTCGAGGATATCGCGCACGGTCGCTTCGGGGACCGGCGTCGGCAGGAATGCCCGGCAGGAATAACGGGAAGCGACGGCGTCGAGGACGTCCATTGAAAGGTCTCCGCTGCGGGAGCGCGGAGTGTGACGGTAAGCCGGCACCGAGGAAAGGGCGGAATTGCAATGAATATGATAATGTCGGCTTGCGAGGGGAATCGGCGGGTGGCTGCGCGAAATGGGGCGAGCCATGACGGTTGCGCGGATGCTTGTGGCAATGGCGTTGCTGGCGGGCACGGCAGGCCCGGTTGCCGGCTTCGCCCTGGACGGCTGCGATCAGCAACGCGAACAATACCCGGCCAATTGGAACGACACGTCGCACGAAACGCCGCTATTCGTCTGTTATTCGCGCGGCGGCACTTTACGTATCAAGATCGGCGCAAGCGACGGTGCAGGCCGCACCATGATGAGCCTGGTGCCGCTGTCGCGGCCCGATCGCATCGAGCAGAGCACCGGCGTCCTGCGCATTTGGCTGGACAAGGAACAGACGCAGCGCCTGCGTGACGGAAAATATCTGGCAACGGTCGTGCGCAGAGAGAATTCGTGCTGGATCCGCGGCAATCTTGACGACGACACCGTCTTCTTCATGGACAACGCCGACCCGCCGGCCGACGATGAGAAGAAAGCGGGGCCGTTCTACAACAAGGCGCCGCGCCTCAGCATCTATGGCGGCTACTCCTACACTTGCGAGGCGGAGAAATAGTGCGGCACGCGGCTTACTTGCGCGCCAAAATCCTCGCCACCTTTTCCAGACTGCGGCCGCCGAAATAGGCGGTGAGCACGACCATCGCCCATTGCGCCACGTCGCCGGAGAGCGGATCGGTCACCCCGTGCGTCCACGAAGCCAGGACTTTGTCCCAGACCACCACCTTCCACACGTAGATAATGAAAGCGAAGGCGAACAGCGGGCGCGGCAGCGCCGTATACCAGCGCCCCTGCTCGGCGATCACGGTCTGCGTCGCCAGTTCGCGCTCGCGCTGCTCGACGGCCAGTTCGCGCGCGGCGAGATCGGCGGCGATCTTCTCCGACGCATTGTCGGCGGCGAGCTTGGCGCGATAGGCGTCGAGCGCCTTCTGCAGCAACGGCCCGGCGATCAGGTTGCCGAGCCAACCGAACAGGCCGGCGAACATTTCAGGCGTCCTTGCCAGCCGTTCGCCGGCGGCACAGCTCGGTGATCAGTCCGATGCCGATCACATACCAGGGGATATATTGCGGCTTGAGCAATTGTTGAACGGCATTGCCGATATTGGGGTCGGAGAGCAGGCCTTGCGCGCCCGCCAGCGCGATACCGGCGAGCGCCAGCAGGCGCGCCCAAAGGATGGTGACCGAATGCTTGAACCAGGCCTTGATCTTGTTCCACATGGCGCCACTCCGCTCACGCCGCGATCGGTACCGGCACGAGGCCGGGCGTCGCGGCTTGCTGTTGCGATTGATGGTGACGGTCGATGGCGCAGGTCGTCGCGCCGACCAGAACGACGCCGGCGACGGCCATGGCCGCCACATCGAGCGGATGCGAGGTGACCCATTGCCAGGCGCCGGCGCCGCCGGCCGCTCCGCCAACACCGGCGATCTTGCCGCCATGCCGCGTCACGAATTTCGTCGCCGCATGTTGCGGCACCACGCCCTTGCCGGGTGGCGCGATCGGCGGCGATGGCGCAGGCGCCACCGGCGCGGCCCGCGTCGCCAGTTGCAAGGCGAAGGCTCGCACTTCCACGACGCGCGAGGTCCAACCGCGGCCAAACACGGCCCAGGTCTTCAACGCACGCAAAAAACGCAGCCGCTCGTCGCAGATCGCATTGATCACCGCCCGGGCGTCACGCTTGGCTAGCGCCGCCAGCACCGCGTCACTCGTGCGCCAATCGTTGTCCGGCAGCCCAAGCACGCGGCGCAGCACCTTGCCGCTGCGCGCAATCCCCGAATTCACACCGTAATCGAACACGCAATCGTCGACCCCGGCCGGCAGATCATCGCACGCGAGCGCATTCCAATACTTGGCGCGGTAGATACGTTCGGCCTCCGCGACCTTCATCGCCTTCACATCGGCCGCGGTCGCGCCCGGCTTCACATATTTCCGATAGTCGGTGATCGTGATGCCGAAATTCGTCGGTCCCCCGGGATCGGCCGGGTGATTGGTGTAGCCACCCTCGTGCACCAGCAGCCGGCTGAGGCAGGGCGCATAATCGTCTTTCACGGTTATCGTCCTTGTTGCTTGGGCGCCCGGTTCAGCCGCCGGCATAAGCGGCCAGATCGGCGTAGCGCCGACCGCCGCCGGCGAGCCAATTGAGCTCGGCCGTCGTCAGCACGCGGTTCCAGACGCCGAATGACTGCATTCCCCCTTGCATCGAGTTGGCAGTACCGCCGGTGCCGCTGCCGCCCAATGTGAATTGACTGCCGGTCGCGAACGGACCCGTGAGCGCCGCCGTCGCTTCCGTGTTGGCGTTGATGCGAAAGGTCGAAACATTGCCGATTCCGGCCCAGCTCCACGCCCAAAAATTCCAAGCGCCTGCGGTGAACGCGATCGACGTCACGTTTTGATTGAACGCGGGCGACCACCGGATGCCGTATACGGCCTCGGTAGGATAGATGCTGACGATGAAGCTGCGGGATGCGCCGTCGAGGGCGAGAAAGTCGCGCGAATAAGTCTCGTCGGTGACATAGAGCCAACCGGCGAAGGTGCGTGGGCCGGCGCCGATCTGCAACGGATCGATGCCACTCGTGCAATTCAATCTTTCAATATTCGCGGCGGTGAACGAGGCCGCCGTACCGGCACCGCCGACGCCGGTCATCGATGTGACGGTATTGTTGTCGGTTAGATGCAGGGCGTTCGGCCCGCTGTCGTTGCGCTGGCCGGAGGTTTCGTCCAGGTTCCAATAGGCGACCAGGCCCTTGAGCAGCGGCGGCGATGTCACGCTGCGGCCCCAGCGGACCAGCGGAGGAAGAATGGTCATGCGCTCAAGGCCCCATCCAGCCGCCAGTCGGCGGCGCTGCCGCCGCTGTTCGCCTTGACGATCAGCGACACCGATCCGTATTGCGTGCTGCTCTTGCTGTTGCCGCTCGGCGACTGCTTGGTGGCGCCGCCGGCGGCGGCGAAGGTGATCTGGCCGGCGCCCTCCTGCACCACCACGCAATTGAAACCTGCCGCCAGCGAATTCGGCAGCGTCACCGTCACCGCCGTTGCGCTGTTCACATAGACCAGCGTGCCGTTGTCGGACGCCTGCAACGTGTAGCTTGCGGTCTGCGTGCTCACTGTGCCGCTGAAGCGGCTGATCAGATGATCGCCGAACGCATTGTCCTGATCGCGCCGCGCCGCATTGCTCGACAGCCGGGCATCGGGCAGCGTGCCTGAGGAGATATTGCCGGCATTGGTGGCATCGGTGGTGGCGGACGCAGCCAAACCTGAGACATCAGAAGCCGCGATTGCCAGCGCCGATTTCAGGCTGGCCGCGCCGATGGCACCGGCAAGCCCCGCCACCGACAGCACCGCCGAAGAAGGCGTCAGCAACTCCTTCCAATTGGCCAGCACCGTCGCATCGTCGGCCGCCAGCACGTAGCACTTGGTAACGTCGCTGCGGATCGCGATGTCGCCCCGGTGTGCCGCCAGCGCCAGCATCTGCGCCTGCGAGGCGGCATCGAACACCGCGGTGGTGGCCGCCGGACCGGCCGGTCCCTGTGCGGTGACGCGGATGGTGCGGATGTCTTGGGTCATGGTGAGATGACTCGGATCGGAATGATGAGCAAAGTGGATTTGCGATTGAGCGTGTCGACGATCGGCAGCACCGCCTGGGCGCGCTGTCCGTCGGGCACCACCGTGTTGTCGGCACGCGACACGGTGACGGTGATGGCGCCGGCGAGCGCATCGACGGCCAGCCGACCATTCGCCTGCGTCAGCGCCAGCGTGCCGCCGCGCCAATTGATGGCGGCGCCGTCGACGCTGCAGCCGGTAAGATCGACTGCCACGTCGTTGTCGCCGAGCAAGACAAGCGGCCAGATCCAGTCGTCGCCGCGTGTTTCGATGATCGGTTCGGTTTCGATGACAGGCTGCATCGGCCCTCACTTCGCAAAAGGAGCAAAAGAAAAGCCGCGCGTCGGACGGACGGCGGCGGTTGGCGCATGATCGATGTGACTCAGGCGCTCGGCGCGCTCATGTCCAGGAAGTAGCAGACCAGCCGCACCTTGCCGGCGGTGAAGCTGCCGCCATTGGCGGTGACGCGCACCTTGGTATCGGCATAGAAGGCGGCCGGACCGATCACCCCGACATTGGTGGTGTCGAGTGCGATGCCGAGCAGATTGCCGAATTGCGCGGCATTGCTGGCGGTGCCGACGCCATAGGAAGTGGCGCCGGTGATGGCGAGCGTCGTGCGCGCAGCCACGCCGAGCACGATGGCGCGGTCGGGAATGAAGGCGGCGTCGGCGGTCTCGACATAGGCGCCGGTAAGCGTCAGCTCTTCTTCCTTGGCGCGCATAGTCACGCGCCCGCCATTGGCGGTGAGCGCAATGCCGTCACGCCACACCGCGTCCTCATAGGTGACGGTCAGTCGCTCGGCCTTGACCCAGGCCCTCAGGCCCGAGACCGGCGCGATCTTCTGCCAGTCGCCACCGCTATAGGCGGCGATCTGTCCGTCCCAACCGCTCCAGGCGCCGGTCGCGCCCGTCGCCGCGATATAGCAGGCGCCGTCGACGGGCGAGGTGGGCGGCGTGGTCAGCGCACGGCTCTCGACCGCGAGCTGCACCAGCGCGTCAAGCAGCGCCAGCGCTTCGTTATGGGTGACGTGCTTCTGTGCCTGCGCGGCTTCGATCACCGGCAGAGAAAGTCGGGGGGTGTCGGTCATGGGTTGGAATCAACCGTGTTCGGTCAAGCGCGGGAAGCAAATCCCACGACTCTGGCCTGCGTCAAAAACTATTCAATCAGTTCAGAACATTTCCAAAGCCAGCGACGACGACGGCAAAGCTAGGTCGGCTTGAACACGCCGCGATCGAGATTCCCCAACGACATGCCGGCCTCACCAGCCTGTGGATATTCTCGCAAATCGGCGATCGCTTGTAGCGCCCGCCTTGCAGCTTCGGGGGCAACCGCGAGAGCCGCTTTCGCCGCTTTTAAGCGAACCTGGGCGTTCGGATGATGGAAAAGGCGCAACAATGCTTGACGCTGATCACCGGCGCGCACCTTCAATTCTCCCTTAATGGCCTCCATTTGCTTAAATAAGCGATTAAATTTCACCAGATCGTCTTTGAGTAACGCTCTGTCTTGATCGAGAGTGATCGCAACAAAACGCTCAACCAACTCGTCCACGGTCATATCTTGCAGCTTTATCTCCGTCATGGCTTTAGCACCCCAAAATCGACAAGCGCTCTCTTACCGATCCTCAGGCGCTCATCCCAACTCCTGCCACGGAGATATTCTCTTGGAGAAAGACCGCCGTAATCTTCGTTTCCTGCCAGATACCATCCATTGATCTGCCAATGCTTCAACGTCGGAATTTGCACCAGGTTCTCGGGCGCGTCGATCATATGCCGCGGATAGCTGTCATTTTCCGCCGAGGTCTGTTCGACGACATGATGAACATCATAGCCCTTTTTCGGTGTCGCAACTCCATCTTGTAACTCCCTGAGCGTCTTTGGCGGGTCGAGATAGGCTTTGATGTATGGAAAGGCCTTGTAGCCCCAGTGCACCGCATCCAATATGTTGACGAAGGTACCGACTTCCGGGCTTATGACTTCCCTGAGGGCCGCTTTAGCCAGCCAATACGCCCCTTGCTTGATAAACTCGTTCAACGCCCGAGTTGTCGCCGGCTCCTCCGCCGGAACCGTAGGCGGATCGCTGACCGGCGGAATGCTCGTCGTCGAGCTACCTTCGCCGCTGCTCCCCCGGTACCAGGATGGCGGGTAAATCGTGATCCGCAGCGGTGCACGATCGCCCTGCGATGCATCCGCGTGTTTTGAAGTCCCACTGTTTCCGCCGGCATCAGTCCACTGCCCGCCGCCTGTCTGACCACTTGGCACGCGTAGTTGATTTGGATCGAAGCCAGCCTTGTACTCGCGATACGCTGCCTCCAGAAACGCCCATTGAAAGCACAACGCCGCAACATTCCATTTGAGCGAAGCGAGAGATGGCATTTCGAGCGAGCCATCGCGCGCGCGGCCACCGATGCGGTGTCGGGGCGTTGCAACCGATGACGCGAGCCAGCCGTTTGAGCGTGTGTTCCAGCTTCACCTCGGTCAATGCATACCGAAGTCGATGAAATTCGTCGCGTAACGCGCTCGTCGCTTCGATTGCGCAGGCGTTTCCGCTATCGCCCACGAACATGGGCGATTCTTTCGACGATGAAAGGTCCAGCATGTTTTCGAAGGCCTAAATCCGCCTGAAGCGAGTGTCGGCGCGCCGTCGCAAAGCGAAATCAGACGGACACAAGCGCCTCCGCGGAAAAACCTTTGCCGACCGTCGCCGAAAGTTGCGTGACCCGCACGCTCAGGCTCGTCTGCACGGCGCCGAAATCGGCGAGTTCGTCTGCCGCCGCATAGAGCGCCGTCGGCGTCGTCACATAGATCGTGCGCACGACGTCGCCACCCGACAGGATCTCGAGCCTGTATTGCTCGCTGTCCTCGCCGAGCGGCACCTCGCCGACCCAGGTGTCGCCGTCGATGCGGATGCGGCGGATCCAAGTGAAAGTCACGCCGCCGGTATCGCGCGCGGCCTTTACATGGACCGGCGTCAGCGGCCGCAATGCGGTCGTCTGCGGCGTCGCCTGCAGCGACAATGCGCTGGCATCACCGATGTCGCGGCCCGCCGCCACCACGCGCAACTGCATGGTGCGATCGAGCGCATCGAGCCCGCTGGCAATTGTCACCACATGCGAGTCGAGCAGCACGAAGGGCGCGCCCGCGGCCAGCGGCGCCGCCATCGCCCATTCGCTGCCGGCCTGGCCGCGCAACAGCCGCGTCAGCGAATAAATGCGCTCGCCGGTGAGTTCCGATTTGCCGAACTGGATGACCTCCCAGGCCCCGTCGGCGCGCTGCAGCGCCGCCGCGTTGGCACCGGAGAACAAAGCATCGTCGCTCACCGAAACAAGCGCGCCGCCATAGAGCTGCACGCGGAACGTCGCATTGTGCCAGCGCGCGGTCGGCCCCGCCGGCAGATCGTCGAGCGTCACACCCACAGTCGACGGCGCCTGCGCCAGCGCCACGCGATTGAAGCTCAGGCCGTCGGTCGCGCTCCAGACCGCCACCGCGCCGGGCCATGGATCGGCGAAGACGGCGAGCCGCGCCAGCACCGGCGGCTGCTCCGCAGTCAAGGTCGGCAGATCGAGCACCAGCGTATGCACCGGCGCCAGCGGCACCGGCGCCGCGGGGCTGCGCAATTGCACCGGCGCCAGCGGCAGGTTGAACACCTGCGGATCGATCGACAGCGCCTTGACCGCGCGGCTTTCGGTGTCGATCAGCGATTGCAATTCCATCAGTTGCCGGCGGCCATTGACCGTGAGGCCGATGACATCGCCGCCGCTGAGCGCGAGATAGCTCGGCGGCAGCGCGAAGTCGGCGCTCTCGCGTCCGGCCCACAGATCCTGCAACCAGATTTCCGCGCGACGCACAGCCTCGCTGGCATTGGTCACCATGGCGAGATCGCCATGGGCGCTGCGCGTCGAACGGCCGACCAGCCGGCGCGACATCGCGGTCGCGCGCTGATAGTCGGAGCCGATATCGGTGTAGCCGATCGACACCTCGCGCGGCAGGTCGCTTTCCTGTGCGCGCGTCACCGTCGCCGGCGCCGCATTGTCCGGCAGCACCAGCTCATCCTCGCTGATCTCGGCGACCACGGCGCCGCCGCGCTGGCGAAAGTGCAAAGTCCCGTCCTGCTCGGCGGCATCGAAGGCGAAGGCCAGCGCCAGCGGATCGATCATGGCGCGCGGCGCCATCGGGCGGTCGACCACATAGCCGTCGGGCCCCTCGCCGAGGTCGCCGGTTTCCGCGCCGCTAATGCCGCTGTCGGCGAGCAGCGCCGCCACCAGCGCATCGAGCGGCGTCGAGCCGAAGCGACCGGTCAGCCAGTGACCGGTGTCCCAGTTCGGCCCGTCGCTCCAAACGTCGGTATCGGCCGGGAAAGCCGGGTAAGGCCGCGCGTCCCAGGCCCACAGATGGATGGCGTCGGGCGCCACCATGCGTCCGCCATAGACGGTCGAAAACGGATTGAGCGTGTCGCTGGCGCCATAGGCCGGATCCAAGGCGCCGAGCACCGCTTCGAGATAACGGCGCTGGATCAGGTCGTCGCGGTCGCCGTTGGAGTAATAAGGCACACCCGACTCCGACGATTTCGGATCGGGAAACACGCTCGGCTGATTGGCGCCCTTGTCGACCGCCGGACAGCCGATCTCGGCGAGCCAGATCGGTTTCGATTGCGGCACCCAGCCCGTCGGCGTCGTCAGCTCGGCGCCGCCGACGCGCTCGTAATGCGCCTGCGACCAGAAATTCCACATATCCTTCTGCCGGAACAGCCAGGGCTTGCCGAGCCCATCGGTAATCGGCGTGCGCGTCTGCGCGTCGCGCGCGGCATCGTCGGCGTAATACCAGTCATAGCCCTCGCCGCCCGCTAGATTGCCGGCGAGATAGCTTTGCTTGTACGGCGTGTCGGTGAGCGCGAGGTCGAGCTGGTCGGCGGTATCGCGCCAGTCGGCGAGCGGCGCGTAATAGTCGATGCCGATGGCGTCGATCGACGCCGAGGCCCACAGCGGATCGAGCGGAAAGCGCACTTCGTTGGCGTCCGCATCCACCACATGCGAGCCGTATTCGGTCCAGTCGGCGCCATAGCTGACCACGGTGCTGCCGCCGACGATCGCCTTCACTGCGGCGGCGAGCGTCACCAGCGCATCGACCGCCGGATAGACGCCGGATGCCGAGCGCACGCGCGTCAGCGATTTGAGCTCCGAGCCGATGAGGAAGGCATCGACGCCGCCGGCATCCGCCACCAGCGATGCATAATGCAACACCATAGTGTTGTAGTTCCAGCTATCGGCGCCGCCGCTGAAAAAGGCGTTCACCTGATCCGCCGCCGCCGCGGTGCCGTCGGGCGAACCGGCCTGCCCCGGCGCCGGATCGCAGGTGATGCGGCCGCGCCAGGGATAGGCCGGCTGCGTGGCGGCGCCGGTCCAGGGATCGCCCAGCGCATTGTCCGCCGCGATGTCCATCATCACGAACGGATAGAAGGTGATTTTCAGCCCGCGCGCCTTCAGTTCGGCAATCAGGTCGCTCACGCTGTCGTCCGCCGGCGTGCCGCCATAGGCCGGCAGCCCGTCAACCGTCGACACCAGATAGGCGCTGGCGCGATCGACACCGGCAACCGACCAGGTGCCGCCATGCGTCTGCTTGTCGCGATTGTCGACACCCGGCTTGATGCGGCATTGCCCGGCGCGCAGATCGGTGCCGAACCAGGCCACCACTAAGGCGACGCGCTCGAGATTCGGCGCAATTGCCTGCAATTCGTCGAGCGAGGCGATCACATCGGACTTGGCATAGGTGATGTGGCGGTTCTCGCGCGCCGACTGACCGGGCCCGGTCACCTGCACCACGGTCTCCGGCTCGTAGCCGAACTCGGTCGCGCCCGGAATGAGCGCCACCGCGCGCGTCATCTGCTCGAGCCGGCCCACCGGCCGGATCACTTCGAATGACAGTTGCGGAATGCGGTTGCCGAAAGTCTCCAACGGCAGCCGCTCGAACACGACATAAGCCAGCCCGCGATAGGCCGGCGCATCGGTTTCCTTGGCGACGATCAGCGGATCGGCGGTCTGTGTCTCGTCGCCGCTATAGCTGCGCATGGTGAGCCCGGTGAGATCGAGCTCGGTGCCGTCCGCCCACACCCGGCGCACCGCCGCGATCGGGCCTTCGCACAGTCCGACCGCCAGATTGGCGAAATAGGAATAGGTGTTGGTGGTGGTCTTGGTGGTGGTGGTCGAACCGCCGCCCATGCCCTTGCCGCCGCTGGTCTGGGTGTCGGCGTTCACCACCTCTTCCAGATTGGTCGCCCAGATCACCTCACCGGAGAGCCGCGCGCGGCCATAGATGCGCGGGATCGGCGCGCCGGCGGTCGAGGCCATCACCGAGAGGTCGGCCAGGCGCGGGCCATCCAGCGTGCGCTCGCGCCGGCTGCCGAACAGCACCTGGTCGATGGCATTGCCGGCGAGCGCGCCGATCAGGCGGCCGGCAATGGCGCCGGCCGAGCCGAACACCGCTTTGCCGGCGGCACTGCCGGCAACTGAGAGGACGAGTGCGGCCATAGTGGATACGATCTTTATGCGAGCTCAGCCGCGCCACATGCTCGCTATTTCCTCTCCCCTGGTGGGAGAGGGAAAGAGAGATTGCGGCAGCGCTTACTTTTCAATTCCCGGAAACCGGAACGCGTAAGCGAGCCGCCGTCGCCACCACGGCGCGATTGCGACTTCTGCGACCGCGGCACCGCCATGCGCGTGCACCATCAGATCCGGCGCGGTGACAATGGCCGCGTGCTTTGCCGGCATATCGCGGCGCCAGCGGAACAGCAGTACGTCGCCGGGCGCAAACGCCTCGAGTGGCAGCGCGATCAGGTGACGCGCGGCGGCCTGCGCCAGCGCCTCGCTGCCGCACGCCTCCGCCCAGTCCGGCGTATAAGGCGGCGCCCGCTCGGGCTCGTCTCCGATCACCGCGCGCCAGACCCCACGCACCAGACCGAGGCAATCGCAGCCGACGCCCTTGAGCGAGGCCTGATGCCGATAGGGCGTGCCGATCCAGGCGCGCGCCTCGGCGACGATATCCTGCCGCGTGTGCGCCATGTCAGCTCTGCCTGCTCGACCCGTCATTCTTCGCATCGCCGGCCACCGGATAGCTGATGACGAAATCGTTGCCTGGGATGTGCGGGAAGCCGCGGAAGTTCGCCACATTGGCGAACTTGTTGCGACGGGTGGCAAACTGCTTGTCGCAGCCGGCGGTGAGCGTGAACCCATCGCCCTCGGCGATCGCCTGCGGCATGGCCTGCCAGAGATTGAGCGTGATTGTGTCGCCCTTGCTGTGGGTCTTCACCTCGACGGCAAGTCCATTATTGGCGCCGCTGGTGAAGGTGAGCTTGCCGCCGGTGAACCAGCCGTCGTTGAAATCGTCGATCCCGCTCACCGCGATGCTCGACGTCGCATTGACCGTCACCACCGTTCCGATGGCGAAATAGACGACATTGGTGAGGTCGACCTTGCAGCGCGCATCGCCGACATCGGCCGAGCACGCCGTGGCATAGAGCCGCCCGGTATTCTCGGCGAGCTGCTGGCTCAAGCCCCGCAACTCGGCGGTGAAGGCGGGCCCCTCGCGCTTGACCTCGCCCAGCGTTCCCTTGGCGAGCAGCACGCGCAAGGCCGGCTCGCTCCAGTCGACGAGCCAGAGCGCGACTGCGGCGCCGTCATAGCGCCCGGCCGCGAGATCGTCCTCGTTGAGCGAATCGTCGGCCAGCGCGCCGGAAAATTCCGAGGTATCGACCGCCGAGCCGAAATTCTGCGTCACTTCACTGGCGTCCAACCCGCTGCCGGCGCGGCAGGTCACGCCGTCGAGCACGATATCCCGATCGTGATCGGTGAAACCTTGCACGACGCCGTCATTGCGCGTGATCAGCCAGCAATGCGCGAGCGTGGTGACGCCGCCGTCGAGCTTGTCCTGCAAAGCGGAGGGGATCGTTCTCACGCCGCGATCTCCAGCAGCGGAATCTTCGGGATCGCGCCGGCCGCGAAAGCGGACAGATCGACCTCGAGGTAATCGGTATCGAAGCGCACCGGCACGTCGAACAGGAAGCCGGCGCTCACCGCCGCCCCGCTTGCCGGGATATGGCCGGCCAGGAAGGTCACCGTCCCGGTGGTGGTGTCGACCGTGAAGTCGGTGTCTTCCACCATTTCGCTGTCGGCCACCGCTACCCGCACGCTGCCGGCTACCGGCTTGACGATCGGCCGTTGATAGGGCGCGTAAAGCGTGCCGTAACTCTTCACCAGCGCGAAACTCGCGGTCGCGCCATCGCCGGTGCCGATCACCTGGTCGGTGGCGGTAACCGCGCCGTCCGGCGCGGCCGAGGAATGATCCAGCCGGTCGCGCCAGCGGAAGCCATAGAGCCGGCCGCGCCGCTCCTCGAAGAAGGCGATCACCTGCGACAGCGCCCCGAAAGTCTTCACCCCGTAGCCGGCGTCATATTGCCGGCGCGAATGCGCCCAGCGCGCATTGCGCTGCTCGACGCCGGAGCCGAGCACCACCACGTCGGTGCGCCGCTTCGGCCCGCCCGCGCTCTTGAGCGCGATGTCGAGCGGGAACAGAATTTCGTGGAATGCGGTCATCTACAAATTCCGTTGTCCGCGCGCCACCGCGCGGGCGATCTGGCCGGTGATGTAGGACTCCGAGCGGCGGAAGCCGCCGACATCGGGCGTGGCGATCTGCACCGTGATGTTGGCCTGCCCCGCCGCGCCGGCGAGACTGACGCCGAGTTGTCCGTCGGGCCCGCGCGAAAGCGGCACGATCGCCTCCGGTCCCGCTTCGCCGGCAAGCCCCAGCCCGCCGCTCGACAAGGGAAAATAGGTCGGCGTGCCGATCACGCCGCCGGAAGCGAACGGCTTGACCGCGCCCATGGCGTTGCCCGAGGCCGAGCCGGTGCCGAACAGCCCGTTGAACACACTGTCCAACCCCTTGGTGATGTCCTTGGCCAGCGGCTTGAAGGCTTGCGTCACCGCCAGATTGGACAGGCGCAGCGCCATCGACTTGAGCACGTCGTCGAACTGCTTGCCGCCGCTGGTCGCATCGGTGAAAGCCTTGGTCATGGCCTTGGCGAATGCGCCGGCGCTGACGCCGAGGCTGTCGGTCTTCGCGGTCAACCCATCGATGGTGTTGGAAAGATCGCTGGCGCCGCCGCCCGCGCCGCTGCCGGTGTCAACGAATGTCATCGGGATATCTCTGCATCAATTGTCCGAGGCCGGCGCGGTCGAGCGGCGCGCGCCTGCCCGTCGCCGCCTCGATGGCGTAGGCCAGTTCGCGCGGCGTCATGCGCCAGAATTGCTCGGGCGCAAGCCGCAGCACACCGAGCCCGAAGCCGATCGCCTGCTTCCAGGGAAACGGCTGCATCTTTCGCGCGCTCATTCGCCGAACGTCGCCTGGATCAGTTCGGCAGCGATGCGCACAAAGCCCTGTGCGCCACCTGCGGCGGTCATCGCCGCGACCTCCTCGTCGCTCACCGCCTCGCCGGCGCCACGCAGGCCGGCGCCGAGGATGCGGGTCAGGTCGCGCGCCTTCAGCCGGCCGGACCCGAAACGCTCGGTGAGCGCCACCAGGTCGTCGGCGCCGAATACGCTTTCCAACTCGGCCAGCGCGCCGAGCGTGAGCACCAGCGTGCGTTTGACGCCGCCGAGCTCGGCCTCGATCTCGCCGCGGTGACGGTTGGCCATGGTCAGGCCGCCGTGAAGGTCATTTCGCCGGCCGACTCGAAGGCCATGTCATAGGTGACTTCGCCGTTATGCTCGCCGGCGAATTCCAGATTGGTGATCTGGAACAAGCCCTGCACGGTGCCGAAGCTGGGGATGACGATCTGGTAATCGACGATGGTGCCGTCGAAGAAGGTCTGCCGCATCAGCCCGTCGGTCGTGGTATCCTTGAACAAACCGCGCCCGGTCACCGAGGCGCGCTTGACGCCGGCGCCGTCGAGCAGCTCGCGCCAGCGGTTGGAGGATTCCGCGTTGGTGACGTCGACGGTCTCGGCGTTGAAGGCGAGCCGGCGCGTGCGCAGGCCGGCCACGGTGGTGAAGCCTCCGGCGCCGTCGGAAATCTTGACGAGCAGGTCCTTGCCTTTCTGGGCGGTCATGGGCTTGTCCTCTTAAGCGTTACGCCGGTTCGGTCACCGCGCGGAAGCGCACCAGCGCGTGATAGGTGCGCCCGTCCGCCTCGCGCCGGATGTCGGCGACCGAGAAACGGAGATTGACCAGCGCGTGGTCGGTGAGCGTGAGCGGCGCATCGTCGAGCGCCTGCAGCAGCGCGCCGGCGATGAGATGCGCCTCGCGCGTGCCGCCCTGGCGCGACCAGGCGTGCAGCACCATCTGGTGCTCCTCGCCGGTCTCGCTGCCGGTCGAGTAGTCGGCAACCCGCGTCTCGCCCAGCGTGACATAGGGAAAGGCGGCGGCGCGCGGCGGCTCGTCATAGACCTTGGGCCCGCCGAGCAGGCCGGTGAGACCGGTATCGGCGATCAGCGCGTCGTGAATGGCGGCGCGCAGCGCGGCGGAAGCGGCGGTGGGCATGGGTTCGATCTCTCAGCGAACTCGCTTCACCCTCCCCTGGAGGGGGAGGGTCGGCGAGCGAAAGCGAGCCGGGGTGGGGTGAAAGACAATCTCGCTGTCACCCCACCCCGACTGCCTTCGCTTCGCTCAGGCAGTCGACCCTCCCCCTCCAGGGGAGGGTCACGTCAATCCTCCCGTTCCTCGGCGTCGATCTCGAGGAAGCGGCGGTCGGCGCTGAGCGCGCGCGGCCAGCACGCGATAGAGCTGCGCGCCATCTTGCAATTGGTGACGCGTGGTTACGTCGTCGCGGGCACGGATGACGATGCGGTAGCGCAACGCGGCACCGAGACTGTCGGCGCTGACTTTGGCGCTGGCCGATTGCGGCAGCACCTGCGCCCACAGTGTCGTCACCGTCTCGTAACTGCGGGTGACGCCACCCTCGCCGTCATCGGTCTCCACCGGTGCCAGCAGCGTCAGCCGCCGGTTGAGGTCGCCGGGCGCGGTCACAACGATACCATGCGATAAGGCGCCAGCAGCGCCGTGACCGTCGCCGGCATCAGCGCGATGCTCGTGGTGCCGCTGGCGACCAGCCCGCGGTTCTCGTACCAATGCGCCACCAGCAGGCGGATCGCCTGCCGCAGCGCTTCCGGCACATCGGTCGCCGCATCGCCATAGCCGCACACCACGTCGAGCTCGATACCGGCGGCGATGCGTTGCGGCTGCGCCAGGGCCCAGGGCGCAAAGATCAAGGCCGAGCCGGCCAAATCCGCCACAAAAGACTGCGTGTCGACGACGTGCGCATTGTTGTCGAGATCGTAGACGCGGGCGGCGCTGAGCGACCGCAAGGGCGCCGGCCACACGAGAATGTGCCCGTCGTCCGGCCAGGCGTCGCGCACCAGGCGCCAGCTTTGCGTAATCAGCGCGCGCCGCGTCTGCGCCTCGACATGGATACGGGCGCCGGCGATCAGCGCGGCGATGACGTCGTCGTCGTCATAGGTCTCGACGCGCAGGAAGGCGCGCGCCTCGTCGAGCGTCACCGGCTCGAGCGCCGGCGCCGTCAGCAGGAGAGAGGCCATGGGTGTGTTCTCTGAAATGAAAGGCTGTCGTCCCCGCGAAAGCGGGGACCCAATAACCATTGTCTGTCCGCATCAGGACGACCGGGGTTACTGGGTCCCGGCTCGCGCTCGCCATCGCTCGCTTGGCCGGGACGACAGCCGCGATGTCATTGACAAATCGGCAGCGGCAAGGCTCAACGGCACGCATGCACCGCGCCCTCGCCGCTCTCCTCGCCCTGCTGCTGGCAACGCCGGCCCTGGCCATCACCGGCCACGCGCCGTCGGCCTTGCCGAACGGCCGCCACGAAGTGATGATCGTCGGCTCGCACGGCACCTTCTGCACCGGCACGGCCATCGCGCGCGACCTGGTGCTGACCGCCGGCCACTGCATCGCCGCCGACACCAGCTACAAGCTGGTCGAGTTCGATGCCGCGCGGCGGCCGCGCCTGCTCGATGTGCGCGACGTCGCCCGCCACCCGCAATTCAATCTGCGCACGCTGCTCGCCCACCGCGCCACCGCCGACGTGGCGCTGCTGAAAATGGCGCGGCCGCTGCCGCAGGAAATCCTGCCGGCGCACCTTGGTCGCGGCGCGACGCCGAAGGTCGGCGCCACGCTGAGCGTGTTCGGCTACGGCCTCGCCGTGCACGGCAACGGCAAGACCGGCGGCGTGCTGCGCGTGGCGCGCCTCACCGTCACCGGCCATCCGGGCAATCTGCAGATCCGCTTGGTCGATCCGGCGACCGCCGGCACGCGCCCCGGCATGGGCGCTTGCACCGGCAATTCCGGCGCGCCGGTGTTCGAAGGCTCGGCGCTGATCGGCGTGGTGAGCTGGTCGACCGGCCCCAACATGAGCGCCGGCTGCGGCGGCATGACCGGCGTGACGCCGATCGCGCTCTACCGCGGGTGGATCGAGCAGGAAGCGCGGCGGCTCGGCTCGCCGCTGCCGCGGTAGCAACAAGCGCGCCTCTCCCCGCGATAGCGAGGAGAGGAAGCCATCACACCGCCACGGATCACGACGCCGCGAACTTCATCAGTTTGATGGCGTCGAAGTCCTGCACGCCGCCGCCCACGCGCTTGGTGGTGTAGAACAGCACATAGGGCTTGGACGAGAAGGGATCGCGCAGCACGGTGACGCCGGCGCGGTCGACCACCAGGTAGCCGCGGTTGAAGTCGCCGAAGGCGATCGACAGCGAATTGGCCGCGATGTCCGGCATATCCTCGGCCTCGATCACCGGGAAGGTCATCAGCGAGGCCTTGGCCCCGGCCACCGCCGGCGGCTGCCACAGATAGGCGCCGGTCGTATCCTTGAACTTGCGGATGACGGACTGCGTCTTGCGGTTCATCACGAACATGCCGTTCTGCCGGTAGCCGGCATTCACCGCATAGACCAGATCGACCAGCACGTCGGACGGGTTCGACGCCGGAAAGGCGCCCGCCGCCCCGCTGGCGAGGTGCCGATATTGCCCCAGCTCCAGGAACCGTTGTCGACCGTGGTGTACGACAGGAAGCCCTTCGGCTTGTTGGAGCCGTCGCCGGCAACGAACGCCGTGCCTTCCTGCGCGGCGAACACCTGCTCGACTTCCTGCGCGATCCACTGATCGATATTGACCGCGCTATCCTCGAGCAGCGTCGCCGTCGCCGCCGGCATGGCATAGAGCTCCATGGCCGGGAACGACAGTTCGTCGAGCACCGGCGAATTGGTCTGCGTGCGCGCGTCGGTCTCGCCCACCCAGCCGACCGCCGGGCCAGCGGTCATGAACGGCTTCTTGTAGACATTGCTGGAGATGGTGCGCACCCCGGCGATGCCGCGGATCGGCGAGATGGCGGTGAGCCGCTGGCCGATGGTCGCCTCGATTTCCGGCGGCACCAGATAGCCGCCGTCGGCATTGGAACCGACCGTCATCGCCTTGACTTCCAGCGCGCGCAGGCCGCTCGCCTCGCCGCTGCGCACATAAGCCTCGAAGGCGGCCTTGTGCTCCAGCGCGGTTGCGCTGCGCATCGCGCCGCGCTCGCCGCCGAGCGCCGGCCGCGCCGACTTCAGCGTAATCTCGTCGAGCCGGCGCGCCTGCGCGTCGATGCTCGCATTGATGCGCGCCAGCTTGTCCTCGAGCACGACGTCGGCGGAGCGCTTCTCCAGCCGCTCGTCGTTGGCCTCCTTGAAGGCCTCGAAGGCGCGCATCATCTCGGCATGCGTGACCACGGCATCGAGCGGAATGCCCGCCTTGGTCTCCAGATCTTGCCGCGAAAAGTCGGTGGTGGTGTCGATATCCATGAGGTTCTCCTGTGGATGGATGTGTTTGCGACCGCCCGAACGAAATCGCCGGCGCGAGGCCGGCGACGACGATTTGCAAAATCCGCTGTTGCATACATTCGCTTCGGCGAGGCCTCGAACGACAGATTTCCGTCGTAGCCGAAACGCACGATCGGCCCCGATCGTGCGGAGCATCGCGATTTCAAAGCGCGTGGCGGCGGCAAGCCATTTCAAACGCAACAGCCCGGACTCGACGGCGCGCAGCGCCATCAAACGGCGGATATCGGGATCGGCGCACAGCATCGCCGCTCACCCGTGCCGCCAGGCGCGCATCCGCCCGCAGGCGAGGCTGCCGTCGGCGCGGCGCTGCTCGCGCAAGGGGCGCGGCGGCCCGGGCGCGGCGCCGACATGCGCGCCCCCGCGAGCGGCCTTAAGTCAAGTCGGGATGAAAATACCTTTATCAAGCGCCCAAAGACACATTCCCGCATCACCCGCCTACTGATACTGCTTGGAATCCGCGATGCTCTGAACCACTTCACGCGCCGCTACCGGCGCGATCGCCAGCGTCAATCGCGCGGCATTCAAGCGCACCTGGACGTTGGGATGGTCGTAAAGACGCATGAGGGCGGAACGCTGATCGCCTGCCCGGCTTTTCAACTCGTCCGCGACGGCCCAACCCTGCTCAATTAGTTTGTTTTGCTTTGCGATGTCGCTTTGAAATTCCGCTTGGAATTGCGCAATCGCCAATGCGGCAAACCGTTCGACGAAATCGGTCACGGCGATATTTCGGAGGCTATCGTCTTTCACGGCTAAAGCACTCCAAACTTTCCAAGTGCTTCCAGGCCGACATCCCTGCGGACTTCTCAGTTTCGACCGCTCAAATAATCACGCGGGCGCCCCTGGCTATATCACAGCGTCGGCTGACGCACGCTCAAGTCGGCTTGCGATCTCCGCGCTCCAGTGCCCGCAAAGTGCCCATCGCGTAAGCCGCCTGTGGGAAATGTTTCTTATCCCAAAGCGCCTGCAGCGTTTGGCGCGCGAGCGCCGGCGCCACAGCCAAAGTCAACTCCGCCGCCATCAATCGAACTTGTGGATTGGGATGCGAAAAGAGCGGCACCAAGGCGCTGCGCTGATCGCCAGGGCGACTTTTGAGTTCCTGTTCGATAGCCAAGATTTCGCGATACAATCGGTTATATTTTGCGGTTTCGTCATAGAGCTCGGCTTTGAATTGCATGAGTGCATGTTCAGTGAACCGCTCTATCAACTGTGGTACGGTTCTCGCTGCTAAAGCAACGCGTTTCATGGCTTGAGAACTCCGTTGATCCTCAGGGCCTCAAGGCCAACCTCTCTCTGTACCTTCCAATTTCTGCCGTTCACGTATTGCTGTGGCGTTTTCCCGCCAAAATTCGGATTCTCTGTTTGATACCACTTGTTGATATCCCAATGTTTCATTCTCGGGATCAGCAATTTATTTTCAGGGCTTTCGATGAGTTCTGTCCCAAAGACGCCCTTTTGGTTTTGTTGAACAATATGGTGAACGTCATAGCCTGGCAGCGGCGTTGCGGCGGCCCGCTGCGGCTCGTCCAGAGACCTCGGTGGGTCATTATAGGATTCAATGGTGGGCGAATAAGTTCTTATCCATGCACTCAGCTTGGCAATATTAACGGCTGTCTCTCCCGCTTCCAAGATGCGTCGAGCGATCGTCTTCAAGACAGCAGTCCGATCGCGCGATTTCGGCGGCTTCTCCTCGGGCGTTTTTGGTTCACCGCCATTCGTCGGCTTTTGCCCATTACCCCCGCCGCTCGTCCATTGCCCCCCGTCCGGATTGCCGCGCGGCACCCGCGGCTGATTGGGATTGAAATTGGCTTTCAGTGCGCGGTCGTGCCGGCGCATCGCGATTTCAAAGCGCGTCGCGGCGGCGAGCCACTTCAAGCGCAACAGCCCGCCTTCGATGGCGCGCAGCGCCATCAGCCGACGGATGTCGGGATCGGCGGACAGCATCGCCGTTCACGACCCGCGCCAGGCGCAAACGCGGCCGCGCCGTCCACCGCCGTCGTGCCGCTGTCGCCGCGTCGGCCGCGGCACAATCCTCTCGGCCGCGTTCGGTGTCCCCACCATCCGCGTCCATTCCCGCTCGGCGCGCGTGCGGGCCTGTGACAGCATCGGCCGGGAGGGAGCCTGCTTCACCGCGCGCACGCGCGCCCCCGCGAGCAGCGGGAAGGTGACGATGGAAATTTCCCAGAGATCGACCGCCGTGAGCCGGCGGATGCGGCTCCTCGGATCGATATTGCCCTTCACCGTGCGAAAGCCGATCGACAGACCGTCGATGGCGCCGGCGCGCAGCAGCGAGAGCAATTCGCGCGCCCGCGTCACCTCCGGGATCAGCCGGCCGCGCGCGTAAAGTCCGCGATGGTCCTCGCGCAATTCCAGCCAGACGCCGATCGGCTCGGCGGGATCGTGCTGGAACAGCATGGGAATACGGTGCACGCCGCGCGTGCTCAGCGTCGCGGCGAAGGCGCCGCGCATTACCATGTCGCGCGCCGCATCGATCTCGCCGAACAGGCTGGCATAGCCCTCCACCGTGCCGTCGGCATCGATGGTGGTGCGCGGCGCGAAGACGGCGGCGACGGTCGGTTCGGGATGGGGAGCGAGCATGATTCTTCCTTCACCTCTCCCCGCTTGCGGGGAGAGGTCGACTTCCGAGCCTTCAGCGCGTTTACGCGCGTCTTCGACGCGCTATGGCGAGGAAGTCGGGTGAGGGGCGCTTTTTGAAATTCGGATAGGCCCCCTCACCCAGCTCGCGACTATCGCCGCTCGCCACCCTCTCCCCGCGCGCGGGGAGAGGGAAAAGGAGCCCGTGCCGTGCTACCGCTTGCCGCGCCGGTCACGACCCTTGACGGCCTTGCTGCCGCGCGGCGCGGCCTTGCGCCGGCTGGCGCGGTCGAGATGCTCGAGGAATTCGCGGAACACCTCGAGGTGATCGCGGCGCGCCTTGGTCTCGCCGCGGATCGAGCGCAGCACGGTGTGAAGCGTATCCATCAGTGGCCTCCGAAATGCCCCGTGAAGTGGTCATTGAAACGCGCGAGCTCGCGCACGAAATCGTCGAAGCGCCGGCTCGCCGCCGCGAGTTCGCGCAACGCGAACCAGGCGAGCCCACTGGCCGAGCTCGCCCACAGGAACAGCGCCAGATGCGCGAGATCGCCGCGCAGCGCGAAAGTGTCGATCAGCTCGGTCATGCGAACGTGTCGCCGCCGCTCACCGCGCCGTAACCGGTGGCGGTGCGCTTCTCGTTGACGGTGAGGAACGGCGCCTTGGTGACGCGCTCCCACAGCGCGGCGCGGTCGGGGCTCAAGGCCTCGATCCTGTCGGTATCGACGGCAAGCGTCAGGCCCGCGCCGAAGCTCGGCGCCAGCCATTGCGTCAGCGCGGCGCCGATGCGGGCGGCAAGCGGCAGCACGCTTTGCCGCCAGAACACCCGATTGGCTTCCTGATAGTTCGAATAGGTGTTGTCGCCGGGGATCGCCAACAGCATCGGCGGCACGCCGAAGGCGAGCGCGATCTCGCGCGCCGCCGCATGCTTGGCCTCCATGAAGTCCATGTCCTTCGGCGAAAGCGACATCGGCTTCCAGTCGAGCCCGCCTTCGAGCAGCAGCGGCCGTCCGGCATTGGCCGTGCCCTGATATTGCAGTTCGAGCTCCTTCTTCAGCCGCTCGAACTGCTGGTCGGCGAGGATGAGCCCGTCCGGCCCGGCATAGACCAGCGCCCCGGACGGCCGCGCCGCATTGTCGAGCAGCGCCTTGTTCCACTTCGCCGCCGCGTTATGCGTATCGACCGCGGTCGCCGCCGCCTCCAGCGGGCTCAGCCCATAATAATCGTCGACCGGATTGAACAAAGTGAGCTGCAGGATCGGCGGCTGGCCGGCGTTCTGCTCGAAGCGCACCGCGGCGCCGTTGACCGTATAGTCGAAGGCCTGCGGCCAGCCGTCCGGCCCCGGCACCACTTTCATGCGGTCGGGGCGCAGCGCATAGAGTTCGCGCACCTGTGTGCCATTGTCAGCGGCGATGCCGACCGCCTCGACATAGGCATTGCCGGCGAGCAGCAGATGCGCGGCGATGTTTTCCAGCAGCGCGGCGCCGTCCTGGCGCGGATTGGGCCGCGCAAGCAGATCGAGCAGCGGATGGGTGTCGTGCTCGAGCGCGCCCTCATAGAGCAGGAAGGAGAGCGAACCGATCGACTCGGCGATCAGCCGCACCGCGCGATAGACGATCGCATTCCTGGCATAGCCCTCGCGCGCCAGCGCCGCATAGTCGCGCGGCGTCCAGCGCGCGCGCCCGCCGCTTTCGAACGCGATCAGCCGCGCGACGCGCGAGGTCTTCCGCTCCGGCGCGCGGAGCAGGTTTTTCAGTCGATCGAGCATGCGTTATCCTCGTGTCCCGGCTGCGGCACAGCGCTGGCGGCACATTGCTGAAACCTTCAAATCAAAGATATTTCGCGTCCTCGCCTTGCAGCAGATCGCGCAGCGTCGGCATCACCGGAAAGCCATAGCCGGCTCCTGGCTTGTCGAGATAGAGCTTGCCCAACTTGTGATAACTACTGCTGTAAATTTCCGCTCCAATGGATTGGAGCGCCAGCACGAGCGCTTGGATGGAATCAAACCCGCCTATTTCCATCTTATGTTGTTCGCCCGGCCAGTCGACTTCGTACCGGCAAAACCATGAGCCGTTCTCGGATTTCTCCGGAGAAAAAATCCGGATCGGAATTTGGATTTTATCATTTTGATTCACCAGCGTGAGCACTCGGCTCGCGATCAACATGGTAGCGCCTCAGTGATATATTGGCGGCGCGTATCCGCCAATGAGACATTGGCTGCAGCGGAATTCGGCTTGAGCCCAACAGCTACGGGTGCGCACTGTATTACAAATAAATGTGTCAAGCCGGTATTGCTCTTCACATTCGGCCCGCCGTTGCGGCGAGATTCTTCCGGCAGTCCGCATTCGCGGTCTGCTATTGCCTGGCGCGGTACCGGAGACCGTGCCTGTACCTCCTACTCCGCCATCGCTCGTCCACTGCCCGCCCTCTGCGCTGCCCGCCGGCACGCGCGGCTGATCCGGGCTGAATTTATGCTCGACGTCTTCGTAAAGCCGGTAGAGCGGATCGTTCTCGTGGCCCGGCTTCCAGTACCGCCGCCAGTCGGGACGCATCCAGCGCTTGAGTTCGTAGTCGAGCGCTGCCTGTTTGATTTGCGCCATCGGCTACAGCCCCCTCACCCGCGGCTCGGCCCGCGCGCCGTAACTCAGCGCCGTCACCGCCCAGACCAGCGCGTCGAGGCGGTCGGGCGAGCGCCCCGACGACAGCCCGTCGAGGCCGAAGTCGGCCATTTCGTCCTCCAGCGCCGGCAAGGCGCCGACATGGCGCACGCGGCCCTGCTCGTACAATTGCGCCACCGGCTCGGCGCGCAGGCGCTTGCCGCGCGTCGCCCGCACCGTCATCACCGGCACCGTGCGGTCGGCCGCGGCGATTACCGCGCGCACCATGTCGCCGCCGAAATTCACTTCCGCCACCAGCGCGTCCGCTTGTAGCCGCCGCCACAGCGCGATCGCGCGCGCCGCCCAGGCTTGCGGCGAAAGGCCGGCCGCGCTGTCGTCGGCGAGCACATAGATGATGCCGTCGTCGGCAAGGCCTGCCGCCACCAACCCGCAAGCGTCGGCGCCCTTGCGCGCCGAGCCGGGCGGATCGACCGCCACCACGATGCGCTGCAGGTCCGGCGCTTGCGTCACGCGGCAGGCTTCCAGCCGCGCCCGCGTCCACAGTGCGTCGGCGCGCTGCTCGATCAGCTCGCCGGCAATCTCCTGCCGCCCCAGCCCGGTGCCGCGATAGCGCGACAGCACGGTGTCGAGGAAGCTCGGCGCCAGGTTATAGGCATTGGCGACGGTGGGCGCGTGCGTCACCGCCGTGTGCGCATCCGCGATCAGCCGCTTGAGCAGCGCGGTCGGCCGCGGCGTGGTGGTCACCACCTGCCGCGGCCGCTCGCCAAGGCGCAGCCCGAATTGCAGCATGTCGAAGGTTGCTTCGGCTTGGCGCCACTTGGCCAGCTCGTCGCACCAGGCGGCGGTGAATTGCGGCCCGCGCAGACTTTCCGGTTCTTCCGCCGAGAACACTTGCGCCACCGCGCCGTTCGGCCATTGCAACCGCCGGCGCGAGGAAATCCATTGCGGACGATCGGCGCCCCAATGCACCGCCATGATGCCGGAGACGCCCTCCACCATCACCTCGCGCGCGTCGTGTTCGGTCTCGCCGATCAACGCGATGCGCGCTTTCGGATCGCCGGCGGCCAGCGCGCATACCCATTCGGCGCCGGCGCGGGTCTTGCCGGCGCCGCGCCCGCCGAGCAGCAGCCAGGTGGTCCAGTCGGCGCCGCTGTTGGCAAGTCGCGGCGGCAGTTGATGCGCATGCGCAATCGTCGGAAAATCGCCGAGCAGGTGCCTAACCCAGTGATCCGGTATCCTCGCTTGAACCCTCGCTCTCGCGCGCTCGCTCATCGGCGATAAATCCGCGAATTCGGCGCGCAAGCTCGTGACGAAACTCGTCAATATCGCGGGGTATGGGGTCGTTATCGGCTTCATGGCGCGGCTTCGCATCGTCGGTCTTGTTGAGCAGCGCCACCTCGCGCAGCGTGCGGGCGATGCCGGCTAGCGCGCGCGCATTGTCGGCGGTCGCGCCGGCCTCGCCCTCGCGCGCGAGCAGCCGCTCGACCGCGCTCATTTCGCGCTCGACCACCTGCTGAATGCGCAAGGCCAGCGCTTCACGTTGCGCCGCCGCGATGGGCGACGCCGGCTCGGGGCTTGGCGTGGCCGGCGCCAGTGGCGCCGCTGGCGCCGGCGTTGGCGGCGCGGCCGATGGCGATGGCGCGGTGTCCGCACCGGGCGGCGTGCTGCGAACCGCGTGCAACAGTTCGAGCGCGCGGCGTTGCCGGGTCCAGCGTTGCCAGCCCCATTCGCGCGCGCGGTCGCGCAAGGTCTCGCCCGCTATCCCCATCATCGCGGCGATTTCCCGCACCGGCGAGTTGGTTTCCTCGTAGGCATGCTTGCCCGCGGCCACGAGCTCGGGCGCGATTTCCAGTTTCGGCGCCATGGGCCACCTCCCCCAAAACAAAACGCGCCGCAGCTGCGGCGCGTCAAAACCGTCAATCGCGGTCCGCCGCAGTGCTGTTGCGCCGCCGGGGCCGCCAGATGCAATTGTGGAGCGTGCGGGAAACCTACCCGAGCAGCGTTACGCTGTCAAGTGGTCCTAGGATTATTTTTTTCGTGGTCGTGGCCGAGTGGTGTCTCAGGTCGACTGTGACGGCTTGCTCTCGCGTGTTTCTCGTCTGCGTCGGATCGCTTCGGCGATCGTGCGTTGCCTTTCTGCCGGGTATTCCCGGAGCGCAGCTTCAAAGGCAACATTTAGGGCTTGTTGGCCTTCGGCCTTACGACGGATTTCAGGGAGGGAATCAAAAAGTACGTTTGATATGTCGCTGCCTTGGATCAACAGACGGTCCCAAACATCTGATGGCCGACTGCGTTGGCGGGAGCCGAACAGTTCTAATTGTTGACTAGTAACCAACTCACCATTCTGAGTGGTCATGTAATATCGAAAACTATTTCTTAGAACGATGTATGAAATATTTCCGTTCGGCTGTAAAAATATTTCGTGAAAGCGGCCTTTATACATAAGAATTTTTAAATCGTGGACAACATTAGGCCGTGTTGACGGTTTTTGACAGAGGAATTGAGTTTTGATTCAAGGCTGCCTTTCTGGAGGAGGCAGCATTGAGTCGCGGCGATCTGACGGACGCGGAATGGCGCATTCTCGACCCATTGCTACCGGATCGGGGCGAACGTGGCCCGCCGATTCCCGACAAGCGGCGAACGGTCAATGGTATTCTCTGGGTTCTGCGCACCGGCGCGCCGTGGCGCGACATGCCCGAGCGATACGGCAATTGGAACTCGGTCTTTGTTCGCTTCACCCGCTGGAGTAAGCTCGGCGTGTGGGATGCAGCGTTCGAAACGCTGACGAGTCTGGGGCCTCCCGCCGACGAGGAACACGCTGTCGATTCCACGATCATCCGGGCGCACCAACATGCAGCCGGCGTAAAAGGGGGAATCAAAATCAGGAAGCGCTCGGCCGCTCGCGCGGCGGCTTCTCGACCAAAATCCACCTCCGCACGAACGCCAAAGGCGACCCGCTGACCTTCGACGTTACGGGCGGCGAGGCACACGAGGTCAAAGGCTACGATGCGCTCATGGAGCTTCATGACGGTCATCCCGACAAGCTTCTTGGCGACAAGGGTTACGACAGCGACGCCATTCGTAACGACTTGAGCGAACGTGGTATCGAACCCGTCATCCCGCCGCGATCAAATCGAAAGACGCCGATCGAATATGATCGCGAAGCCTACAAGCGGCGTAATCTTATCGAGCGGTGCGTCAATCGCCTCAAGCAGTTCCGTCGCATCGCGACCCGCTACGAGAAAACCGCCAGAGCATTCCTCTCCATGTTATGTATCGCTGCCGCAAGGCTCTGGATCAAAACCGTCAACACGGCCTAGGCTCCACGCGAATGCCCAAAGGCCCCAAGCGCGAAAAGCGTCCCGCCTCCGCAAACGCCTGCACCGTTCGCTGGCACTCTATTTCGTTTGGGACAACTGGATCATGAAGCACAAGGCAGTCAGCATTACGCCTGCGATGAACAGAGAATCGCAGACAAATGCACAGCAGAATTGGAATGCGCGGAGGCTTTTATACGAAACTTTTCTTATTCAAACTGGGAAACTACTGTTCCGCTGGGCCGCGTCTGCTGCAATTGTGGAGCGTGCGCCAACCATAGCCGAGCAGCGTTACGCTGTCAATATGTTCCTAGGACCAATTCTGAAATTTTCGCCCCCGGGCCGCCGCCGCCCGCCCGCGGCCGCTCAGCCTCGCCATCCACGCCCCTAGCCGCGCGGCGTATCGGCGTGGCAGGCGTGCGGGCCGTTGTCGATCCAGAACGGACCGCATTTGCTGCAGCCGGCAAGCGCCAGGCCGAGCAGCGCAAGGCAGACAAGGGCGGTGAATCGTCGTTGCATAAGCGCCAGTCTAGCCGATCGCGCCGGCCTCGGCGAGACTAGGAATGCCCGCCCGGCCGGAGATCGAAGCCGATCTCGAACACCGTGGCGCCGCGGGTGTCGACCACCGTCATGCTCCAGCCCGACAGGTCCTGGATATGCGGGTCGCACATCGCCGC
The DNA here is from genome assembly GCA_963782145.1 of uncultured Pseudomonadota bacterium. GTDB lineage: Bacteria > Pseudomonadota > Alphaproteobacteria > Rhizobiales > Xanthobacteraceae > Pseudolabrys. The sequence continues at coordinate 191,829 of CAWAIV010000012.1, forward strand.
CTTCAAGTCGCGCACCTGGCGCACGGCATGCCGACGCGCGGCGCCCAGCCCGCGCAGCTCGTGGCCGACGGTGTCGATGAAGCGGCGCTTGCCGTCGGAGAAATGAAAGAAATAGCGCGGCACGCGTCCCCCCGACGCTGTCCCCCGGCCCATTTTCCCACGCCACAAGGAACCGGATTGCGCCGGCAAGCGCCATCCCCCACGGGTTGCGCCTCCCCTCCCTGCGCGTGCGCCGTTGCAACGCCGCCAGTTAAAGCGCCGGGCATGAAGTCGCGATGACGCCGGCGGGCGCGGGCGCGCCGCGCGCAAAGCGCACCGCGATGCGGTGCTCGAAATTGCCGGGATACCACGCGGATTACCGGTCTTTCGCGCGCCCAAAACAATGTATGATCGCGCCGCCAAACAACGTCCCTGTCGCCTGTCGGCCCCGGCAGCGCCGCGGGGGCAACGGGCCGGCGCCGACGCGGATCGGTCGATCGCGCGGCGCTGCGACCCGAAGAGCGGGGGAGGACGTCCATTGCCGAGCAAGCTGGCCCGCCCATCGCGGCGCGGCGGCGTGAATTTCAACACCGTGCTGGCGCTGGCCTGTGTGGTGTTTTCCGTCTTCCTGTTCGCGGTCATTCCCAGCGAGGTCGAGCGGCCGCCGGTGCTGTTCGGCCAGGCCTCGGGCGGGCTCGATCCGGCCTTCTTTCCGCATGTGGTGGCGACCTGCTTCCTGCTGGTCGGGCTCTGGTACCTGCGCGCGAGCTTCAAGCTCAACGACGTCAACGGCTTCCGCGGCCTTAATCGGCACAACTATCTCAGCGTCGGCTTCACCGCGCTGATGTTCGTGGTCTATGCCGCCATCCTGGTGCCGCTCGGCTTCATCGTGGCCAGCGCGCTGGTCATCGTGGTGCTCAGCCTGTTCTACGGCGCGCGCCACTGGCCGGCGATCGTGTTCGTCGCCGTCGGCGTGCCCGGCGTCGTCTATCTCGTGTTCCGCCGCCTGCTCGGCGTGGCGCTCCCCGAACTGCCGGATTTCTGAACCGTGTTGCACACCGTCCTTACCAGTATCGAAATGCTGATGCGGCTCGATACGTTCCTGATGATCAGCCTCGGGCTGGTGCTCGGCATCTTCATCGGGGCGCTGCCCGGCTTCACCACCACCATGGCCATGGCGGTGCTGCTGCCGATCTCGTTCTTCTTGAACCCGCTGGTCGGCATCCCGTTCCTCATCGGCGTCTACAAAGGCGGCATCTACGGCGGCAGCATCCCGGCGGTGCTGGTCGGCATTCCCGGCACCGGCGCCTCGGTGGCCACGACCTATGACGGCCTGCCGATGACCAAGAAGGGGCAGTCGCGCAAGGCGCTCGACATGGCGCTCGCGGCTTCCGCCATCGGCGACTTCGCCGCCAGCCTCGCCACCATCTTCCTGATCGGGCCGATCGCCTTGGTCGCCATGCATTTCGGGCCGCCCGAACTGGCCGCGGTGATGCTGCTGAGCATGCTGGTGATCGCCTTCTCCGGCACCACCATGGTGGTCAAGAGCCTGGTCATGCTGCTGCTCGGCGCCTTCTTCTCCATGGTCGGCCAGGACCCGATCGGCGCGCTCAGCCGCTTCACCTTCGGCTTCTTCCCCATCGAGTCGGGCATCAACCTGTTGCCCATGCTGATCGGCCTGTTCGCCATCCCCGAAGTCCTGCTCGCCATCGAAGAAAAGTATCGGCCGTTCGTGGAGACCTCGGTGCGCCCGGAAGGCGACCGGCTGACGCTCGCCGAACTGGGTTCGTGCAAGCGCACCATCGCCCGCTCGACCGTGCTCGGCGCCGTCATCGGCATGATCCCCGGCGTCGGCCAGGTGGTGGCCGCCCTGATGGCCTACGCCGCTGCCAAATCCGCCTCCCCGCATCCGGAGAAATTCGGCACCGGCGTGCTCGAAGGCGTCGCCGCGCCGGAAGCCGCCAACAACGCGGTGAACGGCCCGACCATGGTGCCGTTGCTCACCCTCGGCATTCCCGGCGACAACATCACCGCCATCCTGCTCGGCGCCTTCGTCGTGCAGGGCTTGCGCCCGGGCCCGCAGCTCTTCGCCCAGCAGGCCACGCTGATCTACGCCATCTTGTTCAGCATGGTGATCGCCTGCGTGCTGCTCTACGTGCTCGGCTATCTGCTGATCCCGCTGTTCTCCAAGGTGGTGATGATCCGCAAGGCCTATCTGGTGCCGCTGACCGTGGTATTCGCCTTTGTCGGCACCTACGTCTTCCGCTCCAATGTGCTCGATCTTTATTTCCTCATCTTCTTCGGCCTGCTCGGCTACGGCGCGCGCAAAATGAGCTTCGACGTCACCCCGCTGGTCATGGCCTTCATCCTCACCCCGGTGCTGGAATATTCCCTGGGCCAGTCTATCCTGCTGTCGCAGGGTCAGTTGTTGCATTATGTGGTGGTCGAGCGGCCGTTCGCTCTCGCCATCATCCTGGCCACACCGGTCCTGACCTATTTAATGTGGTACCGCACGCGGAGGCTGAGAAATCCGCAGCCGGTCGGCAAACCGGAGCCGCTGCCGGCAGAACAATGAAACCCTGACCGCGAGTCAGAAACGTAGGTGGAGGAGCAACCCATGTCGCAATTTTCCAGACGGGCGCTTTGTGCGGCCGCCATCACCGCCGGCCTGGCTTTGGCCGGCACCGCGGTGCGCGCCGACGATTATCCGACGAAACCGATCACCATGATCATTCCGCTCGGCGCCGGCGGCTCGCACGACCTCAACGCGCGCGTGATCACCTCGGTGCTGCCGTCCTATATCGGCCAGCCGGTGGTGGTGCAGTTGATGCCGGGCGGCAGCGGCCGTATCGGCACCGCGGCCGCCGCATCGGCCAAGCCCGACGGCTACACGCTGCTGTTCACCCATAACTTCTTCGACGAATTGCAACAGCATGTCACCAAGCTGCCCTACAATCCGAACAAGGATTTCGTGCCGGTCGTGCGCACCAATACCGCGCCGCCCTCCCTCGTCGTGCGTGCCGACAGCCCCTACAAGACGCTGAAAGACCTGCTCGATGCGGCCAAGAAGAATCCCGGCAAGCTCAAATTCGGCCATAGCGGCAACTGGGGCGCCACCATGGTGCCGGGCGCCGTGCTGCTGCAGGCTGCCGGCGTGCGGGTGACGCTGGTACCCTATAAGGGCGGCGGACCGGCCATGCGTGCTCTGATAACCGGCGATGTCGACTTCACCGTGGCGCTGCCGTCGGTCATCACCACCCAGGGCGACAAGGTACGCACGTTGGTGACCATGGCCGACAGCCGGGTGTTCCCGGACGTGCCGACCTCGGGCGATCTCGGCTACCCGGATGTCGCCGATGCCGCCACCATGCAGCGCATCGTGCTGGCGCCCGCCGGCATTCCGGCCGACCGTCTCGCCAAGCTGCGCGAGGCCTTCGCCAAGCTCGCCAAGGACAAGACCTACAAGACGCTGCTCACCAAGCTCGGCGAGAACGACAAGTTCATGGAAGGCCCGGCCTACGAGAAGCTGCGGGTCAAGCAGGACAAGAGCTACGCCGCTCTGGTGAAGGAACTGACGAAATAACGTCCGCGACGATGAGCCCCGATTCGGTACGATCCGGCTTGGGGCTCAGGGCGGCCGACGGGCGCGGATCGACGCAGCCCGTTCATTCCCGCATAAGCGGAAATCCAACACCTTGGGTCCCCGCTTTCGCGCCGCCGCGCTAATGCCCGCGCTTGTCGGCGGCGGCATCGGCATCGCGCACCGGCGTCTCCGGTGTGAGGCCGCCGCGACGCGCTTTGATCGTTTCCGCGCCGCTTTCCTCCCACGTGCCCGCGACGGCGCGACGGGCATAGACGTCGTAGCGTTCGTCCCAATCGCCGAGCGAGTAGCCGTACCAGGGCGGTTGCGGCACCAATGGCGGCAGATCGAGCTCGTTCCAGATGGCGCGGGCCCGCTCCATGAATTCGCGCCGCGGTAGCGCCAAGGGCGGCGCGGCCTGTTTCAGCGTCGCATCGATGAGGACGGTGGCATCGTCGCGCGGCCGCGACTTCGGTCCATGCCCGGCGGAACGATACGGAATGACATGGAGGTCGTCCTTTGGATTTGAGCGATAGGCCAGCGACCAGAAGACGGCATCGGTGTTGGTGGGATCGATATCCTCGTCGATCGCGATGCAGATCTTGCCGCAATCGGCCCGCAGCGTCGAGGCGCCGTGCAGACCCCGCCACACTTCACTGCGCGGCGTGCCGCGCGCGAACTGCAGGAAGATCACCTTGCGCAGATTGGTGAGCGGTTCGTGCATGCTCACCCGCTTGATGCCGCGCACACCGAGCTGATCGCGCAAATGCGCGAGAAACATCGGCTCGAATGCGACTTTCTTCATCACGCTCAATTCGCTCGGCGTCACCTGGCTGATGATGGAGACGAACACCGGCGAGCGCTTGCGGGTGATGGCGGTGACCTGCATCGACATGTTGAAGTCTTCGAGCGCCACATGGCCGTGGCTTTCGCCGAAAGGCCCCTCCGGTTCAAGCAGCTCGCAGTCGACCAGGCCCTCGATGACGATCTCGGCATCCGCGGGAACGAGCAGGTCGCTGGTGACCGCCTTGACCACGGCGATCGGTTGCCCCGCGAGGCCGCCGGCGACCGCCAGTTCGTCCTGTCCGATGGCAAGCTTCTGCGGACCGGTGAACATCACCACCGGCGCGCAGCCGATGACAATGGCGCAGGGCATGGGCTCGCGCCGCTCCCGATATTTGCACCAGTGCAGATAGCCACCGGCCCCGCCGGGACGCGATGACATGCGCACGCCGAGGCGATCCTGTGCCTTCAACGCGGCGCGATAGGTGCCCATGTTCTGCACGCCGGTCTCGGGATCGCGGGTGACGCACAGGGTCGCGGTGAGATAGGGCGCCGAATCAAATCCGGGCGTCGATACCGGAACCGGCAAGCCCGCCAAGCCTTCGCCCGGGCGCAACAGCTCGCTTCCCGTAATCACGACTTCCTGGCAGGCCGCGGTGCCGACACGCCGCGGCGCAATCGGGTGCGCGACGGCCTGCACCCAGGCGGTACCGATGTCTTCCACCGGCACGCCCATTCCCGCCGCGTAGATGTCCGGCGAGGCTCCCAGCGCGCCAACCGCCACCGGAATATCGTAACGTCGCCCGCCGCCATCGACGACATGGGTGAAAAGAAAAGCCTGGCGCTGACGCTCGGCGAGGCCGCCCTGAAACTGCCAGCGCACCAACGGATGCAACTCGCTGTCCTTGTCGATCGGCCGATCGACACGCGTCAACAGCCCACGCGCCTCAAGGACTTGCAGGTGCGACTGAAAGTCGAGGCAAGGCCCGCCGCCGACCGTCGCGGTCGCGGACTTGTCGGGCGTATCGAGCATGATGCGGTCCTTATGCTGGCGCGCGAAGGCAAACGACGGCGGCGCGGTGTCGCCCCCGGCTATTTCTTCTTCTTCCGCGTGATGCCAAGTTCTTTGACAATGCGGCCCCAGCGGTCGGTTTCCTTCTTGATAAAGCGCCCGAATTCAGCGGGACTGCCGCCGGCTATATCCATTCCTTGATTATGCAGAAGTTTCGCCACCGTCGGATCTTTCAGCGCCTCGTTGGTCGCTTTCGAGACTTTTTCGATGACCGCATCCGGCGTGCCGGCTGGGGCAACAAGGCCGAACCAGAGGCCGGTGTCGAAACCGGGCAGCCCGGCTTCTGAAATCGTCGGCAGATTGGGCGCGATGCCCGCGCGCTTTTCGCCGGTGGTCGCCAATGCCTTCACGGTTCCCTTGCCGATGAACCCGACCACGGTGGGGGCGGGCGAAAACATCACCTGGATGCGGCCGGCAATCAGATCGGTCAGCGTCTGCGCGCTGCCCGGATACAATACCGCGGTCATCTTGATGCCCGCCATTTGCTTGAACAATTCTGTCGCCAGGCGCGGCCCACTGCCGACGCCGGAGGCGCCATAGAGCAGCCCGTTCGGCTTTTCCTTGGCCATCGCAATCAGACCTTTGACGTCGCTGACGCCAAGCTTGGGATTGACCACCAGGATTTCCGGAGTTGAGCCGATCAAGGTAATGGGCGCGAGATCTTTTTCGAAATTCACGTCCTTGTTGGACATCATCGTCGTATTGATCGTCGCCGCGATGGTCGCCATCAGCAGCGTGTAACCGTCCTTCGACGTCCGCGCCACGTAGTCGGTGGCGATCATGCTGCCGGCGCCAGGCTTATTTTCCACCACGACCGACTGTCCGAGCAGATCGCTAAGCTTGTGACTGATGACCCGGGCGACAACATCGGCGCTGGAGCCGGCCCCAAATCCGACAATCAGGCGAATCGGTCGCGTCGGGTAGTTATCTTGCGCAAACGAGGCCGCCGGAATCAGACATAGCGCCGCGACAACGGCGAGAACGAACCGCTTAACCAGAGTCATACCTTGCCCTCCATCCCCAAGACCTCGCCCGCCCCCGCACGCGATGATTCATCATACAGGCCGGATAGCGCGATCTGAAAGGCAATTCATCTCCGCTCGATCGCCGCGTTTCGCCTGGTCGTCGCGCCGTCTCGCGATTTGTCTCGCGCGCCGGCGGCTCGCCCTACGCCGTGCGCGTCATCGGTTCGTCGCGACTGCGGCAGATATGGGCCTAGGTGTGGAAAGTCGAACCCGCACAGGCGTATATTGCTATATTCTTATCTGTCAGGTAGGTCGAATATGCTATTTTGAGGCAAGGATTTCGAAATCGTGGCGTGGAGCTGGAACCGTGGCGGTTGATCGTCGGCGTCTCTTGCAGGTGGCTTTCGGTGGTGGCGCTTTGGCGGCATTGGTTTTGCCGGACCGCTGGGTAAGGCCGGTTGTGAAGTCGGTCATTGTGCCCGCGCACGCCCAGGCTTCGCCGGCGACAACCACGACAACCACCGCCGCGCCGACGACTGCCGCGCCCACGACCACTGGGTCGCCGACGACAACCGCCAGTCCGACAACCTCGACACCGGCGCCGACGACATCAGCCGCGCCGACCACGACGCCGGCGCCGACAACGACCGTCGCGACGACTACAACGCCAGTGCCCCGATAGCGAAAACTGGCCTCGGCCCGTGCTCTGCCGGTCACCGGGGATCTTGCTTTTCGGGTCGGGCCGCCGAGCCCACGCGACCGAAGCGTTCCCTGGCACCTATGATCGGCGCACTGTCGCCGGATGGCGGGCCGCGCGACCAAATATCGCACGCAAGGCGACCGAGCGCGTGCCGCACCGGCGCCATGCGCCTCACTCGCGCGAACAGGGCTCATTACGAGGCCCAGATGACACCGTTCCCTGCGCCATGGGAATGGCCGGCGCAAAGGCACCGGCAGCTTTTTGGCACCCACACCAAATTCGCGTATAACTTGTGGGTAATTCAGATTTACAATCGACGCTACATTTTCTAATTTCGGAGCCAGAACCGCTATGGTAAGGGGATCGTTGCGCTGCAACCTGGCGCCTGGGGGCTGAACTCGTGACAGTTGATCGTCGGCGTCTCTTACAGGTCACTTTCGGCGGCGGCGCATTGGCGGCAATGATTTTGCCGGACCGGTGGGTGAGACCGGTTGTGAAATCGGTCATTGTACCCGCGCATGCGCAGGCCTCGCCGGCAACAACCACGACGACCACGGCCGCACCGACGACAACAAGCGCAACCACCCCAGCGCCGACGACCACTGCATCGCCGACGACGTCAGGTTCGCCGACGACGACGGCCTCACCGACCACATCAGCTTCGCCGACCACAACGGCCTCGCCGACCACAACGCCCTCGCCAACGACCACCCCCGTCACTTAGCTCGCCTTGGCGCAGGCCCGTAGTCTGCCTGTCACATGCGATTGCGCTCCTTGAGCCGCACGGCCACAACGAACGAAGAATTCGCCGGTGCCTACGATCTTGCGCGCACGCTGTTGACCGATCGCGGGACGGACGACCGAGACATCGCCAGCGAGGCGACCGAGCGCATGCTGCGTCGGCGCCAGGCACGTGGCGACACTCACCACTGGCGTAGCTTGGCCGACGAAGCTGAACACCACGGCGTCGCCCCTTTGCTTGAGCCGCTGATTGTCGGTCTCGCGCGCAAGACACCCGAACTCGTTCCCGACGAAACGCGGCTGGCATTCATTGCCTTGGCGAGCCGTCATCGTCGCGCCGCCCAGGCGCGCGAGCAATGCGTCGACCGGTTGTTGGCGGCATTCGCGGCCGCGGGCATCCCGCTCGTGCTTCTCAAGGGTGCCGCGCTCGCGCATCGGATTTATCCCAGCCCCGAGCTGCGCGCGATGGTCGATATCGACGTGCTGATCGATCCCGCCGACGCGGACACTGCCGTTTGCGTCACCCGCGACCTCGGCTATGGCTTCGCGTCCGCGCACGGATCGCGTTTTGCAGCGCGCATGCACCATCTGCCGGTGGCATCGACCGTCGAATCCGGCTTTCGTATCTCGCTTGAAATTCACACGGACGCGATGTCGCCGAACCAGCGCGGCAGCCTGACCCTCGCATCGCTCACTGGAAAACTGCAATCGTTTCGGCGCGGCTCCGGGCCCGACGGATTGGCGCTGGGGCATACCGATATGCTGCGCCATCTGGCTCGCCATGCGTTCGAGCCGGCGCATCGCATCCGTTTGATCCACCTCTACGATCTATGGCGCTACCAGGCGAGATTTCGCGACGAAATCGATTGGCGGGAGGTCGGAGCCCGCTTCCCCGACGTGATCGTCATTCTGCAACTGGTGTCGCAGGTGTTTGTAACGCCGCCTGCGGCGGGTCATGCGCCCGACGCCGCATCCGTTTCGGCCCCGGCGGGCGTGGGACTTGGCATGGTGCCGCTGGCCGAGATCGCGAGCGCCGACATGGCTTTCACCGGCAAGCTTGCCGCCATATTCAATCCCCCCGCATGGTGGCTGCACGGATTTTATGGCATTGCACCCGAACGATCCTTGTTCGCGTGCCGGACCGTCCGGCATCCGCTCAGGGTGATGCGGTGGATGACGACGCGGCTCGCGGCCGGCAGCGGCCTGTCGGCAGCGGACCCAGCCATACGCGCAGATGTGCAAAACGATCGCCCCACCCAGGTCAACCGATGACAGAACCACGTGACTCGATGATCGGCCTCATTCCCCGCTCGGCCACTGGCGTTGAGATGGAGGTCGTCGACAGCGAAGTTCTGCTCTACCACCCGCAGCAAACGCGCGCCGTCTACCTGAACCCGACGGCCGCGCTGATCTGGGGACTGTGCGATGGAGCGCGAACGGTGCGCGACATTATCCGGCTCATCGGCGAAAGCTATCCGGATGCCGGCACCGACCTGACCGACGATGTCTTGGCCACGCTCACTCAGCTTCAGGAAAGCGGCGTCCTTGTCTATGCGTGAGATGCGCCGCAAATCGGTTCGCCTGGGCACGAGCCACGTCGCCGTCGTCTATCCGCAGTTCCTCGATCCTTGGTTCGATGGGCAGGTTGAGGCACGGGTGGAAGAGGTCGCACCGCAAAAATGGGTCGACCTGGTCGCTCGCGGCGACACCGACCGCTTTGACGTCGCGGCCAGCATTGGCCCTCCCGCTATGAATGTCGATCTCGGTGCCGCGCTGGCGATTTTCTGGGAACGTGTCAGCTTTCTCTTGATCGACGACCTCAGCGACGCCATCGCCCTGCATGCGGCGCTGCTGCGGCAAGGCGACCGCATCGTCCTGCTCCCGGGCTCGACCGGCAGCGGCAAGACACGTCTGTCCTTGTGGTATCGCACGCAGGGCTTCGACCTCGGCACCGATGAAATCGTCACCTTCGCGCCGGCCGCGGCAGCGCCCGGCACGGCTCTCACCATTGCGGCGCTGGCCGACCGCTGATCGTGAAAGGGACGGTCGACGGGCACGCGCTGTTGCGGCCCGGCGAAACGCCGCTCGCGCAGCAGGAGTCGGACTGCGGCTTGATCCTGCGCGTGGCGGACGGCACGCCAACCCCGTCCGGCCCGACGGATCGCGGCTTCATCGTCTTTCCCCGCTTCGCGGCCGGCGCCGCGCTCAAACTGACGCCGCTCACAGCCGGAGAGGCCGCCCTTGGCCTCATCGAGAATTGCCTCAATGCGCGCAATCTGCCGCGCGGCGGTCTTCCAATCGCCAGCCTGCTGGCCCGCCGCATGCCGGCGATCGCACTTGATTATGGCGATGCCGACCAGCTCGCGGAAACGCTCGATGTGCTGACGCGCCAGGTGCTGGCTGCGCCCGTCGCCGCGCAGGACCTCGCCGCGCTGTGCGCCGCCTTCACCGCGCGCGCCAGCCTGCGCGCCGCATCCGCGCCGCTGCACACGCCGGCCGCCCCCGCGTCGCCGGCGCCGGCAAAACCGGTCGCGGTCCCCGCCCCCACGCTCGAGCGCTTCCCGCGCCGACTGACCGTCGGCATGACAACCTTCGACGACTACGACGGTGTCTATTTCACCATTCAATCGCTGCGCACCAGTCATCCCGAGCTTGCCGGCGAGCTGGAATTCGTCGTCGTCGACAATAATCCGGGCGGCTCCTGTTCGGAGGCGCTCAGCCAGCTCGGCAAATCGATCGACGGCTATCGCTACGTTCCGCGCGGCGAATGGTCCGGAACGGCCATGAAGAACGCGGTCTTCGAGGAAGCCAGCAGTCCCTACGTTCTTTGCCTCGATTCCCATGTCCTCGTCGCGCCGGGCGCGCTGACCAAGCTGCTCGCCTATTTTTCGGCAAATCCCGACAGTCGCGACTTGCTGCAGGGACCGCTGGTCTACGACGACCTGTCGAACACCTCGACGCATATGGACCCGCAATGGCGCGGCGGCATGTACGGGATTTGGGCCAACGATCCGCGTGGCGCCGACCCGGCAGCGCCACCCTTCGAAATTCCCATGCAGGGCATGGGCCTGTTCGCCAGCAGCCGGTCGGCCTGGGCCGGCTTCAACCCGAAGTTCCGCGGCTTTGGCGCCGAGGAAGGCTACATCCACGAAAAGACGCGCCAGCGCGGCGGGCAGACGCTGTGCCTGCCGTTTCTGCGCTGGGTCCATCGCTTCAACCGGCCGCTCGGCGCTCCCTATGTGAATTGTTGGGAGGATCGCATGCGCAATTATGTCATCGGCTTCAACGAGCTCGGGCTGGACACCGCCGCCATGAAGGCGCATTTCGCCGAGCTGCTCGGCGCCGAAACCGCGGCCCGCATTTTCGCCGATATAAAGCGTGAGCTGGATCTCAGTTGACGCGGCGACGCCGGCCGGGTGTCACAGTCCGACGCCCTGGCGATTGAGTTCCCATTCCTCCGCCGTCACCTGATCCTTTGTGCCGTCGAGATATTGCCGCCAGCGCAATGTCAGATCGGAGGGCACCAGCAGCCCGTCCGCGCGCACATCGGTGCTGCGCCGCCTCCACCAGTCGATATGGATGCGTCGCGTTTCCTCATTGCCATCGCTGCCATAGCCGCTCAGATGCTCGGTCCCGGTGGCCCAGCGGTAGATATAGGACGTCCGGCCCTCAAGCTCGGTCGTCGCCAGCAGACCGGCCTCGACCGTCTGCGGATAGATCGGATGCTCGAGCCATTCGGGGTGGGTGTCGACCGGCGATGCCTTCGCGTAGTCGGCGCGAAAAATCCACGAGCCCTCGAGCCAATTCCTCTCGCGCGAAAAATTCACGTTCTCCCGCGAAATCCAGCTCGACGCCGGCTTCCACGCCACATTGTCTCCGATGTGGCGCAGGCAATCCTCGAGGTGCCAGGGCAGATAGAGATCGTCGTCGTCCCACCAATGGATCAAATCGGCGGACGGATCGGCAAGCTCGAGCATGCGCTGCTTGATGTAACGCAGCGAACCCGCGGGCGGCGCTTCATTGACGATGCGCACGCGCGGATGCTCGAAACGCAACGGCACCGGATGCTGATTGTAAATGCACAAGGTCGCCTGCGAGAGCGCCGTTTGCTGCAGGAAGCAAGCGAGAGCCTCGCAGACCAGGGAATATCTCCCATAGGTTCCGGTCAAACAGCTGATCTTCATTTGGCGCCTTGAACGATTGCCGTATCCGCCGCCTTCTGCCGCGCCTCTCCGCCGCCGTCGTAGCGCCGCCGCGCCTCGGCGATGGCCGGCCGGTTGCGCCGCGCCCACTGCACCAGCGGGCACACCGGCTCGAGCAGCGAACGGCCGAGCCGGGTCAGTTCGTAGTCGACGCGCGGGGGAATGGTCGCATAGACGGTGCGTGTCACCAATCCGTCACGCTCGAGCGCGCGCAACGTCAGTGTCAACATGCGTTGCGAGATCGAGCCCAGCGCCCGGCGCAATTCGTTGAAGCGCTTGGGCCCGCCGCCGAGCGTGGAGACCACCAGCACGGTCCATTTGTCGCCGACGCGGGAGAGCACCTCGCTCACCGCCCGGCAGTCCTCGGGCTCATGCAGGTTACCCGGTATAGTTCCTGTGCCTTCTTGCGCGCGGCGAGCAGTCATCTATGTAGCCTTGGTATAAAACCGTAACCAGAGATAGAGGCTCCCATGGCAAAACTCAAGCTCGGCGTCATCGTTGGCTCGAACCGTCGCGAATCCATCAACCGCAAGCTGGCGCAGGCGATTGTTCGGCTCGGCGCCGAGGATTTCGAGGCCAAATTCATCCAGATCGACGACCTGCCCATGTACAACCAGGACCTGGAACTGCCGGTTCCGGAAAAGGTCGCCCGTTTCAAGGCCGCGGTCGAGGCCTCCGACGCCCTGCTCTTCGTCACCCCGGAGCATAACCGCTCCATTCCGGCGGTGCTGAAAAACGCCATCGACTGGGGCGGTCGCCCCTGGGGCAAGAGCTCCTGGCCCGGCAAGCCCGCCGCCGTCACCGGCACCTCGGGTGGCGCCATCTCCACCGCGGTCGCCCAGCAGCATCTGCGCGCGGTGCTCGGCAATCAGGGCCTGCACCTGCTCGGCGGCGAGGCCTATATCAACTTCAAGCCCGACCTGGTGGATGCCGATGGAACCGTGGCCGACGAGAGCGTGCGCAAGTTCCTGAAAGGCTTCGTCGACCAGTTCGCCGGCTTTGCCGGCCGCTTCGCCTCGCACACCGCCGCCGCCGCGGCGTAAACTGTCTCCGTCATTCCGGGCCGGCCCGATAGCAGGCTCGAGCCGGCTCGCGGAATGCGGACGGAGACGTGGAATTGGTTTCCGGATTCCGGGTTCACCGCGATGCGGTGTCCGGAATGACAACAGTTGAAAGGGCAACACCCATGTCCATCCGCCCCGTCAAGCGCATCGTGCAGTCCAAGCCGACCATCGAAGGCGCCGGCGTCAAGCTGCGACGCGCCTTCGGCTTCGGTGAAACGGCCGAGACCGATCCCTTCCTGCTGCTCGACGATTTCCGCAACGACCGGCCCAGCGACTATCTTGCCGGCTTTCCCTGGCATCCGCATCGCGGCATCGAGACCATCACCTATGTGCTCAACGGCACCGTCGAGCACGGCGACAGTCTGGGCAATCGCGGCAAGCTCGGCTCCGGCGATGTGCAGTGGATGACCGCCGGCCGCGGCATCATGCACCAGGAAATGCCGCAAGGTGACGCGCAAGGCCGCATGCACGGCTTCCAACTCTGGGCCAACCTGCCGTCGTCGCTGAAGATGACGGCGCCGCGCTACCAGGATGTTACGGCCGCCGCGATCCCCGAGATCGTCGACGATGACGGCACCCGGGTTCGCGTCGTCTGCGGCGATTTCTGGGGCCAGAAGGGCCCGGTCGACGGCGTCGCCGCCGATCCGCGCTATCTCGATATCTTTGTGCCCGCGGGTCAACGCAAGACACTGAAGGTCGAGGTCGAGCGCCATGCCTTCGCCTATGTATTCGAAGGCGACGGCCGCTTCTCCGATGCCTCGAAGCCCTTCGGCGTGCTCAGTGAGAAGCAGGTCGACGGTGAAGAAATACTTCTTCGCGAGCCGGTCGGCGACCGCTCGTTGGTGCTGTTCGACCAAGGCGACGAGATCACCGTGCAGGCGGGCGACCAAGGCATCCGCTTCCTCCTGGTCTCCGGCAAGCCGATCAAGGAGCCGGTCGCCTGGTACGGCCCGATCGTGATGAACACGCAAAGCGAATTGCAACAGGCGGTGAGCGAACTGCGCGCCGGTACATTCATCAAGGATTGAGGTCGCCACCGCGCCGAATCGGATGTTAGACTGACCGCAATGCGCAGCAGCAGTCTGCGCATTGCGGTCTTTATTGCGTCCAACATCAACGTTACGGAGCGCGGACCGACATGATGACCCTGACGATGGGACTGCTGGCGATTGCCGCCTTCTTCTTGTGGTGGCGCAAGGCCCAATGGGGGTGGGCCGTGGTCACGGTCGCGCTGGCGATTGGGATCATCATCTTCATCGGCGATGTCGGCTTTTCATCGAATTTGGGGATCCAGCTATGAAGCAGGACGCCCTGTCGCCCGAATTCGCGCGCGTGCTCAACTTCGTCGGCATGATCGTCATGATCGGCGTTCTACTGAGCGCGTACATTTATCAATTCTATTACCGCGAGCTTCCCTGCACGCTGTGCCTGCTGCAACGCGTGGCGATGATCGGCGTCGCCTTCGGCGCGGCGATGAATGTGATGCTGGGGCCCGATCCGCGACACTATGCCGTGTGTCTGGTGTCGGCCGCGTTCGGCGGCGCCATCTCGCTGCGGCAGACCTTGCTGCACATCAATCCCTATTTCGACGTCAAAGCGGCGCAGCCGACCTTGTCGGCAACGGCCAACCCGGCGTTCGGCGAGGCGGTGATGGGCCTGCATCTCTATGTCTGGGGCATCGTGCTGTTTGGCACCGTCATGCTGGCGGTCGGCATCGTGCAATTGTTCCGCGGCCAGTTCAAAGCGGCGGCGCCGGCGCCGGATTGGCTGGTGCGCCTCGCCAGTGTCGGCGTCGGCCTGCTGTTCGCGGTCGCCGCGCTGCAGACGTTGACCACCTTCATGGAATGCGGCTTCGGCGATTGTCCCAACAATGGCGGTTGGACCTGGTGGCTGTTCGGTTGAAGCGCTGAACGATCCCCGGGGTTCCCCTTCCATCGCAGCGTGCGGCGGCGGGCCGGATGGAACCGGGGGCAACTACAATTTTGCCGGGCCTGCCTCAATGGCAGGCGGACAAGGTGTCGATCGGGGGGAAAGCCGCCGAAGCGGTGAGACGCGCAATCAATCGTCTTCGCGACGCGCCGCATTGATTCCGGTCAAAATAGCCGGAAAAATATTTCGCGCGCCGCCGAAGAATACCGGCACCAATTTTCGCGCAGGATGAGTATAATATTTTTTATGGATGAGAACTCCCTTCGTACCACCGCCTTCGCCATCGAGAAATCCGACGATGGCTGGTACGTCGCCTTGCCCGACAAGAGCCTGCTCGGCCCCTATCACAGCGGCGATATGGTGCTCGAAGTGGCGGTGACGCATGCGCTGCTGGCGCGAAACGAAGGCCTCGACGCGCATATCTTCGTGCGCGACGATCAGGGCGGCAGCCATACTTGCGTCATTCTCGACCATATGAACGATCCCCATCGCTGCCTGAAATGCGAGGGAAGCTGGGCGACCGGTGGATCGGGACCGCCGCCGCAATGCCGCTTGCGCACGGCCATCGGCGGCAGTTGAACGCACCTGGAGGCTTCCGCCGCGCGCGACCGTTGCGAGGCTCAGCGCGCCGGCGCCAATTCGCGGAATGACACCAATCGGTTCTCCGCCTCGTCCCAGAGCGCTAGGCGCACGCAGCGCAGGCTTTCGCGCAGCGTCAACCGACCGACATCGCGCAGTTCGGGATGGTCGCACAGCACCCGCGGCAGCCGATAATAGGGAATGCGGCTGCACAGATGGTGCACATGGTGGACGCCGATATTGGCGGTGAGCCAGCTCAGGAACGCCGGCAACTCGTAATGCGAACTGCCGTGCAGGGCCGCGTCATGCAGGCTCCACTCCTCGTCGCGCGCCCATGTCGTGCGCTCGAACTGGTGCTGCACGTAGAACAGCCACACGCCGGCGGTGGCAGCCAGCAGCATGATCGGGACATGTACCAGCAGGAAGGCCTTGATGCCGATGAACCAGACCAGAATGGCGACGATCAGCGCGATGGCGAGATTGGTCGCCATGGTGCTGGCCCAGGGCTGCCAGCCGTTGCGCATCAGCCCGACCGGCAGGCGATGTTGCAAGAGGAACAGATAGGCCGGACCGACGCCGAACATCACCAGCGGATGCCGGTAGAGCCGGTACATGAGCCGGCCCCAGCGCGACAGCGCGCGATATTCGCGCACGGTCAGCGTGCCGACATCGCCGATGCCGCGGCGGTCGAGATTGCCGGCGCTGGCATGGTGGATGGCATGGGTGCGGCGCCAGAAGTCGTAGGGCGTCATGGTGAGCACACCGATGACGCGGCCGACCCAATCGTTTGCCTCACGACGCGAAAAGAAGGTGCCGTGACCGCAATCGTGCTGGATCATGAACAGCCGCACGAGAAAGCCGGCGGCGGGAATGGCGATCAGCGGCGTCGCCCAGGCATAGCCGAGCCAGAATACGAGCCAGGCCGCCGTCCACAACGCCACCAGCGGCAAGGCCGTGATCGCAAGCTCGGCGACGCTGCGTCCGTGATGCGGTGTGCGATAGACGGCGAGTATTTGCGTCCAGCGGCGTGCGTCGGGTTGCGACCGACCTGAGTTATGTCCGATGGTCAAGATGTGATCCGGGGCTCGCTGTCCGTTTGTGTTGCAGCCTTCTTCTTCGCCGATTTCGGCGCGGCCGCCTTCTTAGCCGATTTCGGCGCCGCCGTTTTCTTCACCGATTGCGACGCCGTTGCTTTCTTAGCCGATTTCGGCGCCGTTGTCGTGTTCAATTCGGCACATTCCTTGGCCAGACGCAGTGCGCGCAGCCGCTCCATATTGGCCTGCCGCGCGAGCTTTTCTTCCGCGTATTCGCGCAAGGCCTGTGCCTTGTCCAGCTCGCGTTCGGCTTTCATGGCGGCGACCGTCGATGAATGATTGACGCCTTTCGCTGTCGTCATCGGCCTCTCCTCTGCAATGCGCGGCAAAAAGGGGAGACCCGCGAACCGACGAATCGGCCGCGGGACCCCCAAACCACAAGCTCTGCCAGTACATCCGTGGTCAGAGCATTGCCCTTAGAGCATGGTCGGTTTTGGATGAACCTCCATGCTCACCTGACATCTTTCCTGCGCATGACCATTTCCGAAAACCGGTTCCCACTTTTCGGGATCATGCGCTGGCGCGGCCGCTCAGGCGGCGCGCAGATTCTCGGCGGCAGACTTGCCGGTGCGGCGGTCTGCGACGATGTCGAAAGACACCTTCTGACCCTCGTTGAGGGTGCTCAAGCCGGCGCGTTCGACCGCGCTGATATGGACGAAGACGTCCTTGTCGCCGTTTTCCGGCTGAATGAAGCCGAAACCTTTTTGGTTATTGAACCACTTCACGGTGCCCGTATTCATCGGGTTATCCTTTCACTGATGGTATGCACGTGGACCCTGGCGGACGATGTCTCGCCACCATCGATCCGGTTCGTCGATTTTGGAGAAGGGTCTGAAACGTGCGCGCCCGTCAGTAAACGAGGCGAAGCGGCCCAGTCGTTCGGCCAAGTATCGATAAAGTCGATATGGGGACGAAGTGCGCCGCTTTCAAGGCCGCGGCGCCCGAAAACAGTCAAAATGCGCAGTTTTCCGCCCGCCGCGGCGCGCCGGTCAGTCCAGGCGCCGACGGTATTCGCGTGGCGAACTGCCGGTCAGCTTGCGGAAGCTCGCCGAGAACGAACTGGTTTCGGCAAAGCCGAGGCCGAGCGCGATCGCGGTGACGGAGTTGCCGGGCTCCGCCAGCAAGCTCTTGGCCCGCTCCATGCGGCGCAGCATGTGATAGCGGTGCGGCGGCACACCGAAGGATTCCTTGAAGGCGCGCGCGAAGTGATAGGGGCTCAAATCGACGAGCGCCGCCAGGGCGGACAAACGCACCTCCTCGGCGAGATGCTCCTCAATGAAGTCCGTCACCTGCTTGCGCCGCCAGCCGCTGAGGCCGCCATGCGCCAGATGGGCCGGCTGCGTTTCCTGCTGAAGCCGAATCAATTCGTGCCCGAGCAGCACCTGCAGTGCCTCGCCATAATGCGTGAGCTGCCCGCCGGCGTTCAGCGTCTCCTCCTTGAGCTTGCCGGCGATCTTCCACAATGCCGGATCGTGGAAGAACAGACGCGGCCGGAACTCGACTTCGCCGAAACGCAAATCGTCCTGCAGCAGCCGCGCCTGCGGGTCGATATAGAAATTGCTCACCCGCATCTTCACGCGCGGCGTTTGCCAGCCGTGGAAGGCGTGGCCCGCGGGCACGAAAATCAGCCGCCCGCTGAGATTACGCAGCCGCGATGTCGGCAGGCCTTCGACTGAGGTCTCGCCGTCGTCGCGCTCGGAAAGTTCCGCGGCGACGAGCAAATGACTCTGCTGTTTGTATCCATAATCGAATGGCGAACGCTGCAGCGCCGTCACGACGTCGGCCCTGAGCCCCGGCAATTGCGCATTGCGGCGTTCGAAGAGGTGCGAAGGGGTAAACTCGACGCGGGAGGCGTCGGACGTCGAACTTGGCTGCATGCGATCTCCTGATGATCGCCGCTCCCCGCGCTGCCGCCCTGTTCATCTTGTGCGCTTTTGTGCGCTTTTGCGCTTTGGCCGCCGTTCGGCGTCCGCACGCCTATCATTCTCGACGTATCGGCGAAATATCGACGGAACCGCGGCCGGACAAGGGACCGCTTATGACAATCGCGTGAAGGTCTATTCACGGCGCGCATGCAAGCATTGCGATGGCATGCGCAAGACGCCGCAAGCAACGGCAATTTCGAACAAGCCGGAACGAAGCGGCCTTCCCATCTGCCGTCATGGCGGCGGTTGCCGCGCCGGCGGCAGAAGCCGCCGCAATCAAAACGAATGGAGACACGTCATGAAGAAGCTTTTCCTTGGCACGGCGCTCGCGGCACTGCTGGCCTCGTCCGCCTTCGCCCAGTCCTACAATCCCGGTTATGGCACCGCCAATTCGCTGGCGACGTCGCCGTCCTGGTACGCGCAGAACGACGTCACCGGCTCGATCGGCGCAGCGACTTTGGATCGCCTGCAGGGCATTCGCGCGCAGGCCGCGCCGACAGCGAGTTCCGACATGGTCACCTATGACGACCGCTATGTCGGCACCGATCCGGATGCCAACATCCGTTTCCAGCTGCATCGCGACCCGCCGGGCCTCAACTGAGCAAACGTCGGATCCAACGGATGCCTGCAAAGGCCTCGGCCGCAAGGCCGGGGCTTTCGCACGGGCGCCGGCCCGCCAGCCAACCACACCCTTGTTCGCGCGCTGGCACAAATCTACAGTCGGCGACGGCGCCGCCGGGCGCTGCAACTACACAACGATAAAAATCACCGCAGGGAGAAAACCGATGAAGCCGATCCATCGCTCGCTCGCGTACGTCATGCTATCGTTCGCCCTCGCGCTCGGCGCGAGCGCGGCCTTTGCCGCCGACAACGGCCTGATCACGGTGCAAAGCCACCATTCGGTCAAGGACACCATCGCGCGCTTCGAAGCCACCGTGGAGGCGAAGAAGGCGCTCGGCTTCACCGTCTTCACCGAGATCGATCACACCGCGGCGGGCAAGAAATTCGGGCTGACGATGCTGCCGCGCACGCTCATCATCTTCGGCAATCCCAAGTTCGGCACCCCGGTAATGGCCAAGACGCCGACGCTGGCGATCGACGTACCGCCGAAAGCGCTGGTGTGGCAGGACGACCAGGGCCGCGTCTGGCTCACCTACAATTCGGCGGAATATCTCGGCCAGGTCATCTATGCCCGCCACGGCCTGCCCGATCCGCCGTCGACGCCGAAGCTTGCGGCCGCGTTGAAGGCCTTCGCCGCCTACGCCACGCAATAGTCACGTCGCGCCGCACACAGGTCGCGCGCCCGTCGGCGCGCGGCGCCGGCCGCGGTTTGCGGCGGCGCGCATCATGACAATTTCTTCATGAAAATCTTTTCATCCGCGCGCGGGCGCGAAATCGCCCGATTGCGTGGCGCGGATGCGGTTAATTCGTCCGCATTACCAAATTTAAATTTGCGCGACAGGTCGCCGTAAGGCGCGATCGCTATTTACTGCATTGTCGGCATGACAGCTCATGCCCCACATCTTTTGCACGGAGACAATGCCATGAACGCTATGCACCCCTCTCGCCTGCGAGCCATCCTCAAGCCCCGGCGCCTGGCGCTGTTGGCCTCGGTCGCCGTCCTCGGCGCCGCCGCGATTATCGGTTCCGGCCAGTACGATCCGAGCGCGCTTGCCGGCTTCACGCAACCGGCGCAGGCCGCCGATGCCGCGCCGCTGCAGGTGACGGCGCATGCGCCGACCGGATTTGCCGACCTCGTCGACAAGGTCAAACCCGCCGTCATCTCGGTGCGGGTGCGTATCGAGCAGTCGATGAACGATAGCCCGACGTCGAACGAAAATCCGTTCCCGCAAGACACGCCGATGTTCAAGTTCTTCCAGCAGTTCGGCTTCCCCGGCATGCCCAACGGCATGCGGCAAGGCAAGCAGATGATCACCGGCGAAGGCTCCGGCTTCTTTATTTCGGCGGACGGCTATGCCGTCACCAATAACCACGTGGTCGACCACGCCAAGACCGTCGAGATCAAGACCGCCGACGGCGAGACCTACAAGGCCAAGGTGATCGGCACCGATGCCAAGACCGACCTCGCGCTGATCAAGGTCGAATCGAAAAAGACCTTCCCCTTTGTGAAGTTCGCCGATGCGCCGCCGCGCGTCGGCGACTGGGTGGTGGCGGTGGGCAATCCCTTCGGCCTCAGCGAAACCGTCACCGCCGGAATCGTCTCGGCAAACGGCCGCGACATCGGCGCCAGCACCTATGACGACTACATCCAGATCGACGCGCCGATCAACAAGGGCAATTCCGGCGGCCCGGCCTTCAACGTCGATGGCAATGTGATCGGCGTGAATACGGCAATCTTCTCGCCGTCGGGCGGCTCGGTCGGCATCGGCTTCGACATCCCCGCCTCCACCGCCAAGCTGGTGGTCGCCCAGCTCAAAGCGCACGGCTTTGTCAACCACGCCTACCTCGGCGTGCAGGTGCAGCCGGTCTCCGCCGGCATCGCCGACAGCCTCGGCCTGAAAAAGGCGCAAGGCGCCATCGTCGACCAGCAGGTCGCCGACAGCCCGGCCGCCAAGGCCGGCATTGAGACGGGCGACGTGATCACCGCCGTCAATGGCAAGGCGGTGAAAGACTTGCGCGATCTCGCCCGCACCATCGGCATGATGGCGCCTGGCACCAACGTCAAGATCGAGCTCGTGCACAAGGGCACGGCCAAGACCTTGGATGTGACGCTTGCCAAGCTGCCGGACGAGCGTAGCGCCAAGGCCGACACCGGCAGCAAGCAGGCCGAGAACGGCGTGCCGCATCTCGGCCTCACGCTGGCACCGGCCAGCGAGGTGGCCGGCGCCGGCAACCAGGGCGTCGCCGTGGTCAATGTCGATCCCGACGGCCCCGGCGCCGCGCACGGCCTGCAGACCGGCGATGTCATCCTCGACGTCGCCGGCAAGGCGGTGAGCAATCCGCATGACGTGCAGAATGCGCTGCGCGCCGCGCGCAGCAGTGGCCGCCACGACGTGCTCATGCGGGTCAAGACCGCCAATGCGGGGACGCATTTCGTCGCCGTGCCGGTCGTCGGCCACGCCTGATCTATGAGGAGGGTGGTCCGCGTTCTCGGCAACACACGCGAACCATAGAGATGGGGAACGGAGTGCCCCGCCCGTTCCCCATCGTCTCTTCTTCGTCGATTGATGCCGATTGATATTTCCAACCCGAGCCGGGGCAGCACGATGCCGCCCCGGCCTGGTTCGGACAATCACTTGCCGCCCGGTCCTTTCACCGGAAACTGCGCGGTGACCGCGTTTCCATCGGCGAATTTCAAGGTCACCGGCACGTCATGGCCGACGACCATGGTGTCTTTCGGCTTCATGCACATGAGGTGATAGCCGCCGGGATGGAAGCTCAGCGTGCCATGTGGCGGGACGGCGATGCTCTTGACCGCCAACATCCGCTCGATGCCGTTTACGTTCTTCGTTTGATGCAGCATCACCATGCCGCAGGCAGTAGACGATGCGCCGGAAAGCTCGATCTGCTTTGCAGTGTCGTTATGAAGCGTGAAGAAGCCGCCGGCGGGGCGCGCCTTGATGATAAAGCGCATCCACGGCTTTTCGACGGTCACGCCCGCCGCCATCGCCGATGTCGCCACGGCGAACATCAAGCCTGCGGACACGACGCCACACAGTGCCATCCGCTTCCGCCGCTGATGGGCTGCTCCCTGGAGATCGAGAGCACGATCGCTTCTTTTCGTCATTGTCGGTTTCCTTCACAGTGTTGGAGTGCGCTTGGCGGAGGCTCATCGCCACGCCATCGACGCGCTAAGGAGAATGGGCAGGCATTGCCGTTTGCCGGCGGCGCCGCGCGCGAGCGCGTTGCCGAACGGCAAATGAGCGGTCATCGGCGCCGGGGTGCCGGCGCGCAGGCGGGGCTTCCCATTGGGAGCCTCCCCTACAAGCGTTTACGTGATCGATACGCTCGAACGGTCACGACGACGCGCGAGGGGGTGCGCGGGCGAGCTTGGGGTTGGAAGTGAGGCCGGTTCGTGCCGGCGTCGACATCGGGCGCAGAACGTGCAGGACAGGCGCCCAGGTAAAATCGATGACAACCGCGGTGTCGGGCGCGGGCGGCGGAGCGGCCGCGCTGCAAAGATTGCATTGATCGATGGCGCGCCCGGGCACGAAATGCAACGTGCCCCGCGGCGGCTCGCCCGGGTTGGTCGCGGACCCCGTGGTGCTGCAAATGATCGCGAAGGGGTCGATCGCGGCGAAAGCGCCGGGGCTGAGCGGAACAATGCCAAGCAGGACGACCTGCAGCGCGATGGCATACATCGCCAGCACCGTCACGCTTCGCCGCCAAATCAAGCGCATGCCAAACAAGCCCCAACACCCGGTGAAAGCATACCACCGAATACGGGGCGGAAAACCAGGTTTTTCGACGCTGCCGGCCGGCCGTCGGCCGTTCGCCGAACCTTTGCCCGGACGCCATCCCGCGACGCCGGGATTCGGCCGCGGGTCCTTCTCATCAGCGGCAGATCATGCGCTGGCGAGTGCGGCCTCCCGCTCCAGCTTGCCATCGCGCAGGCGGTAGATGTGATCGAAGCGGTCGAGGATCATCTCGTCGTGCGTCACCACGATGATGGCGGCGTTCTGATCGACGGCAATCTTGCGCAGCAGATCCATCACGCTGCGCGCGCGCGCTGAATTGAGCGGCGCCGTTGGCTCGTCGGCGAGGATGATGCGCGGGTGGTTGGCGAGCGCGCGCGCGATCGCCACCCGCTGCGCCTCGCCGCCGGAGAGCTGCGCCGGCATCGCATGGGCGCGGTGGCCGACGTCGAGATAGTTGAGCAACTCGCCGGTGCGCGCGCGCGCGGCGGCGGCGCTGTAGCCGGCAAGATTGAGCACCACGGCGACGTTGTCGGTGCCGTCGAGAAAAGGCAGCAGATTGGGGAATTGAAAGATGAACCCGATCTTGTCGAGCCGCAGCCGGCGCAGGTCGGCCTTGAGCCAGCGGTCGTCATAGACCAGTTCGCCGTCGAGCGTGACGCGACCGCTGCTCGGCTCCAGAATACAGGCGATGCAATTGAGCAGCGTGGTCTTGCCGGAGCCGCTCGGGCCCATCAACCCGATCACCTGCCCGGGAAACACGTCTATATTGATGTCGATCAGCGCATCGACGCGCGCGCTGCCGCGGCCGAAATGCTTGGAAAGGTGCTCGATACGCACGACCGCCTGTTTGTCGGTTTCCGCCATCGTGCTAACCCGACGACGCTAGCGCTTCCGCCGGGTCGACCTTGAGCGCGAGCCGAATGCCCAGCGTGCTGGCGGCCAGGCAGATTCCGACCGTTATGCCGAACACAATGGCGATACTCTGCGGATCGAGTACCAGCCGGCGCGGGAAATAGGGCAGAAAGATCAGCACCAGCATCAGCCCCATGAAGTAACCAAAGATGCCCATCGACAGCGCCTGCTGCACGATCAGGCCGACGATGGTGCGGTCGGGCGCGCCGATGAATTTCAGCGTGGCGATCGAACGTACCTTGTCCATCGTCAGCGTATAGACGATCAAGGCGATGATCACCGCCGAGACGATGATCAGCAGCACCATGATCAGGCGCTGCTGGTTGCGCGCCTTCTCGATGACGAACTTGCTGAGCAGCGTCTCCTGCTGGTCCTGCGTCAGCGTGGTGAGATGCTTCCAGCGCGACAGCGCGGCGGCGACCTCCTTGATCGGCACATAAGGCGAGACCTTGGCGATCACCGCATTGATCTGGTCGCTGGCCTGCGCCGCGCCGGCCCCGCGCGCCAGTTCGCGCCGCTCGGCCGACGGCGCCAGCTCGAATTGCAGCGCCTGCGCGTCGCGCAAGGTGATGTAGCCGACCGGATCGCCCGAGGCGGTGACTTCGCTGCGCATCAGCCCGACCACCGTGAAGCGATGGCCATGCGTTCCCAGTGGCACCTCCTGGCCGAGCGCCAGGCCGGCGGAACGGTCGACCACCATCTCGTAATGGCTGCGCACGATGCCGCGTCCGGCGACGAGCTTATGCGGGCCGCCCGGCCGTCCCGGCTCGAAGCCGATCAGGAACAGGCGCAGCGGCTTGCCGTTCAACACGGTCTGCACCGATTGGTAGGTGACGGCGCCGGCGCGCTCCACGCCATAGACCCGCGCCACCAGTTCGCGGGTGTCGCCGGGAATGCGCGAGGCTTCGGCGAACGGCCCGTTGGTGCCGGCCTCGACCACCCAGAGATCGGCATTGGCGGCGCGCGCCTGGCGCAAGGCATCGTCGATCAGGCCGCCATAGACGCCGGTGATCACGATGACGATGCCGAGCAACAGGCTGAGCCCGAAATTGGTCAGCACGAAGCGCAGCAGATTATGTTTGATGTCGCGGTAAGCCAGGTTCATCGCTTCGGCCCGCCGCTGATCGTGGCGGCCCGACCGACTCGCATTCCGCTGCGCAATTGCGCGACCACCTGGGCCGCGGCCGGCACCCCGCCGGTGATTTCATAACGGCCGTCGAGCAGCCGATGGCCGAGCGTCACCTCGCGCTGGCGCAGAGCCCCCTGCTCGACAGTCCACACCGTGCCGCGCTCCTTGCCGAGCCCGATGATAGCCGCCTCCGGCACCAGCAAGGCCTGCGGCAGATGCATCGTCGTGATGTAGACCTCGGCCTGCTCGCCGAGATTGGCGTAGCTGGGAATTTTCTCGAAGGCGATTTCGATCTTGCGCTCTTCATTGACGCGGTCGCTCTCCGGCTCGATGCGCGCCACCCGCCCCTGCAGACGCTCGCGCGGATGCGAGCGCAGCACGATCGTCGCCGGCTCGCCGACCTTGATGCCGCCGGCTTTGCTCTCGTCGATATAGGCGAGCACCCAGATCGACTTCGGATCGATCAGCGTGAACACCGTCTGGCCGGCGCCGAGCGCCGAGCCGAGTTCCTTCAGCCGCGCCGTCACCATGGCGTCATAGGGCGCGGCGAGCGTGTGAAAATCCAG
Source organism: uncultured Pseudomonadota bacterium (assembly GCA_963782145.1). Taxonomy (GTDB): domain Bacteria; phylum Pseudomonadota; class Alphaproteobacteria; order Rhizobiales; family Xanthobacteraceae; genus Pseudolabrys. The sequence goes on from CAWAIV010000012.1 coordinate 217,428, forward strand.
CGTCGCCGTCTGCAACTGCTGCTGCGCCTTGGCGTCGCCGATCGCTGCCTTGGCCACCAGGACGTCGCTTTGCGCCAGGTCGAGATCGGCTTTCGCCACATCCTCGGCGGCCTGCGCGGTCTGCGCCGTTTCGATCGAGGCCGAATTGCTCTGCACCAGCTTTTGCCGGCGTTCGCTGATGGATTTGGCATTGGCGGCGTTCGCCTTGGCCTTTTCGACGCTGGCCGCGGCGCGTTGCAGGCTGGCCGCGGTCTGTTCGACCGCCGCCTGGGCGCGGGCGAGTTGGGCGCGCTGCTCGCGGTCGTCGAGGCGGGCGAGCACCGCGTTCTTGGCGACATGATCGCCGACATCCGCGCGCAGATCGACCAGCACGCCGGCAACCTTGAAGCCGACCTGGGAGGTAACCCGCGCCTCGACCGTGCCGAGACCGAAGACTTCCACGGGGATATCGCGCGCCGGTGCCGCCACCTGCACGCTCACCGGACGCAACAATACGGCCCAGCCGCCGGCCAGGATGCCGGCGCCGATGAGCACGGCGACTGCAAGTAAGATCAAGCGTTTGCGGGACATACAAACCCCTTCGCGCAACTGAACGCAAAACCACCGCTAGCCCCCGGGGCGGACACGCGCATTGATTGCGATCAATTGCGCCCCTTATTCGGGAATCGGCGTTGCCGGCGCGGTCGGCGCGCCCGCGGCCGATGAATGGCTGGCCGGACCGCGCAGCGGCCGTTCCTCCAGCATGATCAGCAACACCAAGGCGCAGGTGAGCGACAGCGCGCAGGTCACGAATACCAGGCGGAAGGCCTGGGCCAGCGCCGGCGCCGAGGCCGCATGCACCAGCGTCTCCACCGACATGCCGGTGACGCCGCCAAGCCCGCCCACCACGATGGCGCCGAGGACCGCCACCACCAACGCCGAGAACAGCGCGCGGAAGAAATTGGCGGCGCCGGTGACGACGCCCATCTGATGCTGCGTCACCGCGTTCTGCATGCACACGGTCGAGACCGGGAAGATGCTGCCGAGCCCGGCACCGATCACCGCCAGCAGCACCAGCACCGCCGTCGTTCCCAGCGCCGCCGGCCAGACCGCCAGCACCGCCAGCCCCAGCAGCGCGATGGAAACGCCGGCCATCGGCATGCGCTTGTAATGCGTGACATACATCATCATGCGGCCGCTGACTGCGGACAGCGTGACCGTCGAGCCCATCAGCGGGATCAGCGCCAGGCCCGACTGGCCGGCCGAGAGATGCAACACCACCTCGAAATAGAGCGGCACGAAGATGGTCATGCCGACCAGCGCCGCCATGGCGCAGGAGCCGGCGAGCGCGGCGTTGCGCACCACCGGATTGCCGAGCACGGTCAGCGGCAGGAACGGATCGCGCACCGCCACGAGTCGCCAGGCGAACAGGCCCCACAACACGCCCGACGCGGCGAGCAGCGCGCCGATCTCGAGCGAGAGCCATTCGAAGCGCCGCCCGCCCCAGGACAACGCCAGCAGCAATGCCACCGCCGCCGCCATCATCAGCCCGGCGCCGACGTAATCCAGCCGGCGCTTGCGCGGATGGAACGGCACGCCCTTGAGCGCGCTCGAGGTCATGCCGAGCGCGGCAAGCCCCAACGGCACATTGATCCAGAAGATCAGCGACCAATCGAGATGCTCGGTGAGGAAACCGCCGAGCACCGGCCCGCTTACCGAGGAACAGGCGAAGACCGAGGCGATATAGCCCTGATAGCGGCCGCGCTCGCGCGGCGAGACGATGTCGGCGATGATGGTCTGCGCCAGCGCCATCAGCCCGCCGCCGCCGAGTCCCTGCAGCGCGCGCGAGAACACCAGCACCGTCATGCTCGGCGCCAAGGCGCAGGCGACCGAGCCGAGCATGAACAGGCCGATGGCGATCAGCATCATGCCGCGGCGGCCGTGGATATCGGAGAGCTTGCCGTAGAGCGGGGTCACCGCCGTGGCGGTCAACAGATAGGCGGTCACCACCCAGGAGAGATCGCCGAGGTCGCCGAAATGACGGCCGATGGTGGGCAGCGCGGTGGCGATGATGGTCTGGTCGAGCGCGCCCAGGAACATCGCCAGCATGATGCCGATGACGATGGTGCGAATCTCCGGATGGGTGAGCCGGCGCGGCTCCGCCCGGACCGCGGCATCCTTGGCCGGCGCATCCTTGGCCGGCACCTGCGTGCCCTTCTTGCGCTTTTCGTGAGTCGCGTCGGTCTTTTCGTCCATGGCCGCGCTTGATGCCGCGCCGGCGGCGCCAATGCAATGGCGGAAACGCGCAGGGCTGGCGTGCCGCCGGCTGGCAGGCCAGACTTCGCGCATGCGAAGGAACTTACGCCGGCTGATCGTGCTCGCCGCCGCCGCGGCGACGGCCGCAGCAACGCCCGCGGGTGCGCGCGACCGGCTGCCGCCCGGCTTCGTCTATCTGCGCGCGGTCGCGCCGGCCATCGTGCAGGACATGCGCTACGCCACCGCCGATAATTTCACCGGCCGCCCGCTCCCCGGCTACGCGGCGAGCGAATGCGTGCTGCGCCGCGATGCCGCGCTGGCGCTGGCGCGCGTCGAGGCCGACCTTGCCCGCCGGCAGCTGAGCCTCAAGACCTACGACTGCTATCGGCCGACGCGGGCGGTGGCCGCCATGGCGCGCTGGGCCGCCGGCCCGGACAACGGCGCCACGCGGCGCTTCTACCCGACGCTGCAGAAGCGCACGCTGTTCGCGCGCGGCTATATCGCCCTGCATTCGCGCCATTCGACCGGCACCGCGGTCGACCTGACCCTAGTGCCGCTGCCGCCGCCCGCGCTGGCGCCGTTCGACCCGCGCGCCCGTTACGGCGCCTGCACCGCGCCGGCGCCGCAGCGCGCGCCCGACAACAGCCTCGACATGGGCACCGGCTTCGACTGCTTCGACGACAAGAGCCACACCGCCAGTGCCGCGCTCACGCCGGCGCAAGCGCGCAACCGCGCGCTGCTCGGTGCCGCCATGCCCCGGCACGGCTTCAAGAACTATTTCCGCGAATGGTGGCATTTCGAATTCACCGGCGGCGCCGAGCGGCGCGCCTATGATGTGCCGATCGTTCGGCGTTAGCCCTGTCGCGGCCACGCGCTCTCTACTCCTCTCCCTTTGCGGGAGAGGGTGGCTTGCGCGGAGCGATGGCGAGCACAAGCCGGGTGAGGGGTGGGTGTCCGCGGCTTACAACGCTGCAGCCGCCGCGCGCGGGTAATCGTCCCACGTGCGGTTCTTGAACAGCCGGCCGGTTCGCTTTTTCCGCTTGCCGCCCCACTGCTTGAAGAAAAACGCCACGCCCTGTCGCTCGCAAGTTTCGTGCAAACGCTCCACCCATTCTTCTTCCATCGGCCGCGCACCGGGACCTGACTCGCCACCGACGATTGCCCAATGGATGTTGCGTAAATCCGGATTGACGATTGGCCCGAGCAACGGCTCGAACGAGATGAAGCGGATGTGCGCCGGCACCCGACGCAAAAGATCGATGCGACCAAGATATTCTTCGTCCTCTACCGAGGTACCGAGCCAGACATTGCGCAGCGGCGGGAATTCCGGCTGAGACAATATCTCCAACATGCGGTCCGGCCGCTTGGTCAGCACCTGGAATGAATGCCAGTGCGCCTGCTCCATCACACACCAAACTTGCCGGATGAATTTTTCATCCGCCTTTTCCTGAAACAGGTCTGACATGGAGTTGACGAAGATACGCTGCGGCTTCTTCCAAGAGAGCGGCGCATTGAGCGCTGTCTTATCGACATTCACGCGCCCGGTCCAAACGTGGCGCTTGCCCGACTTGCGCGTCGTGCCGACGTATTTCGACATGCCCATGGCCTGCAACCGCGCTGCCATGCGCATGGCGTAGCAATTACTGCAGCCGGGCGAAACGATGGCGCAACCGGCAAGCGGATTCCAAGTCGCCTCGGTCCATTCGATGTCGGATGCAGCCATCAGTTCATGCCTCTAAAGCCCAAGCAGCAAGTCTAGTCGCAAGCGACCTTACCTTCGGATGAGGATTGGCACTAGCGAAACACAGCAGATACATGGTCTGCTCCTTGCTATTGGTAAGCCGAACGCATCTATTCATGACCACTGGGAAAATCGTACGTAGGCGACCAAGGTAGAAATCTTGAAGTTTCGTCGGGTCAGCATCCTTGATCATTTTGATGCGCGATCCGGAAAAAAGGTCAGGCTCTCTTTCGCTACGATAAAATGCCTCGCGCCAATTCTTGACACCGAGACTTCGATCCAGGGTCTTCTGCCAAACCTGAGGAATGTTGCCTGATTTCGTTAACAGACGATTCAACCCGATACCTGACGGAAACAAAATCCACATGTCGAGCGCTCTCGTGCGCGAGATTGCGACGAGGGTCGCCCACGTGACCTGCAATCCATATGGGTCGAGGAAAACAACACCGCGCGTTTTCTGCCAGTTAGTTGATCGGCAAAGGCGTTCGATCGCGTCATTTGCATCTTCATTGATTATGACAATATCTTTAGCGGGGAACTCAGACTTCAGCGCCATGAGATCGCTGGCACGACGCGCGACGCGCTCTATCAGCATGTACTGATGAAACGGCGGCTCGACTTCAAGCGCCAAGCGCGCCGAACCCTTCATGACGGCATCGAACTCGGGTCGACTGAGAAGCGACATCACCTCGTGCCGCTTGCTGGTACGGTTGCCTGTCCCCGCAAATGCATCAATATAGATGCGTTGAAACGGCTGGTTCTTTAGCGCCTGCGCATAAATCTCGAGATATCGACGAACCACCGAGAGTTTGCGCTCGGTCCAGGCGCCACCAAACGAATGTACCGGCATAACCACCGCTCCGTGTTCTCTTTTTGTTCTAGAACACGGCAAGGTTGAAATCAACTTCGAACTTACTTTCTTAGTGGGACTGCGGCCTGCCTCTCGCCGTCATTTCTCTTTGACGGCTCGCCTCCTACTCCCCCTCGGCCACTTCCCCGGCCAGCTCACGATGTAATCCTCCAGCCTTTCATCCGGCACGTCCTTCTCGCTCGCCGCCACGCGGCCGCGCACCGAGACGCCGGCTTCGTGCACCGTCTCGGCACTGCCCGACACCAGCGGGTGCCACCAAGCCAGGTCCTTGCCCTCGGCCACCAGCCGATAGGCGCAGGTCGGCGGCAGCCAGGTCAGCCGCTTCACGTTGCGCGGGGTCAGCCGCACGCAGTCCTTCACCCGCGCCTGCCGGTGCGAATAGTCGCGGCAGCGGCAGCCCTCGCCGTCGAGCAGCCGGCAGCCGACGCTGGTGAACACGGTCTCGGCCGTGTCGACGTCGGTCAGCTTGTTGAGGCAGCAGCGGCCGCAGCCGTCGCACAGGCTCTCCCACTCGCGCTGCGTCATCTCGGACATCGCCTTGCGGCGCCAGAAGGGGGTCTCGTCGTCGGCCATGGGGGTCCTTTCCCGCCCCTTGTAGCGGCTGAGTGCCTGCGCGGGTACCGTTTCCGCCGTCGTCCCCGCAAAAGCGGCCCCCACCCCCTGCTCTTTATCTCGGAACCGCCGGGGCCATTGGGTACCGGCGCGCGGCCGCCCGGGCTGGCGGGACCGGGAGAACAGCCCTCATGGGGCCATAACCGCCCCCATTTCCCCGCATTTTCCGGTCACCGTGGCCGACCTTAACCGCTTCGCCGGCAGTGGCCGTGCCCGTCCCGATCGGCTAGAAAGAGCCGGCGGCGCGGCGCCCGCGCCCTCCGCCATTTCGCGAGTGACAAGCCTTGCGCGACCTGTTTCCCGAGGACTGGAAGCCCAACCTCAAGAAGCTGCTGCTCGGGGTCGATTCCTGGATCGATTTCGGCCTGTTCCGCAGCGGCAAGGGCGCGCGCGAGACCTACGAGCGCTTCTCCACCTTCATGGACCGCTTCCACGTCGCCGGCTGGCGGCGCTGGGCGACCGAGATCCTCTCCGAAATGGCCACGCTCGGCAGCGCCGGGCTGATCCTGATGCTGGCGCTCGCCACCCCGGCCTTCCACGAGACCTCCGACAGCGACTGGCTGAAGAAGTCGGAACTGGCGGTGACCTTCCTCGACCGCTACGGCAACGAGATCGGCACCCGCGGCATCCGCCACAACGATTCGATCCCGCTCGACCAGTTCCCCGATGCGCTGATCAAGGCGGTGCTCGCCACCGAGGATCGCCGCTTCTACCAGCATTTCGGCGTCGACATCACCGGCACCTTCCGCGCCCTGCTCACCAATGCGCGCGCCGGCGGCGTGGTGCAGGGCGGCTCCACCATCACCCAGCAGCTCGCCAAGAACCTGTTCCTGAGCAACGAGCGCACGCTCGACCGCAAGATCAAGGAAGCCTTCCTGGCGCTGTGGCTGGAGTTCGCGGCTGACCAAGAACGAGATTCTCAAGCTTTATCTCGACCGCGCCTATATGGGTGGCGGCGCCTTCGGCGTCGATGCCGCCGCGCGCTACTACTTCAACAAGTCCGCGCGCGACGTGAACCTGTCGGAAGCCGCCATGCTCGCCGGCCTGTTCAAGGCGCCGACCAAATATTCGCCCAACGTCAACCTGCCGGCGGCGCGCGCGCGCGCCAACGTCGTGCTCGACAATCTGGTCGACAACGGCTTCATGACCGAAGGCCAGGTCTTCGGCGCCCGCCGCCATCCGGCCACGCCGGTCGATCGCCGCGACGACCAGGCGCCGAATTATTATCTCGACTGGGCCTTCGACCAGGTCAAGAAGCTGGTCGACACCTTCCCCAAATCGGTGACCGAGCGCGTGTTCGTGGTGCGCACCGCGCTCGACCCCAACCTGCAGCGCGCGGCCGATCTGGCGGTGGAAAATTCGCTGCGTCAATACGGCCAGGAATACAACGCCCATCAGGCCGCCACGGTGCTGATGGACGTGGACGGCGCGGTGCGCGCCATGGTCGGCGGGCGCGACTACGGCGCCAGCCAGTTCAACCGCGCCACCGACGCCATGCGCCAGCCCGGCTCCTCGTTCAAGCCTTATGTCTATGCGACGGCGCTGGAGCGCGGCATCAAGCCGACCACGATCGTGGTCGACGCGCCGATCTGTCTCGGCAATTGGTGTCCGCACAATTACGGCCACAGCTTCCGCGGCGCCATGACGGTGATCCAGGCGCTCACCCATTCGATCAACACCATCGCGGTGCGGCTGTCGGTGATGATCGGCAACGGCAACGCCAAGCTCGGCCGCGCCAGGATCATCAAGACCGCGCACGACATGGGCATCACCACGCCGCTGCCCGACACGCCGTCGCTGCCGATCGGCGCCGACGCGGTGAACCTGCTCGAACATGTGGGCGCCTACGCCACCTTCCCCAATCTCGGCATGAAGGTGACGCCGCACGCCATCCTGGAAGTGCGCAGCGGCGCCGGCAAGCTGATCTGGCGCTATGATCGCGACGGCCCGAAGCCGAAGCGGGTGCTGCCGGAGCATGTCGCCCGCGACATGATCATGATGATGAACAGCGTGGTGGAGAACGGCACCGGCCGGCGCGCGCGGCTCGACGGCATCGCCGCCGCCGGCAAGACCGGCACCACCAACATGTCGCGCGACGCCTGGTTCATGGGCTACACCGGCAATTTCGTCTGCGGCGTCTGGATGGGCAACGACAATTACGATCCGACCAACCGCATGACCGGCGGCTCGCTGCCGGCGATGACCTGGCACACCATCATGTCCTATGCCCATCAGGGCATCGAGATCAAACCGCTGCCCGGCATTCCGGCGCCGAAGGACCGCAAGCTGCCGGTGGTGGTGGCCAGCAAATCGAAATCCGAGGAGCCGGCGCCGCCGGCGCGTCCGGTCATGCTGACCAAGAAAGGCGCCGATATCCTGGCCCGCCTCGAACACATGATGGACGACGCCAACCGCGCCATGGGCCCGTCGCCCGAGGCGATCTCGGCCGACAAGAAGAAGCAGGCCGCGCGCAACGGCGACGCGCTGGCCTCGGCGCTGGAGGGACGGGCCTTTGAGCGCAACTGATTAGCCGCACTCCCGCGGCCGGCGTAGTCTCACCGCGACGAATCATCCTTTCCTTCCTACCGGCGGATCCACCTTGCGGCTGCTTCTCGGAACGCTGTTCACGCTGGTGATCGCCGCGCTGGTCGGGCTCGGCGCCACCTATTTCGCGCTCAGCCGCGACACCTCCTTCGGCGCGCTCACCATCGGCAGCTGGACCGCCTTTCCCAAGGCCGGCACCACCGAGGCCGACCCCTATGCGCGCGCGCTGTTCGCGCGCACCGGGCGGTTGCCGATCGCGCTCGGCGACGGCGTCTCCTTCGTCGCGCGCAGCGACGACAACGGCCGCCCGCTCGACGGCCGCTGCGTGGTGGTGCTGTCCGGCGTCACGCCGGCGGCGCGCTTCTGGACGCTGACGCTCTACACCGCCACCGGCGAGCTGGCGGCCAATGCGGTGCACCGGCACGGCTTCACCAGCCAGGAGATCGTGCGCGAGCCCGACGGCACCTTGCGCATCGTGATCGCGCCGCGGGCGGAACCGGGCAACTGGCTGCCGACAGGCGGCATCGAGCGCTATGTGCTCACGCTGCGCTTCTACGACACCTCGGTCGGCGTCGCCACCAAGCAGGGCCGCGAGGTGCCGATGCCCGCCATCGCCACGCGGAGCTGCCCATGATCCGCTGGCTGCTCCTGATCGTCGGCGGCGTGCTGCTCGGCGGCATCGTGCATCTCGCCACCATCTTCATCCTGCCGCGCACGGCGACGCAGGACGCCTATTCGCGGCTGACGCCGATCGCGCCGGTCAATACCGTGACGCCGCTGCCGGCGCCGACGCCGGAAAAGGCGCTGCTCCCGTTCATGGATCCGGCCTTTGCCGAGGCGGTCTGCCGCTACGACGTCACGCAAGGGCCGCTCAAACTCAGCGTGCCGCTGAGCACCGCCTACACCTCGGTCTCCTTCTACACCAACGAGGACATCGCCTATTACGCGATCAACGATCGCGCCGCCGGCCGCGGCGCCATCGAGCTCGACCTGATGACGGCCGAGCAGCACAGCGACATGCCGGAGAACGAGGACGTCACCGCGGCCGACCGGCTGATCGTGGAAACGCCGACGCTCACCGGCCTCATCGCCATCCGCGCGCTGGCCACCGAGCCGGGATTGATGCCGATGGCGCAGCACGTCGTCGCGGCGGCGAAATGCACGCCGGTCCCGGCGCCCAAGGCGGATAATTAGGCCGCCTACCGGTAAATCGACGTCCCTCGTCGGGGCGCGCGCAACGTCCGCCATTCCCCCGACAGCGGCGCGAACGCCGATACAGGCGTTACTGCAGGTTAGGGCTGTTCGCGGCGGCTATCGATTATTAAAGGCATACTGGCGCGCATCGCCGCCAGGCGCGCGCGCGGTGTGCGAAGGCATGTCGGCAAGACTGCGTACGACGACCAGGCGGGCGATCTCACCTTTCAAAAAGGCTTGCAGGAACTTGCGATAATCCTTGAACGATACGCAACCATTCGACTGGCCGTTGGAACCCAGCATGTAGGTATGCGCAAGCATGCCGTCGCGACCAAACATCTTGCTATCGTCAATAGGCTTCAGCCGAATGGCCCTCACCCCGTGGAACAGCGGTTCGCGCAAAGCGAGATCATAGACATTCGGCGGTGTCGGCCCGCGCATCCTGACATTGATATAGCGCGGGTCGTCGAGCTTGTCGCCGAGCCCGGAATGCGCCTCCAGCCTGTCCCCGTTCGGCAAATAGACGGTATGCGCGGCGATGTCATAGACCGCCGTGCGGCTGGCGGGATCCGGCAGCGCCATCGCCATGGTGTGAGATTGCTGCGGGGCGACGCGCTTCTTCGCGGTGGATGCAGGTGCCGGCACCCTGTTCGCCCATTCGCGCCGGCGCTTCGGCGGCAGCGGCTGGGTGCTGGAGGCCGGCAAAACCGCAACCGCGGCGCCTGTCGCTTTGGCGGCTTGCGCTAAAGCCAGCGGCGGCGGCGGCACGTAATCCGCGCGTTCGAAGGCAAGCAGCGGAACAATGGGAACCGCGCGGGCCGGCGTGAAAGCCGTCGCGCCGGCCCATCGGGCCTCAAAGCTGATGACCGAAGCATCGGCAGCAGCGGTCGACACACGGGCCGGCGCTGACTCATCCGCGGCGCCGGCGAGGACTGGGCGGTATTTGGCGACGGCAAGCGCTCTCGGCGCCACCGACGCCCGCGCATCGCTATGCTGTTTGGAGGAGAGCGCGGTGTCGATGATCCATGCGGCGGCACCCACGAGAGTGGCGGCCAGCGCGCATGTGGCGACCACGGCAGCGACATCGATCCTGACACCGCCGATAATCCGTTGATAATAGCCGGAATAGAAAACGCGACCGTCGCAAGAAGTGACGTCATTCAATGTCGCGGTCGCATCCGTCATGATCCACGCCACTCGAATTAGATGGCTCACATCGACGTCATAGCCGGTCGCGCCGGTTAAGCGTTTCGACCAGCCTTGGTCGTTTGAACGTTAGGGATTGGCCCCCTCCTGGAAACAGGCAGTAAAAACCGAGCCGCGCGTTTTGAAGGCGAGATTTAGGCCATTTCAGGAACGCAGTTGTTCCGCGCCATAAGAAGAATTTGGCGCGCGCGACCGCGTGACACCCTGTTTAAGTCGAGACCGACATTCCGGTCGGATCATCGGTGCCATCACCGTACCGTTTTGCCATCGCCTATTGGATTTATAATTCTCACCTGCGGCCACCCGATTAACGTCCGCGACGTACGCGGGTCGCCTCAATGTCGCCATGCAGCCTGTGCACACGGTGGCCCTCATCAAAAACGAAGGAAGCCATGATCGTGAAGCGAACACGCACCCGTTTTGTCGCCGCAGTCTTCTTTGCAATCGGTTCGATCGCTTCGCTGGCGTCCGCTCACGCGCAATCGGGAATCGCTTCCGTCTATTCAGGGGGCAGGACGGCAAGTGGCGAGATCGCACGTGCCAGCGGCTTGACCGCCGCTCACCGAACCCTTCCCTTTGGCACACTGGTGCGGGTAACCAACCAGCGCAGCGGTCGCTCGGTGGTCGTCCGCATTAACGACCGCGGCCCGTTCGTGCGCAGCAGAGTCATCGACCTGACGCCGGCGGCGGCACGGGTGTTGGGCTTCTCGGGTCTGGCGCACGTGAGGCTCGACGTCATCGACCGTCGCGGATGACATTTGCACGCATGGCATTCGGCGATGTGCGTGCTCGTGACGCGCAATCGCTCTCCTTGCGGTGTCGACCGCAGACCGTCGACTGAGCTCGTTGCCCGTAGCCCGGATGGAGCGAAGTGAAATCCGGGAATGGTAATGCAGAGCCCCCGGATTGCGCTGCGCTTCATCCGGGCTACTTGCTGCGATCCATCCGGGCTACGCTTGCTTCAACTACGCTTTCTTCAACACACCCAGTTTCCGAAATCGAGCTTCACCATTGGTGTCGGGTCTTGAGCGGCGATTGCCGGAAACTCGCCCGCTCGCCCCCACCAATCGTTGATCATAAGTTTGGGCGAGGCGCCAAAAGTAAGATAGTAACCATCCAGTTTTGGATCGGTCAGATCCTGGTTCGCCGCCGAAAGAACAGCGACTGCAAGAAGTCCAAAAATTATTCGATCGCTGATGCGAATCTTTCCTCGCTCGATTACCATTCGGGTGCGTCGAATTGGTCCTGCGGCATCCTGAATAAGTGCAAAGCCATCCGGAAGCTCATCCCCATGTGCATGGCAGCACCGGTGGATACCGTAGAGAACATCAGCAATGTCAGGCTTTCCACCAGGCGCCGTTGGTTCGTGAACGGTGACGGGGAACCGTGTTTGGACCAAGTCAATTCCAGGCGCACCCATTGGTCCAAGAATTTCGAAGTTCTCGCGTAGGCAGCGAGTGAAACGCTTCTTATTTCCAAGACTCGGATAAAGCTTACGCGCAGTACCGTCGACCGCATTGCAGGCGTGAAGCATTGCGGAATCAAGTTCGCCCTGCCCCCAGTCATCAATGGCTTTACGCACAGAGTTTGCGACGTTCATTTCAAGCTCCTAGGCGGATTAACAAGCAAGAAGTCGCAATAGCCATGATCGCGCCCCCCGGGTCGCACTTCCGGTGTGCCCGAGGGTGGATTTCGCGAAATTGGCGGTCAATCCCTCCGCTCGCGGAACTCCATCGTCAACACCTCGATTTTCTCCGCTTCCCGGCCGGCAGCATGTTGCGCGCGAAATACAGCCATCGCCAGCAATTCCCAATCCGTCCCCGTCATCCTGAGGCGCCCGCGCGCAGCGCGGGCCTCGAAGGATGGACGGCCCGGGCCATCATCCTTCGAGGCTCGCTCCGCTCGCACCTCAGGGTGACGGATATAGGGATATGGATTGTTGCCCGCCATCGGCAATGTTAGGTCTTGCGGCCCAAGGGAGCGCGCGCGCCGATGAGTTCGACTTTCAGCCCACTTGCCGGGATCCGCGTCGTCGAGATGACCCACATGATCATGGGTCCGTCCTGCGGCATGTTCCTCGCCTTCCTCGGCGCCGAGGTGATCAAGGTCGAGCCGCCGGACGGCGACAAGACGCGCAATTTGAGCGGCATGGGCTGCGCCTTCTTCCCCACCTTCAATCGCGGCAAGAAATCCGTCGTGCTCGACACCGCGACGGCAGAGGGGCGCGCCGCGCTGGAGCGGCTGCTCGCCAGCGCGGACGTCTTCGTCGAGAATTTCCGCGACGTCTCGCTGCAGAAGATGGGCTTCGATGCCGAGACGCTGCGCGCGAAATTTCCCAAGCTGATCGTCGCCTCCTGCAAGGGCTTCCTGCACGGGCCTTACGAAAACCGCACGGCGATGGACGAGGTCGTGCAGATGATGACCGGCATGGCCTATATGACCGGGCCGACCGGCCGGCCGCTGCGCATCGGCTCCTCGGCCAACGACATCATGGCCGGACTGTTCGGCGCCTTCGCCGTGGTGGCGAGCCTGTATGACCGGCGCGACTCCGAGGTGGGCCAGACCATCCGCATCGGCCTGTTCGAGAACTGTCTGCTGCTGATCGCCCAGCACATGGTGCAGTTCGATCTCGAAGGCGAAGAGGCGCCGCCGATGCCGGAACGGAAATTCTCCTGGCCGGTCTACGACATCTTCACCACCCGCGACGGCAAGCCGCTGTTTGTCGGCGCCGTCACCGAAGGACAATGGAAAAGCCTGTGCGGCGCGCTCGGGCTCGGCCAGTTCCTCGTCGATCCGCGGCTGCAGAACCGCCGCGATCAGATCGCCGCGCGCGCCTGGACCATGCCGGTCATCGCGCAGGCGATTGCCGCGCGCGACTCGCACGATCTCACCGCCGCGCTGGAGAGCATCGGCATTCCGTTTTCGCCGGTCGCCCGGCCGGCCGAGATGTATGACGATCCGCACGTCAATCGTCCGGGCGGACTGTTGCCGTCGCGGGCGCCCGGGGGCCGCTCGTTCCGCGCGCCCGGCCTGCCCTTCGAGGTGGACGGCCTGCCGCTGACGCCGCAGGACTTCGACGTCCCGGCGATCGGGGCGGATACCGCGGACGTCTTGGGTGAATTGGGGCTCGATATCGCGGGCAAAGCCGGCGCGCCGGGAAAGAACGCCTGATGGCCGACCTGATGCACCTTTATCCGCACGACCGCGTCACGCTGCGCGAGGTGGGCCTGCGCGACGGCTTGCAGCTCGTTAAATCCTTCCCGTCGACCGCCGCCAAGCGCGAATGGATCCGCCAGGAATATGCCGCCGGCGTGCGCCATTTCGAGGTCGGCTCGTTCCTGCCGGCGGCGCGCATGCCGCAGTTCGCCGATGTGCGCGAGCTCATTGCGCTCGTCGCCGAATTGCCGGGCGCCTTCTCCTCGGCGCTGGCGCTCAACGAACGCGGCGCCACCGACGCGCTGACGACGCCGCTCGACGAGATCGTCTGCGTCGTCTCCGCCACCGAGGAACACAGCCAGGCCAATGCGCGCCGCTCGCGCGCGGACGCCATCCGCCTGGTCGGCGAGGTCGTCGCCATGCGCGATGCGTCAACGACCAAACCCGTGGTCAATGTCGGCCTGTCGATGGCCTTCGGCTGCTCGCTCGCCGGCAAGGTCGAGCCCGACGAGGTGATCCGCCTGGCCGAGCGCTGCCTGCATGCCGGCGCCGATGTGATCGGACTGGCCGACACGGTCGGCTTTGCCGGACCGCGCCAGGTCGAACGGCTGGCAACGCGGATGACCGCGCTGTGCGGCAAGCGTCCTTACATCGTGCATCTGCACGACACCCGCGGCATGGGCATCGCCAATGCGGCGGCCGCGCTCGATGCCGGCGCGCGCGTGCTCGACGGCTCGCTCGGCGGGCTGGGCGGCTGCCCCTTCGCGCCCGGCGCCACCGGCAATATCGTTTTCGAGGACCTGGTCTATCTGTGCGAGACCAAGGGCTTTGCCACCGGCATCGACCTTGCCGCGCTGACCGCCGTGCGCGCCATTGCGCACCAGGCGATGCCGGATGAAACACTCTATGGCGGGCTCGCCCGCGCCGGCCTGCCGCCCTTCGGCGAGTGGCGGCAGTGAGCGCCATGAGCACAGGCGCTCGTGCGTTCCCCGTCACCCGGCGAGCTTCGCTCGCCGACCTCTCCCCCCAGGCTGCGAGATTCATACATTCGTTGAGTACGCATGGCGTCTCCGCTCCCCTCCCCCCGCGCGCGTCAGCGCGTGGTGGGGAGGGGTCGGGGGTGGGGGGCAGCGGCCTCGCCACAATGCAAGGGCGGACTTTACGAAGAAGCCCCCCACCCCGATCCCCATCGCACTCGCGATGGGGATCGACCCTCCCCACCGCTTCGCGGGGGGAGGGACGCAGCCTGCGTCACCTTTCGCAATTAAGCGCGAGATGTGTGAATGCCGTCGCCACCCAAGGGAGAGGTGAAGGCCGTGTCGAGCCGCGATTCAACTTAAATCGGAACTGCTTTAACTTGAGGTGCCTGTCCTGGGCGCGACGCAGCACGCAGCCATGCGCCGCAGACCCGTGACACGTCGTCGAGAATGCATCAGTCTCAATAATCAAGCGTGGGGAGGAAACGATGAGGAAACTGGTAATCGCCGCCGCGACGCTGGCGCTGGGCGTGTCGGCAACGGGCATCGCGCAGGCGAAGTCGGTGATGCGCTGCAGCCATCAATTGCCGCCGGCGCATCACATCGCCAAGGTGATCGATCGCTGGGCCAAGGAAATCGACACGCTGTCCGGCGGCGACCTCACCGTGCAGGTGTTCGGCGCCAGCAGCCTGGTCAAGGCCAATGCCAATATCCTCGCGGTCGCCAAGGGCGACATCGAATGCGCCTTCTCGGTCAATTTCCAGTGGGGCAAGACGCTGCCGCTGATGAACGTGACGCTGGCGCCCTATTCGATGTCGAAGCTCGAGTCCTGGCGCAAATGGCCGACCTCGGAGGCCGCGCAATTTCTTGAAAAGAAGCTCGCCGAGAAAGGCGTGACCAACGTGGTCTGGCTGTTCCAGACCAATTCCGACGTGTTCACCTCGAGCAAGAAGCCGCTGATCGCGCCGGCCGATTTCAAGGGCGTCAAGATCCGCGGCATCGGCCGCCCGTTCGACGATTCGCTCGCCGCCATGGACGCGGTGCCGACCACTTTGCCCGGCAGCCAGGTCTATCAGGCGCTGGCCACCGGCGTGATCGATGCCGGCCTGACCGACGTGGCGGCGGCTTACGCGCGCAAATATTTCGAGGTGCAGAAATTCATGACGGTGACGCCGGTGCTCTCCGTCTATTTCCACGGCTACGTCAATCCGGCCTTCTATAACGGGCTGAGCGACAAGGCGAAGGCCGCGCTCAAGCAGGCGGGCGCGGAAGCCTCCGGCTGGGCGATCGACGCCGCGCAGGAGGCGATCAAGGACGCGCCGGCCGAACTGACCGCCAAGGGCGTCACGCTGCATATCGCCACTGACGCGGAAAACGCCGCCTTCAAGGCCGCCATGCGGCCGGCCTTCGATGCGGGCTTTGCCAAGCAGACCGGCGCCGAGGGCAAGAAGCTGCTGGAGCTGGTCGACAAGCTGAAATAGCGCCAGCCATGGCGTCGTCCGACGGGCCAGGATCGGGCGAGGCGCCGCGCGCCTCCTCGATGCCGCAAAGCTTGATTGACCGCGTCGTCTGGATGGGCGGCGTGGTCGGCGCGCTGGTCATCGTCTACATCCTGGGGCTGACCGCCATCGCCGTCATCTGCCGCTATGTCCTGCAAAGCCCCATTCGCGGCATCGACGAGCAGATCGGCTTCCTGGTCGTCGCCATCGTCATGGCCGGCGCCGCCGACGCCTTGCGCCGCAACGATCACATCAGCGTCGACCTGATCACCAACAAAGTGCCGGTGTCGTTGCAACGCGTGCTCGCCGCCTTTGGCTATGCCGCGGTGGCGTTGTTCTCGCTGGTGCTGCTGGTCACCGCCTGGCGCACGGTGTCGTTTTCCTATTCGTTCCAGGCCTATTCGCCCGGCGACCTGCAGATCCCGATGTGGCTGCCGCAATCGGCGATGCTGGCCGGCGCCCTGCTGCTGCTGCTCGTTTCCGTCGCCAAGTTCGCCGCCGCGGTTGCGGGCCGCCCACAATGACCATTGTCGTCATCCTGGTGCTGCTGGTCGTGTTGTTGCTCACCGGCATGCCGATCTTCGCCGCCTTGGGGCTGATGTCGCTCGCGGTGATGGCGGTGTTCGAGCACAACATCATGAGCATGGCGGACACCGTGTTCTCCACGCTCAACGACCCGTTGCTGGCCACCATCCCCATGTTCGCCTTCATGGCCCATGTCATGATCAAGGCCAAGGTGGTCGACGACCTCTACGACATGGCCAACAAGCTGGTCGGCCATGTCGACGGCGGACTGGGCTTTGCCACCATCCTGTCCTGCTCCATCTTCGCCACCATCTCCGGCTCGTCCGTCGCCACCGCGCTGACCATCGGCGCCATCGCCATCCCGCAGATGCAGCGCTTCGGCTATCGCCCGCGCGACGCCTATGGCGTCATCGCCGCCGGCGGCACCCTGGGCATCCTGATCCCCCCGTCCGGCCCGATGATCCTCTACGCCATCGTCACCAATGCATCGATCGGCGCGCTGTTCCTCGCCGGCCTGATCCCCGGTCTGCTCATGGCCGCCGTGTTCGGCGTGTTCAGCTGGGCGCAGGCGACGGCGCATGGCGAAACGCACAGGCAAGGCTGGTGCGGCTGGACGGAGGTCGCGCGCGCCTTGCGCGGCTCGATCTGGGCGGTACTGATGCCGCCGCTCGTGCTCGGCGGCATCTATCTCGGCGTCTTCACCGCGGCGGAAGCGGCCGCGGTCGGCGCGGTCTACGCGCTCCTGGTCGCCATCCTGGTCTACCGCAATGTCGCCCTGCGCGACTTGTTCGACTGCGCAATCGACACCATGCGCACCAGCGCCATGTTGTTCATGATCATCGCGGCGGCCGGCCTGTTCGGCCACGCCATCACCATCATCCGCCTGCCCAACCAGATCATGGAAGCGGTGAGCATGCTGGGCCTGTCGCAGGCGGGATTCCTGTTCGCGGTGATGGCGGTGATCTTCGTCCTTGGCATGTTCCTGGAAACGATCGCGATCATCCTCATCACCACCCCGATCATCCTGCCCGCGCTGTCGGACCTGCACATCAATCCGGTCTGGTACGGCGTGATGCTGATGATCAATCTCGAGCTGGCGCTGATCACGCCGCCGGTCGGCATGAACCTGTTCGTCATCAAGGGCATCACCCAGGCGCCGCTGGGCGACATCATCCGCGGCTCGGCGCCCTATGTCGTCCTACTCATCCTCGGACTGCTGACGGTATGGGCGTGGCCGGGCTTGGCACTGTGGCTGCCGACAACGGCGGGCTTTGGACGCTGATCTCCGCGCCGCCGAACGCATAAACATCCATGCGCAGCACGCTATAGGTCGCGCTGGCGTGCAGCCGCCGGGCGATCGGCTCTTCGCCGGCGGCGCCCAGCGCCACGTAAAGCGGCAACAGATGCTCTTCGCTCGGGTGGTTCTTGACCGCGAAGGGCGCTTGGCGGCGGTAGTCGAGCGTATCGGCCAAGCGATGCTCGCTTAGCGCCGCGTCGAACCAATCGGCGAAGCTGTTCACCCAGTCCGGCGCCGGATCATTGGGTCCGTGACCACGGAACTCGGACAGGTCGTGCGTGAAGCTGCCACTGCCGACGATCAGCACGCCGTCGTTCCGCAGCGGTGCCAGCAAGCGACCGATGCGCAGGTGATGCGCGGGGCCGAGATGCGGCTGTACCGAGAGCTGCAGCACCGGGATATCGGCGGCGGGATACATCAGCGACAGCGGCACCCAGGCGCCGTGGTCGAGCCCGCGCGCGCGGTCGATGTCGCAGGCAATCCCGGCATCGCGCAGCAATTCAGCAACGCGCGTCGCAAGCGTCGGCGAACCGGGCGCCGGATAGCGCATATCGTAGAGCGGACGCGGAAAGCCGTAGAAATCGTGGATGGTCTCGTTCCATTCGACCGCGTTCACCGCCGGCCGCGCCGTCTCCCAGTGCGCCGAAACGACGAGGATGGCGCGGGGCCGATCGAGGCGCTGGCCGAGGCCGCTGAGAAAAGCGCGCGCCGGCGTGTCGGTCAGCGGCAAGGTCGGCGCGCCATGCGACAGAAACAGACTGGGCATCGGCATTGTCGTCTCCTTTAGGTGCGGTGCGAGGCTGCCGCGGCAGCCTCGCCGCACGGTTTAACGTGAGCGGATGCCGGCGAGTTGGCCGACCGCGATCTGATGGCGCGTTGGGCTGAGTGCGAAGGCGCCATCTCCGAGCAGCGACTGCACAAACAGGGCGACAATCCAGAACGCCGGATACTCCCAGCCACCATTGGCGTTGGTGAAGAAGAAGCCGGCCGGGCCGTGCACGGTGACGATGGCGCCGAGCAGGATCGGCGTCAGCGCCAGCGCGATGACACGCGTCCACAGGCCGGCTAGCAGCGCGACGCCGCCGACCACTTCCGCCGTCATGACAACATAGGCGAGCACCGGCGGCAGTCCGACGCTGGCGAAAAACTGTGCCGTGCCGGCCGGGGTGAAGACGAAGAGCTTGAGCCCGGCATGGGCCAGAAAGAGCCCGCCGAGGGCGAGGCGGAGCAGTAGTGCGGCATAGGGGGCGGTACGGGGATCGGTCATGGCCATCTCCTGGTTTCCATGGCCGCTATATCTTCTATCCCTACTGGTTTGATAATAATGCTATATTGAAATACAACTCATACTGATAGAGTGAATTAGGCCATGCTCGATCGTTTCACCAGTCTGACTGTCTTCACCAAGGTTGCTTCCGCCGGCAGCCTGTCCGCTGCCGCGCGCGCCCTGGCCCTGTCGCAGACCATGGTCACAAAACACATCGCGGCGCTGGAAAAGCGCCTCGGCGTCAAGCTCTTCCACCGCAGCACGCGGCGGCTGTCGATCACGGAAGCCGGCCGCAGCTATCTGGAATCCGCCGAGCGGATCCTGTCCGACTTGGAGGCGGCCGATAGCGCGGTCTCCTCCGACCGTTTCGAGCCGCGCGGCCTCCTGCGTATCAACGCGCCTGTTTCATTCGGCGCCCGGCAGATCGCGCCACTGTTGTGTGAATTCGCGCACCGCCACCCCGGCGTCCAGGTCGAGATCGGTCTCAACGATCGGCTGGTCGATCTGGCCGAGGAAGGCTGGGATCTGGCATTACGCATCGGCAGCCTGAGCGACTCCAGCCTCATCGCCCGCCGCCTGGCGCCCTGCCGCACCGTGCTTGCCGCGGCACCGGCCTATCTCGCCGCACACGGCACGCCGCAAACCGTGGCAGACCTCGCCCGGCACAATTGCCTTGGCTACACGCTGTCGCGCCTCACCGGCGCCGACCGCTGGACCTTCGGCGGGCGCGGCGAGGCAACGGTCGCGATCGCCGGCAATCTGCGCGCCAACAATGGCGACGTGCTGCGCGCCGCCGCCGTCGCCGGACAAGGGATCATCTACCAACCGAGCTTCGTCGTCGCCGACGACCTGCGTGCCGGCACGCTAGTCGCGCTCACGCTCGACCAGCCGACGGTGGAGTTCGGCGGCATCTATGCGGTGTATCTGCCCGAGCGGAATCCGGCGGCGAAACTGCGCGCCTTCATCGACTTCCTGATCGAGCGTTTCGCCGCGATCCCGCCCTGGGATCGCGACCTTGCCGCGCCGGCCATTCCGGCGCTTCCGTGAGGGAAATTGATTTTCGCGCCGGCCGGCGAACGACTGCGGTTAGACCGCGACCTTGACCAGGAAGCTTTCGACTTCGCTGCGCAGGTTCGCCGCCGCCTCCTTGACCGACTCCGACGCGGTCAGCACGGTCTGCGCCGAATGTTGCGCCTTGGCGGTGGCGGCCACCACTTCGCTCAGCACCGTCACCACCAATTTCGCGCCGCCGGCGGCGCTGACCACGTTATGCGATATCTCGTCGGTGGCGATGCTCTGCTCCTGCACCAAATCGCCGACGGCGGACGTGAAATTGTCGATCTCGCCCATGCGCTGGGTAATGCGTCCGATCGCCTCCACCGCCTTCTGCGTCGAGTTCTGCACTTCCGCGATCTGCGTCGAAATATCCTCGGTCGCCGTCGCGGTCTGCACCGCAAGCGACTTCACCTCGGAAGCCACCACCGAGAAGCCGCGGCCGGCCTCGCCGGCGCGCGCCGCCTCGATCGTGGCGTTGAGCGCGAGCAGATTGGTCTGTTCGGCGATACCGCGGATCAATTTGATGACATCGCCGATCTTCTGCGCGGCCTGCGCCAAAGCATCGATATCCCGATTGGTGGCCTTGGCTTCGCCGACCGTTTGCCGAACCACCTCGGCGCTTTGGCTCAGCCGCCGCGCAATCTCTCCGATCGAGGCCGACATTTCACTGGCGGCGGCGGCGGCGGTCTCGACGTTCGACGACGCTTCATGCGAGGTATGCACCGCGCTTTCGATCTGTTGCGAGGTATCGCCCGCGGCGCTCATCAATTCCGCCGCCGTCGAGCGCATTTCGTTGGTGCTGTCGGATACGGTCTGCAGCAGCTTTTCACAACGCGTATGGAAAGCCGCAATGGCGCTCTCGACCGCCGCGCGGCGCTCCTCCTGCTGCTGCATGACAATTCGTTCCTGCTCGGCACGCCGCTGGTCGGTGACGTCTTCGTGCGTGCCGATCCAGCCGCCGCCCTGCATCGGATGGTTGGTCACCAGCAGCAGGCGTCCGCCGGTCGACTTGACCTCGTGCGTGATGGTCCGGCCCCGGCGTACTTCACCGAGAAACTCTTTGCGGTACTGTTCGGGGTCGCGCGAAAACGTACCCTTGGCGACCCGTCGCGTCAGCACTTCGGTCAGCGTCGAGCCCGGCCGCACGTCGGCCGGCGTCAGCCCGTACATTTCGGAATATTGCGCGTTGCAGACCACCAGCCGTTCCGCGGCGTCGAACATGCACAATCCCTGCGCCATGCTGTTCAGCGCGGTGCGCATTTGCTCGTTTTCCTGTCGCTGACGCCGCGTCAGCGCAACGCCGACAAGGCTCATCGCGATATGAGCGATCATCGCGGCGGCGACGAAGGTGAGAACCGTTTCGGACGCGGCGGGGACGATGGCGCGGGACCAGCCGGCGCCAAATAATGTCAGCGCGCCGAAGCTCGCCACGAAGGCCACGAGCCCGGCGAGACCGACCAGCCACCAGCCCCCTCTGGAGACGGGGAATAATGAGCTCTTGATCATGAAGCGGCGATCCTCCCGGCCGACACGGTATCCTCTGGCCATTTCCCCGCAGTTAATCGATGGTTTCCAAGTCGTTAACGCGACGTGAGGCGGATGGCCCCGTCTCTTCGGCAAAACTCGATCCGCGTCGCGGCGGGTATCGCGCCGCGCTGCGGCGTTCGCGGCGACATCAGCGCACCGATGCCAGGCTTTGCTCGCGTACCACGCCGGGCAGGCGATGCGTGCGATAATAGGCGATCAGCGCCTGCAGATGATTGATGTCGCGCTCGACATCGGCGGCCGGCGTCGCCGGCGTCGAGATCACCAGCCGCTCGAGCGCAAAACGATAGCCGGCGACTCGTTCGGCCAACGTGCCGCGCACCAGCGCCACGATCGCCGCGTTTTCCTGGGTGCGCCGCAAAGCATTCTCGCGCTCATAGGGCGAGACTTGCGCGATGAACGCCAGGCTGCGGCGGCGCTTACCGTCGATATCGAGCACGCGCGCGGCGGTGTCGAAGAATTGCGGCAGCCGCGTCGTATCGTTGCGGATGTCGTCGGCAAGCTGGGCGTAGCGCGCCGAGGGCGAGCGATAGCGCGATCCCATAAGCCGGTTCCAATAGGCCGCGCGGTCGAACCGCGCCCCGTGAGCGGCGCGGAGCACGCCATATTCGCCGGCGATCGAATACCACTGCTGGCGGTCATATGGCGGCTCGATCAGCGGATAGGCGAGATCGCGCAGCGCCCGCTCGTCGTCGGTCAGCTCATAGCGCGACGGCGCGGTCCGCTGCCCGGCGATCGCCTCGCGGCCGACCCAATCGTGGATATTGTCGCTCACCAGTTCGGGGCGCACTTCCTGGAAGTCGCCATTGGCGCAACCGGCGACCAGCGCTGCCGCGAAGAACCCGACCAAGGGCCGGCGCCACGAGAAGCCCCGCCTCGGCGGCAGCGGCATGAGGGGCATTGGATTTCCGGTGGCCAGTTTGGATCAGCGTGCCAGGCGCCGGCGGCGCCGACGACCGGCCCCACTGCCCGAATGCGAATGCCCTTCCGACCCATCCGGGTCGCGCTCGATGCGGATCACTGGAAGGATGATGACGGTCGCCGGTTCAGTATTGCCGTCGGCGTATCTGCCGCCGCGCAGCGTGCCGGCCTCGTCGGGAAATCGGATGACTTCGCCCATTGCAGTCCCCTTTTCCGCCCCGGCACTCGGCCGCTGATTTTGCTAGCGCATGATCAATTTCGAAACGCAATTCCTACTGCACGAGACCATGCGCGGCGACCTGCCAGATCGGCGCCTTGCCGCAATTAAAGGGCGTGCAAGGTTAACGCTCTGCTAACGGGATCGCACTAATGTGCGGCATGTCATGTCAGTAATGCGTTGCCGCCATGTTGAATTCCACTGCCTATCCGCCGCTCGACGGCCTGCTTGATCTCGCCTGCCGGGACGGCGTCGATATTCGCCCGACACTGCTGCGTGTGCTGACCGACCTCTATGTGCAGAAGTCGGCCCACAGCGCCGAGGAAGAAACCCAATATGTCGAGCTCGCGCTCGGCCTGATCGAGACGGTGGACGCGGCAACCCGTGCGACGGTCGCCGCGCGCCTGTCGCACTATCCGGCGGCACCCGAAGCGGTATTGCGCCGGCTGGACGCCGAGGCCGCTCCCCCGGCGCCGCCGGCCAAGCCGCCGGTCGCCGCGCCGGACGATCTCGCCACGCTGTTCTTCATGACCGGCAGCGACGAACGCCGGCTGATCCTGACCAATCTCGATGCCGTGGTCGGGCCGGCCACGCAGCCGCCGGCACCGGCCTCCAACGAAATGCTGCGCCGCCTGGAAGCCGCGGCGCTGACACGCAACCTGCCCGAATTCACGCACCTGCTGGAAAGCGCCTTGAGCATCGGCCACGAGATCGCCGCGCGCATCGTGCGCGATCATTCCGGCGAGCCCATCGTGGTGGCCGCCCGGGCGCTCGGCATGAAGGCCGCCGTGCTGCAGCGTATCCTCTTGTTCCTCAACCCGGTGATCGGACAGTCGGTCGAGCGCGTCTATGACCTGGCGCGGCTTTACGACGAGATCACGTTCGCCAGCGCCGGACGCATGCTGACGATCTGGCGTGGCAACGCTGCGCGGCGGCGCCCGGTGCACGCACCACAGCTCTATGACGACGAGCGCCATAGCGCGCGTTCGGCGGCGAGCACGACACGCCAGGCGGGCCAAAGTCGCGATATCCCGGCGGTGCGTTTCCGATCCGGCGCACGCTGAGGTCGGTCACCCCACCACCTGATCGAGGAAATGCCGGCCGGCGCGATCCTCGACCTCGATCACCCAGACGTCGGGATCGAATTTGATCTCGCGCGCGATGCGGGCTTCGGCATCGGCCTCGGCGACCGGCGCCTTGCCGCCGAGCACGGCGGTGAACATGCGGTCGGACGGTTGCGCCTCGTCGAACAGCGACTGCGATGCCGGGCCGTAGAGCGTCGCCGTACCGTCGAGCCGGTTGACCAGGATGAACACCGCGCCGGCCTCATCGGCGCCGCGCCGGCGCACCGCGGCGAAGGCGCCTTCCACGCCGCAGCGGCGCAGATAGGCCGCGACCCAGATTCCGGATTTCAAGCGCATGGCGCGTGCCTAGCACGAAGCGCTTTGCCTACTCCAGCGGCCGGCCGGTCATGGCCGCGAGCTCGCGCACGAAGGGCTCGGAGATGCGGCCGGTCACCGGCAGCTTGCGATCGCGCTCGAACTTTTCGATCGCCGCGCGGGTGTCGGGATCATAGACCCCGGTCGGCTTGATCTGGCCGTAGCCGAAATCGGTGAGCGCGCGCTGGATCGCCAGCACTTGCTGCGAGGGCGCCAGCAATTGCGCGATGGGATCATTGCGCACGGGCTGCTTGGGCGCCGCCCGCACCTTGGCGGCCGTAATCGCTCGCAACAGGCGGTCGCTCGCCTCCGACGGGATCTTCAGCCCGGCAGCCTGCGCGAAGTCGCGCACGGCGCCGTCGGTCCCGGCGCCCCAAATGCCGTCGACCGCGCCGCCATAGAAGCCCTTGTGCGCAAGCGCCCGCTGGATATCGGCGACGAGCTGAGTGCGGCTCTGCGACTGCGGCGCAACCGCGCTCGCCAGCGGCCGCGTGGCAAAGATCGGCGCCGGGTGCGGACCGCGCTGCAGGAACAGGGCATTGACGAAAATAGTCGCGATCGCTGCCGTCGCCACGATGAACGCGACGAACTCGCGCGGGTGCTGCATGATCGCAGCGCCAACGCGGCCGCGCGCGACCACCGCCGTCTGCGCGTTTTGCCGCGGCTTACGCACTTTTCTTCACCCGCAAATTGGCGATGTCGGCGAGCTCGCCGGCTCGCTCGGTCACCAGCTTGATCGGATCGGCCGGCCGGCCAATCTCGCAATCGAACGGCAGCCGCACGGTCACCCGCGTGCCTTCGTTCAAGCGGCTGCGGATCTCCATGTCACCGCCATGCAGGTGCACCAGGCCCTTGACGATCGACAGCCCCAGGCCGGAGCCGTCGTGCCGTCGATCATAGGAAGCACGCGCCTGGAAGAAGGCCTCGCCCAGCCGCGGCAGATCGTCCTCGCCGATGCCGACGCCGGTATCCTCGACGGTAATGGCCAGCTTGGGTCCGTCGCCGACGGCGCTGACCGTGACCCGGCCGCCGCGCGGGGTGAACTTGATGGCGTTGGAGATGAGATTGATCAGGATCTGATTGAGCGCGCGGCGGTCCGCCACCAGTTCGGGCAGCGAACCGGCGATGCGGGTCTTGAGCTCGACTCCGGCCTCGCGTGCCTTCAACGCCAGGATATCGCAGCAACCGCCGATCGTCTGCGCCGGCGCGAAGGGCTCCGGCGTGATCTGGAAATTGCCGGTCTCCATTTTCGACATGTCGAGGATGCCGTTGACCACCGACAGCAGGTGGCAACCGGATTCGTTGATCAGCCGCGCATATTCCTTCTGCCGCGCGGCATCCAGCGCGATGGTGTCGTTGCTCAGCATGTCGGAGAAGCCGATGATGGCGTTCAGCGGCGTGCGCAGCTCGTGGCTCATGGTGGCGAGGAAGCGGCTCTTGGCGGCATTGGCGCGCTCGGATTCCTTGCGCGCGACTTCGAGCGCGTCTTCTTGCATCTTGCGCTCGCTGACGTCGCGCAGCACCGCGACCACTTCGCGTTCGCTTTCGGCGCCGTCACCGGTCATCTGGTCGAGCGGCCGGCAGCGCATTTCGATCCACATGAAATGATCGATGGCCTCGCCGCCGTCGCGGCGGATGCGGAATTCGACCGAGCGGTCCTCACCAAGCGCCGCGGCGTCGGTGAGCGCGGTGAGATAAGCGGGCCGGTCGGCGACATGCACCCGGTCGAACAGACCATGGCCCATCAATTCACCGGCGCGCAGGCCGAACAGTTGCTCGGCCGCCGGCGACACGAACAGCACCGCGCCGTTGCGGCCGTGTCGGGTAATGACGTCGGTCATATTGCGCGCCAGCAACCGGTAACGGTCCTCCTCGGCATAGAGCAGCCAGAAGCTGGTGCGCGCGAGCTGTTCGGCGCCCAGCGCAAGGCCGGTGGCATAGAGCGCGGCGGAGATGATGCCGAGCGCGGCCAGCGCCCCCCGCTCGGTGGCGATGGTGGCCGGCGGCGGCAGCATATTGAGGGCAGTGAGCACCACCAGAAGTCCGGCAGCGGCGAGCGCGAAGGTCGACGCGACCGCGACCACGCGGCGCGAGGCCGAAAGGGCTGCTTCCAGCGGCACCACCACCAGCCAGATCGCTGCGAAGGAGCCGATGCCGCCGGTGCGCCAGGCGACCGTCGCCACCAGCCCGGTGAGGGCGAGAGACGACAGCACATGGGCGCTGTCGTAGCGGCCGGTGCGCGAGAGGAAATAGGCGGACAGAATCGGCGCCACCAGCCAGGCGAAGACACCGATCTCAAGCAGGCTGGGTACGCCGCGGAAGGCGAGATAGATCGGGAAGCTCGCCAGCGCCAGCAGGCTGCCGAGCAGGCGCGGCGCGATGAAGGCGCGATGGCGTGCCGCGGTCAGCGCGTCTCCCTGCGCTGCCGGGTACACCAAGGCGTCGACATAGTTCCACACTGGCGTGAGGAAGCTCACGATCCCTGTCCCACGTCCTGACGTTATAGACGCGTCCCTTTTTCAAATGAAATCCTAGCGGAACCCCACTTAAGCGAACGCTAAGGCGACGGCGCTGGCGGGCCGATCGGCGGCGTCAACGCGCCATTCCGATACAGGGCGGACCCGCATTCGCCGCGCATGGTGAAATTTCAGTTGCCGTTCGGCGGCTCGCGCGGGTCGAGGGGCCGCCGCGTTATCGCAGCGGTAACCATCAGCGCCGCGGTGCAGACCGTTTCGGCCCAAATGTGGAATTATAAAATTTGAATCAAATGCCGGCTTCTCAAATTTAAGGAAAATTCGCCGCGTATTCGCGTTGAAATTGCCCAAAAACGTCGCGACAACGCCAACGACAGGTTCAGGCCCATCTGCTAGGCTTTAGTTCAAAGGCGGCGGAAAGGCCGGCGGGGAAACGAGTTTGATCATGTTCTTCTTGTTGCGCATGGCATTTTGGTTGGGCGTCGTTTGCGTGCTGTTGCCGAGCAACGGCCAGCGCGCCGGCGCGCCGGATGCGCACATCAATGCGACGGAAGCGGTGACCCTCGCCAGCGCAGCGGTGTCGGACGTGCGCGGCTTCTGCGATCGCCAGCCCAATGCTTGCACGGTTGGCGGCAAGGTGGCGAGCGCCATCGGCCACAAGGCAGAGGCGGGCGCCCTCACCCTCTACCACTTCATCTCCACCCAGATCGCCGACACCACCGACAAGACGATCACCAAGACCACCGACAAGACTGCTGCCAAGACGACGGCCAGGACGGTCAAGGTTTCCGAGCGCGAGCGCGGCACGTTGACGACGTCCGACGTGCGGCCGGCCTGGCACGCGCCGGTTCCGCTGCCGCCGCGCCGGGAAGCCCGCGCCGGCCGCCCGTCGGCCTAAAACCCGCGGATTTGCAGCGTTTCCGCCGCGTTGGCTCCCTAATATCGTTCCGGCTTGACTTTTTTGGCCATCGGCGCGGATGGCCCTATATATCTACCATCGACCCGACCGGACCGGCATTTTCAGAATTGGCGCCATGACCGCAATCGACGAGATCATCGAGAATTTCGAACTGCTCGACGAGTGGGACGACCGCTACCGCTATGTCATCGAGCTCGGCCGCACGCTGGCGCCGCTGGCGGACGCCGCCCACAACGAAACCAACAAGGTGCGCGGTTGCGCCAGCCAGGTCTGGCTGGTCAGTCACGTCGAACCGGACGGCGGCGCCGGTCCGCGGCTCTCATTCGACGGCGACAGCGACGCCCATATCGTGCGCGGCCTCATCGCCATTCTGTTCGCGCTCTATTCCGGCAAGCCCGCGCGCGAGATCCTGGCCACCGACGCGATCGGCGTGTTCGACCGCCTCGGTCTGCGCGAGCATCTGACGCCGCAACGTTCGAACGGCCTGCGCTCGATGGTCGAGCGCATCCGCAACGATGCGCAGGCGGCGCTGGCGGCGGCAGCGTAAATCTACTCCGCGTCCACGCTGAAATTCGCGCCCTGCGCCAGCCAGGTGCGCAGCGCCGCGTGGTGGCGACCGTATGCCTCAGCCGCATAGCCGTAATGGCGCGCCAAGCGGTCGAGCGCAAGTTGCAGCACCACTTTGGCGGAGCGTAATGGCCAGGTGCGTTCGCGCTCGACATCCGCCAGGCCCTTGAGGAAGCAGCACACGTCGAGCAGCAGCCCGGCGAATTCCGGCCCGACGGCGTCGAGCGCCTGGTGCACGCGCTGGCGCGCGGCGATCGCCGCATCGGTGGCGGCAGCGGCGCCTTCGCCGGCACCGCGCCGTCCGCTCGAAAGCGGGTTCGCCCAGTTGGAGGTCGTCCGCGGCATGAGATTGGCGCAGGTGAAATCGGCGCGCAGCCGCTCGCCCGCCTGCAATTGTTGCGGCTCGATCAAGGCGCGGCCGTCGCGGCCGTGCCGGCGCGCGAGCCAGGCGAGCGGGCTTTCGGCCTCGTCGACGGTGACGCTGGCGGACCCGAATTCGGTGGTGATCTGCCGTTGCGCCAAAGCAAGATGGCGGGCGCGAAAATCGTCGATCTCCGGCTGCGGCGGTTCACCGGGGCGGGCCGGCGATGCGTGCATCTTGGCGCGCGCGGCGCCACGCTGGGCCCCGCTCATGGCGCACCCCGCGACTGCCGGAACCCGCGGCGCATTCGATAGGCGACTTCAATGACGGACATGGGCGACCTCCTATAGGACTTATAACCTACAGGACGACCAACCTCCGCGCAAGGAACAATTTCATAATATCGGCTTATAAACCTGCTGCAGACCGGCCCGAAATTATCCCTTTCACATAGGTGGACACTATGAATAGGCCCCTATCTGAGAAGTTTGAATCTGTTGAGAGCACAACCGGCGCGCTCGACTCGTGCGATGAGGAAGGGAAAACTGGGTTCCAGTTCCCTCTCGCTGGAAGTATCAACATGGCCAGGCGTGTGAATTTGGACGCGATGATCCCCCGCGCGGATTTTGCTATTCAGGAGGCGGAATATATATTGAATTTGTTTCAGGACTTTCCGATTTCCAATTTGGCGTCTGACAATCCAATTTTAAAATTGCTACGAAAACCAGATTTTCAGAGGGAGACTAATCATTGGAGTCCCGATCAAATAGCAACGTTTGTAGCCAGCTTTTTAGACAATGAAGTCATTCCGTCATTGATATTGTGGAAATCCCCTACGTTCATTTTTGTAATCGATGGGGGCCATCGACTAAGTGCGTTACGGGCATGGATGCTTGATGATTATGGAGACGGGGCGGCGTCTCTGGCATTTTACAATGGCGAAATTTCAGATGATCAGAGGCGTACTGCGAAGCGGTCCCGAAAAGTTATTGAAGAAAGAATAGGCAGGTTTTCATCGCTCCGCGATCTCGTTGAGAGCAAGGTAGCTTCTGACGCCTCGCGTCGAGCAAAATTACTTTTCACGCGCGCGCTTACCTTGCAGTGGGTTCAGGGTAGCGCCGCAGTTGCCGAAACGTCTTTTTTCAAAATCAATTCGCAAGGGACTCCACTTGATGACATCGAGACAATGCTAATTCAAAATCGGCGTAAGCCGATTGCAATCAGCGCGCGTGCAATATTGCGCTCGGGAAGCGGTCATAAATATTGGTCTAGTTTTGGAGAAGAAGCTAGAGCTGAAACTGAAGGTCTAGCTAAAGATTTTTATGAATTACTTTTTGAGCCTGAAGCCGATATTCCTCTCAAAACGCTTGATGTGCCGCTTGGCGGGTCGGTTTCACCGGTAGATGCATTGTCGCTGCTGATCGAGTTTTTAACAATTTCAGGCTCTAGAGCGCGTTCGTCGTTTTTCGATTCAGGTGGGATTCCCAAATCAGGCGAACAGTGCGAGTCCTCTGTTGTGACAGCGATGGAGGCGGCACATGGCCCGAGCTTACAGCCAGGATTTGCGTGACCGTGTGATCAATGCGGCGTTGGCGGGAACCCCGGCACGTCGGGCGGCAGCGCGCTTCGGCATCGGAGATGCCACCGCCATTATCTGGGTGCGTCGGGCGCGCCAGAGCGGCGAACGCACGGCGCGCAAGCAGGGGCAGCCCCGGCGCTGCAAGCTCGATCCGCATCGCGATTATATTCTTGGCCTCATCGCGGCGACCCCGGACCTGACGATCAGCGAGTTGCTGGCGCGGCTTCTCGCCGAGCGCAGCGTGCGCGCGGCTCGAGCGACACTGTGGACGTTTCTCGACCGTTGCGGCCTGACGTACAAAAAAAGACCGCCCACGCCACGGAGCGGGACCGCCCGGATATTGTGAGGCGGCGCGAGGCTTGGTTCGACAGCCAGCCCGATCTTGATCCCGAACGGCTGGTCTTTATCGACGAGACATGGGCTTCGACCAACATGGCGCGGCTTCGCGGGCGCGCGCCGAAAGGCGAACGACTGCGCACCGGCATCCCGCATGGCCACTGGCGGACGACGACATTCATCGCCGGGCTTCGCCTGGCTGGGATGGTCGCGCCGATGGTCCTCGACGGGCCGATCAACGGTCACGCCTTTCAGGCCTATGTCGATCAGGTGCTCGTTCCCGAACTTAAGCCCGGCGACATCGTGATCATGGACAATCTCGGCAGCCACAAGGGGCGCGGTGTGCGCACCGCCATCGAGGCGGCCGGAGCAACGCTCCTCTATTTGCCGCCCTACAGCCCCGACTTCAATCCGATCGAGAACGCCTTCTCCAAGCTTAAGGCGCTGTTACGCAAGGCCGCCGAGCGGACCGTCGATGCCTTGTGGGATACAATCGGCACCCTGATTCCGGCCTTCACTCCGACCGAATGCGCCAACTTCTTCGCCGCCGCTGGATATGAGCCGGATTAAGGCGAATCCGCTCTAGAGATCAGCCTCCAAAATCAATAAATGAATACGCTGATGATACGGCTGGAGAGTCGACCATCGCTGTACTGACAAGAGCGTTAGAGGTTTTGAACAGAATTACCGGTAATTCGCCTGGCAGCCTCGGCCTGCACCCTGCTGTGTATTTCTATAATGAGAGGGGAAAATATAGTCGCTTTATGTTTTTGGGAATGACGGCATTAATTACAGATAGGCTCCGCAGCAACGATGGCGCATTCTTTAAAATGTTCGCGCGCGCTCGTGAGCGCCTTGAGAAATTCTTGATTGAAAACAAATCTCTCATCGGAATTTTGTTACAGAACATGAGTAAAGGTCAGCGAGTCTCTAAAATGAATGATCTTTTTAGATTTCTTATAACTCAATCCAATGCGGGAATAGACGTGAATCCAGAAGCCGCGATTGCCCACTTAGGAATTAGAGGGCAGATTTTTAGCGCCGATGTTATTAATTCAACATCAAGTGTTTCGGACGATACAAAATCCACGGTATTTGTTCGCGATTCAATCGCATCAGCAATCAAATGCCCAATTTGCAAGGGCTTGCTAAACCCGAAAAAATCGGTTTCCTATGACCATATTGTTCGAGTTTCAGATGGTGGAACCGGCGATGATAAAAACATTCAGCTTGTTCATCCCTACTGCAATTCGGCAGTAAAGAATTAAACAATGGCGCAGAAACCAAACGAAACATTTAGCGATCAAGAAACAGAGCGCCGCGCAACCGAGGCGCTCCGTCGCGCATTATCAACGCCCTACAAGCCGCAAAGCACAATGAAGATTGGCAACAAGCGCAAGAAAAAACTCGCGGCTCAAAGGCGTCCAAAATCTCCATGATGCGGCGAAGCGTTCTCAATTTTCTCGCCAGCCTATTTCGCTGAACGAGTTTCTTGATACGTAAGCCGCTTTCCTTCCGCGCCTTTGATCGCGCGTGTCGCGCGCTCTGTGTCGTTCACGCCTAGAGCCGTGCGGTTCGAATAGCGAAAATCAAACTCACTCAGATAGCGGTGCAAATGCTGCTCGCCGCAATGCTGATAAATTCCGCGCATGCCGCGCTTGAACACTGAGAAGTAGTTTTCGACGGTGTTGCTATGGGTTGTAACACCACTCTTTTCACGACGCGCATATTCGCAGTGCGTGTGCGTGACCTTGCTATGCTCAGAGACGTTTGCGCCATCGTATATGTGCGTTTCGTCAGTGTGCAGGCGGCTCTTGCGATGCACGTTGGCTGCAACGATTTTGCCAATAGTAGCCTGATCCGCGCGCTCGACGTGGAAGGAACGTGCTGGGCCACCACGCTCTACCAAGGTCACGACCGAACGCTTGCTGGAATGAAATGCCTTACCGCGTTTCGTGCGCTTGGTAACAATGTCCTTATCTCCGAAATAGGTTTCATCGGCTTCAACGTCTATGCCGATACCGCCTAGCGGTTCATCGTTTACCGGCGTCATGGACTCGCGAATGCGATGGGCCATGAACCAAGCCGTCTTGTAAGTCACGCCAATGGTGCGGTGAAGCTGGTGAGCGCTGATACCCTTTTTGCTGCCAGCCATGAGGCGATAGGCTAGTACCCACTTATTCAGCGGGACATGGCTGCTTTCCATGACAGAGCCGGTCGTGACCGTGAACGAGCCGTCGCAATTGTTGCAATGGATCAGACCAGGGCGGTGGCTCTTACCACTGAGGCAGTAGACCTTATCCAGCGACCCGCAATGGGGACATACGGGCCCATCCGGCCAGCGGATCGCCTCTAGGTGCTCCCGGGCCTTTGTTTCATCGGTAAATACGGGGTCGGTAAGGTTGATAGACACGGTAATGTTCCTTTTGTTGAGGAAACACGACCAAAAGCGCCAACCTATGTCAAAGGGATAATTCCGGACCGGCCTGTCCCGGATGCCCCCGCGCCCCTCACGACGCACGCCCAAACCGGGTGGGCCGGGCAGACGCGGGCGGAAGAACCGGGCTTATTTCGAGCGGCGGCGGCGCTGTTGGCCGAGCCCCATCTGCTTGGCCAATTCCGAGCGGGCGGCGGCATAATTCGGAGCCACCATCGGGTAGTCGACCGGCAGGTTCCATTTGTCCCGATATTGCTCGGGGGTCATGTTGTATTGCGTGCGCAAATGGCGCTTGAGCGATTTGAATTTCTTGCCGTCCTCGAGGCACACAATGTATTCCGGCGTGATCGATTTCTTCACCGAAATGGCCGGTTTGAGCGGCTCGACCGGCGCTTCGCCGGGACTGCCGGAGACGCGGGTGAGCGCGGCATGGACCTGGTTGATCAGGCCGGGAATGTCACCCGCCGGAACGGTATTGTGGCTGAGATAGGCGGAAACGATCTCCGCCGTCAGGCCGATATAAGTCCCATCGCCCGCGCTATCGCTCATCGAAACCGCCCCAGATTGGCTTAGCCGCCGTCCCCGGCGGATCCGCGAAATGGTCCCGAACGAAATCACGCCCGATTTAACTGCGCCTCATAACGCCACAACAACGAAGAGGTGCCCAATATTTAGTAAATCTACTAGCGAACTCCAGTCGCGGCAAGAAAAAGATGTCCTCAATGCAGAATAGACGAGCGTTATTCTGGCATAGCGATCGAATAATCGGACTGACTGCGCGCGTGCCCGCCGCGGCCCTTGCCGCCGCTGGCAGGCGCCTCTCAGGGCGCCACCGCAGTCCGCAACCGACGCAAAAAAAATGCCGCCCGTTGCGCGGGCGGCACGGCATTGCGCCAAGCCGTCTTCAGGCTTGCGAATTCTGCTCCAGATAATTGCGCAGGTCGTTGATCGAGGTGAAGTGCAGCGTTCCCTGCGGCAGTTCGGCCTCGATCGAACCATCGACATAGAGCGTATAACCCATTCCGTCGACCACGCCCGATTTGAGAATGGCGATCGCGCGACGCTCGCCGGCATCCTCGCGCGGCGCATCCCACTCGCCCGGCTGAGCCGGCACCGCAGCGGCAGGAGGCGGCTCCGGCGCGGGCATTAGCTCGGGCTTATGCTCGGGCGCCGGCTCCCACTCGGTCTCAGGCTCTGCCGACGGCATGGTCGCAGCTTTGGGCTCAGCCACGGACTCAGGCTGGTCGATGTCGGAAACAGGTGGTTTAGCCGGCTTGGGCTCGTCCGCCGGCCACATGGCATCGAAATGAGTGGTCTGGCGGCTCCGCGCCGGTTTTTCCGGCGGAGGCGGCAGAGGCGGAGGTGGCGGGATCTCCGGCCGCGGGCGCGGCGGAATTGGCGGGAAACGCCATGCCTTACTCGGTTCCGGTTCGCTCCGATGCTCGCTGGACGGCAGCCCGCCGGAACCGAACGACGGCGCGGCCGGCGCCGGCTGGACCGCCTCGGCGACTTCTTCCACCGGTGCCGGCGGCGTTACCGGCTGGAACGGCGACAGCGACACGTCCTCATGCACCTCCACCGGAGGCTCGTCCGGGTTGGACAGCGCCGGCGCCGCGGCAAAATGATCCTCGGCCGGCATTTCCGCCGCTTCCGCTGCGGCAGCCGGCGGCTCGAACGGCGGCGGCATGTGCAATTTGGCTTTGGGCGGGAGCGGCACGCGCCCGGCGGCGCCGCGTGGGGCACCCGGCGCGTCGAACATTTCGGGCATGCGGCTCGGCCGGATCGGCGCGCGGGTGGCCAGCCCATCGACGACGCGCTGCAATTGCGACACGACGGCGCCGAGGCCGAACACGATCAGGCCGCCGATAGCGGCCGAGGTGCCTGCCACAATGAGGGAATTGCCGAAGCTCAGTTCGATCGAAAAACCAAATCCGACGGTGACGGCGCCCGCCACAAAGACCAAGAGCCCGACAACATAGAGCAACACTGACATAGGCTTAAGAACCTCTCTGCTCGGCCACCAAAGCGAACTTTTGGTAGGGGACTACCAGCTAAGCGCTTATGTCAACACGAAATTCTCGCTTGTTCGGCCAATATGGGCAACCATAAAGTTAAAATGCCATCTAATGCCCTCAAACATGATTAACGCTGTTGGGCCGCCGTGAAACGGCGCGAGGCGCCGTTTCGCCGGCAAATCGCGCGGTTGGCGGCGGCCGTGAAACCATTGCGGCAGGCCGTTGCCCCGGCCGCCGCCAGCGCCTAATTACTACTTTGAGGAACTCGCCCGGGATCTGTCGGTTTCATGATGAGAGACCGGCTTAATCACCAATCATCGTTTGTATATCGAGGAGGACGCGATGTCGTTCAAGCTGCCCGACCTGCCCTATTCCTACGACGCGCTGGCGCCGTACATGTCGCATGAGACGCTGGAGTATCATCACGACAAGCATCATCTGGCCTATGTGAACAACGGCAACAACCTGCTCAAGGGCACCGAGTGGGAAGGCAAGTCGCTGGAAGACATCGTCAAGGGCTCGTTCGGCAAGAATGCCGGGCTGTTCAACAATGCCGCCCAACATTACAACCACACTCATTTCTGGCCATGGATGAAGGCGAATGGCGGCGGCGACAAGATTCCGGGCAAGCTCAAGGCCGCGATCGACAGCGACCTCGGCGGGCTCGAGAAGATGAAGGCGGACTTCGCCCAGGCCGGCGCCACCCAATTCGGCTCCGGCTGGTGCTGGCTGGCGGTCAAGGACGGCAAGCTGATCGTGAGCAAGACGCCGAACGGCGAGAATCCGCTGGTCCACGGCGCGGTTCCGGTGCTCGGCTGCGATGTCTGGGAGCATTCCTATTACATCGACTACCGCAACCGGCGGCCCGACTACCTGAAGGCCTTCATCGACCATCTGGTGAACTGGGAATACGT
This sequence comes from uncultured Pseudomonadota bacterium, assembly GCA_963782145.1. Lineage (GTDB taxonomy): Bacteria > Pseudomonadota > Alphaproteobacteria > Rhizobiales > Xanthobacteraceae > Pseudolabrys. The sequence continues at coordinate 253,332 of CAWAIV010000012.1, forward strand.
CGAAGAACTGTTCCTCGCCGCCACGAAATAGCGACCTCGGATCCTCGATGACCGCTGTCCGGCCGGCAATCGTACATGCCGACCGGATAGCGTTTGCGGTGTTGGCGGCGGTGGTCCTCACCGCCGCTTTCACGTTCAGGGACTACGGTCTCGGCTGGGACGACTACACCCAGTCGCAATACGGCGAGCTGCTGCTCAGGCTTTACGGGTCGGGCTTTGCCGACCGCCGGGCGCTCTCCTTCGTCAACCTCTACCAATATGGCGGCGGCTTCGATATGGCGGCGGCGCTCGCCGCCAAGCTGCTGCCCTTCCCGCTGTTCGAGACGCGACGCCTGATCGGCGGCATCGTCGGCGTCATCGGCCTGCATCGCCACCTGGCGCCTCGCCCGCCGCCTCGGCGGCCCGTGGGCGGGACTTGCCGCGCTCACGCTGCTCGCGGTCTGTCCGCTCTATTTCGGCCACATGATGATGAACGTGAAGGACGCGCCCTTCGCGGTGACCATGATCGTGCTGCTGCTCGCAGCCGCGCGCGCCTTCGACGAATATCCGCGGCCGAGCCTGGGCACCGTGACGCTGTTCGGTCTCGGCCTCGGCACCGCCTTCGGCACGCGCGTGCTCGCCGGCCTGGGAGCGCCGGAAATCGGCGCCGGCCTTGCCTTGATCGCCTTGCTCGAAGCGCGCGCGCTCGGCCTGCGCGCGGCCGCTGTCCGGCTCGGACGGTTCCTGCTCAAACTGCTGCCGGGCTTCGCGCTCGCCTATCTGATCATGGGCCTGCTCTGGCCCTGGTCGATTATCTCGCCGCTCAATCCGATCCGCGCCGCGTTCTATTTCGATTCCTTCTTCGCCACCTTCGAAAAGCCGTGGCATGAAATGTATGACGGCCACGTGCTGCTGGTCACGGCCATGCCGGCGAGCTACCTGCCGCATTTGTTCATCCTCAAGCTGCCGCTCTTGCTGCTGGCGCTGGGCTTTGCCGGTATCGCGGGCGCGCTCCATGCGATCGTGCGGCCGGCCACGCCGCTGCCGCGACGCGCCACTCTGTTGATGCTGGTGGCGGCGGCAGTCCTGCCCGTCGTCGTCGCCATGATCACGCATCCGGCGCTCTACAACGGCATCCGCCATTTCGTCTTTGTGGTGCCGCCTTTCGCCGTGCTCGGCGGACTTGCGAGTTCCTGGCTGTGCAAGCGCCTGCAGCCTTATGGCCGCATCGCGCTCACCGCATTCGCCCTCGTGTTCCTGCTGGGCATCGCCGTTCCCGGCGTCGCCATGGTGCGGCTGCACCCCTACGAATACACGTATTTCAATGCGCTCACCGGCGGCGTGCGCGGCGCGCAGGACAAATACATGCTCGATTATTGGGGGCTCGCCTTCAGGCAGGCCGGCACCGGCCTGCGCGCCAAGCTGGCCGCGGCGCACGAACGCCCGCCGGCCGGCCGGCGCTGGATGGTGGCGGTCTGCGGCGAGGCGCGGGCGGCGCGCATCGCGCTCGGCCCCGATTTCGAGGTGAACTGGGACCGCAAGCGCGCCGACTTTTTCATGGCACTGGGCAATTTCTATTGCCCGCACCCGAACGACCCGGTGATCATCACGGTCGAGCGCGACGGGGTCACCTATGCCCGCGTCTATGATCTGCGCAAGCCCTGAAGGTTTTTACGCCGCCGCGAGCGAGAGACGGCAGCTATTGGCGTGCACGCGCTGGCGCACCGGGGCATAGGCGCGCTCGGCGGCCATGAACACCTCGCCATGGACAAGCGCATCCGCCATCGCCACTTCGGCCTCCGCCAGTGCCACGAATTTTTCCGCGATCATCCGATGGGCTTCCAGACCCGCGTCCGGCCCACCTTGCGAGAACCGCAGCAATCGCATCAGGATGACGCCCTGCACCTCGCAGACGAAGCGCACATATTCGGCCCAATTATTCGATGATTCAGGCACGCCCACCTCCCCCGAAACGTCCTCGACATGCGGCCGGGAACGTCGCGGGTAACTATCGCGCAAACTTTGCAAAGATGATTTACAGGGTTGATTAAAATTGGCGCGATCCCGGTAAGACCGAGAATGGCGGCCGGCGTAAGGGAACGCGTACGCGCCTACCTAGCGAGCCTCACCACCGCGCTTTAGCCTCGTTGCCGATTCTTCGGCGCCACCATGCAACTGGAAAGCAACGACATGTCGAAAAAACTGCCCCTCACCCTTGCCTGCGGCGATTACGAGATCGTGCGGCCGCTGATGGACGGCAAGGTCAAGGTCGACGGCGTCGATCTTACCGTGCTCACCGACATGGATTCGGCGACGCGACATTGGCGCTTTCTGCGCAACGGCGAATTCGACCTGGCCGAGGTGTCGAGCTCCTCCTATCTTGCCGCCCGCGACAACGACTGGCCGTTCCGCGCCATTCCGGTCTTCCTGCACCGCCGTTTTCGCCACGGCTTCATGTTCATCAATACCGGCAAGGGCATCCGCAAGCCGGCCGACCTGATCGGACGCAAGGTCGGGGTGAAGACCATGATGACCAGCGCGGTGCTGTGGATGCGCGGCATCCTGCAGCATGAATACGGCGTGCCGCTATCGTCGATCGAATGGTTCGAGGAGCTCGACGACGACGTCGAGGTGACGCTGCCCGCCGATATCCGCTGCACCCGGCTGCCGAGCCACAAATCGGTGGAAACCATGCTGGCCGAGGGCGAGCTCGATGCGGTGCTGCATGCCGATTTCGTCAAGCCGTTCCTCGCCAAGGACCCGCGCGTCGGCCGGCTGTTTCCCGATATGAAAAGCGAGGAGATGGCCTATTACAAGAAGACCGGCATCTTCCCGATCATGCATGTGGTGGGCTTACGCCAATCGCTGGCCGAGCAGCATCCCTGGCTCGCCATCAACCTGTATCGCGCCTTCAACGAAGCCAAGGCGATCGCGATGCAACGCATGGCCAATCCGCGCATCGTGCCGCTCGCCTGGTATCGCGCCGCCTGGGAGGAGCAGGAGCAGATCCTCGGGCCCGACCCGTGGGAATACGGGTTGAGCGACAAGAACCGCATGGTCCTGGAGACCTTGGTCGGCTATTCGCACGAGCAGGGTTTGATCAAGAAACGGCCGACGCTGGACGATCTCTTCCTCAACGTCTCGCAGGGGCGCAAGCGCGGCGGCGAGTATCCCATCTAGGCCGGGCCGCCGCCGCCCAATCCGAAATAGCCTGACACCATTCCGATCGAATCGATCAAGCGCGCGCACCTCCGGCGTCTTGCCGCACCACCGGCGGCACCGTCGCAGTGTGTCGAAATAGCCGAATTCCGTTTACGACGCGCGGCGCCAGCGCGCCGAACTTAATTCAAATCTTGCCGATAGCCGCAATTTGGCGCAGCCGGGGTCGCAAAAAAGCGGCTTCGTCGGCGCAGAACCGCGCGTGCGGCGCATCACGGCACGGCAAAAAATCGATGCGCGCAGGATGAAGCCCGCCGGCATCCGCCGCGCCCGGCGGCCGAGCTATAAATCGCTGGAGACCATGCTGGCCGAAAGCGAACTCGATGCGGCGCCGCATTCCGGTTTCGCCAAACCGTTCCTCACCAAGCACTGACGCGTCGCCCGGCTATTTCCCGATATGAAAATGGACGGGATGACTTAATCGAAAAAGGCCGGCGTCTTTCCGATCGTACATGTCGTCGGCCCGCGCTAGGCGCTGGCCAAGCGGCATCACTGGCTTGCCATCAACCTGCGCCAAGCCTTCAACGACGCCAAGGCGAACGCGATATGACGCATGGCCAATCCGCTCGTTGCGCCGCGCGCCTGGTAACGCGCCGCGTGAATGGAAAAAAACGTGTGGTGGCGAAATTGAAGTGTCGTGACGCGCATTGTGTGCATAATATTGCCGACAGGGTAGCACGAGACTACCCGCGGGCATCGCACGTTCATCGACTTGGCGGCGACCCAATCAATTTATACGGCAATGCGGGAGGAGCATTATGAAAATCCAACGCCGTCAATTTTTGCACTTGGCAGCTGGCGCTGCCGCTGCGTCGAGCGTTTCGGGCACGGCGTGGGCGGAAACCTATCCAGCACGGTCGGTGCGAATCGTCGTACCAGTTCCACCCGGCGGCGCGCTGGACATCACGGCGCGCCTGATCGCCCAATGGCTGTCGCAGCATATGGGGCAGTCCTTCGTTGTTGAGAACCGGCCCGGCGGAGGCACCAATCTCGGCATTGAAACGGTCGTGCGCTCGTCCGCGGACGGCTATACGCTGCTGCTGATCCCCGCGTCCTCGACGGTGAACGCGTCGCTGTACAAGCACCTCGCCTTCAATTTCATCCACGACATCGCTCCGGTCGCCATGATTAGCGTCGTGCCCCTCATCATGGAAGTAAGTCCGGAATTTCCGGCCAAGACGGTTGCCGAGTTCATCGCCTATGCCAAGGCCAACCCCGGCAAGGTCAACATGGCGTCGGGCGGCATCGGCAGTCCCGCCCATATGGGTGGCGAGCTGTTCATGAGCGCGACCGGCGTCAAGATGGTCCATGTACCCTATCGCGGAGGCGCGCCGGCACTCGTCGACCTCATGCGCGGACAGGTGCAGGTCATGTTCAGCCCGATGCCCGAGTCGATCGCGGCCGCCAAGGCCGGCAAGGTACGGCCGCTGGCGGTGACCACCCTGAAGCGCTCGGATGCGCTGCCGAACCTGCCGACCGTGGCCGAGACCGTCCCAGGCTTCGACGCCACGACCTGGCAAGGCATCGGCGCACCGCGAGGCACGCCAGTTGCCATCGTCACCAAGCTCAATAAGGAGATCAACACCGCGCTCGCCGACCCAAAGATCAAGGCACATCTGGCAGCACTCGGCAGTGAGCCCAGTCCGATGTCGGCGGCGGCGTTCAAGAAATTCATCGCCGCAACGACCAAGAAATGGGCCAAGGTCGTCCACGACAACAAGATCGAGCCGCGGTAAGAAGGCCGGCACGGGCCCCGATTGCGTCCGGAAAATTCCGGACGCAGCCTGCGCACGGCACGATGACCGCTCGCGTGGCCTGCGAGGTGATTGACGCAGCGATTTATGCGCGGTCGGTCAACCTAGGCCCAAGTTGAAATTTGGCTTGAGATTAAGCCATTTGAACTGAACACGCCTTCACCACGGGCGCCCTGGCACGCTGTTCCGCTCGAGCCGGCACGCAAAAGCGTGTTTGCAGCGCATCGCGTGAGGTCAAAAAAGTCTATTCCGACGCCGGATGATGCGCGAGAATGCGGTATTCGACAAAAATTCGCACGGAGAATTATGCCATGCGGTTTGATTTATTGCGTTGCATCAGCAAAGCCAACCATCGCTTGCCCTTTCTTTCGATGCTCATCCTGGCGACCGTCGTAATCTTTGGCGAAGCCGCGCAGGCGCAATCTCCACCGAGCTTCGCCTGCCGCGACGCGCGAACCGCGGCCGAGCTGACCATCTGCCGGGTGGACGAGTTGGCGCGCCTCGACCGTGAATTGACCGGGCTATATATGGCGATCCGCGCCAATCTGCCGCGCGCGGCCGTGCGCCACCTGAGCGTCGAACAGCGGGTCTGGCTCTTCAGCCGCAATCAATGCGGCGCCAACGTCGATTGTTTGCGCCAAGCCTATCGCGAGCGCATCGCGCAGCTGCAAGGCGGCGCGACCAGGAAAGGCCGCGCTGGTCAGAAATGGACGGCGGCGAGCACCACCGCTTACGCGATCACCGGCAATATCGAGATATTCGCCGACCGCATCCGCTTCGCCAGTGGCGCCAGCATTGGGATCAAGCCGGTCGGAGCCGACCGCCCCGGCGTCTATGCCGTCAGTCCGCCCACCAATCCCATGATGCTGAACGGCAATTTTCTCTGCGGTCGCGAGCCACCAACTTATATCGTGTTGGGGCAAAGCAGTGGCATCAAATCACTCAAGGTGTTCGTGGGAACGCAGGTGCCGCAGCCATCCAACGGACCCGGTCCGCAGAAGGGGGTATGCGCCGTCTTTAATTTCGAGTGAGGCGACAGGCCCGATTGCGTCCGGAAAAATCCGGACGTAGCCTGCGCGCGGCACACTGGCCCGTCATATGGCCTGCAATCACTGCCGCGACAATAACGTATGGGGAAGGAAATGTTCATGTCGTTGCCATCCAAATCATTGGCTGTCGCCGCCGTCCTGCTCGGCGCTGCGCTGTCGAACGCCAGCGCGCAAGAGCACGTCTGGAAGCACGGCATTCTCGAAGCCAAGAGCAATTCCGGCTTCATCGCCATGGTCGACAAGGGCGGCTTTGCCGCCAAGCACGGCTTGAAGATCGAAATCCTGCAGATCAAGGCCGGCTCCACGCTGATGAAGGCGCTGGTGTCGGGCGAGATCGACAGCGTCGACATGGGCGCGGCGGAGTCGATCGTGGCCGGCGTGCGCGGCACCGGCGTCAAGATCGTCGGCTGCACCTGGCCGGGCCTGCCGCAGGTCGTGCTCGCCAAGGACACCATCAAGACGCCGGCCGATCTCAAGGGCAAGGCGGTCGCCATCTCCTCGCCCGGCTCGCTGCCCGATCTCCTGTTCCGCGCCATGCTCGACGCCGAACACGTGCCCGTTGCCGGCGTGCGCTTCGTCACCCAGGGCGCCGATACCGACCGTTACCGGTCGTTGGTCGCCGGCATCACCGATGCGGCCATCGTCTCGAACGAGTTCGAGATGATCATGCCCAAGAACATCCATGTGCTGATGAAGGGGGCCACGGCGGTGCCGAAATTCATCCGCCTGTGCATCGCCACCAACAAGCAGGTGCTGGCCAACAAGCGTGCCGACCTGGTGCGTTTCGTCGCGGCGGAGATGGACGCCTATAAATACGCCCTCGCCCACCGCGCCGAGACGGTCAAGATCGCGCATGAGATGACGCATGCCAAGCCGGGCGACAAGCGCGCGGATTTCGTCGCCGATCAAGTGGTCGAGAACAAGCTGATCGATCCGACGTTGGCCATCCCGACCGACCGCCTGGAATGGATGCAGGAGCTGTTCGTCAAGGCCAAGGTCATTCCGAAGACCGTGCCCGTGGGCATGCTCATCGACGAGAGCGTGCGCGCCGACGCGCTGAAGCAGGCCGGCAAATAACGCGTCGCTTAGCGATGGCGCGGGCCGGACTGTCGCGCCCGGCCCGTGCATTCGTTTGACTTACTTCGCGGCCACATCAGCCAGCGACGGGCAGGCGCGTTTGTCGACCGGCGTCTCGTAGGGCTTGTAGTTCGACTTGTCGATCACGATCGGCTTAAGGATCACTTGCTTCGGCGTTGGCTGCTTGTGCAGGTGGCGCACGGCGATCTCCATGCCGATGCAGCCCTGGATGAAGCCGTTGAAGTCGCCGCTCGCCAGCATCTTGCCGGACTTGATCAGCCCCACCGCTTCGGCGCTGCCGTTGATACCAACCACCAGCGCCTTACGATTGGCGCCTTCCAACGCGTCGATGGCGCCGACCGCCATCGAGTCGTTGGCCGCCAGCACGCCGTCGATCTTGGGGAACGACTGCATGAGGTTTTCCATCACCTTCAGCGCCTGCAAGCGCTGATAATTGGCCGGCTGGTCCGCCACCAGTTTGACCTTGGGGAATTCCTTGATCGCGTCGGTGAAGCCGCGCACGCGGTCGGTATTGGTCAGCGTGCCCTTGACACCTTCCAGGATGACGACATTGCCGGCGCCGCCCATGGTCTTGAGCAACTCATGCGCGGTCTCCTTGCCGATGCTGTAGTCGTCGGCTCCGACGAAGGCGACGAAGTCGCCGCCGGCCGAGCGGTCGGTGATATTGACGACGGGAATCTTGGCGGCATTAATCTTCTTCACCGCCGGCACCAGCGCCTTGTAGTCGACCGGGATGAAGACGATCGCATCCGGCTTTTTCACGATCACATCCTCGACCTGCGAGAGCTGCTCGGCGATGCTGTCCGGCTTGGTCGGAATATATTGGATGACCTTGACGTCGAGATTCTTCGCGGCGGTCTTTGTGCCGACGCGCACCGCTTCGAAATAGGGATTTGTCTGGTTCTTGGTGAACACCGCGATGGTCTCATTGGCCGCGAGCGCAGGCCCGGCAACCAGCATGGCCGCGGCGGCCAGGCCTATGGTCAAACGTCTCATTTTTGCTCTCCTTGTTGCCCCCAAACGAGGCTTTGGTTGTCGAACTATTCGCCGAAGCGGCGTGTGCGCGTGTCGATCCACACCGCCAGCAGCAGGATCACGCCGGTGATGAGCGGCTGCCACGAGGCGTTGATCAATAGGAGGTTCATGCCGTTGAGCACGAGGGTCAGGATGAAGGCGCCGATCAGCGTGCCCATCACCGTGCCGGAACCGCCGAACAGGGAGGTGCCGCCGATCAGCACCGCGGCGATGGCGGGCAAGGTCAGCGTCTCGCCGATATCGCCTTCCGCCGAATTGATACGCGCGAGAATGATCAGCGAGGCGAGCCCCGCCATGGCGCCGCTCACCATGTAGACCAGCAGGAGACGCGAGCGCACCGGTACGCCGGAAAGCCGCGCGGCCACCGGATTGGCACCGATGGCATAGATCTGCTGGCCCCAGACGGTGCGCTGCGCGAAAAAGGTGCCGATCGCCAGGAACAGCACCATCACATAGACCGGCATGGGAATGCCGAGGAAATAGCCGGAGCCGATGTGGCGGAAGGCGAGCGGAAAGCCGTAAACGGTCTTGCCGCCCATGAAGTAGTACGTGATGCCGGTGAGCATCCACATCATGCCATAGGTGGCAATGAATGACGGGATACGCAGCGCGGTGACCAAGATGCCATTGGCGAAACCAACCGCCATGCCGCAGCCGATGCCGACCGCGGTGCCGAGCATTGGCGAGCCGGTGGCCTTGATCACGCTGGCGGCGAGACAGGCCGACAGGCCGATATTGGCGCCGACCGAGAGGTCGAGCCCGGCGGTCAGGATCACCAGTGTCAGGCCCGACGCCATCAGGAATAACAGCGCCGTCTGCCGCAACACGTTGAGGATATTGCCGACAGTGAAGAAGACGTCGCTCAGGCTCGCGATCACGACGCACAGCAGCGCCGCCGCCAGCAGGCGGTAGAGCCCCTGCATGACGTTGCTCGACAAAGCGTAGCGCGGACCGCCGGCAGTTCCGATGGCCTCGCTCATGGCTCGCTCCTCAGCCCGTCGATGAACAGCGCGATGACGACCAGGGCGCCGATCGAGGCGACCTGCGCCGAGGACGGCACCGCCAGCAGATTGAGGCCGTTGCGCAGGACGCCGACGGCGAGGACACCGAGCAGCGTGCCGAGCAGCCAGCCATTGCCGCGCTCGAACGAGGTGCCGCCGACGGCGACGGCGGCGATGGCGTCGAATTCCATGCCGATGCCGGCGGTGGGATGCGCCGAATTGAGCCGCGCCGTCATCAGCAGCGCGGCAACACCCGCCATCAGCCCGCCGAACAGATAGACCCTGATCAGCATCCAGGTCACCGAAATGCCGGCGACCCTGAGCGCCTCGCGGTTGCCGCCGAGCGCGAACACATAGGTGCCGAAACGCGTGCGATAGAGCAGGACATGGGTGAGCGCGTAGGCCAGCGCCGCGATCACGATCGGCAGCGGGATGCCCGCCAAGGTGCCGGAATAGATTCTTTCGATCGAGCCGGGAATACCGACGATGCTCTGCCCGTCGGTCGCCAGCAGCGACAGGCCTTGCGCAATGCCGAGCGTGCCCAGCGTGGTGATGAAAGGCGGAATATCGAACACGGCGACGAGCACGCCATTGGCGAGACCGAAGCAGCCGGCGGCGAGCAGCGCGACCAGCAGCGCGAGAACCGGCGAGCCGGTCGCCAGCACGGTGACCGCGAGCATGATCGAGGCGAAGGTCAGCACCGCGCCCATCGACAGGTCGAGCCCCTCGGTCATGATGATGACCGTCATCGGCAGCGCCAGCAGCAGCAGGATGGTCGACTGCACCAGGATATTGGCGATATTGGCCGGCGTGGTGAATCCATGGCTGGTGGCGCCGAACACCGCGCACAGCACGATGAGCACCATCGCCACCCCGGGGATGCGGACAACCGACTTCAATCGCGCGGTGATGGCGCTCATTGGTGCATGCCCAGACGCACGATATTGGCCTCGGTGAGCTGATCGTTCGCCAGCTCGCCGACGATGCGACCGCTGCGCATGACATAGGCGCGGTCGCAGACATGCACGATTTCGGTCTGCTCGGAGCTGATCATCAGCACGGCGGCGCCCTCATGCACCAGCCCGTCGAGCAGCCGGAAAATCTCGGCCTTGGCGCCGACATCGATGCCGCGCGTGGGCTCGTCGAAGATGAAGAAACGCGCGCCCGCATTCAGCCATTTGCCGATGACGACCTTCTGCTGGTTGCCGCCGGAGAGCGTGGCGACCGCGCGCTGCAACGACGGCGTCGCGATGCGCAGCTTCTGCACGACCGCACGCGCCGCCTGGAGCGCCCGGCGCGGCAAGAAGATGCCCGAGGGAAACAGCTTGCGCAGGCCGGCGAGCACGATGTTGTCGGAGACCGAGCGCGCCAGCGCCAGGCCCTGCGATTTGCGATTTTCCGGGATCAACGCCATGCCGCGGCGGGCGGCGTCATAGGTGGAGCCGGCGAGCGGCGCGCCGAACAGGCGAATTTCGCCGGCGGTGACGCGATCGGCGCCGAAGATCGCGCGCGCCACTTCGGTGCGGCCGGACCCGACCAGCCCGCTCAGCCCGACAATCTCGCCGGCACGCACGTTGAGATTGATGTCGGCGATGCCGTTGACGGCACTGACGTCCTTGACCTCGAGCACGACATCGCCGGCGGGCGGCCGTTTCGGCCGCGTGTAGCTCGCATCGACCGCGCGGCCGACCATGAGCGCCACCAGATCGTTGGGCGTCGTCTCGTCCGGCCGCACCGAGGCGACCTTGCGTCCGTCGCGCAGCACCGTGATGCGGTCGCCGAGCGCGAACACCTCGGCGAGGCGGTGCGAAATGTAGATGATGGCGACGCCCTGCTGCTTCAGCCGGTGGATCATGGCGAACAGCAGGTCGGTCTCCCGTTCCGAGAGCGCCGCGGTCGGCTCGTCCATCACCAGGATGCGGGCATTCTGCGACAAGGCCTTGGCGATCTCGACCATCTGCTGCTGGGCGACGCCGAGCTGGTGCACCGGAATGCGCGGATCGATAGCAAAGCCGATGGTGTCGAGCACCTGCTTCGCCGCCCGGTGAATACCGCGGCGGTCGATCAAGCCGGGGACGCGCGCTCCGATTTCGCGGCCGAGATAGATGTTCTGCGCGATGTCGAGATAGGGAACCAGGGTGAATTCCTGGAAAATGACGGCGATGCCGAACTTGCGGGCGTCGGCGGCGCCGTCGATCGTCACGCGCTCGCCATTTTGGAAAAAGGCACCCTGATCGGCACGATAGGCGCCGCACAGCACTTTCATCAGCGACGATTTGCCGGCGCCGTTCTCTCCGACCAGCATGTGCACTTCGCCGGCGCGGATTTCGAAGGAGACGTCGTCGAGCGCCTTGACGCCGGGAAACTCCTTGGAGATTCCGCGCAATTCAAACAGCGGCGGAAGCCCCGCGCGTTCGGCGTTCAAGCTCGAATCCGGCATTGCGTGCCTTGAAGTTTCAACTTCGGGCTGCGGGTTGGCTTCTCGGCAGATTACGCATCCGGCGATGCGCGCCATTGACCGATGTCAAAGCAGCGCGGCTCGGCAGCCCTGCGCCCATGGCAAATCACGCCGCCGCGGTCCGCGGACGCCCTCAATCGCCGTGATAACGGAAAGGGGAGTTGGACCTTGTGTCACCGGTGGAACTGTCGGGCAGGCCGCAACCCCCGCAGGCACTGCGGCCAAATGCGGCAGCGCCACACGCCCGGCTCGGCGGCCCTCCTCAGCATGCAGGGGCCGCACGCCTTTGCCGCTCCGGCGCGACCGGCACCGGAGCAATCCTTCACCGTTCGGTCGAGCGGCGCCGCGGCGACGGTTAGGCCGCGCCGTCCTTCTTGGCGTCGAGCACGACCACCACGTCGGTCGGCTCCGGCTCATGCGGCAGCAGGCTCGTCTTCTCGGCATCGTTCCAGCCGGCGAGCTTGACCACCTGCGCGGTCTGCGCGCCGCTGTCGGTGGTCCCGCTCGGCTCCACGATGCTCAGTCCGTTGCCGTTGAGGAAGAAGGTGTGGTCGCCGAACAACGAATTGAGCTGGTGTACCACCGGATGATTTTCAGGAATGGCCTGCGCATCGAATTGATTCAAGGTGCGATCGACCAGTGCGGAATTCAGCTTCATCGGCATGATCCTTTGCTGGTTTGAGGGTTCGCGCGAAGCTCCCGGCGCGAACGCGCGCGCCGGCGGTCTCAGCGGCCTGCCGCCAAGCAGGCGGTCGATTGAGCGGGCGGCCGGAACTTCGATCCGCCCTACCTAACGCACCAACGCATGAGGTCAACGCGGCGATAGGGCGCAGCGGACAATATTTTACCGGCGGAGAGCGGGAGCCGGACCGCTCCGGCATCACCGCGCCATGGTTCCCTCAGTCACCCGCCTATGGCAGGATCGGCGCCAAGCGGCGCGGAGCGATCCGGGATGGCTCGATTCCTTTTTGGCCTAATGGCCGCGGCATGGCTGGCTTGCGTCCCCTCACCGGTGCCGGCACAAGACGCCCCCGCCGCTCCAATCGCTGTTGTTCTCGACATCGACGGCGCCATCGGTCCGGCCACCGCCGAATATGTGCGCGACGGCCTGCGCCAAGCGAGCCGGCGCCAGGCGCGGGTGATCGTGCTGCGCATGGACACGCCCGGCGGGCTGTCCTCGTCCATGCGTGCGATCATTCACGACATCCTGGAGTCTCCACATTCCGGTGATCGCCTATGTCGGCCCGAGCGGCGCCCGTGCCGCCAGCGCCGGTACCTATATCCTGTATGCCAGCCATCTCGCCGCCATGGCGCCGTCGACGCATCTCGGCGCGGCCACGCCGGTGCAACTCGGCGGCGGCGGGCTGTTCGGCGGCGGCGGCAACAAGGAGGAAAACAAGAAGGACGGCAAGACCGAGACGAAGGCGCCGGCCAATGCCGAAGCAGCCAAGGTCCTCAACGACGCCGTCGCCTATATCCGCAGCCTGGCGCAGTTGCGCGGCCGCAATATCGAATTCGCCGAAAAGGCGGTGCGCGACGCGGCGACGCTGACCGACACCGAGGCGAAAGACCAGCATGTGATCGAGCTGATCGCCGGCAGCGTGCCCGACCTGTTGCGGCAGGCCGACGGCCGCAGCGTCATGGTCGGCGAGCAAAAGGTAACGCTGCAGACCCGCGGCCTCCGGCTGGTGACGATCGAGCCGGATTGGCGCGCCCGCCTGCTCGGCATCATCACCAATCCCAACATCGCCTACTTGCTCCTGCTCGCCGGCATCTACGGCATCCTCTTCGAGTTCTTCAGCCCCGGCGCCTACTTCCCCGGCGTGCTCGGCTCGATCTCGCTGCTGGTCGGGCTCTACGCGCTCAACCTCTTGCCGATCAGCTATGCCGGCGCCGGCCTGTTGTTGCTCGGCATGGCGATGATGCTGGCGGAGGCGTTCCTGCCGACCTTCGGCGTCGTCGGTATCGGCGGCATCGCCGCCTTCGTCCTCGGCTCGCTGCTGCTGTTTCCCGGGCAGGCGCCCGGCTTCGCGCTGTCCTGGACCGCCATCATTACGGCCACGCTGGTCAGCGCCGGATTCCTGATCATCGCCATCGCTGCGGTGTGGCGCGCGCACCGGCGCACGGTGGTGATCGGCGATGCCGCGCTCATCGGCGACGCCGCGCAGGTAACGCGCTGGGACCAGAACGAAGGCGAGGTGCAGGTGCGCGGCGAGCGCTGGCGCGCCACCGCCGCCGCGCCGCTGTCGCCGGGCCAGCGCGTGCGCATCATCGAACGCCGCAACCTGACACTCGCGGTCGAGCCGGAGACGACAGCTTCACCAAAACCATGAGGAATATGTCATGTACCTGCTGAACGACGCCGTCTGGTATGTGGTGATCGCCGCCATCATCATCATATTCTTCTACTCCTCGGTCAAAGTGATGCGCGAATACGAACGCGCGGTGGTGTTCACGCTGGGTCGCTTCTCCGGCGTGAAGGGGCCGGGACTTATTCTGCTCATTCCGATTGTGCAGCAAATGGTGCGTATCGACCTGCGTACCATCGTGCATGATGTTCCGAGCCAAGACGTAATCTCGCGCGACAACGTCTCGGTGAAGGTCAACGCGGTGGTCTATTTCCGCGTCGTCGATCCGGACAAGGCGGTGATCCAGGTGGCGGACTACTTCGCCGCCACCAGCCAGTTGGCGCAGACCACGCTGCGCTCGGTGCTTGGCAAGCACGAGCTCGACGAGATGCTGGCCGAGCGCGACAAGCTCAACCACGACATCCAGCGTATCCTCGACGAGCAGACCGACGCCTGGGGCATCAAGGTCGCCAATGTCGAGATCAAGCATGTCGACATCGACGAGAGCATGATCCGCGCCATCGCCCGCCAGGCCGAGGCCGAGCGCTATCGGCGCGCCCGCATCATCGGTGCGGAGGCCGAGCAGCAGGCGGCCGAGAAGCTGGTGCAGGCCGGCGAGATGCTGGCCCAGCACCCGGAATCGATGCAGCTACGCTATCTGTCGACCTTGCAGGACATCGCCGGCGAGAAGAACTCGACCATCGTGTTCCCGGTGCCGGTCGATCTGCTGCATTCGCTGAATGCGCTGGCGAAGAACTCGAAGTGAGGCGGTCCGGCCTTAATCCATCCGGGTCAATGGTTTCAGCGGTTCGGGAGGTTACGCCGCACGGTTGAAATGCCGTCCTAACCTGCCGGGTGCCAGTCATATTTGCCGATGCCTTGCACCAGCAGGAACTGACAGTCGCCGGCCGCTTCATTGGAAATGCGGTGCGCCGTGCCCGGCAGAATCTTGAAGCGCTCGCCGACGGCCAGCGTGTGACGACTGTCTGGCGCGCGCGTCTCGATGGTCAGCGTCCCGCGCAAGACGAAATAGTGGTCCGTGCTTTCGCCGTGATAATGCCAGGGGATCACATCGCGCGGAGCCAGCGTGAAGATGCGGGCCTGCACATCGCTCCCGACCACGACGGGCTCGATATTCTTGACCTGATAGTTCGGCATTGCGCGCTCCCGGCTCTCTCCGCGCTGATGCTATCTCACTTGTGCGCGAACGCCCAATAGAGCTCGCGCGCCTTGCGATAGAGCGGGCCGGGCTGCAGCGAGCGCTGGTCGACACGGGTGATCGGCATTACCTTGGAATAATTGCCGGTGGAGAATACTTCGTCGGCCGTCTCCACCTCGGCATAGCTCAGCCTCGTCTCCACGACACTGATGCCCGCCGCGCGCAAGAGCTTGATGACGCGCTGTCGCGTGATGCCGTCGAGAAAAGTGCCGTTGGGCGCCGGCGTGAACACCACGCCGTCCTTCACCGTGAACAGGTTGGCGGTGGCAAGCTCCGCCACATTGCCGAGCGGATCGAGCATCACGCAGTTGGCGAAGCCCCGCCCCTGTGCCTCGATCAGCGCCCGCGCATTGTTCGGATAGACGCAGCCGGCCTTGGCGGTCGGTGAGGTTTCCGGGCTCGGCTTGCGGTGAGGCGAGAGCGTGATGGCGAAGCCCTCGGGCGGCCGCATCGGCGCCTCGTAGAGCGTGAGACACCAACGCGTCGTTTCCGGATCGGGCGCGACCAGGAGCTTGCCGCTGCCCTCGGCCCAAACCATCGGCCGGATATAGAGCGGCGTGTCCTTGTCGAAGCGCTTGATGCCGTCGGCGCACAGGCCAATCCAAGTATCGGCCGAGACCACCGGCTTGAGATGCATGCTCGCGGCGGAAGCGTTTACCCGTGCGCAATGCAGATCGAGATCGGGCGTTACGCCCTCGAAGGCACGGGCGCCATCGAATACCGAGGAGCCGAGCCAGGCCGCGTGCGAACGCACGCCCATGATCGGGATATTGCCTTCATGCCAATCGCCATCGTAGAAAGTCCAGGTCTTCGACCAGCTTTGCGCCGCCATTCCGTCTGCTCCCGACACACTCGAATGTGACCGCGATGGGCTTTCATTGCCGCGCGCGGCATGCATTGCCACAATAGCTCTGAGAGCCGGAGGATACCATGCCGTCCATCTTCGTTTTCGACGCCTATGGCACGCTGTTTGACGTCCATGCGGCGATCGGACGTTTCCGTGTGCAAGCCGGACCCGATGCCGAGCGCATGTCGGACATTTGGCGCACCAAGCAGCTCGAATACACCTGGACGTTGACTCTTGCGGGCCATTACGCGGATTTCTGGACGCTGACCGAGCGGGCGCTCGATTTCGCGCTGGCGCGCGTACCGTCCGTCGACAAGGCGCTGAAGCCGAAGCTGCTCGAGGCCTATTTCCAGCTCGACGCCTTCCCCGACGCACGCGCGGCGCTGCGCGCGCTCAAGGCCAAGGGCCACAAGACCGGCATCCTCTCGAACGGCTCGCCCAATATGCTCAAGGGCGCGGTGGAAGGCGCCGCGCTGGGCGCCGATCTCGATGCCGTGCTGTCGGTCGACGCGATCAAGATGTTCAAGCCGCGGCCCGAGGTCTACCGGCTGGTCACCGATCACTATGGTTGCGCGCCGGGCGAGGTGACTTTCGTATCGTCGAATCGCTGGGACGTGGCGGCGGGCACCTCGGCCGGCTTCCGCAGTGTCTGGGTCAACCGCGGCAAGGCGCCGGACGAATATCTCGATCTGCCGCCGGCGCAGGTGCTCGGCGACCTCAACGCCCTGGCGGCGCAGGCTTAGCGCCGGCGCTCCCTGGCCGGGACTGGCGCGACATTGGTCCGGCACCTATATGCGCAATTCCCGCCACCGACGCGCTCATCATGCCGCCCATCATCTCCGTCCAGAACCTGTCGAAGACCTATGCCGGCGGGTTCCAGGCGCTCAAGACCATCAATCTGACCATCGAGCGCGGCGAGATCTTCGCCCTGCTCGGCCCCAATGGCGCCGGCAAGACCACGCTGATCGGCATCGTCTGCGGCATCGTCAATCCGAGCACCGGCTCGGTCACCGTCGATGGCCACGACATCATCCGCGACTTCCGTGCCGCGCGCTCGCTCATCGGCCTGGTGCCACAGGAAATCATGATGGCCCCGTTCGAGACCGTGTGGGCGTCGGTCACGATGTCGCGCGGCTTGTTCAACAAGCCGAAGGATAACGGCTATCTCGAGAAGGTGCTGCGGGATCTCTCGCTTTGGGACAAGCGCGACGCCAAGGTGGTGACGCTTTCCGGCGGCATGAAGCGGCGTGTTCTGATCGCCAAGGCGTTGTCGCACCAGCCCAAGATCCTATTCCTCGACGAGCCCACCGCGGGCGTCGATGTCGAGCTGCGCAAGGATATGTGGCAGATCGTGCAGAATTTGCGTACCTCCGGCGTGACCATCATCCTTACGACGCATTACATCGAGGAAGCGGAAGAGATGGCCGACCGCGTCGGCGTCATCAACAAGGGCGAGATCGTCCTGGTTGAGAACAAGACCGAACTTGATGCGCAAGCTGGGCAAGAAGCGGTTGACGCTGCAGGTCAGCGAGCGGCTCGATGCCGTTCCGGCCGCGCTTTCCGCCTTCAATCTCACGCTTGCCGGCGATGGCCACGAATTGGTCTACGACTATGACACGCAGGCCGAGCGCACGGGCGTCGCCACCCTGCTCGGCGAATTGAGCAAGAGTGGCGTGCGCATCCGCGACCTGAACACCTCGCAGTCTTCGCTCGAGGAGATCTTTGTCGGCCTCGTGCAAGAACCGGGACCGCAGCCATGAACCTGCGTGGCGTCGCCGCGATCTACACGACCGAGATGATGCGAACCGGCCGCACGCTGGCGCAGAGCATCGTGTCCCCGGTCATCTCGACCGCGCTCTATTTCGTTGTCTTCGGCGCCGCCATCGGCTCGCGCATCTCGCAGATCGACGGCATCGCCTACGGCTCGTTCATCGTGCCCGGCCTGATCATGCTGACGCTGCTGACGCAGAGCGTGATGAACGCCTCGTTCGGCATCTATTTCCCGAAGTTCATGGGGTCGATCTACGAGCTGTTGTCGGCGCCGCTGTCCTACTTTGAGATCGTGCTCGGCTTTGTCGGCGCTGCCGCGACAAAATCGGTCGTTCTCGGCCTGGTTATTCTGGCAACCTCGGTGCTGTTCGTGCCGCTGCACATCGCGCACCCGTTCTGGATGATCACCTTCATGGTGCTGACGGCCATCACCTTCAGCCTGCTCGGCTTCATTATCGGGATTTGGGCGGACGGCTTCGAGAAGCTGCAGATCGTGCCGCTGCTCATCATCACGCCGCTGACGTTCCTCGGCGGCACGTTCTATTCGATCGGCGTATTGCCCCCGCTCTGGCAGAAGATCGCGCTGGCCAACCCGGTCGTCTACCTGGTCAGCGGCTTTCGCTGGAGCTTTTTCGAGGTCGCCGACGTCAATCCGGCGATCAGCTTCGCCATGACGCTGGTGTTTCTGGTAATCTGCCTGGCGTTGATCGGCTGGATGTTCCGCACCGGCTATCGGCTGAAGACCTAGCCTTGCCGCGTCAATTCCCCGCCAGCTCCTCGCGTAATATTTCGAGCTCGAGCCACTGCTCTTCCGCCGCGGCGATTTTGTGCTGCAGCGCGCCGAGCACGGCCGTGGCATTTTCGAAGCCGGCGCGGTCGCGCGCGTAGAAACCGGGATCGTCGAGCTTGGCCTGTAGCGCGGCGGCTTCCGCCTGCAGCGGACGATGGTCTTCGGCAGCGTTTCCAGCGCGTGCTTGTCCTTGAAGCTCAGGCGTCGCCGCGCCGGCGCCGGCTGCACGGGCGGCGGCGCGGCGGCCGGCTTTTGCGCTTCCACCTTGCGCGGCGCGCGGGTGAGATCGGCGCCGCGCTGCGCCAGCATGTCGCTGTAGCCGCCGGCATATTCGGTCCAGCGCCCCTTGCCTTCGGGCACGATCACACCGCTGACCAGGCGATCGAGAAAATCGCGGTCGTGGCTGATCAGCAGCACGGTGCCGGGATAATCGGCGAGCATGTCCTCGAGCACGTCCAGCGTCTCCATGTCGAGATCGTTGGTCGGCTCGTCGAGCACCAGCAGATTCGAGGGCTTGGCCAGCACCTGCGCCAGCATCAGCCGGCCGCGCTCGCCACCCGATAATTTGCCGAGCGGCGTACGCGCCTGTTCGCTGCTGAACAGGAAGTCTTTCATGTAGCCGACGACGTGCTTGGGCTTGCCGTTGACCATGACGGTGTCGCCGCTGCCGCCGGTCAAGGCCTCGGTGACGGTAACCTGCGGATCGAGGCTGTCGCGATGCTGATCGAGCGTCGCCAGCGCGAGATTGGCGCCGAGCCGCACCGTGCCGCTATCGGGCGCCAGCGCACCGGTGAGCAGGCCGATCAGCGTGGTCTTGCCGCTGCCGTTCGGCCCGACAATGCCGATACGGTCGCCGCGCTGGATGCGGGTCGAGAAGTCGCTGACGATGGCGCGGTCGCCATAGCTCTTGCAAATGCTCTCGGCCTCGATCACCAGCTTGCCGGAGGGCTCCGCCGCGCCGGCGGTGATGCTGGCGCTGCCGGCGGTGGCGCGGTAGCTGCGGCGCTGCTCGCGCAATGCCTGCAATTCGCCCAGCCGGCGCATGTTGCGCTTGCGCCGCGCGGTGACGCCGTAGCGCACCCAATGCTCTTCCGCCACGATCTTGCGCGAAAGCTTATGCTGCTCGCGCTCCTCTTCGGCGAGCAGCGCGTCGCGCCATTCCTCGAAATGGGCAAAGCCGCGCTCGATGCGGCGTGTCTCGCCGCGGTCAAGCCAGACCGTGACGCGCGACAAATTGGAGAGGAAGCGCCGGTCATGGCTGATGATGACCAGCGCGGTGCGCTGCGTATCGAGCTCGCGCTCCAGCCATTCGATGGTGGTGAGATCGAGATGGTTGGTCGGCTCGTCGAGCAGCAGGATGTCGGGCGACGGCGCCAGCACACGCGCCAGCGACGCCCGCCGCGCCTCGCCGCCCGACAGATGCGCGGGGTCTTCGCGGCCGCTCAATCCGAGTTCGTCCAGCAACGTGCGCGCCGGGTGGGCATCCTCGCCCGGCCGCAATCCCGCCTCGACATAAGCCAGCGTCGTTTCGAAGCCGGAGAAATCCGGCTCCTGCGGCAGATAGCGCAGCAGGGTTCCCGGCTGCACGAACACCGACCCGCGATCGGCTTCGACCAGCCCGGCGGCGATCTTGAGCAAGGTCGACTTGCCCGAGCCATTGCGCCCGACCAGCGACACCCGTTCGCCGGTGGAGACGGACAGTTCCGCCCCCGTCAGCAGCGGCGTGCCACCGAAGGTCAGCGCGATCTCTTTCAGCTGCAGAAGGGGTGGAGCCATGGAGTCCCTAAATTCGTCATTCCGCGCCGCCGCGCAAGCGGCGGACCCGGAATTCGCACGCTGCGGAGTCGGGGCGATAAGTTTCAGGCTTGCGGCCTTGCGGCCGCGCCCAGCGATGACGGGATAATGCGCGTTCTTGCTTGTTCTACCCCGCCGCCAACGCATCCAGGATGCGCGCCCAGCTCCGGATGCCCTTGTGGTAGCAGGTGAGGTCGAACTTCTCGTTCGGCGAATGCACACGGTCATCGTCGAGCGCAAAGCCGACCAAGAGCGAATCCATGCCGAGCACGTGCTTGAAGTCGGCTACGATCGGGATCGAGCCGCCGGCACCCACCGCCACCGCCTTGTGCCCCCACTCCGTGGCGAGCACGCTGCGCGCCTTGGTCAGCGCCGGATTGTCGAACGACAATTGCAGCGGCGGCGCCAGGCCGAAATTGGCGAATTCGACCTTGCAGTCCGCCGGCAGCCGTTCGCGCACGAAGGCGCGGAAACCGTCGCGCACCTTTTCCGGGTCCTGCTCGCCGACCAGGCGGAACGACACCTTCGCCATGGCCTCGCCCGGAATCACCGTCTTGGCGCCATCGCCGGTGTAGCCGCCGATGATGCCGTTGATTTCGGCGGTCGGTCGCGTCGTCGTTTGCTCAATCACCAGCCGGCCCTTTTCGCCGGCGGAGTACTTCAAGCCGACCTGGCCGAGAAATTCCTCTGCCGTCAGGTTGAGCCCCTTCAGGTCCGCCTTGATGTCGGCCGGCAGTTCCTTCACGCCGTCGTAGAAACTGGGGATGGTGACGCGGCCATCGTCGTCCCACAAGGCGCCGAGGATCTTGGCCAGCAGCCGTAGCGGGTTTTGCGCCGCGCCGCCGAACAGGCCGGAATGCAGATCGCGGTCGGCGCAGACGATCTTGACCTCCTCATAGACCAGCCCGCGCAGCGAGGTGGTCACCGCCGGCGTCTGCGCGTTCCACATGGCGGTATCGCAGACCAGCGCCAGGTCGAGCTTGAACTCATCGGCATTGTCGCGCACGAACTCGAACAGATGCTGCGAGCCGCATTCCTCCTCGCCCTCGATCATGGTGGTGATCGGCAGCGGCAGCTTGCCGGTGACCGCCTTATAGGCGCGGCAGGCCTCGATGAAGGTCATGGCCTGGCCTTTGTCGTCGCAGGCCCCGCGCGCCACGATGATCTTGCGCCCGTCGGGCAGCGTCTCGATGCGCGGCTCGAATGGCGGCGTCTTCCACAGGCTGAGCGGATCGACCGGCTGCACGTCATAATGGCCGTAGAACAGCACGTGCGGGCCGGGAACGCCGTTGGCCTTGCCCACCACCACCGGATGGCCCTCGGTCGGACGCAAATCGGCGACGAAACCGATGGAGCGCAGGTCGGCGGCGACATGTTCGGCGGCGGCGCGGCATTGCTCCTTGTAGGCCGGATCGGTTGATACCGAGGCTATGCGCAACAGCGCGAACAGTCGCTCGACGCTTTGCTCGATATCCTGGTCGATGCGGCTCAATACCGCCTCGAGTGTGCTCATTGCGGGGCTCCTTTCGGGTCGGAGCCCAAACTATCAACGCCTCGCCGGACTGAAAAGGCGGATCAGTGCAAGGTCGGTTTGCCAGGCATCGGAGGGCACGCCAGGGCGAAAGGGGTCCTGACCACCGCAGCCGGCAGGCGTCGCCGCGTCGGCGGCGCGGCACGCCGGCGTTGCAGGGCGGCGCGGATGCGGCGATAGAGCATGCGCGCGGAAATGGCGGCCGGGATTAGGGCCGTATAGCCGGCGCGGCGGGCGAGCCTCCGCAGATCGGGGCTCACCGCGGCAGCGATCATCAGCGTCGGCACCCTGCAGCCGCGGCCGGGAGCCTCGCCGAACGGGATTGGGCGCATGTCGGGCACGACGTCATCGATCGCCACGATACAGGCATCGACGCCACCGGCGCGGCAGAGCCGCCCCGCCTCGTCAAGGGCAGCGACCGTCGTGACCTCGCCCAGTTCCATGCGGCGCAGCCGCGCCGCGAACACCAGGGCGTGATCGCTGCCGGCAACCACGACAATGTGCGCGGTACGCACCGGTTTCATAGGCCAACACTCCACACCATACACACGCAAGAACGCTACACAGGCTAGGACGCGAACATGACGGCGGTTTACGGGGTCCAAGAAACAGCGGCGATGACCGCCGGCAAAACCGGCCTTGCACCGACTGGTACGATCTTCCGCTCTTGTTTCAGCATTTATAAAGCATAGCGGAGGGCCGCCGCAGCCCGACCTGCAAAAAGTACGTATCGTAGTTCTACGGACATCCGAGATGGTAATTCTAAGTGGGGTTCGCGGAGCTCCTAGACGCCGCCCGGTGTTGTCGAGCGATTTCGTGACAAGACGGCCACTCTTCGTCCTTGCCCGCAACGGACGCTGACAGGTTCGGATTGCTATCGGCGCGTCGTGCGACCTGGCGGACACGCCTCGTCACAATGCGCCGATCAACGCGCGGTTTGACAAAGCACCCGCTTGTCTTCGCCGCGTGCGATGGTCAATATGTTTGCAACCCGCCGTCAGTGCGGGACATGAGGGGATCATGGATGAGTTGATCGCGCGGCTCGTCGCCAATGTCGGCGTCGAGCAAACGGCCGCGGAAAAAGCCGTTGGCATCATCTTCGAATTCCTGCGCAAGGAAGGTCCGGCCGACAAGGTACAGGCCCTGCTCGACCGCATGCCCGGCGCGCAAGCGTTGCTGCAGGCCCAGGAAGCAGCCGAGGGTGGCGGCGGCATGTTTTCCATGGGCGGCATCATGGGCGCCGGCACCAAGATGATGGGGGCCGGCCTCAGCATGAGCCAGGTGCAGGGTGTCACCCGCGAAGTCATCGCCTATGCCCGCGAAAAAGTGGGCGAAGACGCGATCGGCGAGATCGTCGGCGCTATTCCGGGCTTGAGCCAATTCGTTTGAGCCGGCGATCCTTCTGAAACGACCCAAATGGCGGACGCGGAGGCGCGGATGTCCTATCCGATCACCATATCGTGGGAATCGACGGCGACATAGCCGCGGCGCTCAAGAAGGCCGGCATCCGCTCGAGCGGGCGGCTGCTCGAAGCCGCCAGCACGCGTGAAGGGGCGCAAGACGCTCGGCGGAGAAGACCGGCTTCGACGTCAAGCAACTGCTGTGCTGGGCCAATGTCGCCGACCGCATGCGGGTCAAGGGCGTCAGCCGGGAATATGCCGAGCTGTTGCAGGCCGCCGGCGTCGATACCGTGCGCGAGCTCGGTAACGCAATCCGCGAAGCTCGCCAATGCCATGGCCGACGCCAATAAGAAGACGCCGCAGCGTGCGCCTGCTGCCGTCGGAGGCGGTGGTGGCGCGCTGGATCGCCTACGCCAAGAAGCTGCCGTTGAAGATTTCCTATTGAGTGCCGCTCATTTCCCTCTCCGCGCACCGGGACGTCGAGCCGGGTGCGCTTGACAGCCTCCCGCCGACCGCGCAAAGCGACGCGCCATGTCCGCCCACGCGATCGCAGACAAACCGGGAACCGCGCCGAAAGGCGTCCCTGACGGGCTCGCCGCGCTGCTCAAGCGCGGTCGGCCGCTGGTCATGGGCATCCTCAACGTCACGCCGGACTCCTTCTCCGACGGCGGCCGCTTCGTCGATCCGGCCAAGGCCATCGCCCATGCCTGCGCCATGGCCGAACAGGGCGCCGACATCCTCGACATCGGCGCCGAATCGACCCGGCCCTATGGCGGCGCCACAGCCGGTCTCGGCCGACGACGAACTGGCGCGGCTGGAGCCGGTGCTGCCGGCGGTGGTCAAGCTCGGCCTGCCGGTTTCGATCGACACCATCAAGGCGAAGCATCGCCGCCTGGGCGCTCGACCAGGGCGCGGTCATCGTCAACGACGTCTGGGGCCTGCAGCACGATCCGCGACATGGCGCCGCTCGTCGCCGCGCGCGGCGTGCCGGTCATCGTCATGCATAACCGCGAGCGCCGCCGACCTGAAGATCGACATCATCGCCGACATGAACGCTTTCTTCGACCGCTCGCTCGACGATCGCCGAGCGCGCCGGCATCGCGCGCGACAAATCGTGCTCGATCCCGGCATCGGCTTCGGCAAGACGCCGGAGCAGAGCATCATCTGCCTCGCGCGGCTCGCCGAGTTCAAGCATTTCGGCCTGCCGCTGCTGGTCGGCGCCTCGCGCAAGCGCTTCATCAATGCGGTGACGCCCGTCGCCGCCGGACGAACGCATCGGCGGCTCGATCTCCGGCCATCTGCTGGCGGTCGAGAACGGCGCGGCTATCGTGCGCGTGCACGACGTCGCCGAAACCGTGCAGGCGCTACGCGTGGCGGCTGCCATCGAGGCCGCGCGATGAGCGACCGCATTTTCATCCATGGGCTGTCGCTGCACGCCTATCACGGCGTGATGGCCTATGAGGCCAAGGTCGGGCAGACCTTCACCATCGATCTCGAACTGGAGATCGATCTCGCCGCCGCCGCGCGCTCGGACAAGGTGGTGGACACCGTCTCCTACGACAAGGTGGTCGATTGCGCGACGCAGGCCTTCTGCGCGCAGCGCTTCCGGCTGATCGAGGCCGCCGCCGGCAGCGTCGCCGACGCGGTGCTCGACCGCCTTCCCGCGCGTGCGCTTCATCCGCGTGACCATCCACAAGCCGCATGCGCCGATCGCCGCCACCTTCAGCGATGTCGGCGTGACGCTGGTGCGCGGCCGCCAAGATCTGAAGCCATGAGCGAAGCGCTGCTCGCGCTCGGCGGCAATGTCGGCAACAGCCGCGCCATTCTCGACCGCGCCGTCGGCGCTGCTCTGCGACGGCGACGACGTGCGGCTTCATGGCGCGCTCGTCCGACTATCTGACGCCGCCCTGGGGCTTCAAATATCAGCCGCCTTTCGTCAATCTCTGCATCGCCGTCGAGACCACGCTCGACCCCGCGCGACGCTGCTGGAACGCGCGCAGCGAGATCGAGCTCAAGCTCGGCCGCGACCGCGCGCATGAGAAGCGCAACGGCCCGCGCACCGCCGATATCGACATCATCGCCTATGACGACCTCGACGCTCGATCAGCCGGACCTGACGCTGCCGCATCCGCGCCTGTTCGAGCGCGCCTTCGTGCTGGTGCCGCTGGCCGAGATCGTGCCCGACCGCATCATTGCCGGGCGCCGGGTGGCCGATGCCGCGCGCGCGGTCGATGCCACCGGCGATCGAGCGCCTGGCGCCGCTCCGCGCCGGCGCGGGCACGTAACTTGCTTGTATCGCAATAGCGGCCTCGCCCGCAGTGTGGCATTTTCCGCCGATGACCCAGACCAGATCTTCCCCTCGCCGCCGAATTCCCCGCGACCGATCGAGGCCGACTGGCGCAAGCTGGTCGAGGCGGCGCTGAAAGGCGCGTCGTTCGACAAGCGCCTGGTGAGCCAGACCTATGACGGGTCTGCGCGTCGAGCCGCTCTATGCCGCGCGCGGCCGGCGCGAACGTGGTGGCGGGACGCGCCGCCGTGCCCTGGCAGGTGGTGCAGCGCATCGACCATCCCGACCCGCGGACGGCCAATGCCCAGGCGCTGCAGGATGTCGAAAACGGCGCCAGCGGCCTTGCGCTGGTGTTCGCCGGCGCGCCGGCCGCCCGCGGCTATGGCGTGGTCATCGAAAATATCGACGCTCTCGATCGCGCGCTTACCGGCGTGATGCTCGATTTGATCTCGCTGCGGCTCGAAACCGCCCCCTTCGCCGGCCGCCCGGTGGCGACGCTGATGATCGAGTTGGTCGAGCGACGCAAGCTCGATCCGGCGATGCTGGCGATCGATTTCGGCCTCGATCCCCTCGGCGACATGGCCCGCACTGGACGCGCGCTGCTGCCCTGGCCCGAACTGTCGCAACGCGCCGCCGCCACCGCCAAGGATTTGCAGGCGAAGGGTTTCAGCCAAGCGCGTCTGCTGCGCGCCGACGGACGCGCGGTGCACGAAGCCGGCGGCACCGAAGCGCAGGAGCTCGCCTTCGTGGTGGCCAATGGCGTCGCCTATCTGCGCCTGCTCGAGACAGCCGGATTTACCCTCGACGAAGCGCGCCGCCGCATGTCGTTCCTGATGGCCACCGGCGCCGACCAGTTCGTGACCCTCGCCAAATACCGCGCGCTGCGCAAACTGTGGGCGCGCGTCGAACAGGCGAGCGGCTTGACGCCGCAACCACGCATACGTCGCCGCCGAGACCGCGTGGCGCATGATGACCGCGCGCGACCCTTACGTGAACATGCTGCGCACGACTATCGCGGTGACCGCGGCTGGGCTCGGCGGCGCCGACGCCATCACCGCCTTGCCCTTCACCATCGCACGCGGCCTGCCCGATGGCTTTGCACGGCGGGTCGCGCGCAACATGCAGCTCATCCTGCTGGAGGAGTCCAACCTCTACCGCGTCACCGATCCGGCCGCCGGCTCCGGCGGCATCGAGGCCTTGACCGGCGAACTGGCGCAAGCGGCGTGGACGATGTTCCAGGAGATCGAAGCCGCCGGCGGCGCGGCAGCGGCACTCGAACAGGGCGTGATGCAGAGACACGTCGCCGCCACGCTTGCCGCGCGCCAAGCCAATATCGCGCGGCGCAAGGACGCGCTCACCGGCACCAGCGATTATCCCAATCTCGGCGAGGCACCGGTCGCCGTGCTCGATCTGCCGCGCGTGGCGCCACCGCCGTTGCCGGCGAAGCCCGCTTTCGCAGCCTTTCCTTCGCTGCGCGTATCCGAGCCGTTCGAGATACTGCGCGACAAGTCGGACATCATCCTGGCCAAGACCGGCGCGCGACCGAAACTGTTCCTCGCCAATCTTGGCCGGCTGTCCGACTTCACCGCGCGTGCCACCTTCGCCAGGAATTTCTACGAAGCCGGCGGCATCGAAGCCGTGAGCAACGATGGCTTCAAGAGTCTCGACGAACTGGTGGCCGCATTCAAAGCCTCCGGCGCTAGGCTCGCCTGCCTGTGCTCGTCGGACAGGGTTTATGAGACCGAGGCGGCGCCAGCCGCGGAGGCGCTGACCGCCTCCGGCGCCGTTGTCCAGCTCGCCGGCCGGCCGGGCGACCACGAGGTGACGTGGCGGCAGGCCGGGGTGAAAACCTTCATTTACGTGGGTTGCGACGTGCTTTCGACCTTGCAGGCCGCCCATGATAGTCTAGGTGCCAAATGAGCCAGGTCCCGAACTTCGCCACTGTCGATTTTGCCGATACCGCCGTGGCGGACGGCAACGGCGCGGCGGCGCCTTGGCTGACGCCGGAAGGCATCGCCGTGAAGCCAGTCTATGGCGAGGCCGATCTCGCCGGGCTCGATTTCCTCGACGACCTTCCCCGGTAAGCCGCCGTTCCTGCGCGGACCCTATCCGGCGATGTACGCGGCGCAGCCGTGGACCATCCGCCAATATGCCGGCTTCTCCACCGCGGAGGATTCCAACGCCTTCTATCGGCGCAATCTCGCCGCCGGGCAGAAGGGCCTCTCCATCGCCTTCGATCTCGCCACCCATCGCGGCTACGACTCGGATCACCCGCGCGTCGCCGGCGACGTCGGCATGGCCGGCGTCGCCATCGATTCCATCTACGACATGCGCACGCTGTTCTCCGGCATCCCGCTCGACCAGATGAGCGTGTCGATGACCATGAACGGCGCGGTGCTGCCGGTGCTGGCGCTCTATATCGTGGCGGCGGAAGAACAGGGCGTGCCGCACGCCAAGCTTTCCGGCACGATCCAGAACGACATCCTCAAAGAATTCATGGTGCGCAACACCTATATCTACCCGCCGGCGGCGAGCTTGCGCATCATCTCCGACATCTTCGCCTACACCTCCGCCGAGATGCCGAAGTTCAATTCGATCTCGGTCTCCGGCTATCACATGCAGGAAGCCGGCGCGACGCAGGACCTCGAGCTCGCCTATACGCTGGCCGACGGCGTCGAATATGTGCGCGCTGGGCTGAAGGCCGGCCTCACCGTCGACCAATTCGCTCCGCGCATCTCGTTCTTCTGGGCGATCGGCATGAACTACTTCATGGAGATCGCCAAGCTGCGCGCCGCGCGCATGCTGTGGGCGAAGCTGATGAAGCCGTTCAAGCCGGAAGTTGCGCGCGCGCTCTCGCTGCGCACGCACAGCCAGACCTCGGGCTGGTCGTTGGCGGCACAAGACGTGTTCAACAATGTCGCCCGTACCATGATCGAGGCGATGGCGGCGACGCAAGGCCAGACCCAGTCGCTGCACACCAACGCACTCGACGAAGCGCTGGCGCTGCCGACCGATTTTTCCGCCCGCATCGCCCGCAACACCCAGATCGTGCTGCAGCAGGAAGCAGGCAGCCTCCGCATCGTCGATCCCTGGGGCGGCTCTTACTACGTCGAGCGCCTCACCTATGAGCTGGCGCGCAAGGCCTGGGGCCATATCGAGGAAGTCGAGGGCCTCGGCGGCATGGCCAAGGCGATCGAGGCCGGCATCCCCAAGCTGCGCATCGAGGAAGCCGCCGCCAAGACGCAGGCGCGCATCGACAGCGGCCACCAGTCGGTGATCGGGGTCAACAAGTACCAACCGACCGAGGAAGAGCATATCGAGGTGCTCAAGATCGACAATTCCGCCGTGCGGCAGATGCAGCTCGACAAGCTGGCGCGGCTGAAAGCCGAGCGCGATCCGGCGGCGCTCAAGGAAGCGCTTGAGGCGCTCACCCGCGCCGCCGACCGCGGCAACGGCAATCTCTTGGCGCTCGCCATCGATGCCGCCCGCGCCAAGGCCACCGTCGGCGAGATTTCCGCGGCGCTGGAGCAGGTCTATGGGCGCCATCGCGCGGAGATCAGGGCGATCACCGGCGTCTACAAGCGGGAGGTCGGCATGACCGGCGCGGTCGAACGGGTGCGCAAGGCGGTCGAGGCCTTTGAGGCCGCGGAGGGCCGCCGGCCTCGCCTGCTGGTCGCCAAGATCGGCCAGGACGGCCACGACCGCGGGCAGAAGGTGATCGCGTCAGCGTTTGCCGACCTCGGCTTCGACGTCGATATCGGGCCGCTGTTCGCGACGCCGGCGGAAGCCGCGCGCCAGGCGGTGGAAAACGACGTGCATATCCTCGGCGTGTCGTCGCTCGCCGCCGCGCATTTGACGCTGGTGCCGGAGCTGAAGAAGGAACTGGCGAGCCAAGGCCGCGACGACATCATGATCGTAGTCGGCGGCGTGGTGCCGCCGCAGGATTACGACGCGCTGATGAAGGCCGGCGCCGAAGCCATCTTCCCGCCCGGCACGGTGATCGCCGAGGCGGCCGAGAAACTGCTCAAGTCGCTCAACAAGCGGCTTGGGCACGAACAAGAGGCTGCCGAGTGAAAAAACACATGGTCCGCGTGGTACTGGCCGCGCTATGCGCGCTGGCCTTGGCCGGCTGCATCCAGTCCGCCGAGCCGATCCTCACCGATGCGAAGCCGATGCTCGGCCAGCGCCTTAATTTGCAATTCTATTCGCTGGTCGACGGCGTCGCCAGCGAACCGTCGCAGGAGCAATTCTCCTGGAACGGTACGTCCTATACGCATTCAGGCGGCGCCAACACGGTCGATGGGTTCACGGCCTATACCTTCGGCACCGGCGACTATCTGATCCAGAGCCTGCCCGGCAAGAAGCCGGACAAGATCGAATATGCCTTGCTGCACAAGCTGGCCGATGGCGTGTTCCTGTCACGGGTGATCGACGAAGAGGATGCCGACGCGGCGACGCGCACCAAGCTGTGCACCAAATCGGACAAGTTCAGCTGTAGCATTACCACCCGCGACCAGCTTCTCACCTTCGCCCGCGCCACCGCCGCGCGCAAACATACGAGCGGCGGACTGGTGCTGTGGCTGCCCGACACGCCACCGACTAAATAACACAGCGGCGCGAACGCGAGACCGCCCCGATGAAGACCATCCGCCTGCTGCTCGCCGTCGGCCTCCTCGCCGCCGCACTCGGCCACAGCGCGCGCAGCGAAGACGAGGTCAAGCCGGTTGCCGCGATCAAGAACAAAGCGATCGAGGCCAGCGTCATCGTCGATGCCGAGTTGAAGGCCTATCCCAAGCTCTATGCCAATCTTGTCGCCGCCGGCAAACGCGAGATGGCGAAATGGGCGGCCGAGGCGGAGAAGGAACGCAGGAGCAATCCCGATGCGTTCAGCGGCGACCGTCGCTGGTATTTCGATCGCGGCTACAGCCTGCGCTCGATCGTCGGCCGCTATGTCAGCATCGTGCGCGGCGACGAAACCTATGGTGGCGGCGCGCATCCCAATCACGACCTCAACACGCTGTTGTGGGACGCGACGTCCAACAAGTACATCAACATCGGCCCGTTCTTCGCCAAGACCAAGGATGGCGCCCCGGCCCTGCAGGCTCTGGCCAAGGCGATCCGCGCCGCGCTCGCCGTCGAAAAGAAGGCGCGCGACATCGTTATCGAAAATCCCGAAACCGACAGCGAGCTCGCGTCGGTGAAGCCAACGCTCACGACGATCGGCGGCATCGCGCTCGCGCCCTCGACCGCGAAGGGCAAGAGTTCCGGCTTCAGCGTCTATTTCTCGCCCTATGCCGTCGGCTCCTATGCTGAAGGGCCCTACATCGTGTTCGTGCCCTGGACCGCTTTCAAGGGCGAGTTGTCGGCGCAAGGCCTCGCTTTGTTCGGCGGGGAGCGACCGCCGGGCGACGACAAGAATGACTGAGCCGCGCTCCGCCGAGGGGGCGAATGCTTTTCCCCAGCCCGCGGGCGCCCTGACGCTACCTGTCGCGGCGCGGCGGGCGTAAGTTCGCCGCATGGCCTCGACCGCAGCCGATCGTTCCGCCCTCGCCGCCGGCATCCGTGCCGGCGACCGCGCCAAGCTTGCGCGTGCCATCACCCTGATCGAGAGCAAGCGCGCCGATCACCGCGGCGAGGCGCATCGTCTGGTGCAGGAACTGCTGCCGCTCACCGGCAAGGCGGTGCGCCTGGGCATCACCGGCGCGCCCGGCGCCGGCAAATCAACCACCATCGACGCGCTCGGCACCTATCTCACCGGCCTCGGCCACAAAGTGGCGGTGCTGGCGGTCGATCCTTCCTCGACGCGCACCGGCGGCTCCATCCTCGGCGACAAGACGCGCATGGCCCGCCTCGCCATGGACCCGAACGCCTTCATCCGTCCCTCGCCTTCCTCCGGCACGCTCGGCGGCGTCGCCGCCAAGACGCGCGAGACCATGCTGGTATGCGAAGCGGCCAGCTTCGACGTGGTGCTGGTGGAGACTGTCGGCATCGGCCAGTCGGAGACAACCGTCGCCGACATGACCGATTTCTTTCTGGTGCTGATGCTGCCAGGGGCCGGCGACGAATTGCAGGGCCTGAAGAAGGGCATCGTTGAGCTCGCCGACATGATCGCGGTCAACAAGGCCGACGGCGACAATGTCGCGCGCGCCAATCTGGCGGCGGCGGAATACCGAGCCGCGCTGCACATTCTCACCCCGCGCTCGCCGACCTGGTCGGTACCGGTCGTCACCTATTCGGCGCTGACCGGCAAGGGCATCGCCGAATTGTGGGCCAAGGTGCTCGAACACCAGAAGAAGATGAAGGCCGCGGACGAACTCAGCGCGCGCCGGCGCGAACAGCAGGTGAAATGGATGTGGAGCATGCTGGAGGAGCGCCTCACCGCGCGCCTGCGCAGCGACCCCGCCGTGCGCGCCAAGCTGCGGCAGGCGGAAGCCGCCGTCGCCGCCGGCAAACTGGCGCCGACTTTGGCCGTGGAGGAGATCGCGGCGCTGTTGGGTGTCTGATGCGCACTCTCCTCGTCACCGGCTTCGGTCCCTTTCCCGGCGCGCCGTTCAATCCGACCGCGCCGCTGATCGCGCGGCTCGCGGCGCTGCGGCGGCCGGCACTGGCGGATATCACCGTCGTCGCGCATGTATTCCCCACCCGTTACGCCGCGGTCGAGCGCGAGCTGCCGGCACTGATCGCGCGCCACCGGCCCGATGCCCTGCTGATGTTCGGCCTGGCGTCGCGCGCCAAACTGCTGCGCGTCGAGACCCGCGCGCGCAACGCGCTGGCGCTGTTGCCCGATGCCGGTGGCCACGGCGCACGCCGCGCCAACATAGCGGCCGGCGCACCCTCGACCCGCGCGCTCCCGGTGCCGGCGCGCCGCCTGCTTGCCGCCCTACGCAGCGCGCGCGTGCCGGTCGCGCTGTCGCGCGACGCCGGGCGCTATCTGTGCAATTACTTGATCTGGCGCGCCGCGGAGGCTGCCGCCAAGCCCGGCGGCCCGCGCCTCGCCGCCTTCATTCATGTGCCGCAGGTCCGCCGCACGCCACGCCGGCGAAGACAAAAAGCCCGCCTCTCGCTCGACGATCTCATTCGGGCCGGAACGAGCCTGATGGTGGCGCTCGTCGCCGCCACCCGCCGTTAATCTCCCTTAACCCGCTTGGCGCAAGATGCGCCTCATGATCGACCGCCGCCATCTGCTTTTGCTGACCGGCGCCACCGTGCTCGCGCTTCCGGCGCGCGCGGCGCCGCTGTCGCATTACGGTCTCGATGCCGGGCGTTTCGGCGTGCGCCCAGGCGCGCCCGACGACCAGAGCGCCAGACTGCAGCGCGCCATCGATCAGGCCGCGCGCGCCCGCGTGCCGCTGGTTCTGGCGCCCGGCGTCTACCGCGCCGGCGACCTCAAGCTCGCTGCCGGCAGCCAGGTCCTCGGCGTGCGCGGCGCCACTCGGCTGGTGCTGACGCACGGCCCATCGCTGATTTCGGCAAACCATGCCGAGACGATTTCGCTCAACGGCCTCGTATTCGACGGCGGCGGTCAGTCGCTGCCGGACAATCGCGGTCTCGTCCATCTCGACAATGTGCAAGGCCTGCGCGTCGCCGATTGCACCATCCTGCGCGCCGGCGGCAACGGCATCGCGCTGGAGCGATGCGACGGCACGGTCACCGGCACCACCATCACCGGCGCCGCCGACAACGCGCTGTTCTGCAACGACAGCCGCGGCATGGCGATCGTCGGCAACGTCATCGGCGGCTCCGGCAATGGCGGCATCCGCGTCTGGCAGAGCGCCAAGCGCCGCGACGGCAGCCTGATCGCCGACAACCGCATCGACGACACCGCCGCCCGCGCCGGCGGCTCCGGACAGAACGGCAACGCCATCAACGTGTTCCGCGCCGGCAACGTGATCGTGCGCAACAACACCATCCGTACCGCGGCCTTCTCCGCCATCCGCGGCACCGCGGCGTCGGAGATCCAGATCATCGGCAATAATTGTGTCGGGCTCGATGAGGTCGCGCTCTATTGCGAGTTCGAATTCCAGGGCGCGGTGATCGCCGACAACATCATCGACCAGGCCGGCAGCGGCATTTCGGTGACCAATTTCAAGGAAGGCGGCCGGCTGGCGAGCGTGCGCGGCAATGTCGTGCGTAATTGCAAAGCCCGCATTCCCGGCTCCGCGCCGGAGACCGAGGGCTTCGGCATCGGCGTCGAAGCCGACACCGCCGTCACCGGCAACGTCATCGAGCAGGCCGAGACCGCCGGCATCGCCGTCGGCTGGGGCGAGTACATGCGCGACGTCAGCGTCACCGGCAATGTGGTGCGTCGCTGCGGCATTGGCGTCGCGGTCTCGGTGGCGCAGGGCGCCGGCACCGCGGTGATCGCCGACAACATGCTCGCCGACAGCAAGCACGGCGCCATCCTCGGCATGCAATACCACAAAGCGGCGACCGGCGACCTCGCGCTCGCAGGTAGCGAGCGCTATCCGAATTTACGCATTTCGGGCAATCAGGTGAGTTAGGCCGCGCTACTCCGCTACAAACCGAGAAGCGCCTCCGCATTGCCATGCGCGATGCGCTCGCGGTCCGCCTCGGTCACCGGAAGCTGCTGCAAGAACGCGCAGGCCGCCGCCATCGATCCATAGGGGTGATCGACCGAGAACATGATGCGTCCGACCCCGACTTCGAGCAGCAGGTCGAGGAAGGTGGCCGGAAAATTGAAGCCGCCAAAGGTGTAGTGAACGTTTTCGCGGAAGTAGGCGCCGAGCGGACGATTGAGCTTGGTCAATTGCGGCGGCAGGTTTCGCTGCAGCCGTGGCATCATGAACGGCAGGCCTTCGCCCAGGTGGCCCATGATCACCTGTAGTTTCGGATATTGGTCGAACACGCCGCCGAGGATCATGCGAAGGAGATGAACCGAGGTCTCGATATGCCAGCCCCATCCGGCACCCGAGAACATCGCCGTCACGCCGGGCGAAAAGCCGCCATACAGCGCGTCGACCACCGGCTGCGGCGGAATGGTCGGGTGCAGATAGATCGGGACATTGAGCGCCTCGGCGCGTTCCAGGATCGGCCAGAAGAACTTGTCATCGAGATAGCGGCCCCGGGTATGGCCATTGATCAGCGTGCCCTTGAAACCCTGCTGGCGAACCCTGCGCTCCAGCTCCTCGGCCGCCTGATCGGGCGCCTGGATCGGCAGAGTGGCGAAGGCGGCAAAGCGCGTCGGATGTTTCTTGATCGCCTCGGCGACGAAATCATTGGCGTCGCGCGCGACCGCGATCGCATCCGCGGCTTCCGCCTGCTCGATCCCCGGAGAATTGAGCGAGAGCACCTGCATGTCGACCCCGGCGGCATCCATTTCGGCAATGCGCCCCTCGCCGACGTCGCGAAGCTGGTCGTAGAATTTCGCGCCGCGGGCATCCCGGACGCGATCCGTGAATGCTTTGCCGGGACCGGCGAGAAAAGCAGGGCTGGCGAAATGTTCCTCCAGGGTAATGATACGCATCGTCGCTCCGTTCGATTGCCGTGTCACAGATGCCGCCCGGCCTGCGCGCCAAGCCATTTGCGTGCCGGGTTATAGGGTCAGCGGATCGTGCGGGGCAAGCGTTTGCACGGTCCCGCAACGCGGGACGGCGCCCTGCCGGGCACGGACACGCCGCGGCACTCGCCACCATTAAGCCGCGAACATTGCCCTATAGTGCCGATCACCATGCCGCGCCGCCGCCGCCGAACGGTCATCATGCTCGCGATCCTACTGCTCTTCTTTGCCCCGATTCTCGCGCGCGCGGCGCTGTTCGCGGCGAGCGACGCGCCGCGCTCCTGGCGCGATGCCGACTGGTCGAGCGCCGGCTTGTTGCCGGCTGCAACCGATTTCAAGCCCGCCCGCGTCCTCGTCTTCACCGGCAAGGCCGGCGCCTGGAAGGGCATCTTCGCGGTGCATAGCTGGATCGTGGTCAAGCCCGCCAATGCCCGCGCATGGACCCGCTACGACGTCGTCGGCTGGGGCAGCCCGGTGCGCACAAACGGCTGGCCGGTGGACGGCCGCTGGTACGGCAACTCGCCGGTCGCCATCGCCGATATCGCCGGTCCGGCGGCAGAACGGCTGATCCCGAAGATCGAGGCGGCGGTCGAGGCCTATCGCTTCGCCAAGGCCGGCGATTACCGCGTCTGGCCGGGGCCGAACAGCAACAGCTTTACCGCCGCGATCCTGCGCGCGGTGCCCGAACTCGGCGTCAGCCTGCCGCCCAATGCAGTCGGCCGCGACTACCGCGACCGGTTTTATGCCGGGCCGACCGACAGCCGCACCGGCGTGGAGCTCAATTTGCGCGGGCTCCTCGCCGTCAAACTCGGCTGGGTCGAGGGCGTGGAAGTCGACATGCTGGGGCTGGTGGCCGGGCTCGACCTGCGCCATCCGGCCGTCAAGCTGCCGGGCTTTGGGCGCATCGGTATCGCCTCTCCCGTCGCCACCGCGCTGGCGCGCTAGGTCTCACGCGCGAGTCACGCCGAATTGTCTCGAAATGATTGCGGCCAGGGTGACGCATCGACGCCCGCCGTGGCAAGTTGGCGTGCCAATCAAGGACCGCCCGATGCGCGATACACTGCCATTGCTTGACCAAATCCCGTTTCCCGCGCTGACCCGCGGCCGGCTCGACACGCTGCAGATCAATGTCGGCTACCGCTGCAACCAGTCCTGCTTTCATTGCCACGTCAATGCCGGTCCCAACCGCAGCGAGGAAATGTCGGCCGCGGTCGCCGACGACGTGCTCGATTTTCTCGCCCGCCACCGCGTCAAGACGCTCGACATCACCGGCGGCGCGCCCGAGCTCAACGCCAATTTCCGCCGCTTGGTCACGGCGGCGCGCGCGCGGCGCGTGCACGTCATGGATCGCTGCAACCTCACCGTCCTGGAGCAGCCCGGCCAGGAGGGCCTCGGTGATTTCCTCGGCGTGAATGGCGTCGAGATCGTCGCCTCCATGCCCTGTTATCTTGAGGACAATGTCGAGCGCCAGCGCGGCAAGGGGGTGTTCGACGGCTCCATCCGCGGCTTGCAGAAACTCAACGCGCTCGGCTACGGGCGCGACCCCGGCCTCGTGCTCAATCTCGTTTACAATCCGCAGGGTCCGGCGCTGCCGCCGGCTCAAAGCGCGCTGGAAGCCGACTACAAGCGCGTGCTCGGCACCGACTACGGCATCGTATTCAACAAGCTCTATGTGCTCGCCAATATGCCGATCCAGCGCTTCGGCTCCATGCTGGTGAGCAAAGGCGAGTTCGCGCCCTACCTGCGACTGCTGCAGGACGCGCATCTCGACGCCAATCTCGACACCGTGATGTGCCGCAATCTGCTCTCGGTCGATTGGCAAGGCTATGTCTACGACTGCGACTTCAACCAGATGCTCGGCCTTCCGCTGCAGCATGGGCGGCGTGAGCGGCTGCGTCTTGCCGACCTTTCCGACGACGATCTTTCAGGCAATCCGATCCGCGTCGCCGGCCATTGCTATGGCTGCACCGCCGGGCAGGGCTCGAGCTGCGGCGGCGCGCTCAGCGAGGCGGCGGAATGAACGTGCTGCATCGCCCCGTCGCCCTCGCTCCGGCGGGCGCGGAAGAAAGCGGTGCCGGCCGCGTCTGCCCGCACGACTACACCTACTCTCCCGCAGTGTTTACGCGCGCGGAAGATTTCCGCGCCGAAACGCTCTATGTCGTCGGCGGGCTCTACGGCAATCTCGCCGCGCTCGCGACAATCGAGAAACTGGCGGCGGCCGAACGCGCGCAACTCGTCTTCAACGGCGACTTCCATTGGTTCGACGCGGCGCCCGACTGGTTCGCGCAAATCGAGGAAAGGGTCGCGCCGCATCGCGCGCTGCGCGGCAATGTGGAGACCGAGCTGGCGCGCCCGCGCGACATCGGCGTCGGCTGCGGCTGCGCCTATCCGGAAACGGTCGGCGCCGACGTGGTGCGCCGGTCCAACGAGATTCTCATGCAGCTTGCCGCCGTCGCTCCGGCAGGCGCCCGTACCCGTTTGCGCGATCTGCCGATGCTTCTGGTGGCCGCGGTGGGCGGCTTGCGCGTCGGCATTGTGCATGGCGATGCGCAAGCGCTCGCCGGCTGGCGCTTCGCGACGGATGCGCTTGACGATATGGGCAATCGCCTTTGGCTCGACGACGTGGCCGCGCGATCGCGCATCGACGTATTCGCCTCGACGCACACTTGTCTCGCCGCGCTGCGCGATGTCGCCCTTGCCGGCGGTCGCCTCACCGTCATCAATAATGGCGCCGCCGGCATGCCGAATTTTTCCGGCTCGCGCTGCGGCCTGATCACCCGCATCGCCACCACGCCGTCGCCGCACGCGCCCCTCTATGGCCTTGAGCGCGACGGCGTGCATATCGACGCGCTCGCCGTCGGCTATGACCACGACGCGTTCCTCGCGCGCTTCCTGCGACGCTGGCCGCCAGGCTCGCCGGCGCATGCTTCATATCTCGGCCGCATCGTCGCCGGGCCCGATTATGCAATGGCGCAGGCCCGTCCACGATGACGCTCTCCATCGTCATGCCGGTGCTGAACGAAGCCGAGGCGATCGAGGCGGCGCTGGATGCGCTGTCGCCTTACCGGGAGCGCGGCGTCGAGGTGATCGTGGTCGACGGCGGCAGCAGCGACGGCGGCGCCGAGCTTGCGCGTGCGCGCGCAACGCAGGTTCTCGTCGCGCCGTGCGGCCGCGCCAGCCAGATGAATGCCGGCGCCGCTGCGGCGCGCGGGGACGTGTTGTTGTTCCTGCATGTCGATACGCGCCTGCCGGAAAACGCCGACACTCTGGTGTGCGACGGCCTGGCGCGCTGCGGCCGTGACTGGGGCCGGTTCGATGTGCGCTTCGACAGCGGCGGCTGGCTGCGCCTGATCGCGCTGATGATGAACATCCGCTCGCGGGCAACCGGTATCGCCACCGGCGACCAGGCGATGTTCATGACGCGCGCCGCCTTCGCGCGCGCCGGCGGCTTCCCGCCGATCCCGCTGATGGAGGACATCGCGCTGTCGGTACAGCTCAAGCGGGTGAGCCGGCCGCTCTGCCTGCGGGCGCGCGTCGTCACCTCGGGGCGGCGGTGGCGCCGGCACGGCCTGTTGCGCACGGTGCTATTTATGTGGCGGTTGCGGCTGGCTTACTTTTTCGGCAGCGATCCGGCGCGGCTCGCGCGCGCTTATGGCGATGCCGGTACGGAAAACCGGGACGCCGGGCCTTAACTCATTCCTCGACGACCTGAACCTGCCCGCATTTCTCGCAACGGAGATAGACGGTCCGTGGATGCTTGCGCGCATATTTTTGCGATTGGCGCACGTCGGCCACGACGGCCTGCTTGGCGCCGCAGGCGGGGCAATCTCTGCGGGGCTTGGACCCATCCTCGTTCATCACTTTTTTTGAACGATTGAGACCGGCAAACCCTGCGGCGGGCGAAATGAAATATAGTGGCGGCTGTCACATTCGGGCCGGTCATTCGATTGTCATGCGTGCCGACATTGCCATCCTGGCCAAAGCGCCGATCCCGGGCCGCGCCAAGACCCGGCTGATCCCGGCGATCGGCGCGCATGCCGCCGCGGTCCTGCAGGAGCGCATGACCGCGCAAACGGTCGCCACGGCGCTTGCCGCCGCCACCGGTCCGGCAACGCTGTGGTGCGCGCCCGATCCGAGCCATGTTTCGTTCCGCGAACTGGCGTTGCGTCATCATGTGCCGCTCAAACGCCAGGTCGACGGCGATCTCGGCGCGCGCATGCTGGCGGCGCTCGCCGCCGGCGCCGGCCCCACGCTGGTGATCGGCACCGACTGCCCGGCCTTCACCGTCGCGCATTTGCGGCGCGCCGCCGAGGCCTTGCGCGACGCCGACGTGGTGCTGATCCCGGCCGAGGACGGCGGCTATGTGCTGATCGGCGCGCGCGCGCCCCATGCCGGGCTGTTCGACGACATGACTTGGGGCGCGGCCACGGTGCTGGCCGAAACGCGCCAACGCATCGCGGCGTTGAAGCTGACCGCGGTCGAGCTTGACCCGTTGTGGGACGTCGACAGCGAAAGCGACCTTGACCGCCTGGAGCGCGAGCTGCCGGCGCTGGCTTTACTGTAAGCGGATCAGCACCAGGCCGGCGACGATCAG
Source organism: uncultured Pseudomonadota bacterium (assembly GCA_963782145.1). Classification (GTDB taxonomy): domain Bacteria; phylum Pseudomonadota; class Alphaproteobacteria; order Rhizobiales; family Xanthobacteraceae; genus Pseudolabrys. The sequence goes on from CAWAIV010000012.1 coordinate 293,022, forward strand.
CAGCGCCGCGCCGATACGCAGCGGGCGCAGCGGCTCCTTCAGCACCACCACCGCGATCAGGGCGCCGAACAGCACGCTGGTTTCGCGCAAGCTGGCGACGATGGCGATCGGCGCCAAGGTCATCGCCCACAGCGCGATGCCGTAGGACAAGGCTTGCATGGCGCCGCCGAGCAGACCGCGCCGCCAGAAATGGCGCATCGCCGGGATCACATCGCGCCCGTCGCGCCAGAGCGCATAGGGCACCAGCAGCAGCGCATTGCCCAAAAACAGCCACAGCACATAGGCCTGCGAATTGAGCGACGCGCGCGCGCCGATACCGTCGACCACCGAATAGGTGCAAATCGTCAGCGCGGTGAGAAAGGCAAAACCGACCGCGCGCCGGTCGAAGCGCGCCAGGTCGCGCCCGCCGCGCGCCGACAGCAACAGCACACCGGCGGCGAGCGCGACGATGCCGCTCCAGCCGAACGCGCCCAGCGGCTCGCCGACGAAGACGGTCGCCGCGCCCGCCGTCATCAGCGGCGCCGAGCCGCGCGCGATCGGATAGACTTGGCCGAGGTCGCCGGTGCGGTAGCTCTCGATCAGCGCGGCGAAATAGAACAGGTGGATCACCACCGAGGCGGCGAGCCACGGCCAAGCCGCCGCAGCCGGCAGACCGGCGATCGGCAGGCCGGCCAGCGCCACCACGCCGGAGCCGATGGCGATCAGCGTGGTGGTGGACAGCGGGTCGAGACCGACCTTGATCAGCGCGTTCCAGCCGGCGTGACACAGGGCCGCGAACAGAACGGCGAGGAAGACGAGGTTGGCCAACCGCTAGACCTTCGCCGCCGCCGGCGCCCACAGCTTGGGACCGGCGCGCTGGTATTGCGGCGGCCGCGCCACCTCGGCGCCGAGCGCCTTGGCGGCATGCCAGCCCCAATGCGGATCGTCGAGGAAGCCGCGCGCGATCGAGACCATGTCGGCCCTGCCCTCCGCCGCCACCGCTTCCGCCTGCGCGGGCGTGAGGATGAGCCCGACCGTACGCGTCAGAATGCCGACCTCCTTGCGCACCCGTTCGGCGATCGGCACGTTGTAGCCGGGCTCGGTCGGATTGCGCGTGTCGGCGGTGATGCCGCCGGACGAAATACAGATGAAGTCGAGGCCTTCGTTCTTCAGCGCCTTGGCGATGGCGACGGCGTCATCCGGCGCCAGCCCGTCCGTGCGCCAGTCGCTGCCGGTGATGCGGGCGCCGAGCGGGATCCCTTGCGGCACCACCGCGCGCACCGCGCGCGCGATCGACAGCGGAAAACGCAGTCGGTTATCGAATGAGCCGCCATAGGCGTCGGTCCGCTTGTTGGACACCGGCGACATGAAGCCGTGCGCCAGATAGCCGTGCGCGAAATGCAATTCGATCTCGTCGAAGCCGATGCGCAAGGCGCGCTGCGCCGCGGAGACGAAGGCGGCGCGCACCCGCTCCATGTCGGCCTCGGTGACCTCGCGCGGCGTATGCCAACCCTCGCCGAACGGCAGCGGCGAGGCCGCCATGGTCGGCCAGGGGTCTTCGCCGGGCTGCAGCGCGCCGCCGCCCTCCCAGGGTCGCCGCGACGAGGCCTTGCGGCCGGCATGCGCGATCTGCAGGCCGAACTTGGCGGTGCCGGCGCGGCGCACCACCGCCATCACCCGCGCCAGCGCCGCCTCGTTGTCGTCGTTGTAGAGGCCGAGGCAGCCATGGGTGATGCGGGCGGCGCGCTCGACATGGGTCGCCTCGACGACGACCAGGGCGGCGCCGGAATTGGCCAGCATGCCGAGATGCATCAGGTGCCAGTCGTTGGCGCAGCCGTCGTCGGCCGAATACTGGCACATGGGCGAGACCACCAGGCGGTTGGCGAGGTCCAGGCCGGCAAGCCGGATGGGCGAGAAAAGGACACTGCTCATGATGCGATCTTCCGGCCGATCTTGCGGGGATGGCTTGGAGGGGACGCCGAGCGGCAGGCTCAGCGCGGCGGGGTGGGCGTAACGGCGGCGATGATGGCACCGGCACCGGTGGCGTCAAACGGGAATTGCGGCCGCCCCGGCCGCGGCACGGCTCAGGCCGCCGAGCGCAGGTCGCGCTCCGTGCTGGCGGGCGGGCGCGTCACGGCCGGACGCCGGTCGGCGAGTTCGGCCCAGATGGCTGCCGCCCGAATGGCTTCGAGCAGGTGCGCGGCGAATTGTTCATGCGTCGGGTAATAGTGCCGCCAGCGGCCGCTGCGATAGAGCTCGTCGTAATGGGCCAAGCGACGCTGGGCGAGTGCATGCCAACGGCACGCGAGGTCGGCGAACGGCAGTCCACCTGGCACGGTCGGCATAAAACCCCCGTCGCAAGCGCGGGCGGCGTCTGCCGATCAAACCAACGCGACCGGCTGCGGCTGGCATGTGCCACGCGACGCCGACGCAAACCTGTGGAGAACAAGAAGATATTAGCTGATTTGCGCTTGTGTTGAACAGAGTCGGCGGTTGACCGCGCAGCGAATTTTACCTCTCCCCGCCAACGGGGAGAGACGAAAAGTCGCCCGCCCGATCAGGCGAACCCCGGAAATTCCGCCGCCTGGCCGGGCTGACGCGCGGCCGCTACACGATGGTCACGACAGCGACGCGATAGCCTCCTTGAGAACCTCCGGAGCCATGCCCGTCGGCTCGCCCTGCACATCGGGCGTGCCGTATTGAATGAAGCTATCGGGCAGCGTCGCCCCCCAATAGGTACCGGTGCCGCGCTCTTCCTCGTTCCAGATCACCGGCTCCCAGTCGGGGGCGGTGACCAGGAAGCTTGAGGAATAGATCTCCACGCGATTGCCGCCGGGTTCGTAGCTGTAGAGATAGAAGCCCTGCGAGTTGTTGTGCTTGGAGGGACCGGCTTCGATGAAGATGCCGTTCTCGCACAGGATGTCGGCGGCGCGCATCACGTCGTCGCGGTTATCGACCCAGAGCGAGAAATGATGCAGCCGCCCGTGCGCGGCCTTCACGTCGACCACATAGGCAAGCTGGTGGTGGATGGCGGTCGGGCTCATCCAGGAGCCGATCTCGGTCTTGCCCTGGTCGTAGCGGACCTGCTCACGCAACTGGAAGCCGAGCAGCTCGGTGCCGAACTTGCGGTTCACCTCGACGTCCTTGGCGAGCAGCGCCAGGTGATCGACCCGGCGCACGCAGACGCCGCGGCCGGTATATTTCTGCGGCAGGTTCTTCAGCGTCGAGTGCAAGGCCGGCGGCGCGACGAATTTCTGCTCCTCGTAATAGATTTCCATGGCATGGCCGTCGGGATCGCGGAAGCGATAGGAACGCCCGCGCCCGAAATCGCCATTGGTCCAGCCGATGCCGAGGCCGGCCTTTTCGATCGCCTGGGCGCGGCGCTCGAGCGCCTGCGGGCTCGCCGCCCGCCAGGAAATGCAGCCGACGCCGGCATTATCCGCGGCGGTCAGCTTGAGCGTGGAGGTGGCGTAGTCGCCATAGCCGCGAAAATAGACCGACTGGCCGGTCTCGTGCACCGGCTCCATGCCGAGCAGGTCGCGGAAATACCAGAAGCTGCGCTCCGGCTTGGGCGTGAACAGTTCCACGCTGCCGAGATGCGCAATATCGTGAATAGGTTCCGGCCGCTCCGCCATGGTCATTCTCCTCTGTTCCCCACGCAACCATCGCGCAAGCCCAGGGGCGGCCGCCTTGATTTAAAGCAAAGATGCTCTTGCAACTCACTCGCTGCGGCAGGGCGCCACGGGGTGGACGGGGCCGTGGGGTGGGCTCAGGTGCTGCGCGCCTTAGGCCGCCGCGCAGACTTGACCGGTTTGCGCATATTTAGGCCTACTCGCCGCCCCAACGATGAGCCTCGGAATTTCAATTCGACGACACCAGCCGGGCGCTCGATCAGGACACGGGAGAAATGCAATGCAATGGCGGGCCCGCCGCGATCAGTTTCGAGCGATTTTGAACGCCGAGAAGTGCGTTCACCCCGCCTCGGTGTTCGACCCGCTGTCGGCGCGCATTGCCGAGCATCTCGGCTTTGAGCTCGGTATGCTCGCCGGCTCGACCGCGTCCTTGACCGTCCTTGGCGCCCCCGACCTGGTCCTGCTGACGGCAAGCGAATTTGCCCAGCAAGCCCAGCGCATCTGCCGCGCCATGAGCCTTCCCCTCCTGGTCGACGCCGACCACGGCTACGGCAACGCCTTGAATGTGGCCCGCACCATCGAGCAACTCGCCACGATCGGCGTCGCCGCCGCGACCATCGAGGATACGAACCTGCCGCTGCCATTCGCCGGCAAAGGAGGCTTGATCTCGCGGGAGGAAGGCGTCGGCAAGATGCGCGCGGCGCTGGCGGCGCGTCCCGACCCGTCTTTCGCCGTCATCGGCCGCACCAGTGCGCCGATCTTGTCCAACCTCGACGATACCGTGGCGCGGCTGCAAGCCTATGAACAAGCGGGCGTCGACGCGCTTTTCATTGTCGGCCTGAAAAGCCTGGCGCAGCTTTCGGCGGTCAGCGCCGCGACGACCTTGCCGCTGATCCTCGCCAATAGCGCCGGCGACCTGGCGGGCGCCGATCTTTCCGCTCACCGCGTCCGCATCATCCTGCAGGGCCACGCGCCCATCATGGCCGCCGTGCAAGCCGTCTATGAAACGATGAAAGCCCTGCGCGAAGGCGCCAGCCCCGCACACATCAAGAATCTTGCGTCAAGCGGGCTGATGCGCACGCTCACCCGCGCGGCGCAATACGACGAGGCGACGCGCGATTACCTGTCGGCCGAGTGAGCGCTGACGCCACGCCGCCGCATTCATGGCGCGCTAGCCGCCCTTGAACTTCTTGGCCAGCGCGTCGGCATTCTTGGCCAGCAGCCCGACATCGGCGCCCACCGCCACGAACAGATAGCCCCAGTCGATATAGCGGCGCGCCTCCTCCTCGTTGCCGGTGAGGATGCCGGCCGGCTTGCCCAGCGCGGTGAGCCGCTTGACCGCGTCATGCATCGCCGCCTGCACGTCGGCATGCGCCGGATTGCCGAGATGGCCGAGCGAGGCGGCCAGATCCGAGGGACCGATGAAGACGCCGTCGACGCCCTCGACCTTGGCGATCGCTTCCAACTGGTCGAGCGCCGGCCGCGTCTCCACCTGCACCAGCACGCAGATTTCGCTGTTTGCCTTGGTGAGATAGCCGGGCGTGCGGCCATAATGGCTGGCGCGGGCGGCAACGGAGACGCCGCGGATGCCCTCGGGCGGATAGCGCGTGGAGGCGACGGCGCGGCGCGCTTCCTCCGCGTTCTGCACATAGGGGAACAGCAGCGTCTGCGCGCCGATGTCGAGGCAGCGCTTGGCCAGCACCGCGTCGTTCCAGGCCGGACGGATGATCGGCGTCGCGGTGCCGCGCGCCACCGCCTGGAGCTGCGACAGCAGGCCGGGGATTTCATTGGGCGAATGCTCGGTGTCGAGCAGGATCCAGTCGAAGCCCGAATCGGAGATGACTTCGGCGGCGATATTCGAGCACAGGCTCGACCACAGGCCGATCTGCAGCTTGCCGGCGGCAAGCGCGTGCTTGAAGGCGTTGGGTTGGAATTCGGTGCCCATGGCACTTCCCTTTCTTGTCATCGTCCGCGAAAGCGGACGATCCAATCTTCGTAGCCCGCATGAAGCGTAGCGGAATGCGGGAATGCCACTCCCGGATTTCGCTTCGCACCATCCGGGCTACAGGCAAACGGTCATGCGTTACACGAATTGTACGGCCAGCCCGCCGAGCTCGCCGAAATCGGCGTGCAGCGTGTCGCCCTTCTGCGCGAACACCACGCGGGTGAAGGAACCGGCGAGCACGATATGGCCGGGCTCGAGCGCGATGCCCATGGAGCCGAGCCGGTTGGCGAGCCAGGCGACGCCGAGCGCCGGATGGCCGAGCACGCCGGCGGCCAGGCCGGTCTCCTCGATCTCGGCATTGCGATACATGATGCCGCCGACCCAGCGCAGGTCGACGTCCATCGGTCCCACCGGCCGGCCGCCGAGCGCAATGCCGGCGGCGGCGCCGTTGTCGGCCACCGTATCGACGATCTTGCGCGGGTCCTGCAGCCGCGCGTCGACGATCTCGATCGCCGGCACCACATATTCGGTGGCGCGCAGCACGTCGGTTAAGGCCACGCCGGGGCCGATCAGCCGCTGGCCCATGATGAAGGCGAGTTCCACCTCCACCCGCGGCTTGCAGTAGTCGGCATGTTTGACCTTGGCGCCGTCGCCGATCATCTGGTCGTCGAGGATGTAGCCGTAGTCAGGCTCGTCGATCATCGAGGAGCGCTGCATGGCCTTGGAGGTGAGGCCGACCTTGTGGCCGATCACCTTGCGGCCGGCGGCGACCCGGCGCTGCATCACCTCGGTGGAGATGGCGTAGCTGTCCTCGATGGTGATGTCGGGGAAGGTGATGTGGAGCTGGGTCGCCTGTTTGCGCTCGTTATGCGCCTTGATCAGGATATCGGCGGCCTTTTTGCGGTCGGCGTCGGAGAGCATGGGGCGTTTCCTCGGGATTATTGTTCGTGTCCCGGGCGCAGTGCGGCACCAAGGAGTGCACTGCAGACCCGGGCGATTTGCAGACTCGGCACCTGAAACGGTCCCGGATCGGCGGCGCATCGCGACGCGGCGCGCCGCCTCCGGAACAAGACCCTAGTGCACCAGCTTGGGATCGACCGTGAACTTCGCCTCGGTCTTCTTGGTGATCTCTTCCACCGTGACGTCGGGCGCCAGTTCGGTCAGCACCATGCCGCCGGCCTTGCGGTCGATGGTGAACACGCCGAGATCGGTGATCACCATGTCGACCACGCCGGCGCCGGTGAGCGGCAGGTTGCACTTGTGCAAGAGCTTGGGATCGTTCTTGGCGGTGTGCTCCATCACCACCACCACCTTCTTGACGCCGGCAACCAGGTCCATGGCGCCGCCCATGCCCTTGACCATCTTGCCGGGGATCATCCAGTTGGCGAGGTCGCCGTTCTCGGCCACCTGCATGGCGCCGAGGATGGCGATGTCGATATGGCCGCCGCGGATCATGGCGAAACTATCGGCCGAGGAGAAGAAGCTGGTGGTCGGCAGTTCGGTCACCGTCTGCTTGCCGGCATTGATGAGGTCGGGGTCTTCCTCGCCCTCATAGGGGAACGGGCCGAAGCCGAGCATGCCGTTCTCGCTCTGCAACTGCACGATCATGCCGTCGGGAATGTAGTTCGACACCAGCGTCGGAATGCCGATGCCGAGATTGACATAGAAGCCGTCGCGCAACTCTTTCGCCGCGCGTGCGGCCATCTGCTCACGGGTCCAGGGCATGGTCAGACTTCCTCTCCGGTTCCGGCGGCCGCCTCGCGCTTGCGCACCGTGCGCTGCTCGATGTGCTTGACCGCATCGGGGACGTGAATGATGCGTTGAACATAGACGCCCGGCGTGACGATGGTGTCGGGATTGAAGTCGCCCGGCTGCACCAGATGCTCGACCTCGGCGACGGTGACCTCGGCTGCGGTCGCCATCATCGGATTGAAGTTGCGCGCGGTCTTGCGATAGACGAGGTTGCCCTCGGTATCGCCCATCCAGGCATGCACCAGCGCCAGATCGGCGACGATGCCGCGCTCCATGATGTACTTTTCGCCGTCGAACTCGCGCTCTTCCTTGCCCTTGGCGATGTCGGTACCGGCGCCGGTGCGGGTGAAGAAGGCGGGGATGCCGGCGCCGCCGGCGCGGATGCGCTCGGCCAGCGTGCCCTGCGGGTTGAACTCGATCTCCAGCTCGCCGGCGAGGAACTGCTGGGCGAACAGCTTGTTCTCGCCCACATAGGACGAGATCATCTTTTTGACCTGGCGGGTCTCCAACAGCAGACCGAGACCGGCACCGTCGACACCGGCATTGTTGGAGACGACGGTCAGGTTCTTCACGCCGCTGTCGCGGATCGCCTTGATCAGCGTCTCAGGGATGCCGCAGAGGCCGAAGCCGCCGGCATGGATCAACATGCCGTCCTTCAAGAGGCCGGCCAGCGCGCTTTGCGCGTCGGAATAGACTTTTTTCATACAACTCCACCCACTCGCCCGGTTGACTGGTTCCGCAGCAGAGAGAACATCAACCGGCCGGTCCGGGCAAGCCTATCGAGGCGGCGTGATGTCGGTGACAGGGTTGCGCGGCGGTGATGGCGCGGCCGGCTTGGCCGGAACCGCGGCGGCCGGCGCGGCGGCGACCGGTTTCTGTACCGCCAGCGGGTTCGGCAGCGGCAGGTGGTGCGGGTAGTAGCTGTAGGCCACGAAAATCGCCGCGAATATCAGCGCCGACAGCAGCGCCCCGAAGCCGCGATGGTTGAATGAGAGCAGGTTGCCGACCAGCGCCGCGAGAAAGGCGAACACTCCCAGCACCCCGACATAAATCCAGTTAACGCTTGCCCAATCGATCGGCATGACTTTCTCTCTCCCGGCTGCAAAAACCCATGATAGCGCAGGCCCGCCATGCGGGTCACCTTGAATGCGGCATGGCGAGCGGTCGCGGTAACTGTTTCCCTTGATGCTAATTGCGAGTATATCGGCGCCCGATCCTAGCCAATTCGTTCCCACTTTGCGAGATCACGCGGGACACCCTGCCCTTCATGCCCAACCTTCTCATCCTCACCGAAATCCAGGAATCCATCCGCGCCCGCTACAAGGCGATGCTGGCCGAGCGCTTCCCCGCGCTCACCATCAACGTCGTCGGCCATCACGACAATGTCGGGCCCTTCATCGCCGACACCAACGTCCTGCTCTGCTTCTCGCCGCCGATGGCCGACCATGTCGTGCGCGAGGCCAAGAACTTGAAATGGATCCAGGCGCTCGGCACCGGCGTCGACAACATCGTCGACCTGCCCTCGCTCGGCAAAGAGGTGATCGTCACCAATATCCGCGGCATTCATGGCGCGCCGATGTCGGAGGCGACCATCGCCTACATGCTCTCGCTGTCGCGCGACCTGCCGCGCTCGGTGCATGTGCAGGATCGCGGCGTCTGGGAGCGCTGGCCGTCGCGGCTGTTGGACGGCAAGACCGTCGGCATTCTCGGCGTCGGGCTGATCGCGGAAACGCTGGCGCCGATCTGCAAGCAGTTCGGCATGACGGTGATCGGCATCACCGGCACGCCGCGCGAGACCAAGGGCTTCGACCGCATGGTCGCCCGCGCCGACCTCGTCAAGATTGTTCCAGAGCTCGACTATCTGGTGGTGCTGATCCCGATGAGCCCGGCAACGCACAATCTGGTCGGCGAAGCCGTGTTCGCCGCCATGAAGCCGACCGCTTATTTGATCAATGTCGCGCGCGGCGGTGTGGTCGACGAAGCGGCGCTGATCAAGGCGCTCGATTCCGGCCAGTTCGCCGGCGCCGCGCTCGACGTGTTCGCGGAGGAGCCGCTGCCCGCTGACAGCCCGCTGTGGAAGACGAAGAACGTCTCGATCTTCCCGCATATGGGCGGCTATTCACACGGTTATGAGGAGCGCGCCATGCCCACCATCGCGCATAATATGGCCTGCTTCCTCGCCGACGACCTGAAGAAGATGATCAACGTAGTCCGCAAACCCGCATCCTGGGGAGAGTAATGCCATGGCACTGTCCGAACGCCTGAACACGCCGATCTCCGACGCCGAGCTGGAGCGTCGCTGGAAGGCGGTGCGCGCCGCCATGGCCGAGGCCAAGATCGACGTGCTGGTGATGCAGAACAACAATAATCACATGGGCGGCTATGTGCGTTATTTCACCGACATCCCGTCCGGCAACGGCTATCCGGTCACGGTGGTGTTCCCGCGCGAAGACGAGATGACCGTGGTGTGCCAGGGCTCGTTCGGCGGCGCGCTCGACGCCCACCGCAGCGATACCTGGCGCGGCGTCAAGCAGGTGCTGACCACGCCGAGCTACGCCTCGGCGCATTACACCAAGGACTACGACCCCGAGCTTGCCTGCAAGGCGCTCAAGCCCTTCGCCGGCGGCACCATTGGCTATGTCGGCACCTATCAGATGTCGTTCGCGCTGCTCGACTACATCAAGCGCGCCTTCCCCAATGCGCGCTATGTCGACGCCTCCGAGCTGGTCGACAAGATCAAGGTGATCAAGAGCGCGGAGGAGATGGAGCTGATCAAGCGCGCGGCGGCGATGCAGGACGGCGCCATGGCCGCCGCCTTCGCCGCGATCAAGCCCGGCATGCGCGACGTCGAGGTCGCCGCCATCGCGCAGGCCTACAGCGTCGCCCGCGGCAGCGAGGGCGGCATCTATCTCTGCGCCTCCATGCCGCTGGGCAAGCCGGCGAAATTCGGCCCCTTTCACATGCAGCACCGCGTCATCCAGGAAGGCGATCAGTTCGCGCTTCTGGTGGAGGACTCAGGCCCCGGCAGCATGTTCACCGAGCTCGGCCGCTCCTGCGTCGTCGGCGCCAAGGTGCCGCAGGCGATGAAAGACGAGCTCGAATTCTGCAAGGAGGCGCGCAAGTTCACCCTCGACATGCTCAAGCCGGGCACGCCGAGCAAGGACATCTGGGACGCCTTCAACACCTTCATGACGAAGAACGGGCGCCCGCCGGAATCGCGGCTCTATTGCCACGGCCAGGGCTACGACCTGGTCGAGCGGCCGCTCATCCGCAACGACGAACCCTGGGCGATCGCCAAGGACATGAACATCGTCGTGCACCCGACCTATGAACATGCCGGCTACCTGAACTGGCTGTGCGACAATTACCTGATCGGCGGCAATGGCCCGGGCGACCGGCTGCACCAGTTCCCGGAAGAGATCGTGGAAGTCGGCTAGGCCGCGTCCTCATAAATCCGGCCTGCAGGCGCCGGTAGCTGACCGTCGCCTCGCTCCGCAAGCGTCTGTATTGTTGGGTCGCCGCGAACTGACGCGACGGGCCAATTGCAACCGCACGGCAGCGACGCGATATAGCCAATTGGCTATTACAAAATATCGGAAGAGCCTATCATTCACTCCAATTTGGGGGACACCCGACGAATCCCGATTAATATTGCTTCCTATTTCTCACCGTGGTGACGTTGCCCCCAACCTTCATCCAGGCGCGACTTGAGTCTGGCGGTTCAGATCGTCTGTGATCGGAGCAATGGGCCAAGGCGCGGAGCCATTAAAGCGCGAAGCTCCTTGGCCCGGTTGCGGTGAGAATGTCGCGGCATAGGCGACCGAACAGGACGCAAGATCCATCCCAATTGGACTCTTTATCCAATCTCTAAATGATCTCATCGATGCTTCCGGCACCAGGCAGGCGGCAAACTGTAGACATGTTCCGGAAGTCGTGATCCTCTTGATGTTTGCGACTGTTGTAATAACGACGGGCACGTTCGGCTATGCATCGGGAATGGCCGGGCATCGGGTAACCCTCGCGGCATTCGTCCTGACGTTACTTATCGCCACTGTCGTCTACCTTGTTATTGACCTGGACAGGTCTCGCCGCGGCTCCATTCAAGTGAGCCATGAAAGTCTGCTGAGCCTTCAAAAAGCTGTTGGATTGCCGCAAGGTCCCCGCGCCCAACCCGGCAATCTACCGGGCACGTCGCGGCGGTGACGCCCATGTCAACCCGTCATCGGGGCGACTGAAAATGCGACCAGGCTGTTGTTTCTGGACGTTGGGGCCGCGGCTTTCGAAGGGGGCGCGCTGTGCCGGCTTTACCGACGCACCGCGGTCTACCCGTTTCAGTGGCGGAAATGCTGGGTCTCGGGACATTGGCGTTCGTGCTAGAATTCAACTTGGCCAGCTTCACTCAATTATCGGGTCAGGGTAATCGCGACGCGCTCCATTGACGCCTGAACAGATAAGCAATTCAATACGTATCGCGCTGATGGCAGCACGGGAGGCTCAGTGTACGCCGAGCTATTGCAAACTCTGGAACAATGGTTGTTTGACCCGCTGACCGGTAAGCTTGTGCTGGTCCTCGGCGGGGTCACGTTGATCGTGGTGGTGACGTGGGTGCTGCGCGGAACAGCGGCGCGCTACGTGCGCGACAACGCGACCCGATACAAGGCGCGGAAAGTCGTAACTTTCTTCGGTTACCTGGCCGTGGTGATTTTTGTCGTGCTCGTTTTCAGCGACAAACTCGGAGGCTTCACAGTGGCCTTCGGAGTGGCGGGGGCGGGGGTGGCATTCGCGCTCCAAGAAGTCATCGCGAGCGCGGCCGGATGGATGGCGGTCTCATTCGGTGGCTTCTACAAGGTCGGCGACAGAGTGCAGCTTGGCGGCATCAAGGGCGACGTGATCGACATTGGCATTTTGCGCACCACCATCATGCAAATTGGCGAATGGGTGAACGCCGATCAATACAATGGGCGTATCGTGCGGGTGGCCAACAGCTTCGTTTTTAAGGAGCCAGTGTTCAACTACTCCGCCGAGTTTCCATTTCTTTGGGACGAGATCATGGTCCCTATCAAGTATGGTAGCGATTATCGACTGGCGCGCGAGCTTATTGAGCGCGTAGCTGAGGAGATAGTGGGTGATTACGTTCGGGCGGCCGAGCAGGCATGGGGCCCGATAACCCGACGCTTTATGATTGAGGCGGCGAGCGTTCGCCCAACGACGACGATTACCGCCAACCAAAATTGGATCGAGTTCACTCTACGCTACGTTGTCGACTACAAGGTCCGCCGATCGATCAAGGATCGGCTGTTTACGCGCATCCTCGAGGAGATAGACAAGACGGCCGACCAAGTCGGCATTGCGGCATCGACGCTCAATATCGAAAAGGTCGCACCGCTTGAAGTACGATTGTCTCGTTCATAGCGACCACAGAACGAGTTCGAGGCGCTTGTGCTTTTCGATTGCAAGCGTCTCATGTCCGCTTCGGGTCATTTTCGACTGGGACCAACTACGTATCGGGTCTCGCGATGTCTGCTTCGCCCCGAAAACGACCGTCAACCATTCAAGGTCCGTATTCGCAATGGGCCAAACCCGGGCTAACATATCGCAACAAATTCAGTTGCGATTCGATCACTCGGCGCATGAGCGCGTCACCCTGGATTCCGGATTCACGCGCGGAGCCTGTGCGCGAACGACGCGAAGCGCCAATCCGAGTGCTCGTGCCCCGGCATGACGAGAGTTGAAGGAGAAGCCTCATGCCCGACATCAAAATCGTCAACCCCGACGGCCTCGGCAAGCCGCTCGAGCAGTATTCGCATCTCACCCGCGTGAGGACTTCCGAGTTCGTGTTCATTGCCGGTCAGGTCGGCGTCGACAAGGACGGCACGCTCACCGGCGATGGCGGTTTCGATGCGCAGGGCCTGCAACATTTCCCGTGAGCGATTCCGCGCCGCGAAATTGTGTCCGCGAGGATTGACCATCCGCAGCGGGACGAGCCCGGCCGTTAAGCAACACGGCCTAATTTTCTTTGAGCGGCGCGCCGTTCTTTGCTTCTTCCTCCGCCAGCAGCTTCAAGAGCTGCAGCCGCCGCGTCAGGTGCGACGTCTCAGCTAACTGCTTTCGGAATAACAAGAGATTCTGTTGGTGGATGAATTCCTCCATTGCCATCTCCCTGCATCAAAGAAGCCACGTAATGCGTGCCTAATGCGACGGCTTAGCGGAATTTGACGAGCAACTCTTCGTTATGACCGCATCCATCACAGTCGAACGTTCGCCGATCGGCGCCAAGCCCTATTGGCTCGATGTGGGTCAACATTATTTCTGCTCCGCAGTTCTGGCACCTTCGCCTGTCGATCACCCGCAGCGGACTAGGAATAAATTGGGATTGAGGCATGGGCTCCTCCTGTTGCAGGCGGGAGCGTTACCGGGCTCTCTGCGACCGGCGCCTGGCACCCGTCCCTTGCCGGCGGTGCGACATATTCAGCGACTATCCCCGGCGAGTTTGGTCAAAATTGACCGGTTCTCAACTTACGAGCCGGGCTCCTCAACGAACGACAAACGATGTATTGGCGTAACGATGCGCCGATCCGAGCGCGCGTGCCCCGGAATGACAAGGGAGAGAACCATGCCCGAAATCACGTTTGAAAACCCCACCACGCTCGGCAAGCCGCTCGGGCAATATTCGCATCTCACCCGCGTGAAAGCGGCATCCGAGTTCGTCTTCATCGCCGGCCAGGTGGGCGTCGACACGGACGGCAAGCTCACCGGCGATGGCGGTTTCGATGCCCAGTGCCTGCAGAGCTTCGCCAATATCGAGGCGGCGCTGAAATCGGTCGGCGCCGGCTGGGGCAATATCGTGCAGTTCACCACCTATCTGGTGCACTCGCAGGACATCGCGAAATTCATGGCCTTCCGCCTGCGCGAATTCCCCAAAATGTTTACCAGCGGCGGCTATCCGCCGAACACGCTGTTGATGATCGACCGGCTGGTGCAGGAAGCGCTCCTGGTCGAGGTGCAGGCGGTCGCGGCGTTATAATGGTGATGCCGAGATCGTCGACGACAGCCGCCGTCGATGACCGCCTCACTGCACCTTGATGTTGGCCGCCTTGATGATCGGCCACCATTTCGCAATCTCTTCCTTCTGGAAGGCGCCGAGCGCTTCCGGTGTCCGCTCGTTGCGCGGCGGGAACACCGCCGATTGCGCGGCCAAGCGCTGCCGCACGACGGCGCTGTCCAAGGCGGCGTTCACCGCGGCATTCAGCTTGGCGATGGCCGCTTTCGGCGTCCCCTTGGGCGCCCATAATCCATACCAGGTGGAGACGTAGAGCCCCGGCAGGCCCGCTTCGTCGACGGTCGGAATATCGGGGGCCGAAGCGATGCGCGCCTTGGCGGTCAGCGCGAAGGGGCGCAGCTTGCCGGCCTTGTAGAGCCCGATCGAGCCGCCGGTGAGCTGGTCGAAGATCATGGTGACGTGGCCCGACATCACGTCGTTCACCGCCGCGGCGCCACCGCGATAAGGAATGATGCGCAGCTTCACGCCGGTCTTGTTCTCGAAATAGACGCTGGCGACGTGAGCGATCGAGCCGATGCCCGCGGTCGCCGCCGTCGCCTGATCGGGATGCGCCTTGAGCCAGGCAATCAGCTCGGTGAGGTTCTTCGCCGGCACCTCCGGCTTGGTGACGATGACCGAATAGCTCGACGGCAGCAGCGCGATCGGCTCGAGATCCTTCAGCAGATCGTAGGGCAGATGATAGAGCGCGCCGTTGAAGACATTGGTGCCGAGATGGCCGATGCCGAAGGTGTAGCCGTCGGGCGTCGCGCGCACGACACGGCCGACGCCGAGCGAGCCGGCGGCACCGGCCACGTTCTCGACCACGACCGGCTGTCCAAGGCTCGCTTTCATCTGCGCGCTGAGCAGCCGCGCCATGGTGTCGGCCGGTCCGCCGGCGCCGAAGGGCACGATCAAGGTAATCGGCCGGTTCGGATAATCCTGGGCCCACGCGGCGCCTTGCAGCGCCAGCGCACAGACGGCGGCAAAGAACAATCTCAGCATGTAATTTTCCTTCCCTAGAAACCGCCCCCGCTATCTCCGGGTTTTCGGTACGCGCTAATTCTGCTCCGGCTCAGCCAGGATGCGCAATGCACGCACGAAGCGCGAATTGCCGACATACCAGCCGACGAGCGCGGTCAGTTCGATCATCTCCTGCGGCGAGAAATGCTGGCGTGTCGCGACGAAGGTCGCCTCGTCGACCTCGCCGCCCGCCGCCGCCTGCTCGACATAGGCCAGCGCCGCCTTCTCCCGCGCATCGAACAGCGCGCTGTCGCGCCAGCCGGGAACGGCGGCGATCTTCTCCGCGGCAACGCCGCAGGCGGCGGCGATCGGCCGGTGCACCGACTGCTCATAGGCGGAATTGTTGACCTGGGCGGTGCGCAGGATCAGCACCTCCTGCAGATCGCGCGGCAGCGAGGATTCATCGCGCAGCGAGGAGGCATAGGCCGCCTGCGCCCGCAGCAGCTTGGGCGCGAGACCGGCGACGCGATGGATGTTGAGGATCGGGCGGCCGCGCGCGCGGATGCGTCCGAACATGTCGGCGAGAATGTCGTCCTCCGGCGTATCCGAAGCGCCGCCGAGGCGGGAGATGGGCTGGTCTGGGTGGGTCATGGGTTGGGCTGAATGGGTTGGCGAGCGGGGATGCGGGCCGAGCAGCGTGGCGCGCAGCGCAATTCATAGCACGAGCCGCGTCATATCATCCGCTCGTTCCCGAGACCTGGCACTGCGGCTTTCATCGCCAACCCGCCGCAAAATGACGTGACTTTAGGCAGGCGCCACGCCTGCCCGGCGTCTGTTCGCGCGCATTCAAATTTTTCCCAAGCGCCTGTTTTCCCAACTGAAACGCCGTTCCTGCCGAACCAAAAAGGCGCCCGCTGCGGTTGGCACAGCGCTTGCGAGTTTGTGCATTGCATACAATTCGCCAGCGAGGCCGGTTCGTGGGGCGACGAGCCGCGGCATCAGCCGCATGCGAGGTGAATGGTGAAGACCGAGATCGTCGCCGAACCGCAGCCGATCAGCATTGAGCTCGCGCGCACCGCGCTTCTCATCATCGACATGCAACGCGACTTCCTGGAGCCGGGCGGCTTCGGCGAGACACTGGGCAATGACGTTTCCCGGCTGCAGGCCGCGGTGAAGCCGCTGCAGGCGGTGCTCGCCGCCGCGCGCGCGGCCGGCATGCTGGTGATTCACACCCGCGAAGGCCATCGCGCCGACCTGTCCGACGCCCCGCCGGCCAAGGTCGAGCGTGGCTCGCCGTCGATGCGCATCGGCGACAAGGGGCCGATGGGCCGCATCCTGATCCGCGGCGAAGCCGGCCACGACATCATCGCCGATCTCTACCCCATCGACGGCGAGCCGGTCATCGACAAGCCCGGCAAGGGCGCCTTCTACCAGACCGATCTGGAATCCATGCTGCGCCACTGCGCCATCGAGAACCTGCTGGTCGCCGGCGTGACCACCGAGGTCTGCGTCAACACCACGGTGCGCGAGGCCAACGACCGCGGCTACCGCTGCATCGTGCTCGGCGACTGCTGCGCCTCCTACTTTCCCGAGTTCCACGAGATGGGCCTGAAGATGATCAAGGCCCAGGGCGGCATCTTCGGCTGGGTGTCGGACTCAAGAAGCGCGCTCGCCGCGCTCACGCCGGCAGGCAAGGAAGCCAAGCGACGCAACGCATAATCGGGGAGAACGACATGAGCACCGCGACCTTCAAGCCTAAACTGTGGACGCCGGGCGACTGGAACGCTTTCTTCGGCTTCGGCACCAACATCCTGGTCAACATGCTGGTGCTGACCGGCCTGTTGCGCTTCGTGCTGAAAATGCCCGACAGCTTGGTGTTCGGCCGCATCCTGCCGGCGCTCGGCCTGATGATGTGCCTGTCCACCTTCTACTACGCCTTCCTCGCCTATCGGCTGGCGCAGAAGACCGGCCGCACCGATGTCTGCGCCATGCCCTCGGGCGTCTCGGTGCCGCACATGTTCATCGTCAGTTTCGTGATCATGCTGCCGATCGCGCTGAAGACGCATGACCCGGTCGAAGGCTGGGAAGCCGGCCTGGTCTGGGTGTTCTTCCAGAGCTTCATCCTGATGATCGGCGGCTTCATCGCGCCCTATATCCGCAAGATCACCCCGCGTGCCGCCCTGCTCGGCACGCTGGCCGGCGTCTCCATCACCTTCATCACCATGCTGCCGACCTTGCAGATGTTCATGACCCCGGTGATCGGCCTGACCTGCTTCGCCATCATCCTGGTGAGCTGGTTCGGCGGCTACAAATACCCGTTCGGCATTCCGGCCGGCCTGATCGCCATCGCCGTCGGTACCGCCATCGCCTGGGGCTCGACCCTGTTCGGCCTCGACGTCGGCGGCATGAGCGGGCCTAAGTTCTTCGCCGCCTTCTCCAATTTCGGCTTCAACATCCCGATCCCCGCGATCGGCCACGTCTTCCACGGCTTCCAGTATCTCGGCATCATCCTGGTCACCGCCATTCCCTTCGGCATCTACGACCTGGTCGAGGCCATGGACAATGTGGAGAGCGCGGAAGCGGCGGGCGATGCCTATCCGACCACCCGCGTGCTCACCGCCGACGGCGTGGTCAGCCTGATCGGCTGCCTGATGGGCAACCCGTTCATCAACGCGGTCTATATCGGCCATCCCGGCTGGAAGGCGATGGGCGGCCGCATCGGCTATTCGGCGGCGACCGGCGTCATGGTCATCGTGCTGTCCTGGTTCGGCGCCATTTCCCTGCTGCTCGCCATCGTGCCCGTCGTCGCCATCTCGCCGATCCTCGTCTATATCGGCATGCTCATCGGCGCGCAGGCGTTCCAGACCACGCCGGCCAAGCATGCCCCGGCGATCGTGCTGGCGCTGACGCCGCATCTCGCCGCCTGGGCCAAGACCTTGATGGACGGCGCGCTCGGCGCCGCCGGCACCAGCGCGGCCGCCGTCGGCTTCGACAAGCTCGGCAACAACGGCGTGCTCTATCAGGGCCTCGAAGTGCTCGGCGGCGGTTCGATCCTGGTCGGCCTGGTGCTGGGCGCCGTCGGCGTGTTCATGATCGAGCGCGACTACGCCAAGGCCTCCGCCTTCGCGCTCACCGGCGCGGTGCTCACCTATTTCGGCTTCATGCACGGCGGCGCGGTCGGCGTCGGCCACGGCTTCGGCGTGACACCGACGGTCGCACTCGCCTATCTGATCATGGCCGCCTTCCTGCTGTTCCTGAGCCGGCAGCCTGAGTTCGCTGCCGCGCCCGCGCCCGAGGCAGTACCGGCCGAATAGCGATTGCGCGGCAAAGCAATATTGCGCAAATAAGGAGCGGCGCGTCTTTCATGAGGGCGCGCCGCTTCGCATGTCCGGAGATCCGATTTGGCCGAGACCGCCGCCGAGATCGTCGCCGCCCATCGCGCCGGCACGTTCACGCCCGTCGACACGATCAAACGCGCTTACGCCCGCCTCGCCGCGCACGGCGATGGCGCCATGTTCATCAGCCTGCGCCCGCAAGCCGAAGCGCTGGCCGAGGCGAGCGCGCTCGCCGACGCGAGCCTGCCGCTCTTTGGCGTGCCGCTCGCGGTCAAGGACAATATCGACGTCGCCGGACTGCCGACCACCGCCGCCTGCCCGGCTTATGCCTATACCCCGCACCACGACGCCACCGCGGTGGCGCGCTTGCGCGCGGCCGGCGCCATCGTCATCGGCAAGACCAATCTCGACCAGTTCGCCACCGGTCTGGTCGGCACCCGTTCGCCCTATGGCATCCCGCGCAACACCTTCAAGCCCGAGCTGATCCCCGGCGGCTCCTCGTCCGGTTCGGCGGTCGCCGTCGCCGCCGGCATTGCGCCCTTGGCGCTCGGCACCGACACCGCCGGCTCCGGCCGCGTGCCGGCCGGCTTCAACAATATCGTGGGCTTGAAGCCGAGCCTCGGCCTGATCTCGACCTATGGCGTGGTGCCGGCCTGCCGCACGCTCGACTGCGTCTCGATCTTCGCGCTCAGCGTCGAGGACACCTGGACGGCTCTAAAGGCAACGAGCGGGCCCGACGCCAAGGACCCCTATTCGCGCAAGCGCCCGCTCGGCACGCCCGGCACGCCGGCGCCGGCAAAGCTCGGCACGCCGCGGCCGGGACAGCTTTTGTTCTTCGGCGACCGCGCCTATGCTGCTGCTTATGCGGCGGCGATCGAACGGCTGGCCAAGCTCGGCTGCACGATCGTGGAGATCGACATCGAGCCGTTCTACGAGACCGCGCGGCTGCTATACGACGGCCCTTGGGTTGCCGAGCGCACGCTCACCGTGCGCTCGCTGCTCGCCTCCGACCCCGACGCCATCCACCCGGTCACGCGCGAGATCATCTTGAGCGGCTTGCGACCGACGGCGATGGATGCCTTCGCCGCTTTCTACAAGCTGGAAGAATTGCGCCGGGTCGCCGACGCGACCTTCACCAAGGTCGACGCGTTGGCGCTGCCGACGGCGCCGACTGCCTATACGGTGGCGCAGGTCGCGGCCGATCCGATCCAGCTCAACAGCCGGCTCGGCACCTATACCAATTTCGTCAATCTGCTCGACCTGTGCGGCTTGGCCGTGCCGGCCGCGATCACCGGTGACGGCATTCCCTTCGGCATCACGCTGCTGGCGCCCGGCGGCGCGGATGCGCGGCTCGCGGAAATCGGCCGCATGTTCCAGGCCGATACGGGTTTGCCGCTGGGCGCCTTGAAGGAATTGGCTTAGCTCGCATACCGATAAATTCGGCTCACGTCCGCTTCGCTCCGAAAATGACCAAATACTGCGTCGCTGCGAAATGTTGCGATGGGCCAACGACGGACCCATGCGCTGCAACGGACAACGACGCATTGGCTACGCGAAGGCAGCCTCCACCCGAACGAGGACCGAGAGCACTCAGCGCCGATTGTCTGAGACAGCCCGCGCCGCTTCGGCGGAGAGCAGGCGGCGGAACAGCGCAATGTGCGTTCGCGGCATTGACTCTTTCGCGTCGGCGGCAAGCTCGCTCCAATGCGCGACAACCCAGCGATCGAGCGACTCCAGAAGCGACATCGTCGAGTCGATCAGCAGCGATTGCGGCAGGTCGGTTCTCACCTCGCCGAGCGCCTGACCGCGCTCGATGATAATCGTGACCCAGTTGCGCGCCGCCTGAAAGATACGCCCGGTCGCCGACCCTTTTCCGGGGTCGCCGCGCAGCCGGTAGAACATGCCGCCGAACTGCACGAGCCAAGCGTTCTTGCCGACGACGACGATGGCGCGTCGGTAGAGCTCCTCGAAAGTATCCCAGAAGGTCTCGGCCGTGAGCGCTTGCGGATCGAAGCCGCCGATCTCCCGGAACAGCACCGCCATCGATCGCTCGATAAGCGTCGTGAACAGATCGGCCTTGTCGTCGAAATAATAATAAAGCGAGCTTTTGCTCATCCCGGATTTTTCCAGGATGCGATTGAGCGACGCGCCGTCGAAGCCATGCGCGGCAAACTCCGCCGCGGCGCTCTCGAACAGGCGCCGCTGGCGCTCAGCATCAAGTTTCTCGAGCCGCCAACTCATGGCTTGACCATAGCCCCTTCAATATCTTATAGACCATAGCGTGTACCGATGGTACACACTATGGTCTACACCGGTATCAAGGGTCGATCCGGCACAAGGCGGCCGGTGCCGATCGAGGCACCTCCAAAGCCGGAACCCCAACGAGAGGAGGCAAGGATGAAAGTCGCCATCAGCGGAGCGGGGATCGCCGGGGCAACCCTGGCCTATTGGCTGCTGCACGCCGGACATGAGCCAATCATGATCGAGCATGCGCCGTCGCTCAGGACGGGCGGCTACATCATGGATTTCTGGGGCGTCGGCTACACGGTCGCCGAGCGGATGGGCGTTCTCCCGGCGGTACGCGCGGCGGGTTATCAGGTTGGCGAGGTCCGCTTCCTCGATAATGACGGGTGCAAGGTTGGCGGCTTTTCCGTCGACGCGTTGCGCAACCTGACCGAGGGGCGCCTGACCAGCGTCGCGCGAAGCGCCCTTGCGCGCGAGATTTATCGCTTGGTGGAAGGGCGCGTCGAGACCCTTTTCAACGACCAGATTTCCGCAATCGACGAACACGACAACGGCGTCCGGATCACGCTGCAAAGCGGCGGGCAACGCGACGTCGATATCGTCGTCGGCGCCGACGGCCTGCACTCGCAGGTGCGCAAGCTCATATTCGGCCCCGAGGAACGTTTCGAAAAGGATCTGGGCTACCGGTTCGCCGTCTTCGAAAGTGCTGGCTACGCGCCTCGCGAAGAAGACGTCTACGTCGTTCACTCCGCCACGTCGCGTCAGATCGCCCGCTTCGCATTGCGCGATGGCAGAACTTTGTTCCTGCTGGTTTTCAAAAAAGAACTGATGAATGGGAAAGAGCCCGGCAGCACGGCGGAGATACATGCGCTGCTGCGCTCCATCTTCGCCGACGCGGGCTGGGAATCCGCGCCGATCCTTGCCGCAATGGGCACGGCCGACGATCTCTATTTCGACAGGGTGAGCCAGATCCGCATGCCATCCTGGCAGCGGGGACGTGTCGTGCTCGTCGGAGACGCCGGCATGGCGGTGTCTTTCCTCGCCGGCGAAGGCGCCGGGCTCGCGATCACCGAGGCCTATGTTCTTGCCGGAGAGCTCGCGCGCGCCGAGGGCGACTACAAAAGCGCGTTCATGACTTACGAAAACCGCCTACGGCCCTTCATCGAGGGCAAGCAGCACACCGCGGAGAACTTCGCCTCGACGTTCGTTCCGCAGACGCAGTTCGGAATCTGGCTGCGCAACCAGGCCACCAAGCTGATGGTCTTGCCCGGCGCGGCCAACCTCATGCTGGGACAAAGCCTGCGCGATGACTTTTCGTTGCCGGACTTGTTTTAATCAAGACCGACTGACCAAGGACACCTGGCTTGACGAACTATCCTGGCGATTAAAATGACGATCGGCAGCGAAGCACGGCTCGCAGAAATCGGTCGCGTGCTCCAGGCCGACGCAAGTTTGCCGCTGGGCGCCTCGAAGGAATTGGTTTAGGTCGCATACCGATAAATTCGGCTCACGTCCGCTTCGCTCCAAAAATGACCAAATACCGCGTCGCTGCGAAATGTTGCGATGGGCCGATGATGTTATGACGGGTGCGTTCCGAAAGTATTGGCAGTATGGAATTCCCACGTATGTGATGCTCTAAATGTCCCCGAACCAGCGTCTCTTATGTGACGGACGGGAAGGATGACCTTCGGGGGAGCCCACTTTTTCTTTGTGATGTCGGGCTCAGAATCTTGAAAAATGTTCATTGGGAGAGGCCGATAGGGTTGTGCTCACGCAGCATTACTCAAGGCTCTATATTAATATGGAATATATTGCATATATTTGGCTCGGTAAATACCACGGTCGCTTGCCAACACGGTCCTGAATTCGCGACATGTGCGGATTATTCGGCATAGTAAATCAGAATGGCCTGCCGGTCGCGTTGCGCGACCTCGAACGCCAGATGGCGCGGCTTGCCCATCTCGGTCCCGACCGCGCGCGGACCTGGATCAATGGTCCCGTCGGCCTTGGCCATCTGATGATGCGCATTACCCACGAGGACGCCTTCGACGCCCAACCGATTTCCGATGATAGACTAACGTTAGTTGCTGACCTGCGACTCGACAACCGGGAGGATCTGGCCGAGGCGCTCGCCATTGCACCCGCAACACTCGCGACGATGCCAGACAGCGCGCTGCTGTTTGCGGCATGGAAAAAGTGGGGTGCCAATTGCATCGAGTTTATCATCGGCGATTTTGCTTTTGCGGTATGGGATGCGCAGACGGCGACGCTGACACTTGCCCGCGACCATATGGGCCAGCGGCATATATTCTACCACAAAGGCGACGGCTTTTTCGCCTTCGCCTCCGAGATCAAGGGCCTGTGGGCGCTGCCACAGACACCGCGCACGCTGCTCGAAGAACGCCTGGCGCGTCATTATCTCCGCGAGCAGCCGCACGCCGCCGGCGCGACGTTTTATGAGGGCATCCGCGCCGTACCCGGCGGCACCGTACTGACGCTCGAACCAAATGGCGGGATCTCAACCCACCGCTACTGGGAGCCGCATGCCGATCCCGCGCACGAGGGCCGCGATGAGGCCTATTATATCGAGACCTATCGCAAAGTGCTCGCCGAAGCGGTCGCTTGCCGGCTGCGCCGAGCCGCTTGGCCGGCCGGGTTGTTTATGGGCGGCGGCTTCGATTCAAGCGCCATTTGCGCCCTCGCCGGCCCGGTGGTGACGGCGCAGGCGCGTAAGCTGATCGCGGTGTCCTCGGTAATGCCCGAGGATTATCATGGCAGCATCCATCACGCCCGGCCCTGGTGCGAGATGTGCCGCCGGACCATGCCGCATCTCGACATGCGCTACGTCACGCGCGAGGGCCTCGACGTCTTCAGTTTCATGGAGCGGGGCTTTCTCACCGGCGACGGTCCACACAGCCCGAACCGCTACGCCACGCATGCGATGTTCACGGAGATCGCCAAAGCCGGGGCGCGCATTGTGATGGACGGCCACGGCGGCGACTACACGGTGAATCCGCGCGGACAAAATGCGCTCGCGCGTATGCTGATGAGGGGACAGTTGCGGCGTTTCCTCTCGGAGTTTGCCGCCACGCGGCGGCACTTGCGCCAGAGCGTCAAGCAGACGCTGGTTCGCAATGTCTTGCTGCAACTTGCACCGCGAGCTTGGATCGATGTTTGGATGCGTCATCGGCATGGTCTTGCTCTGTTCGGGCCGACCGTGCCGCTCTCGCAGCGATTGATCCGGAGTCGCGATCCGCAAGCCGCACCGCGCCGCCGGAGGCGATACGGTGAAAGCCTGAGCATCGGGATGCAGGGTGCACTGCGCCAACAGCAGGGCTTCCCCGCGCAAGGCTATTCGGTTCCGGCCGCCCAGCACGGCCTCGAATTCACCCAGCCGTTCCACGACAAGCGGGTGGTGGAGTTCGGTCTTGCCATTCCCGAAGAGCTCTACGTCAAGAACGGCAAGACGCGCTATCTCGCGCGCGCGGCGCTCAAAGATCTCTATCCGCAGGACTACCAGGACCGCCCTCCCGGCACGGACAGTCTGGAGCCGGATTTCCTGGCCATGGCAAAACGAATCGAGCCGCGCGTACTGGCCGAGATCGACCGCATGGAAAAGGCGGGCTATCTCTCGCGCTACTTCGACTTCGCACGCATGCGGAAGATGCTCACCCGCCGCACGATCAAGCGGCACAATTCAGGTGCTGAATTCGACACGCGCCAGGCGATGGCTATCTTCCTCGTCGCGCGCTACATCGAGTGGTTCCGCCGCGACAATCGGTAGTCGTTCAATGGCGCTGCGCTGCTAAGGGCAGCTAGATAGTAGATACCGGCTCGCGCTTCGCTCACGCTCTGCGCTCGCCACCCTCTCCCACAAGGGGAGAGGGAAAGAGCGTCCGTAGCAAGCGCTTCGCCTCAATATGCCCGCTCACACCGTCTCCGAATAATGCTCGTATTCTTCGCGCACGGTGATGATGTGCTGGTGCATGCACTGCGCGGCCAGCGTGCGTTCGCCGCGCAGGATCGCCTGCACCACGCGGTCGTGCTCGACATGCGACTTGGCCAGCCGCCCGAGGATGCGGAACTGGGCGCGGCGGAAAGGCTGCACCCGCACCCGCGTCGACAGCGTCAGCTCGGCGAGATAGGCATTATGCGCGCCGGCATAGATGACGCCGTGGAAGCCTTCATTGACCTCGTGATAGCGCTGCGGATCGCCGCTCTGGATCAGCGCGCGCAGCTTCTCGTGCTCGTCCTCGAGCCCGCGCCGCTCGGCGCCGGTCATGCGCTCGGCGGCGTAGCCGGCGCAGAGCGCCTCCAGCTCCGCCATCACCTCGAACATGCCGGCGAGATGCTCAGGGCTAGGCCGCGCCACCACCGCGGCGCGGTGCGCGCGCACTTCCACCAGCCCGCTCGCCGCCAGCATGCGGATCGCCTCGCGCACCGGCGTTCGCGAAACGCTGAAGCGGCGCGCCAGCTCGGTTTCATCGAGCGCCGCACCCGGCGGAAGCGACCCGCGTACGATGTCGTCGGCAATCTGCAGGCGCAGCTCCTCGGCGCGCGTGCGGCGCGGCCAGGGCATGCTCGGCGCTTCGGCGGTCAGTGTCAGGCTCATGCCGGTCACTCGCGCGGCGGGTCGATCAGGCTGACATGAGCGGCGACCACACGCCAGCCCGCGGGGAACTTGACCCAGGTCTGCATCTGCCGGCCGATCTTGCCGCCCGTCGAGGGTCGGTCGTAAAGCGTTGAGGCGACGGCGAATTCCCGGCCGTAGCTGGTGATGACGGTGCGCGACAAGGTACGGGCAAGGCCGGCCGAGGGGCGCCCGGCGCGAAAGGCGGCGATCTCGGCAAAGCCGTAGAGATTTTCCGCCGCGCCATAGCGGATGGTGCGCGCATCGTCGTGGAACATCGCGTCGAGCGCGGCGACGTCATTCGCCAGCAGCGCCTGCTCGTAGCGCTCGAAGGCTTCACGCACTTCGGCGACGACCTCCGGCAGGTCGATATCCATTGGCTTTATCTCCCTAAAGATTCGGTCGCGGCGCCGCCACGGCGCCCATCTGCTCCAGCGCGTGGGCGATGCGCAAGGCCACGTCCTCGCGCCAGGGCGCGGCGATGATCTGCACCGCGATCGGCAATGGCTGGAGCGGCACCGGCACGGCGACCACCGGCAGGCCGATGAAGGAAATCGGCTGCGTGTAGATGCCGACATTCGGGCGCACCGGCAATTCGACGCCGTCGAGCACGAAAGTCTGCTGACCGAGCTTGGACGCGGTGCAGGGCGTCGCCGGCGCCAGGATGGCGTCGTAGCGCGTAAACAGTTTGAGAAACTGCTCGCGATACCAGCGGCGGAAAATCTGCGCCTTGTCGACCAGCGTCGCCGGCACCATGGCGCCGGCGATCAACCGATCGCGCACTGCCGGGTCGAAATCATGCGCCTGTTTTTGCAGCCGCGCGAGATGCAGCGCGGCGCCTTCGGTCGCGGTGATGACATAGGCCGCGGCGCGTCCGCGCGCGGCTTCCGGGATCTCGACCTCCTCGTTGGCGCCGGCCGCTTGGGCGACGCGCGCGAGCGCCTCGAGCGCTTCGGCAAAAGCGCCTTTGCGGAAATAGCCGCCGGCGACCGCAATGCGCAAGCCGTCGAGCCCGCGCTCCAGCGCCGGCAGTGTCGGCTCGGCGTCGCGCTGGGCACAGGCCGCATCCTCGGCATCGGGTCCCTGCATGGCGTCGTAGCTGAGCGCGAGGTCGCGCGTCGCGCGCGCGAAGGGGCCAAGATGATCGAGGCTGGCGACGAAAGGGAAACGAGCGCGCGCGCGTCAGCCTGCCATAGGTCGGCTTCAGGCCGAAGATGCCGCAGAACGAGGACGGCACGCGGATCGAGCCATTGGTGTCGGAGCCGAGCGCCAGCGGCGTCAGCCCGCCGCCGACCGCGCTGCCGGAGCCGCCGGAGGAGCCGCCGCTCATGCGCGTCAGATCGTGCGGATTGCGCGAGGCGCCGTCATGCAGGTTCTCGCCGGTGAAGTCGTAGGCGTATTCGCCCATGTTGAGCGCGCCGACCAGCACCGCGCCGGCGGCCTCCAGCCGCTCGATCAGGGCGGCATCGCGCGATGCCGGTGCCCGCGCGCGATTGATCTTGGAGCCGGCGACGGTGGCCAGGCCCTCGACGTCGAACAGGTTCTTGACCGAAAACGGCACGCCGGCGAGCGGCAGGCTCCCTTTGTCGGGCGCGGCATCGATCGCGCGCGCGCGGCGCAGCGCCCGTTCGGCGGTAACCGCGGTGAAGGCGTTGAGCCGCGGATTGAGCGTGGCGATGCGCTCGAGCGCGGCCTCGACCACCGTCGTGGCGCTGAGCCGGCTCCGCCGAAACCGCCGCGGCGATCTCGGCCGCGGTCGCCCATGGACTGTCCCCGGCCATGGCGTCAGGCCCTGAACACCGGCGCAGGCTCCGCCTCGTCGGGCAGCTCGAAGTCGGCCACCAAAGCGGCCTGCTGGAGGGTGACCGCCAGATTGGCCTTCACCGCCGGCTGCCAGGCCGGCTCCAGCGGCAGACCCAGGGTCTGGGCGGCGGCGCGGATAAAATCGTCGAGTTTGTCGGCCATAGCAGCGGTCCTTTGGCTGGGTCTTTTAACGAAAGACCTGGGCGCAATTCGTATGCAAAATCGAAGCCAAACCAACTAGGATTATACAATGGCGGCACCTGGCTGAGCGAGCGCATAAGCGCGATTGCGCCCGTCTTCGACGCGTTATGCGGGAGAGGCCGGGAGACGACGGCAGAGGATGGGACGGGGCCCCCTACTCCACGAACGCCGCCGCCTTCGCTCGGCGGCGTATTTCACAAGGCGAGAAAGCGGTAGAAGCCGTGCACGAACTTGCCGTAGGGCATGCTGACGAACAGCGCGAAGACCAGGCCGAGATGCACCGCGAGCAGCATGCCCATGCTGGCGGTCTCGCGCAGCAGCAGCAGCAGCAGGCCGGTGAGGCCGGTGAGGAACAGCATGGCCAGGAAGGCCTTGTCCATGTCGAGATGGGCCGGATCGGTGAGATCGCGCGCGCGCCGGCGCCCCAGCACGTAGAGGCCGGCGGGGCCGATCAAAAGGCCGACGCCGCCGGCGATGCCGAGCAGCACCGGCAGGCTCAAGATCGGGTACGGCGCGCGCAGGCCATAGTGATAGTGATAGAGCGTGGCGACCTTGGTCGCGGCCAGACAGGCGAGGAAGCCGTAGAAGGTAAAATGGTGGAACAGGCGGCGCGCCGCCGAGGGCTTCTCGTTCTCGCTCATGCAGCCGCCCCCGCCGCCGCCGAGATAGCGCAGCGTCGCCGTATCGGCGAGCGCGCGCAGCAGGGCGACGACGCCGATGCGCGGGCCCTGCGCATTGATGTCGCGCCAGAACCGCCACAGGCTGACGCAAATCGCCACGGCCGCAAACAGCGCGGCGGCGCCGAACAGCGCCACCATCGCCATATGCGGCATCAGCCGGTAGAAGTCGCCGCCGTGGCGCTCGAACAGCACGGTCGGATCCTGCACCGCCACGAAGACGATGACGAAAGTCGCCACGCAGGCCGCGGCGATCAGCGCGATGACGCGGCCGTTGCGCGCGAAGGCGCCGGCGAAGGCGCGCGGCCAGGCATAGGCGGCATAGCTTTCGTTGCGCAGCCGCGCCAGCGCGGCCGGCACATTGACCTCGAACTGGTGCGGCGGCGCGTATTGGCAGTCGGGCAGGCAGGCGCCGCACTGGTGGCAGAGATTGGCGAGGTAATTGAGATCGCCATCGCCGAAGGTGCGGCGCATTTCCATCGCCGGGTACACCGCGCACAGGCCCTCGCAATAGCGACAGGCATTGCAGATGGTCATCAGCCGGTCGGCTTCGAGCGGACGCTCAGTTGTGAGCATGGCGCGCCGCCCCCTCGCCCGCGATGCGGCCGAACACCGCGCCGATGGTCATGCCGATGCCGGCGAGATAGCCCTTGCCCAGCACATTGCCGGCCATGATCTCGCCGGCGGCATACATGTTGGCGGACGGCTTGCCGTCGGCGAGCAGCATGCGCGCCTGCTTCGTTCACGCGCACGCCGAGATAGGTGAAGGTGATGCCCGGGCCGCAGCGGATAGCCGTAGAACGGCGGCTCGGCGATGGTGCGCGCCCAGTGGCTCTTCGGAATGGCGAGGCCTTGCGTGCGGCAATCGTCGAGCACGGCTGTGATCGAAGCTGCCGGGCCGCACCGCGGCGTTGAATTCGGCGACGGTCGTCTCCAGCGCGGCCGGCATCGAGCTCGAGCTTGACCGCCAGCTCGGCGATCGTGGCCGCCTGCAGCGCCGGAAAGATCGAGGGCATGAACAGGCGCAGCGAGCGCGCATCGATGATGGAATAGGCGATCTGCCCGGGCTGCTGCGCCACCAGCCGGCCCCAGATGGCATAGCGCTTCGGCCAGGTGTCCTCGCCCTCGTCGTAGAAGCGCTTGGCGTCGCGGTTGACCATGATGCCGAACACCACGCTGTCGAGGCGGGTGGCGATGCCGCCGTCGAACTTCGGCGCGCGCGCGTCGATCGCCACCGCATGGCATTGCGTCGGGTCGCCGACGGCGCCGACGCCGGCATCGAGCAGCATGCGCAGCACGTCGCCGCGGTTATAGGGCGTGCCGCGGATGAGGAAATTGTCGGCGGCATTGCCCCAATATTCGCTTCAGCCAGTCGATATTGGCCTCGAAGCCGCCGCAGGCGGCGACCAGCGCGCGGCCGCGGATGCTGTGCGGACGGCCGTCGATGGCGACGGTCGCCGACATGAAGTGTCCGTTCTCGATGGTCAGCGCGGTGACCGGCGCGTCGTAGAGACAGACGACGCCGAGCGCCTCGGCCTGGCGGTAAAGCGCGTTGAGCGCGCCGCGGCCGCCGCCGAGGAAGAAGGCGTTGGTCTTGCCCAGGTTGAGCGTGCCGCCGAGCGGCGGCTGGAAGCGCACGCCTTGCTCGTTCATCCAGCCGATGAGCTCGCTCGAGCGCGCGATGGTGAGCTTGGCGAGCGGCGGGTCGGTCTCGCCGCCGGTGACGCGCATGAGGTCGTCGAGGAACTCGGCTTCGGCATAGGGCCCGGTCATGGTCGGCGCGGTGCCGTCATGGGCGCAGCGCAGGTTGCGGGTATGCCGGGTATTGCCGCCGCGATAGAAGGCGGGCGCGCCCTCCACCACCAGCACGCGGGCGCCGCCGCGCGCGGCGGTGATGGCGGCGCACAACGCGGCATTGCCGCCGCCGGCCACCACGACGTCAAAGGGTTCGCTGAAATCTATTCCCTGCATTGCCGATTTAGGGATTGGTCTCCCTGTGTTATCCAGGTCTTCCTCCATGCCTTGCTTTCGGGAGGCTGGCAATGGCCGAGACACGCTTTCCGCCGCCGCTTTCCTGCGATACCCACGTGCATGTGGTCGGGCCGAAGGCCCGGTTTCCGCTGGCGCCCGAGCGTTCCTACACGCCACGCGACGCGCCGGCCGACGCGCTTGCCGCCATGCTCGACCGCCTCGGCCTCGAGCGCGTGGTGCTGGTGCAACCGAGCTTCTATGGCACCGACAACGCATGCATGCTCGACGGTCTGGCGCGGCTGCCGGGCGCGCGCGGCGTCGCCGTGCTGGCGCCGCTGACGCCGGCGGCCGAGCTCGATGCGTTGCACGCGCGGGGCGTACGCGGCCTGCGGGTGAACATCGCCACCGCCGGATCGGCGCCGATCGAGGCGATCGCCGGCGCGATCGCGACGGCGGCAAGGCTGTGCGAGCGCCACGGCTGGCACGTGCAGATATTCGTGCCGGCGATGGCGATCGTACCGCTGGCGTCGATACTGCACGACCTGGCGGTCGACAGCGTGTTCGACCATTTCGGCCTGATCGCGCCGGGCGGCGACACCGCGACCTTGCACGCGCTGGAAGGATTGCTGGCCAGCGGCAAGGTCTGGGTGAAGATCTCCGGTGCCTACCGCATCGGCGACGACCTCAACGATCCGCGCATCGGGCGAATGGCGCGCGCGCTGTGCGCGGCCAACCCCGACCGCGTGGTCTGGGGCTCCGACTGGCCGCACACGCCGCGGCATCAGTTGCATACCGGCGGCCGCGAGGTGGAATTGCCCTATCAGGATATCGATACGCGGCGGCTTGCGCGACCTGGTGCCGCGCTGGTTAGCGGACGACACGCTGGTGCGGCGGGTGTTGGTGGACAATCCGGCGCGGCTTTATGGGTTCGCTTAATTGGTCATTCCCGGGCACGGGTGCAGCACGTGATCCATTAAGATCGAACCGTTCGCACGTGGCACGGCTTGCTTCACCCTCCCCTGGAGGGGGAGGGTCGCGCGTCGCAGGCGCGCGGGGTGGGGTGAACTGGCTCGCTTCACGATTCACCCCCTGCCGACCCGCCTTCGCTAACGCTATGGCGGGTCGACCTCCCCCTCCAGGGGGAGGTGAAGAGTGCTCGCCTCTATTCGGAGATTAATGATCACTCGGAAGCCGCATGACGCGCATTATTGCATCGCTTTTGCCACCTTCTCCGCGAACGCATCCGTCCCCAATGACCCGCCGAGATCGGGCGTGCGCGTAGCCGGATCGGCAATGACACGATCGAGCGCGGCCTCGATTGCCTGCGCGGCGCGCGTCAGTCTTGCATCGCCGCGCCGCTCGCCCAGCCAGGCCAGCAGCATCGCCGCCGAGCCGATCAACGAAGCCGGGTTGGCCACGTTCTTGCCGGCGATGTCGGGCGCCGAACCGTGCTGGGCTTGCGCCACCGCGTGCTCGGCGCCGGCATTGAGCGAGGCGGCAAGGCCGAGGCTGCCGGCGATCTCGCTCGCCTCGTCGGAGAGGATGTCGCCATACATATTGGTGGTGACGATGACGTCGAACACGCTGGCGTCGCGCACCAAGAGCGCCGCCATGGCGTCGATGATGCGCTCCTCATAGGCGACCTCCGGATAGCGCGCCGCCACCGCGCGCGTGCATTCGAGATAGAGCCCGTCGCTGACCCGCAGCACATTGGCCTTGTGCACGCAGGTCACCTTGCGCCGGCGCTGCATCGCCAGCTTGAATGCGCTTTCGGCGATGCGGGTCGAGCCCAGGCGCGTGATCTTGCGCATGGCCAGCGCCAAGTCGGCCGTCGGCATGAACTCGCCGGGGCCGAGATGCATCGAGCGGTCGGCATAGAAACCTTCCGTGTTCTCGCGCACGATGACGAGATCGACCGGCTTGCCGCAGCGCGGCGGCAGACCGGCGCGCGAACGCGCCGGGCGGATATTGGCGTAGAGATCGAGAGCTTTGCGCAATTCGCCGGAGGGGTTGAGCCCGCCTTCGGCGCGCGGCGGATATTCGTTATGCGAGACCGGCCCGAGCAGCACGCCGTCCGCGGCCTTGGCCTTTTCCAGCACGGCATCGGGGAATGTCGTCCCGGCGACGCGGTGCGCCGCCCAGCCGATGGCGGCACGATCGACGGAAAGCGACAGCGCGCAGGCATGCGCCGCCGCCCGCAACACCGTCAGCGTCGCCGCCGTGATCTCGGGACCGATGCCGTCGCCTTCCAGCACCAGGAGATGGATGGCGCCATCGGCTTTGGCGGGCGTGACGGTGTTGGGCATGCAATTTCGCTCGGGTTCGTTTCGGGTCGCGGCTATCGCGTCCGTCTCGGTATAGCGCCTAAGCGCGGCCGCCGCCAACGCCATGTCGGCGCCAAGGCGCTATCGCGCCGGCACCGCTTGGCCTAAGCTATGCTGGCAAAGCATAGGACGTTGCGAGACCGCGATGGAACTGAAAGAGCTGCGAAACTTCATGCAGGTCGCCCGCGCCGGCAGTGTCAGCCGCGCGGCGACGGAATTGCGCCTGGCGCAACCGGCGCTCAGCCGTCAGATCAAGAAGCTGGAAGACGAGCTCGGCGTTTCGCTGTTCACCCGTCACGGCCGCGGCGTGCGGCTCTCCGGCGCCGGCTCGCTGCTGCTCGAGCGCGCCGAGGCGATCACCCAGCTCGCGCAACAGACCGGCCGCGAAATCAGCGAACGCCGCGTGCCGGCCGGCGGCCGTATCGCGCTCGGCGTGCCGCCGGCGGCCGGGCGGCTGTTGATCCCCTCTTATGTCGAGCGCTTCCAGCGCGCCTGGCCGCAGACCACGCTGCACATCCGCGAGGGCGTCTCCTCCTCGCTGCAGGAATGGCTGTTGGAAAAGCGCATCGACATCGCCTTGCTGCATAATCCGCCGCATCTGGAAACGCTTGAAATAAGCCCTCTTTTGAGCGAGCGCATGCTGGTCATCGGTCCGCCGGCGCGGCTCGCCAAGGGGCGCAAGCACCCGGCGGCGTTCCGCGTACGCGATCTCGGCGAACTGCCGCTGATCCTGCCCAACATGGCGCACAGCAACCGGCGCCTGGTCGAACAGGCTGCGCTCGAATATGGCGTCCGCCTGCGCATCAAGGTCGAGGCCGACAGCGTCGCCTTCGTCAAGGCGCTGGTCGAACAGGGTCTCGGTTATACCATCCTCACTTACGCGGCCGTGCAGGACGAGGTGGTGCGCAAGCGACTCACCGCCTTTCCGATCGTGCGCCCGACGATCTCGACCAAAGTCACGCTCGTCACCTTGCGCGACAAGCAATTGCCCAAGCTCACGCGCGAGGCGAGCACGCTGCTGCACGACGTCTGCAGCGCGCTGGTGCGCAGCAAGCATTGGGCCGGTGCGCAGCTCGCCTGACGCGGCGCAGCCGGCCGATCGCAAGCGCTTTCATTTCGGCATCGCACCACGATGCCGAAAAAGCATGACTCGATTCGGCCGCTCCCATTGCGGGCCGGGTGGGATCGACCTATCATTTGCGCTCAAAGAACAAACTTCAGCTGGGAGGATGGAAATGTCGCGATTTCTCGCCCGTTCTTGCCTGACCGCCGCCGCGCTGGCGCTTGCTCTTGCCGGCACGCAGGCGCAAGCCGTGACCTTGAAGTGGATCACCTTCAAGCCGCAGAACGCCGGCGACGCGCAGGCGATCTCGACGCAATGGTTCGTCGACGAATTCAAGAAGCGCACCGGCGGCAAGAGCGAAATCCAGATGTTCTGGGGCGGCAGCGTCGCCAAGGCCAAGGAGATCCCCGACTTCCTCACCGGCGGGGCGGCCGACATGGGCGATATCATCACGCCCTATTTCCCCGACAAGTTCCCGCTCAATAACGCCGTCGGCTATTTCATCCCGCAGCCGCACTCGACCATCGAGATCGGCGAGCTGATGCAATACTGGCATCGCGAATATCCGCAGTTCGACGCCGAGCTGGCGAAATACAATCTCAAGGTCATCGGCTTCCGCCCGCTGGAGAAATACGGCCTGATCTGCAACAAGCCGATCAAGTCGATCGCCGACCTCAAGGGCAAGCGCATCCGCACCTACGGCTTCGCCTATCCGGCGCTGGTGCATGCGCTCGGCGGCACGCCGGTGTCGATGACCTCGTCGGACGGCTATCAGGCGCTGCAACGCGGCATCCTCGACTGCTCGCCGATCGGGCCGTCGCTGGCGCATGGCTGGAAATACGACGAGGTGGCGAAATACTATATCGACGTGCCGATCGGCGCTTCCTTCGGCCACATGATCGCCATGAACCTGAAGAGCTACAACGCGCTCGATGCGCAGACCAAGTCGATCCTCGACGGGCTCGGCCAGGAATACGCCATGCGCTACACGGTCGACCTCGACGTGCTGACGCAGAAGATCCTGGCCGGCTGGAAGAAGAAGGGCGTGACCGTCACCAAGCTTCCGTCGGACTCCTTCGACCAGGCGGCCAAGTCGCCCGAGGTGCAGGCGGTGCGGCAGAAATGGATCGCCAAGGCCAAGGCCGCGGGGCTCTCCGCCGAACAGGCGCAGGACATCGTGGAACAAGTCGAAAGCCGCTGATCTGCTACAATCGGTCACTCGTGAGAGGCCCGGTGCGCAACGCGCCGGGCCGCGGACGATGACGGGGTTTGGCGCAACCAGCCGAGAGCCGCCGCGATGAACGCCTTCCAGCGCGTGTACCGGGTCTATGGCCGCCTGCTGCGCGGCTTCGGCCTGATTTCGGCGGTCGCCACCTTCGTCATGATGGTGCTGGTGGTGGCCAACGTCCTCGGCCGCTATCTGTTCAACAAGCCGCTCACCGGCACGCTGGAATTCACCGAATCGCTGCTGGTGCTGATCATCTTTCTCTCGCTGGCGCTCACCCAATATGACGGCGGCCATATCCGGGTGACGCTGATCACCCGCAAGCTGCCGCCGGCCTGGGCCCGCATCTTCACCGTGATTTCCATGCTGTGCGGCGCCGGATTCTTCCTCTGGTGCGCCTATGCCGCCTGGATCTTCGCCGTGGAGTCCTTTTCCTTCGGCGAACAGGAATGGGGCGAGGTGGTGTTTCCGCTCTGGCCGATGAAATTCGTGGTGTTCTTCGGCATTGCCCTGCTCGCCATCCAGTTCCTGCTCGATGCCGTGGCCGAGACCATGATGCCGATCGCGGCCGACGACGAGCGCGCCATGGAGCACCTCTGATGGCCTCGCTCGAGATCGGGCTTGCCGGCGTCATCGCCCTGTTCGCCGCCATCCTCGCCGGCGTCAACGTGATGGTCGCGCTCGGCGCCGTCGGCGCGTTGGGCCTGACCGCCGTGGTCGGCTTCCACGCCGCCACCTCCATGCTGTCCACCGTGTTCTTCGAAACCACCCATTCCTTCCATTTCAGCGTCATCCCCTTGTTCCTGCTCATGGGCTATTTCGCCATGCGCGCCGGTCTGGGCGAGGACCTGTTCGACGCCGCCAACAAGTGGTTCGGCCGCCTGCCCGGCGGCCTCGCCATCTCCACCACGCTGGGCGCGGCCGCCTTCGGCGCCGCCTCCGGCTCCTCCATCGGCACCGCCACCGTGTTCACCAAGCTGGCGCTGCCGCAGATGCTCGATCGCGGCTACGACAAGCGGCTGTCCTCCGCCTCCATCGCCATCGCCGGCACGCTGGCCGTGATGATCCCGCCGAGCGCGGTGATGGTGATCTTCGGCATCCTCACCGACTCCTCGATCGGCGCACTGTTGATCGCCGGCGTCATCCCCGGCTTGGTCTTCGCCGCAGTGCTGTGCGCCGCCACCTTGCTGACCGTCTTGCGCCACCCCGAATACGCCCCGCGCTCGACGCAGAAATTCACCCTTGCCGAGAAGCTCTACGCCTTGCGCCTCGCCGGTCCGTTGATCCTGGTGATCGCCAGCATCATCTTCGGCCTCTATCTCGGCGTGTTCACACCGACCGAAGCCGGCGGCGCCGGCGCGGCGGTGACGCTGCTGCTGGCGGTGGTCCGCCAACGCGGCATCGCCAAGCTGGGGCTCCTGGAGATCCTGCGCGAGACGGTGAAAACCTCGGCCATGATCTTCGCCATCATCATCTGCGCGCTGATCTTCTCGCGCTTCCTGGCGCTGTCCGGCGTCGCCAATACGCTGGGCGATTTCCTCACCACGCTCAACATCAACCGCTGGGGCGTGGTGCTGATCATCGTGGTGATCTACCTCATCTTCGGCATGATGATGGACGCGCCGGCGCTGCTCGCCATCACCCTGCCGATCACCCATCCGGTGATGATGAAGCTCGGCTTCGATCCGGTCTGGTTCGGCGTCTTCGTGGTGCTGCTGGTGGAGATTGGCGCGGTGACGCCGCCGGTCGGGGTCAATTGCTTCGTGGTGCAGGCGACCTCGGACGGTCGCGTCGAATTGGAGGACGTGTTCGCCGGCCTCGTGCCTTACGTGATCGCCGGTTTCTTCATGCTGTTCCTGCTCTGCCTGTTCCCGCAGCTGGCGCTCTATCTGCCGCAAACCATGCACTGATCACGCCCAGGAAAATTCGCAATGCCCGCCAGTTCCGGACCCTTTGTGCTGCGCTCGACGCTGACCTCGCCGTTCGGGCGCAAGGTGCGGATGACGGCGCAGGTGCTCGGCCTTTCCGAGCGCATCACCATGGTGCCGGCCGATACGCTCAACGAAAGCGACACGCTGCGCGAGCAGAACCCGCTCGGCAAGATGCCGTGCCTGCTGCTGAACGACGGCAGCGTGCTGTTCGACAGTGGAGTGATCATCGAGTTCCTGCAGGAGGTCGCCGGCACCGACGCGCTGCTGCCGGCGCGCGGCCTCGCCCGCTATCGCACGTTGACGCGGGCCGCCCTCGCCGACGGCATCATCGAGGCCGCGTTGTTGTTGGTCTATGAGGGCCGCTTCCGCGAACCCGGCACGTTCTCCGAGCGCTGGCTCGCGCATCAACGCGGCAAGCTCACGCGCGCGCTCGCAGCCTTCGCCGCCGACCCGCCCGACCCGACCGTAACCGACATCGTCTCGATCGGCCTTTCTTGCGCGCTCGGCTATCTCGACTGGCGCAAGCCGCTGGACTGGCGGGCGGCGCAGCCTCGACTGGTCGGCTGGCTCGCCGATTTCAGCGCCCATGAGCCGGCCTATGCGCGCACTGCGCCCGAGGCCGTCTGAAAGACCGAAGATGCCCGCGCATAGCGACGACACGCAAGCCGAACCACCGAGTTGGACCGCGACGCCGAGCCGGCCTCAATTGAAGCTGCCGCCCGGCGCCTGCGACGCCCATGTGCATGTGTTCGGCCCGCGCGCGCGCTTTCCCTTCGCCCGCGGGCGCAGCTTCACGCCATCCGACGCGCCGAAGGAGACGCTGTTTGCCCGCCACGAATTCCTCGGCGTCGAGCGCTGCGTCGTCGTGCACACCGCCGCGCACGGCTATGACCTGGCCGCCACCGCCGACGCGCTCGCCGCCAAAGGCGGCGCTTATCTCGGCGTCGGGCTGATGCCGGTGACGATCTCCGATGCCGAACTGAAGCGGCTCGACGCGCGCGGCTTTCGCGGCGCGCGCTTCCATTACATGCCGCATCTGGCCGCGACCGAGCCGATCGACGCGGTGATCGCGTTCGGCAAGCGCCTCGCCGATATCGGCTGGCACCTGCAGATCCATATGCGGGCCGATCTGATCGGCGCGCTGGCGCCGGCAATCCATCGCGCGGCGGTTCCGGTGATGATCGATCATATGGGCCGCGTCGATGCCGCGGGCGGGCTCGAGCAGGAGCCGTTCCGTAATCTGCTGGCGCTGCTCGCCGACAAGAACGTGTGGGTCAAGGTGAGCGGCGTCGACCGCGCTTCGCGCCTGGGCCCGCCTTACGCCGACGCGGTGCCGTTCGCGTGCAAGCTGGTGGCGGAATTCGGCGACCGCTGCGTCTGGGGCACCGATTTCCCGCATCCCAATCATGCAGCCCCGGTGCCGGACGACGGCTTGCTGGTCGACCTCATCGCCGAGATGGCGCCGAGCGCCGCCGAGCGCCAAGCGCTGCTGGTCGACAACCCACAGCGCTTCTACGGCTTCGGCAGCCGCGCCGTTCCTTCCCCCTGACCGGGGCAGGCAAAAGAAGATAGGAGGCACGCCATGAGCGGACGCTTGCAGGACCGCGTCGCCATCGTCACCGGCGCCGGCTCGGTCGGCCCCGGCTGGGGCAACGGCCGCGCCACCGCCGTGCGTTTCGCCGAGGAAGGCGCCAGGATCTTTGCGGTCGACCGCAACCTCGACAGCACCGCGGAGACGGTCGAGCGCGTGCAAGCGCTCGGCGGCGAGATCGCCGTGCAGCAGTGCGACGTTACCGATAGTGCGTCGGTCAAGGCCATGGTCGAGGCCTGCCTCGCGCGTTTCGGCCGCATCGATGTGCTGGTCAACAATGTGGGGGGTTCGGCGCGCGGCGGCCCGGTGGAGATGAGCGAGGAAGTCTGGGACGCCCAGGTCGACTACAATCTGAAAAGCGTGTTCCTCACCTTGAAGCATGTGCTGCCGGTGATGGAGCGGCAGGGCGCGGGCTCGATCGTCAACGTCGCCTCGACTTCCGGCCTGCGCTGGACCGGCGCCGCGCAGGTCGGCTACGCCGCCACCAAGGCCGGCGTGATCCAGCTCTCGCGCGTGGTGGCCGTGCAATATGCCGGCAAGGGCATCCGCGTGAACAGCGTGGTGCCCGGCCAGTTGCATACGCCGATGGTGGAGGCGCGGCTGGCCGGCCAGCGCGCCGGCGGCGACGTTGCCGCGCTGCTCGCCTCGCGGCTCAAGCGCATCCCGCTCGGCTTTGCCGGCGACGGCCGCGACACCGCCAATGCCGCGCTTTACCTGGCCAGCGACGAGGCGCGCTTCGTCACCGGCACCGAGATCGTGGTCGATGGCGGCATGACGGTGCGCTGCGATTGAGAGGTTCGGTTGCCTCCGCCGCGGCTCATCCAATCAGATGGACGAGCCACAGGGAGAGTTCCGGCGCATAGGTCACGATGATCAGGCCGATCACGCTCACCACGATGAACGGGGCGAGGCCGGCATAGATGCTGCGCAATGGCACGTCGAAGATCGCCTGCGCCATGAAGATATTGAGCCCGAAAGGCGGCGTGAAGGTGCCGATGCTCAGATTGACCGTGACGATGATACCGAAGTGAATGAGATCAACGCCGACAGCGGTGGCAATCGGCGCCAGCAGCGGCGTCAGCACCAATATGGCGGAGGCGGTGTCGATGAAGCAGCCGACGATCAGCAAAAATACATTGATGATCAGCAGCACCAACCAGGGCGCCACCTTGAGCTGCGCGATGGCGTCGACCGCTGCCTGGGCGACGCCGCTGGTGGTGAGCAGCCACGAAAAGACGCCGGCAACCGCGACGATGAGGAATATCTGCGCGGTGAGAAACATCGAGGTCACCGACACGTCCCAGAATTCGCGCCAGGTGATTTCGCGCTGCACGCCCATGGTGACGAAAATGGCATAGACGCAGGCGGCGCCTGCCGCCTCGGTCGGTGAAAACACGCCGGCATAGATGCCGCCGAAGATGATCACAGGCGCGCCGATCGCCCAGACGCCATCCGTCAGGGCGGCGACGAACACCGGCCAGCGGAACGACGTGCCTTCGCGGATGCCGCGGCGGCGAGCGTGGAAATAGATATAGACCGACATCAGCGCGGCGATCACCAGGCCGGGCAGCACGCCGGCGGCAAACAACTTGACCACCGACTGTTCGGCGGCCGCGCCGTAGAGGATCATGGCGATCGAGGGCGGGATGATATTGGCGAGCGCCCCGGCGGAGGTAATCACGCCGGTCGAGAATTTCTCGTCGTAACCGGCCTTGCGCAACGGCGGATAGACCAGCGGCCCCAACGCAGCGACGGTGGCCGCGGTCGAGCCGGAGATGGCGCCGTAGAGGGTCGCCGCTCCCACGGTGGTGATCGGCATGCTGCCGCGAAAGCCGCCGAACAGGGCCATGACGATCGCCACCAGCCGTCGCGCCATGCCGCCGCGGCCCATCAGCTCGCCGGCGAAAATGAAGAACGGCACCGCCAGCAGCGCGAAATTGCCGATGCTGCCGAACATGACCTGCGGTATTACCGTCGCCGGCAGGCCGGAAAAGCCGACCACGGCAACCGTCACCGTCATCAGCAGCAGCAGGAAGATGGGAAAGCCCAGAAGCAGCAGGACCAGGGGCAGCAGCAACATGAGCCACAGCATGGTCCGGCCTTCCCGCGCGCTAGACTTGCGTATCGGCGCGCCGCGCTGACGCGCGCAAACGCATCCAGGCGCCGACAACGGCCGCCACTGCCATCAGGCCAAAGCCGACGACAAAGGCCGCATAGGGGACGGTCATTGGAATCTCGGCAGTGACGCTGACCTTTCCGAGGCGAGCCATGATGCCAACGATGATCCACCCCTCGACGCAAACGAAGCCGGCGAACACGACGAGGCAGAGCAGAATGAGCCCCTCGAGCGCGCGCCGCAGCGGCGCCGGAAAGGCGCCGATGAACAGATCCATGACAAGGTGGCGGTTTTCGTAGCAGGCCGCGATGGCGCCCAGGAACACGCCCCAGATCACCAGGAAGCTGAGCACCTCCTCAGCCCATGGCAGCGGCGTGAGGAAGAGGTAGCGGCCGACAATGTTGACGAAATTTATGGCGATGGCGATCAGGATGATCGCGCCGATCGCCGCACGCGGGATATCCCGCAGGAACAGCCGGGCAAGAGTTGCAAGCTGCATTTTGCTTTAGGTCCAGGAAAGGATCGCCCGGTCGCCCGGCGGCTTGTGCCGCACAGGCTCCCGCGCGCGGCAAGGCTCAATATTTATCGGCGTATTTGGCCGCGACCCCGCGCACTTTTTCGAGGAAGGCGTGCACCGCCGGCTTATCCTTGGAGGTGTCGTCGCCAACGGTTTTCAGCAGGGCAATCATCTTGGCATGTTCGGCGGGCGAGAACTCGTGGATGGTGCCACCCATTTGCTCCCATCGCTTTTTCAGCCCCTTGGTGAAGTTCTGCTCCCACAGATGGGTCTTGAGCTCGGTCTGGTGACCGACATCGACCACCATCTTCTGCAGGTCGGGCGGCAGCTTGTCGAGCCAAGCCTTGCTGACCACCCCGAGCGACACCAGCATGGTGTCGTTGGTCTTGGTGATGACCTTGACCACGTCGTTGAACTTGAAGGCGACGAAGATCGAGGTGCCGCTCATGGTGCCGTCGATGACGCCGCGCTGCAGCGAGGGCAGCACCTCGCTCAACGGCATCGGGACCGCGGTGGCGCCGAGCCGGCGCATCTTCTCGCGCTCCATAGCTGTGGCATTGACGCGCAGCTTCTTGCCCTTGAAATCGGCAAGCGTCATGATCGGGTTCTTGGCGGCATAGTTCGAGGCGCCAAGACCGAAGGTGCTGATCCCCACCAGGCCCTTGGGAAGGCCCATGTCGAGGATGTATTTATTGAGCGCGGGATCGAGCACGGTGGCGGAGGCGTGATCGTTGTTCTTGAACAGCGTCGGCGTTGAGAACACGCCGTAGCGCGGGTCGACTCCGACAAAAAAGTCGGCGGGGCCGATATAGGCCTCGATGGTGCCGAGCTGCAGCCCGTCGATCATGCGCGGGATCGGCCCCAGCTCGCTGCGCGGATAAATCTGTACCTGGATGCGTCCGCCGGAGGCCTTTTCCAGCGCCTCCTTGTAAAAGATGATGAACTGGTGCTGCGACTCCTTGTAAGTGGCGGTGCCGAATTTCATGACATAGGGCGCGGCCACGGCCGGACTCACCGCTTGCAGGCCGGCAAGCGCGAGCGCGGCAAGCGCTGTACGCAGTAAAGTTCGATAGCTTGTTTTTCCCACTGGTTCCTCCCTGGTATTCGGATTTATTCTTTGACGCTTTGGCGCGTCTTATTGCGGAACGCTAACAATATTGCCTCGGCTTGACCAGCGGGGTCGCGCTCACACGGCGCGGCGTGCCGGCGGCGCCAGGCTCGCAAGCCGCGCCTTGAGGTCGAACCCCGGATCGCCGGCTTGCTCCGGCGTGATCGATTCGCCGGCGGCCAGCAAGCGGCGGCCGAACATGTGGTCGGCGGCGCGGTTGACCAATTCGATGCCGATCAGCCGGCCGGCGCGGAAGCAGAACACCGAGAAGGCGCGCGCCGCCGGGTCGCCGCGCAGCACGGTGCGGTCGCAGCCGCCGGTGAGGCCGACCATCTGCAATTTGAGATCGCGCTGGTCGCTCCAGAAC
Source organism: uncultured Pseudomonadota bacterium (assembly GCA_963782145.1). Lineage (GTDB taxonomy): Bacteria > Pseudomonadota > Alphaproteobacteria > Rhizobiales > Xanthobacteraceae > Pseudolabrys. The sequence goes on from CAWAIV010000012.1 coordinate 335,432, forward strand.
CACGGCACCGCCGCATAATCCTCGCCCGCGCCGGCGATGCGTTTGGCCACGCAGCGGCCCTGATCGACGGCATTCTGCACCGACTCCAGGCGGATGAGCGCGCCGCTTGCCGGATCGGGAAAGGCGGCGCAATCGCCGATCGCCGAAATGCGCGGATCGGCGGTCGCCATGCGCGCGTCGACCACGATGCCATTGGCGGTGGCGAGCCCGGCATCTGCGGCCAGCTCGACATTGGGCACGATGCCGATGCCGACCAGCACCAGCTCGGCGGCAATCCGCCGGCCGTCGGCAAGCGCGATGCCGGCGACGCTACCGTTGTCGCCGTCGATTGACTGCAGACGCGCGTTGAGCAGGAGCTCGATACCCCAAGCCGCATGCGCCTGCGCATAGAATTCGGAGAGCGGCGGCGTCACCGCCCGGCTCATCACGCGCTCCAGCGCCTCGACCACGTGCACGCGCTTGCCGAGCTTGCTGGCAACCGCCGCGAGCTCGAGGCCGATGAAGCCGGCGCCCACCACCACGATACTCTGCGCCGCCAATAGCCGCGTATGGATGGCGTCGGCCTCGGCGCGGGTGCGCAGGTAGAACACGCCGTCGAGATCCGCCCCGGCAACCGGCAACGTGCGGTTGCGGGCGCCGAGCGCGAGCACCAGGTGGTCGTAGGCCCGCGTCTGCCCGGAGGCGAGCGACACGCGGCAGCCGGCACGGTCGATCGCGGTGGCGCGGTCGTCGAGAATCAGCTCGATGCCGCGGGTTGTGTAAAAGGCTTGCGGGCGCAGTAACAGCCGCTCGGCATCCATCTCGCCCAGCAGATAGGCCTTGGAAAGCGGCGGCCGCTGATAGGGCAGCATGCCCTCGTCGCCGATCAGGGCAATCGGCGCGTCATAGCCGTGCTCGCGCAGCGAGGCGGCGACCTGGAAGCCGCCCTGCCCGGCGCCGATGATGATGGTTCCCGCTACAGCCATCAGGCGCGCCTTGCCGGCTTAGCGCGGTGGCTCATCTGTCCCGCTCTGCTCATTCCAAACACGCCCAAGCTATGCATGCAGAGCATTCCTGTTACACCCAATTACCATCCGGAACCGGTTCAAATGGTCAAAAGCCGATGACGAACGGCGATTATGCATATCGGACCTGTTTTGCTGTCGACGATCAAGGCCCATCCGCTTGATATTGATCAAATTCGCCATGCTGCGATGCACCTATAAGGAAACACAAGAAAGAGCCAAAAAACAAAAGCTCGAGGACCGGCGCCATGCGAAGTCCCGATTGGAATGCAGTTCGTGCCTTGCCGCTGTTCTCCGCCATGGACGAGGATAATTTCGACGATTTGGTCGATGGCGCCTTCTGCCACCGCTTTCCGAAATACGCCAATCTGGTGACCGAAGGCGACACCGCGGACTTCCTCTACGTCCTGGTCGAGGGTCTGGTCGAGCTCTATGGCACCCATGACGGCCAGAAGACCACGCTCGACATCATGCAGCCGGTCGCGTCCTTCACTTTGGCCGCGGTGATCCGCGACGACGTCTATCTCAAGTCGGTGCGCACGCTGCTGCCCTCGCAGATCCTCATGATTCCGGCGCAGACCGTGCGCGGCATCTACCGCCGCGACCACGCCTTTGCCGACGCCATCGTCAACGAACTGGCCGAGCGCTATCGCTGCACCGTGCGCGCGCTCAAGAGCGTGAAATTGCGCAGCGGGCTGGAGCGGCTGGCGAACTGGATCCTGCTCACCGACGAGCAGAGCGGCAGCCAGCGCCGCTTCGAACTGAACTTCGACAAGCGCACGCTGGCCTCGCGCCTGGGAATGACGCCGGAGAATCTGTCGCGCAACCTCGCGGTGCTGACCAAGCACGGCGTGCGCAGCGCCGGCCGCGGCATCGTGATCGAGAACCCTTCCGCGCTGATGCAACTGGCCAAGCCGAATTCGCTGATCGACGGCTGAACCCGGCAGAAAACCATCGCGACGCCATTCCGTGATGACCGGGACCACCGTGCAACCATTTCCGCTTGATAAAGATCAATGCCGCTACGCCGCACGGCGGGCAATTTTGCGCTGAAAGGACATGTCATGGACAGCCAGCCGGGTGGCCATTCCGATCGCCATGGCCTGGACGCGGTATTCACCGCCATCGCGGTCTGGGTGATGAAATATCGTTTCGCGCTGGGCAAGCGCAAGGAAGCGGTGAAATGCGCGCCCGAAGACGTCGCGCGAGTCGCCCGCGACATGCACGTGGCGCCGGGCGAATTGGCCGCGCTCGCCACCAAGGGACCGAACTCCGCCGCCCTGCTGGAGAAAATGCTGCGCGCGCTCGGCGTCGAGCCCGGCCAGCTCGCCGACGCCAACCCGCTGATCATGCGCGACCTGGAGCGGCTGTGCATTGCCTGCGTCGCCCAGCGCCAATGCGCGCACGAACTGGCGGAGGGCACCGCCGCCAAGAACTTCCGCGACTTCTGCCCGAATGCGTTCGCGCTGGAGCCGCTGCTCAAGGGCAAGTAGCGGCGCGGCCGCCGGGACGACCCATCCATTCGCTTGCCGCCGTTAATCGATCCGACATCGTTTCGTTCCTTACTGCTTGTAAGAAGCAGGTTTAGGGGCGAACATTGTCGGCACGGATCGCGAACGGCTGCCGTTGATGTGCGTCAATGCTGTCAGCGGCCAATCGGTGCTGCATCGCGACATGCGCTCGGCCGCCGTTCGCGCGTCGGCATCGTGAATGCAAGGCGCAGTCATGAAATCATTGTTGCCGTCAATCGCATTGATACTGGCTTTGCTCGCAGGCATGCCCGCCGCCCGCGCGCAGGCCCCTACCCTCGACAACGCCACCTGTCTCGGCTGCCACGGCCCGCGCGCCGCCACCAGCACGGACGCCCGCCTCCGCTCGCTCGCCGTGCCGGCCGCGCGGCTGGCGCGCAGCGTGCACGGCAAGCTCGCCTGCGTTTCCTGCCACACCACGATCACCGCAATACCGCACAAGAATGCGTTGCCGACCCCGGCCGACCGGCGCCGGCAGGTCCCGCAAATGTGCGGAAGCTGTCACGCCAAGGCGCTCGACGATTACCGGCACTCCGTCCACGGTCGGGCCGTCATGCGCGGCGGCGCGGTCTGCACCGATTGCCACAGCGCCCATGCCGTCACCCCTCCGCATGCGCCGGCCACGCGGCTTGCCATCACCAAGAACTGCGGCACTTGCCATGCCGGCGCCCTGGCGAGCTACAAGCAGAGCTATCACGGCAAGATCTTCGCGCTCGGTTACGCCAATATCGCGACCTGCGCCGACTGCCACGGCAGCCACGCGATCCTGCCGGCAAGCGATCCGGCTTCGAGCGTGTCGTCGGCCAAGCGGCTGGCCACCTGCCGCAACTGCCATGCCGACGCGACCGCCGGCTTTGCCAGTTTCCAGGCGCACGCCACCACCGACAATTTCGCGCAATATCCCTATACCTGGATCGCCGCGAAATTAGTCTGGATGCTGATCATCGTCACCTTCGGCATCTTCTGGACCCATTCGCTGTTCTGGCTCTATAGCGAACTGCGCGACCGCCGACAGCGCCGCGTGAGGCCGCAAATTCGCGCCGAAGCGCTGCCGAAGAACGGCAACTATGTCGAACGCTGGAGCGCGGCCTGGCGCTGGGCGCATCTGTTGTTCGCCGGCTCGGTGATCCTGCTGGTGGCGACCGGCATCCCGCTGCTCTATCCGGACAGCCGATGGGCGCCGCTGCTCATCCGCATTCTGGGCGGGCCGGAGGTCGCCGGCATCCTGCACCGCATCGCCGGGGTCGTCATGGTCGTGGTTTTTGTCGCGCACCTCGCCTACATCGCCATCCACCTTTGGCGAAACTGGAAGAATGTCCGCCTGTTCGGGCCCTACTCGCTGCTGCCGACCTGGCAGGACGGCCGCGACGTCATCGCCATGGTGAAATGGTTCGCCGGCCGCGCGCCGCGCCCGGAGTTCGATCATTGGACCTATCAGCAGAAGTTCGATTACTGGGCGCCGTTCTGGGGCGTCACCATGCTGGTGGCGACCGGCGCCATGCTGTGGTTCAAGTCGCTGACCGCCGCCGTATTGCCGGGCTGGAGCTTCAACGTCGCCACCGTGGTGCATGGCGACGAAGCGGTGCTGGCGGCCGTCTACCTGTTCACCATCCACTATTTCGCCAATCACTGGCGGCCGGACAAGTTCCCACTCGACACCGTGATGTTCACCGGCTCGATGCCGCTGGAAGAGTTCAAGCGCGAATACGGCGTCGAATATGAGCGCTTGAAGGGAACCGGCGAACTCGGCAAATACCTGGTCGATGCGCCGTCGCCGCCGATGCGGCTTGGCGCCAAGATGCTCGGCTTCGCCCTGGTCGCCATCGGGCTCGCGCTGCTGGTGATGATGGTGATCGGCTTCGCCGGGACAGTGTGATAGTGGACGTCGCGTGAATTCCCATAACGACACCATGACGGTCTATTACGCCACGCGCGACGGCCAGTCGCGGCGGATCGCCGAGCATATCTGCCGGCGGCTCGCCGATGGCGGCATGGCGCCGGCGGCGCGCAATCTGTTGCCGGAGCTGCCGCCGCCGATCGCGCTCGCGCAGGCGCCGCTGATCGTGCTGGTGGCGGCCGTGCGCTACGGCAAGCATCTGCCCGAGGTGGAGCACTTCCTCGCCGCCTATCGGGGGCTGCCGGCGCCGCCGCCGCTGGCGCTGGCCTCGGTCAATCTCACCGCGCGCAAGCCGGGCAAGACCACCAGCAGCGGTAACGCCTATCTGCGCAAGACCATCGCGCAGCATCAGCTGACACCGGCGCTGGCGGTCGCCTTCGCCGGCCGCCTCGATTACCGCCGCTATAGCTGGCGCGACCGGCAGATCATCCGCTTCATCATGCTGCTGACCGGCGGCCCGACCGATCCGGACACGGCGGTCGAATACACCTCGTGGAGCGCGGTCGAGGACTTCGCCGACCAGATTGCGGCGCTGCGGCGCGCCGGTTAGCGCCGCTTCCCATTCGTTAGCAGGACGAATTCGCCGTCATGGCCGAACCCGGGCGCGGCCATGACCAACCGTGTCTATCCCACCAGATGCCCGATGAAGCCCGAGATCACCATGTAGAGCAGGATCAGGCCGCAGCTCATCAAGGTGAAGCCGAGGATCTTCGAACCCACGGTCATCGGCCGCGACGGCTGCTCGACCAGATACTTCTCCAGCTCGCCGCTTTCCACCAGGCGCTGATAGGCGATGGACTTCTCGCGCTTGAACTCCTCCAGCGGCATGGCGCCGGTGAACATGCGGATATCGAGCGGGAACTTGTCCGGGCGCCAGTGCTCGTTGAAGAAGTGGACGGTAAACAGGAAGCCGGCCGCCAGCACCGCTTCTTCGCCGTGGAAGATGAAGGCGATGTTGAACACCCAGCCCGGCAGGAAGGTCGCCGTGAACTCCTTGAACCAGATCATGGCGCCGGTCGAGCCGATGATGGTGACGCCCCAGAATGGCGCCCAGTAGTCGAACTTCTCCCAATAGCTCCAGCGGTCGAAGTTCGGCCTCGGCGCCAACCCGAAGAACCATTTGAACATGGCGATGATGTCGTAGATGTCCTGCAGGCTCGGCACCATCGAATCCGAACCGAAGATCTTGAAGGTGCGCCATTTCGGCCCGATGCGGAGCAGCAGGTAGGAAATGTGCCAGAAGAAGATGCCGAGGAAGCCGACCGCGGCGACGCGGTGGACGATGCCGGTCACCCGCGGACCGCCGAGCGCGTGGCTCAGAATCGGCGCCCACCACATGTTGGAATAGAGAAGCTGCATGCCGGTGAACACCAGCGCGATGGTGCAGATGGCGAAGCTCAGATGCGCGATGCGCCAGATCAGCGGCCAGCGCCGGTAGTAGATGTGCTTCTCGTCGCCCGGCGGCAGGTCGGCAACGCGCACATGCAGCCGGTTCTTCCGCTGCTGGTGGTCGCGATATTCGCGGTAGTACCAGAGTGCCGAATGGGTCCAGAAGAAGCTGAACACGCCGGCGAGCAGCAGCAGCATGAATTTGGAGGCAAGCCAGACCCGCGGATAACGCGCGAAATCGTGGGCATTGGCGTGCGGCTCGAAGGTCACGAAGCCGGGCGTCGCGGTGGCGTGGCAGTTCTGGCAGGTCTTCAGCCGGTTGGCCGGGAACACGGGTGACGCCGGATTGCTCACGCGCAGGATGTTGTGTGCGCCGTGGCAGTTGAAGCATTTGGCGGTGAAGGCGAAGCCGAGCCGGTTGACCTGGCCGTGATAGGTGTCGAGGTAGGAGGCGTATTCCTCGGTATGGCACTTGCCGCAGTTCTTGGTGATGGCGATCTGCGTCGCCGGCTTGAACGGATCCTGCACGTTCATGCCGGTGTGGCAGTCGGCGCAGACCGGCGCCTTCGGATTGCCCTGCTCCAGAACTTCCTGGCCGTGCACCGACTTCTTGTATTCGGAGAGCTCGTAGGTGTGGCACTTGCCGCAGGTGTAGGGCAGGTTCAGCCGCCACCAGTTGAAGTTGGCGCTGCCCGGCGGATAGATGTAATGCGCGTCGTGGCAATTATAGCAGGTGGCGTTGGTGCGCGACTGATCGACATTACTCGGCCGCGCATGGATCGAATGCAGGTATTCGTCGATCTGGCTCATCACATTGTTGAGCTTGGCGAACTGCGCGGTATTGGTCTTGCCCTCGTCCTTGGCGTCCTGCCACATGCTTTGATGGCATTCGACGCAGCCGACCTGGATCCTGGCGTTCTGGTGCGGGACCTTGGTGATGTTCTTGTGGCAGTCGGTGCATTTCAGACTGCCGTGCACGCTGCCGTGGAAGCGGTCGGTCATCACCTTCGGTGTGCCGGCGGCCCTTGACTGCAAGGCCGAGACGACGCCTTCGGTACCGTGGCAGCCCAGGCATTGCGCATTGGTCAACGGCGGCGCTTCGGCGGGCGCCGCTGCCGCGGCGGCGGGTGCAGCCGCTGGAGCTGCTGGTGCGGCCGCGGGTGCAGCCGATTTGGCCGGTGTGGCCGCGGCGGCGGGCGCAGCCGGTGCGGCTGCTGGTGCTGCTGGTGCAGCCGGCGCCGGCTTGCTCGCGGCCGCAGGCGGCGCGCTGGGCGCCGCGGCGGGCGCGGCGGGCGCCGCAGTCTGTGCCATGGCATCGGCGAGGCCGAATCCGCTCAGCGCCGTCAGCCCCAGGAGCACGGCCGCGGTCCAGGCCAGCGCGATCCGGCGGGTCGAGCGCGTCGGAGCGGGACGATGCAGGCGCAACGAATGACCGGAAACGGCCTTGCCTGCCTCGTCCTGGATCGCGATCGCCGAAGCCCGAAGCCCCCGCCCGAAGAAACTACGAGACATCAGTGCGATTCCCATCGTGGCAGTCTCCGAAATCCGTATTTCGTGGCCCGCGCGGAAGGACATTGCCGGGGCCGGGGTCGACGTCAAGTCGAACGGGAGGGCAGCATGCGCTCGGCATCGATAATCGCGAAGCCAGCACGGTTCGGCAAGAGCGGTATCCCGTCACGCCCATGCAATCCTTGACCGACGTCAAAGACGCCGCATCGCTTCGCCGGCCACACCACCTCCCCCAGGATGGCACCCAGCCGTCATAACTCAGCGACAGGCCACTGTGCGCAGGGCCGCCCTTGCCCGCGGCGGGACCGCGTCAGCCCGGCCCCGGCCCCGTGCGGCCCCGGCGCACAAACGAAAGGAGCGGCCGGCCGGCCGCTCCCTCGTCGCGTCGATTGGAAAATCCAACCGTGCTTACCACTTCACGCCGAACGACACCTGACCCAAGACCGCATCGTAGTTCGGGTTTCCGGTTGCCATCCAGATCGAATAGGACGTCGTGGTGTTGGTCGGATTGACCAGATAGCCGTACTGGTCCTGCAGCGACTGCCAGGAGTCGTTGGAGTTCCGTTCCCACATCAATTTCAGCTTGATGTAGGCTTGTCCGACAAAACCGGCGTTATGCAGGACGGAGTTGTCGAGCATGTACTTCGCCTGCACGCTGAGACTGGTCAATGTGTTGTGCACGTCCGGATAGACCGCCAGCGGCGTATATTGGCAGCCGGCATCCGTGCAGCCCAGGTCCCACTTCGACGTCGACCGCGTGTAGGTGAAGTTCGTATCGATGAACAGCTTCTTCGGGATCACCGTGAGCTTGCTGCCGACGATAAAGGTGTTGTCGAGATCGGTCGTCTCGACGTTGGCCTTCGGCGGCGACGCGTTCTCGTACACCTGACGATAGCCGTGCTCGTAGTTATACGAAAGGAAGAGCATCCACGCGGGAGAGATGTTCAGTGTCGCGTCAATACCGGCGTTCCACGAATTGTCCTTCTTCATACCGATTTCGCCCGTGGTCGAGGTGAAATCGATATCGGTCTTGTAGTCGTCATAGCGGAAGCCGGCATTCGGCGTCAGCGTCAGATTGTCGGTGACGTCGACGGCCCAGGAAACCTGACCCTTGGTGCGGTCGCGGTTGGCCAGATCCCTCATGCGGAAGGCGTCGTTATTGGCGCCATCGAAGTTGATATAGTCGTCGTAGCGACGCTGGCCGTATTGCAGGCTCGCCCGGAAGGTCGAGAAGCCCCACTTCGAGTCGGCGAAGATCTTGCCGGAATTCTCGTTGGTGACGGCGACGTTGCGGTAGTCGCGATTCCAGCGCTCCCAATCATACGAGGCGCCGAGGTTCAACCATTTGAACGTCGCCCAGACCACTTCCGCATCGGCGTTCTGCTTGGTGAAGTTTCTCGGATAGCGCGATTCCGGGTCGGTGGTGGCCCCGGTATTCGTATCGGGGTTGCTGTACCAGGTCGGGAACACGATGACCGGGTTGTCGTTCAGCGTGTCGTAATTGTAGTAGCGATATTTCAGCGTCGACTTCAGATCCGAGGTGAGCTGCGTGTGCAACACGTTGTTGAACAACATCGTGCGCGCGTCGCGGCTCGGCGTCGACGCGGTAACGGCCGGCACCAGCGGATTGATCGACCACGGCAGCGACGCGTCATCGGACTCCAGATGCGAATACTGGAAGGTGCCCATGTAGCGGCTGTTCAACGGCAGGCCGACGCCGCCCGATAGGCTGATGTTCTCCGCCTTGTTGGACGGCTCCAGCGAATACAGGTTGTTGAGCGGCCGATTGGCGGCGTTGGTCGGGTTCCACGGATTCTGGAAGGTCAGTGAATTGTCGGAATTGTCGTAGATCGAAATCCCGCCCCCAAGCGCGACGTTGAACTGCGATCCCCACGGCGTGGCGCCGGCATATTCGCCCTTCAGATTGGCGTTCTGCGTGGTGTCGTCGACCGGCCGCGGCACTTCGAAGGTCGAACGTGTCGCCGTCGAGCCCGAGAACGACACCGCGCCCAGCCCTTGCGTGCCGTGACGATGCATATGCGAGTAGTCGGCGGTGAAGTCCCAATTATCGGTGGGCGTCCACCGACCCTTCGCCGATGCCGTGTCGCGTCGAATTTGCAGATCGATCGTATGGCTGTTGGCGTCGATAACGGCCTGGCTGGCCGCCGACGGCGGCGCCGTCAGAAACACCGGAAGCGTCAGGTTGTTGGTGCCGACGCCGTTATAAAGCGTCTTGGCGTTCTTCGAGTAGACATGGGGCGTCTCGTCCCAGCCGAAGGTCAGGTAATAGCTACCCGGCTTCGACAGTTCGAGGCCGAAGGACTGGTCGTTCCAGCCGATATTGTTGCCCCAGGCATTGACATCGAGCGGGTCCGCGCCTGTCCGGTGTGCGCCGAAGAAGAAGTTACCGAACACGCCAGGCCGTAGATCGCGATACTCGTAGAACTTCCCCAGCGACGTCTTGTCCGGATGGTTCAGGTCGAAGCGCCCCCCGATCTCGGCATACCCTTCGTACCACCACGTCGGCGCGGCAATCTTAGGCGCCTTCGTGATCATGTCCGCAGCGTATGCCGACGACGCTAATCCTGCACCAATGACGAGGGCCGCGCATGTCACTAGGAGTTCAGCCCGCACTTTCATTGTCGTTGCCCCTACCCTTAAAGTCCTGACTACTATTCCCGCGTAACTCGAGCCCCGGTTCTCACCTCAGGAAGAACATTCCATTGGGCTTATTCGAACCGTGGATATTGCTGTGGCAGTTGCCGCACGCCCGACCCAGCATGTACGGGGTGTTCGGCAGACCGAGACCACCGCCGGCAGTCGGGCTGTGAACCGTGCTGTGGCACTCGTTGCACAGCCGCGGCCGCGCCACTTTCAGCAGGTACTCGTAGTTCGAACCGTGCGGTTTGTGGCAGTTCAGGCAGTTCTCGCGGACCGGAGCGTGTTCCCAAAGCTTCGGGCCGCGCTTTTCCGCATGACACTTGTAGCAATTGTCGTTGACCGAAGCCTCGCGGATCAGGTTGGGCGTGATGCTGCCGTGCGGATTATGACAGTTGGTGCACGTCAGCTTGCCTTCGCGAATTGGCATGTGCGACGAATACTGCATCTGTGCGCGCTTGATCTTGTGGCACTGATAGCAGGTCTCCGCCTCGACCTTGGTCTTGAGCTGATACTTGCGCGACACCGACTTCATGATCGTGTGGCAGTTCGTGCAAGCAAGGCCGCGCGATTCGTGAACGCTGCCGGCCCAATAGGTCCGTTCGCCCCTCTGGTGACAGGCGAGGCAGATGGCGTTGCGTTCCTGCACCGGACGCGGGTCGTCCGCGCCGAATGACAGGATGCCGCCAACGCCGCGGCCGCCGCCGGCCTTCACGTGGGCCGAGCCCGGGCCGTGGCAGTTCTCGCATTCAAACTTGCCTTTTTGGGCGCCGCCGATCTTGCCCATCAAGGTCTTTTGGAATTCCGCGATGAGCGGCGCGTGGCAGGTCGCGCAAGCCTTCGAGCCGATAAAGTGGGCCTCGACCGGCGGGCCGGACTTCCTGACCGGTGCCGCTTTCGGCGCCTCGGTCGCCGCGCCACCGTTGCCGCCCTGGAATAGCTCCATCAGCGTCTTCGGCGCTTCGGCAACCTTGGTCAGCTCTTTGACCGGCTGCGGTTGCGCCGTGCCCAGCCGCTGCGCGTAGTCCTGCAGCGCGGCTGCGTACCGGTCGCCGGTATTGATGTCCGCGCGCGCCGTCGGCGTGCCGATGGTCTGGGCGTAGCTGCGCAGCGCCGATAGCGATCCGCTATCGGCGCCGGCCTCAACCGCCTGGGCCGGCACAGCGACGCTTGACAGCATCGCACAAACAAAACCGGCTGCCGCAAACGCGATCAGCCGGTGCGAAAATCTATTGCGAGTTCTTGGTCCGCATGAATCAGTCCACTGACCAGCGAACCCACGAGCGTCCTCACCACGTCCTGCCAACCGACGCATTCTTAAACCCCCTGCCAACGTGTCGACATACTTCCCCCAAAAATTCGGCCGATCAAGAACAAATTTCGCAGCGCCCTCAGCACCATGCTCCACCGGCATACCGCTATTGAGCATTTCTTCCACTAGCTTGAAATTGTCCGTGTTCAGCCTTGATCCAAATCAAGAGGTGCGTTGATCCAGCGCACCATAAGAATAGTGGGGCCCGGCAAAAAAGCCCTGAAACCGCCTATTTTCGCTCACGGCCAAAAAGGTTGTTGCTCAAACACAACATGACCAAAGAAAGAGCGGCCGAAGTGGATAAGCGACGGCCGTTCGCTTACGCTTTGCAGAAATACCGGTCGCCGAGACGACGGTCGGCGCATGAGTCGGCGAAGATGAATGGTTGCCGGTGGCAACGTTATTTTCCGCTTGCGCGCCATTCTATTCTCGGACTTGTACGCCAAGTTGACATCGTTAGAGTTCGGATCTCTTCCGAAACATCGCTGTCAGTGAAAAGGAGAACGCTCATGGTTCGCACGCAGCTTTCGCAGACTTCGATCCGTCGCCTCGCCTTCGGCCTTGCGGTCGGTGCCGGCGCGGCCCTCTTGGTCAGCGGCACCTTCCTCCTGGTTGCCCCGCAGCAGGCGCAGGCCACCCCGGCTTATGCCCAGGCGACCGGCAAGCCCTGTGGCTATTGCCATGTGAGCCCGGGCGGCGGCGGCGCGCTCAAGGCGGCCGGCAAGAAATTCCAGGCCAACGGCCACAAGTTGTAAGGTATCCGGCGGCCGGCTCACCCGGCGGATGCAGGACTTCCGTACTGCTTATGCAGGGTGATGCCGGCGCAGCCCGGCGCCGACGACCAGTAGATAGAGTAAGACACAATGACCCTTTGGCTCTTCTTGGCGCTCATGACGGTGGTGGCGATCGCCACGGTGATCTGGCCGCTGCTCCGTCACGGCGTGGCGACACGCTCGGGCAGCGACGTGGTGGTATACCGCGACCAGCTCGACGAGGTGGAGCGCGACCGCGCCGCCGGACTGATCGGCAAGACCGAGGCGCAAGCGGCGCGGGTGGAGATTTCCCGCCGTCTGCTCGCCGCCGCGGAAGCCGCCAAGCGCGCGCCGCAGGCCGATTCGGCGCCGGCGGCGTGGCGACGCTGGGCCATTGCCGCGATTTCGCTGCTGCTGCTGCCAGCGGGCGCGACCGCGCTTTACCTGCGGCTCGGCCAGCCGGGGCTCGCTTCCGAGCCGCTGGCGGAGCGGATGGAAGCGGCAACCCCGAATAAAGAGCAGTCGATCGAGAAACTGGTCGTCCAGGTAGAACAGCACCTCCAGACCAATCCGAACGATGGCCACGGCTGGGAAGTGCTGGCGCCGGTCTATATGCAGGTCGGCCGCTATACCGATTCGGTGAATGCCTGGCGCAACGCCATCAGGCTCCTCGGCGACAATGCCGACCGCGAAGCCGATCTCGGCGAGTCGCTGATGGCGGAAGCCAGCGGCGTCGTCACCAAGGACGCCAAGGCGGCCTTCGTGCGCGCCGTGACCCTCGACAATACCACCGTCACCGCCCGCTATTATCTCGGCGTTGCCGCCCAGCAGGACGGCAAGCGCGACGAGGCGGCCAAGATTTGGCGCGACCTCATCGCCGATGCGACGCCGGGCGCGCAATGGGTTTCCACCGTGCGCGCCGCGCTCGCCCGCCTCGAAGGCAAAACGGCGCCCTCGACCGCGCTGCCCGGCCCGACCCCGGCCGAAATGCTGGCCGCCGCCGAGCAACCGCCGGCGCAGCGCGATGCCTCGATCAAGGGCATGGTCGAACGCCTGGCCGAAAAGCTGAAGAAGGACGGTTCCGACCCCAGTGCCTGGGCCCAGCTCGTGCGCTCCTACAAGGTGATGGGCGAGCCGGATAAGCTGAAGACCGCCGTCGTCGAGGCCCGCCGCGCCCTGGCCTCCGATCCGGCCAAGGCCAAGCAGTTCGACGCCGAGCTCAAGGATATCGAGAACGGCGAAAGCCCGCCGCCGGCTGCGGCCGCCGCGCCGCTACCCGGACCGACGCCGGCACAGATGCTGGCGGCCGCCGAGCAGCCGCCGATGCAGCAGAACGGCATGATCTCCGGCATGGTCGAGCGGCTGGCGGAGCGGCTGAAGACGGACGGCTCCGACGTCAAAGGCTGGCTGCGGCTGGTGCACTCTTACAAAGTGATGGGCGACGCCGCCAAGCAGAAGGCCGCCGTCGCCGATGCGCGCAAGGCCTTGGCGTCCGATCCCGCCAAGCTCAAGGAATTCGAAACCGAGCTCGTGAAGGTCGAGAGCGGCGATAATCCGACCTCCGCCGCGGTGTCGGCGCCGCCGACGGGCGCCGCCGCGCCGCAGCCCGGTGCGACGACGGCGCACCAGAACTCCTCGATCAACGACATGGTCGAGCGCCTGGCCGAGCGGCTGAAGAAAGACGGCTCCGACGTCAATGGCTGGGTGCAGTTGGTGCGCTCCTACCGGGTCATGGGCGACACGACGAAGGAAAAAGCCGCCGTCGCCGATGCCCACAGCGCCTTCGCCAAAGACCCCGCCAAGCTCAAGCAGCTGGACGCCGCGCTGAAGGCGGACGCCAGCGGGGCTGCCCCGGCCGCGGCAAACCCGGCGCAGAAGGGTGCGCCCGGCGCCACGACGGAGCACCAGGTCGAGACGATCGACGTCATGGTCCAGCATCTGTCCGACCGGCTGAAAAAGTCGGGCGACAATGCGGAAGGCTGGCTCATGCTCACCCGCACCTATCTGACGCTCAAGCAGAACGACAAGGCGATGGCGACCGTCAAGGATGCGCGCAAGGCGCTGGCCGCCGATCCGCAGAAGCTGGAGATGTTCGAAGCGGCGCTCAAGCATTTCAAGATCGAGGCGCCGAAATGATGCCGGCACGCCGCAGCCCTGTTTGAGCCAGATCAAACCAAAACGGACGGCGGCACTCTAGAAAATGTAACGGAATACCGCGACCCGCGTGGATATCGGAAAGGCGCACGCTCATGAACTATGAGGATTTCTTCTCCGCCTCCCTGGATCGTCTCCATCAGGAGCGGCGCTACCGGGTGTTTGCCGATCTCGAGCGCGTGGTCGGTCGCTTCCCCAGCATGATCTGGCATTCGCCGCAGGGCCCGCGCGACGTCGTGATCTGGTGCTCCAACGATTATCTCGGCATGGGCGCAGCACCCCAAGGTCATCGGCGCCATGGTCGGACACGGCGACGCGCATGGGCACCGGCGCCGGCGGCACCCGCAACATCTCCGGCACCAATCATCCGCTGGTCGAGCTCGAGCGCGAACTCGCCGACCTGCACGGCAAGGAGGCGGCGCTGGTCTTCACCTCCGGCTGTGTCTCCAACGAGACCGGCATCTCGACCATCGCCGAGCTGCTGCCGGATTGCCTGATCCTGTCGGATGCGCTCAACCACAATTCGATGATCGAGGGCGTGCGCCGGTCCGGCTGCGAGAAGCAGATGTTCCGCCACAACGACGTCGCCCATCTCGAAGAGCTGCTGCGCGCAGCCGGACGAGCGGCCGAAGCTCATCGTGTTCGAGAGCCTCTATTCGATGGACGGCGACATCGCGCCGATCGCGGAGATCTGCGATCTCGCCGAGAAATACAACGCCATGACCTATATCGACGAGGTCCACGCGGTCGGCATGTACGGCCCGCGCGGCGGCGGCGTCGCCGAGCGCGACGGCGCGATGGCAGCGCATCGACGTCATCGAGGGCACGCTGGCCAAGGCCTTCGGCTGCCTCGGCGGCTATATCGCGGCGAGCGCGAACGATCATCGACGCGGTGCGCTCCTATGCGCCGGGCTTCATCTTCACCACGGCGCTGCCGCCGGCGATCTGCGCCGCGGCGACCTGCGCCGCGATCCGCCATCTGAAGACATCGCAATGGGAGCGCGAGCGCCAGCAGAGAGCCGTCGCCGCGCGTCAAATCGGTGCTGACCAGCCGCCGGCCTGCCGGTGATGCCGAGCGTCACCCATATCGTGCCGGTGGCGGTCGGCGATCCGGAGAAATGCAAGGCGGCGAGCGACCTGCTGCTCGAGCGCACGGCATCTACATCCAGCCGATCAATTATCCGACCGTGCCCAAGGGCACCGAGCGTCTGCGCATCACGCCGTCGCCCTATCACGACGACGGCGCTGATCGATGCGCTCGCCGACGCGCTGGTCGATGTCTGGCAGGAACTCGATCTGCCGCTGCGGCAGCAGATGGTGGCGGAGTAAAGCCAACGCGACGTCGACCCGGGCGGTCGTTTCGCCGACAATCCGCGTGAACGATGCCGAGGCTCGCTTGAGGCCTTGCGCCGACTTGCGCCAACTTGCGCCAACTTGCGCCCGGCATTGAAGAGTGCCAGGTCGCCGGTGGGGTGCGCGCGAAAATCTGCAGCCCGGGGATTCGGCCTGTCAATACGACTTCAATCCGAGGCGATGGTTGACGTTTACGGAACTTTTTGCTGCCATTCGCCCTTGGATCGGTCTAGAGATGTGCCGCACTAACCGGTGCGACGCTCAATCAGGCGAGACGCTGATATGATGCAGGCTGCCCTGGGTGGCATTGGCCGGCGAAAATCGCGCGGCCGTGCAGCGCCTGACGGCTACCGCCTGCCGCAAACCAGGGCCCGTTCGTCGTCAGCCATGGACGGCGGCGATGGTATGTATCATTGTGTTACCTGCCCAACGTATGCCAATTTTTCGTTGGTGGGCAACATAGTCGGCCGTGTATCTGGTCGGCGCGCGATCTCTCCAAGGGGGCGACCAAACAAGATCCCGAGGAGGAGTCGAAAATGTCGAAGCTTATCTTCAACCACCCGGTGGGGCGCCGCTCGCTACTCAAGGCCGGCATCGCCATCGGCGCGATGCAGGTGGCGAGCCCCTTCGTTGTCAAGGCGCTCGGCGACGAGCCGATCAAGATCGGGCTCAACGATCCGTTCACCGGAACCTATGCCGAGCTCGGCAAGCACGAGCAGATCGGCTGCCAACTGGCGGTGGACGAGGTCAACAAGAAAGGTGGCATTCTCGGCCGCAAGGTCGAGTTGCTGTCGGAAGATTCGACCAGCACCAACACCGGCACCGCCGTGCAGAAGGCGCACAAGCTGATTGACCGCGACAAGGTCAACTTCATGCTCGGCAACGTCAATTCCGCCATGGCGCTGGCCATCGGCGACATCACCGGACAGGCCGGCATCCTGCACATCGTGACCGGCGGCCATACCGACGCGGTCACCGGCAAGGACTGCCATTGGAACGTGTTCCGCGTCTGCAACACCACGCGCATGGAAACCAATTCGGTCTCCAAGGTGCTGTTCGATAAGTTCGGCAAGAAGTGGTACTTCATCACGCCGGACTACGCCTTCGGCCACACGCTGCAGCAGGGCTTCGAGGCCAGCCTGAAGAAGTTCGGCGGCACCGAGGTCGGCGCCTCGCTGACCCCGCTCGGCACCAGCGACTACTCGTCCTACCTGATCAAGGCGCAAGCCGCGAACCCGGACGTCATCATCTTCCTCACCGCCGGCCAGGACGCGGTCAACTCGCTGAAGCAGGCGGTGCAGTTCGGCCTCAACAAGAAGTTCCACATCGCCGGCGCCCAGCAGGAGCTGGAAGTGCTGGAAGGCCTGCCGCCGGATGCGCGCATCGGCACCTGGGTGTTCGAATGGTACTGGAACCAGCCGAACGTCCCGCACGTGAAGGAGTTCGTCGCCGCCATCCGCAAGGTCAACAACGGCAAGGTGCCGACCGCCCGCCACTGGTTCGGCTATGCCTCGGTGTGGACCTGCGCGCTGATCGCCAACGAGAAGAAGACGCTGAAGGCGGACGTGCTGGCCAAGGGCCTGGAGAACTTCGAACTGCCGCCGGAAATCGCGTTGATGCCGGACAAGGTGTTCTACCGCGCCGGCAACCACCAGCTCATGCCCGACCTCTATGTCGGCCATGCGCAGGAAAAGGGCGCGGTGCCGGAAGACCTGTTCCACGTCGACCACATCGTCAAGGGCATCGATGCGGCGCTACCGGTCGAAGAAACAGGCTGCCACATCAAATGGCCGGCCTGAGCCTGTGACGCGCGTCGGGCGGCCGCAACGGCCGCCCGGCATTCCGGGGAAACGTTCAACGGCGGCGTCGCGCGGCTTGGCCGCGCGCGCTGCCCAAGTCAAAACACATGACCCAGCTCATTCTCTATAACGTGTTCAACGGGCTGATCATCGGCGCGTTCTACGGCCTGATGGCGCTCGGCCTGTCGCTCATTCTCAACCTGTCCGGCGTGATCAATTTCGCCCATGGCGGCTTCCTCGCCATCGGCGCCTACCTCGCCTTCATGTTGATCCCCTATATCGGCTTCTGGGGCGCCCTGATCGTCGCGCCCATCCTGACCGCCATCTTCGGCCTGATCATCGAGCGCCTGCTGATCCGCCCGCTCTACGGCCGCGACCCGCTCTACAGCCTGCTCTTGACCTTCGGCCTGGCCTTCATGTTCGAGGACGGCACCCGCTTCATCTGGGGGCCGCAGACCTTGCCGTTCGCCGTGCCGTCCTACCTGTCGAGTCCTCTGAGCGGCCAATTCTTCTTCCTCACCGGCTACCGGCTGTTCATGGTGGCGCTGGTGTCGCTGGCGGTGATCGTGCTGTTCGTCGTGCTCGGCCGCACCCGGCTCGGCATGCGCATCCGCGCCGGCACGCTCGATCTGGAAACGGTGTCGGTGCTCGGCGTCAACGTGCGTATCCTGCGCAGCCTGAATTTCGGGCTCGGCATCTACATGGCCGGCCTTGCCGGCGTGCTGGCGGCCGGCATGCTCGGCCTGCAGCCGACCATCGGCAGCGAGCTGATCATGCCGAGCTTCGTCGCCATCATCATCGGCGGCCTCGGCAGCCTGCCGGGAACGCTGGTCGGCGGGCTGCTGATCGGCGTCGCCTCCGGCGTCACCGCCGTGTTCTTTCCCTCCGCCAGCGAGGCCGTCATCTACGTGCTGATGGGCCTCGTCCTTTTGGTGCGCCCGCGCGGGCTGTTCGGTGAAGAGGGGCGCTTCTGATGGACAAGCGCTATCAAAAATACGCCGCCGCCGCCGTGATCTGGCTGCTGCTGTTGAGCATGCCGTTCTGGATCAACGCGGTCGGCGGCTACACCCAGCTCGGCACCCGCGTGCTGGTCATGGCGCTCGCCGCCACCGCGCTCAACTTCCTGCTCGGCTATACCGGCGTGCTGTCGTTCGGCCACGCCGCCTATTTCGGCCTCGGCGTCTATGGCGCCGGGCTGACCATCAAGTTCCTGGTGCCGAGCACCCTGGCCGGCATGGCGGTCGGCGTGCTGACCGCTCTGGTGGCGGCCGCGATCATCGGCCTTTTGATCGTGCACCTGCGCGGCATCTATTTCGCCATGGTGACCATCGCCTTCGGCCAGGTGTTCTATTTCATCGCCTACCGCTGGAACACGGTCACCGGCGGCGACGACGGCCTGTCGAACTGGAGCCGGCAGCCGATCGATTTCGGCCTCACCAGTCTCGACATCCAGCACAGCCCGGTGACCTTCTATTACTTCGTGCTGTTCTTCTTCGCGGTTTCCGTCGCCATCATGGCACTGGTGCTGCGCTCGCCGTTCGGCCGCACGCTGCTGGCGATCCGCGAGAACGAGCGGCGCACGCGCTTTCTCGGCGTGCCGGTCGACCGTCATATCTGGCTGTCGTGGCTGATCTCCTGCACCTTCGTCGGCCTCGCCGGCACGCTCTACGCGCTGCTCAACAACTTCGCCGACCCGCACGATCTGCATTGGTCGCAGTCCGGCGACTTCGTCATCATGGCGGTGCTCGGCGGCATGCGCTCGTTCTGGGGCCCGCTGATCGGCGCCGCGATCTTCGTGGTGCTGCAGGATTACGTGTCGACCATGACGCAGAACTGGATGTCGTTCATCGGCCTGTTCTTCGTGCTGGTGGTGCTGTTCTTCCCGCGCGGCGTGCTCGGGATCATCCGTCGGAAGGCTGCTTCGTCATGAGCCTGCTACAGGTCCAAAACGTTTCCAAACGCTTCGGCAGCCTGGTCGCCGTCAACGACGTATCGATGACGGTGGAGCCCGGCGAATTGCGCGCGGTGATCGGCCCCAATGGTGCCGGCAAGACCACCTTCTTCAACCTGATCAGCGGGTTTGCCAATCCGACCTCGGGCCGCATCGTCTTCGACGGCGAGGACGTGACCAAGCTGTTGCCGGCGCGGCGGGTGTGGCGCGGCATGGCGCGCACGTTCCAGATCACCGAGGTGTTCCCGGAATTGAGCGTGTTCGAGAACCTGCAGATCGCGGTGGAGATCGCTTCCGGCTTCCGCCTGCGCATCCGCCTCTCCGCCGAGGAGACCGGCAAGGTGCGCACCCGCACCGGCGAACTGCTGGAGATGAGCGGGCTGGCGGGCAAAGCCGACAAGCTGGTCGGCGAGCTCAGCCACGGCGACCAGCGCGCCACCGAGATCATGATGGCGCTGGCGCTCAATCCGCGCCTGCTGCTGCTCGACGAGCCGACCGCCGGCATGGGCGACCAGGAGACCTATGACATCACCCAGTTGATCCGCAAGCTGCACCAGGAACAGAAACTTTCCATGGTGCTGATCGAGCACGACATGCGCGTCGTCTTCCATCTCGCCGACCGCATCATGGTGCTGGCGGAAGGCAATATGCTGGCCGAGGGCACGCCGGAAGAGATCGCCGCCAACGAAACCGTGCAGGCCGCCTATCTCGGCAAGGAGGCGGCATGACCGGCGCGATGCTCGAGGCCAAGGGCCTGCACACCTTCTACGGCAAGAGCCACATCCTGCACGACGTCAGCCTTGAGGTCGGCCAGGGCGAGATCGTCACCTTGCTCGGCCGCAACGGCGCCGGCAAGACGACGACGCTGCGCAGCCTGGTCGGCTTGACGCCACCGCGCCGCGGCGAGGTGCGGCTTTTCGATCAGGTCACGACCGACTGGCCGTCCTATCGCATCGCCCGGCTCGGCGTCGGCTATGTGCCGGAGGGGCGCAAGATCTTCCCCAGCCTGACCGTCGAGGAAAACCTCAAGGTTCCCATCGAACGTCCCGGCCCCTGGGACATTCCACGCATCTACACACTGTTCCCGCGGCTCGCCGAGCGCAAGTTCAACAAGGGCCGCCAGCTTTCCGGCGGCGAACAGGAGATGCTGGCGATCGCGCGCGCGCTGCTGCTCAATCCGAAGCTGCTGCTGCTCGACGAGCCGAGCCAGGGCCTGGCGCCGCTGATCGTGCAGGAAGTGTTCAAGGTTGTCGTCGCGGCGCGCAAGGAAGGCATTTCGGTGCTGCTGGTCGAGCAGAATGTGCACGCGGCGACCGAGATCGCCGACCGCGCCTATGTGCTCGACGATGGCCGCGTGGTCTGGTCCGGTGCGGCCGCCGAATTCGCCGCCGACGAGGAGCGCGTCCGCTCGCTCGCCGGCGTCAGCGCGAGCTGGGACTGAACGCCACGACAATGAATTTACGTCCGCTTCCGACGATGCAGCCGAACCGGTCGGAGATGGCATTTTCGGCCCTGAAGACCCCAAGCGACCATGCCGGTCGGGTGGTAACTGGATCGGAGCGCAGTCAAGCGACCGGCACTTACGGAATTCAATCGCGCCGGCGCAGATGATTTTTCGCCGTCGCCCGCAGATGCTCGACGAAGAGCCGTACCGACGGGCTAACGCTGCGATTCTTCAGCATGATGATCGCGATGGGCCGCACTTTCGTGCCCAATGTGATCGGCAGTGCGCGAAGCGCCCATTGCCTGGTATTGTATTGAAGTACCGACAAGGGCAGCACCGTCAGAAATCGCCCGGTCGCAAGCAAATGATTGCGCATCAATACGAACGACGACGTGATCTTTCCTTGCGGAACGCTCAGGCCTCGCGCCTCGAACGCTTCCTTCATGATTTCACGTACGATCAACGATGCAGGGATGATCCACGGCTCCCCCACCAAATCAGCCAGTGCAACATTCCGACGCTTTATCCACGGGCTCTTCTCGCCGACGACAACCACATGCGGATCGTCGAATAGGATTTCGGTATTGAGCTTGTCATCCGAGAACGCGGCCGGAACTCTTGCGACGATCAGATCGACGCTGCGTTCGTGAAGTTGGCGGAATTCCAGCGTCGTGGCATCCGCCTCGGTAATCTGGCAGACGATGTCCGGATAACGGCACGAAAACCCGTCGACCACATCGGGAATCAGCCCACCGGCGAGGAACTCCGGGCAAGCGATGCGCACTTCGCCGGTAGCCGAATCCGCAAGCGCCTCGATATCCTTGACCCCCTCGCGCAACTCGTCGAAGACAACGGCGCTGCGCTTAAGCAGCGTCTTCGCATAAATTGTGGGTTCAATGCCCTTTGGGCTGCGGTCGAGCAGCCGCACGCCGAGCGCGCTTTCGAGGTTCGCGATGGCGTCGGACACCACGGACTGCGTCGTCGCAAGATGCGTCGCGGCCTTCGCCATGCTGCCCGAGCGCACGACGAACGAGAGGATATGCAGGTCGCGCAGGGTGATGCGACGCCCGATCCTGCCATCCCAATCGGTTTTCGCTTTTGCCATCGGTTTTAACGATATGTGTATCGTGATTTGACGATAGCAAGCCGCGATCGTCGTGCCTAGGCTGCATTGACGCGAACGCCAGCCCCAGAGGAGGCACCATGCCCAAGCAGCGCATCAGTTACGTCCCGTTGGAGGCGATGGATCCGGACATGCGCAAGGAGATGGAGCGCTGCCAACGCGAAGGCACACCCCGGCCGGAAAGCTCCGCTATCCGTGCGCACGTCCCCGCCGCTTTCTGGTTCTTCGCCAAAAGCTGGAATGACCTGTTTCGAAACGGAATCGCCGACCATGCACTGAAGGAGCTGGCGCGCCTCTATGTGTCGCGCTCGGTGCAATGCGAATATTGCGGCAACCAGCGCTCGGTAAAGGCGGCCGGAAGCGGCGCCGTGATCGAAGACCATGTGCTTGATCTTCTGAACTTCGAGAAATCCACGCTCTACACGGATAAGCAGAAGGCTGTGCTCGCCTACGCCGAGGCGATCGTCTGGCATTTGAACACCGACGATGCGGTTTGGGACCGCCTCCACAAGCATTTCAGCGAGGCCGAGTTGGTCGAGATCGGCTGCATGATCGGGCTCACGCTGGGCCAACAGAGCTGGCTGCGGCTCCTCAACATCGATCATCACCAAGTCATGGCCGGCACCGATGCTTCCATGGCGCCCGGCTTCGAGACCCTTGGCGCGCTCAATGTCACCAAAGCGTCTTCCGACTACTGGGCTAAAGCCGACCCACAGCGCTGAAAAAGCGCCGACTTGACTCAATTTTTAAGAGAGGCCGCCGCGAGGCGGTCTTTCTGCGTATCGACGCGCGATGCTGCACGGCGCCACAGCAATTCGATCGCTTTTGAAGCGCGCGGACGCTCAGCGAGCGACGCTTACAGCGCCGGATTTATAAGCACGCGGCCCAGTGCCGGCGCAGCGGCAACTATTGCGCCGCCACCGCCTGCGGCAGGGCGCCGCCGACCCGCGGCAGGCCGAGCATCAGCATTTCGCTTTCGCTCGCCGCGCTGAACAGCGGATCGTCGCCATCCTCGCAATAGACGGTGGTGAAGCGGCGATAGGCCTCGCCGGCAACCCTGCCCTCGCCGTTGAGCACGACATAGAGGCCGCGGCCGTGGCCCTTGATCTGCGCTTTCGGGTCGAGCTTGAGGAACTGCGCCTGGCAGCGCCGCTCGCTGAACACGCCCATCATCTTATCGGAGACGCCCGGCGCGCCCTCGACCGGCACCCAGTCGAAATGCGCGGGATTCATCATGATCGGGTCGTTGTAGCGCGGCTTGGGATATTGCATCGGCCGCCTGTTCACGTTTTCCCACACCGCCTGGTAGCCGTCCATGTTGCGTTTGCCCTCGACGTCCTCGTTGCGGCGATAGACGCCCTTCTCGAAGCGCCCGAACTTCTTCAGCTCGGCGGTACTCGCCTCCATCTCCTCCTGCGTCATGTACCCGCTGCCGCTGGCGCCGCCGAACTGCAGCACCAGGGTCAGCGAGCTGACGCTCGAGGACTGCGGACCGTAGGGCGTGCCCTCGGGGAAATAGCCGATGATGCCGGGCTTCATTTTGCCGTTGCGGTCGAAATCGAATTCGCCATCGACCTGATAGCGGAACTGATCGAAATTATGCTTGTGGCGCGGCGAAAAGAAATCGTCGGTGGTGCGCACCAGTTCGAGGGCGAAATTTCCCGGCGTGCCGGGCGTGCCGGTCATCAATTTTCGGTGGATGAATTGTCCCTGCCGGTGCTGGAATTGGCGCACCACCTCCTCGACCTGGTCGCCTTGGACGATCTTCATCTTATTGCTCCTTGGCTGTCGTTTCCCGAACAAAGCCTATGCGAGGATAGTTGGATTATCAACGATGTCGGTGTAACCTTGTATTCAAACCAACCGCCGGAACGACCAACAGTCGGGTTCCGTAAATAGTTGGGAAACAATATCCCGCGGCCCGCTGGGCGGCCGTGGGCAGGGAGGACATCCATGCGTTTCAACGCCACGCTTGTATCCATTGCGGTTGCATCCGCACTCGCGGCCACGCCTGCCGTTGCCGCCAAGCTGACCGTCACCCAATATGGCCGCATCATCGAGACACTGCCCTGGGCGGTGGCGCTCGACAAAGGCATGTTCAAGGCGGCCGGCCTTCCCGTCGACGGCATCACCGCCGGTTCCGGCGGCGGCACCTCGTTGCGCAACCTGCTGGCGAGCGACATCCCGGTCGGCGAAGTGTCGACCTCGGTGGCGCTGGCGGCGGCCCGCAGCGGCGTCAAGCTCAAGATCATCTACGCGGCGTCCAACCATGTCGGCGAGCTCGCCTGGGCGTCAAAGCCCGGCTCGGGCATCAATACGATCAAGGACCTGGTCGGCAAGAAGATCGCCTTCACCAATCCGCGCTCGACCACGGAAATGATCGTGCGCTACGCGCTGAAAAAGGAAGGCCTCACCGACAAGGTCACCGCGCTGCCGCTCGGCGGCCTCGGGCCGGCGCTGACCGCGCTGTCGCAAGGCGCGGTGGCGGCGGCGCCGCTCAACGATCCGCGCATGACGCTGCATCCCAACGATTACCACATCCTGTTCTACGCCTGGCAGTATTATCCGAAATTCTCCTGGGCGGTCGGGGTGACCACCGAGGAATACGCCAAGACGCATGCGGACGTGGTGCGCAAGCTCGTGGCGATCCACCGCCAGGCGGTCGATTACATCTATGCGCACGAGAAGGAAGCGGCCGAGGTCTATGCCAAACACTGGAACGTCAAGCTCGCCGAAGCCCAGGCTATCCTGCCGAAATATTACAAGTGGCATCACTGGAATAGCGGCGAATTCTCCAAGGAGGGCCTCGACGCCGTGCTCGACGGCCTGCATTCGGTGGGCGAGATGAAGGGACCGGTGGACTGGTCGAAACTGATCGATCAAGAATATCTCGATAAAGATCTGCGCCATAAGCTATGACCACGCTCGCCGCCCGATCTCGCCTGGAGATCACGGCCTCCGCATTCGCACCGGCCGACGCCATGGTCCACATCTCACTGCGCGGGGTAACGCAGATCTACCCGCCCCGCGCCGGTCACCCGGCCGTGCACGCGCTGGGGCCGGTCGATTTCGACTTCCGCCAGGGTGAATTCGTCGGCGTGGTCGGGCCGTCCGGCTGCGGCAAGACCACGCTCCTGGAAATCCTCGCCGGGCTGGTCAGGCCGACGCAAGGCACGGTCGAGATCGATGGGCAGTCGGTCGCCGGCACGGTGCCGGAAGGCATCGGCGTCGTGTTCCAGGAGGACGCCTCGTTTCCCTGGCTCAATGTCTGGGACAATGTGGCGTTCGGGCTGCGGCGCGCCGGGCTGGAAGCGGCGGAGACCAAGCGGCGGGTCGAGGATGCGCTCTCCTTCATGGGCCTCTCGGCGTTCCATTCCGCCTTCCCCTCGCAACTCTCCGGCGGCATGCGCCAGCGCGTCTGCATTGCGCGCACGCTGGTCATGCGGCCGAAGATCATCCTGCTTGACGAGCCGTTCGGCGCGCTTGACCAGCAGACCCGCCTGCTCATGGGCGAGGAGCTGTTGCGGCTGTGGCGCGCCACCGGGGCGACGGTGATGCTGATCACGCATGCGCTCGACGAGGCGGCGCTGCTCTCCGACCGCGTCGCCGTGATGTCGGCGCGGCCGGGACGGTTGATCGAGGTCATCGCCACCAACTGGCCGCGCGAGCGCGATTCCAGCCTGGTCGCCGACCCGGCCTTCGGCGCCTTCACCGCGCGGCTGTGGGCGCTGCTGCGCGAGGAATCGCGCAAGGCGATGGGCACGACATGAGCCGCGCCCGCCGCTGGCAGCTCGGCCTGATCGCGGGCGCCGCGCTCGTGCTGGAGATCCTCTGCCGCACCGGCGTCATCGACCCGCTGACCATGATCCCGCCCTCGCGAATGGTGGTCGTGCTCGGCGAGATCGCGGTGGAGAAATCCTGGTTCTGGCCGGACGTCAGCTACACGCTGATCAACATCACCTCGGCGGTGGCGATCTCGGTGGTCGGCGGCTTCCTCGTCGGGCTCATGGTGCACGCGGTGCCGCGGCTGCGCCGGGCGCTCGATCCGATCTTCACCTCCTATTACGCGGTGCCCACCTTCATCCTCTATCCCTTGTTGATCGTGTTCTGCGGCATCGGCCCGCTCTCCCTGATCGTCATGGGCGCCCTGTTCGGCGTCGTCGCCATGATCGTCGCCACCATCGCCGCGCTCGACCGCATCCCCCGCGTCCTGCTCAAGGTCGCGCGTGTCTCCCGCATCGACCCGGTGCGCACCACGCTGCTGTTGAAACTGCCGGCGGCGGCGCCGCATCTGATGACCGGCCTGCGCCTGGCCGTCGCCTACAGCATCATCGGCATCATCGCCGGCGAATTCATCCTCTCCACCGCCGGCATCGGCCGCCGCGTCGCGCTCGCCTACAACAATTTCGACAATGCCACCATGTACGCCCTGCTGGTGCTGATCCTCGGCTTCGCCTCCGGCATCAACGAAGCGCTCAGCGCGCTGGAGCAGGCGCTGCACCGGCGCTGGTATCGACCAAGATGAGCGCGCGCGCCCGCATCCTCGACTACACCATGCTGGCGGCCGTACTACTGCTCGGCTGGGTTATCCTGTTCTGGTGGGCCGGCCCGGAAGCGCTGTCGCCCCCGCTGCCGACCTTCGCCCGCGTCGGCCAATATCTCGACAGCGGCATTTTCTGGGGCCACGTCGAGGCCACCGGCGTCGCCTTCCTCTATGCCTGCATCATCGCCCTCGCCGGCGGCATCGTCGTCGGCTTTGCCCTGGGCACCCACCATTTCGCCGGCGAGGTGGGCGAACCGATCCTCACCTCGCTCTACTCGATCCCCAAGATCACCCTCTACCCGGTGATCTTGTTGGTGTTCGGACTGGGCATCTCCGCCAAGGTCGCCTTCGGCGCCCTGCACGGCATCTTCCCGGTCGCCCTGTTCACCGTTGGCGCGATCAAGAACATGAGCCCGGCGCTCACCAAGACGGCGCGGGTGATGCGGCTTTCGCCGCTCGCGGCCATCCGCACCGTGTTCCTGCCGGCGGCGCTGCCGGAGATCATCACCGGCCTGCGCATCGGTTTTGCCACCACGCTGCTCGGCACGCTGATCGGCGAACTGTTCGCCTCGGACCGCGGCGTCGGCTTCATCCTCATCCGCGCCATGGAGGCGCACAACGTAACCGACATCATGGCGCTAACGCTGCTGTTGTTCGCCTTCGCCGCTGGCGCCAACGCCATCCTCCTGGCGGTCGAACACCGGGTTCACCGGCGCTGAGCCGGCTACCATCAAGCAAGACGCAATGACCTGACTGCAGCAGCGAGGTTTCCCGATCGCCCGGTCGCAGTCGATCAGGATCGAGCGGCACTACTGCGGCGTCGGGAACACCCCGCCGGAGAAGAACGTGTTGAGCACGTTGCCGCGCGTGATCGGCAGCAGAAGACAGGACGGCTGCTCCTCGTTGTGGAAGACGGTGACGCGCGCGACCGCGGTGCGGTTGAGCGAGCCGGTGGCCACGAGCTCGAGCGGATTGGTGGGCACATCGTCGACGCAGCGGATGCGCAGCGCAATGCGCGAGCCGGCTTTGAACAGGTTGGCGGTCGGCACCAGTTTGATGTCGAACTCAGTGATCGCGCCGGGCGTGAGCGGCGTCGGATTGCGGTGGGTATGGATCGGCTCCCACGGCTTCGATTTCTGCAAATCCAACTCCCGGTGCGAGCCCTTGAGCCAGCCCTTGGTCAACAGCCGTTCCTTGCCGTCGGCACCGATCTCAAGCAGCGAGACGATCCAATTGACGTCGCTGTCCGTGGTCGCGCCATAAAGCTTGAGCGCGATCGGCCCGGCGACCTCGGTATTCTCCACCAGCGGCGGCGTGACGTATTGCACGCTACCGCGCATCCAGGGCGAATCCTCGAACAAGTCGCTGCCTTCGTAGCTCCAGTGCTCGTGCTCGTTCAGCAATCCGTTCTCGTGCAGATAGAACGGCGTCCACTTGGTTTCCGGCAGCGGCCAGTCGTCCGCCGCCTTCCATTCGCCGGTATCCATGACGAACAGGCGCACCGGCGGCTCGTCCATGATGCCGGTGTCGTTGCCCTTGACCCAATGGTCGAACCAGCGCACCGCCTCGTGCTGCAGCTGATAGAGCGGCCGGTCGAGATAGACCGGCGGACCGACGATCATCTTCTTGGGGACGTCGAGATATTCCCAGCTACGGAATGCCGCCGGCAGATGAATGCCGACGCAGCCCCAGTCGGAACCGATATAGACCGGGATCTCGATCTTGCCGTAGTCGACGGCGCGGTCCTGCCAGTAGGTGTCGAACTGCGGATGCAGCATGATGTCGACCACGAAGGGATTGATCCCCGCTTCGGGGTCTTTCAGCATCGCCACCAGTTCCGGCACCGCCCTGATGTCGTCGTCGGCCAGGAGCTTGGCGACCGCGTCCTTGAAGCCTTTTTCGCCCAATTCGTTCTTGCTGTGATTCTCCGGCCGGCAATTGCCGTAGCCAAGCGAGGTGGCGCTCCAGCCGACCAGCCATTTGTAGGCGAGGATGCCGCCGCGGCAGGCGAGGTCGCGGTAGGGATCGGTGGTGCCCCAGGGCGCGAAGATGGTCTTGAGATGCGGCGGCTTGAGCGCGGCGACCAGGAACTGGATCTGCGAGAAATAGGAAACCCCGAACATGACGACATTGCCGTCGCACCAGGGCTGCGCCGCCAGCCATTCGATGGTCTCGTAGACGTCCTTGATCTCCTGCGGCCCGAGGAACTGCCATTTGCCCTCCGACTTGCCGGTGCCGCGCACATTGAAAACCGCGTGGGCATAGCCGCGGCGGGCGAAGAAGGTCGGGTCGCCGCTTTCCAGCGAGGCGTTGGTGCGCTCCTGGCCGGGGTGACGCCATTGCGCGGTCGAGATCGCCGCCGGCTTGATCGGCCCGGTCTGCGCCGACGCGTGATAGCAATGGATGCCGAGGATGACGGGAAACTTGCCGTCGGCGTTGGGCCGCCAGATGTCACCGTTGAGCGTCATGCCGTCGCTCATCGGGATTTTGACGTCGTGCTCGACGCGAACGCCGAACTGGCGCGCCGACGCCTTCCAGGTCGGCCCGAACATCGCGCCCTTGTAATCGTCGAACGCCATTGCCCGCCTCCCATTGCCGATCGGCGCCGGCCGCGCCGTCAGGCTTTATAGAATTTCCGCACCGCGCGCAGCGCGTTGGAGCCGGTTTGTTCGAGGAAATTCTTGTAGGCCATGAGCACGTAATTGTCTTCCGGCAGCGGCTTGAGCGCGCGCCACGGCGTCGCCAACACCGCATCGAAGCCGAGCGGCACCGCCAGCGTGAGGAAGGCGCATTCGAGCGCGAGCTTGAGATCGGAACCGTCGGCGGCCTTGGGCGGCAATTGCTGGCCGATATTGGTGAGGCCGCCCATGATGTGGATGCCGGCGAGGGCCGGATCCTGGCGGATCGCCTGCACCGCCGACAGCGTCGCCCGGTGCAGGCCCTTGGTGTCGGCCACGACCGCGCTTACCGAAATGTCGAGGAAGATGTCGTCCATGGTGAGGCCATAATCGTTTTGCAGTCGCAGCGCGACGCGCCGCGCCGTCGCGGCGAATTCTTCCGGCGTCGTATTGGCCTTGGCGACGCCGTTCTCGACGCGCTCGGAAGCCATGACGATGACCTTGAAGGGCCCTAGCGGCTTGTACAGGTCCATGATCTCCCAGCGCTGCTCGGTGACCGAATTGATCAAGGGCGAAGCGCCGCCGGCGCGGGCGCGATCGTAATTCCGCAAGCACACCTCTTGCAGCGTCCTGTCGGGATAGTCGAAGCAGAGCGGCACCGTCACCGCTTCCTGGATGGCGCGCACCGTTTCCACAAGATAGGCGTGGTCGGTCACCCCGCGGGGACCGATGGTGACGTCGAGGAAGCGGGCGCCGCTTTCCACCTGGCGCACTGCCAGCGCCTGGATGCCGGCCAAGTCGTGGTCGTCGACCAGTACGCGGGTGGGCTTGAAGCCCGGATTGATGCGGTCGCCGATGATGATGAGATTGAAGCCGTCAGTGTCTGTCACGATGCTCTCCGCGCCTGGGGCTCGGCTTTGAAACCGATATTGTTGAGGAAGGCTTTCTGGAATCCGCTGCGCGTGCTCAGCTCGACATAGCGGCACTGCTGGGCGAGTTCGCGGGCATGCGCGCGCATCGCGCGCGAGGCCAGGATCTGGCGCACGCCGAGGCCGGCGGCGTTGCCGACCTGCTCGAAGCGCTCGCGCGGCAAGGCCGGCAACAGGCCGACCGCAATGGCGCTGTTGACGTCAATATAGGAGCCGAAGGCGCCGGCAATGATGACGCGCTCGATGTCGGCCTCGGCGAGCCGCGCCTCGGCGAGCAGCAATTCGATGCCGGTGGCGATCGCCGCCTTCGCCAGTTGCACCGCGCGCACGTCATGCTGATTGAAGAACACGTTCGGCGCCAGCGTCACCGCGCGCAAGCCCTCGAGCTCCTGGAGGGCGCGATGCGGACCGGTCAGGCGCCCGCGCTCGTCGAGCAGGCCGCCGGCGCGCAGCGCCGCGATGGCGTCGAGCACGCCGGAGCCGCACAGCCCGACCGGGCGGTGCTTGCCGATCGTCGCGACTTTGAGCGCGCCGTCGGCGAAGGTCACGCGCTCGATGGCGCCCTCCGCCGCGCGCATGCCGCAGGAAATGTGGCCGCCTTCCAGCGCCGGGCCGGACGGGCACGAGGCGGTCAAGATATCGCCGCGGTGGATCAGCGAAATCTCGGTATTGGTGCCGATATCCATGACCAGGCTGGTGGTGGAGGCGCGCCAATGCGGCTCGGTGGCGATCAGCGCGGTGACGTGGTCGCCGCCAACGAACCCGCCGATATTGGCGGCGAGATGCACATAAGCGCCCGGCGCCACGGCAAAACCGAGGTCGCGCGCCTTGAGGTCGAACGCCTCGCGCAGCGCGGCGACGAACGGCGCCCGCCCCAATTGCCGCACCGGCAGGCCGAGCAGCAGGTGATGCATCGCCGTATTACCGCAGATCGCGACATCGACGATGTCGGCCGGAGCCACGTCGACGGCGCGGCAGAGGTCATGCGCCAGCGCGTTGATCGCGGTGACGGCAGCGTCGCGCAGCTCCTGGGCCGCGGCCGCGCCGCCGATGGCGTAGTTCATGCGGCTGATGACGTCGGCGCCCCAGGCGGTTTGCGGGTTCTCAATGCCGAGGCTGGCGAGACGGGCGCCGCTGGCGAGATCGACGAGGAAGCCGGCGATATTGGTGGTGCCGAGATCGACCGCAAGTCCGAGCGTGCGGCTGGCGGGCGCGGCGAAATCGATCGCCTCGCTTTCGCGCAAGCGCACCCGCAGCGACCAATTATTGTCGCGCAGCAGCGCCGGCAATTGCCGCGAAGCGGCGAGGTCGAGCGTGGTGAAGGGTTGCGGCAGCGCGCCCGCGACCCGGTCGGCATCGGAACGCATATCGGCGAGCGACGCCGCGGCAACACTCACGTCGCGGCTGACCACCGCCGGATCGAGCGGCAGCATCTCGACATGGTCGCCGGTCTCGATATCGGCGCGCACCACCGGCGCCAGCGAGCGTTCGGCCACTTCGATTATGCAATCGCCGCGCGGCACCACCTGACAGGCGCGCAGCCAGCGCGGCCGGCGGTGGCGTGCCTCGCCGTCCTGCGCCGCGATCACATGGCCATTGCTGTGGCGCACCTCGCCCGCGGTGACGAGCACCGAGCAGGTCCCGCAGGTGCCGCGGCCGCCGCAGGCGCCGACGATGCGCAACCCATTGCGACGCGCGCAATGGAAGAGCGTCTCGCCCGGCTGCGTTTCAATGCGGCGGTCGAGTTGCGGGAAGCTGAGTGCAAACTGTTCCGGCATCGCCCTCCCCGAGCTTGCCGCCGCGCCCACGTCAGGCGGCCGGCTGCGCCGCACAATTGGCCACCCGGCACGTGGCGCGCGAGGGGCACTCATCGCATCGCGACCAGCGCGCCGGCGGCAGATCGATACCGACGCCGAGCACCATGGAAATCGACTTCACCGGCTTGAGCGCATGGCCGCGGGTCAGCTCGATGCCGATCGACGCGGCATCGGCAAGCCGCAGCACCAGGCTCTGCGTCTGCAGGGCGAGGCCCGGATCGCCGGGGCGCAACTCGCCCGCCATGGACAGTTTCCGCTTGCGCGCCTCCGCCAGCATGCGGTCCTGCGCGCGGCGCGTGGCGGCAAGCAAGAGCCGGTTGCCGATGTCGTCGAGCGCCAGCGCCAGCGAATAGCATTTCTCCGCGAACAAGGAAGCGACCCGTCGCTCCAACCCCGGCCCGAGCGTGACCACGCCGCAGGCGAGCCCGGTCAGTTCGCCCGTTTCCGGCTTGAGCCGCGGCGCATAGAGGCTTTCGCCGCCGACCTGCAGCGTCTCCGCCGCGGGCGCCTCCAGTTCGGCAAAATTGAAGCTGAAGGCCGGCGCGATCAGGTTCTCGCGCTCGACCAGATATTCGGCTTCGCGGTGGAAACGCTCGCGCGCCGGAAAGGCGCCATGCGCGGCCTCTTCGGTGCGAACCTCGCGCAAGAGGGCGCCGCTTTTGATCTCCGGCATGCTGCCTCCTTCAGCTCCCATATTTACGCGCCGCCGCGTACATGGCACGCGCGTTTTCCACCGGCGTCTCGTCCGGCAACCCGAAGGCGGCGTCGAGGATGAGCTTGCCGCCTTTGTGGAAGACGTTTTCCGCCAGGTGGCGCACCGCGGCGTCGACCTCGTCCGGCTTGCCCGTGGTCAGCAGCGAGGGCGAAATATTGCCGCGCAACGCCACCACATCGCCAAGCACCTCGAAGGCGCGCACCATGTCGGTGCGCTCGAACCAATAGATGCACTTGCCCGGCGGAATGTCGCGGATCGTCTCCAGCCGCTTGCTGCAATCGGCCTCCCACAGCGGCATCGGGATGATGTCGGCCTCGATGAGGTTGAGCATGAGCTTGCGGAAGGTCGGCCACCAGAAGGTCTCGAACTGCTGCTGCGACATGAAATTGTCGGGCGCCCAGTGGATCGGGAAGAACACGATCGGATGCTTGGAGGCGCGCGACCAGTTAATGGTCTGCCGCGTCAAGAAGGTGCAGGCCTTGTCCAGTAATTGCAGCAGTTTGTCCTTCTTGCGGTAGAGGTCCTTCATGGTGCCGGTGGCGCCGCGGAAATAATCCGCCACCAGGTCGTAGGGCGCGACCGAGGTGCTGATATGCGAGGTGGGGAAGCCGAGCGCGGTCATGCGCTGGGTGAACTGGCTGTGCTGCTCGGCGAAGCGATCGACCTCGTCGCACGCCTTGAGCACCCGCTCGAGCGCCGCGCGCAGCTTGGGCCGGCCGAAGCCGCGCACGCCGCCGACCAGGCGGAAATAATGCAGGCCGGGCAGATCGGGGAATTCCTCGAAACCCTCGAACACCCCGCAGACCCGCGGCAGGTATTTGCGCAGATAGAAGCCGGTGGGATCGTCGATGAATTCGTCGTATTCGTCCGCCTTCATGTATTCGCGGTCGAGATACTGATAGGGCTGGTCGTCGCGCACGCCATGGCCAGGCCAGATCAACTGCTTGTAATCGACCGCCTCGAGCACCGGCCCGGCCGCGGTGTTGAGCAGCAGCGGGTTGTGTATGTCCGGCTCGAGCTCGATCAGCGCCCGCTCGCCGAGCTCGGCCGCCTTCTCCGCATTATACATCAACTCGCGATGGCTGATGCCGCCGAGCTTGGCCAGCCAGAAGGTGCAGAACATCGCCGTCGGCATGCGGTCCGGCGTCTTCAGATTGACGCAGTCCATGACGCGCTTCCAGCGCGCATCATAGGCGGCCTTGGCTTCGGGTGTCTGCTCGGGAATTGGCTGCGTGTTCATGCGGCGACCCCCATCCAGTTCTTGCACAGCGAGACCGCGTCGACCGCGTTGGTGCCGAAGGCATCGGCGCCGGTGTAGTTGCACACTGCGTCATCGACCTGGCCGCCGCCGATCATAATCTTGATGCGCTCGCGCAAGCCGGCATCCTGGATCGCCTCGATGGTCTCCTTCATGGAGTCGAAGGCAAGCGTCAGGAAGCCGGACAGGCCGACGATGTCGGGCCCATAGGCATTGATCTCGTTGAGGAACGTGTCGACCGGCACGTCGACGCCGATGTCCTTGACCTCGAAGCCGTTGATGTCGAGCATGAAGGTGACGATGTTCTTGCCGATGTCGTGCAAATCGCCGTGCACGGTGCCGATCAGCACCTTGGCGAGCTTCTTCGGCTCGCCGCCGGGCGCCTGCTTGATCAGCGGCTTGGCGATGGCGCCGATGTTTTCCAGCATTTCGCCGGCCAGCACCAGCTCGGGCAGGAAATACTCGCCCTGCTCGAAGCGCTTGCCGACAATGTCCATGGCGGCGCGGCACAGCTCCATCACGTGCAACGGGTCGACGCCCTCCTCCAGCAGCATGCGCTTGGCCAGGTCGAACGCCTCGTCCTCC
Organism: uncultured Pseudomonadota bacterium; assembly: GCA_963782145.1. Classification (GTDB taxonomy): domain Bacteria; phylum Pseudomonadota; class Alphaproteobacteria; order Rhizobiales; family Xanthobacteraceae; genus Pseudolabrys. The sequence goes on from CAWAIV010000012.1 coordinate 369,771, forward strand.
CGCATGTCGGAGAGCCATTCGACCAGTTGCTGTTCCTGCTTCGTCATGTCGCTCATCTCATCATTCCTCCCAATTGATCCTTGTGTTCAGGCCGGGACCGGGTCGGGCGCTTGCGGTTGCCGCAACCCGGCCTCCACGATCGTCTCCGCCAACAGGCGCTCGTTCTTGTGACCCATCAAATGCACGCCGCCGACGCCCTCAATGCCCGCGACCGCATCGATGGTCTCGATCAGAATGCGCTTGGCCTCGGCGCGCTGGTCCGCGGCATTGGCGACGCGCTCGATCACGCGCGCGGGGACAAGCACGCCGGGCACATGCTCGCCCATCCAGCGCAGCGCCTTGGCGCTGGCCAGCGTGCCGACGCCGACGATGATGGTGGCGCGCTTGTGCAGCTCGCGCGCGCGCACCGCGCGCATGAACTCCGCCAGCAGTTGCGGGTCGAAGCAAAACTGGGTCTGGATGAAACGGGCGCCGGCATCGACCTTCAGCTCGAGATTGGCGACGCGCTCGGCAAAGGGCGGCACGAAGGGATTGGCGGTGGCGCCGAGGAAGAGATTGGGCGCCACCTCGAGCTTGCGGCCGGAGGCGAAAGTCGAGCGCTCGACCATGTCGCTCGCGATGCGCAGGAGCGAGATCGAGTCGAGGTCGAACACGGGTTTGGCCTGCGGCTGGTCGCCCTGGCTGACATCGTCGCCGGTCAGGCACAGTACGTTGCGCACGCCGAGCGCGGACATGCCGAGCAGGTCGCCCTGCATGGCGATGCGGTTGCGGTCGCGGCAGGACATCTGGCCGATCGGCGTGAGCCCGTGCACGGCGAGAATCGCGGCGGCCGCCGCGCTCGACATATGGCAATTGCCGCCAGGGCCGTCGGTGATGTTGACGGCATCGGCGAGATCCTTGAAGCGGCGCGCGCGCTCGACGAACCCGCTCGGATTGGCGGAATCGGGCGGCGCCACTTCCACCGTCACGACCAGGCGGCCGGAGCGGCAGGCCCGCTCGAAACGATAGGCGGTGTGCTCTTGCGCCACGTGCTCATAGGGCGCGTCCACTTGGGCCGCGCGCTCACGGGCCGAACTCGGCGCCAGCGTGACGGTCGTCGCCGGCTCATTGCCCGCGATCACCTGCATCCAGGAAGAGCGGCCTTCGTGGCGGTGGTCGATCGGCGCCAGCATGGGCGCGTTCGCGGTTTTGCCTTGCGCGATCGCCTTGCGTCCGGCGATGGCCTCGACCCAGACGCAGCGCATGGTGGGGATCACCTCGCATGTGCCGTCGGCGCGCACGCCACCGCAGGGGCCGTTACGCATCTGCTTGGCGCAATTGGTCGGGCAGGCCATGCCGGTCGAGGAGAGCACGCATTGGCCGCACATGCGGCAATCGAACAACAATTCCTTGGTGACACGCTCGATCGGCGTGAGCAGGCGCTCGCTGCGGTCGCGGCCAACCAGGCGCGTCGCGCGGTCGAAATAGGGTAGCGCGCGGGCAAAGCCGTCATAGAACCGCTTCAGCCCGGCGGCGTGCCGCACGCTCCAATGTCGCAGCGCTTGCATCCTGCGCCCTTCGGCCGGCGGCGGCGACAGTGACGGTCGCGCGTTGCCGGCATCCTTGTTCGAATTCTCCCAGACTCGCTCATAGCACCGGGCAAGCGCGCCGACTTGTTGACTTGTCAACGATTTTGTGCGAGGAATCCGTTATCGGGCGGAACATGCCCGCGCCTGGGCTGCCCATTTCTGTTGCCGGCCGCGCGCGATGCCCACGCCCATTGCCCACCACGACTGCGAGAGATATCAGGGACCTGCGTCGAGATCGCGTCCCACTTCTGGTGCCGCATGAGCGCTCGAGCGAAACAGCCGAACTGCCCTGCACGGCGCGCGCGACGTCTCGCGCATGTCGGCGCATGCGCTCGACCTCGATCGCTATATTCCCGCCTATTTCACTTTTCTTGCCGGCAAAATCTCCAACAGCGCCTCGGCCACCTACCGCCCGCGTTTCGGCGTCGGCATCACCGACTGGCGCATCATGGCGATGCTTGCGGGCGAGCCCTGGATCAGCGCCGGCCGCGTCAGCAGCGCTACTGGGCTCGACAAGGCCGCCGTCAGCCGTAGCCTGCGCGCGCTGGCCGCCGCCGGCCTGATCGACATCCGGCCCGACCAGGTGGACCAGCGCCGGCAGAGCGTCGCCCTGACCCGCAAAGGCGTCGCCATGCACGACCGCATCGTGGCACTGGCCGTCGAGCGCGAGCGCAAGTTGCTGCAAGGCTTCAGCGCCAGCGAGCGCAAATCCTTGCTCGATTTCCTCATGCGCCTGCAGTCGCGCGTGCAGGCTGCCAATGGGTCCGGCGCCGCGCGCAAGGTGTGATCGGCAGGCACCTGATTCTTCTCCAAAATCGACCGGTGAACGTACGGAGAGGGCCCCGCAAGGTCGCGGGACACAAGCCCGGCGAGCGGTTCAATACCGTGACGGCCGCCAGTCTTGCCACATTTCGCGCCGCCGGGAACTATTTTAGCCCACCCCTACTTATCGAAAGCGGGGGATGACAGGCTGCCGGACACGAGCGAGAACAGTGCCATAGGCGGCTTCGTTCCCTCTGTGCTAGAATTGTTCCTTGGCCTCGGCGTGCTCGCCTGGGCCCAACTGCAAGGTGTGCATGACGATGCTGCCGGACCCGTTCAGCTATAGCGACAGGCCTACGGCGCTAGAGCAAACGTTCTCCAGCGGTCCCGCCGGGTGCACGGCATGAAGGTGATTCTCGCACAACCGCGCGGCTTCTGCGCCGGGGTGGTGCGCGCCATCGAGATCGTCGAGCGTGCGCTGGAGAAATACGGGCCGCCGGTCTATGTGCGCCACGAGATCGTGCACAACAAATGGGTGGTCGACGCGCTGAAGGCGCGCGGGGCGCGATTCGTCGAGGAACTGTCGGAAGTACCGTCCGGCGGCATCACCATCTTCAGCGCCCACGGCGTGGCCAAGACGGTGGAAGCCGAGGCGAAGGCGCGCAACCTGCACGTGCTCAACGCCACCTGCCCGCTGGTCACCAAGGTGCACAGCCAGGGCCGCCACTATGCGCGGCAGGGCCGTACCATCATCCTGATCGGCCATGTCGGCCACCCGGAAGTCGAAGGCACGCTCGGCCAGATCCCCGGACGCATCACCGTGGTGCAATCGGAAGCCGACGTCGCCGCCCTCGATCTGCCGCCGGATACGCCGATCTCCTATGTGACGCAGACCACCCTCTCCGTCGACGACACCCGTGGCGTCATCGCCGCGCTCAACCGGCGCTTTTCCGACGTGGTCGGGCCCGGCACCCAGGATATCTGCTACGCGACACAAAATCGCCAGACCGCGCTGCGAGAGCTGAGCAAGCTGGCGGACGTGATCTTCGTGGTCGGCGCAACGAATAGTTCCAATTCGAACCGATTGCGCGAAATCGGCGAGGAAGCCGGCACGCCGACCTATCTGATCGCCAATGGCGACGAGATTCGGCCGGAATGGGTTAATGGCGCCCAGGTGGTGGGCATCACGGCCGGGGCCTCGGCTCCGGAGGTGATGGTTTCGGACGCCATCAATGCGCTTGCCAGGATCGCCCCGGTCGACGTATCGACATTGCCGGGCGAGCGTGAGCAGATCGAATTTCGCGTTCCGGTCGAGCTTCTCGACGTGACCGCCCCCAGCAAGATCGGAAAGGACGGAAGTCTTGAGCATACCCCTGCTGCAGAAATTGGCTGTCGGTAGCTACGTCGTCCGCCAGCATCTCGCCGGCCGCAAGCGCTATCCGCTGGTGCTGATGCTGGAGCCGCTGTTCCGCTGCAATCTCGCTTGCGCGGGCTGCGGCAAGATCGACTATCCGGACGATATCCTCAACCAGCGAATCTCGGTGGAGGACGCGCTTGGTGCGGTCGACGAATGCGGTGCGCCGGTCGTGTCGATTGCCGGCGGCGAGCCGCTGCTGCACAAGGAGCTGCCGCAAATCGTCAAGGGCATCATCGCCCGCAAAAAATTCGTCTATCTGTGCACCAACGCGCTTCTCATGGAGAAGCGCATGAAGGACTACGAGCCGTCGCCCTACTTCGTCTGGTCGGTGCATCTCGACGGTGACAAGCAGGATCACGACAAGTCGGTGTGCCAGGAAGGCACCTACGACCGCGCGGTAGCGGCGATCAAGGCGGCGAAGGCAAATGGTTTCCGCTGCAATATCAACTGCACCTTGTTCAACAATGCCGATCCGGAGCGCATGGCGCGCTTCTTCGACAGCGTCATGGCGATGGGCGTCGACGGCATCACCGTGTCGCCCGGCTACGCCTACGAGCGCGCGCCGGACCAGCAGCACTTCCTCAACCGCGCAACGACCCGGCAGCTCTTCCGCGACATTTTCAAGCGCGGAAACGGCGGCAAGAATTGGTCGTTCAGCCAATCCGGCTTGTTCCTCGATTTTCTTGCCGGCAACCAGACCTACAAGTGCACGCCCTGGGGCAATCCGACGCGCACGGTGTTCGGCTGGCAGCGGCCCTGCTATCTGATCGGCGAAGGCTACGCCAAGACTTTCAAGGAACTGATGGAAGAGACCGACTGGGATTCCTACGGCGTCGGCCATTACGAGAAGTGCGCCGACTGCATGGTGCACTCGGGCTTCGAGGCGACCGCGGTCGTCGACTCGATTTCGCATCCGCTGAAGCTCCTGAAGCTCCGCAAAGGCGTCGAGACCGACGGGCCGATGGCGCCGGATATCGATCTGTCGAAGCAGCGTCCGGCGGAATACGTCTTCTCCCGCCATGTGCAGCAAAAGCTCGCCGAGATCCAGGTGGAAAAGGCGCGCACCAAGGAAGCGCCCGTCCCCATGGAGGCGGCGGAATAACGCCAGTTCTGCAGGAATACGCTCTGCCACATGCCCGGCCTTGCGCCGGGCATTTCGTTTGCTGCGGCGCCAGATTACATCCCGTATTCGACCTTGCGCGCGTTGCCGGCCAGCAAATTCCGGTAGCGCGCCAGCGCCCACAGCGGAAAGAATTTCCGGTAACCGTGGTAGCGCAGATAGAACACGCGCGGGAAACCGGTCGCGGTGAAACGTTCCTCATTCCAGAAGCCGTCGCCGCTTTGCGTCTCGACCAGATAGCGGATGCCGCGCTGTACCGCCGGGTGCTCGGTCTCGCCGCAGGCCATCAGTCCGATCAGCGCCCAGGCGGTCTGCGAGGCGGTCGATGGCGCCGGCTCGTGACCACGATAATCGAGCTTGTAGCTTGAGCCGTCCTCGCCCCAGCCGCCATCGGGGCTTTGGATCGAGACCAGCCAAGCGGCGGCCTTGCGCATTGCCGGGTGCTCCTTGCCGAGCCCGCAGGCATTGAGCGCGCACAGCACCGACCAGGTGCCGTAGATGTAGTTCATGCCCCAGCGCCCATACCAGCTTCCATCGGCAAGTTGCGTGCGCAACAGGTAATCGACGCCGCGCTTGACCGCGTCGCTGGTTTCAATCGTCTCGCCGAGCTGCGCCAGCATGGAGACGCAGCGCGCGCCGACATCCTCGGTCGGCGGGTCGATCAGCGCGCCATGATCGGCAAAGGGGATGTTATTGAGATAGTCGAAGATATTATCGACGTCGAAGGCGGCCCAGCCGCCGTTGCGGCTCTGCATGCCGCGCACCCACTCGACCGCGCGCTCGATGGCGGGATCGAATTCGCTGCCGGCGCCGGCCGCGCGGCGGGCGCGATCCATGGCCATCACCACCACCGCGGTGTCGTCGAGATCGGGATAATGCGGGTTGGCATATTGGAAGGCCCAGCCGCCCGGTCTCAGCTCCGGCCGCCGCGCGATCCAGTCGCCGCGCACGTCGAGCACCTGCAGCGGTGTGAGCCATTCGAGCCCACGGCGCGCCGCCGAGGCTTCGCCGACCTCCAAGAGCGTCTGGCAGACCAGCGCGGTATCCCACACCGGCGACACGCAGGGTTGGCAATAGGCTTCGTCGTCCTTGATCACCAGGAGCTTGTCGAGCGATGCGCGCGCGATCTGCGCCTTGGCTTCGTTCTCCGGCCCGCCCAGCGCGTCGAACATCAGGCAGGCATTGGCCATGGCCGGGAAGATGGCGCCGAGGCCGTCCTCGCCGTTGAGACGCTCGCTGACGAAGTCGACGGCGCGCGCGATGGCGCGCGCGCGCAGGCGCTTGGGGAATGCGATGCGGCGCAGGACGATGTCGACGCCGCGGAAAAACGCGAACCAGGTCCATTTCTGATGCGGCGCCTTGTGCGGCGGCCCGATCGACTGCGGCGGCTCGACGAACAATTCGTCGACCGTCACCCCGCGCGGATTCTTGGCGCGCGGCTCCAGCGCCTGCAGCACCAAGAGCGGCACCAGCACGGTGCGCGCCCAGTAGGACACTTTCGTCAGATGGAACGGGAACCAGCGCGGCAGCAGCGTGATCTCGACCGGCATCAACGGCACGCTCTCCCAGCGCAGCACGCCGAACAGCGAGAGCAGCACACGGGTGAACACGTTGCAATGGATGGCGCCGCCGCGCGTGAGGATCGCTTCGCGGGCGCGGCGCATATGCGGCGCCTCGATGTCGTCGCCGATCATCTTCAGCGCGAAATAGGCTTTGACGCTGGCGCTCATATCGAAATCGCCGTCATGGAACAGCGGCCAGCCGCCATGCGCGCCTTGGACGCGGCGCAAATAGACGGCGATCTTGCGCTCGAGCTCGGCATCGACCGGCTCGCCGCGATAATGCCGCAGCAGCACATATTCGGCCGGGATGGTGCAATCGGCTTCGAGCTCGAACACCCAATGGCCATCGTCGCGCTGGCAGGCAATGAGCGCGCGCGTCGCGGCGCCCATGGCGCGGTCGACGTCATCGCGGGCGGCCAGCGCCGCCTTCTCCGGCACAGCCAGATCGCTCATGCCGCAACCCTTTTGTCGGCGCCGATAAGATCGGCGGCGCGATTTCCCGAGCGTACCGCGCTTTCGATGGTCGCCGGCAGCCCGGTCGCGGTCCAGTCGCCGGCGAGGATGAGATTCGGCCACGCCGTGCGCGGCCCCGGACGCTTGGCATTTTCCTCCGGCGTCGCCGCGAAAGTGGCGCGGCGCTCGCGCACGATCTGCCAGGGCGGCAGCGTTTCGGAGAGGCGCAGCGCCTTGGCCACCTCGCGCCAGATCTCCTGCGCCAGTTCCGCGCGCGGCATATCGAAGAAGCGCGCGGCGTCGCTGATGGTCACCGCGATGCGACCGGGGAAGCTGAAGATCCATTCGCTGGTGCCATTGATGACACCGAGCATGAGCGGAGCATCGGCCGGCGGATCGATGCGGAAATGCGCATTGACGATGCCGCGATGAGCGGTGGGCGTCTGCAGGCCGGGCACGAACGCCGCCGCCGCATAGGCCGGCACCGCCAGGATGACCGCATCCTCGGGGGCAAGATCGATGCGCGTCGGCGCCGAATTTAAGCCGCGCCACGCGTCCGTCGGCAAATTCGAGGCGGTGCAGGCCGTGCTCGAAGGCAAGCGTGACACCGTGCGCGCGCAGATAATCGAGCGCCGGCTCGACGAAGACCTTGCCCACGCCCTCTGGGGCGAGCAGCGGCCGGCAGGCCTTGCCGCCTTGTGCCAATGTCTCCTGCACCAGCGTGCCGGCGAGCCGGGTCGAGCCGCTGAGCGGCTCGATATTGAGCGCCGCCAGCAGCAAGGGCGCGATCAGCCGCCGGTACAGCGGCCCCTCGCCATCGAGCACGCTGGCGAGCGGCTTGTCGCCGGAGGTCCAGGCCAGCCGCGCCAGCGGCAGATAGTCGGTTGCGCGCGTCTCCGGCACGCGCCGGCGCTTGTCGAACACCCACCAGGGGAAACGGCCGTCGCTGATGCGCACGGTCCAGCGCCGATCGTTCGACAAATCGACGAAGGAGAATTCGGCGCCGGCCGGCCCGCAAAGACCGCCCTCGCCGCCCACGGTGCGCGCATAAGCCAGCAGCGCATGATTGCCCGACAGCACCAGATGCGTGCCGTTGTCGATCAGCATGCCGGTGACGGGATCGCGATAGGAACGGCAGCGGCCGCCGGCAACCGCCGTCGCCTCATGCACGATCACCGCTCGCCTGCCGGCGAGCCGCACCGCCGCGGCAAGACCGGCAAGCCCGGCGCCGATAATGTGGACCGTGCCGTCAGATGAGGGCATGGCGCAACGCGATCTTGAGCAAATGCGAGCGGCTGACATGCACGCGATTGCGCGGCCTGGTCCAGCCGCGCAGGATCATCTCTTCCAGCATCCGTTGATAAGCCTCTTTCATCATCCTCGGCGCGCGCACCAGGCGGCGCGAACAGCGCGCCATGACTGCGTCGGCCTCGCGGAAATGCGTGCGCGCGCGCTCGACCACCAGATCGCAGGCGGCGGCGAGGCGCGGATCGAGGATGACGGCTTGCGGGTCGCTGGACTCGATACCGGCGTGCTGCAGTGCTTCGCGCGGCAAATAGAGACGCCCGGCGGCGGCGTCCTCGTCGATGTCGCGCAGGATATTGGTGAGCTGCAAGGCGCGGCCGAGATGATGGGCAAGCGGCAAGCCGTCTTTGTCCTCCAGCCCGAAGACGCGAACCGACAGGCGGCCCACGGCGCTGGCAACACGATCGCAATAGAGGTCGAGCTCCGCAAAGCTCGGCGCGCGGATATCTTCGACCGCGTCCATCTCCATGCCGTCGATCACGGTGAGGAAATCATCCTGACGCAGCGAGAATTGCGCGATGGCGCGCGACAGCGCCGCAAGCCCGTCCGGCACGCCACCGCCATACAAGGTCGCGATGCGCCCGCGCCAATCGGCGAGCTGTTCCAGCCGCCACAGCCGCGACGCGGTGCCGTCGGCGATGTCGTCGACCGCCTTGCAGAACGAATAGACCTCGAACATGGCCTCGCGCTGCCGGCGCGGCAGGATGCGCATCGCCAGATAGAATGAACTGCCTTTGGCGCGGCTCGCGGCCGGCGCCTGGCCGTTGCCGGCGTCGCTCATTGCAGCGCCCCCGCGCCGGCCGCCGGCAGGCTTTGCCGCATGAAGATATGCCGCAGCAGACCGCGCGCGGCGCCGCGCGCGCCGGTCAGCAGCATTTCGGCCTTGCTCAAGTGTACGGTCTGGCTCAAGGGATCGCGCCGCGACAGCAGCGCGATGAGGCGCTCGGCGAGCGTCTGGATGGCGGATATTTCCATCGCCAGGCGGGCATCGGCAACCTGCCCCGCCAGCACCCGGCTCTGTTCGAGCAGGAGCGCGGTGCGGCCGGCGAGATCGCGCAGGCAGGCGGTGAGCGCGGGGCTCGCTTCGCCGGCGGCCAGCGCCGCGACGCCGAGCCCCTGCGCGGCGAGAGCATCGAGCGGGACATAGACGCGGTCGAGATCGCGGTAGTCCTTGGCGCAGTCCTGCAGGTGGTTGATGATCTGTAACGCCGCGCAGAGTGCGTCATTGGTCGGCCAGGTCGTGCGCGCTTCGCCGTGCACGTCGAGCACATAGCGGCCGACCGGCATGGCCGAGAGCCGGCAATAGTCGATCAGCTCGTCCCAATTGGCGTAGCGCAGCTTGGTCGCGTCCTGGCGGAAAGCCTGCAGCAGGTCCTGCGCGTGCTGGGGCGACAGCCGGCCCGCACGCAAGACCTCGCGCAACCGGACGCCTTCCGGCTCCCCGTCATGCTTGCCGAGCAGGCACGCCTCCAGCGCATCGAGCCGTGCGAGCTTCTCGTCGGCGCGCAACTGGGGGTGGTCGGCGATGTCGTCGGCTACGCGCACGAACTCATAGAAGGCAAGGATCGCCGGCCGGTGCCGCCGGCGGATCAGCAGCGAGGCGACCGGGAAATTCTCGTCGGTGTGGCCCTTGCCGGACCGCAAGTGGGCGCTGGCCGTCATTGCAGGCTCGGCGCGTCGACATGGACGCGCCCCTTCCATTGGCCGCCGCGTCGGCGCGCGTGCTGATAGGCGGAATCGAGCGTGTACCACGTATAAAGCAGCGCGATGACCGGCAGGACCAAACCCCAGAGCGGCAAACGGTGGTAGAAGCGTAACACCGGCTGGAACGCCAGCGCCATGGCCAGGGCAGCCGCCAGGCCCATCCAGCGCGCCGCGCCTTCGGCAAACAAGGCCAGCAGCGGGGGGACCAGGAAAATCAGGCTCATGCCGATGACCGTGCCGGCGAGCTGCAGCGGCGAATAGTGGAGCTGGGCATAGGCGGAGCGCGAAATCATGCTCTTGATGTCGTCCAGACGGTCGTAGGGCCGCAGGCTGCGCACCCGCTCGGTCAGCCCCAGCCAGATCGGGCCGCGGCGCTTGAGCCGGCGCGCCAGGGCGCAGTCGTCGATCAGATCGTTGCGCAGGCTCTCGATGCCACCGATCGCACGCAGCGCCTGGGCGTCGACCAGCATGCAGCCGCCGGCTGCCGCCGCCGTGCGCGCCTTGGGCTGGGCGACCCAGCGGAACGGGTACAGCATCTGAAAGAAGAAAATAAAGGCCGGAACGTGGATGCGCTCGGCCAGGCTCTGGCAGCGCAGCTTCGCCATCAGCGAGGTCAAAACGGTGCCGCGCTGGCGCGATTGCGCTACCAGCCAGGACAGGGTGTCCGGGGCATGCGCGATGTCGGCATCGGTCAACAGCAGCAGTTCCGGCGGTATCGCGGCAGCCTCGGCGGCGGCAATGCCCTGGTTCACCGCCCATAGCTTCCCGGTCCAGCCCGCCGGCGGTCCTTGGCCCGCCACCACCGTTACCGACCGTTTGGCGGACGCGGCCGTTCCGGCCTGACCCGCCTGACCGGCCTGACCGGCCTGGACGGCCAGATTGGCGGTACCGTCGCTGCTGTCGTCATCGACCACGATGATATCGAGTCGACCAGGATAATCTTGCTCAATCAATGACTTGATACTGATACCAATGCAATCCGCCTCGTTGCGCGCCGGAATCACGGCAGTCACGACCGGCCAATTGGTCGGCGTTGCTGGCGTGCCCGTATCCCGCACCGCGGCCAGCCAGAAGCCGCCCCGGGCGCCGATCAAACCGGCCCAAAGCACCAGGCAAACCGCCGCTATCGCCTCATTCAGCATGGATGCCCGGCATCGGATTGCACAAGTTCCCCTGATCCCAATGTCCATTATGTAGATTGGTTCGGCCGCCGCGGGAACTTTTTTGCGGGCCACCGTCAGGCCTTTGGCTGGCTTCACACCCTTGGAATCGCAACGTCAATCGCCTCACCGCCGGAGATAGCCGGCCTGGCGGAACCAGGCGATGGCGTCCCGGATCCCCTCGGCATAGGGCCGCGCCTGGTAGCCGAGCTCGCGCTCGGCCTTGGCGCTGGAGAAATACATGCGGTTCCTCGATAGCCGCAAGCCGTCCATGGTGACCATGGGCTCGCGGCCGGTAAAGCGCGCGCCAATCTCGGCTGCAAGCGCGAGCGGCATCAGGGCGGTGCGCGGCAGCTTCAGACGCGGCGCGCGGCGGCCCATCAGTACCGCAACGGCACCCAGGATTTCGGCGAGCGAGGCATTTTGCCCACCCAGGATGTATCGCTCGCCGATACGGCCGCGCTCGAAGGCCATGAGATGGCCGGCGGCGACGTCATCGACATGCACCATGTTCAGACCGGTATCGACGAAGGCCGGCATGCGCCCTGACGCCGCCTCTACAATCATGCGACCGGTCGGCGTCGGTTTGACATCGCAGGGGCCGATCGGCGTCGACGGGTTGACGATGACGGCGGGTAGCCCCTGCCCGACCATCCCTTCGACCAGCCGCTCGGCTTTGACCTTGCTGCGCTTATAGGCGCCGATCGCCTTGTCCTCGCGCAACGGCCGACTTTCGTCGGCGGTTTGCTCGCCGTGACAGTCGAGCGTGGCGACGCTCGAGGTATAGACGATGCGTTCGACGCCGGCGCGCATCGCCTCTTCCATCACGATGCGGGTGCTGGTGAGATTATTGCGTTCGATCTCGGCCGGCTCGCGCGCCCATAGCCGGTAATCGGCGGCGACGTGGAACAGGGAGCGCATGCCGGTCATCGCGCGGCGAACAGACTCGGCATCGAGCAGATCGCCGACCGCATAGTCGAGATCGAGCCCGGCCAAATGCGCGCGCGGGCTCGCCTCGCGCACCAGCACGCGCACGAAAAAGCCGCGCTCGACCAGCTTGCGCGCGACGGCGGAACCGACGAAGCCGCTGGCGCCGGTCACCAAGACTTTGCCGGTTTCGCTCATGCTTGCCACCGGATCACCTCGGCCGGCAGCGCGGCGAGGAGAGCGAGAGGCCCCGGCGAAAACGCGGCGGCCAAAGGAACGACGATATCAGCCCGATGCTCGGTGCGATGCAGATTGTCCGCCATGTTCAGCGTCGTCGGCTGCCTTGCTGGCGCGCCTGTCCCATGTCAATTCGCTCGGCATCCGACGATTTCTCGCCGAATCCGCAACAAGCGCGGGCCCGACGCGCGCGCCGGCGAATATAGCAGCTTTTTCCGCGGTGGAACCGCGCCGGCATGGGTCGGTCATCCAGCATCGCCGCAACCTGCTTGGCCGCATGCCCGCCGTCTGTGCCTAAGCGGCGCGCAAGATTTCCTCCACCTTCGGCCAGGGATCCGGCGCGCTAGCGTAGCGCTCGACATCGGCCGGGCTGATCCAATCATCGATCGCCGGCTTGAACGAGGGCCGCGCGCGCACGCGCTCATACCAGCCGGCGATGGCCGGACGCTTGTCCCACAGGCGCGCGAGCTTGAGCTTGTCGAGACGCCACACATAGGGCGTCGCGGCGGCGTCGGCGAGCGACCAGTCCGGCCCGGCAATGTAAGGGCCGTCCGCCATCGCCGCCTCGATGCGGGCAAGCAGCTTCTCGTGCTGTTCCAGGGCGTCCACAACCACCGGCGCATCGAGACCCAGGGCGACAACTTGACGCTTGATCTCCGCGCGTTTCGCGCTCGGCGATTTCGCGAGCTGGGCTTCCAGCTCCTCCGGCGACAGGCGCTGAAGCGCGGCCCGGTTCGCCGTGGCGAAGGTCAGCGTCGTGCAGGCCTGATGCACATATTCGTCCATCAGTTTCGTCGTCATGCGCACATTGCTGCGGGCCAAGGCGTCGGCCGGCATCAGCGCGGCGCCGGGAAAGCACTCGTCGACATAATGCATAATCACGGTCGACTCGATGATGACCTTGTCGTCATGCACCAGGGTCGGGACCACCGCATTGGGGTTAAGCTTCATGTAGGCGGGATCGTACTGATCGCCGCGCAGGGTCAGGAGCCGGCTCTCGAAGGCGACGCCTTTTTCCGCCAGAGCCAGCCTCGCCTTAATTGAGCAGACCGAGGTGCGACCGTGATAAAGCGTGAGCATATTTCCTCGCTTGCGTGATGCCGGGCATGTCGCTGGTCGCCCGAGCCGGCGCGCACGATAACGGGGCTCGCGCGCGCCGAAAAGCCCGCAATGCGCCGGCGCCGGCGGCGCCGTTTGCCTTCCGCCATCCGGGTTGTAAGCTCCGCACACGACTCGACCAGCTAACGAAAACCAAGGAGATTCGAACGTGCCGGGCATGCGTTTTACACCTCCCCGGCAGTGGGAGGATTGGTGCAGCTGGGGCCTTGGCATCTGGCTCTGCATCTCGCCCTGGGCGTTGCGCTTCGACCTCGACCCGACCGCGACCCGGGCGGCGGTCATTTCCGGACTGCTGGTCATCCTCACCGAATTGGTGACGCTGTCGGCCTTCAGCCTGGCGGAAGAGTGGATCAACGTGCTGCTCGGCATCTGGCTGCTGGCGGCGCCCTGGATCCTCGCAATTGCCATCCCGATCGCGGTGGCGAATTTCGTCATCGTCGGCGTGCTCGTTCTGGCGCTCGCCGTTTATGAGATCTGGCAGGGCGCGCGGGCGGGGAACGAAAAAACATGACATCGCCCGATTTGCCCAGCGCCACATTGCAGCTAATTTGACCAAGACACGCACCAGCGTTGCATGCTTGCAGCCCAAACGGTTCGGCCTTCGCGGCCATGAGTAATAGTAACGGCAAAGCGATCAATTTCGTCGATATGAGTGGTCAGTAGAGGCAGCTAAAAGACGACCGGGCACTTGCACGGCGGATTGATGAGCTTGTCTATCTCGCCAAGCGACTGCAGAAATTTCTTTCCACCGACGTTAACCGAACAACGCAGACCGCCATCCTTTGACTGCTACCCGGCGGAACTCGCAACGGCCGCCCGCGATCAGGCGGTCGATGCCTTCTATGAACGCAATACTCTTATTTCCGTGTGTGATCGCCTCTGCCAGATCGCGGGATCAATAGCCAGTCGCCCGGGCACGCCGTCATTCCCGAGCGCATCGCCGATCTGGATTGCCGCAAACGCTATTGCACACCCTCGCCTCCATACGGATTCTGGATTGGACCCGGGGAGTCTGCAATTTCGGTGCTGTCCTCGAGGTGAGCTGTGAGCATCTAACGCTTGGGGAGTTTTTGGGGCTGCGGGTGATGGCCGGGGTCCGCAAACGCATATGGTTAATTGGTTGGGGGTCACCTAGGAGGGGGGGTCGTAAACAAATGCGAAAAAACAACCCCATGCAAAGTAGACGCGCGTTAACGCCTTTTGATCGCGAAATCAATCTAAAAGTCGTCGCAGAATAAGTAGTTAAGTTGATGGGTACCCAAATGGCCAAGAAGTCACGTGGTGTCAAAACGGCCACCAATTCCGACAAAAATGGAACGCCGGCAGAGCAGCCAAATAAAGGAGACGAAGGTGCCGCTGAGTTGCCTGCCGCCCAAGCTGAAGACTACGGTTTGATTACTAGACGGATTGACAATCAAATCGGGCGCTCGGCATGGATCCCGGAGGATTTACCGAAGAAAGAGAAGTTGGAACATTTCAATCAAATGCAGGCCTTCTTCAACAATATAAAACCAAAGGGGCCGGTCGAGGCAATGCTAGCGATGCAAATGGTCGCCGCGCATGAAGCTGCAATGGCATGCATCTCCCGTGCGAAATCTGCTTGTGATGGTCGCTGGATCGACCTGCACGTTAAGAACGCTGCGAAATTGATGGAGCTCTACCTTCGGCAGGTAAGAGCCTTGGATAAGCACCGCGGCAAAGGGCAGCAGACGGTGACTGTCGAACACGTTTACGTCGCCGCTGGCGGTCAAGCCCTCGTCGGGAATGTCGCGGCCGCAGCAACGCCGTCGGGCAACTCCTCCAAAAAAAGCGCGTTAAGGAAACTCACCCAGTCGGCCGAACAACTCTTTTCGATCGCTGCGCCGGACGAACAGTCCGACGAAGTGCTGAACATGCGAGATGGGCAAAATGGCGGGAACACATAAACGCGTCACCGGCCCGATGCTGGCCAGTCCGCGGTGTGGGGCAAAAACGCGATCCGGCAAGCCCTGCCGATCGCCGGCGGTCACAGGAAAGAAGCGCTGCCGGATGCACGGCGGCGCCAAAGGAAGTGGCGCCCCGAAAGGAAATCAAAACGCTTACAAGGACGGAGCCTATACGCGGGAGGCACTTGAAGAGTACCGTAAGGTCGGGCGCCTCATTTGCGAGTTCGAAGATTCTTTGCGAGAAATTGAAACGCTGCTGCCGGACTAAGTGCGCCGCTTGGCCAAATCCCGGATAGCACGCAGCAGTCGCGGCCTGCCTGAAGTCGAGGCCGCGTTCCTCGGATTGGCTTCGTTTTGAAAAAATTGCCTAGCGCCGCCGCGGTCTGACCTCGAGCCGAACGCCAAACCCGCCGTACTCGTCCTCGGTAAAGCGTACGCCCGCTTTTTCCAGCGCTGCCTGAATACGGAAGACGGTGGAGGTATGGCCCTGAACGGGCCCTTCCCTTTGTTCGATCCTCGCCAGCGTGGCTAGGCCGATCTTGGCGGCCTTGGCCAAGTCCTCCTGACGCCAGGCGAGAAGGGCGCGGGCGGCGCGAATCTGAGCGGTCTGAAGCATAATCTAATCGTTTCTGATTCGATCCCGCTTGACAAGAACTCATTTACGAGTGATTTTTGATCGTTACCGATCAATCCTTAGGAGCGTTCAATGAACCAGCTCGCCTTTTCAGCTACCCATTACCGCACCATCCGCGACCGCCTCCGCGCGGAAGAACCCCAGATCGATGAGCAAACACTCGCCGACACTGTGGAGGGCCTTACCGACCTGCATGAAATTCTCGCCGCCGTAATTCGGGCGGCGCTGGCCGATGAGGCCCTGGCCACGGGGCTGAAGGGGAGAATAGCGGAAATGCAGGACCGCCTAGCCCGGCTGCAGGACCGGGCCTCAAAACGCCGACAGATTGCCCGGGACGTAATGACCGAACTCGACCTGAAGAAGCTCACCGCCCCCGATTTTACCGCTTCTATTCGCGCCGGAACGCCTGCCCTCATGGTCATCGATGAGACAGCGGTGCCGAGCATCTATTGGGAACCCCGCGAACCGCGCCTCAACCGCCAGGGGCTTGTCGCCGACCTTAAGCACGGCGCGGAGATCACCGGGGTTTCTCTTTCAAATCCGGAACCAGTTTTGAGCGTGAGGGTGCGGTAATGGCCTTTTCAACCAAACAGGTGCAGGCGCTGCGGCGCCACCCCAGCCATGCCCATATCCGAACCCGCGAGATCAATGGCCGTGAACTGACCTATCTGGAAGGCTGGTTCGCCATCTCGGAGGCCAACCGTATCTTTGGCTTCGACGGCTGGAGCCGGGAGACAGTCGAATCCCGCTGTGTGCTGGCGCGGGAGAACCGTGGAACCTTTTTGGCGGTCTACCTCGCCCGGGTGCGGGTGACCGTGCATGCCGACGGGACAACCATCGTCCGCGAAGGACACGGCACTGGTGAAGGGCGCGGGTCCTCCCCTGGCGAGGTCCATGACATCGCCCTCAAGGCCGCAGAAACCGATGCCACCAAACGAGCCTTGGCGACCTTCGGCAAGCCGTTCGGTCTTGAACTCTATCGGAGCGGCAGGGCGCAAGCCTCACAGAAGCCCCACCCCTCACCGTCCATTCCCGTGCCGGCGGACGCCCGCTTTGGATTCCACCGGACGACACGACCCAATCCCGCGGCCGTCCAGCTACTACGGCCGACGGCAAGGCCCGTCCGCGGCCGAGCACTTCCGGGAGGAGCGGCGCCATACCAACCGACAAGCGCAGACGGCTGCTCCGCCGCTGGCACCAGCCGCAACCAACCTCCCACCTGCGCGAATCGACAAAAGTCAGCTCGCGCTAGCCGAGCCCAAGCGGTTGCGCGACAAGGCACACCTGAAGTTTGTCGCTTCGCAGCCCTGTCTTGTCTGCGGACGGCAGCCGTCCGATCCGCACCATCTGCGGTTTGCCCAGCCTAGGGCGATCGGGTTGAAGGTCAGCGATGAATTCACGGTGCCGCTCTGCCGCGGTCATCACCGGCAGCTGCATCAGGGCGGGAATGAAGTCACCTGGTGGGCGGACCTCGACATCAACGCCCTCGAGATTGCCAAGGAGCTATGGGAGCAGACCCACCCAAAATTACGGGCGACGACCGAGATCCACCAATCCGCCGGTGCCCCCAACGGACCGATCACGACAACGACCGAAATCTGATGGCGAAATAACCTGGAATCAATGGCAAGTGGTTGGCTAAAGTGTCGGTGCGTCCCTATCTATATTTCTGTCCTCACGACGAAACGAACCCAATTCCAGTAGTTGATCCACAATGACTTCGCTAAAACAGATCGAAGCTAATCGCCGCAACGCGCTCAAGAGCACCGGGCCAAGGACGCCAGAAGGCAAAAAACGTTCGCGGCGCAATGCGCGGCGTCATGGCCTCACTTCTGAGACCCTCATTGCCGCGCTAGAGGATGCAGAGGATTACCAAGCGTTCGAAGCCGCGGTGATTGCTGACTATGACGTTGAAACAGTTGTCGAGCGGGAGTTGGTACTTCGACTGCGAGTGTACTTTGGCGGCTGCGGCGGGCCACCGGCATCGAGAGTGCACTATTCGACTCTGTAACCGCAAAACTTGACTCTGTGGAGCTGAGGTATTCAGGTCCCCCTCTCGTTGCAGGAGGCGATCTATCATCCCTAAAACAGATAATCCGGGAAACGGCACTAAATTCTGAACCCGCCGCAAGATCCGAACCAGGTCCGAATGACCAGAAAGATATCGGAGACTGTTTCTTGCGATTGACTGCTCTGCCGACCTTCCCACTAGATCGACTCAGCCGTTACGAATACCTGCTGTGGCGGCAAGCTCGACAAATTGTAATTACGCTTAAATCGTTACGGTTCGGCGCTCGACCGGGTAGTCGCTCAAGCTTCCCATTCTCAAATCACACCAACCGGAAGTGACGGCCGCGACCGCAAAAATATTGAATTGCAATCATCGTCTGCCATGTAGCACTCGTGACCGATTACGTGAATACGCAGTTCTGCTGGCGTGTTTCTATAGACGAAGACGCCGCGCGCATGCAGGCCGGCTTCCACCAGGTTGGCGACGGTCGACTTGCCGGCGCCGGGCAGACCGGTGAACCACAGCACGGCCGGCCGGTGGTGCATCAGTTGCGAGCGTTCCGCCTTGCTGACGGTGATGTTCTGGTGGTGGATATTGGTGGCACGGCGCAGCGCAAAATCGATCATGCCGGCGGCGACCGTCTCGTTGGAAAAACGGTCGATGAGGATGAAGGCGCCGGTCGTGCGGTTGTCGGCGTATGCATCGAAGACGAGCGGACGGGCGACCGACAGGTTGCAGACGCCGACCTCGTTCAGCGACAGCGTCTTGGCGGCGAGTTTGGCCAACGTATTGACGTCGATGCGATACTTGAGATCGGTGACCGTCGCTGTCAGCGTGCAATTGTTGATCTTGATCAGATAAGAGCGCTCCGGCAGCAGCTTTTCACTCGCCATCCACACCAGATGCGCGGCGAACTGGTCGGCCACCTGCGGGCGGTCGGTGAAGGAAATAAGCTCAATGCAATAAGTGGATACAGCTTGCTTTCAGGCAATAGGCGTTGGTCCATCCAGCCTCGAAATCGTCACCAATAACGCACGAGGTCGGTCCCATGGTATACATACAAATGAGCTCCGCCAGGAACGAGCGGTGAATTGTTGAAATAGTTGTAGAAATTATACCGGGGGTCCGCTGTAAACAGGTAGAGGGCGCCCAGCAGAACGGCAACACCCGCAAATCCGGCGCCGAGACGCCGCGCATCGAACAGCATGCCGACGGCCGCGCCCGTAAGAACAATGAGAACGTGCGCTGCAGGCGCACTGCCATAACCATAATAATAATGCCAGCCCGTGACAATCACGTAGCCATGACCGATGAAAAACAGGACTGGCACCAGCGCCAGGAGAAACCGTCCCTTTCTTGCAAAAGCGGCAAGTACAATCGGCACGACCACGATCAACCAGTTCGCCTCGGAAAAATCGATGGCGTACCGGGGAAGTTGGACAGTAAACAGCGTAAATCCCGGCTGATGAAGAAACTGCAGGCCGGACGTGTCTTCGCCCCGAAGGACCGCCGCCAAGAAATGCACACTGTCCAATAAGGTCTTCGATACATCATAGGTGGTAAGCGTGCTTTGCATCCCATAATGGTACAACATAATTCCGATAATGGCCTTTGCAATCGCGAATGCAGTGACCGCCATCAACACAGTTGCCGTGTTCGCAGCGCGCCCGTAGCGCTCGGCAATCGCCAAATACGCATAACGCAGAACTACATAGGCCAAAATATAATAGGCCGCCCCTGCGGCAAGCATTGTAAGCACGAATCCCGCAACCATAAGCACGGCCTTCTCAACCCAGCCGAGCTTCGGCCAGATGGCCTTATCGATACAAAGCCAGGCAAGAAACAAAAGCGCGCCGGCCGATTGGGTCTTGAGAGAGGTCAGAATCAAGGCATAGACGGGATAGGTGACGGCCAAAGCAGCGGCGGCGAAGGCGGCATTGCGACTGCCAAACCAGGCCTTCGCTGCCCAATATGAAAGAGCGACCGAAGCGAGCCAGTACAAATAATTTGCAATATAAATCGCAGTCCGCAGACCGATAGCTCCGCCGGTGAGACGCACGACGAGGCTGGCAGGAACCCCGACGTGTACAGTCGGTCGACATTGTAGGTCCCAATATAGCGATCGTCCGCCCGATCCAGAAACGCGAATACATGATAAAGGCTTGGCGTTCCCTCCAGGCTTTCCACTATCGGCCGTTTCTGATCGATGACAATCGCGTGCGCGTAGCCGCCGTAGTAACGCTGCATAAAATAATGCTTGGTGTAAAGAAACTCCCAATCGACATCCGCGTAACTGAATATGGTCCACGCCATCAAGACGGCAATGACCACAAGCTTGCCGATCAGCCAGCCATTGCCAGCGATAGCGGCACGTGCGCTCGACGCCAGGCGGATCATCGATCGTGTTCGGATTTTGGGTGGATAACGATCCAACAACGATCGTTCGCTGCAATCATGTAAACCGCATCAAAATATTTCTTTCCGGCGGCCATCTCCGGCCCGCGGTTCAAGGTGATCGTCTGGTTGCCGGTGTTTGACAATGTAACCAGCAACACCCCCAGATAATTCGTCGGAATTTCCGGCCTCGCATGCAACACCTCAAAACCATACAAGCTATCGATTTTGCGATTGGCGAATGACGCATGACCGGCGCGAAGCGTCATCCCATCTAGCTGCAGGCCTTGAATGTAGATGTTGCCGGCGCCAATTGCGCCGCAGTCCTTTTTACGCTGCACCAAGACCTTTAGATCGAAGCGATATGTGCGGCTCGTCCCGGGCGCCAGGCGGACCGGATCGATCGGCAACTCGCGTGGCGGAGAAAGCGACGGCGAATAAAAGGTAAAGGCAACAAAGACGGCAAGCATTACGATCTTCATACGGACGTAAATCAAGAGGATCAACAGTACGAGAAACGTGAAGAGTAAGAACAGCAGGTACAATATGTTCACATCGATTTTAGCCGCCCACGCCGTGACCGCAATCAACGCGGCAACTACGCCCAGCGCAAGCGTCACGATGCGAAGATAGAAAGGATCACGTCGCAATTCATCCGGCACGCCTCCGCAAAATGTCAGAATCAAAACAAACTCCTTAACCGCCACCATAGGGCCACGAAGTAAAACCCAAAACCCTCAACATGAAGCTGTGCCCAATCGGCTACCCGTCGCTGAATTGCCATTTGTCGACCCCTTCTTTCGGGCCATTGCCTCCCATTCACGCTACTTTTCAATATTTAACCCGTTTCCCAGACATTCATGGCATATCGACCGCCCAGCATCAGCTGGCACGGGGTGTGACCCGCATTAGCTAACCGAGCGGACCAAATGACACATCACCAAAACCATATCAAGACGACCTTCCATACGCGCTCTCGCCGCGCCGCCTTGGCCGTTGCAGTTTCATGCACAATTTTATCAATGGCAATTTATGATCCGCCGAATCCTATCCGGATCAGGGCCCAATTGCTCCCATCAGTATGAATTATTCCAAAGCGCTCGTATTCTCATCTTACTATTACTTCCTCGCGCGGGTTTGACACCCCCGGGTCTGACGGCTCAAATTACCCCTCCGCCTCCCTCCAATTTCAGCAGTGGCCGAAATATTTCAATCACAACGGGCGCAGGGTCATAAATGTTAGAAATGCCAAGCACTTTACGATCCCCAATACGAGGCCTTGAACTATCGATTCGTTTAATTGCGCTCTTGTCGATCTTTTTGACCGCCTTGACCCTAACCGGCAGCCTGGACCGCTCTGCGTTTATTGCCGCCGGTGAGATTCTTCCCGTTAACGGACACGCATTCTCCGTTCCCCTCACACGAGCCGTCAAAATAACGTGGCCGGCGGCGTTCTTTTTTCCGTTGGACGGTGATTCCGTTGATTCACCTACTCGGTCCTCCCTGCGGATTTATGAGAACGGAGCTCCCCTTGGCCCGGCTCATTCGATCCATCAAGACATCATGATGAAGGGGGGCGGCCGATTTTCTCATTGGCACACGGATTTGCGATTTTCGGCGACTGACAATTCCGATCCGCAAATCAACGGTCGAAACTACAGGATCATCATAACTCCATCATTGCTGCGAATCCTCAGCGGCCCCATCGCGTTTTTTCTTCTGTTCGTTGGCTGGCGGTATTGGCGATCACCACAAACCTCGATGAAAGAAGTTATTATCGCCCGCGCGCTCCTGAAGCGGGACGCTTTCTGGTACGGGTTAAGCGCATTGCTCGCCATGTATATTATTTGCCTCTATTGGGTCGCCTCCCCTTCAACTCCGCTCATTGCTCCGGACTCCGGCACGTATTGGGCAGCCAAGCCCTATAGGACAATAGGCTACCCGCTTTTCATGTGGACGCAATACGGCTTGTTCGGCAGTCTCCGGTCCATCGTCATTGCTCAAATAATCATCTACACATCCGCCTGCCTGACTCTACAGCAAGGCCTAAGGCGACTGAGTGGATCTGCTCCTCTCGCCGCACTCGCAACCATCATCCTGTTGACATACGGCGCCTGCCAAACAACTGCCCTCTGGCTCTTAACGGAGTCACTGTTTACATCGCTGCTCATCTTCCACGCGGCTGCAGCGGCATTCGTATTTTGGCGGCCTCGCCGACTCAACTTGATTCTGCTCGCAATTACCGTCATTTTGGCGATTGCAGTCCGTCCGGCTGGATTGTTTTTGGTAGGTGGAATGGCATTGCTTGCCATTGCGGTTCATGAACACCGGTCGAAAATAACTCATTGGGCAATTTTCCCTTTTATATTCTTAATGATCGCGTATTATGGAATAAGTTATCTGGCTCGCGGATCTAGCGATCTGTCGATCGCAGGACCGGGGCTCTTTCCGCACGTCGCAGCACTCTATCAACCAACATCAGATTCTATTTCTTCGCGCGAAGCGACGACACTTGTGCAGATCGTCGCGCCGTTTCAGCGGGCACGGGAGAAAACCAATAATTGGATAGAGCTGCAGAACTTGGAGATGAATCAGTTCAACATCATCATGAACGCATCGGTCGCGGCGACCGGCGGAAACAATGAGAAGGCCGGCCCCAAACTGATGGCCACATCGCTGCACATCATTTGGCATCGCCCGCTAGGATATGCGACGATAGTTATGCAAAACGTGTGGGCATGGTTTCATCAATTCGCACTAAGCGAATATCCGGATAAAGGGCCCGTGTTGAAAGCAAACCTTATTGCCTTTTGGCCGCAAATTGTAAGGTTTAACGAGAGCTATCTGCACATCTCACGGACGAACCTCAATCGGGAACTAAAGGGATTATTTGTCGTCCATCCTCAATATGTATTGTCGTATCGGCTTTCCGACGAAGGCGACCTACGCTACGCGGCAAAGACTTTGTTTCTGGTATTTGGCGGCGTCAATTTTCTGCTTCTTTTGTTTCAGCGATCCAGCCGGGAAGGCGCATATATCGGGTATGTAGCCGCGCTCGTATTCGGCGGCGTGTTGCTGGTCTGCATATTGACAGTTTTCATACCGCGTTATGCGGTGCCAATGGATCCGCTAATGCTCCTCTTATCGGTGCTTGCGGTTCATCAAACATTTTCGGTGCTGCGTAATTACCGCGGCAATCCCGATACTACAGTCGGCAGAACCAGCACTTCCGCGACAAGCTCGCTAAGCTGAAATCATATATCAGAACGACGCTGCTGAAGCCCTGTCGAACGCAAAGAATCGATGCTGTCAATCTTAAGGAACGAGCTTCGTCCCCTCCCTATTACGGCACTTCCCACCATCGATCGGCCTTGCTCACAAACGCCGGCCCGTTGAATTCAGCAGCGATCGATGTAACGCAAATCTCGACAATTCTGTTTGCTGGAAATGTTATCTCGTGCTCCTTGAAGATAACCAAGTTGTATTCCTCTCGTCCTTCGCTATTGGGAATCGGCTCAATGATTTGAACGAGGCTCGAACCTGATGGGATATACCCGATTTCGTTTGGAATATCGGGTGCGTTCACGATCAAGTGGCGATTGAGAGCCGATTCGCGTATGAACGGGACGATCGAGCGAGGCCTCTTATCGGAGACGATGTGCGTAATTTGCGCGGTCCGCGCGCCGCGCACGAGCACACTTTTCTCCCCGGACGCGCAGGTCGAGGCTACCGTCCGCGTCATGATTTCGGGCGGCGGGCGCCGAAACATGAGGGGCGTCACCACAATGAGGCCGCAGACAACGGCGGACGTCCACCCGCTCATCCCGGCCCAGCGCGCGAGGCCGGGCAACTCGTTTGGCGGCAAGTGGTCTACCGCAAGAGGATGAGAGGTCGATGACGTTATCTGCAATGTCGCGAGCGGCCATATGGCTAGCAGCGCCCAGAATGGGATCGTTGCCGCAAACACGCGGTATCCGCCATCCATGATGATGAAGGGCGAGGAAAGCCATACCGCGGCCACGATCGCCACCAGAAGCCGTGAATAGACATTGCGGACGGTGACGAGCGCAACAAGCGCTCCGAGAAGAGATAAAGCAAAGAACAAATCCACGCCGGTAAATTCAAATGTCATGGGCCAGAACTTGGCGAATTCGCGCGCCAAAACGCCAAAAAACGGCGATGGATCGGTCCATATCTTCTCAAGAGCGAGCGCATAGATTTCCGATGCCCTCCTGACGTGCGGATGATCAATCGCGAATTGGGTCCATCCCTTTCCGCCGGACGCCAGGCCGTACAGCACGAGCGGAAAATTGGACAATACCCAGCCAGGCGGCGCCGCCAGCGTCATGTTGAGATAAACTGGCGCCAGAGCGCCGGGAACGATGCCAAGCAATGTCCCGCCGATCGCGGACATGGACCGAATACCGAAATGAGCCCTCGCGGACCAAGCGAACAGCACCAAAACCGGCAATAGCAGCATCGCCCCCGGCCGCGCCATCGAGGCCAGCGTGGTCATGACAACGCCGGCGATAAAGAAACCGAAAGAGCCCAGCCGCAATGATCGCACAAAGAGCGCGATGGCTAAGCAGGCGAAGGCAACGCCGTTTGGTTCGCTCAAACCGGTCGGCAAAAATTCCGCCGTAAACGACGTAACGAAGACAGCGAACAATATCCCGCATAGCCATCCATATGATTTGGCCAGCTCGCGAGCAGCCACCACAACTGTAAAAGCAATAAGAGCTGCTCGGTAAAACAATACAATCGGAAGCTTGCCGGCGCCCAACCAAAACGCCCAGGCCAGGATAGTGCCGTTGAGCGGCCGGTTGCTCCCAACGCCGTCCATCGCGCCTTTCACGACAATGTGCATCGCGGTGCCTAGATAGCTCGCGCTGTCGTTGGCGTGGATCATCGCCAGCATATCCGATCCATTGGGCCGCACCGAGCTGAACGAATCGGCGTTGAGAAACGTGTCCAATAGAGGCGTCATACCCGCTAAGGTGATGACCATCACGGCCAGGAACGTCTGAACGAAGACCGCAGCATGCGAGCGTTCGTATCCAAAAAACGAATTGGTCAAGACCAAGCGTAACACGCACGCCACAACGATGAACGGCGCGAGCCACATTCCAATTCCGGGACGAGGATAAAGCAGGCTAAGGTTGCAGGTGACGTTCCAAAGCGTAACGATGACGAGTATAGCGAGCAGGAACCCGATGACGGCCGCGGCAGCCACGCCACCGGTTCGCGCCACTGGTACTGGCAGGCCCCCCGTCGCGGGTATTTCTGGCACGGCGATTAAATCGCTCGCAATTCTGCGCGACCATCGCAGCCCGACGCTGCACAAACTGGCGGCAAGCAACGACACGAAAAATAATGTGCTGCCGGGCAAGACGGGGGTAATGATGTCGTAGCGCCGACCATTCGTGCGCGGATCGCTAGCATCGGCGGTGGAAAATAGCAGATAGTTTTGCGCGATGGTAAATCGGCCCCCGCCGCGCTGGGCTATGGCGGCATAAGAGTCGATACGCAGCCCGAACTCGGCACCATTTACGAAAAGGCGCGTCGGCGAGACCAAATGCGTCCGTGTGTAGTCGTCGTAGACAAGGCCAGACGGCAGCGTCGGCAATCGCGCCGAGAACGCCTTGCCTTGCCCGGCTTGGAACGTCGTATTGTCCAACTGGTAATGCACGGTGACGAGGCCAGATGCGAAAACCGCCGCATAGGCCAGCACACCGATGGCCGCACAGAGCACGGCCCATAGAACCAGTCGCAGCGTCCCGGTCGGCAGCGAAACAGCCTGCAAATCTCGGCGGACGGCCGGCCAGGCTGTCGTCAGGGCGAGCCCTCCGCCTACCATCACGCCGATCATGAGCGGAACGGTTGGCGCGCCAAGTGTCAGGGCGATAGAACCGATCGAGCGCAGGGCCGCGAAGACTGCGGCCGCTCCGATCGCGATTCCCGGGATGGCCAATCGCCAGACGAGTTCTCTTCGCGGCGCTGATTGCAATTCCGCGGCCGCCCTAAATCGACTTACGATTAGAAATACCGAGACCGCAAATTCCAGCACCGCAAGCAGCCAAACAAACGGGCCGGCAAAAACCGGTAGCTGCAGACGATAGCTTCGCCCGTTTTTGCGCGGATCGCTATTGTCGGATGCAGAAAACCGAACGTAGCCCCGGTTAACGGCAAAGCGGCCGGTGCCTTTGTCTCGGATCGCCTGGTGCAACTGGCGCCCCGGCCCGCGTGCAATGCCGTTCTCGAATAAGGCGACAGCGTCGATACCGGAAGCCGTCTCGTCGTCGCCCGGCGTCACCAGCCACGCATGGTGCGAGATAGGTGCAATAAATGCGTGGCCCGATTCCGGCGCAATATCCCTTGACGGCAGGGTGACCGTCGCACGGAACAGACCGGCAGCGGCGAGCCCGGCAACAAGCAATGCCCCGACCGAAACCCATGCTAAAATCCGTCCGATCCAAGACCGATCGGCGGCGTTTCCCGCCATCATCAGCATGCGCCGCAAGCCTTCGCTTCGAAACATTTTACGATCCAGGATCTCGCGATGGCAGCTTCGCCGTGATCGGAAATTTCAGGCTCTCAATCGCAACGCAATGGAGCAGTTCATCTAGGGCTGATAAAGCCGCATAGTATCCTTGAACATGCGTTCAAGCGAGAATTTTTCACGTACGAATATCGGCGCGGCCTTGCCCATACGTGCGCGAAGCGCGTCATCGTCGAGAATGGAGAGGCAGGCATTGGCGACGGCCGCGGCGGACTGGTTTGCCGCGATAAATCCGGTTTCACCCGGTTTCAATGTCTCCACCGCGCCACCCGCCGGCGTGGTGACGACCGGCAGGCCGACCGCCTGCGCCTCGATCAAGACATTCGGCAGTCCTTCGGCGCGCGACGTCAGCAGGAACAGGTCGGATGCGCGCAACACCGCCGGCACCTCGGACGTTTGCGGGATAAAGTGTACGCGGCCGGCCACAGACGCATGCTGCAGCATTCCCTCAACCTCGCCGCGCAATGGGCCATCGCCGACCAGGATAAAGTATACGTTCGGCCGCCGCCGCGAAATCTCGATGACGGCGCGGGCCCACAGCAGCGGTTGCTTCTCTTCGGAGAGACGCATGACGGAGACGACGACCAAAGCCGCCGCCGGAATGCCGAACCGCGCCAGTGCCGACCGGTCGATGTCGTCGCGCGCGGCGAACGCGTCGAAATCGACGCCGTTGTGCACCATGCGAATTCGCAGCAACGGCTTGCACAGCCAGCGCCTGTAGTCGCGTCCACCGACATAACTGTTACTGCTGAAGATGGCCCTGCCGCGCCGGAGGATGACTCGGTATCCCGGACGCATATAGTTTCTGATCAACAGCTTGAAATTGTCGGGCGCAACGCTTCTGGCACTGAGGAGAATTCTCGGTACCCGCGCCAGGACGGCCGCAAGACCGGCCTTGACATTGTTCTCGTCGAGGAAGGCGTGGACGATCTTTGGCTTGAACTTTAGGAAGACCGCCAGATAGCGAACAATATCTTCAGAAATCTCGGGGTTGATCCTAGCAGTTTCCGCGCGGCACAGATCGAACAGTTGGCGGTTGCCGCTCCCGCTCTCCGCCATATCCCATTTATAGAGATCGACGATTTCGATTTCCTCGGCTTCGAGGTAATGTCGATAGAAATCGGAACCGGCAATCATCAGGCGCGCGCACACCACGACAGGCCGCAAACGTCCGGCGCGCTTGAGCATGACGGCGGTATTGACCGCCTGCCGCTCGGAACCGCCCGACGAAAGGTTTTGGATGATGAGCAAGACGGTATCCGTGCAATCGTCGATCGCTGGTGTAATTTTTCTTGCCTTGCGCAGCATGCGCCGCAGCCGGGACGCAAAGACGAGATCCGGACACGCGGCGAGTTGGCGACAAATCAATTCCAGCGATCAGTAATGCCATTGCACCAGCTATTCCACCCGTTAATGCAGAACTTTCGAAGTCTCGCCCATCCACTCGACGACAGCCGCATTCCAGCGATCCAACAGCCACGCAAACTCTAAGATAGAAGGTTCGCGCGGCAAAACTCGGCCATCGCACAGCGCCACACGGCGCTTGTTTCGGGCGCAACAAAGACAATCGTCGTCACGCCGTGGCGCAGTGCCGCCCGCCAGATGCCCAGCCCCACCGAATCGCGCTCTCCCAGCACGATGACCCTGCGCGATGCCGCGCGAGGAAACCGCCAGCACGATCCGTTAAAGCCAAAGCGAAAGCCAACTCTGGACGTGTCGTCGAATTGCCGCGCATTGTCTTCGTCGGTGAGGATGACGCCAGCGATGGAGGGGTGATCGAGACAGGCTTGAATGGTTCCCCGGTCGAGCGGGAACGTAAAGGCAACAAGGACGCTTTGCTCCGGCGCCAAAGCGAGGCCCTTCTGCAACAGATCAAGAACCTTCTCAGCGGACAGGCAGGCAGCGTCGGCGTTGCAATTCCGCGTTTGCCCGCTCACTGCGCCAACTCCTCGACCAGTTCGACGTAGCGCATTCCGGCAGTGCTCACGTCGTGCGCCTTGCGCGCTTCGATATGCGCGGCGGTCGGCCGCAAGCGTTCCGCTCGCCAACTGTCGACCATCGTCGTCAAGACGTTCTTGATCTGCTCGACATCGTTTGGGCCGGCGCAGGGGTAGCCAAGTCGCTCGAGGAAACCGGCGCTGGCGCTGCCCGGCGGGGTGAGGCCCAACATCGGCTTGTCGAACAGCAGATAGTCGAAGATCTTGCTGGGGAGGAACGGACTGACCTCAAAATCCGCGTCAATTACCACCAGCACATCGGCATTGGCGATCTCTTTCAAGCTCGGCGAATAATACAAGCGGGCTGGTCCAGGAAACGCAGTCCGCCAGACCCAAATCGGTTACGGTCTTGATCGTGCCGGACCCTGTCCACCCGACAAAATGGAACGTCACCGGCAATCCGGGCGACGGCGCCGACCGCTGCAAATCGCGCAGCGCTTCGAACAAGCCATTTGGTGCCCGCGTCCCTTCGTACAAGCTGCCCGTATGAACGAAGCGCAGGCGATCGTGCGCTTGCGGTTCCGGCTTGGGAACCGGCGGCAATTCGAGATCGAGCAAGTGCGGAATGACTTGGACTTTGCGCCGCCACTCCGCCGGATATTTTCGCATTACGAGATCGGCGGTTTGCTCGGTGACGAAGATTACGGCGTCGGCCTCGCCGACGATCTCGCGTTCCTGCCGGCGCGCGATTTCGAGTTTCGCCGGGTCCATCTGCGCCAGATAGGGGCTGTCGACCCACGGATCGCTGAAGTGAGCGGCCCATTTCATGCGCGGAAATTCGCGCTTGGCGGCAAGCGCGGCAAGGTGACTGGCCCACGGTTGCGCGAATGAAATGACGACGGGCCGCTCGCGCCCGCGCGTCCAGCGGCCGATCTCGCCGGTCGCGGCATCCTTCCAGGGCAGCGCCGGCTCGGGCGGTACCGGCTTCGCCCATAACCGCGACAGCAGATTGCCACTGCTCTCTTGCGGCGCGGCGGGGTGTTCAAGAAACTCCGGATCGGTCAGCGCGATGACCTTCACGAAGGCGGGCTTGTACCAGTTTTCGACTTCGCCATCGAAGAGATAGGCATAATTCTCGAACGTCGAGCAGATCAAGGTTGGACGCCAATGATGCCGACGCAATGCCTTGCCGGCGCGACCGACCTGGAACGCGCGCGGGCGCAGCAGCTTCAGCGGGCACCACGATACAAAGAGGATATCTTTCTCGCTCATCGCAGCCAGGCCCTGGCCCAGAGCTCGAGCACGAGGAGATTCCACAGCCGATGGCGGTCAAACAGCTCCGCGTCGGGAGCGGTACCGAGCGCAACGGCGGCGCGGATCGCGTCGTGCTCCAGCCACGCCGCGCATTTGGCGTCATCTCCGAGCATGTCGTACACAAACGGGCGCAGCCGATTGGAGAACCAGTCGAAGATCGGTACCGGGAAGCCTTTCTTCGGCCGCTCGACAATGGCGGCGGGCAGAATGCGGCGCGCATAATCGCGCAGCACGGCC
Source organism: uncultured Pseudomonadota bacterium (assembly GCA_963782145.1). GTDB lineage: Bacteria > Pseudomonadota > Alphaproteobacteria > Rhizobiales > Xanthobacteraceae > Pseudolabrys. Next base: position 400,116 of record CAWAIV010000012.1, read on the forward strand.
TTGGTCATGTAGCGGCCGTCCGGCAGCCGTCTAACCTTGTTCGACAGCGGCGTGCGCGCGGCCCATTCGACGATGCGATAGTCGAGGAACGGCGTCCGCAGTTCAAGTGACGCGGCCATGCTCATCTTGTCCGCTTTCATCAGCAGGTCCTCGACCAGCCAATTCTGGCAGTAGAGATAGAGGCTCTGGTGCAAGGGCTGCGGATCGCGAACGCGCGCCAGATCGCGCTTGAGCACATCGACACTGTCGGTCAACCCGACAGCCACCTTGAACATGCGCTGCTTTTCCTCCGAGGTCAGATAATTGGTGATGTGCAGAGGCACCGAAATCCGGCGCTGATCGATCTCGGGCGGGATGACGATTTCCGGCGACGGTCTGCCGATCAACGCAGCGACCGCGGCGCCAAACCGCGACGGTGTCCGTACCGGCGGCGACGCGGCGGCGATTACATCATCCCAAGACTTTTGCACCTGGTCGAAGGTGTAGCCGGCAAAGACCTCATCGGCACCCTCGCCCGACAAGACGACCTTGACCTGTTCGCGCGCGCATTTGGAGAGGAAATAGACCGGCACGCAGGTGGGATCGGCCAGCGGCTCGTCGGTGTGGAACGGCAATTCCGGGAGAAAGTCGATGAATTGCTGCGCGCCGACCAAGACCTCGTGGTGATCGGTGCGCAGATAGCCCGCGACCATCTTGGCGTAGTCGCGCTCGTCATCCTCGCCGGCATCCTGCAGCGCGACCGAAAAGGTCTTCAGGTCGGGAAAGGCCTGCCGATCGACGCTGGCCGCGACCATGCTCGAATCGAGACCGCCGCTGAGGAAGACGCCGACCGGAACGTCCGCCAGCATGCGGATGCGCACGGCATCCTGCATAAGCGCGGCAAAAGCCTCTTCCGACGGATCGGCCACCGCCGGATGGCTGTCGACATAGGGCATGTCCCAGTAGCGCCGCGGCGCCGTATCGAGCTTGCCGGCGCGCAGCGTCATCGTATGCGCCGGCGGCAGCTTGCGGATGCCCTGCCATATGGTGCGCGGCGCCGGCACATAGCGGAAGGTGAGAAAATCCCAGATCGACTGCGGATCGGGCTCGCAGGCAAGCCGGCCGCTCGCCAGCAGTCCTTTGATTTCGGAGCCGAAGTAGAACCGGTTGCCGTCGCTGTAATAATACAGCGGCTTGATCCCCAGCCGATCGCGGGCAAGATGCAGTTCGTCGCTGCGGCCGTCCCAAATCGCGAAGGCGAACATCCCGTTGAGGTCGCGGATGCCGTCAAGGCCGAAGCGTTCGTATTGGGCGAGCACCACCTCGGTATCGGAGCGGGTGCGAAACGGCCGGCCAGTCGCCTCAAGGCGCGCGCGCAGCTCGGCGTGATTGTAGATCTCGCCGTTGAAGACCAGCCATATCTTGCCATCGGCGCTCGTCATCGGCTGGTGACCGGCGCTGAGGTCGACGATCGACAGCCGCTGCACGCCCAGGCCGACGCCCGCAGCGGCGATCTGGCCATCCTCGTCCGGTCCGCGATGCCGGATGGCGCCACGCATGCGCACGAGCACCGAGGCGGCCTCATCCGCTGCGGTCAGCGCCGGATCGATATAGCCAACAATTCCGCACATACCGCCAGGATCACCGCACGGAGATCTGATCGCGTTCTGCGCCAACGGCGCGCCGCGCGCGCGCCACGAGCTCTTCCGCCGTTACGCTTTCAACGCGCCGCCGCGCGATCAGCTCGATCGCATCGACAAACGGCTTTTGTCCGATGACATGCGCCGGATCGGTATAATAGGCGAGAACGCCGGGCAGATCGTGGTCGAGCATGAAACTCAAGGTATCGGCGAAGAGGTCGTAGTATTGCTGACCCAAGCGAAAATTCTTGCGATCCTCGAGATAGGTCCATGAATTCGAGAATAGCCGTCGGCGAATAATGCGATCCGAACAGCGGGATTTCATAGATGCCGCCGCAATCGATGACCGGGCCATTATCCAGCGCCGCCTGAGGTACCGTTGTCGAACAATAGACATAACCGAGCTCACGCGCGGTGCGGTAGATCAGATCGAGCTGGTGCGCGGCCTGAAACGAGCCGAAATGCGGCGCGCGAAAGCCGCGTGGCGGCCGGCCGACAACGGTGGTGACGGTCGCATGTCCGCGACGGATATCGCTGACAACGGCGTCGGGCTCAATCTGCTCGTAGAAAGTGATCGGCACATAGCGGTCCTCGCGCCATTCGGCGTGCGGCATATGGCCGTGGTTGAGAAACTCGGCGCCCGCCGCCGCGAGCTGGCGATAGGATGCGGCCGCCCGCTCAAGCTGCGTTCCCGGCACGGCATAGGCGGCGTCAATGCCCAGACTGCGCAGCCACGGATCGAGTTCGAGAGCGGCCGCCGCATCCTCGTCGGTGTCGCAATCGAACGTCAGATACAAACACAGACGATCGATACCCTGCGCCCGCGCGCGCGCGGCATAGTCGATCAATTGCAGCTCATGCGCCGGCGGTGTGGGCGGTGTGGCGGCCGCCGGCGAAGCGACGGCGGCGTCCGTATCGGCTTTACGGCCCCAAAATCGCTCGGCCAGTGCGGAAAATCTCCCGCGCGTGATCGTCGTGAGCATGGACAGGCTCGATATCCCTATGGCCAGAGCGTGGATTGGAGGAATAGCCTCTCTCGCCTAGCATGGGAAGCCCAATTTGTCCCGGCCGATCATGGCCTTATGCGCGCCGGATGGGCCGGATTATCCGGGGGTCGTCGCCAGCACATAGAGCGAGGACGCCTGGCTGCGCAACACCCGCTTGCCGACCATCTCGAACAGATCGTCCACCCACTTGTGCTGGCGCCACCGGCCATCGAGCGCGAAATCCGGCGGTCCCCATCCCATTGCATGCACCTCGGAGATGGCGAAGCCCGCCGCCCGCATCTTCGCGGTCAGCGTCTCCGCCGTGTAGAAGTGCACGTGATCCGTGGTTGCGCGGATTTCCGGTGCGCGCTTATAGGCCAGTTGCCACCACCAGGAGCCTTCATTGGGCGTGCCGAGCACCAGCAAACCGCCGGGCTTGAGGATGCGCCGCACCGTCGCCAGCGCCGCCGCGTCATCGGGAATGTGCTCGATGACGTGATGGAAGAACACAAGATCGAAGGCCGCATCCTGGGCCGGATAGTCCAGGATATCGGCCAGGAACAAGGTTGCCGCCGGCGCCAGGCCGCGGGCGCGCGCCAGTCGCACCATGTTGTAATCGCTGCCGTAGACGCGTTCGGCATATCGCGAAAGCCAGGGCAGATGATTGCCGTCGCCGCAGCCGAGATCGAGAGCGGCCGGCGCCCGGGTCCAGCCGCGGCGCGCAAATTCGCGACGCAGCGCCTGTTCGAGATAGAGTCGGCGCTTCTTGATGTGATGGCGCCAGGGGCTTGCTTCCTCGGCCGGCTGCTCCGCCTCGTACCAGAGCGGATTGACCGCGCGCGCGCCGGCGAGCTCGGCCTCATGCGCATGCGGATCGCGCACCAGGATCGGAATGCCGTTCAGTGCGGGGAAACGCGTGCCGCATTGCCCGCAGGTGACGGCGTCCGCGGTCCATGCCAGCGCCGAGGCGCGACACACGGGGCAGCGCAGTGGCGTGAGAGCTTCAGCCATTGCCGCGCCGATCGAGGAATGAACGGTAGATGGCGACAACCTTCGCCTCCGTCCGCGCCGGGCTCCAGTTTGCCTGGGCATGCGCATAGGCCCGCCGGCCCAATGTTTCACGTGCAGCATCATCGCCGATCAATCCGGCCAGCGCGGCCTGGTAGGCCGCGGTCGTATTGTCGACGAGGCGCACGAAATCCCCCTGCAGCTCGGGCACTGGCTCGCCGATGCGGCGGCTGACGATGCAGGGCAGGCCGGTCAGCAGCGCCTCGAGCAGCGACTTGCTGATCTCCCAGTATTCGCTGTGGATGGCGAACAGATCGAAATCGGGCAGCATGGCGCAAAGCTCGTCATTGGCGACCGCGGGCCGGAAGTCGACGATATCGCGCCAGCCGCGCGCCTGCACCATCGTCTCCAGCGCCGGCCGCTTGGCGCCGTCGCCGACGATGGTGAGATGCGTATTACCGAGCGCGGCGACCGCTTCGATGATGGGCGTGGGATCCTTGTCGTCGAACAGACGCCCGACGCTGATGACGCGAACGGGATCGTGCAGGCGGTAATCGGTCTTCTGCCGCAACATCGGCCCGTTGAGGATGTTATAGCAGACCTCGACGCGCTTGACCCCGAGGCGATCGAGATAAGGCAGGATGGGCTTGTAGACCGGCATCACCAGGTCGGCGTTACGCAAGGCCGTGCGCTCGAGATAGTCATAGAAGGCATTGTTGCGCCGCTGGTCGGGCGACAGGTCGTGTCCTTGAATACGCCGCACCGAGTTCACGTCGGGATTGATATGCAGCGAGGTCACATAGGGAATGCCGAGCTTGGCCTTGATGCGGCTTGCCAGATAAGTGTTCCAATCGGCGCCATGGCAGCGCACGAGTTGCGGCGCGATCCGCCGCGCGATCTCGACACCGCCTTTGGCCCAGGCGCGCAGGCGAAACGGCGCCAGCCAGGACCGCTCCATCGTCGGCATCGCGTAGTCTTCCGGCCAGTTGTGCGTGAACAGACGCGCGCGGCCGACCGTCTTTTGCAGGGCGACGAGATCGGGGCGGTCGTCGTTGGTCATCAGGATGTGGACTTCGTCGAACAATTCGCCGGGATTGTAGTAATTGGGCTGGTATCTCGCCCTTGACCAGAATATCGGTGATCCGGTCGGGCACGCAGACGAGCAAGCGCGTCATGTCGTTCCCCAGCGAACCTTAACCTCGCGAGTTTGATGAGAGTGTAAGGACGGCACGGATCGCGGCGCTTGCACTCGACCTCGATGGCGGCCGCATCGAAGTTTCAATCCTACCAAGGCATTGCTCCGTCACGAGCCCGCTTTCGCCTTCAGGATCACACATAGACCGGACGCGATTGCCGGAAAAGCACGCCCAAACCGCAGCCGCCATCGGTTCGGCAACTTGTCGACAAGGGTTGCGCCGAAGGCGCCATAGCCGAAATATGAGGCGGCGCCAAATCCCGCATGCCGGCCAAGCTCCACGATTTCTGCCGCCGTGTACTCCTTGAAGTGCTGGGGATCAAGCAACTCGGGAGCCAGACCCCGACGCGCGCGAAGTCGGTTCGATAGGCGAATGCGGTTCGGCGTAAAAATTGCGATGGAACCGCCGGGTGCGCATGCGTCGCGGCAGTAGCTGAAATAGGTTTTCGGGCTACTGAGATGCTCGAAGACCTGGAAACTTACGACGAGATCGTAGCGTTGCCGCGGCGTATCCTTAGCCAAGTCGTCAACGAAACGGCTTACCTTCGGGTGCGGATAAGCTCTGGTTTGCCTTCTCAATGCTCTTACTTGAGTAGTCGATCGCGTGGACCTCGCGGACAAACGGGTAGCGCGCCATCTCCTTGTCGTGGAATCCGCAGCCGCAGCCGATATCCAAAATCTCGACGGCTGCACCTTCTTGAACAGACAGGCTATTTCATACCGCCGCGATTCGTCCCATGAGGCGGAAGAATATGTCTCCCAATCCTCGGTGATCAACGCGTCGAAGAACTCACGCTGATCCTCAAGGAACGTCTTATGGTGGTTTTGTACAGGCATCTTCCCACAACCTACATTGCCACAGCTCGGTCACAATTTTACGCAGACCAAAATATGTCGAAACGCAAAGCACCGAACGCCTGGAATACTGCTCACCCATTCATCAATCATTTTGCCGCGAACTCGGCGCGACATCACCTTTTTCCAGGCCGGATGAAGAAGCGGTTTGAGCCAGTCTGGCCGGGCCGCCCAAAGCGGGAGAATTTGGAAGGAGTGCCGATCCACAACGCGCAGCCCATTGGTCGCAAGGTGTCGACGCATCACGCCGCGGGTCACCGGGTATATTCTTGCCCACTCGGTGTAAAATTTGGAGCAATACGTACTCAGAGATCGCACATTGCCAAAATCTAATATTGCCAAGCCGCCAGGACGAGGAATTCGAGAAATTTCGGCAATTGCGATTTCGACTTGCGGAATGGCATAAAGCGCGGAAAACAATAGGCCATCGCGAATACCCCAGTTTTGAAGGGTATCGCCTTGGCGTCACCCTGTATGAATGAAATATTTTCAATTCCTATCTGCGCAGCATGTTCCGAGGCGGCCTTTACATATCGGGTCGAAAAATCCAGGCCAATTCCGCTCTCGATCATTGGCGCCAGTGTCAAGAGGCATTGGCCCGTTGCGCAACAAAGATCAAGGACTTGCCCGCCGCGGTAGTGGCGGGCAACAATCGCCAATTTAGCCATAAGGAGACGGTCGGCGTATTCTTCTGAGTCTTGCCGAATATCGAGACAAACCCCACTGGTCGCATATGCTCCAATGTTGCTGGTTTCATAGAACCGCCGTACCTCTTTATCTTCTTCTGGTAGCATCCAATTGTTTTACCGTTAGCTCAACGAGATAGCTCACGCATGGACCTCCACTGTGGGCAAAATCGGCTCCGCGCCAAACTTCAAACCGAGCCAACTGCCCAGCATAAATCCGTTCATCATCGTTCCCGCCGTCGGGAGCGCGATCGCGTTGCCCTCCACGCCTTGCTTGTATTGCGCGTAGGCTTTGCGGAACGGGTCGCCATCGATCTCATCGTCGAGCGTCCGGTACGCCGCGGTAAAGGCGCCGACGAACCGCGGATTTCGCACCATTTCGAGGTCCCAGCGCAGATTGGCGCCCATACCTTTCTTGCGCGCCCAGGCGATTTCAGGACCTGATCAAGCTCTCATAGACCTTGCGGGGCAGATATTTTGGACGAAAGTACGCCGTTGCGGCGGCGCACTTTGTATGCATGGTAAGTCGCGCTGCGAATTCGACAAGGCGATAATCCAAGAACGGGCTCCTGACCTCAAACTTGGCGGCATAGCCGGTGATATCGGGCAACCGATAGTTCGTAATTGCGGCAGGCAGGGCCAATGCCCGGTGCATGATCAGATCAAGCATCGTGTCCACGCCCGCCGCCTCGCATTCCTCGGCCATTTCCTTTCCGATCCGGCGCACGCATCCCCCACACGTCGGTATTCAGGAGTATATCTTCGGCATGGCCGAGCGTATCTGGCGCGCACCCAGGCCGGGAACGTTAACGCTGCCGAGGCGGATATGATCCCATTCCGCCCGGCGCCGCGCGGAAATCGGCCGGTAGATGCGGTCGGGAACGTGGCGCAGCCAGCGTCGCGCCCGGTCGAAGCGGAGACGGGATTCGTCACCGTTATAGCCGGTGAACAGTTCGTCGGCGCCGTTTCCGCTCAAAACGACGGTGCAATGCTTCCGCATCGCCGTGTACAGACCATAGGAGTATACAGAGTCCAAGCTGCTGGCACGGTTGGTCGAAATACTGGAGCGCATCGGGAAAACTATCCAGAAGCTCGTCGCGGTAATCGAATTCAATGAATCTCCAGGGCAGTCCTAGCTTGCGCGCCGCCTCGCGCGCGATGGCGACCTCCTCGCTGGGTTCATCGGGGGAGTCGTGGTCGATCGTGAAACAGGACAGATCGGCGTTGAACCGGGTCTTGGCCAACGCGGCAATGGTGCCGAAGTTGGTACCTCCGGAAAAACTGAGCGCAAGCGGCACGTCCGAGCGCAGCCGGATTCTCACCGCGTCGGCGAGAATATCCTGATACTCCTCGATAAATCCCCGTTCCGACCCGCGCGCCTTGGCGCCATACGCCGGCAGCCAATAGCGCGAGACGACGGGGCGTCCGCGCCGAGCTTGAACCAAGCGAGCTCGCCGGCGGTAGTGCGCGAGCCTCAGCAAACGCCGTGGTGTCGCGCGGAAAACCGCCGAGGAAGCTATACAGCGTCAAGCCCACATCGGACAGCGTGTCGTTCCAGCCTTAAATTGTCCTGAATGCATCAATCGTTGAGGAAAAAACCAGGGTCTCATTAATCCTAGTCCAAAACAGCGGCTTCTTGCCCAGGCGATCACGGGCGAGGAACAGTCGCTTTTCGACTTGTCCGAGATTGCGAACGCGAACATGCCGTTAAGATCATGAACGACCCGCTCGCCTTCGAGCGCGAAGCCTTCCAAAATGACCTCGGTGTCGCTGTGTGTGCAAAGGATGCCCCTGATTTCTCGTATTTGTCTCTAAGCTCCTTGTAATTATAAATGGCACCGTTGAATACCAGCACAAAGCGGCCGCTCCGGTCGTGCATCGGCTGCCCGCCACCGGCAACATCGATGATGGACAGCCGCGTGTTAAATAGGGTGATAGAACTGTGGTCAGTCCAGGCTGCCTCCGCATCGCGCCCACGATAGCGAATAGCGTCAAATATTTTACGGTCGCAAGAACTTAGCCTGGCGGCATTTGCGCCTATATATCCGGCTATGCCACACATCGGCCGTTCGATCTCGATAGCCTAAGCATCCTCAGGTTGCCTGTGTCCCATCAGCTAGAATACCGGAATAGCCGTAGACAGGCGAGAGTTGCCGCCTAATTCGGTCTACAAATAGAGCGCTCTGCTCAGCGGTCAAATGATCGGCGTAACCACCGACCAGACCCTGGCGAAGGTGATAGGCATTCGGATTTTGCCGATCGCCGGTGGAAAAGATCTTGAACCCGGACGATTTATAGCGAGGAGCATTATCGTTGAGTTCTAGACTTTTCATATTGTCGAAAGAGGAAAACTGAACTGCCTTTTTCAGGGCGGCCCGATCCAACGGTCCATCAATAAACTTGAGCAGCCGCATAATTTCCTGTTCCGTATTGGCGCGCAAGTCTTTATACCAAATGATCAAAAGCATTGGTTTGGCGACCCATAAATTATGAAATCGAATAAACTTATCGAGCCCCATAACAGGGTCGTTGACGAGATCTGCGAAGTTGGCAATGTGGCTTTTCGGCTCTGTTCCTGCCTGATATTTGTTATGCATATAAAGCGATAGCAGCGCATCGAGTGGATGACGAGTTAAAAACAACAACCGGAACGTCGATCCATGGCCGAACGACGTCAGAATGGTTGAGATCGTTTGCCGTCTGAGTTGTCCAATCCAACGTTCCGTGGCTAACGCTTAACGACGGGACGCCATGCGCGGCGAAAATCGCCATCTCTGCGTCCGTTTCCTCCAGCAACATCAAATCGTCCAGCGACCACAATAATTGGAAATAGCGGCCCAACAACACGCGGACCAAGTATATCCCGTTCTTTGGGAACGAAATAAACTTTACCGTCTTTTGCGACTGACAAGAATTAGCAGAACTGCAAGGCATAGCCGTCATTCCGCAGCCAGCGTTTGTTCTGCATCATCCGTCGTGTTGAGATCTTCCATTGCGAGAGCATCGCATAACCGCGGTATTCGTCATGTCCGGTACCCGGAATGCGATCTTCAACGCTCACCTGGACATAGGTGGCGCGCGGCACACAATCTTGAGTTACCAGGCGGCGTTCAACGAAATCGTAGATCTCAGAATTGATCATGATGCTAAAAAAGGCCGTCGCCCAGAAGCAGCGAGGGAACGACACACTCTACCACGCCGGAAGAACCGACATTAAGATGTTGGCCAATATGGGTCGAATGCGCCGTCAATACCCGGTCGTTGTCGGAATTATGCACCAGCACCGAAAAGAAGGCCTTTTCAGGCTCGGCAAGCCCTGAAAAGCCAATACGCACTCGCATTCCATCGAACGTCGTGAATTTTGCGCAAGGACTGCCATCCAAATCATGATCGATATCCATTTTAACACGCCTGTCGGCGCGCTCACCCCCTGCTGACGCAGCCGAGGCGCTTGTGAGATGTCAGCAAATGACCGTGTTTCAAAATGGCGCTTTATATCTTTCGCCGGCTCCTGTTCGGCTGTCGACCCTTCCGTGTCCGCCGATGGCTTTTCGAGAACGACGTATTGGCGGCTCTGGTATTCCGCATACTTCTCTTGCCGGTCCCTCAAATACTACTTTTCCTTCGTTCAGGATGATCCCGCGGTCGCATATTTGGGCGACGGCTTTATGATTGTGGCTAACGAACAGTATCGTTTTGCCGGCGCTGGTAGTCTTCCGGATATGATCCTGCGTCTTGCCACGGAAATGCTCGTCGCCAACCGCCAGGACCTCGTCGAGAATCATGACCTCCGATTGCAGCAAGGAGGCAACTGCATAGGCGAGCCGCACATACATGCCGCTGGAATAGCGCTTGACCGGCACATCGATGAATTCGCCGATGCCGGAAAATTCGATGATCGCGTCGATCTTGGAGCGGATTTCGGCATTGCGAATGCCCAAGAGCGAGCCGTTGAACGCGATGTTTTCGCGGCCGGTGAGATCGGGATGAAAACCGGTGCCGACTTCGAGCAGGGACCCCACGCGGCCCTTGATCTCAGCGTAGCCTTCCGTCGGCGGCGTCACCCCGGACAGAATCTTCAGCAAGGTGCTCTTGCCCGAGCCGTTTTCGCCGACGACGCCGAGCACCTCGCCCCGCTTCACCTCGAAGGAAACGTCGCGCAGCGCCCAGAAAAAATCGGTCTCGCCGGCACCCAGGAGCGACGGGAAAAACTCCTTGAGCCGCCGCCGCATCGTCGGCTGCTGGCTGTAATCGACCTCGTGCTTCTGCGGCACAAGATAGCGCTTGCCGAGCCCCTCAACGCGGATGATGACGTCGTCATTGAGCATCGACCACATCCCGCTCATAGATGGCGAAGGCGTAATAGCCGAAGATGATGACTAATACGCTCAGCGCCAGGGAAAAATACAAAGACGGCGTGATCGTCAACGGCCGACTGAGCATCATCCAGCGGCAGAATTCGACCGCCCAGTACATCGGATTGAGCTGGTAGAACGGCAATATGCGCGCCGGAATGAGGTTGGCCGGATAGAAAATCGGCGTGGCGTAGAAACCGGCCTGCAAGATGATGGTGAGCAGCGGTCGGAAGTCGCGGTATTTCACCGATATCGAGGAGACGGCGAGGCCGACACCGAGCGCCGGCAGCGTGATGTACAGCAGCAAGAAAGGCATCAAGATCATGCGCCACGTCGGCCAATAACCGAAGCCCATGTTCAACAGCATCATGATGACGAACAGCACCAATGAATCGAAGAATTCGCGGATCACCGCCGAAACCGGGATGATGATGCGCGGGAAATAGATCTTGGAAATGATCGCAAGCTGCTCGTGCAGGCTGTTGGCCGCCGCGTTCGTCGCCTTGCTGAAATACATCCACGGAATGAGCGCCGTCGCCACGAACACCGTGAAGGGGAAGCCTTCCGTCGGCACGCGGATGAGGTAGCCGAAAACGATGCTCATCAGCAGCAGGAGACCGAGCGGCTCAAGAAAGGACCAGGTGATGCCGAGCGCCATCTGCCGATAGCGGGTGAAGATGCCCCGCTTGACGAACACCCAGACCAGCTCGCGATAAAAGATTATCTCGCGCAGGTTCAGCGTGGGCCAAAACCCAGGGGGGCGGATGACTCGCACTTCCGTCATATCGTACTCATCCTGCTCGGGCGGGCGTTCTTGTTAATTCCGGACCTACACGAGGAAAACGAGTGGAGCCATTCGGTTCATGATGGCCCCAAAACACCTAATATCCCGACCAATGTCAAGCGCGGAAACCGCAGGGAATCCGTCACTTGGCGCCGGTCAATCAAGGCAAACTCAGCCACCGCGCAGCGCCCGTGCAAGCGCGCGCAAAACGCGCCGTAGCAGCCCGGCAAGGCCGCCTTGCGGCCGAGGCGGCGCCGATTGCGGCACCCGCGCCGCGCCTTCCGCGTCGCCAAGATCCGTCGATTCCGGCGGCGGCGCTGTCGCCGGTTCGTCACAATTCTCGGCGGGTGGCGTTTCCGCCGGCGCGGCCGCCGGGGCGCGTGCCGGCAGTTCCATTTCGCAATGGATGTAGCGATGCGGCTCGCCGCCGAACCGCGTCTTGAACAGGGTCAATCCCTTGAGCTTCGGATCGGTCGCTCCCGGGATGATCGTGCCGACATCGAACCAGCCTACGCCATCCTGCTTGGCAAGAAGGATCGAGCGCCACAGCAACAGATGGTTGGCGCCGAGATCGAGCGCCTGCGCGCGCGAACAACCGGTATGGTAAAGGGCCCCCACGCCGAACCGCGCGGCATTGTGAAAGGCGATCGGCTCGCCCGCCGTGGTGAAGGCGGCGAGCAGGACCGCATGGCCGCGCGGCGCCATCTCGTGCGCGATGCCGGAGAAGTAGGCCTTTGGATGCGGATCGACGCCGGTGCGGGTGTAGGTCTCGCAATGACAGTCGTAGTAGGCATCCAGGAATTCGGCCCAGTCGACGCGGCGGACCTCGATGCCATTATCGAGGGCTCGTTGCAGCAGCGGCTTGGTTTTCGGCGAGATCGCGGCAAACAGCTCATCCTCGCTCGGAGATAGATCGATGACCTGCGAAATGTGCGAGGTATCCTTGAATCCAAAAAAGACGAAGGGATTGACGCCCCATCGTTGCGCGATCGAGCTGCGGGTCACCGGAAACATCGCCATGTCGAGAACGGCGGCGCCCGCCTCCTGCGCAAGCGCGCGGGCATGATCCAAGGTAACGCGCAGCACCCGCTCGCGCGCCGCGGCGTCGAGATCGCCGGCGATGACCGGGCCGCTGCCGCCCCATCCCGAAGACGTCATGCGGTTTGTGACAGAACTCAATTGCAATGGCATGACCGCAACAAGACGGCCGTTTTCGTAATAGGCAAAGCTGTAATCGCGCAGGCCCCACCGTTCGACGGCCAGGATGAGGCGCTGCCAGGGCGCGAGCGAAAACGCCCAGCCGTCGGGCGATGCCGCGACCAGCGCATCCCAATCGCCGGCGATCTCCGGGTCTAGTGGTCGGAACTGGCGGCTCAACGGATGTGCTTTCTCATCTGATCCAATTCATCGACCGGCACGCCTCCGCCTCAACGCGATCGTTACTTGGTCCCCGTAATCCATAGGCTCCAGCCGAACCGCCGCGCCAGGGCGGCCAGCGACGCCTTGCTCATGGTCTCGCCCAAATGCGGCTTCCACGCTGACAGAATAGGCGGAACGTCCGTACCCAGAACGCGAATATCGACGTCGCGAAACGAGCGGAAAAGCTCCTGTCGAACTTCACTGCGCGTCACCGGCCAAGTATGCGGGTTGCCCTCTTCCCGCGCGCCGTCGCCATAGCGGCTGGCAAGGCCGAGGGAATCGAGAAACAGCCGTTCGAGATTCACCCAGCCTTCCTGATAGGCGACCGTTATCATGTAGAGGAAGGAGCGGCGATGATAGAGCATGACGCCGGTTTCGGCGCCCGGCTTGAGCACGCGCCGGATCTCCTCAACGGCTCCGGCGGTTCCCGGCGTGTGGTGCAGGACGCCCCACGAATAGACATAGTCGAAACTGTTATCGGCAAACGGCAGTACCTCGGCGTCGACTTGCCGGATATCGCCTTGCAGGCCGAACAATTCGAAGCGGCGCCGCGTCTGCGCGACGGAAACCGGATTGAGATCGATGGCGGTGACCTCGGCGCCGTGCTTGGCCCAGTTCATCGCCATGCAGCCCATGCCGCATCCGATCTCCAGGACGCGACGTCCCTGCATCCGCGTATAGGGAAAAATTGCCGCGAACGGGCCCTCTTCCGTATGCAGCGGAACGTTCCACGAGAGGAATCGTTCATCGGCCAATTCGAAGAAACGCCGCGATCCGATCTCCACGACTTCGACGGTTCCGTCCGGGCGCACGAATTGCGTGCCGCCGTGCCGATCGCCGTAGGTCATGGGCGCGTCGGCCCACCAGTCGCGAATCTTTTCTTTGGTCGCTGTTCCCGACATCGGCGTGTACCGGATCAGGTCGGCTTGCGCGATGCAAACCGATCGAAACCGGCGAGCAGCCAGGCAAGGATCGGCACCACGCGCGCCAAGGCGGCTTCGACGATACGCGTTTCGGCAAGGACGCGGCGGCGGCGCAGGCGGCGTTGCATGCGCGCATCGAGCCGGTAGAGCCGGCGGCGTCCGTTGAGCACGAACACGCCGGCCGGAAATGCGCCGACCAGACGCCGCTCAAGGGCGCCAAGGCCGAGGCCGAGCGCATCCGAATGCAGCAACAGAACCGCGTCGTGCGCGCGCATCTGTTCCGCCAAGTCGCCAGGCGAGCGCGCCAAGCTATCGGCGCTGCGGTGAATGTCGCCGGCCCAACCGGCCGTAGCGTCTTCGCCGTCGAGCTTGGGATCGAGCACAAGCGTTCTCCGCCTGCCCTCGCCGCTCCCGAACAAAGCGCGCAGCCGCTCGGCCATATAGGCGGGGCTGCGCGGATTGGCATAAAAATCACGATAAAAGCGGACGTGATCACGCGTCGCCGGGCGGCGCACCATGGCGAGCAGCCGCGCGAATGCATTGCCGACCATCGTTGCATCGGCGAACGGCTCCGAACCGCTCGGCGCCGAATAGCCCGGAAACAGCACGAGCAGGCGCTCGGCCGCCAATACGGCATCGGTCGCGGGGCTCGACAATTCAACAGTTCCATCAACGCGCATGGGTCTGCGACGCCAATCCTAGTCGGCAAATTCATGATCTGCGGGGCTCACGCCGGCCCTCATACACGCGAATGCTTCGGCTGGCAATTGAGCCGCTCATGACTGCAGGGACGCTACCAAT